>JAUHXC010000001.1 GCA_030427205.1 bacterium | reverse complement strand
GATGGCCGATGGCGACTACGTGCACGGCGATTCGGTGCGCGGGCTGATCGTCGAGGTCGTCCATGACACCGAGCTGCGCCTGCGCGCCCGGGCCGGGATCGTCGCGGCACTGCGGCGCGGGGATCTGGCGCAGGTGCGGTCGCTGACCGACGCGCTCATCGAGAGCGACGGTGGGTGGATCGTGTGGCGCGACAAGGTCCGGGCGCTGCTCGATACGCCGGTGGCCGAGTTGGTGAGCTGAATTGATCAGCCGGCGGCACGAAGCCGCCGGCCATGGCCGAGGGGGTCAGTTTTGGTGTCGCCGGGTGGGTCAGTTTTCATGTCGCTTGACACTCCGCGCCTCTTCGCACTCGCTGCGCTCGCACTCATCGTTGCTCCGACCCGTCCGGGCCAGCCCGGATGCCTGCGCTGCGCTCGGCGGCTCGCCTGACGGCTCGCGTACTCCGGGCTTCGCCCGTCGCGTCTCGCGCGATGCGCTCGACTGCCTTCGGCTGTGCAGGATCTGAGGCAGCCCGAGGGACGGGCGGGAGGGGCCGACGGGCCGGTAGCGCTGGTGGCGCTGGATCCGGAGCGGGCGGCGGGATCGACGGAAGGATCTGGCGGGCCGGCTGCGGTGGAACCCATGCGGTCGGGCGGCCGGCGCGCTATCCTCGCCGCCGGCCACAGGAGGTGATGATGACCGAATTCCAGGGCGCGCGGGCGCTGCTCAACCGGCTGGCGCACGCCGACCGCGAGGTCGTCTTCGTCGTCGGCTCCGCGCTGACGATGTCTGCCCGCGGGGTGTCCGGCGTGCCCGGTGTCTGGCACATGACCGAGCGGGTCGTCGCCGCTGTGCGCGAGCGCCTGGGGCCGGTCGAGGCGGCCACCTTGAAGCGCCGGATCGACGCGGCGGGCGGGCGGGCGTATCAGGTCGCCTTCGAATTCCTCAACGCCAACTGTGGGCCCGAGGCCAGCAACGCGGTCATCCGCGGCGCGGTGCTCGAGGCCCACGCATCGCCGCCCGATGTGCGGACAGCCGCGGCCCTGGGCGCGCTGGAGGAGAAGCCGGAGGGCTGGCACCTGCCGCCCGCGGTGAAGGCGCTCGGCTGGATCCTGGCCCACGGCGGCGAGTACTTCCGCGCGCCCGTGCTCACCACCAACTTCGACCCGCTGATCGAGGTGGCCATCCGCGCGGCCGGCGGCGAGGCCCGCGGGGTCAGCCAGCTGGACGACGCGGCGCTGTCCAAGGGCTGGGGCACCGCGCGGGATGTGATCCACATCCACGGGCACTGGCTGGATGATACGTGGCACGCGCCGGATGACTTGAAGCGCGACCGCCCGCTGCTGAAGCGATCGCTGGCGTGGCTGTTCGAAGGGCGCATCGTCGTTGTGCTGGCCTATGGCGGCTGGGAGGACATGATCATGGCCTCGCTGGCCGCCGTGGTGGCCGACGCGGGGGCGAAGTCGCAGCTGCTGTGGGGGTTCTACGCAGACGAGCCGGGCGAGTCGTCGATCACCCAGGCGCTGGGCCCGCTGGGGCCGCGGGCGACGTTCTACGCCGGCATCGACGTGCATGACGCGCTGCTGCGGCTGCGGGCGAAGATCAACGGCGAGCATGAGCAGATCGGGCGCACGCGGCTGTGCAATGACCTGCTCGGGGCGCTGGACGGCACCGCGCCCGTCGAGATCGTCGGCGAGCCGTTCATGAAGCGCAGCCGGCTGCTGGTCTGGCTGGAGCAGCAGGCGCGGCTGATGGGCCGACGGGTGGTGCGGGTGAACGCGGGGCGGCTGGCGCATAACACCCCCGCGGCGCTGCTGGAGGCCATCGCCGAGAAGGACGGGCGCGAGGAAGAGATGCGGCGGGCGCTGACCCGGGCGTCTGCCGTGCCTGATGATCGGGCGGCGGCCAAGGCGCTGCCGCTGCTGGACGGGCTGCTGATCCTGGTGGATGACGCCGACAAGCTCGCGGCGGAGGGCAATGGGTTCAGCGGGCACTTCTTCGATGAGCTCCGGGCGCGGATTCAGGATCCCGCGTGTGCATTGCAGTGGGTCTCGGTGAGCCAGCAGCCGCTGGTGAGCCTGTTCCGCGGGCAGGGGTGGACGTCGAGCTTTCTCAGCGACGCGGTGCAGCATGTGGCCGGGGCGCTGGATCGGGGCGAGGCGCGAAGAGCGCTGGCGGCGCGGTTCGGGGAGGCGGTGGCCGCGCGCGGGCTGGCGCTGGCGGGGACCATCCCGCGGCTGGTGTACGAGGTCTGCGAGTCGGAGTTCGGCGACGGGGCGGCGGTGCTGGATCGGTTGGCGGACTGGGGAAGACCGATGCTCGAGCGATGGTGGAGCGATCGCTCGGCAGAGGAACACGGGGTCCTGAGGATGGCATGCAAGGGAGTGCCCGAAGAGGAGCTGAACGAAGTGCAACGCTCCCTCAGCCTGGAGCTCCAAGGTCGTGGGCTGCTCCTCGAAATGGACGACAGCTTCGCGATGAATGGCTCTCTGTGGGAGACGCATGTCCAAGCACAAGAGTGAGCGAACCCCACGCAGCCCGCTACCGTCGCCCGTTCGTTTCGTGTGGATGCTGTTCATGCAGCCATACGAGCTTCAACGCGTTCTCGACGGGCACCTGAGCCCGGACGACTGGCGCTGGTTTCTGCTCGCGATCTTCGAGCGCGACTGGCGCCGTGTTCCAGCCAACCGGCGATTCGTCGGTGCTCTCCTCTTGGTACCGTTGACCGTTCTCGCTATCGACGGGATATGTAACTGGGTCGGCTGGCGTTTCCACGCAATGGGTGCAGCCAGTGGCTACGTTCAGGCTCTGCTCTTCAGCCGAATCGCTTGGCCCGGGAATAACAAATCTCGCGCTGCGCTCCTGTCCAAGTTGCCAAAGTACGAGCGAGTGATTCATTCGGCTGTCGTGGAGACGACGCTGTGGCAGGTCGGTTCGATGGTGTGGACTATCACATCCATCTTGGCTGCGAGCTTGGTCGGAGGCTTCCTCGACTTCGGAGTCGACACGCTTGGCACCGCAATAGTCGCGGGCGCAGTCGGAGTTGTTGCAGGTCTTTACTCATCGACGGTTCTCGGATTTTTCTTCGGGAGAACCTTCGGAACAATCTCCCTCCTGGCCATAATCGCAGGCTTCTTCGCAGTCAAAGGGTCCGTGACCTCCGGGTCTCCAGGGGCTGGCCTGGCGACCTTCGCGTGGGTGTCGTTGTTCGTTTCTCCTTTCATAGGTGGCGCCGGCTATCCTCTGGCCGTCCTTGTCATGCTGGTGATTCGGCTCATCCAAAGGCTCGATATCAAGAGAGGTCCAGACCTTTGTCCATGGCTGCCCCATCGGTGGTCGGACATGATCTATCTGCCACTGCCTGGGCTAGGCGGTTTCATTGTTGATCTGGCAAGGGTCGACTCGGACGATGCGGCTCAGGTCCTTCAGGAGACGGCGCGTAGTCAAGGACAGCGGCGCGTCTCTCGAACCGGCCTCCTCGAGCTGCAAGCCCGCACCCTCGAGCGCGCCGCCCGCGAGGCCGACTGGCACCGCGCGCAATCCTTCGCGCTGCCCTTCCTACCCCCGCTCACCGACCTCGAACCCACCGACCCCCTGCGCCGCTACGCCGACGCCGCCGGCAACCTCGCCGCCGCTTCCCTCGGCGGCGACCAGCGGCGGCAGCGCAACCTGATCGATCAAGCCGAAGCCCAGATCAAAGGCCAGGGCATCTCGCTCATCAGCACCGCGCCCAAGAAGAACGACCGCCGCACGTCCCGGCTCCTGCAGGTCAACCGCGTCTGGCTCGACGCCATCGCCAAGCTGCGCGCCCGCCTCGAAAGCGAGGTCGCCGCCAACCCCGAGATCCCCAAGGTCTACATCACCGGCCCGGCCCTCGACCCGCGCGACCCGGACGCCGTGCGCATCTTCCGCGGCCGGCGCGACCTGATGGAGGTCATCGACCACGACCTCGCCGACGACCGCCGCGCCGCGCTCTTCCTCATCGGCCAGCGGCGCATGGGCAAGACCTCGCTGCTGCGCATGCTGCCGCCGCACCTGGGCAACCGCACCGTGCTGGTCACCCTCGACTTCCAGGGCCTCAGCGGCTCGGGGCACGGCGCGCACCCGCATCGCTGGGTCGCCGAAGCCACGCGGGGTGCCATCGCCGATGCCATCCCGCGGATGACTGTGCCGGCGCTGCCCGAATCCGACGCCTGGGGTCAGACGCTGGCGTGGCTCGAAGCCATCGAGGCCCGGCTCGAGGCCCACAACCGGCGCGTGCTCATCGCCATCGACGAGGTCGAGCGCGTCCAGACCGGCATCGACGAGGGCTGGAGCACCCCGGTCTTCCTCGACTTCGTGCGCGCCGCCGGCGACCGCCTGCGCCACATCCGGCTGCTGCTGGTCAGCGCCCACCCGCCGGCGCGGCTCGGGGCGACCTGGGCCGACCGGCTCATCAGCGCGGTCACCCGCGACCTGGGGCCGCTGCCGATGGACGACGCCGAGGGGCTCTTGCGGCTGCCGGTGCCCGACTTCCCGGCGGAGGTCTTCGACGATACGGCGGCGCAGGCGGTGCTCGAACAGACCGGCGGGCACCCGTTCTTGATCCAGCTGGTGGGTGACGCGGTGGTGGCCCGGCTCAACGGCGACAAGCGGCGCGCGGCGACGGCCAAAGACATCCGCCGGGCGCTGGATGTGGCGCTGAATCGGGCCGGGCAGAGCCTGTTCCCCGACCTGTGGCGGGTGCTCGACGGCGAGCAGCAGGCGCTCTTGCGGGCGCTGGCCGAAGGGCAGCAGCCGGGCATCGACTCGCGGGCGTTCCGCTCGCTGCGCGACCTGCACTATCTGCGCGAGGGGGCCGACGGCGCGGCGTATGTCTTCCCGCTCTTCGGCCGCTGGGTGCGCGATCACGCGGCGTGAACCGCCGTCGGGTCGGCGCGGGTCGATCCGTCGACGGGCGTTCACGATCAGGCCTCACCGCCGGTGATACGCGGGCGCTGCGGGGCTGGCACGGCGGCTGCAAAGTCAGGCCGGCGAAACCCGCATACGGAGCCATCCTATGAACCGCATCATCGCCGCCGTCGCCTTCGCCGCTGCCAGCCTGCCCGCCCTCGCCGCCGCCTGCAGCCCGATGTTCCAGCACCGCACGGCCGTCACCGCCTCCGACGCGCCGGACTGCTTGCAGGTCGAGGGCAGATTCACCGACTACGGGGTCGACCGGGCGCAGATCGTGGCGATCAACGACTGCGACGTGCCGGTGGAGCTGAGCTGCACCGCCGAGGGATGGTGCTTCGATGAGGGCGATGACTTCACGCTGCAGCCCGGCGAGCGGCAGACCCTCAGCTTCTACGAGTCTGAAGACGCCGGGCTGGCGTGGTCGACCGAGGACGGCGACGGCACCATCGAGTACGAGATCACCGAGATGCACACCGACGGCTGCGGCTTCGGCTGTCAGGCGGCGCCCGGCGAGCGCTCGACCGGCGGGCTGCCCATCGGCTTCGGCCTGGGCCTGCTGGGCCTCGTCGCGCTGCGCCGGCTGCGCTGAACCCCCGACATCAACCCCTCGACCCGGAGCCATCCCATGAGCCGCCTCATCGTCGCCGCCGCCTTCGTCGCCGCCAGCCTGCCCGCGATCGCCGCGGCCTGTACCCCGGTCTTCGAGGGCTCGACGGTCATCACCACCGATACGACGCCCGAGTGCCTGACCGTGACGGGGCAGAACTTCTACAGCTTCGGCGACACCGTCGAGATCCACGTGCGCAACGGCTGCGATCACCCGGTGCGCATCGCCTGCGGGCCGGACGGGCCCTGTGGGATCGACGAGGTGCTCGACGGCCAGGCGGTCGAGTTCGCGGCGGGGCAGAGCGCGCTGATGCGGGTGCCCTTCGCCGATGGCTACGTGCTGACGTGGTCCACCGACGACGACATGGGCGAGCTCGGCTACGGCATCGGCGCGGGCGAGTGGAGCGACTGCGGCGGCGACGAGCCACCGCCTTTCTGCCAGGCCACGCCCGGCTCGGGCGGCGGGTCCGGCTGGCTCGGGCTGGGCGTGCTGGGGCTGCTGGCGCTGCGTCGGCTGGGCTGAGCCTGGCCTGCCGCAAACGGTGATGGCCCGCGGCGCACCGACGGCACATACTGCGCCCCGGCACCGTGGGTCCGGGTGATGATGGCAGTGGGCGATACCTTCTGGGGGGCGCGCTACGGCTTCTGCGTCGATCGTTTCGGCATCGGCTGGCAGCTCAACTGCCAGCTGCCGGGCTGACGGCCGCTCTGTCGGCGTTGCTCCATCGGGCGATGTGGGGCAATACTCCCCGTTCACGTCCTGGAGGGGATCCCATGAAGCCGACGGCTGTCATCGAGCGCTGGGTCGAGCTGTTCAACGCGGGGGATGTAAAGCGCGTCCTCGAGCTGTACGCCGAAGACGCCAGCCTGCACGTGGTCTTCGCCGAGCCGGCCGCGGGCAAGCCGGCGATTCAGGCGCTGTTCGAGGCGTACTTCGGCGCGGGCGCGCTGCACTGCGTCACCCGTATCCTGCACGGAGCGGGGGAGTGGGCCATCCTCGAGTGGAACGACGCCAACGGGCTGCCGGGGGTCAACGTCTACCGGGTGGTCGACGGGCTGATCGTGACCCAGCGTAACTACTTCGACCAGCTGACGTTCTTCCGCAAGATGGGCATCCCGCTGCCCTCCGAGTGAGGCGGGCCGGCGCTATCGGGGCTCACGGCACCGTCGCCTGATCCAGGTGGTCGAAGCCGTCGGGCTCGAAGGCCTCGCTGCCGGCGCCCCAGCAGGCGACCCGGCCGTCGCGGTCGGCGGCGCAGGTGTGCAGGCCGCCGGCGGAGATCCAGAAGACCTCGGGGATGCGCTCGCCGAGGTCGTCCGGCGGCACGGCCTGGCCGTAGTGCGGGAAGGCCGGGCCCAGGTCGGGGCCGCCGGCGCCCCAGCAGCTGACGGCCCCGTCGGCGGTGGCGCAGGTGTGGAAGTTGCCAGCGTCGACCCGGTCGAAGGCCCCGGCGGGCGCGTCGAGGCGCCCGAGGCCTACGGCGCCCCAGCAGGTGATCTCGCGGGTGAGCAGGTCGACGCCGCAGCCGTGGTCCGATCCGACGGCGAGCCCGTCGTAGTCGCCGGGCGGCGGGCTGCCGCGGCCGTTCTCGTCGCCGCCCCAGCAGACGATGGGCCGGCCCTCGTCGGCGAGCGCGATCCCGCAGGTGATGCTCGGGCCGGCGTCGATGGCGGCGAAGAGCGTCTCGGGCGGCGGCGCGGTCTCGCCGTCGCGGTCGAGGCCCCAGCAGGTGACCCCCTGGCCGAAGTCGAGCGCGCAGCCGTGCTCGGCGCCGATCGCGATGGCCTGGAAGGGGCCGGCGGGCGGTTCGAAGAGCTCGGGCGGGCCGTCGCCCCAGCAGCGGATCTCGTTGGCCGCGGTGAGCCCGCAGTGCCAGTCGCTGGCCCCCGAGAGCCCGACCATCGGCTCGGCGGGCGGCGGGTCGATGTCGCCGAAGCACAGCGGGGTCAGGTCGGGGCGCAGGCCGCAGGTGTGGAATCCGCCGGCGGAGATGTGGGTCAACAGCCGGGTGCACCCGGGGCCGTAGTCTTCGTCGGTCTCGCCGTCGCAGTCGTCGTCGATCTCATTGCATTGCTCGACCCGCGGGTCGCCGGCCCGGGCGGTGCAGCGGGTGCCGCTGCGATCGAGGGTGCAGGTGAAGCTGCCGGTGTCGCGGCAGGCGCCGACGCCGGCCTCGCAGGGCTCGCCCAGCTCGGGGAAGGCCTCGTCGACCTCACCGTCGCAGTCGTCGTCGTCCCGGTTGCACAGCTCGTCGACGGCGGGCAGCGGCTCGGCGTCGCAGACGAGGTCTTCGCCGCTCTCGGCGCAGACGAGCCGCCCGGCGGCCTCGCACTCGCCGAGCCCGGCGGTGCAGCGGCGGCCGAGTTCGAAGAAGGCCTCGTCGGTGAAGCCGTCGCAGTCGTCGTCCTCGCCGTTGCAGATGTCGTCCCCCGCCGGCTCGCCCGCTTCGGCGTCGCAGACCACGCCGCTGCCGTCGGCGGTGCAGATACCCTCGCCGTCGCCGCGGCAGGCGCCCTCGCCCACCGAGCAGGCGCCGCCGAGCCCGGCGGCGACGTAGTCTTCGTCGGTGGCGCCGTCGCAGTCCTCGTCGCGGCCGTCGCAGGTCTCGGGCGCGGCGGGGCCCGGCGCGGCGTCGCAGCCGAGCAGGCCGTTGTCGTCGCAGACGCTGGTGCCCGGCCGGGCGCAGAGGCCCTGGCCCGCGGTGCACGGCTCGCCGAGGGCGTAGCCTTCGTCGACGGCGCCGTCGCAGTCGTCGTCGAGGTCGTTGCAGCGCTCCTGGCCGGCGGCGGCCTCTTCGGCGCTGCAGCGGGTCTCGCGGCCGTTGAGCGCGCAGACGAACTCGCCCTGCACCGCGCAGGCGCCGACGCCCGCGGCGCACGGCGCGCCCAGGTCGGCGAAGCCCTCGTCGGTGGCCTCGTCGCAGTCGTCGTCGACGCCGTTGCAGACCTCTTCGATGGGCAGCCCGGCCCGCGCCGAGCAGGTGGCCTCGCCGTTGAACGGGTCGCAGACCCGGCGGCCTTCGGCCCGGCAGGCGCCGACGCCTACCGCGCACGGCTCGCCGAGGCCGAAGCCTTCGTCGATCTCGCCGTCGCAGTCGTCGTCGCGCCCGTTGCACGTCTCGCCCTCGGCGCCCGCCGCCTGCGCGTCGCAGGCGTAGTCTTCGGTCTCGGGGTCGCAGATCAGCCCGCCGAGGCGCTGGCACTGGCCGACGCCGACGGTGCACGCCTCGCCGACGCGGTCGAAGCCCTCGTCGGTGGCGCCGTCGCAGTCGTCGTCGGCGGCGTTGCAGCGCTCGTCCTGCGGCGCGCCCTCGACGGCGCTGCAGGCCGACGCGGCGCCGTCGTCGGTGCAGCGGAAGACGCCCTCGCCCTGGCAGGCGCCCACGCCGACGGTGCAGCGCTGGCCCACGTTGCCAAAGGCCTCGTCGATACGCCCGTCGCAGTCGTCGTCGATGCGGTTGCACAGCTCGGCGACGGGGTCGGGCGCGTCGGCCTCGCAGATCACGCCCTGGCCGCCGACCCGACAGGTGAAGACGCCGCGGGCGGCGCAGGCGCCGAGGCCGGTATCGCAGACGAAGCCCAGGTCGGGGAAGTCTTCGTCGATGGCGCCGTCGCAGTCGTCGTCGACGCCGTTGCAGCGCTCCTCGTCCGGCGCGCCGGCGGTGGCGTCGCAGGCGGTGCCGGCGCCGTCGTCGGCGCAGACGACCGTGCCGCTGGCGGCGCAGGCGCCCTCGCCCACGTCGCAGGGGTCGCCCAGGCCTTCGAAGCCCTCGTCGGTCTCGCCGTCGCAGTCGTCGTCGATCCCGCTGCACAGCTCGTCGGCGGGGGTGCCGGTCTCGCCGACGCACTCGACGGCCATACCGTCTTCGGCGCAGACGGTGGTGCCCAGCTCTTCGCAGGCGCCGACGCCCACCGCGCACGGCTGGCCCTCGTCGGCGGCGCAGGGCAGCGGCTGCTGCTCGGGGCAGTCGGGGTCGGCGTCGCACGGGTCGTCCTGGTCGAGCACCCCGTCGCCGTCCATGTCGCTGCTCTGGTTCTCGAGGGCGTCGATGCGCCCGTCGCCGTCGCTGTCGGGCCCGTCGAAGAGCCGGGTGCCCTCGCGCCAGCCGAGCTCTTCGCCGTCGTCGACGCCGTCGCCGTCGGTGTCCGGGTTGTCGGGGTCGGTGCCGGCGATGGCCTCGATGGCGTCGGGCACGCCGTCGCCGTCGCCGTCGAAGGGGTCGATCGCGCCGCAGGTCCCGTCGATGCAGGTCTGGTCGATGGGGCACGCCTCGGGGCGCTCGCAGGGCAGCGCGCTCTGCTCGCCGTCGCAGCCCGCCAACAGCGCCAGCGCCAACAGCGCGCCGAGCGGCGCGCGCCTGTGCAGTCTCATGGGCCCCCCGGTCCTTCGCCTGTCGTCTCGACGCTCGAACGTTGTCAGACTACCGGCTCACCGCGAGCCGTGTCTGCCCGCGCTCACAGCCGCGGCGGCGGTATGCCCGCCGGCGGGTTGGTGCGCCGGTCGCTGCGCCGCAGGGCGTCGATCAGCGCGCGGATGTGCAGCGGCTTGCTGAGGTAGTCGTCCATGCCCGCGGCGAGGTAGGTCTCGCGATCGCCCTGCAGCGCGTTGGCGGTCAGGGCGATGATGCGCGGCTGCAGCCCTTTGCTCTCGCGGATGGCGCCGGTGGCCTCGACCCCGTCCATCTCGGGCATCTGCACGTCCATCAGCACGACGTCGTAGGGCGCCCCGGCGACCGCTTTGACCGCCTCGGCGCCGTTGCTGACCACGTCGGGGCGGTAGCCGAGCCGGTCGAGCATCATCAGCACCAGCCGCTGGTTGATCGGGTTGTCCTCGGCGACGAGGATGCGCAGCGGGTGGCGGGTGCCCATCTCGGCGTCGAACTCCGAGGCCATGCGGCGGATGGCGGCCGAGGTCTCGCCCAGCCGCCGCCCGCGGCCGCAGGTGTCGATGAGCAGGTCGAAGAGGCGCTCGGCCTTGACCGGCTTCGACAGCGTGGCCTGATAGCGCCGCAGCCGCGGGTCGCGGCGGCCGGTGTGCACGATGGACGACAAGAGCACCAGCGGCGGCTCGACCTTGCCCTTGCGGTGCAGGATCTCGGCGAACGCCAGCCCGTTGAGCCCGGGCAGGTGCAGGTCGACGAGCACCACGTCGTAGTCCTGCTTCTCGCCGAGCCGGGTCAGCGCCTCCCGCCCGTCGGCCAGGGTCTCGACGACCATGCCCCAGCCGGCGCACAGCCCTTCGATCTGGGCTCGGCTGGCCGCGTTGTCGTCGATGAGCAGCAGCCGCCGCCGGCGCAGGGTCGGGTGCGGGCCGCGATCGTAGAGCGGCGGGGTGTAGGCGGTGGCGTCGAGCTGGGCGGTGAAGTGGAAGATCGAGCCCTCGCCGGGCGTGCTCTCGACCCAGATGCGGCCGCCCATCATCGCCGTCAGCCGGCGGCAGATGGCCAGGCCGAGGCCGGTGCCGCCGAAGCGGCGGGTGGTCGAGGCGTCGACCTGGCTGAACGACTTGAACAGGCGGTCCATGCGCTCGGCGGGGATGCCCAGGCCGGTATCGCGCACCGAGAAGCGGATGAGCAGGCGGTCGCTGTCGGGCGCCCGCCCCTCGCGGCTGACGTGCACCTCGACCTCGCCCTCTTCGGTGAACTTGACCCCGTTGCTGAGCAGGTTGACGAGCACCTGGCGCACCCGGGTGACGTCGCCGAGCGCGGCGCCGGGCACGTCGTCGTCGATGCGATAGACCAGGTCGAGGCGCCGCTCGGCGGCCCGGTTGGCGATGACGTCGAGCGCGTCTTCGACGCACTTGCGCATGTCGAACGGCTGATGTTCGAGCGACAGCTCGCCGGCTTCGATCTTCGAGAAGTCGAGGATGTCGTTGATGATGGTCAACAGCGCGTCGCCGCTCGACCGGATGACCTCGACGAACTCCCGCTGCTGGTTGTCGAGCGCGGTGTCGAGCAAGAGCCCGGTCATGCCGATGACCCCGTTCATCGGGGTGCGGATCTCGTGGCTCATGTTGGCCAGGAACGCGCTCTTGGCCCGGGTGGCGGTCTCGGCGGCGTCCTTGGCCCGGCTCAGATCGGCCATCGCCTTGGCCTGGGCGGTGCGGTCGCGGATGAGCCCCAGCACCAGGTGGCGCTCGCCGAGGGTGAAGCGGGTCGAGGTGATCTCGCCGGCGAAGACCCCCTCGGGGCCTTCGAAGGGCACCTCGAGCCGCTGAACGCCGCCTTCGAGCGTGGCGTGGCGGTGGGCGACGAGCGCCGCGGCGACCGCGTCGGGGCCGAGGGCCTCGAGCCGCCGCTGCAGCAGGCCGTGGTGCGCGTGACCGAGCAGCGCCGCCGCCCGGGGGTTGGCGTCGAGGATGCGCCCCTCGGCGTCGTAGACCACCAGCCCCTCGCCGAGGCGTTCGAACAGCACCCGGTAGCGGTCTTCGGTCTGCTGCATGCGCTGCTCGGCGTGACGCCGGCGCTCGCGGGCGGCGAGCAGGCCGTAGGCGGTGCCGACGCTCGACGCGTAGAGCGCCGCGAGGCTGCCGATGCTCTGCTTCTCGGCGACGACCGCCTCGCCGACCGCCGCGAGCAGCGCGCCGCGGGTCCGGCCGCGCACCCGCAGGGGCAACGCGAGGATCGCCGCCGGCCCTTCTTCGCACAGCCAGCCGAGCGCCGGATCGTCGAGCGCCCCGTCGAGCCAGCTCACCCGGTCGCCGATGCCCGCGGTCGTCGCGTCGTCGAGCGGCGGGCTGTCGACGGTGCGATAGCGCCCTCCGGTGAAGTGGGCGGCGGGGCGCAGGCCGTCGTCGTCGAGCGCCACCACCAGCCGCGGCGCGGGCACGACCCATCGCAGGTTGGCGCAGACCGCGGGCCAGAAGGCGGCGAGCGCGTCTTGGGAGACGACGTCGCGGATCGCCTCGTCGAGGCTCTGCAGCGCGGAGGTGCTGACGGCGGGCGGTCCGCCGGCAGGGGCATCGATGACCATCGCTCCTCGTGCGCACCGGGGGCTCCTGCCCGGCGGCGACATCGGTACAAATCCTGACCCAACTGGCGGTCGGACGCAATTCCGTTGCCCCTCGGGTTCACGATGAGGGCCCGATCGGGGCGCGGTTTGCTTGCGTGTCACACAAAAAGCGGTTTTCCTGAGCCGTCGGCGGTCGGGGGACCGCCTCGAAATCCAGCGCCGGCCGTCGCTGGCGGAATCGGGAGGAATCGATGCGCGCGATCATGCGGGGCCACATGCTGGCTCTGATGGCCCTGGTGGCCCTTGGGACCTGGGGCTGCGGCAAGAAGGACGGCGGCGAGAAGGCCGGCGAGGCGGCCGGCGAGGCCACCGCCGAGAAGGGGGCCGAGAAGGCCGCCGAGGGCCCGGCGCTGAAGGCTGGCCCCGGGGTCGACGCCGCGGCCAGGCTCATCCGCATCGGCGCGCTCAACGACGAGAGCGGCCCGGGGGCGGCCATCGGCAAGCCCTTCGCCGCCGGCAAGAAGATCCTCGCCGCCCAGATCAACGCCGGCGGCACCGGGCTGTTGCCCGAGGGCTGGAAGGTCGAGCTGATCGAGAAGGATCACGGCTACAACCCGAGCAAGGCCCAGCAGCACTACAGCGCGATCAAGGACGATGTGCTCTTCGTCGCCACCAGCTTCGGCACCCCGAATACGCTGCCGCTGCGGCCCTTCCTCGAGAAGGACAAGGTCGTCGCCTACCCCGCCTCGCTGTCGTCGCAGATGGCCGAGTTCGAGTTCACCCCGCCCATCGGCGCCCCGTACAGCTACGAGGCGATGCGCGCGGTCGACTGGGCGGTGGAGAGCGCCGGCGGGGCCGACAAGGTCAAGTTCGGCATCGTCTATCAGCAGGACGACTACGGCAAGGACGGCCTCGAGGGCCTCAAGAAGGCCGCGGCGAAGCACGGCGTCGAGATCGTCGCCGAGCGGCCGATCAAGCCGGGCCAGAAGGACTTCACCGCCGACGTCGGCGCGCTGTCGGGCGCCGGGGCGACCCACGTTCTGCTGACCGTGCTGCCTTCGTCGACCGGCCCGCTGCTGGGCACCGCCGCGGCGATGAAGTTCGGCCCGGTCTGGATCGGCAATACCCCGGCCTGGATCGACGCGTTCTTCGCCCACCCCAAGCTGCCCGCGCCGGTCTTCGCCAACTACCACTGGGCCGGCGGCCTGCCCTACTGGGGCGAGAACGTGCCGGGCATGGACAAGTTCATGGCGGCCTACAAGGCCCACGGCAAGGATCTGGGCCGGCCCGACTTCTACATCGTGCTGTCGTACGTGCAGGGGCTGGTGGCCGTCGAGGCGGC
This sequence comes from bacterium, assembly GCA_030427205.1. Classification (GTDB taxonomy): domain Bacteria; phylum Myxococcota_A; class Bradymonadia; order UBA7976; family UBA1532; genus JACKDM01. Next base: position 1,118,183 of record JAUHXC010000001.1, on the reverse strand, counting down.
CCGCCTGGCCATCGAGGCCGGCGACATCACCCGCGAGGGCTACATGAAGGCCATGCGCGGCATCGACGGCTTCGACGCCGGCGGCATGATCCAGAAGGTCAACCTGAAGAACATGCCCTACGTCACCGGCGAGAAGGTGCGCATCCTCAAGCCCGACTTCGAGAAGAAGAGCTGGGCGACGGTGTCGGACTACGCCGCGCCGAGCGCCATCGCCGAGGCCGCGCCCGCCGACGCTCCGGCCGCGCCCGCCGGCGACCAGAAGTAAGGCCGCCGGTGGCCCTGCTCGAGCTCGCCAACCTCGAGGTCGTCTATCACGGGGTCGTCCGGGTGCTCTCGGGGGTCAGCCTGACGGTGGCCCCCGGTGAGATCGTGGCGCTGCTCGGCCCCAACGGCGCCGGCAAGACCACCACCCTGCGGGCGATCACCGGGCTGCTCGATCTGCACGAGGGCAAGATCACCAAAGGCGACGTGCGCTTCCGCGGCGAGTCGCTGGCGGGGATGCATCCGCCGGCCATCGTCGGGCGCGGCGTCTCGCAGGTGATGGAGGGTCGGCGCATCCTCGGCGAGCTGACCGTCGAGGAGAACCTGCGCGCCGGCGCCCACCGCGCCTCGCGGGCCGAGATCAAGCGCGATCTGGAGCGCTGGTACACCCGCTTTCCGGTGCTCGGCGAGCGCCGCGGGCGGCCGGCGGGCTACCTCTCGGGCGGCGAGCAGCAGATGCTGGCCATCGCCCGGGCGTTGATGAGCCACCCCGAGCTGCTGCTGCTCGACGAGCCCTCGCTGGGGCTCGCGCCGAAGATCGTCGCCGACGTCGGCGCGCTGGTGCGCGAGATCAATACCGACGGCACCGGCGTGCTGCTCGTCGAGCAGAACGCGGCGATGGCCCTGTCGCTGTGCCACCGGGGCTACGTGATGGAGGGCGGGCAGATCGTGCTCGACGGCACCGCCGAGGCGCTGCGGGAGGACGACGACGTGCGCGAGTTCTACCTGGGCCTCGGCGGCGGCGAGGCGGACGCCCGCTCGTATCGCGAGGTCAAGCACTACCGCCGGCGCAAGCGGTGGCTGTCATGACCGACGGCAACCGCGCGCTGCTCGAGATCGACGGCCTCGAGCTGTCGTTCGCCGGCATCCGGGCCCTCGACGGGGTCTCGCTGTCGGTGACCGAGGGCGCGCTGCAGGCGGTCATCGGCCCCAACGGCGCCGGCAAGACCTCGCTGTTCAACTGCGTCAGCGGCGCCTATCGCCCGCAGAAGGGCAGCATCCGCCTCGAAGGCGCCGAGCTGATCGGCCAGCGCCCGCACCACATCGCGGCGCTGGGCGTCGCCCGCATGTTCCAGCACCCGGCGCTGTTTCAGCAGCTCACCGTGCAGGAGAACCTGCTGCTCGGCCGCCACCACCGCTACCAGAGCCGCTGGTGGCACGACGCGCTGTGGACCCGCAAGGCGCGCGACGAAGAGGTGGCCCACCGCAAGAAGGTCGAAGAGATCATCGACTTCCTCGACCTGGAGCGGGTGCGCAAGACGCCGGTGATGATCCTGCCCTACGGCATCCTCAAGCGGGTCGAGCTGGGCCGCGCGCTGTGCGCCGAGCCGCGGCTGCTGCTGCTCGACGAGCCGGCGGCGGGGCTCAACCAGGAGGAGACCGAGGCGCTCGCCCGCTACATGCTCGACGTCAAGGAGCAGATGGGCATCACCCAGATCCTCATCGAGCACGAGCTGCGCTTCGTGCTCGAGCTGGCCGACCGGGTGGCGGTGCTCGACTTCGGCCGCAAGATCGCCGACGGCCTGCCCCGCGCGGTGGCCCGCGACCCGGCGGTGACCGAGGCCTACCTGGGAGGGGCGGCATGAGCCACGCGTTGACCCTGCCCGGCGCCCTGGCCCGGCACGCGCAGCAGACGCCCGATCGCACCGCGCTGCGCGTCAAGCGCATGGGCATCTGGCAGCCGTATACCTGGGCCGACTATCGCGATGAGACCGCCGCCTGCGCCCTGGCGCTGGGCGAGCTGGGCATCGGGCCGGGCGACCACGTCGCCATCCTCAGCGACAACCGCCCCGAGTGGCTCTTCGCCGACCTGGGCACCCAGACGCTGGGCGCGCGGGCGGTGGGCATCTACCAGACCAACCCCGCCGAGGACGTGGCCTATGTCTTGAGCCACGCCCGGTGCCGGGTGCTCTTCTGCGAAGACCAGGAGCAGGTCGACAAAGCGGTCGAGTGCCGCGCCGAGACCCCCAGCGTCGAGCAGATCGTCGTCTTCGACCCCCGCGGCACGCACGGCTACGACGACGACCGGCTGGTGACCTGGGACGACTGGCGGGCGCGCGGCTTCGAGCTGCTGAAGCAGAAGCCGAACGCCTTCACCGAGTACGTCGCCGGGCTCGATCCCGACGCGCCGGCGATGGTGGTCTACACCTCGGGCACGACCGGGCAGCCCAAAGGCGCGCTGATCTCGGGGCGCAACGCGATGGAGATCGCGCCGGGCGTCTGCGAGATGCTGGGGGTCACCCCCGAAGACCAGCTGTTGAGCTATCTGCCGCTGTGCCACGTAGCGGAGAAGATCTTCACCTACTTCACCCCGCTGACCGCCGGCGCCGTCGTGCACTTCGGCGAGAGCATCGAGACGGTGCGTCAGGATCTCAGCGAGGTCTCGCCGACGATCTTCCTCGGCGTGCCGCGCATCTGGGAGAAGATGCACGCCTCGGTGACGCTCAAGATGAAGGACAGCTCACCGCTCAAGCGGCGGCTGTTCGATTGGGCGGCCCGCGTCGGTCAGCAGATCGCCGATCGCCGGCGGGCGGGCACGGCGACGGGCGGCGATCGGGTGATGTGGGCGCTGGCCGACTTTCTCGTGTTCCGGCCCTTGCAGGAGCGGCTGGGCATGCGCCGTTGTCGGATCCCGGTGACCGGCGCGGCGCCGATCTCGGCGGAGCTGTTGTCGTGGTTCCACGGCATCGGCGTGCCGGTGCTCGAAGGCTACGGGCAGACCGAGTGCGCCGGCGTCAGCCACATCAACCCGCCCGGCGCCGAGCGCATCGGTACGGTGGGCACGACGCTGCCCGGTCTCGAGTGCCGCATCGCCGACGACGGCGAGATCTGCGTGCGCGGGCCGGCGGTGTTCGTGGGTTATCTGCACAACGACGAGGCGACGGCGAAGACCGTCGTCGACGGCTGGCTGCACACCGGCGACATCGGCGAAGAGGACGATGACGGCTACCTGCGCATCACCGGGCGCAAGAAGGAGATCATCATCACCGCGGGCGGCAAGAACCTCTCGCCGGAGAAGATCGAGAACGCGCTCAAGATGAGCCCCTACATCAAGGAGGCCGTCGCCATCGGCGATCGGCGCAAGTTCATCTCGGCGCTGGTTCAGATCGAGCCCGACGCGGTCGGCGACTGGGCCACGCGGCGGGAGATTCCGTATACGTCGTTCGGCGACCTGTCGGGGCGGCCCGAGGTGCGCGAGCTCATCGCCAAGGCGATCAACGAGGCCAACGACAAGCTGGCCCGGGTCGAGCAAGTGCGGGCTTTCAGGTTGTTCGACAAGGAGCTGCACCAGGACGACGGCGAGCTGACGGCGACCCAGAAGGTGCGTCGGCGGGCCATCGCCGAGAAGTACGCGGCGCTGATCGAGGGCATCTACAGCAAGAAGAAGCCCGCTGAGTCTTCGGCTTCGTCGGATGCGGAGGCGTCGTCATGAGGGGGAGGTTTGTGGCTGGGGGGCTTCTGGCTGGGCGGTGGCGGCCCGTCCGCCGGATGCGCCCCCGCCGCCCTGCTTCGGCGTGTGGCGCGGCGCGGTGGGCGGTCCTGCGGCGTGGGCGGGTGATGGGGTCGGCTTCGGCTCGGGCCTGTAGGCGGTTGGCGGGGGCGCATCCGTCGTCCGGTCCGCTGGGCAGGTCGGGGGGGTTCGGGATGGGCTGTGCGGTCGAGGTCGAGACAGGCGCTGGAGGAGCATCGTGAGCGCGCAGCGCGAACACGCGAGCGTAGCGAGCCGCCGAGCGGAAGGAGGTCGTGCGGGCTGGCCCGCACGGGTCGGAGGCACGACGCAGGCCCGCAGGGCCGAGGAGGTGCCGGAGATCCCGCCCGAAGGGCGACCGGATGAGCACGGCAGAGGGCAGCCGTTCGTGAGCGCGCAGCGCGAACACGCGAGCGTAGCGAGCCGCCGAGCGGAAGGAGGTCGTGCGGGCTGGCCCGCACGGGTCGGAGGCACGACGCAGGCCCGCAGGGCCGAGGAGATGCCGGAGATCCCGCCCGAAGGGCGACCGGATGAGCACGGCAGAGGGCAGCCGTGACCGAGTTCATCCAGTACCTGGTCTCGGGCGTGGCTCTGGGCGGGGTCTACGCGCTGGTGGCGCTGGGCTTCGTGGTCATCTACCGCGCCAGCCAGGTCTTCAACTTCGCCCACGGCGAGCTGTTGGCGTTCGGCGCGCTGACGATGGTGTGGATGACCTCGCCCGCCGTGAGTGAAGAAGACATGCTGGCCATCGGCGCGCCCGAGGTCAGCGGGCTGGGTATGCCGTGGTTCGCGGCGCTGCCCATCGCGTTGGCGGCGACGGGCATATTGGCGGCGCTGGTCGAGCGGGTGGCGCTCAGGCCCCTGGTGGGGCGGCCGGTCTTCGTCTCGATCATCATCACGCTGTTCATCGGCGCGCTGCTGCGCACGGCGATGATCCTGATCTACGGCGCGGGGGCGATGCCCCTGGCGACGCCGTGGGATCCGATGGGTCAATTCAACGTCGGCGGGGCGGTGCTCGACTACACCTCGGCGGCGATCATCGCGGCCTCGGCCATCGCGCTGTTGGCGTTCTTCGCGCTGCTGCGCTTCAGCCGGCTGGGCATCGCCATGCGGGCGACGAGCAGCGACCAGGAGACCGCGCTGGCTTTGGGTATCCCGGTGGGGCGGGTCTTCGCCGCCACCTGGATCATCGCCGGGGCCTTCGCCGCGCTGGCCGGGGTCTGCGTGGCCGTGCGCGACCCCTATGTCGACGCGACCACCGGCTTCATCGCGCTGCGGGCCTTCCCCGCGGTCATCGTCGGCGGGCTCGAGTCGCCGACGGGCGCGGTGCTGGCGGGCGTATTGCTGGGCGTCGCCGAGGTCATGACCGCCGGCTACCTCAACGACGCGCTGGGCGACATGGGGCGCAACTTCCACATCGTCATGCCCTATCTGCTGATGATCGTGGTGCTGATCGTCAAACCCTATGGCCTCTTGGGCCAGCGCAAGGTGGAGCGTCTCTGATGCCCACTCGCAAGCTGGTCACCCGCTACGAAGACGACCTGGCGCTCTTCCCCGACCGCTACCACAAGCTCGGGGTGGTCGCCGGGGTCGTCATCCTGGGGCTCTTCCCGTTCCTGGCCGGCGCCTACGGGCTCACCGTGGCCCACGCGGGCATGATCGCGGTGGTCGGGGCCATCGGCATGATGATCCTGACCGGCTTCTGCGGTCAGGTGAGCCTGGGCCACGCGGCTTTCCTCGCGCTGGGGGCCTACACCGTCGCGATCCTCGGCGGCACCTTCGGCTGGCCCTTCTGGCTGGCGCTGCCCGTCGGCGGGCTGGTCGCCGCGGGGGTCGGGCTGCTGGTCGGCCCGTTCGCGCTCAGGCTGGAGGGGCTGTATCTGGCCATCGTGACGGTGGGGCTCTTGTTCCTCGTCGATCACTTGCTGCGAAACGGCCTGGATATCGCCTACGGCAAGGACTACCTCACCGTGCCGATGCACGGCTGGTTCGTCGACGACCCGTCGGGGCTGGGCGGCTTCCGCGACGATGGCCTGTTGAGCGGCGCGCAGAAGCTCTACTTCTTGTTCCTGGCCCTGGTGCTGGGCACGGCCTACGTCAGCAAGAACGTGCAGCGCAGCCGCACCGGCCGGGCGATGATGGCCGTGCGCGACCGCGACCTGGCCGCCGAGGTGCTCGGCGTCGACGCCGCCCGCACCAAGTTCGTGGCGTTCGGCCTCTCGTCGTTCTTCGCCGGCATCGCCGGCGGCATGTACGCCTTCGCCCACCCCATCGTGACCCTCGAGCCCTTCGGCCTGACGATGAGCGTGGGTTATATCGCCATGGTCGTGCTCGGCGGCGCCGGCACCACCTTCGGCGCGGTCTGGGGCGCGCTGGCGTTCACGCTGCTCCTGCCCTTGTGCGAAGTGGCCGGCGAGCACCTGCCCTTCCCCGACGCGTTCAGCAGCGAGAACCGGGCGGTGATCCTGTTCTACCCGGCGCTGTGCCTCTTCCTCGTCTTCGAGCCGCTGGGCATCCTCGGCATCTGGCTGCGCATCAAGCGCTACTTCATGGCTTGGCCGTTCCGGTATTGAGTAGAACGGGGCCAACCTCTTGGGTCATCGACCAGCATCGTGGTAGGCAGTGCCGCATGGCTGAGGAACCCGATCGAGAGTATGTGCCGCACGAGAAGCACAAGTGGCCCAAGGGAAACGGAAGCCACTGCCCTCATGGGCTGAAGACGCCCGACGCCCAGGCTCTACTCGAACGCGCGGTTCAACTCGCAGACCTGTCGACCTCGTCCAAGAAGGCGCTCTGGGTAGTCGACGGTTTGTGGTGCTTCAAGGCCTACCAGACCTACCCCAATGGGCCTTCACCACATATCTGGCATGGCTTTCCCGTGGCCGGCGCGAAGGCTGGGGAACAAGTGTTGTACGCTCTACACGAGTCGGGTCACATCACCCGTGATCAACTGCGAGATCTGAGGCGGCAGAAGACGCTGCCCGACGAATGGCCATCCTGATGTGGTTCCAGCGGTTCTTTGGTGATACGCAGCGGTTCGGTCTGAAGATCGAGTTGCACGATGATCCCCATGCTCACCCGGACGCCGACCCCATCAGGGCGGCAAGCTGGGGCAAACTCGAAATCTGGGTACATGGACGCTGCCTGACTCAATCCACCCGTGGGGGGCAGGTCGATAGTGCCGTAGAGTGGTACCTCGATGAGTTCGTTCGCTGGAGCTGTCGCTCGATCATCCCCTTGTTGAATGAAGAGCCGTTCCCCAATCCGACGCGCAAACAAGCCAGGACCGGTGCGGATTGGGTCCTGCGAAGCGAATCGGCTCCCTGGACGATGCGTGAAGCCGAGGAAGACCACTGGTTCGCCACGCGGTGGTCGTGGCGGCATCGACATGAGCTTTTCTCGGCATTTCCGGATGCTGATGCCCCATATGTGGTGATTCGCCGGCTCGGCGATTTCATCGAGTTCTCGTGGGACAACGACACATGGAGACCGTCCCGCAGAGGCCTCCTCTTCACTGAAGCCCTCGGCAAAGCACAGGTGGGGGCCATCGACGTCGCCAGCATCTGGTCGGACGCTCTCGGGGTCGTGATTTCCGCGGTGGAGTCACGCAGCCAGGCCGCGTTTGGCATCGCCATGCCTCGGGCCAGCCGAGATGACTGGCGATGGCTCGTACCGACGACCGTGGGCGAGACTCTGCGTACGACGCCGAGATTCGAGAAACTCGTGCAGCGGCTCGGCAGGCGCGCGGGTTCGGCGGACATCGTCGTTCCTCATTCGGTCGAGACACTTCTCCTGCGCGACTGCTCGCATCTCTCCGCCAATGAGCTGGAGCATCTCCTCTCCCGTCGCGCACGACCGGGCGGCGCGTCAGACACACTGCAGAGCCTGAGGGCACCCCACCCCGCTCCGTTCAGGCAACCCTGGCAGGACGGCTATCGAGCCGCGCTGAGAGTACGCGATGCCCTCGGCTGGAAGAACGACCCGGCTCCCCATGACCTGCCGGCCTGGCTGGCCCAGCACGAAGTCGATGCCTCGAGTGATCTGAAGCCATCGGCACTGGACTCGATCCTCGTCGCCCGCTCCAGCTGTCGACCGCTCATCGACATCAATGACGGGAGCAAGGCAAGTCGCCGCCTGAGCCCCCGAATGTTGACCGCTGCCGCCCTCGGCGTCTGGTTGCTCGATGCCCCGTCCGACAGTGACTTCGCATTCACCTTCAGCTCGACGGCTCACTGGCCGACCACGGCACGAGCCAAGGCCTTCGCGGCCATGCTCTTGATGCCCGAATCCGGGATCCGGGCCTTCTTGGACGACCAGAGTGTGCGACAGATCGATGGGATGGTGGTCCGTGATCTCATGTCACATTTCGGGACAACCATGCACGCCACCCTGAACCACCTCAATCACATGGAACTCATCGCCGATGAGGAGCGGCTGGAGTTGGAGGCTGAACTCGGAGCCTGAAGTCGAGGGCTCCACAGCTCTCGTGATCACCCCTCCGGCGCCGCCACCCGCCTGACCCCCCGCTTCTCGAGCCGACCCAGCTCGGCCGGGCCCACCTGCACCTCGAGCAGCGTGCCCTCGGCGTCGTAGGTCTCGCCGATGACCCGCGCCGCGCCGTGCACCTCGCCCAACAGATGCCCCGCCGAATACGGCACCCGCAGCCACACCCGCTGATGACCGCGCCGCATGTGCTGCTCGATGGTCGCCCGCAGCCGGGCGACGTCTGCCGGCTCGAAGGCCGAGAGCTGCAGCGCGTCGGGCCACTCTTCGCTCAGGGCATGCCGCGCGTCGGCGTCGAGCCGGTCGATCTTGTTGAACACCAGCAGCGACGGCGGCAGCGGCGCGTCGGGGTCGTCGGCCCGCTCGGCGATCAGATCGGCCACCGTGCGCTGCGTCACCGCCAGCTGGTTCTCGCGGTGCGGGTCGGAGGCGTCGACCACATAGACCAGCAGGTCGGCCTCGCGGGCCTCTTCGAGGGTCGAGCGGAACGAGGCCACCAGGTGGTGCGGCAGGTTCTCGATGAAGCCGACGGTGTCGACCACCAGGGTCTTGGGGTCGGTCTCGGGCTCGATGGCGCGCACCGTCGAGCCGAGGGTGGCGAAGAGCTTGTCGGCCACCAGCACCCCGTCGCCGGTCAGCGCGCGCATCAGCGACGACTTGCCGGCGTTGGTATAGCCCACGATGGCCGCCACCGGCACGTCGCGCCGCCGCTCGCGGGCCATGTCGTCGGCGGCGCGGGCGGCCTCGATCTGTTTGCGCAGCGCCGCCCGGCGGATGCGGGCCTGCTGCCGGCGCAGCTCGGCCTGGGTATGCCCCCGCTCACCGCGCGCCCCCCCGCCTTCGCGGTCGGGCTCGTCGAGGTCGCGCATGCGCGGCACGGCGTATTCGAGGCGGGCGATCTCCAGCTCGAGGCGGGCGATGTGGGTCCGCGCGCGGGACTCGAAGACCTCCAGGATGACCGCGGTGCGGTCCATCACCGGGGCGCCCAGGGCCTTCTCCAAGGCGAATTGCTGGCCGGGGGCCAGCTCGTTGTCCACCAGCAGCAGATCGGCCTCCCGCGGGCCGTCTGCGGGCCCTGGCGGGCCCTCCTGCGTCGGGTCGGACCCCTCGAATCGGCGTTTGAGCGCCTCGAGGCGCCCGCGGCCGAAGACGTGGGTCTTGCGGTCGGTGTCGCGGCGCTGCACGACGGTGTCGATCACCGTGACGCCCAGCCCCTCGGCGAGGCGGCGCAGCTCGTCGAGCGAGCGGGCGAGGCGTCCGTCGTCGACCTCGGGGGTCTGGACAGCGGACAGGATCGCCCGGCGGGCGGTGCGTTCGGGGCGGGGGGGCAGATGGGCCGGCATGGGGGAGCTCCTCGGCGTGCGCACGGGGCGCGGTTCGGGTCGAATACGGAGGGCCGCGTGGGATGCTCGGCGGTGGGCGGAGACGATCCCCTGCGCGCGGCTCCCCGGGCATGGAGAGCGCGAAAGACGACGCGGCGCGAGCGGGCGGTGGGGCCCGGTCGGCGGCGGTTCAGCGCAGGCGGATGTAGATGTGCATTGCCCAGGCATGATGCGCGGCCCCGGGGCGCGGCGCAAGGGCGGCATCGTCGGGATCGCCTCGTGGCCGCCGGGCTATACTGGCGACGGGCGCCGGGGAGGCGCCGGGGAGGCTGCCATGAACCGCACCGTCGCTCTGCTCGCCGGGCTCGCCTGTCTCGTCTGTCTGGGCTGCGTGGACGACCCGGCCGTCGTCGGCGAGGGGGACGGCCCGCCGCCCGACATGCCCGCCGTCGACGCCTACCTGCCGCCGCTCGTCGACGCCCGGCCCGACCTGGGCCAGCGCGGCGCGTTCGGCGAGCCCTGCGAAGAGGACGAAGACTGCATCTCGGGCTTCTGCGTCGAGGCCCGCGAGGCGGGGCGCATCTGCACCCGGGCCTGCGGCGAGTGCCCGGCGGGCTTCGAGTGCGCGCCCATCGGCAACGCGGGCCCCGACCGGACCTTCGTCTGCCTCACCGACCAGCCCGACGTCTGCAAGCCGTGCGAGACCGACCGCGAGTGCGACGACCCGGCCGACCTGTGCCTGCCCATCGGCCTGCGCACCTACTGCGGCGAAGACTGCGCGGAGGACGGGGTCTGCCCCGACGGCTACGCCTGCTTCGAGTTCGAGCGCACCGTCGACGGCGAGCCGATCACCGTGCGTCAATGCGCGCCGGCCGACGGCGAGGGCTGCGAGCCGTGCCGCGACGGCGACGACGACGGCTACGGCGAGGGCGCCGACTGCCTCGGGGCCGACTGCGACGACGCCGATCCGAACACCTACACCGGCGCGGTGGAGGTCTGCGACGACCGGGACAACGACTGCGACGCCCGGGTCGACGAGGCGCTCGACGACCCGCCGGCGGACGTGGCCTGCCTGCCCGACGGGGTCTGCGCCGGCACCCGCCCCGCGTGCGACGACGGCGAGTGGGTCTGCGCCTACCCCGACATCCATCAGCCCGATGCCGAGGCCCGCTGCGACGGGCTCGACAACGACTGCGACGGCGTCGCCGACGAGGACTTCGACTTCCAGAGCGACCCGCAGAACTGCGGGCTGTGCGGCACCGCCTGCGTCTACGAACACGCCGCGGGCGCCTGCGCCGAGGGCCGCTGCGCGCTGGTGGCCTGCGACGAGGGCTGGCACGACGCCGACCGCGACCCGGGCAACGGCTGCGAGTACGCGTGTTTTCCGACCCGCGAGGGCATCGAGACCTGCGACGAGATCGACAATGACTGCGACGGCGCGGTGGACGAAGGGCTCGACCGCCCCGAGCTGTGCGACGGGGCCGATAACGACTGCGATGGGCTCGCCGACGAGGACTTCGACGTCCTGAGCGACCCGGAGAACTGCGGCGCCTGCGGCACCCTCTGCGACCTGCCCGACGCCCGCGCCCGCTGCGCCGCCGGCGCCTGCCAGATCGCCGGCTGCGTGGGCGGCTTCGTCGACATCGACGGCGACCCGGCCAACGGCTGCGAGTACGCCTGCCAGCCGACCCAGGGCGGGCTCGAGGTCTGCGACGGCATCGACAACGACTGCAATGGCATTGTCGACGACGGCATCGACACCGACAGCGACCCGGCCCACTGCGGCCGCTGCGGCAACGCCTGCCAGGGCGTGCCCAACCGCGGGCTGGCCTGCGTCGACGGGGCGTGCGTGATCGGCGAGTGCGCGCCGGGCTTCGTCGACGCCAACGGCGAGGCGGGCGACGGCTGCGAGTACGCCTGCGCGCCGACGGGCGCCGAGCAGTGCAACGGGGCCGACGACGACTGCGATACCCGGGTCGACGAGGGCACGCTCAACGCCTGCGGCGCCTGCGGGGCGGTGCCCGCCGAGGTGTGCGACGGGGTCGACAACGACTGCGACGGCGGCACCGACGAGGGCCTGCTCAACGCCTGCGGGCAGTGCGGCCCGCTGCCCGCCGAGGTGTGCGACGGGGTCGACAACGACTGCAACGGCGTCGTCGACGACCAGCGGGTCTGCGGCCCGTACATCGCCCAGCGCTGCCGGGTGTTCATCGCCATCGCCGATAACAACCGCGGCCCGGCCAGCGGATCGATGACCTGGGGCCCCTGCCCCGGCGCCGACCGCCAGAACGGCGGCAGCGTGCGCTGCGCCGGCACCCGCCGCGACGGGCGCTTCGCGAAGCTGCAGTTCCCGGGCAACGTCGACGACAACGACCAGATCGCCGTCTCGCTCATCTGCGACGACGGCGCCAACCCGGGGCTGGCGAGCTATATGCAGACCCACTGCGCGGTCTTCTGGGGCTATGGCGATAACAACGCCTCGCCCGACGACTCGCCGGTCTGGGGCCCGTGTCCGCAGGCGGGCGTCGGCCGGGCGGGCAACCTGGGCTGCACCTCGAGCGGCTACGACGGGGCCTATCGCAAGGTGAACCTGCGCGGCGACGTCGACGGCAACGACGGCTTCGGCTTCGCCTGGATCTGCCGCGACGGCGCCGATCCGGGCCGGGCGGCGGCGCTGCAGCAGTCGGTGGACCTCTTCTTCGGCTGGGCCGACAACAACCGCGGGCCGGCGGACGGCAGCGCCACCTGGGGGCCGTGCCCCGGCCAGGCGGCGGGCGAGAGCAACAGCCAGCGCTGCGTCAGCACCCGGGGCAACGGCCGCTTTCACCTGCTGCGGCTCGGCGGCGACGTGGACGATAACGACCAGATCGGGGTCGCGCTTCGAGCGCGCTGATGGGCACTGGCCCTGCGGGCGCGCTGATGGCACTGGCCCTGCGGGCGCGTTGAGCAGGCGAAGGCCCGCAGCCTGCTCGGCGCAGCCTACTCGGCGCAGTAGCGCAAGTTGCAGATGGGCACCGGCGGCACCCGGTAGAGCACGAAGTCGCCGCAGTCGAGCACCTCGACCTGCGCCTCCCAGCGGCAGGGGTTGTCGCGCCAGCTGAAGCACACCGTGCGCTCGACGACGCCTTCGCCGGTCTGCGGGTGGCCGCCCATCAGCCAGCCGGGCGCGTCGGTGCCGCAGATGTCGTCCTCGGGGGCCTCTTCGGCCATGCGCTCGCCCGCCGGCGGCACGAAGCGGAGCCACTCGCCGACGGGCAGATCGCCGCCGGCCCGATCGCAGGCGCTGCCGTTCTCGCCCGCGGCGAGGTTGCGGGTCGGATCGGCCACCTCGGCGTAGTCGCCGCAGCCTGGATCGATCAGCCCGCAGACGCCGTCGCTGCACAGCTCGCCCGGCGCGCAGTCGATCCCGGCGCACGGGTCGCAGACATCGCCCTCGTCCACCGCGCCGTCGCAGTCGTCGTCCTCGTCGTTGCACTGCTCGTCCTGCGGGTCGAGCCGCGGCACGCACAGCGGCGCCCCGCCGACGCACTGCTCGAGGCCATCGGCGCAGCGGCCCGGCGTATCGGTCACGCACGGCGCGACGTCCTGGCCTTCGTCGACCACGCCGTCGCAGTCGTCGCCCGCGCCGTTGCACGTCTCGGGGTCGCACTCGGCGCCGTCGGGCTGCGGGGCCATGTCGCGGGGCCGGTCGCCGTCCGGCGCGGGCGCCATGTCGGGCGGCGGCACCCCGTCGTCCGGGTCGACGAACATGTCCGGCGGCGGCACGCCATCGTCCGGATCGATGAACATATCTGCCGGCGAGACCCCGTCGTCGGGGTCGATCCGCCCGTCCGCCGGGCCGCCGTCGTCGTCCCCGCCGCCGCCGCCACCACCCCGGGGGACGCAGGCGACGCTCAGGCCGACGAGCATCGCCATGACCAGCCACTTCGTCGTCATGTCATGCCTCTCAGCGGGCGAGCACCAACCGCTCCCAGTCGCGGTCGGCGTTGAGGTCGTTGTCGCCGCAGCGGTAGCCATCGTCGGTATTGCCCCGCACGCCGCCCGGATCGAGGTGCATGCACATGCGCAGCTCGGGCTGGTCGCCGCCGAAGTCACACGAGCCGAGGTTGACCGCCGCGCCGCCCGGCGCGAAGCCCCACGAGCGCGTCGGTGAGAGGTACCACTCCACCTCGTTGGCGTTGTGGCTGATGTTCGCGCCGCGGCCCACATCGAACGTCACGTCGGCCCGCAGCCCCTCGGCGGCCAGGGTCAGGTTCGCGGCACCCACGGGCCGGCAGGCCAGCATGAGCTGCTCGCCGGCGCAGCCGTCGAGCAGCGCGTCGACCGATTCACCTCTGCTGCTGTACAGGCTGCTGTGGCAGACGCGCCAGCCGCGGGCCTCGACCGCCGCCAGGGCGACGTCCTGCTGCACGCCCGGGATGAGCCCATCGTCCGCGTCGCAGGCCGGATCGTCGATACACGCGGGATCCTGGCAGTCGGCCAGCCCGTTGCCGTCGTTGTCGAGGCGGTCGTCGCAGACCTCGACGGGCACCGCGCCGCCCAGCGTCTGCACCTCGACGGTGTAGTCGGGCATGGTGCGCCCGGCGCTGAACGTCGAGACGACGATCACCTGCTCCTGCGCCGGCCCGATGGGCAGCTCGGCCACCTGACTGGCGCCCGTGCCGTTGAAGTCGTCGTCGCCGCGCAGGCAGCCTTCGAGCGACCCCGGTTCGAACCCGGCGTCGAAGACGTGCAGGAACCCGTCGACGCCGCCGCCCCAGCGCCCGGTGACCGTGATCGTGCGCGGGATGCCCGAGGCGTTGACGATGCGCAGCGCGTCGAAATGGGCCTGGCGGCCGCTGCCGGCGGCGCAGTTGGCCGCCGCGCGATCCCACAGCGGATCGTCGGCGGTCAGCGCGCCGGCCAGCTCGATGCTGCGGCCCTCGGCGGCGATGGGCGTCGCCTCGCCCGGATCGATCGGCACGCACTCGCCGCGGTCGCAGACCGTGCCCGGCGGGCAGTTCACCCCGGCGCAGGGGTCGTCGGGCAGGCACTCGCCGTCGACGCAGGCGAGACCCGGCGGGCAGTTCACCCCGGCACACGCGTCGCAGACGCCCCGCTCGTCGATGTCGCCGTCGCAGTCGTCGTCCTCCTCGTTGCAGCGCTCGGCCGCCGGCTCGCCGGGCTGGCAGAACAGCATGCCGTCGACGCAGACATCGACCCCCGCGGCGCACAGCCCCGGCTCGCCGCTGACGCACAGCTCGCCGCCCTGACCCTCGTCGACCCGGCCGTCGCAGTCGTCGTCCTCGCCGCTGCAGACCTCGTCGATCGGATCGAGCCGCGGGATGCACAGCGCCTCGCCGTCGACGCACTGCTCGAGCCCCTCGGCGCAGCGCCCCAGGCCGCTCTCGCACGGCGCGGGGTCGAGCGCCTCGTCGACGTCGCCGTCGCAGTCGTCGTCGAGCCCGTTGCACGTCTCGGGCACCGCGCCCGGCGAGGCGGCGTCGCAGACCGTGCCGCTGCCGTCGGGGGTGCAGATCACCACCCCGTCGGCCTCGCACAGCCCCACGCCGACGAAGCACGGCTCGCCGAGGCCGTCGAAGCCCTCGTCGATTGTGCCGTCGCAGTCGTCGTCCGCGCCGTTGCAGGTCTCCGGCGCGCAGTCGCCGCCGTCGGGCAGCGGCGCCATGTCGGGCGGCGGCACCCCGTCGTCGGGGTCGGGGTCGGGCGCCATATCCGCGGGAGGAATACCGTCATCGGGGTCGATGAACATGTCGGGCGGCGGCACCCCGTCGTCGGGGTCGACGAACATGTCCGGCGGGATACCGTCGTCGGGGTCGATCCGCCCGTCGGCCTCGCCGCCGTCGTCGTCATCACCGCCGCCGCCGCCGCCGCCCGCCGGGATGCAGGCGGCGCTCGCGCCGAAGACCATCAACACCAGCAGCCACCTCACGGTCGGCCACCGCGCGCTCGAACCCCGCGGCCACGTATCCATCGGCTCCCCCTCATTCGATTCGGCCCAGGATAACCGACCGGCCGGGGCCGACGCGCGGTCACTCTTCCGTACGGTCACTCCATATCGAGACACGCCCGCCGCGGCGCGGCGGTCCCGCTGTGCTGCGCGCGCCACACGCGCTCGACGTCACGCGGGGCTGAGTGACGTCGCGCAGGCCCGGGAGCGGGCGGCATGCGCCTTGCTCTGCCGAGCGGTCCACCCCGACGCCCCGGAGGCCTCGATGACCCGCTCGCTCGCCCTCGCCATCGCAGCGCTGCTCGCCCTCGCCACCGCGGCGCCGCTCACCGGCTGCGCCGACGACGCCGAGCAAGGCACCGAGGCCCCCCAGGCCAAGCGCAGCCGGGCCTTGGGCGCCGCCGTGGGCCCCGCGCAGGTGATCTTTCGCACCTACAGCGCCCGGGCCACCGCCATCGAGGTCTGGATCTACGACCGCGACGTCGGCGCGCCGGCGGTCCTGATCGCGCCGATGCAGCGCGCCGCCGACGGGGTCTGGAGCGCGACGGTCGACCGGGCGCAGCTCGCCGCGGCGGGTATCGGCGAGGTGGTGCGCTACGGCTTCCGCGCCTGGGGCCCCAACTGGCCCAAGGTCGCCGGCTGGACGCCGGGCAGCGCGGCGGGCTTCGTCGCCGACGTCGACGGCGAGGGCAACCGCTTCAACCCCAACAAGCTGCTCATCGACCCCTACGCCCTCGAGATCAGCCACGACCCCATCGGCCCGCTGCAGCCCGACGGCACCGCCTACGCCACCGGCCCGCTGTATCGCACCGTCGACAGCGGCCCCGACGGCCCCAAGAGCTACGCCTGGCCCGAGGGCTTCGCCGCCGGCGACGTCGGGCGGCGGCCGACCCGGGCGCTCAAGGACGACATCGTCTACGAGGTGCACGTGCGCGGGCTGACGATGAACGACCCCACCGTGCCGCAAGCCATTCGTGGCACGTATGCCGGCGCCGCCTTCAAAGCCGCCGAGCTGGCGGCGTTGGGCGTCACCGCCATCGAATTCCTGCCGGTGCAGGAGACCGTCAACGACCAGAACGACCTCAACCCCCAGAGCACCGGCGGCGACAACTACTGGGGCTATATGACCGTCAACTACTTCGCGCCCGACCGGCGCTACGCCGCCGATCGCAGCCCCGGCGGGCCGACCCGCGAGTTCAAGCAGATGGTGCGCGCCTTCCACGACGTGGGCATCAAGGTCTACATCGACGTGGTCTACAACCACAGCGCCGAGGGCGGCACCTGGGGCCCCGACCTGCCGGGCACCAGCACGCTCTACTCGATGCGCGGGCTCGACAACGCCACCTGGTACAGCCTCACCGCCGACCGGCAGTTCTTCTACGACAACTCGGGCACCGGCTCGAACCTCAATACCCGCCACCCGGTGGTGCAGGACCTCATCATCGACTCGCTGCGCTATTGGCGCGACGAGCTGGGGGTCGACGGCTACCGCTTCGACCTGGCCTCGGTGCTGGGCAACGTCTGCGAGCACGGCTGCTTCCACTACGACAAGCTCGACCCACACACCGCGCTCAACCGCATCTGGCGCGAGCTCGACCCGCGCCCGGCGGCCGGCGGACCGGGCGTCGACCTGATCGCCGAGCCGTGGGCCATCGGCGGCAACAGCTATCAGGTGGGCAACTTCCCCGCGGGCTGGGCCGAGTGGGGGGCGAAGTTCCGCGACACCCTGCGCAGCGACCAGAACGAGCTGGGCCTCGCCGCGGTGACCCCGGCCGAGCTGGCCACCCGCATCGCCGGCTCGAGCGACCTCTTCGGCGACGACGGCCGCACCCCGGGCCACTCGATCAACTTCATGGTGGCCCACGACGGCCTGAGCCTGGCCGACCTCTACCGCTGCAACCACAAGCGCAACGACCAGCCCTGGCCCTACGGCCCCAGCGACGGCGGCGAAGACCACAACCGCAGCTGGGATCAGGGCGGTGATCCGGCGGCGCAGCGGCGGGCGGCGCGCAACGGGCTGGGCCTGCTGATGCTGGCGGCCGGCGCGCCGATGATCACCGGCGGCGACGAGTTCTTGCGTACGCAGTTCTGCAATAACAACGTCTACAACCTCGACAGCCCGGCCAACTGGCTGGACTACGCCTGGAGCGCCGAGCAGCAGGACTTCCGCACCTTCGCCCAGCGGCTGATGGCCTTTCGCAAGCGGCACCCGGCCCTGCGCCCGGCGAGCTTCTTCGTGGGCCACGATACCAACGGCAACGTGATGGAGCAGATGCGCTGGTTCACCCCCGCCGGCTTCCCGCCCGACGGCGGCTACTGGCAGAGCCCGAACAACCACGCGCTCGCGTGGCGCATCGACGGCACCGAGTTCGGCGATCCGGCGGCGGCGATCTACGTGGCCTACAACGGCTGGCAGGGCCCGGTGGACTTCGCCCTGCCCTGGCCGGGCCAGCAGGCGGGCGGCTGGTATCGGGTGACCGACACCTGCGACTGGGCCGAGGGGCCCGATCAGGTGCGGCGGGACGGGCAGGAGGACTACGTCGGCGGCGAGTGGAGCACCTACCGCCTCTGCGGCCGCGGGCTGTTGGTGCTGATCGCGAAGTAGGCGCGGCCGCTCGACGAGCCCGTTCAGCGGGGCGAGAGCACGAAGACCCACTCGTCGACCGGCGCCTCGAAGCCCAGCGCGCTGGCGGCCACCCGCAGCGTGACCGGCTCGGGCGCCGCCGCCGCCGCGGGCACCAGCGGCAGCCGGGTCACGTAGAGATCGCAGCCGAACATGCCGTAGTAGTTGCTCACGATCGTGCGCCCGTCTTCGCCGGGGCGGTGGACGCGCGCGGGCAGCGCCAGGTCGCCGTCGAGGATCTCCACCTCGAGCAGCGGGTAGGCCATGAACGGCTCGGGCGAGAGGTTGAGCAGCTCCAGCTCGAGGAACGTCGCGCCGTCCTCTTCGACCAGCCGGATGTCACCCACCGCGAGGCCTTCGGGGTTCTGCATCGCCCCGACCTCGCCCTCCCGGGGCACGCAGGCCGCCCGCCGCGCGGCGCGCTCGGCGATGGTGGTCTCGCTCAGCCCGCCCAGGCGCCAGGCCGGCGCGTCGGTCTCGGGCGCGGGCATGCCGCCGAGGCCTTCGATGCAGCCGGTCAGGGCGAAGAGGGCGATGAGCGCGAAGCGGATCGTCTGGTGGGTCATGGGGCACCTCCGAAGTGATGGCTTCACGGTAGCGATCGTTCGGGGTTCGGTGAATCGGGATCTCACGAAGAATGAGGTTCGGTGATATCGAACGGGCCGGCGAGGGCAACGCCCGCGGTGGCAACGCCCAGGTAGGGCATGACGAGCATGTCGGCAACGCGCGGGAGCCGGGCTACACCTGCAGCGCTTGTTCTCCGGCGAGGCTCCAGGCGAACACTTCATCGAGCCGTCCTGGCCTTGCCATTCGGCGAGAGCAGCATCTTCCAGGTCGTCTCGTCGGGGGGTGGTGCTGCCCATCGAATCCATCGCCCGCGGCGAACACCTCGGCGGCTTCGATCCTTAGTCCTCCCGGCCACCGCCTCGGAGGAGAAGACCAATGCCCCGCGCCATCCGCCGCAAGACCCGTCGCCGCGCCGCCGTGAGCGCGGCGCTCGCCGACACCTATCGCGAGGACATCCGCCGCCTGATCCTCGGCGGCGACGTCCTCGCGATCATCGACTTCGCCCGCCACGCACAGGCCGACCTGCTCCGGCGGGCCGCGATGGATGCGCTGCTCGCCGACGAGGTCGGCGTGCGCGGGCTGCAGGGCTTCGTCGACCTGTGTATCGCGGTCGAGGTGGCGCCCATGCTGCCCCGGCTGCGACGCATCGCCCGCAACCCCCGTCGCGACATGGATCTCCGAGCGTCGGCGGCCGCGGTGCTCGCCGAGGCCGACCCCCCGGACTTCGCGGCCTTGCGGCAGACCTGCCCCGCGGTGGTCGAGCGGCTCAGCCGCCTCAACGCGACGGCCACTCTGTTCGAGATCGAGCGCGACCCGCACACCGGGCCAGACGCCATCCTCGAGCAGTTCATCGACTGCGCGCCAGAGCAGGTCGACGCAAAATGGGCCGAGCTGGAGGCCGCGCGCGCCGAGGTGGGCACCCCAGCCGGTCTGGTCTACCGCCAGGTGCTCCAGTCGTCCGGCCTCGAGCCGTTGCGCGCCCGCGCGGTCGAGCTGCTGGCCCGCGAAGCCGACGCCACCGCGATCGACGTGCTGCAGGCGGCGGTCGATGCGGCCTGGCAGGCCGATGTCTCGAGGCTGCGGGACGCCCTGGATCGGGCGCGTCGTGCGCCGCGACCGACCGATCCACCGGCGCGCGCCTGGATGTCCTGCCCCGACGCCGCCGGTCGCCACGTCTTCGCCATCGCGCTCGACCGCCCCTGCGGGCGCGCGCTCTTCGCCTGTATCGGCGTCGATCGATCGGGCATGAGGCGCCACACTGGCTATGTCGACCCCGAAGCGCAGCCCGAGTCGATGGACGACGTCATCGATCGCCTCGCCCGGCGGGTGGGGCCGCTGGCCATCATCCCCCCGGCTCAGGCGGCTGCGCTCACGAGGCGCGCCGCCGAGATCAGCGATGACGTCGATACGCTGCACGACGGGCAGGACTGGGGGGCGTACTTCGCCTTCCGGCGGGTGACAGCCGTCGAGCCCGCCGCGGTGGAGCCCGGCCAACCGCCGGACACCGACTGGCTCGCCGAGGCGCTCGATGCCGAGCCCTTCGAGTGGCGGTGGCACGCCCGCGACCTCGCCGACTGGGCGCCGGACCCGCCGGACGCCGCCGACGACGCGGCCTGGATCGAGCGCTGCATCGATGCGGCCCGCGATCGAGCCGACGACCTCGCGTTCGCCGCCCGGCGCGCCGCGCAGTGGTTCGAGTGGGCCGGCGATGCCGACGCAGCCGGGCGTATGGTCGCCGCCGCTCGGGCCGTCGAAGACGATCCGACCGCCGCGCCGTTGCTGCGGATGACCGCCGAGCGTACCTGCGCGGCGCTGGCCGAGGCCGCGCGCGCCGCCTGAGCCGGCGGCGTTCTGCCGGTCGAATCAACCGCCCGCGGCGAACACCTGGGCGGCTTCGATCCTTAGTCCTCCCGGCCACCGCCTCGGAGGAGAAGACCTCATGCCACGCGCCATCCGCCGCAAGATCCGCCGCGTGCGCCCCGACAAGGCCCGCGCCATCGCCACCCGCCTGCTGCTCAGCGACATCCTCGCCGACCCCGATCCGGCGCGCGTCGAGCGGTTCTGCGGAGGCCGCACCGACGCCGAGGTGCGCCGAGACCTGCTCGACTTCATGCTGGCGGGCTTCGTCAGCCCGATCCGCGCCAACCGCTTCGCGGAGATGTTCCACGCCGTCGACCCCGAGTCGGTCGCCGACCGGCTGGTGCAGATCGCGTGCGGTCGGCGCCCGGACGCGGTGCGGGTCGAGGCGCTGGCGCTGTTGGCGGGCCACGACCCCGATCGCGTCGATCGGGTGCTGGCCCGCGACCCGATGCTCGGCACACGGCTGCTCATCCGCAATACGGTCGTCGAGCTGATGGAGACCGAGCGCCTGCCGCTCGAAGGCGCGTCGTTCATCGCCGAGCGCCTCGGCCGTTCGGTCGACGCGGACGGCACGGACGGCCTGCACGCGACCGAGCGGCTGCAGGCGGTCTTCGAAGAGACCCGGGCGATGCTCGGCACCCCGGCGGGTCTGGTCTATCGCCTGGTCCTGCGCGACCCCGCGCTGGCCGCGGTCTGGCCCCCGATCATCGAGCGGCTGGTCGACGAGGCCGACCTCGAGGCCCTCGACCTCCTGGAGTTCGCCCGCAAGCGAGCCGAGGGCGCCACGCGATTTCAGCTCAACGAGGCGTTCGACCGGGCCCGCGCCCGCTGCGAGGCGGGGCACGGCGCACCGCGGCCCGAGGCCCGCGCCTGGATGACGCCGGCGACCCCCGACGGCACCTACACGGTCATCGTGGGCCTCGACCGGCCGACGGATGGCGCCTTGCTCGCGAGCCTCGACCTGCACGCCGACGGGGTGCTGCCCGACAGCGGCGAGGTGCAGCCCGAGGCGTATCCTGAGCTGATCGACGACTTCGTGGCCCGCCTCGACGCCCGCGTGGGTCCGCTGGCGTCGGTGCCCGCCCTCGAGGCCGCCGCCGCCGTCCGCGCCGCCACCCGACGCAGGCGGGAGCGGGGGGAGTCGATCCGCGAACTCGACCTGGGCGCGATCTCCGTCTTCCGCCGACTCGCCCGCCCGGCAGACCCGATCCCCGCCGAAGTCGAGCCCGGCGAGGCGCCGGACGTCGCGACGCTCTCGGCGATCTTCGAAGGCGACGGGCGCTGGATGTGGGACGACGACGATCGCAGCGACTGGGACCTGCCCGAGCCCCGCGAGGCCGCCGACGAAGGCTGGACCGAGCGGTGCGTGCAGGCCTCGTTCGAGCGCGCCCACGACCTGGCCTTCGCCGCCCGGCAGCGGGCGCGATGGCACGCGCTGTCGGGCGATCCGCAGGCCGCCGCGCAGATGGCCGCCGCCGCGCAGGCCGTCGAAGACGACCCGAGCGCCGCCCCGCTGACGCGCTTCACCGCCGAGCGCACCTGCGCCGCGCTGTTCGGGGCCGCGGAAGGCTGACGACAATGGCCGCCTCGGCGCTGGCACAGCCTCCGCTTTTTTGTGTCCGGGCAGACCTGGAGAGCGCAGCGCCGCACCAACAGGCTGCGGACGACTTCGCTCCAGCCCACAACCATGCTCGGGCCCGCGCTGCTTCACCTCGGCCGGCCGAGCCCATCGAAGTCGAGCGTCTCGTATGTGCGCCGCTGAATCGACACGAGCCGGTCGATTGCGGGGGACACCCGGCCCGGAGGGGACGGTGAAGATGACCGAGCGCTACGCCCACGTCGGCGACCGGCTGCTCGAGGCGGCGGCCGCAACGCTCGACGGGCTGGGCATGGCGGGCGGCGATGGCGATGAGCGCGATCGACGTGCCAAAGTGGAACTCGGGTTGGAACAACGGCCCGTGAAGAGTTCTCTCGTGGAACAGGCGGTGTAGTGATTCACCCGTATTTTCAACTGGTTCAGCCGTTCGCTGGTCGATGAGTCAGCCGGGTATGCAGAGTTCGTCTCCGGCCCCCGACCAGGCCGAAGCACCCCTTGGGTTGCGGGCGTCAGTCCGCGCTGTGAGCGCCCCCGCCGCCCGGATCCGCGAGCGCCTGCGCAGCTGGTACGCCGCCCACCGCCGCGACCTGCCCTGGCGCCGCGACCCGCGCCCGTGGCCCGTCTGGCTGTCGGAGATCATGTGCCAGCAGACGCGGGTCGACTCGGCGATCCCCTATTGGCGGCGGTTCATGCAGCGCTACCCGACCCCCGCCGATCTGGCCGCCGCGCCGCTGGACGACATCCTCGGCCTGTGGGCCGGCCTGGGCTACTACGCCCGCGCCCGCAACCTGCACGCCGCCGCCAACCAGGTCGTCGAGCGCCACGGCGGCCGCGTGCCCGACGACCCCGAGGCCTTCGGCGCGCTCAAAGGCGTCGGCCGCTATACCAAGGGCGCGGTGATGTCGATCGCCTTCGGCCATCGCCTGCCCGCGGTCGACGGCAACGCGGTGCGGGTCATCTGCCGGCTCGACCACCTCACCGACGATCCGCGGCCGCCCAAGAACCGCGAGGTCATCTGGCGCCGCGCCGCCGCGGTCATCGACAGCGAGCGGCCCGGCGACCTCAACCAGGCCTTCATGGAGCTCGGCGCCACGGTCTGCACCCCCAAGTCGCCCACCTGCCTGCTGTGCCCCGTCGCCGACCTGTGCCTCGCCCGCGAGGCCGGCGTCGAGCAGGCGCTGCCGGTCAAGCCGAGGCGCAAGAAGCGGCCGACCGTGCACCGGGTCGCGGCGCTGGTGCGGGACGATGCGGGGCGGATCTGGCTCGGTCAGCGGCCCACCGAAGGCCTGCTGGGCGGGCTGTGGGGCCTGCCCGCGGTCGAAGCGAGCGGCCCCGACGGCCCCGCGCTGCGCGAGCTGGGGCTCGAGCCCGACCTGGAGGCCGACCCGACCACCGTCGAGCACGGCTTCACCCATCTGATCTGGCGGGTGCATACCTGGGCCGCGACGGGCATACCCGCGGGCGGCGAGGCGGTGCGCTGGCAGGCGTTCGACGAGGCCGCGCTGCCGGCCCTCGGGCTGACCGGGCCCTCGCTCAAGGCGCTGCGGGCGTGCGGGGTGAAGCTGCCCCATCGGCGGGGCGCGGGGCGCAAGAAGGCGGGCTGAAGCTCAGGCGGAGCGGGTCAGGGCCCGGCCCAGACCGCCGCGTGGTCTTCGATGTACTCGCCCACGGTGCGCCCCGGGCGACCGAGCAAGCGCTCGAGCGTCGGGTCCTCCGTCGCCCCCTGACCGAAGCGCAGCAGAAAATGCAAGATCGTCTGCACCACGATCGCGCCCCGCGGCAAGCCGCGCCGGGACAGGTGGCGCATATAGCCGAACACCGACGCCGGCTCATAACGGATGGGGCGCCCGAGCGCCGCGCCCAGCGCGTCGGTCACGTCCGACCACGGCACCGCGCCCGGACCGGCCAGGGTGTAGCTCTCGCCCAGATGCGGCGCGGGGTCGACCAGGATCCGGGCGGCGACCTCGGCGATGTCGCGGGTATCGATCCAGTTGACGGGCTGCGTGCGCCCGGCGGGCACGTAGATGCGATCGTCCTCGACGATGTCGGCGCGGTAGGCGGACTCCAGGTTCTGCGCGAAGAAGCCCGGCCTGAGGTTGGTATGGCCCGCGCCGCGCGCGCGCAGGTGGTCTTCGACCTTGCGGTGCGGCACCGCCTTGTTGCGCCCGGCGCCGGCGACCGAGAGGAAGACCACGTGGTCGATGCCGTGCGCTCGTGCGAGGTCCACGAACGGGTTGATGGTGTCCTGCACGTCGGCGATGGCCGGCGGTCGCATGAGGAACATACGATCCGCGCCGCCGAGGGCGTCGGGCCAGGTGTCGGGGTCGCGGAAGTCGAGCCGGGCGGTGGCGACCGCGTCACCGAAGCGCGCCCGCAGCGCGACCGGGTCGAAGCTCGCCGCGACCACGTCGACGCCCCGCTGCAGCAGCTGGTCGACGACATGCCGCCCGACGTGGCCGTTGGCCCCCGTGACGAGCGCCGCCGGGCCCCGCGCTGCGCCGCTGCCCTCTTGTCGATTCATGAGGTCCCCCGAGAGTCGGCGTGAACACTACGGGGCGAAGGGTGGGCCAGCAAGGCGTCGAGCGCGTCGGCCGGGCGGCCTCCCGTCGGCGGGCGGGTCGATTCAGTCGACCGGCAGGTTGATCGGCGACAGCCGCGGCGCGCCGGCGTCGGCGCCGCCCGCGTCCACCGAATCGGACTCGACCGTCACGTCTTCGACGTCGCCTTCGCCGGCGGCCTCCGCCGCCTCTGCGACCGCATCGTCCGCTCGCTCGGCGGCCTCGAACGCGGCGTCGTCCGCCTGCTCGGCGCCGAGCAGCCCGTCGATCGAGTCGGACTCCTCCGCCGGCGTCGCCGCCGAACGCCCCAGCCGGCGGGCGCGCATCAGCGCCGACAGCCGCGCCTGCTGCTCGAAGATCGGCGCCAGCAGCTTGTCGCGCAGCTCGATCGCCTCGTCGTCGAAGTACATCGCCACGACGTAGGCCACCAGCCGGCACAGCGCGGCGTGCATGCCCTCGCGGGCGTAGGCCACGTCGCCCGCCGTCACCAGCTGCCGGGCGGCGAGGGCCTCGGCGTACTCGGGCAGCAGGCGCTCGATCTCGGAGAAGTGCCAGCGGATGCCCAGGGCCTCGATCGTGCCCTCGTCGAGGCTGCGCAGGTACGCCGCGATGCGCCGCACCTGGATCAGCTCGTCCTCGTAGGGGATCTTGACGACCGCGCCCAGCCCCTCGGGGAAGCAGCGGTCGAGCACCTCGACCACCTTGGCGTGCAGCGGCTGGCCGGCGGTCGCCGTCTTCAGCCCCACGAGGTGGCTGTGTTTCATGGCCAGCACGTTGTCGAGGATGCGGTCGACCTCGGTCGCCCGGCCCCCGCCCTTGGCGCCGCGCTGCACCCGGCGGCGCATGCGGAAGTCGTCGTAGTTCTCGGCGCGCTCGACGAGGTGGTCGGCGGCGCGCTGCAGGCCGGCGTCGCCCAGATCGACCGCCATGCGGCCGACCTCGTCGCCGATGACGAGGCAGCGGCCGCCGGTGAGGCGGTGCACGCCGAACAGATCCATGACCGGCTTGAACGGATGGGACATGGGTGAGCTCCAGTGATGTTGTTGAACCCTGTGGTCACTGTAGCGAGTCAGGCGAATCCGTCAAGGCGAAAGTGACGAGGGAGACTTCTTCTTCTCTTGCTGAAATCTTGCACCCTGCCCCGGCGAGCTGACCGACGCCCGCGCGCGGCTCGACGCCGGCCCGCCCGATCCGGTCGACAGGGCCGCCGGGCTCAGCGCCGGGCCGGTCGAGCCGCCAGCGACCCCGTGGGTCCTGACGGCGGGCCGCTCGAACCGGACGACAGGCGCGCGAACCCCGTTGACGCGACGCTCGCGCCCCGAGACAGAGCAGCGCGGCCCACGGGCGGGCTGCGCGGCGCTGTGCATCGAGCATGATCGACCCCGCCTGACCCCCACGCGCCGGCTCACGCGGCCCGATGGCGGGCCCGACGCGGCAGACGCGCATCTCTCATCGGCCCGCGCGCGCGCCGAACGCGGCTGATGCACGGGCGCGCGCGGCCCGATCGCGGGCCGATAGCGGCTGATGCACGGGCGCCATCGGCCCGATGGCAGGCCGACGCGTCGACCCCACGGCCGCGGACGGCCCGACGGCGGGCCGACGCCCGCGGCCTGCGGCCCGTGACGCCCGATGGCGGGCCGCCGCGCCCGATGCCCTCGCCCGTGCGGCTCGACGGCGGGCCTTCCGAGGCTGTCGCCCGGCTGGGGCACCTCGACAGCGGGCCGCGCAGGTCTGTCGACGGGCCGCCGCGCCCGCCTGCCGGGCGAACGGCCGCCAGATTGCCCTTGATCGGCAGCTTTGGGTTGTCGTATCTGTATACGCGATGGGTTCAGCCGTTTTGGTGAGAAGGAGGCGAGGGCGATCGCGCTGTCGTATTTACACATGGAGAGATCACATTGGGCACGGGACGGCGACGAGAGCACCGGGCAGTTCAGCCGAGCGGATCCGACCGCGGCGCTGGGCGAGGTGTGCGAGATCGCGCTCGGCCTGCCGCTGGCGCGCCATCAGGGGCAGACCGGGGTCGAGGTCCCGGTCGTGCGGCTGGGCGACCTGGACGACCACATGCTCACCGGCTCGCTCGCGCCGCTCGCGCTCGACCTGAGCCCGGCGCGGCTCGCAGAGCGCCGGCTGCGCGAGGGCGACGTCCTCTTGACCGCGCGCGCGCCCGCGGTGCGCACCTGCCTCGTCGGCGACCGGGGGGTGGGCGCGGTGCCCGACGCGAACATCCTGGTGCTGCGCTGCCGCCCCGAGGGCCTGCGCCCGGCGGTGCTCTGGGCGTGGCTGCAGAGCCGCGACGGCCGGCTGCAGCTGCACCGCATGGCCCGGGTGTCGACGGCCACCGTGGCCCTGGGCGTCGCCGACGTCGCCCGGCTGCGGGCTCCGATGCCGCCCGACGCGGTGCAGCGGCGGGTCGAGGCGCTGGTGCTGGCGGCCGAGCGGGCGTGGTTCTTCGGGGTGCTCGCCGCCCACCACCGCCGCGCCGCCGGCCGGGCCACCGCCGAGGCGCTGCTGGCGGGCGGGGGGCCGGCCGGCGGCGCCGCCGACCCGGGCGCATCGTGAGCTGGGGCCACTGCATCCCATGCACCGCCACGAGAGATTGTCACTGAGAGGAGGCCATGTGCCTGACAAGAACGCGATCAACCAGACCGATGAGCACAAGGCGCGAACCGGCGTATGCCGGCTCATCGTGGAGAGCCTCAGCGGGCAGGGCAGACCTGCGATAAACGTGAGAGGGCACGACAAGGCGCCGTTCCCCGCGCCGATCCAGGTCGCTGGCAGTCAGCCACGGGTGCCGAACCTGATCGGTGGCTCGTACATCGTCGACGTGCGCGACGCCGGCACCATCGACACTAAGGACGGTACGACGCGGCTCGCGACGTTCTACGCGTACGCTCTGCAGGACGAGCCGGCCAAGAGCCCGAGCATCTGCGTGTTGGCGGTGCCTGACGACGAGACGAGCATCAACGACGCCAAGAGGCTCTGGGCGCGCGTCGTCAAGCTGGTGCGTGGCGGTTCCGGCAGTCGGCGGGCGATCTGGGCCGTCGGCCGGGACCAGACACGACACTTGAGCAGCGACGGCAAAGCGCCGGGCGACCCCCCCCTCACCACGCACATCGGCACCGGCAACTATCGCGCGTCGAGCGCGAAGTAGCGCCGAGCGTCTGCGAACTCGACGAGGCGACATGAGTCAGACCAACCGCAACCTGTGGGGCGACATCGACGCACCTGGCGACGACGCCGACATCAACCCGGTCGTCGCCCTGCTCGAAGAGCAAGCTGAGGTGCTCGCCGAGCTCACCCGGGGGCAGGTTCGGGCCGAGGTGCGGCCCACCACGCCCGACGCGGGCCTCGCGGGCTGGGAGTTCCGCCTGCGCGCCGCGCTGGCCGACTACAGCTACGCGCTGCTCCGGGTCGACCAGCACGCCCTCGACTTCCCGGTGACGCTGCACCCGTACACGGCCGACGAGGCGAAGCCCTGGCCGTACCCCACCCGGGCCGCCTTCGAAGCCGCGCTGGGTCAGGTGCTCAAGTCCGAGCCGACCCGCAAGGCGCTGGCCAGCGTGCGCGCGATCAACCGCCTCGACGGCGCGCGGCTATGGCCCATCGACTTCAGCGACGAGGGCGGCGAGCCGCGCGCGGGCAGCATGGTCGTCTGGCCGCTCCATCGAGGGAGGCCCGGCGGCGAGTGGCGCAGGGTGACGGTGGTCGATGGGCAGGGGCTCGCGCTCGAAGCTCGCGTCTTCGTCGGCGCCGCCGTCAACGCGCGGCAGGGCGAAGACGAGCAGATCAACGCCATCCGCGGCGCGGTGTCGGCGCTGCTCGCCCGCGGCGTGCGCTACGACCCCGAGGGCGAGACGCCGAGTATCGAGCTGACCACCAAGGGCGCGCAGTGGGTCGACGGCGACGGGGCGGTGCACCCGCTCTGACCGCGGCCGGCCGACCCCTGATCACCCTCGCGCCCCTGCCGGCCGGCGCGGTATACCTGCCGGCCGACGCACACCCGGAGGCGCGCGCAGCATGAGCCAGCTCGACCTGGAGATGAAGCCCACCGAAGGCGCAGAGGCCCCCGCCGGGGCGCTGAGCCGCAAGAAGCTCGAAGACCACCTGTGGGCCGCCGCCGACATCCTGCGCGGCACCATCGACAGCGCCGACTACAAGCACTTCATCTTCGGCTTCTTGTTCCTCAAGCGCATCTCCGACCGCTTCATCGAGAAGGCAAGAGCGCTCGAGAAGGACGGCGTGCACCGCGACGACGCCTATGGCGACCCGGACTACCACGCGATCTACGTGCCCCAAGACGCCCGCTGGGAGACGCTGGAGAAGGTGGGCGTCGGCGTCGGCGAGGCGCTGAACATCGCCTGCAGCGCCGTCGAAGACCACAACGGGCCGGCGGTGCAGGGGGTGCTGCGCGGCATCGACTTCAACGACGCGCAGAAGCTGGGCGACAGCAAGCAGCGCGACGCCCTGCTCTCGGCGCTGATCGCGCACTTCGCCGAGCTCGACTTGTCGAACCGGGCGCTGTCGGAGCCCGACATGCTCGGCCGGGCCTATGAGTACCTGATCGAGCGCTTCGCCGACGACGCGGGCAAGAAGGGCGGCGAGTTCTACACCCCGCATCAGGTGGTGCGGCTGGTGGTCGAGCTGCTCGACCCGCGCGAGGGCATGCGCATCTGCGACCCGACCTGCGGGTCGGGCGGCATGCTCATCCAGTCGGCGCAGTACGTCGCCGAGCAGGCGGGCAAGCGGCTGGGCTTCGATGCGCTCGACCTGACGCTCGAGGGGCAGGAGAAGAACCAGGGCACCTGGGCCATCTGCAAGATGAACCTGCTGCTGCACGACATCCACGACTTCCGGCTCGAGCAGGGCGATACCATCCGCCAGCCGAAGCTGCTCGAAGACGGCGCGCTGCGGCTCTACCACCGGGTGATCGCCAACCCGCCGTTCAGCCTGAAGAGCTGGGGCCAGAAAGAGGCGAAGGCCGACGGCTTCAAGCGCTTCGACTGGGGCGTGCCGGCGCGCAACGTGGGCGACTTCGCCTTCGTGCAGCACATGGTCGCCGCGCTGACCGACGACGGGCTGGCCGGGGTGGTGATGCCCCACGGGGTGCTCTTCCGCGGGTCGGGCGACAAGCGCATCCGCAAGGCGATGATCGACCGCGGGCTGTTCGAGGCGGTGATCGGGCTGCCGGAGAACCTGTTCTTCGGCACGGGCATCCCGGCGGTGGTGCTGCTGCTGCGGCGCACCGCGCGGCCGAGCCGCGAGGGGCGGGTGCTGTTCGTGCACGCCGCCGAGGGGTTCGAGTCGAAGACCGGGCAGAACGTGCTGCGGCGGGACGACATCGACCGGATCGTCGACGTCTGGCGCGACTGGCGCGACATCGACCGCTTCAGCCGGGTGGTCGAGCGGGACGAGATCGTCGAGAACGACTACAACCTCAACATCGCCCGCTATGTGGATACCCTGGAGCCGGAGCAGCCGGCGGACGTGGCGGCGCTGCTGAAGGACGTGCGCGCGGCGGAGAAGCAGCGCGACGCGGCGGTGGCCGAGCTGGACCGGCTGCTGGCGGAGCTGGGCTTTGAGTCGTGAGGGGTGGCGGGTCCGCCGGCTCGGCGACTTCTGCCACCCGGTGAGCGCCCGGCTCGGCGACCGACCCGAGCCGCCGCTGCTCTCGGTCACCAAGGATCACGGCGTGATCCTTCAGAGCCGGACGTATGGCAAGGAGGTCGCCAGCGCCGACCGCTCGGCGTATCGGCTCGTCCGCCGGGGGCAGTTCGCCCTGGCGCCCATGGCCCTCTACTACGGGGCGATCGGGCGGCTCGACGCGATCGACGAGGGCATCGTCAGCCCGGCCTACACCGTCTTCCGGCTCGACGAATCCGTCGACCACGACTATGTCGCGATCCTGCTGCGCAGCCCGCGTATGGTCGCGCGCTACGGGCAGTGGGCCGAGGGCGGCAACAAGGCGGGCAAGCGCCGCATGACCCACTTCAGCGCCTTCTCGCGG
This sequence comes from bacterium, assembly GCA_030427205.1. Lineage (GTDB taxonomy): Bacteria > Myxococcota_A > Bradymonadia > UBA7976 > UBA1532 > JACKDM01. The sequence continues at coordinate 1,087,469 of JAUHXC010000001.1, read as the reverse complement.
ATCGAGGTGACGCTGCCGCCGCTGGCCGAGCAGCGGGCGCGGGTGCAGACCCTTCGAGAGGCGCTGAACGGCATCGCGAGCACCCGGCGCCTCGTCGAGCGGCTGAAGCAAGCCAAACACTGGACGATGCGCCGGCTGCTGACCGAGGGCCTGCCCGCGAAGCAGCACGAGATGGCGCCGCTGCCGCGCCCCTGGCGCATGGGCCGGGTCGCGCCGGGCGTGACCCACATGCCGGCCGGCTGGCGTCTGGTCCGGCTGGCCGCCGTCGCTCGGCTGGAGAGCGGGCATACGCCCAGCCGCAAGCACCCCGAGTATTGGGGCGGGGACATCCCCTGGCTCTCGCTGCCGGACGCGCCCCGGTTGAGCCAGCTGCTCGTGGACGACGCCTACGGGCGGATCACGCCGGATGGTCTCAGCAACTCCTCGGCGAGACTCATGCCCCGAGGAACGGTCTTGCTGGTCCGCACGGGCGGCTCACGCGGCGCGTGCTCACGGCTCTCGAGGCCCATGGCCACGAGCCAGGATTATGTGGGCTTCGTCCCCGGAGCAGACTTGCATGGGCCATTCCTCCAGCAGACCTTTCGGCACATCCAGCGAGAGTGGCAGCGCCTCAGCGATGGCAGCACCTCGCTGAAGAACATCTTCTTCAACGTCTTCAAAGGCCTGCAGATCCTGCTGCCCCCAGTCGCCGAGCAGCGGGCCATCGCCGCGGTCGGCGAGGCCTACGACGCCCGCATCGCCGCCGAGTCGGCCGCGCTGAAGCGGCTCACCGCCCTGAAGGACGGCCTCGCCCGCGAGCTGCTGTCGGGTAGACTGCGGGTGCCGCCCGCGCTGGTCGCGCGGCTGGCAGACGACGGGGGCGGCTGATGCCGAGCAAGGTCGAATGGGACGAGCTGCACCTCGCCGAGGAGCCGGCGGCGGAGATGCTGGGGTTCCTGGGCTATGGCTTCGTCGAGGCCAAGGCACTCGACGCCGAGCGCGGCGCGCTGTCCGACCCGGTCTTGCGGCCGCGGCTGGCGGCGGCGCTGCGCCGGCTGAACCCGTGGATCGACGACGGCAACGTCGAGCAGGCCATGCGCGCGGTGAGCGCGCCGCCGGCCGGCGGGCTGCTGGAGGCCTCGGCGGCGCTGCACACCGCGCTGGTCTACGGGGTCGCCTTGCCGCAAGACCGCGGGCGGGGGCTGGTCAACCAGCAGGTGCGCTTCATCGACTTCGACGACCCGGGCGCCAACGAGTGGCTGTTCACCCGGCAGTACCGGGTGCAGGGGGTCTCGGCGACGGCGGTGCCCGATCTGGTGGTCTTCGTCAACGGGCTGCCGCTGGCGGTCATCGAGTGCAAGTCGCCGACCTTGAAGGCGCCGCTGGCCGAGGGCATCCGCCAGCTGCGGCGCTATCAGGAGCTCGACGGGCACCGGCATCAGGGCGCGCCGCGGCTCTTCCACACCGCGCAGGTGCTGGTGGCGGCGGCGGGCGAGCGGGCGGTGTACGGCACGGTGGGCACGCCGGCGGGCTTCTACGGGCCGTGGAAGGTGCCCTACCCCGAGACGATCGACGCGCTGTCCCGGGCATGGGGGCAGGTGCCGCGGGCGCAGGAGGTCTTGCTCTACGGGCTGTTTCACAAGCCGAACCTGCTGGCGCTGGTGCGCGACTTCGTGGTCTTCGAGGCGCAGGGCGGGCAGGCGGTGCGCAAGCTGGCGCGCTATCCGCAGTTCGTGGCGGTGCAGAGCGCGCTGGCCCGCATCCGCGACGCCGATCGGGCCGATCGGCGGGGCGGCGTGGTCTGGCATACCCAGGGGTCGGGCAAGTCGCTGACGATGCTGTTTCTGGCGGTGTCGCTGCGCCGGCTGCTGGGCAACCCGACGCTGGTGGTGGTCACCGACCGCCGCGACCTCGACCGGCAGATCAGCGAGACGTTTCGCCGCTGCGGCTTCCCCAACCCCATCCGGGCGAAGACGTCGGCCGATCTGCGCGCGCAGCTCGGCAAGCGCGGCGGGCGCACGCTGCTGACGACGGTGCAGAAGTTCCACGGCGCGGGGGACGACGGCGCGCTCGACGGCTCGCGCGACGTCTACGTGATGGTCGACGAGGCTCACCGCACGCAGTATCGCGCGCTGGCGGCCCATATGCGGGCGGCGCTGCCCGAGGCGTGCTTCCTGGGCTTCACCGGCACGCCGCTCGATCGGCGCGACCGCAGCACCCGCGAGGTGTTCGGCGAGTACATCCACACCTATGGCATCCGCGAGGCGGTGGCCGACGGGGCGACGGTCGAGATCCTCTACGAGATGCGGGCGATGGAGGAGCACGTCGAGGGGCGCAGCCTCGACGCGTTGTTCGAGCGGTATTTTCGCGGGCTGTCCGATGACGACCGCGGCCGGCTGAAGCGGCGCTACGGCACGGCGACGGCCATCGCCGAGGCGCCGGCGCGGGTCAAGGCGCTGGCACTGGACATGCTGGAGCACTTCGAGACCCGCATCGACCCCAACGGCTTCAAGGCGCAGGTGGTCGCGAGCAGCCGGCGGGCGGCGGTGACCTGGGCCGATACGTTGGCCGGCCTGATCGGGCCGGGCGGGCCCGAGGTGGCGGTGGTCATGTCGTCGGGGCCCGACGACGACGCCGACATGGTGCGTCATCGGCGCTCGAAGACCGAGCAGAAGGCGCTGATCGAGCGCTTCAAGGCGCCGGGTGATCCGCTGAAGATCCTGGTGGTGTGCGACATGCTGCTGACCGGCTTCGACGCGCCGATCGAGCAGGTGCTCTACCTCGACGCGTCGCTGCGCGAGCATACGCTCTTGCAGGCGGTGGCCCGGGTGAACCGCACGGCGCCGGGCAAGGATCACGGGCTGATCGTCGACTATTGGGGGGTGGCGGCGCAGCTCGAAGAGGCGCTGGCGATCTTCGACCCGGCGCAGGTGCGGGGCGCGATGACGCCGCGGGCCGATCGCCTGCCGCAGCTTCAGTCGCGCCACCGGCGGGTGCTGGCGTTCTTCGAGGGGGTCGCGCGTGATGATCTGGAGGCGTGCCTGGCGGTGATCGAGCCGGAGGACGTGCGCGCCGAGTTCGAGGCGGCGTTCAAGGCGTTCTCCCAGGCGCTGGATCTCTTCCTGCCCGACCCCGAGGGGCTGGCCTACGCCGACGATCTGCGCTGGCTGGGCAAGCTGCGCGCGGTGGCCCGCAGCCGCTTTCACGACGAGCAGCTGTCGCTGGAGGGCTGCCGGGCCAAGGTGCGGGCGCTGATCGCCGAGCATATCCGCGGCGGCGCGGTCGAGACGCTGGTGGAGCGGGTGTCGATCCTGGCGCCGGGCTTTCAGAAGAAGCTGGATACGCTCGACTCGGACGCGGCCCGGGCCAGCGAGATCGAGCACGCCGCCCGCCACGAGATCGGGGTGCGCATGGCGTCGAACCCGGCGTTCTACGAGAAGCTGTCGGCCCGGCTGGCCCAGATCATCGAGCAGCGGCAGGCGCAGCGCATCTCGATGGCCGAGCAGCTCGAGCTGCTGCAAGGGGTGGCGATCGATCTGCGCGGGGTGCCCTCGTCGGCGGAGGCCCTGGGGCTGAGCGAGGCGGGCTTCGCGGTCTATGGCGAGCTGGGCGCGCTGGAGGGGCTGGCGCTCGACGAGGACGATCGGCGGTCGCTGGCGCGGGAGACGGTGCAGGCGCTGCAGGGGCTGGCGGTGGTGGACTGGCGGCGCAAGTCGGACGTCAAGCGCCGGATGCGGCTGGCGATCAAGCAGCGGCTGCGCGGCGCCGGGCTGCCCCGGGGCGAGGTCGAGAGCGCGACGCTGCGGCTGATGCAGGTGATCGAGGAGCAGTGGGCGTGAGCGGGCCGGTGGATGCTTCGACGGAGCGGCGCGCGGTGCGCTTCGGGTCGCGCGATATCGCCTTCGCGGTCGAGCGCAGCGGGCGCCGGCGCACGCTGTCGATCGTCGTCGAGCGGGCCGGGGTCGTGGTGAAGGCGCCGACGAGCGTCGACGGCGCGGCGATCGACGCGGCGGTGCGCGCGCGGGCGCCCTGGATCGTAGGCAAGCTGTCGGGCTTCGACGCGCTGGCGCCCGAGCCGCCGCCGCGGCGCTACGTGAGCGGGGAGTCGTACAGCTTCCTCGGGCGCGGGCTGCGGCTGCGGGTCGCGGTGGGTGACGGCGCGCGGGCGCGGGTGCACATCGCGGGGGGCTGGCTGTGGGTCACGCTGCCCGCCGACCTCGACGGCGCGGCGCGGGCGCCCGCGGTGCGGGCGGCGTTGGTCGGCTGGTATCGGGCCCGCGCGGCGGAGGCGCTGCCGCCGCGGGTCGACGTCTACGCCGAGCGCCTGGGCGTGCCGCCGCCCGCGGTGCACGTGGCCGGGCAGGACAAGCGCTGGGGCAGCTGCACCGCGGCGGGGGTGCTGCGGTTGAACTGGCGCGTGGTGATGGCCCCGCTGGCCCTGGTGGATTACGTGGTGGCCCATGAGGTCTGCCACCTCGCGGTGCGCGATCACTCGCCGGCGTTCTGGCGACTGATGGACCGCGTCCTGCCCGACTGGGCCGCGCGCAAGGCGCGGCTGGGCGTCGAGGGGCCGGCGTTCCGGGTGTAGCCCGGCCTGCGTCGTGTCTGCCCGCCCCTGAATAGGTCGACCGGGCACCCGTCGCCGCGCCGCGACCCGAAACCCACCCTGGCAGGAGATCCCATGTCGTCGCGAAGCCGCCGCTCTACCCTCGCCCCCACCCTCGCCGCCCTGCTCGCCGCTCTTCTGGCCGCGCCGCTCGCGGCCGCCGCCGGGCCACCACAGACCATCGAGACCGACAGACCCGGCGGCGCGCTGCTGCGCTTCGGCGGCGAGGGCCTCGACCGGCCCGACGACGCGGCCGTCGACGATCGGGGGCGCGTCTTTGTCGTCGGCGGCGCCAGCAGCGCCTGGGCCGGCGGGCGGGTCACCCGCGACGAGGTGCACGATCGCCCGGTCGTAATGGCCTTCGACCCCGGCGGTCGGGTGGCGTGGAGCCGGGTGCTCGGCGATCGCGGCTTCGTCTTCACCACCGCCTGGGATGCCCGACGCGAGCAGCTCGTCAGCGTCGGCACCGCGGCGCCGCAGGTCGGCCAGGTCGACATCTTCGTCGTCGCCCACGACCGCGACGGGCGGCAGCTGTGGCGCACCGACTATGGCGCCGATGACTCGCGCTCGGGCGGGGTCGACGTCGAAGACATGACGCTCGGCCCCGACGGCACGGTCTACATCACCGGCCATACCCGCGGCGATCTGGCCGGCGCGCGCCACATCGGCAAGGCCTACAACGGCGCGCACAACGGCTGGGATGTCTTCGTGCTCGCGCTGCGCCCCGACGGCCGCACCCGCTTCGCCCGGCTCTTCGGAGTGGGCGACCCCGACCCCGATCGGATCCCGACGCAATACAATGACTACGCCCGCGCCATCGCGGTGGCCGACGGCCGGCTGCATATCGTCGGCGGCACCGAGGGCGACCTCGTCAAGCAGCGCAAAGCGCGGGCGTGGCGCCGGTTTCACATGACGCTGACCCTGGACGGCGAGCGGCCGAAGGTGCGCTACCGGCCGCGCTCGGCGCCGATCCCGGCCGAGCTGGCGGCGGCGCCGGGCGGCGGGCTGTATGTGGTGGGGCTGTCGAGCGCCGAGCATCACCCGGGCGTGCGGCCCGTCGCGGGCATGCGGCTGGGCGCGGCCGATCTGGTGCTCGAGCGGCTCGATCCGCGCGGTCGGCGGGTCTGGGCCCGGCGCTTCGGCACCGATCGCCGCGAGGCCACCGCCGGCATCGCGGTCGACCGCAGAGGCCAGGTCTGGGTCTCGGGCATCGCCGGCCTGCATCGCCGGCCCGACGGCGTGCTGTTCCGCTTCGATGGCAAGGGCCGGCCGACGGGCGAGTGGGTCGTCGCCAGCCCGAACGCCGACGAGCCGGCGGCGGTGGTCGCGGGGCCCGCTGGGGTGGCATGGGTCGGCACCCTCGGCGGAGGCGTCGCCGGCGCGCCGTCTTTCGAGGGCCAGCACCGCTACGTGCCGGCCGACGGCTTCGTCCAGCGGCTGACGCTCGACGCGCCGTCGCAGCGGGGCGCGCTGGGCCGGGTCGCCGCGCCGCGGGCGTCGGGGCAGGCGACGGCGGTCAACCCGCTCACCGGCCGCTGAGCGGCGCGGTCGTCATCAGTCCCGCCGCGCCGCGGGGCGACACTCGCCGTCGAAGCACGCCTCGCCGTCCTGCAGGCAGTGCCGGTCGAGGCTGCACTCGCGGCAGACCCCCTGCACGCAGCGTTGGCCGGCGCCGCAGTCGCCATTCACCTCGCAGCCCGGATCGAGCGGGCACTCGCCGCGCCACAGCTGCAGGAAGAAGTCGCCCGCCTCGCCGCTGCGGCTGTCGACGATGATCCAGTAGCGCTCCCGGGGCTCGGTATCGAAGACCACCGCGGCCTGGCTGCCGCCGGTGACCGCTGGCGCGTCGTCGTTGCACGCGACGACGGTCGGGTTGAAGTCGCAGGCGTCGGTGTGCACCCGCAGCACGGTGTCGATGGTCGAGCCGCGGGTGGTGGCGCAGATCCGGCCGCCGTCGCCGAAGTAGACGAAGGCGCCGTCGGCCCCGTCCACCTCGACGCACGATCGGCCGTCGCTGATCCGATCGCGGAAGAGCCGCCCCGCGGCGCCGCCGCCGAGCCCGATGAACACCTCGGGGGCGGGCGCGAACTCGCAGTCGCCGCCGCTCTGGTTGGTCCGGCAGCGGTTGCGGATGCACAGCCGGCCCTGGTCGCACTCGGCGTCGGCCCGGCACTGCGCCTCGATGCAGTCGCCGCCCAAGCAGAGCGTGCCCGGCGCGCACTCGGCGTCGTCGGCGCAGGTGGGCGGCGGCTCTGCGCAGCGGCCGCCGTCGCAGCTCCAGCCGGGCGGGCAGTCGCCGTCGACGTCGCAGGCGGGCCCGTCGGGCACGCAGGCGCCCTCGTCACAGCGCTCGCCGGCGGCGCACTCCGCGTCGAACAGGCACTCGGGCACGCACTGGCCGTCGACGCACATCTCGGCCCCCGGGCATTGGGCGTCGACGAGGCAGGCCGGCTCGAGCCCGCACTGCCCGGCCCGACAGACCTCGCCGGCGGGGCAGTCGGCGTCGGCGAGGCACCGCGGGCGCTCGGCGCAGGTGCCGGCGAAGACCCGCAGGCGATAGCGGCCCACGGCGGGCTCGACGCCGCCGTAGCCGTCCATCGCGACGATATAGGTCACCCCCGCCAGCCCGTCGATGTCGAGCGCCGAGCGGCTGCCCTCGCCGCCGTCGTCGTCGCAGCCGGCCTCCGGGCCGCCGCAGGCGCCGATGTAGGCGTGCAGCACCGTATCGAAGTCGGAGCCGTCGCTGGTCACGCACAGCGGGCCGTCGCGCTCGACGGCGAGCGCGTAGAGCACGTCGGGGCCCTCGGCGTCGCTGCCGCAGCTGGCTTCGAGGGAGGGCGGCGCGCCGCGGGTATCGCCCTCGACCGTATCGCCGACGGCGATGGGGATGGGGTTGCCGCAGGTGCCCGGCGGGTCGAGCGGCGGGTCGACGCAGCGCCCGGCCTCGCAGACGAAGGCCGGCGGGCAGGGGCGGTCGGCGTCGCACTCGGGCGGCGGGCTGCAGGCCCCGCCCGCGCAGCGATCGTCACCCCGGCAGTCGCCGTCGTCGACGCACTCGGCGTTCGCGGCGCACGGGCCATCGAGCACCCGCAGGCGATAGTCGCCCGCCGCGGGGTCGCCCAGGCCCGAGAAGCCATCGACGAAGATGTAGACGTCCTGCCCGCGCCGCAGCTCGACGGTCAGCGCCGAGCGGGTGCCCTCGCCGCCGTCGTCGTCGCAGCCCGCCTCGGCGCCGTCGGCGCAGCGGTCGCGGCGCACGTGGAGCACGGTGTCGAAGTCCGAGCCGTTGGTGCGCACACAAGCGGTGGTATCGACCGGCGAACGCAGCCGCCACACCGCCTCGGGCGCCCCGTCGGCGCCGCACGATCCGCCGTGCGCGCTCGGCGCGTCGGCGGTGCTGCCCTCGCCGAGGTCGCCGATCTCGATGTCGAACGGCGCGCCGCAGGTGCCTGGATCGCCCGGCGGCCCGGCGTCGGGCTCGGGTTCGGGGGCCGCGTCGGGCTCCGGCTCCGGGGCGGCGTCGGGCTCGGGTTCGGGGGCCGCGTCGGGCTCGGGTTCGGGGGCCGCGTCGGGCTCTGGCTCCGGAGCCGCGTCGGGTTCGGGCTCCGGGGCCGCGTCGGGCTCTGGCTCGGGGTTGGCGTCGGGCCCCGGCTCCGGGGCGGCGTCGGGCTCGGGTTCGGGGGTCCCGTCGGGCTCGGGGGCCATGTCGGGATCGGGCTCGGGGGCGCCGTCCTGCGTCGGCGCCATGTCGGCGCTCGGGGGGTCGTCATCGCCACCCGAGCCGCCGTCGGGCGTACATCCACCAGAAACCAGCAGCCCCAGGGCCACCACGAACGGGCATACCGTGCGCTTCATGTCATCTCCCCTCATCCCATGGGTGCTCTAGAGAGGCGAGAGCGCGAAGCAAGGCGTCTTCGTTCGGAGCCGGCCGCTGGCTGATCGGGGGATGGGCGGTCCGCCTCAGGCCTCGCTGCGGGTCGCGATCTGCGCGTTGACCGCCTCGCCCCACTTGGGGCCGCCGCGGCGCACGGTGACCAGCTCGGCGACGATGCTCACCGCGATCTCGGCCGGCGTCGTGCCGCCCAGATCCAGGCCCACCGGGCAGCGCACCCGCCCGATCTGATCGTCGGAGAAGCCGCGCGCCCGGTAGCGCTTGACGAACCGGGCCCACTTGCCGCGGCTGCCGATCAGCCCCAGGTAGCGCGGCGCCGCCTCGCTCGTCGGCAGCAGCATGCGCACCAGCGCCTCGTCGAGCGGGTGGTCGTGGGTCACCACCACGACGAACTCCGCGGGCCCCGGCATGTTCGCCCGCAGGTGGTCTTCGGGCTCGGCGTCTTCGACGTGCACCGAATCGGGGAAGCGCGTCGGATCGGCCCACTCGGCGCGGGCGTCGACCACCGTCACCGCGAAGCCCGCCCGATCGGCGATGGCCGCCAGCTCGGTGCCGATGTGGCCCGCGCCGTAGATGCGCAGCGGCGGGCGCGGCTCGACCTTCTCCATGAAAACGCTCATCCGTCCTCCGCAGCACATGCCCAGGTCGCGCACGAGGTGCACGTCGAGCCGCTGCACCGACCGCCCGCCGGCGAGCAGCCCGCGGGCCTCGTCGATGACCCGCTTCTCGAACGCGCCGCCGCCGACCGTGCCGATGAAGCCGTCGGCCCAGACGGCCATGCGCGCGCCGGCGATACGCGGCGTCGAGCCGCCGTGGTCGATGACGGTGGCCAGCACGAAGGCGGTCTGGTCAGCTTCGAGGGCCGCGAGCCGGGCGAAGAAGGTGGGCTTCACTCGGTCTCGCCCTCCGCGGGGCCTGCCGAACCCGGCTCTGTGGGGCTCAAGCGCCGCTCGAGCGCCCGGCTGATCAGCCAGAAGAGCGCCGCCGAGCCCATCACCGCGCCGAACATCAGCGCCTGATCGTCGAGCGTCGCCGCCGAGGCGCCCGCCGCGGCGTAGAGCAGCGACGGCCCGATGACCCCGAAGGTCGCCGCCAACAGCAGCGTACGCCAGCGCATCGGCGAGGTGCCCGCCAGGATCGAGACCGTCTCGGCCAATATCGGCAGCGGCCGGCTGAGCACCACCGCCAGGCCGCCGTGCTTCGCCAGCAGCCGGTCGCCGCGGGCCCGCTCTTCGGGGCTCATCACCTTGTCCAGCAGCGGCCCGCCGCGGCGCCCGATGAAGAAGCCGAGCGCCGCCGCCAGCACGCTGCCGAGCACCGACAGCGCCGCGCCGAGCGCCGTGCCGAAGAGCGCGCCGTGAGCCACCATCACCAGGCTCGACGGCACCGGGATCAAGACATCGGCCACCAGGAGCCCGACCCCCAGCGCCGCCGCCCCGGGCGTCGCCTGCCCCAGCCAGGGGGAGGGGTCGGTCAACAGCGGCACGCCGAGCAGCGTCACCAGCCCGAAGAGGGCCAGCAGCACGAGCTTCAGCGTGACCACCACCAGCGCATAGCGTTTCATCGGCGGGGACCCTACCATCGGCCCGCCGAGACGCACAGGAGAACGCCGTGACCGACGCCGCCCCCTCTGCTTCGCTCGCCGACCGCTACCGGGCGGTGCGCGCGCGCACCGAGGCCCTCACAGCGCCGCTCGGCCCCGAAGACCAGATGGTGCAGAGCATGGCCGACGCCAGCCCCACCCGCTGGCATCGGGCCCATACGACGTGGTTCTTCGAGACCTTCGTGCTCGAGCCGCACCTGAAGGGCTACGAGAGCCCGCACCCGCTGTATCGCGAGCTGTTCAACAGCTACTACAACGGCGTCGGCGCCCAGTGGCCGCGGCACCGCCGGGGCGTCCTGAGCCGGCCGACGGTGGCCGAGGTGGGCGCGTGGCGTCAGCGGGTCGACCGGGCGATGGTCGAGCTGCTCGCCGGCGCCGACGATGCGCTGCGGCAGATCGTCGACCCGCTGATCGAGGTCGGGCTCAACCACGAGCAGCAGCATCAGGAGCTGATCGTCACCGACATCAAGCACGGCCTGCTGCAGAACCCGCTCGACCCGATCTACGACCCCAAGGCCGCCGCGCCCGTCGCGCACGCGTCAAAGGCCGGCTGGGTCGAACTCGCCGGCGGGCTGGTCGAGGTGGGCTACACCGGCGACGGCTTCCACTTCGACAACGAGCGCCCGGTGCATCGGGTGCACACCGCGCCCTTCGCGCTGGCCGGCGATCTGGTCACCTGCGGCGAGTTCGGTGAGTTCATCGAGGCCGGCGGCTATACGACGCCGCACCTGTGGCTCTCCGACGGCTGGGCGACGGTGCAGGCCGAGGGCTGGCGCGCGCCTTTGTACTGGGTCTCGGACGGCGGCCGCTGGCGCCAGCGCACGCTCGGCGGGCGGCGCGACCTGGACGACGGCGCGCCGGTGACCCACGTCAGCTTCTTCGAGGCCGACGCCTACGCCCGCTGGCGCGGCAAGCGCCTGCCCACCGAGTTCGAGTGGGAGCACGCCGCCCGGTCGGTGAAGCCGGCGGCGGACGGCACCTTCGCCGACGACGGCGCGCTGCACCCGGTGGGCCGCGCCGCGCCGACCCACGGCGGCCTGCGCCACCTGCTGGGCGAGGTCTGGGAGTGGACGCAGAGCGCGTATCTGGCCTACCCCCGCTATCGGGCGCCGGCCGACGCGCTGGGCGAATACAATGGCAAGTTCATGAACGGCCAGCGGGTGCTGCGCGGCGGCAGCTGCGCCACCCCGCGGGACCACATCCGCGTCAGCTACCGCAACTTCTTCCAGCCCGACAAGCGCTGGCAGTTCAGCGGCATCCGGCTGGCCGACGACCGCTGAATCGAGGAGCGTGCAGATGAGCGACCCGCAGAGCAGCCCGCACACCGGCTACCGCATCCTCGAGCCGAGCGCCTCGGCGAGCGCCGAGGCCAGCCGCCGCATCTTCATGACCGAGGTGCTCATCGGCCTGTCGAAGAAGCCCAAGTCGCTGTCTTCGCGCTTCTTGTACGACGCGGTGGGCAGCGACGCCTTCGAGCGCATCTGCGACCTCGAGGAGTACTACCTCACCCGCAGCGAGTTCGAGATCCTGCGCAACCACGCCGATACGCTCGTCGAGCGCTTCGGCAAGCGCCCGATCAACCTCGTCGACCTCGGCGCGGGCGACGGGCGCAAGACGGCGGTGGTGCTCGAGGCCCTCGCCGCGCGGGGCATGGACGTGCGCTACGTGCCCATCGACATCTCCGAGCCGGCCATGAAGACGGTGGTCGCCGCCATGGGCGAGCGCTTCCCCGCGCTGCCCATCGAGGGGCTGGTCTCGGAGTATTTCGACGGCGTGCGCTGGCTGAGCGAGCAGACCGAGCGCACCAACCTGGTGCTGTTTCTCGGCTCGAACATCGGCAACTTCGACAAGGCCCACGCCCGCGCCTTCTTGCAGCAGCTGTGGAGCGCCCTGAGCCCCGGCGACCACGTGCTCGTCGGCTTCGACCTCAAGAAGGACATCGAGCTGCTGCTGGCGGCCTATAACGACCGCGAGGGGGTCACCGCCGAGTTCAACCTGAACCTGCTCGACCGCATCAACCGCGAGCTGGGCGGCAACTTCGACCGCAAGACCTTCCGCCACTTCGCCACCTACAACGTCTTCTCGGGGGCGATGGAGAGCTACCTGGTCAGCCAGGAGCGGCAGCGGGTCTTCATCGGCGCCCTGCGCCAGAGCTTCGAGTTCTCGCCCTGGGAGCCGATCCACACCGAGTACAGCTACAAGTACCTCGACGAAGACATCACCGATCTCGCCTACTTCGCCGGCTTCGAGATCGAGGCGTTGTTCTACGACCACGAGCGCTGGTTCTGCGACGCGCTGTGGAAGGTGCCCGGCCGCCGCTGACACCCTGCCGTCACATCGAGACATGCGCTAAGGTCCCTGCGCGCGGCGAGGAGGTGACGATGGCCGGCGCTTCGACCCATTCCCCCCACATCGGCAGCGGCTTCGTACGGGCCGACGGCCCGGCCAAGGTGACCGGCGCGGCGCTCTACGTCGACGACGTGCGCCCCGACGACTGCCTCTACGGGGCCACGGTGCGCTCGCCCGTCGCCCGCGGGCGGCTGCTGGGGCTCAAGAAGGACCCCGCCTTCGACTGGTCGGACGTGGTCATCGCGACCGCCGACGACATCCCCGGCGAGAACGTCGTCGCGCTGATGACCGACGACCAGCCGGTGCTCGCCACCGGCGAGCTGCGCCACGTCACCGAGCCGGTGGCGCTGATCGCCGCGCCGAGCCGGGACAAGGCCCTGGCCGCGGTGCGCCACGTCGAGGTGCTCTACGAGGCGCTCGAGCCGCTGTTCGACCCGACAGAGAGCGCGACCAGCCCGATCCGCATCTTCGGCGACGACAATGTCTTCAGCCGGCTCGAAATGGTGCACGGGGACGGCCTGGACGCCCTCGGGCGGGCCGAATCGGCCGGGGCGAAGGTCATCACCGGGACCTACACCGTCGGGCTGCAGGAGCAGCTCTACATCGAATGCCAGGGCATGATCGCCACCCCGCGGGACGACGGCGGGGTGACCATCTTCGGCTCGATGCAGTGCCCCTTCTACATCGTCAAGGCGCTGAAGCGGGTGCTGGGCCACGAGAAGCTCAACGTGGTGCAGGCGGTCACCGGCGGCGGCTTCGGCGGCAAGGAGGAGTACCCGTCGATGGTCGCGGCGCACGCCGCCGTGCTCGCGCTCAAGACCGGCCGCCCGGTGAAGCTGATCTACCGCCGCGACGAAGACCTGCAGGCGACCACCAAGCGCCACCCGGCGATCATGACCTACAGCACCGCCGTCGACCCCGAGACCGGCGAGCTGCAGGCGGCCAGCGTCGACCTGCTCTTCGACGGCGGGGCCTACAATACCCTCTCGCCGGTGGTGCTCAGCCGGGCGATCTTGCACGCGCTGGGGCCCTACGCGGTGCCGCACGTCAAGCTCGACGCGCTGATGGTGGCGACCCATACCCCGCCCAACGGCGCGTTCCGCGGCTTCGGCGCGCCCCAGGTGATGTTCGCCGCCGAGCGGCATATGGACCGCATCGCCCGCGAGCTCGATCTCGATCCGATCGCGCTGCGGCGGGCGAACCTCTATCGCGACGGCGACGTGACCCCCAGCGGGCAGACGCTCTTCGACGTGGCCTCCATCGAGGTGCTCGACCGGGCGCTCGAAGCCGCCGAGAAGCCGCTGCCGCCCTCGCTGGTGCCGACGCGCCCCGGCGGCGGGCAGGCGGCGGGGCGGCGCGCGTCGGGGCGCGGCGTGGCCATCGCGTGGCACGGCTGCGGCTTCACCGGCAACGGCGAGGCGGCGCTCAAGGGCAAGGCCGACGTCTCGCTCGATGGCGATCGGGTGGTCATCCACACCGCCAGCACCGACATCGGCCAAGGCACCGACAGCATCTTCCCGGCCATCGTCGCCGACGTGCTCGGCATCGACGTGGAGCGGGTCAGCAACGCGCCGCACGATACCGCCGACGTGCCCGACAGCGGCCCGACGGTGGCCAGCCGCACCGCGATGGTGGTCGGCGGGGTGGTCAAGCAGGGGGCCGAGAAGCTGCTCGCGGCGCTGCGGGCCGAGGTGGGCCTGGGTGACGAGGCCGACTTCGATACGCTGCTCGCCGCCCGCAAAAGCGACGCGACGCTTCGGGTACGCGCCGAGTACGAAGACAAAGGCGCGCAGTGGGACCCCGAGACCTACCAGGGCGACGCCTACCCGACCTACGGCTGGTCGTGCATGGTCGTCGACGCCGAGATCGACACCGACACCGGCGAGGTGCTCTACCGCCGGCTGGTGCAGGCCACCGACGTGGGCAAGGCGCTCAACCCGGTGCTCGCCGCCGGCCAGCTCGAGGGCGGCGCGCTGCAGGGCCTGGGCTACGCCACCAGCGAGGCGGTGGTGCTCGACGCGCAGCGGCGCATGCGCAACGACCGGCTGACCAACTACATCATCCCGACCACGCTCGACGCCCCGCCGATGGAGACCGTGCTGGTGGAGTTCCCCTTCGCCGACGGGCCTTTCGGGGCCAAGGGCATCGGCGAGATCCCGCACGACGTGCCGGCCCCGGCGGTGGCCGCGGCCATCGAGCAGGCCACCGGCGCGGTGCTCGATACGCTGCCGATGACCCCCGAGGCGGTGCTGGCGGCGCTCGAAGCCATGGAAGCCGGCGAAGGAGCAGCCTGATGAAGATCGGATTCCGACTCAACGGCGCCGAGACCACGGTCGACGTGACCCCGATGGCCCGGCTGCTCGACGTGCTGCGCGAAGACCTGCGGCTGACGGGCAGCAAAGAGGGCTGCGGCGAGGGCGAGTGCGGCGCGTGCACCGTGCTCATCGACGGCAAAGCGGTCAACAGCTGCCTGGTGCCGGTGGTGCAGGTGCGCGGGGCGAGCGTGAAGACCGTCGAAGGGCTGGCCGAAGACGGCCGGCTGCATCCGGTTCAGCAGGCGTTCATCGACCACGGCGGCGCGCAGTGCGGCATCTGTACGCCGGGCTTCGTGGTCGCCGCCGCCGAGCTGCTCGAGCGCGACCCGAACCCCGACGCGGTGACCATCCGCGAGGCGCTGGCGGGCAACCTCTGCCGCTGCACGGGCTACCAGAAGATCGTCGACTCGGTGGCGCGGACGCTGGCGAGCGCAGAGGAGGCCGGCCGATGATGACCTCCCAGGCGCCGGTGCATACGCCGGCCAGCATCGCCGAGGCCCTGTCGCTGCGGGCCGCGCACCCCGAGGCGTGGCTGCTCGCCGGCGGCACCGACATCATGGTCTACCTCGAGGCCCACGCCATCGACCCGCCGGGCTTCATCGACCTGTGGCAGGTGGCCGATCTGCGGGGCATCGACGCCGGGGCCGACCACATCCGCATCGGCGCGTGCACCGACTACACCGCGATCATCGACGACGCCGACTGCCAGAAGCACCTGCCGACGCTGGTCGAGGCCGCCCGCACCGTCGGCGCGCGCCAGATCCAGAACCGGGGCACTATCGGCGGCAACATCGCCAACGCCAGCCCGGCGGGCGATACCATGCCGGTGCTGCTCGCGCTGGACGCGATCGTCGAGCTGCAGAGCGAGAAGCGCGGGCTGCGCAGTGTGCCGCTGGCCGACTTCTATACCGGCTACAAGCGCACGGTGATGGCCGCTGACGAGCTGATCGCGTTCGTGCGCATCCCCAAGCCGAGCGCGGCCGACCGGCTGCACTTCCGCAAGGTCGGCACCCGCATGGCGCAGTCGATCAGCAAGGTGGTGCTCGGCGGGCGGCTGCGCTTCGACGGCGATACGGTCAGCGAGGCGCGGCTGGGCTGGGGCAGCGTGGCGGCGACGCCGGTGCGCTCGACGATCGCCGAGCAGATGCTGGTCGGCAAGCCGCTGTCGGCGCAGAGCATCAGCGACGCGGTGGCGGCCCTCGCCGGCGACATCACGCCCATCGACGACGTGCGCAGCACCGCCGATTACCGCAAGTCGGTCGCCCGCCGCATCCTGCGCAGCTGGCTGGAGACGCTGGCCGGCTGAGCGGGCGGCCATTGCTCTAAAGCTCACAAAGCTTCTATTCTGCCTCTACCTTTCACGGGAGGGGCAATGCGACCGCAGATCTGGATGGTGGTGCTGGCCGCGCTGTGCGTGGCCTGCGACGACGAGACCCGGGCGCCGGCGCCCGCGGGCGATGCGGGGCCGATGGCCGAGCCGCAACCCGAGCCGGGGCCCGAGCCGCAGCCCGAGCCCGAGCCCGAACCCGAGCCTCAGCCCGAGCCAGAACCCGAGCCCGAGCCCGAGCCCGAGCCGGAACCCGAGCCCGAGCCCGAGCCCGTACCCCTCGAAGGCCCGCGCGTCGCCACCGCCGGCGCCGCCAGCACCGCCTTCAACGACCTCGCCCGCCTGCCCGATGGCGGCTGGCTCGTCGTCGGCGAGTCCGCCGATCTCGACTGGCTGCCCGCCGACGCCCCGCGGGTCGAGCTGCCCGCCGCCGGCATCACCAGCCAGGGCGAGGGCTACGGCTTCGTGCTGCACCTCGACGCCGACTTCGGCCGGATCCACGGCGTGGCGCACTTCCCGCCGAATACCGTCGAAGACATCACCCGGATCCGGATCGCCCAGGGCGCGGTCTATGTCTCCGGCCGACGCACGACCGCCGACGTGCGGGACACCGGCTACTACATCGCCCGCCTGGGCCCCGTCGCGGGCCTGCCGCGAGGCGTCGAGCTGACGCTGGACGTACGCGGGCGACCCCGTCGAGCCGGCGGCTTCGAAGGCGAGTCGGCCTACCGCGCGCTTCAGCCGTGGGACGTGGGCCCCGACGGGCGCATCGTCTACGGCCTCGGCGCGGAGTACGACTTCGACTGGGCGGCGATCGAGGCGGTCGACGCCGCCGGGCAGCGCGTCGTGCTGCCCGGCTGGCCGGCCCACTGGATCGACGGCGGCGGCGAGTATCACGGTCACGCCGCGGACTACAATGGCGCCAGCCCCCTGAGCCACAGCGGCATCGTGCTCAAAGCCGGCCGCCGCGGCAGCCTGCGCAGCCTCACCGCCGACGACCACGGCCTTGAGCTGCCCGACGGCAACGGCGGCACCAAGCAGGGGCGCTGGCCCGACGACTACTTCTTCCAGGGGCCGTGCACCCCCGACGACTGCCCCGGCGGGCCGGGCTATACCGGCTATCGCACCAGCGACAAGCCGACCCAGCGGCTGGGCGGCGTGGTCATCGACCGGCGCAACGGCGACATCTACATCGGCTACTCGACCCAGAGCCGGCTGCCGGGCGGCAACCCGGACTTCGAGCCGGCGGTGGTCGCCTTCGCCGCCGACGGCACGCTGAAGTGGTGGTCGCGGCTGTATACCGAGAACAACCAGAACAGCACGCCCGACCAGTACGTGGACGGGCTGGCCATCGATTACGCCCACGATCGGCTGGTGGTGCTCGCCCGCTGCCACGGCAACAACGTGGTCAACCTGTGGCCGGGCAACCAGATCGCGGCCGATCCCGAGGCCCGCGGCTTCCAGAATCAGTTCACCGGCAACAGCGGCAACATCCACATCTCGTGGCTGGGCAAGTTCGACCTGGGCGACGGCACGCTGCGGGCGGCGACCTACGTGGCCGAGCTGTCGGAGGGCCTGCAAGGGGCCCAGCCCTTCGGCGAGGAGCACCCGCTGGCGGGGCAGGCCAATCCGAACGCCGGCTGGCCCAACCTCAATACGACCCGCTGCCGCCCGCCGAGGGTCGACGGCGACGGGCGGGTCTTCTTGACCTGCACCGGCCGGCGCACGCTGACGACGCCCGGCGCCTTTCAGGAGATGCCCGGGGTCGGCGCGGGCGCGGGCAGCTGGAACCAGTTCGCCCGGGTCTACGACGCCGACCTGCGCGCGGTGCTCTACTCGACGCTGCTGACCGGCGACTGGGATCGCGAGACGGGCCAGGGCGGCGGCAATACGCGACTGTCGGCGATCCATCCGCTGCCCGACGGGCTGGCGGTGGTCGGCTACCTCACCCGGGACGACGAGGGCCTGCGGCCGGGCGCGTCGGTGCCGACCGCCGCGGTGCCCCCATGGGCCGGCGACGGCGCGGGGCCGGGGGATGGGCTCTTCGGGTTGTTCTCGTGGGCGGCGCCCTGAAGCGGCGCGGTCAGACGGGGATCGGCTCGGCGACGAGGTCGTAGTCGGTCGCCTGGGTCACCACCGCCTCGACGATGGCCCCCGGCTGCACGTGGTCGGCGGAGCCGAGGTAGGTCACCCCGTCGATCTCGGGGGCCTGCTGGGCGGTGCGGCCGATCCAGACCAGATCCGACTCTTCGCTGCGGCGCTCGACGAGCACCTCGACCCGGCGGCCGACCATCTCGGCGTTGATCTCGCGGGCGATGGCGCGCTGGGCGTACATCAGCCGGTCGAGGCGGCCGGTCTTGACGTCGGCGGGCAGCTGTCCGGGCAGGTCGTGGCTCGGCGTGCCCTCTTCGCGGCTGTAGGCGAAGGCGCCCAGCCGCTCGAAGCGGGCCTCTTCGATGAACTCGAGCAGCTGCTCGAACTCGTCTTCGGTCTCGCCGGGGTAGCCCACCAGCATCGTCGTGCGCAGGGTCAGCCCGGGCAGCTTCTCGCGCAGCTCGGCGACCCGCTTGCGGATGGTCTCGCCGCGGGTGCCGCGCTTCATCGCCTTGAGCACGCCGTCGGCGATGTGCTGCAGCGGCATGTCGAGGTAGTTGACGATCTTCGGCTCGCGGGCCATCAGGTCGATCAGCCCCTTGGGGAAGCTGCGCGGATAGGCGTACATCAGCCGGATCCAGCGGATGCCGTCGACCTCGGCCAGCGCCTCGAGCAGCGCGGTGAGGTTGGTGCGCGGCGTCTGGTCGTAGCCGTAGGCGGTCAGGTCCTGGGCGATCAGGTTCAGCTCGACGACGCCCTGCTCGGCCAGCGCCTGCGCCTCTTTGACCAGCGACGCGATCGAGCGGCTGCGCTGCGGCCCGCGCAGCGAGGGGATGATGCAGAAGGCGCAGCTGTTCGAGCAGCCCTCCGACACCTTGAGGTAGGCGCTGTGCCCGCCCTGCATCGAGTTGTAGCGCGGGGCCTCCCAGTCGAAGCCCCGTCGATCGGGGTCGCCCACCGCCACCCGGGTGCCGGTGCGCCCGTCGAGGATCTCGGTGACCAGGTTCAGGTCGTTGGTGCCCACGAAGTGGTCGACCTCGGGCATGTCCCGGGCCAGCTCGGTCGGGTAGCGCTGGGCGAGGCAGCCGGTGACCACCAGCTTCTCGATCTGGCCGGCGTCCTTGCGGTCGGTCATCTCGAGGATGGTGTCGATGCTCTCGACCTTGGCGTCTTCGACGAAGGCGCAGGTATTGACCACCACCACGTCGGCGTCGTCGGCGTCGGCGGTGATCGAGTAGCGGGCGGCGGGCAGGCCGGCGAGCATCGTCTCGGTATCGACCCGGTTCTTGGGGCAGCCGAGCGAGATGAAGTGCACCCGCTTGTGCTGGGGCTCTGCAGACATGACGCGCCTCCGATCGAAGGACGCGTGAGTAGCAGAACCGCAGGGCCGGATCCAGCGCCGCCGCCCGCGGACGCCCGCGGACTCAGCGCAGGATGTCGAACGCGAAGTCCTCGGCGAGCCCGTCGAGCGCGACGCTGATCGCGCAGCGGCCGGCGGTGCGGGCCTCGACGCGCACCGCCGGCTCGCCCCCGGCGGCGTCGAGCCGGGCGTCGCAGACGTCGGTGTCGGCGCTCTGCACCGCCAGCAGACCCTCGAGGCCGCCGAGCCGCACCCCGTCTCCGTCGTAGATCGCCAGCGGCGCGTGGTACAGCTCGCCGGCGACGAGGTTCGGCGGCGTATCGAAGACCTCCAGGGTGCGCAGGGCGTCGCGCTCGACCACCACCCGCCGCAGCGAGCCGCCGACGGTATTGACCCGCACCTCCCCCGGCGCGGGGTAGCTCAGCCGCAGCTCGTGCGTCGGCGAGGGCAGCAGCGCGGCGCCGTCGGCCGGCTCGAAGGTCAGCGCGAGCGGCGCGTGGCCCACCAGCTCGCCGCCGAAGGGCCCGAAGCGGCGCGCGTGCAGCACGTCGACGCCACCCTGCAGCACCCGGGTCGCCGAGAACTTGGGCGACAGCGAGACCCGATCGACCGCCTGCACCTGCAGCCGCAGCCAGTCGTTGCCCCGATCGGTGAAGACCTCGACGGTGGTCGTGCCGGGGCCCACCGCCTCGAGGTGGATCAGATCGTCCGCGACCGAGATCACCCGCAGGATGTCGCGGTTGCTCGAGTCGGCCTCGCGGATGATCGGCGGCCCGTCGTCGCTCTGCACCTGCAGGATGCCCCGGGTGCCCTCGGCGAGCGGGATGTCCACCGACCGCTGCCCGCCGGCGGGCAGGCGCCAGTCGAAGGAGAGCGTATCCAGCTCGCCCCGGCCCTCGTCGGGCGGCGGGCAGCCGGTGAGGCCGATGGCGGCGAGCAGGGCGAACACGGTCGGGGTGAAGCGGTTCATGATGGCCTCCGCGGTCCGGGTGCGGAGGCGCCGTATAGCATCGGGCGTGCCAGTGAGCGGGGCGCGGCGGGGCCGCGATGTCGCGCACCGCGGTTCACGATCGGGCGGATGGCGGGCGCGGACGGCGGTTCACGGCCGCTGGGTGTCTACGGCGCGGCGTCAGCGCTGGCGGGGGTCGGTGATGATCCGCACGCCCTTGGGCGGGCTGAACTCGAAGGCCTTGTCGGCGATGCCGGCGTTGGTGGCCACCGCGTCGAAGACCACCTGATTGGTATTGCCCACCGGGTCGACCACGGTGCTCGAGCGCACCGCGAAGGTCTCGCGGTCGACCTTGAGCAGCAGCGACTGGTAGTCGCCCGCGTGCCGCTTGGGGATCAGCTCGACGGTGTAGACGTCCGACGGGCTCTGCATCAGCCGGGCGTCGAACTCGTCGGCGAGCTGCCCTTCACCGCTCATGAAGGTCAGGGCCACCGGCAGCTGGCTCTCGGCGAGGTCCTGCTTGAAGGCCTGGTTCTCTTCGGGCTCGTAGACCCACAGCGTCCTGCCGTCGGCGACGAAGACCTTCGAGACAGGGGTCTTGTAGTCCCAGCGCATCATGCGCGGCTTCTTGAAGAAGACCTTGCCGCCCGAGACCTGCTTTCTGCCGTAGACCTTGTAGGTGTAGGTCTGGGTGAACTCGGCCTTGAGGTCGGTGGCGTTGGCGTAGAAGCCCTGGATGCCGTCGAGCACCCGCTTCACCTCGGGGTCGAGCGCGGCGTCGGCGGCCACCGCCGGCGGGGCCTTGGGGGTCGCGGCGGGCACCGGCGTCGGGCCGGCGCCGGGGGCCGGCTCGCCCTGGTCGGCGAGGGCCGGCAGGGCCAGGGCGCCGGTGGCGGCGAGCAGCAGAGCAATCGAAACGCGCATGGCGGGTCTCCTCGGGAGTCGGTCGGGGCGCTCGGGCAGGCTGTACGCCGGGGGGGCACCGGCCGTCAAGCGCAGGCGGGCCGACGGGGCCGGGCGGCGTTGATTCAGGCGGGACAACCCCGCCCATGGGCGGTGGATTCCCCGTGTGTCATGATTGACTCGGGGGCGGGGGACACCTAACGTGACGCGCATGCCCAGCAATCACCGCAACGACCCGCGCAAGCGCTCTCCGGCCGCGAGCACCCTGACCCCCGAAGAGCGGCAGCTCTACACGGTGCAGGTCAACCTCGCCGCCCACAGCGAGATGCTCAAGGTCGAGAAGTCGCGGCTGGTCGTCGTCGACGGCCCCAATACCGGTCGCGAGCTGGTATTCGCCAAGTCCATCGTGCGCATCGGGTCCAACGAGAAGAACGACCTGGTGCTCGCCGAAGACAATACCGTCAGCCGGTTTCACTGCGAGATCCGGCAGGTGCGCGACGAGTATCTGCTCGTCGACCACGCCTCGACCAACGGCACCTACGTGGGCAAGCTGCGGGTGCGCGAGGCCTTCCTCTACCCCAACTGCGAGATCCTGGTCGGCAACTCGTTGATCCGGTTCGTGCCGCTGGTCGAAGAGGTGCCGATCCACCCCATCGAAGACACCCACTACGGCGACATCATCGGCAGCGCGCCGGCGATGAAGAAGATCTACGGGCTGCTCGACAAGGTGGCCCCCAGCGAGCTGTCGGTGGTCATCGAGGGCGAGACGGGCACCGGCAAGGAGCTCGTGAGCCGGGCGATCCACACCCACAGCCGGCGCAAGGACGGCCCGCTGGTCATCTTCGACTGCTCGGCCTTCCCCGAGAACCTGCTCGAGTCGGAGCTCTTCGGCCACGAGAAGGGCGCGTTCTCCGGCGCGATCCGCACCCACCGCGGGGTCTTCGAGCGGGCCGAGGGCGGCACGGTCTTCTTCGACGAGCTGGGCGAGATGAGCGTCTCGCTGCAGCCGAAGTTCCTGCGCGCGCTCGAGAGCGGCGAGATCCGCCGGGTCGGCGGCGAGCGCCCGATCCGGGTCGACGTGCGGGTGGTCGCCGCCACCAACCGCGACCTGGCCCAGATGGTCGAGGAGGGCAGCTTCCGCCGCGACCTCTTCTATCGGCTGGCCAAGGTGCGGCTGCGCCTGCCGCCGCTGCGCGAGCGCAGCGAAGACCTGGGGCTGCTCGTCGACCACTTCCTCAGCGACCTGCGCACCCGCCAGCCGGCGGTGCATCAGGCGCGGGCGTTCTCGGGCGAAGCGCTCGAGCTGATGGGGCAATACGACTGGCCGGGCAACGTGCGCGAGCTGCGCAACGTCGTCGAGCGGGCCTCGACCTTCGCCGACGGCGATACGGTCACCGTCGAAGACCTGCCCCACGACCTGCAGGCCCGGCTCGGCCGCCCGCCGCGCTCGGCGGCCTCGGCGGCGGCGATCGTCGCCGACATCGACCCGGGCACCGGCCTCAAGGAGGCCAAGGAGAAGCTGATCGAGCAGTTCGAGCGGGACTATCTCGTCGGCCTGCTCGAGCGGCACGACATGAACATCAGCCAGGTGGCCCGCGAGGCCGGCATCGACCGGCGCCACGTCTACCGGCTGATGAAGAAGTACGACATCACCCTGCCCGATCGCTGAAGAATCGTCGGAACCCGGCGTAGAGCGCCGTGTCGGTGCACCGTGCGCCATTCACAGCCCGCCATTCGACGAGGAGGCCCCATGGGTCGCGCTTTCGCCCGCTCCGCTCTCGCGCTGCTCGCGCTCGCCGCGCCGGCCGCCGCCGCCCCGCTGATCATCGCGCCGGCCGAGAACTCGCCGACCATCGACGCCTTCTTCGACGACTGGAGCGGCCGCCCGCTCTCGCTCTTCGATACCACCGTGCAGGGCAAGCGCGACGGATCGGGCGACCTCGGCGGCACCTGGCAGGTGGCCTTCGACGCCTCGCGGGTCTACCTCGCCGCGCAGGTCGTCGACGACAAGTTCCAGCCCGGCGGCGCCGAGCAGGGCGACCGGCTCTTCTTCGTCTTCCGCCCCGACGACGGCCCGACCCGCACCGTGCAGGTGCTGCTCAATACCCTCGAGGTGCGGCCGCCCAAGGTCCAGATCGACGGCAAGCCCTGCCCCGGCTGCAAGACCGCCGGCACGATGCGGGTCGACGGCTGGGCGGTCGAGGTCTCGATCCCCAACCTGAGCCTGCCGCTCGCCGGCGCGGGCACCGTGCGCTCGGCGGGGCTGGTGCACGACGCCGACGCCGACGCCAATACCGCCGAGGGCATCGTCAGCAGCGCGCCGGTGGACGGGTCGCTGGCGCCCACCAAGAAGAACCTGCGGCTCGAAGCGCTCGCCGCGCTCGAAGAGGGCCGCCAGATCTACCGCGCCGACCGCAAGCCGCTCGGCATGCCCAAGCGCACGCTGCACGGCGACATCTTCGGCGACCCCTTCCCCGAAGAGGTGCTCGTCACCGAAGAAGACGTCGTGCTCATCGGCAAGGACCTGCCCGAGCGGGCGGCCTACCTCTACTTCACCCACGGCTGGCGCGAAGACCCCGAGGTGACCCGGGCCGAGTTCGAAGAGCTCGACGGCGTGCCCGGCGACGAGCTGATCGTCGAGCACACCGAGTGGTCGGTGCCCGGCGAGGTGCGGGTGGGCATCGTCGAGGTCTATGGCATGCACGACGGCTACTGGAAGCGGCGCTTCGCCCACAAGGTGCACGTCGAGTTCGTCGGCAAAGGCTCGGCCACCGCGCCCTTCGAGGTGCTGCGCAAGCGCGATGGCAAGGCCCATCGGCTGCAGATCGGCATCGCGGTGCCCGACGGCCTCGAGCGCCGGGACCACTATCTGGCCGACCCGGGCAACTTCTACGCCCCGCCCGCGCCCATGCCGTGGAACCGCAAGAAGCCGCTCGTCTTCCGGCTGAAGGGCGAGCGCTGGCGCTGACCGGCGCGGATGAGTAGAGTGCGCCCGCTCGACCCCCCGGAGGCGCCCTCATGCATCGTTTCCCGCAGAACCGTCGCGCGGCCCGCTCCGCGATCGTCCGCAGCCTGATGGCGTTCGCCTGCCTGGGCCTCGTCGCCTGCGATCCGGGCGGCGGCGGCGACGGCGACGACCCGCTCGAGCCCGACGCCGCGCTGCCCACCGTGCCCTACGAGGGCCAGATCGCCCCCCTGCCCGAAGGGGCCGAGGTCGACGAGCAGAGCTATTATCCGACGCTGCGGGGCGCCGTGTGGCGCTATCGCAAGCAGACCGCCATGTGGCAGGACCCGCCGCCGGTCACCGAAGGCGGCGAGAGCGAGATCCTGATCCCCGTCGACGGGGCCGAGAACGAGTATCTCAAGCGCACCGTCGTGGTCATCGACCTGCTCGTCGACGACGAGGTGCAGAAGGTGCGGCAGGTCATCGAGGAGACCTACGTCATCACCCCGTCCGACGAGCTCATCGGGCCCGAGGTCAAGTTCAAGTCGCTCGAGATCGAAGAGCGCACCATCGAAGACGAGCGCTTCGTACGCACCGTCAGCCGGATCTACGAGCCGCCCTACACCCTCTTCTTCGACACCTGGAAGACCGGCCTCATCGGCACCCGCGTCGAGTCGGACATGACCCGGCTGACCGAGGTCGTGCGGGTGCGCGGGGAAGAAGAGCCCCGCGAGCTGTCGGGCATCGTCAACCTCTCGGTCATCACCGACACCACCCCCAAGATCCTGCCCATGGAGGGCATGTACCGCGACGAGCTGTTCAAGGTGGACGTCACCGACGACTTCACCAACACCATCAGCCGCACCTACTGGGTCCAGCAGGGCCTGGGCGTGGTGCAGTGGCAGTACCGCGATACCAACAACGTCATCTACACGCTGACCGAGAGCAACATCGAAGCCGCTGGCGCCGAGGGTGAAGGCGAGGGCGAGGGCGAAGGCGAGGGCGAGGGCGAAGGCGAATAAGCCCCTCGACGACCCCTACAACGCCCCGGCGGTCCACCCGTCGGCCAGCGCCCCACCTCCCAGCTTCGATATCTCGATCACAAGCCGTCGACCTCCCGCATCAATCCCAACCGACCTCCCGTGCTCCGACAGGGTCTGCAGGAGGTCGGTGGGGCGCTGTCCGCCGTGTGTCCCGCTTCCCAAGTTCAAGCGAACAGATCTTCTCTCAACAGATCCCGCGGAGCGACTGCCGGAGCGCGCCCCGGCGACCTCCTGCAGGCCCTGCTGAAACGGATGTGATCGCCTGACGTCGCGGCGGTGAGGCCAACGTCGTGGCTTTGGATACCGAAGCCGGGGACCAAGCCCTCGACCCGACGGGGCGTAGGTCCGTTGCGCGGCGCGCAGCGCCAAGCGAAGGGCGCGATTCGGCAGGCGTGACGCCGTCGCTCTACCCACAACCCCCACCCACGACCCCCGTCAGGGCCCCTGCCGATCCAGCAAGTCGGCCACCGCGTCGATCGTCATCGCCGTCACCCCCGCCATGAACTGCGGGTCGAGCGTCTCGGGCGTATCGCTCGCCCGATGGTAGTGCGGGTTTCGCAGGTTGGCGGTGTCGGTGACCATCACCGCGCCGATGCCCGCGTCCCAGAACGGCGCGTGGTCGCTGCGCCGGGTATCGGGCAGCGGGTCGCCCTTGTCGGGCACCGGCAACGCGAAGACCGGGGGGCGGTCGGGTCCGCTCGCCCGGCGGAAGGCTTCGAGCAGATCGACGTGCTCCAGGTCGCCGATCACCGCGATGAAGTCCCCCGTATCGGGGGCGAGGCCCGGCGGCAGCCCCGGCGGAAATGTCTGACAGCCCTTGGTCTTGCAGGTGAAGCCGACCATCTCCAGCACCACCACCGCCGCGATCCCGGCGCGCCGGGTGGGGCTCTGGGCGTAGGCCGCGCTGCCGACGATGCCGACCTCTTCTTCGTCGAAGAAGACGATGCGCAGCGGGCGGCGGGTCGGGCGATCCTTCAGCTGCCGGGCGACCTCCAACGCCGCCGCGACCGCCGAGGCGTTGTCGTCGGCGCCCGGGCTGCCGCGCACGGTGTCGAAGTGGGCCGCCACCAGCACCGCTTTGGCCTGCGGGTCGCGCCCCGGGCGCTCGGCGATGATGTTCATGCCGGTCTTGTAGCCGTGCAGGTCGGGGGTGTAGCCCATCTCGGTCAGCGCGTGGGCGATCACCCCGCGGGCCTTCTGACGGGCCTCGGGCGTGAAGCGCTCGAAAGCCAGCGCGCGCACGTGGGCCATCAAGCGGTCGGGCTCGACGGTGGTTCGGGTCGACTCTCGAGCCTGCATGGGCTTCCCCTCCGCTGGAGCCGGCGATTTCGCAGCTGGTGTTCCTGGCACGGCCGGACCGATGGCCTGCACCGCCTGCACCCTCGACAACCACGCCGCCTGGCGGGCCTCTCGGCGCTGCGCGTCGGCCCGATCGGCGAAGATCCAGGCCCCGAGCACCGCGACGCCGGCGAACCAGACCGCGGCCAGGGCCCACCACAAACGGGCGTTCATCGGCCCCCCGCCGCCCGAGACCGGCGCGCCGTTCGCCGGCCGTGCCCCTGTCGCGCTCTCGACACCGGCAGCGGCCGCGTGATACGCAGATGCCCTTCTGGGAGGCTCTGGCTCACCCGTCCACCGTCAGTGGAGACCGCTCGATGAATCACCATCCGGTCAGCTCCTTCGCGGGTCTCATCGGCTTCGGCGTGCTGATGACCGCCGCCGCGATCGCCTTCATCTTCGCCATCAACCTGCGCTTCCGCCAGGTGACCCAGGCGAAGCGGGACGACGATCGCTTCTACGACATGCCCAGCCGCATCAAGAACTTCCTGGTCTACGTGATGGGCCAGAAGCGGCTGCCGTCCCACGGCTATCGCTACTCGGGCATCCTGCACATCTTCATCTTCGGCGCCTTCGTGGTGCTGTCGGTCGACACCATCAACTTCATCGTCGACGCCCACTTCAAGGCGCTCGACATCATCCTGCGCCGCCCGCCCGGGCCCGCGTTCCACCTGCCGTTCAGCGACGGCGCGGTCTATCAGGGCCTGGCGGACACCTTCCGCTTCCTGTGCATCGTCGGCCTGGGCATGGCGCTGGTCAACCGCACGATCATCAAGCCCAAGCGGCTGCCGCTGACCCGCGATGCGCTCTATACGCTGCTCTTCATCTTCGGGCTGATGTTCTTCGAGGCCCTGCAGACCGGCTTCCACATGGCGATCACCGGCGAGGTGGTGCCCGCGATCTGGTTCTCGGGCATCACCACCGCGGTGGTCAGCGGCAGCGACCCCGAGACCTTGACCACCGGCTATCGCATCGCGTGGTGGGGGCACCTGGCCACGCTGCTGGCGTTCAGCAACTACGTGCCGTTCAGCAAGCACAGCCACGTCTTCGCCGCGCCGCCCAACTGGATCTTCGCCAGCGTCGAGCCCAAGGGCGCGCTGCGCAGGATGGACGAGCTCGACCTCGTCGAGCAGCGCATGGAGCAGGACCCCGACTGGGCCCCCGAAGACCTCTACTTCGGCGCGCGCAACCTCGAAGACCTCAGCTGGAAGCAGATCTTCGACGGGCTGGCGTGCACCGAGTGCGGGCGCTGCACCGACAACTGCCCGGCCTCGATCTCGGGCAAGCCGCTGCGGCCGATGCACATCATCGTCGACCTCAAGCACCACGCCGAGGACCGCTACCGCGCCGCGCAGCACGGCGAGAAGGCCGACCTGCTCGCGCCGGAGAACATCCTCGCCGGCGGCGTCATCGACACCGACGTCTTGTGGTCGTGCACCACCTGCCGGGCGTGCATGGAAGTCTGCCCGGTGGGCAACGAGCACATCCCCGACATCATCGACATGCGGCGCTACCTGACGATGAACGGCGACCCGGGCTACGGCTCGTCGAAGGCGCTCAAGGGCATGCAGCGCAGCAAGAAGGCCAACCCCTGGGGCCTGCCCCGCCGCGACCGCGGCAAGTGGGCCGA
This sequence comes from bacterium, assembly GCA_030427205.1. Taxonomy (GTDB): domain Bacteria; phylum Myxococcota_A; class Bradymonadia; order UBA7976; family UBA1532; genus JACKDM01. The sequence continues at coordinate 1,059,137 of JAUHXC010000001.1, read as the reverse complement.
GGAGATGGACGACGTCGTCCGTGATTGGGACGATGAGAACCCGAGCGAGTACCTCTACTGGGTCGGCTGCGCGGGGGCCTACGACGACCAGGGCCAGCGGGTCTCGAAGTCGGTCAGCCGGCTGATGAACAAGGCGGGGCTCGACTTCGCGATCCTCGGCAAGCGCGAGGCGTGCACCGGCGACTCGGCGCGGCGCCTCGGCGACGAGAACCTCTTCCGCGAGATGGCCAAGAACAACATCTCGACCCTCGACGAGGCCGGGGTGAAGAAGATCGTGACCCACTGCCCCCACTGCTACAACACGCTCAAGAACGAGTACCGGCAGTTCGGCGGCGAGTACGAGGTCATCCACCACAGCGAGCTGCTCAGCAAGCTGGTGGCCGACGGCACGCTCAAGCCCCAGGGCGAGGCGGCGGGCCGGGTGGTCTATCACGACTCGTGCTATCTCGGGCGCTACAACGACATCTACGACCCCCAGCGGGACATCATCGACGCGCTGCCCGGCGTGCAGCGCGTCGAGCCCGAGCGCACCAGGCGCACCGGCCTGTGCTGCGGGGCCGGCGGCGGCCAGATGTGGATGGAGATGGACATCGGCGAGCGCATGAACTACGTGCGCGCCGACGAGCTGCTCGCCACCGAGCCCAAGGTCATCGCCGTCGGCTGCAACTTCTGCGCGACGATGATCGGCGACGGGGTCAAGGCCCGCAACCGCGAGGAAGACGTCGAGGTGCTCGACCTCGCCGAGCTGCTCGATCGGGCCGTGACCTGAGCCGCCCGGCCCCTCGATGAGACCCGCCGAAGGCCCCCAGGGCCGCCCAGAGGGCCCGCCGCGGCCCGATCCGCCCTTGCCCGGTACCGCTGGCCACCCCCGCCGCACCGCCGCCCTGGTGGGCATCGGCGGCGCCGTGGGGCCCGATCCGGCCGACTTCGTGGTCGACGAAGTGCCCAACTACGCGCCCGATGGCGAAGGCGACCACTGGTTCGTGCGGGTGCGCAAGACCCGCCTGTCGACCCCCGCGGTGCGTCAGGCCCTCGCTCGGGCGGCGGGCGTCGACGCGCGGGCGATCGGCTTCGCCGGACGCAAGGATACCCACGCGGTCACCACCCAGTGGTTCAGCCTGCCGGCGGTGCACGGCGCCGAAGCGCCGGAGATCGCGCCGATCGACGGGGTCGAGGTGCTCGAATACGCCCGCCACGGGCGCAAGCTGCGGCTGGGTCACCTGGCGGGCAACCGGTTCACCATTCGGCTGGTGGGCGTCGCCGACGACGCCGAGGTACGCCTGCCGCCGCTGGCCGAGGCCCTCGCGCGGGGCATGCCCAACTACTACGGCGGCCAGCGCTTCGGGTCTCGCGGGCGCAGCCTGCATCAGGCGCTGGCGTTCGCCGCCCGGCCCAAGCGGCGGGTGCGCGATCCGAAGTTCCTCGCGAGCGTCTTGCAGGCGGCGGTGTTCAACAGCTGGCTCGGGGCCCGGGTGGCCGACGGCCTGCTCGACGACGCCGTCGGGGGCGACGTGCTGCGCAAGCGCGAGACCGGCGGCGTCTTCGTCTGCGCCGAGCCGGCGGTGGACGGCCCGCGGGTGGCCGCCGGCGAGGTCGACCCCACCGGGCCGATGCCCGGCGGGCGTATGATGCCCGCCGAGGGCCCGGCGGCGAAGCGCGAGGCCGAAGCGGCGGCGCTGTGGCAGACCGACTGCGCACTCTCGGCGCTCGGGCGCTTCGCGCCGGGTACCCGGCGGGTGGCGCGGGTCGTGCCCGCCGACCTCGAGTGGTCGCGCGACCCGGCCGATCCGAGCGCGCTGTGCGTGCGTTTCACCCTGCCGTCGGGGGCGTATGCCACGGTGGTGCTCGGTGAGCTGTGCGGCGCCGCGCCGCAGCCCGGGCGTGCCTGAACGCCGGGGCGAGCCCGGGCGGCCTGATAAGATCGGCCCAACCATGCGGAATCGCGCACGATGTTGACCCTCTGCTCGGGCCGTGGGTAGCCTGCGATGGGTCCGCGGCGGCGACCCGTACCGATGGGGGGCTATTCGATGCGTAGGACTACACTCTGCTTCCTCGCCGCGTTGGGCGTGGCGGGCTGCACCGGCGAGACACAGACGTTCGATCCGCCGGCGCCCAGCCTGACGCTGGTCGCGACCGGGCCCTGCGAGGGGCAGAACATCGTGCCGACCACCGCGGCCGACCGGATCGTCGACGGCGAGCTGGCGGGGGTGGCCCGCTTGACGGTGACCGGCATCGACGCCGGCAACGCATCGGGGGACATGAGCGCGGGCACCCGGGTCTCTTTTCGCGTGGTCGAGCCCGAGACCGAAGAAGACCGCCTGCGCGCGGGCTTCGGCGGCTTCGTGACCACCCGGGGTCAGGAGATCCCGGGCCAGCCGGTGGCCAGCGATCCGGTGGAGTTCGTGGGCCGCACGGCCCAGGAGAGCTTCTACTGCCAGATCCCGGGCACGGTGCTCATCGAGGCCACCGTCGAGGACTATCAGCCGGCGGCGGGCGGCGACGCGCGCACGCTGACCACCCGGATCCTGCCGGTGCGCTGCCAGGAGCCGGCGGTCTACCAGCGCACCTGCGAGCTGGGTGAGGTGCCCGACATGGCCCTGCCCGACGACGACGGCGGCATGGGCGGCGACATGGGCGTCGGCGACGGCGGCATGGACGCCGTGGTCGACCTGCCCGGCGAGCTGACGATCGCGTTCGTGCCGCCGGAGGACGAGTCCGACCTGGTCATCGGCATCCGCGGCTCGGGCCTCGGCCGGCCCGACTCGGTGGTGCTGCGCTTCCGAGTGACCCGGCTCGACGAGCCGGTGGCCCGGCGCACGGTGAACTTCGCCCTGCCCAACTCGGCGCCGCCCAACGTCGAGATCGTGCCCCGGCAGGCCCAGACCGACGATCTGGGCTTCGCCCAGGTGCGGCTGCTCGCCGGCGGCACCCCGGGGGTGGTCACCGTGACGGCGACGACCGCCGGTGAGGAGCCCGACGACGAGCCGCTCTTCGACCGCTCGGGCGTGGTCGTGATCCGCGGTGGGGTGCCCGCCGCCGACCGCATGCAGTTCCACTGCGACGACCTGATCATCCCCGCCTTCGTGACCCGGCAGGACGCCGGGAACTGGCGCTTCGGCGCCTCGGAGGACGACGGCACCGAGTGCACCGTGCAGCTCGCCGACCGCATCGGCGGCCAGGCCGACATCTCGACCCGCGCGTTCTTCCTCACCGAGGCGGGCAGCGTGACCCAGGAGTCGGTGGGCGACGAGTTCGGCGTGGCCCGCACGGCCCACCGCATCGGCCCGCGGGCGCCCTACGACACCTCCCCCCTGCCCTACGAGATCGCCAACGGCCACGACGGCATCTTCAACCCGCGGGACGGGCTGGTGCGGCTGGTGGCGGTCACCCGCGGCGAAGAGGCGTTCACCGACGTCGACGGCAACAAGATCTACACCGACGGGATCGACTTCGTGACCCCCGAGCAGGATCTGGGCGAGCCGTTCGTCGACGTCAACGACAACGGCCGCTACGACAACGACGAGATCGCCCGCATCATCGAGGACTTCCGCGATACCGACCGCGACGGGGTCTGGAGCCCGCCCAACGGCACCTGGGACGGCGACACCGAGATCTGGGACAGCACCCTGGTGCTGTGGGTCGGCAACCTGCACGTCGACCCGCTCGACCCCGAGATCCGCCCGATCTACAGCTACTGCCTCGAAGAGCTGGGCTGCGCCCGCCGGCCGAACTTCAACGCCGACTGCCCGCCGTCGGACTTCTACCTCGACGCGTTCGGCTCGGTGGTGCTCGAGACCCGCTTCGCCGACCGCAACGGCAACTGCCTCGACGGCTACGAAGAGGGCACCACCTCGATCAGCACCGACGGCGCGCTGGAGACCGACCGCGACGGCTTCGACTACATCAACCGCTGCTTCGTGCGGGTCGACGAAGAGGGCGACCCCATCGTGCAGCCGCACCCGCTCACCGAGGAGCCGATGTACTTCGTCGGCGACGGCCGGGTGGAGTACCCGCTCGCCGCGCGCCATACCTACGCGGTCTTCGATACCGCCGGCGCGCCCGACTTCCCGGTGGTCTCCACAATCGAGGTGTCGGTGAGCTATCGTGAGGTCGGCGGCGACAACAACGTGGAGAGCTTCGGCTTCACGGTGTGCCGCTGAATCCACCTCAGGCGAGGCGTTCGTGCCGCACACCCTCGACCCCGATGCCCCCATCGGGGTGTTCGACTCCGGCCTCGGCGGGCTGACCGTCGCCGCCGCCATCGACGCCCACCTGCCCGACGAGCGGCTGATCTACTTCGGCGATACCGCCCGGGTGCCCTACGGCACCCGCTCCCCCGCCACCGTGGTGCGCTACGCGGTCTCGATCGCCGACTTCCTGCGCAAGCAGGGGGTCAAGCTGATCGTCGTCGCCTGCAATACTGTCTCGGCCCACGCCATCGGCGAGCTCGCCGAGGGGGAGACGGTGCCGGTGGTCGGGGTGATCGGCCCCGGGGCGCGGGCGGCGCTCGACGCTTCGAAGGGCGGCGCCGTCGCGGTGCTGGCGACGCCGGTGACCGTGGCCTCGAACGCCTATCGCCGCGCCATCGAGCGCCGCGCGCCGGGGCGGGCGGTGCACCAGATCGCGTGTCCGCTGCTGGTGCCGCTCGCCGAGGAGGGCTGGTTCGACCACCCGGTGACCCACATGGTCGCCCGGGAGTACCTCGCGCCGCTGGTGGACACGGGGGTTGACACGATCATCCTGGGCTGTACCCACTATCCGCTGTTGCGCGGGGCGATCCGGGCGGCGGTGGACGATCTGATCGGGCCGCACGTGGCGCTGGTCGACTCGGCCCGGGCCACCGCCGACGACGTCGCCCGGGTGCTCGACCGCCACGGCCTGCGCCGGGCGGGCGCGCGCGCTGCGCCGCGGATGTTCCTCACCGATCATCCCCGGCGGGCCTCGGCGGTGGCGCAACGGTTCTGGGGCGGCGAGCGCCTGCCCCCGATGACCCATGTGGACCTGCGGGAGGGCTCATGATCCTCGGCCTCAATACGAACCACGAGTACAACGGCAAGGTCTACCACGTGCAGACCGAGGACTCGGGGGTCGACAACCCGTGGATCATCACCCACTGCTTCATCGGCGGCACGATCATCAACAGCCGCAAGACGGAGTACCGCGACGCACTCGGCCGCGACGACCTCGAGAGCCACCTCACCGAGATCGCCCGCGCCCAGCACCGGGGCATGATCAAGTCGCTGCTGTCGGGTGAGTTCGCCAAGGAGATCCTCAGCGCCAGCCGCGGCCGCCCGAGCCGCGACGACGTCCCGCTCGTGGGCGACAAGGGCCGAGGCAAAGGCAAGGGCGGCTTCAAGCCCGGCGGGCGGGCCAACAAGCTGCCCGGCGGCGGCCCGCCGAGCCTGGGGCCGACCAAGGCCGTCGGCACGAAGCGCCCGCCGCCGCTGCCGAGCAAGCGCGGCGGCAAAGCCGACACCGGCCCGCGGCGCACGCAGTCCTTCGGCGATACCCAGGTCATGGACGTCGACGACGGCGATCTGATCGAGGTCGAGGGGGACGCCGAGCTGATCGACGACGGCCCGCTGCAGTTCCCCTCGCGGCTCTTGCGGCCGCTGCAGCTCGACCCGGTCACGCTGGCCTACCTGCTCGAAGACGATCCCGTGCGCTGATCCACCTTGATCCGGCTGTTTCACGTCACCAAGCGCTACGGGCGCGACGAGCCGGCGCTGTCGGACGTCTCGCTGCGGCTCGACAAGGGCGAGTTCGCGTTCGTCACCGGGCCGTCGGGCGCGGGCAAGAGCACCCTGCTCAAGCTGCTCTTCGCCGCCGAGCGGCCCACCGACGGGCGCATCCTCGTCGCCGGCCACGACCTGAGCCGCCTGCGGGCGAGCAGCGTGCCCATCCTGCGGCGCAACGTGGGGGTGGTCTTTCAGGACTTTCGCCTGCTGCCCCGGCGCTCGGTCTTCGACAACGTCGCCTTCGCCCTCGAGGTGCTCGGCCAGCCGCGCAGCCGCATCCGCCCGCGGGTGGAGCAGGTGCTGCGTCAGGTGGGGCTGGGCCACAAGATGGACGCCCTGCCCCTGCGGCTGTCGGGCGGCGAGCAGCAGCGGGTGGCCATCGCCCGCGCGCTGGTGGGCGAGCCGGCGGTGGTGCTCGCCGACGAGCCCACCGGCAACCTGGACGCCGCGCTGTCCCGCGACATCATGGATCTCTTCACCGACGCCCACATCCGCGGCACGACGGTGCTGGTGGCGACCCATGACGTGCAGCTGATGCGCGCGGTGGGCAAGCGCATCATCCGGCTCGAGCGGGGCCGGGTCGTCGAGGATCACGGATGATGCACCGCCTCGTCTGGTTCGCCGCGCAAGCCGCCCGCTCGATCGGCGCCTCGCCGGTGGTGCAGGTGGTGGCGGTGAGCACCATCGCCGTCGCGCTGATGGTGCTCGGCGCGGTGGGCGTGGGGCTGGTCAACCTCGACGGGCTCATCGACCGCTGGCGGGCCGACGCCGATCTGGTGGTCTTCCTGCGGCCGAACACCCCCGACAGCGAGCTGCCGACCCTCGCCGCGCGCATCGAAGCGCTCGACGGGGTCGCCGCGACCCGGGCCCTCGACCGCGACGCGGCCCTCGCCGACCTGCGGGCGGCCTTCCCCGACGACGCGCCGCTGCTCGACGGGCTCGACCGCACGCTGCTGCCGGCGGTGATCGAGGTGCGCCTGGCCGAGCGCGATCGGGAGACGCGCGACGCCGCCCGGCAGCGCGTCGCCGAGGCGCTGCGGGCGATGGCCGCCTTCTCGGCGGTCGACGCGGTGGACGACGGCGAAGACCTCATCGCCCGCCTGCAGGACCTGCGCACGGGGGCGCGGGCCGGCGGGGCGGTGCTGGCGGCCCTGGCGGTGCTGGCGGTGATCTTCATCATCTCGAATACCATCCGGCTGACGCTCTACGCCCGCCGCGACGAGCTGGAGATCATGCAGCTGGTGGGGGCGAGCGACTTCTTCGTGCGCGCGCCGTGCTACATCGAGGGCGCGTTTCAGGGGGCGGCGGGCGCGCTGCTGGCGACGGGCGGGCTGTGGCTGATGATCCGGGCGCTGCCGCAGGAGGGCCTGCTGCCGGTGCCGCTGGGGGCCGAGGCCGGGCTGCGCTTCCTGCCGGTCGAGGCGGTCGTGCTGGGCACGCTGGGCGCGGCGCTGGTCGGGGTGCTGGCGAGCCACCTGGCCACGGGGCGCTTCATCCGCCGGGACGACGAGCGATGAGGCGGCGCGCCCTGCTGCCCATGCTCGTGGTCCTGCTCGGGGGTGTGGCCCACGCGGCGCTGCCCGAGCTGCCGGCCGACCCCGCCGAGCGGGCGCGGGCCCTGCTCGATCGCGAAGCGGATCTGCTCGACGCCCTCGACGCGCTCGACCGGCGCATCGCCGACGTGGTGCTCGAGCGGGCCGAGCTGGAGACCGAGCGCACCCGCCGGGCCGCCGCGCTGCTGAAGGCGGACGCGCAGCTCGCCGAGGCCCGCGAGGCGCTCGCCGAGGCCCGCGAGACCCTGCGGGTGCGGCTGCGCGCCCTGACCCGGCTCGATCCGCTCGCCTGGCGGCGGGTGCTCTTCAGCGCGGCGACGCCCACCGACTACCTGCGCCGGCGCGGGCTGATGCGGGCGGTGCTGCGCAGCGACGCGGCCCTCGAGGAGCGGGTCACCCGGCAGGAGACGGTGCTCGCCACGCTGCAGGAGACCCGGACGGCGGCGGTGGAGGCGGTGCGGGCCAACGCGCAGGCGCTGGCCGATCGGCGGGCGGCCCTGGAGGACGAGCGGGCGGTGCGCCACGCGCTGCTGGGCATGGTGCGCGGCGAGCGGCGGCTGGCGGAGCGGCTGGCGGCGGCCCGGCGCGCGCGGCTCGACGCCATGCCGCTGACCGTCGCGCCCGATCCGGCCACCTCGGGTGTCGCCGCCGAGCGCGGTCGACTGCCGGCGCCGGTGGCCGGGCGGGTGACGGTGGGCTATGGCCCGCGCGCCCACCCGGAGCACGGCACGACCACCTTCAACAACGGCCTGATCTTCGACGCGCCGCACGGCGCGCCGGTGCGTGCGGTGCACGGGGGGCACGTCGTCTACAGTGGATGGTATAAAGGCTTCGGCAACCTGGTGATCGTCGACCATGGGGACGATGTGCACACCCTCTACGGCCATCTCTCGTCCATCCGCCGCGCCCGGGGCGAGTCGGTCTCGGCCGGCGCGGTGATCGGCGCGGTGGGCGACGCCGGCTCGCTGCGTGGGCCGCAGCTGTACTTCGAGCTGCGCATCGACCGCCGCCCGGTGGACCCCCGGCCGTGGCTGAGGGGCGGCCCATGACGCGGCGCGTCCCCCTGCGGCTCGCCGGCGCGCTGTCGGGCCTGAGCTTCGCCTGCGGCCTGTGGCTGGGCGGCGCGCTCGAGGCGGGCGGCGCCGCCGAAGCGAGCCGCAGCGCGCGCACGTTCAAGGCGCTCGACGTGCTCAGCGAGGTCTACGGGCACATCCAGCGCAGCTACGTCGAGCCGGTCGAGCCCGATCGGCTGGTCTACGCGGCGGTCGACGGCATGGTGCAGGCCCTCGACCCGCACTCGGAGTTCCTCTCGCCGGACGACAAGGCCAACCTGCGCAGCCAGACCCGCGGCGAGTTCCCCGGGGTCGGCATGGAGATCGGGCTGCGCGACGGCGAGCTGAAGGTCATCGCGCCCCTGCCCGGCGCCCCGGCGGACACCGCCGGCCTGCGCCCGGGGGACGCCATCCGCGCCATCGACGGCCGCACGACCCGCGGGCTGCCGCTCGGTGAGGCGGTGCGCATGATGCGCGGCCGGGCGGGCACCGTCGTCGAGCTGCAGGTCGCCCGGGGCGAGGCGCCGCCGTTCACCGTCGAGGTCGAGCGGGCGCTGGTGCGGGTCGACCCGGTCGAGGCGCGGCTCTTGCCCGACGGCTCGGCCCACATCCGGGTGCGCACCTTCCAGCGGGATACCGAGAGCCGCCTGCGCACCGAGCTCGACCGGCTGCGCCAGAACGCCGGCGGCGCGCTGCCGGGCATCGTGCTCGACCTGCGCAACAACCCCGGCGGGCTGCTGAGTCAGGCCATCGCGGTGACCGACCTCTTCCTGGCCGAAGGCGAGATCGTCAGCACCCGCGGCCGCCGGCCGGCCCGCAGCTGGAAGGCGGGCACCTTCGGCACGCTGCCGCCGGTGCCGGTGGTGGTCGTCGTCAACGCCGGCACCGCCAGCGCCGCCGAGATCGTCGCCGGCGCGCTGCAGGCCCATCGGCGGGCGGTGGTCGTCGGCACCCGCACCTTCGGCAAGGGGTCGGTGCAGTCGATCTTCGACCTGACCGACGGCTCGGGCGTCAAGCTGACCATCGCCCACTACTTCACCCCCGACGGCCGCTCGATCCAGGCCCGCGGGCTCGACCCGGACGTCTTCGTCGCCGCGGCGGACGCGATCGAGCCGCCGCCGCCCAAGACCCAGCGCGAGGCCGACCTCGACCGCCGCCTGGACAACCCCGCCCGCGAGACCGCCGCCCCGGCCGGTCCGCCGCCGACGCCCGCCGATCCGGTCCTGGCGCGGGCGGTGGAGGTCCTGCGGGTGGCCGGCATCTTCAGTCAGCGCCCATGAAGACGCCTCTCGGCTGGATCGTGGCCGCCGTGCTCGGCGCGGCGGTGGCGTTGACCGGGCAGCGGCTGCTCGACGCGCCGACCCGCGCCCCGACCGCGCCCGCCGCGGTCGAGGCGCCGCCGCCCGCGCCCCCGCCGCCGGCCGATCCGGCGCCGGCTCGCGCGCTGGCGGTGAAGACGCTGGTCGAGGCCGGCGTGCCCCACGGCGCCATCCGTCACGGGGTCTATCCGCTGCTCGGCCCCGGCCGCGCGCCGGGCGAGACGCTGCCGCTCGTCGCCTTCACCTGCCCGGTGGACGGCGGCTGCGGGCCGGTGGTCACGGCGCTGTCGACCGCCGCGGCGGCCGGCGGGCTGACCCTGGTCGAGCCCCAAGAGGGCGATCGCAGCGGCCGCCCCGTCTTCCGCGCCCTGGCCGATGGCGAGCGCCCGGCCCTCGCGCTGCGCGGCCAGCGCCCCGGGCCGCGGTTGACGCTGATCATCGGCGACGTGGGCCGCGAGCCGGCGCTGCTCGACGCGCTGCTGGCCCTCGACCGCGACGTCACCCTTGCGGTGATGGCCAACGCGCCCAAGGCCCCCGAGGTCGCCGCCCGGCTCGCCGAGGCCGGCCGCGAGGTGCTGGCCCACCTGCCGCTCGAGCCCATGCCGCCGCGCAGCCCCGACGGCAGCGACTTCATCACCACCGCCCAGGCGCCCGCAGCCGTCGCCGAGGCCACGACGCGCCTGCTCGAGCGGGTGCCCGGCGCCGCGGGGGTCGACGTGCACCTCGGCGGCAAGCTGCTCGCGTCGGGGCCGCACGTCACCGCGATGCTCGACGCGCTGGGCGAGCAGGGGCTGTTCTTCATCGACCGCCCGGTGAGCGCCTCGGTGGCCGGGCCCACCGCCCGCACGCAGGGGGTGCGCGCGGTGCCCGCCTCCCACGATCTGGACGCCGACCCGGCGACGCCGCTGGCCGCCCGGCTCAAGGCGGTGGAGGTCGCGCTGGTGCTCGAGGGGCACGCGGTGGTCACCGCCCGGCCCGATCCGGCCACGCTGGCGGCGCTGCAGCCGTGGCTGGCGACCCTGCGCGCGCGGCGGATCCAGCTGCTGCGGGCCTCGGAGGTGGTGCGGTAGCGGCGCTGTTCGGGGGGCGCGGGGCCGGAGCCGACCCCGCGAGGCGGGATCAGACCTGCTCGAACCAGGTCGAGCCGTCGGCCGCCATGTCGCGCAGGATCTGAGGCGGGGCGTAGCGCGGGCCGTGCTGCTCGGCGAGCGCCTCGAGGGCGGCGAGCACGTCGCCGATGCCCATGCGGTCCATCCAGGCCAGCGGACCGCCGGTATTCGGCGCGAAGCCGACCCCGAAGATGGCCCCGATCTCGGCGTCGCGGGCGTGCTTGAGCACCCCGTTCTCCATGCACTTCGCCGCCTCGAGCGCCTGGACCAGCATCAGCCGCTGGCCGAGCTGCTCGACGGTGGCGTGCACGTCGTCGACGGCGATCTTCTGCTTCACCAGCGCGCCCAGGCCCTCCCACAGCCGGCGGGGTGTGCTCGAGTAGTCGTAGAAGCCGGCGCCGTCGGCCTTGCCGGTGCGGTCGAGCGCGACGAGCTTCTTGACCAGCCGCAGCCCGTCGTTCTCCGGGGTGTCGACGTAGCGCCTGGCCATCTCGCTGGCGTGGGCGCCGAGCGACAGGGTCACCTCGTCGAAGACCTTCAGCGGCGGCACCACCATGCCCTGGGCCTTGGCGGCGCGCTCGACGAGGATCGGCGGGTAGCCCTCGGCCACCAGCTGCGCGCCTTCGAGGATGTAGGCGCTGAAGAAGCGGCTGGTATAGAAGCCGTAGCCGTCGCCGACCACGATGGCGGTCTTCTTGATGGCGCGGGCGTAGTTCAGCGCGCGGGCCAGGGTCTCTTCGCTGGTCTTCTCGCCGGTGATCACCTCGAGCAGCGGCATCTTCTCGACCGGCGAGAAGAAGTGCAGCCCGACGAAGTTCTCCGGCCGCGCCGAGGCCTCCGCCAGGTCGGTGATCGGCAGCGCCGAGGTATTGCTGGCGAAGATCGCGTCCTCGCCCAACAGCGCCTCGGTCTCCTTGATCACCCGGTGCTTGAGCTCGATGTTCTCGAACACCGCCTCGATGATCAGGTCGGTGCCGCGCAGATCCTCCAGCTCGAGGGTGCCGCTGATGCGGCCGCGCAGCGCGCCCTTCTCGTCGGCGTCCAGGTGGCGCAGCTTGCCGATCTCTTTGTCGACATGGGCCAGGGCCTTGTCGATGGCCTCTTGCTTGATGTCGCGCAGCACGACCTCGTAACCCCGGCGGGCCGAGACGACCGCGATGCCCGCGCCCATCATGCCCGCGCCGAGGATGCCGATCTTGCCGATGCGCGCGTCCTCGATCTGGGGCAGGCCGGCCTGCTTCTCCACCGCGTTCTTGTGGAACCAGAACGTGCGGATCATGTCCTTGGCCTGGTCGCCGACCACCAGCGCGGTGAAGGCCCGCGCCTCGACCTGCAGCGCCGACTCGAAGTCGAGCATCGTGCCCTCGTAGACCACCTCGACGGCGGCCTTGGGCGCGTCGAAGACGCCGGCGGTCTTCTTCTGCAGCATCGCCGCGCCGCCGAAGAAGATCTGCGCCCCCTGGGCCCCGTGGGGGTGCCCGCCGGGATAGCGGAACTTGGGCGCGTCCCACGGCTGGGTCGCCTTGGGGTTCTCGGCGATCCAGGCCGCCGCCTGCTGCAGCAGCGCCTCGGTATCGGGCGCGGTGGCGTGGATGAAGCCCTTGGCCAGCGCCTTGCCCGGCCGCAGGATCTGCCCCTGGGCCAGCATCTCCAGCGCGGGCTGCACGCCCACCAGCCGCGGCAGCCGCTGGGTGCCGCCGCCGCCGGGGATGACCCCCAGGTTGACCTCGGGCAACCCCAGCTGAATGCGCGGGTTGTCCAGCGCGATGCGGTGGTGGCAGGCCAGCGCGATCTCGAACCCACCGCCCAGCGCCGAGCCGGTCAGCGCGGCGACCACCGGCTTGCCGCAGGTCTCCAGCCGGCGCAGCACGCGGTGCAGATCGCTCACCTGCTCGAGGAAGAGCGCGGCGTCGCGGGTCCGGTAGACGAACTCCAGGTCGGCGCCGACGCAGAAGTCCTTGTGGCCGCTGGCGACGATGATCCCGTTGAGGCCATCGAGGGCCAGCGCCTGCTCCAGCGCCGGCTCGAAGCCCGCGCCGAACGCCGGGTTGACCTTGTTGACCCGGCCCTGCATCTGCATCCACAGGGTGGCGATGCCGGTCTCGGCGTCGAAGTCGACGCGGAACGCTTCGTTCTGCTTGCTCATCTCGACCCCCTCAGACCCGCTCGATGATGGTGGCGATGCCCATGCCGCCGCCGATGCACAGCGTGACCAGGGCGGTGGACAGGTCGCGCGCTTCCAGCGCGTCGAGCACGGTGCCCAGCAGGATGGCGCCGGTGGCCCCCAGCGGGTGGCCCAGGGCGATCGCCCCGCCGTTGACGTTGACCTTGGCCGGATCGATGTCGAGCGCCTGCATGGTGTACAGCGGCACCGCGGCGAAGGCCTCGTTGATCTCGAAGAGGTCGATGTCGCCGACGGTCATGCCGGCCTTGGCCAGCGCCTTCTCGGTGGCCGGCACCGGGCCGGCGAGCATGATCACCGGCTCGTCGCCCACCGAGCACAGCGCGCGGATGCGGGCCCGCGGCTTGCGCCCCAGGCGGGCCTCGGCGTCGCGGTTGCCGATGAGCACCGCGGTGGCCCCGTCGACGATGCCGCTCGAGTTGCCCGCGTGGTGGATGTGATCGATGTGCTCGACGTGCGGATACCGCTGCACGGTCAGCGCGTCGATGCCGAAGCCGGTGCCCATCATGGCGAACGCCGGCTGCAGCTTGGCCAGGCCCTCCAGCGTCGTGCTCGGGCGGGGGTACTCCTCGCGGTCGAGGATCACCAGCCCGTTCTGGTCGAGCACCGGGGTCAGGCTCTTGTCGAAGGCGCCGCGCTCGATGGCCGCCGCCGCCTTCTTCTGGCTGTCGAGGGCGAACTCATCGGCCTGCTTGCGGGTGATGCCGTGCAGCGTGGCCAGCAGATCGGCGCTGATGCCCTGGGGCACGATGCCCGGCGCGAACGCCATCTTGGGGCTCATCAGCGCGCCGCCGTCGCTGCCCATCTTGACCCGGGACATGCTCTCGACGCCGCCGGCGACGGTGACGTCCATGAAGCCCGAGGCCACCTTGGCCGCCGCGCCGTTGATCGCCTCGAGCCCCGACCCGCAGAAGCGGTTGAGAGTCACGGCGGGCACGCCCTCGTCCCAGCCGGCCTGCAAGACGCTGGTGCGGGCGATGCACGCCCCCTGCTCGCCGGCCTGGGTCACGCAGCCGACGGTGACGTCTTCGACCACCGCGGTGTCGAGCTCGGCCCGCTCGCGCAGGGCGCGCAGGGCGGTGGCGAGCAGCTCGACCGGCGGCACGGTGTAGAGGCTGCCGCCGGGCTTGCCGGCCTTGCCGGCCTTGCCGCGGCCCCGCGGCGTGCGCACCGCGTCGTAGATGTAGGCTTCGGGCATCGATTCCTCCGGGATTCGAGAGGCGTGAACAATTCACTTAGCAAGCTAAGTGATTCGTTTCTGCCGCCGCCGGTTGCGGAAGTCAAGCCGATTTGCTCGTATGCGGCCCATGCGCCACTTCCCGCCCGCCGACGCCGGACCCGAGCCGCCGCCCGACATCCCGCTGCGGCGTTGCCAGGTGCGGGCCATGCTCGACCTGGGCCGCATCCACGCGGTGATCAGCCGGCGGGCCAAGGCCTTGTTCGAGGCGCAGGGGCTCGCCGACATCACCCCGGCGCAGGCCAACGTGCTGATGGTGCTCTTCGGCGAGAAGCGCCCGCTGACCGCCCGCGCGCTGCACCGCCGGCTGGGGGTCAGCGAGGTCACCGTCAGCCGCTTCGTGGTGACCCTCGAGAAGCGGGGCTGGGTGCAGCGGCGGCGCGATCCCAACGACGCGCGGGCGATGCTCGTCGAGCCGACCGGCCGCGCCCGCGAGGCGCTGCCGCGGTTCATCCGGGTCACCAACGCGCTGCTCGACGAGACCTTCGCCGGCTTTGACCGCGGCGAGCTCGAGGTGCTCGCCGGCGCGGTCGGCCGCATCACCGCCAACCTCAGCGACGAAGGCTGACAGCGGGGATCGTCAGGCCCGCTCGACTTCGAGGCCTTCACCGGCGTGATGCCGGGTGGTCCAGGCGCCGAGCGCGCTCGAGCCGAGGCCGAAGACGAAGAGCATCGACCCGACGGCGGGCGCGGTCTCGCTGGCCCACAGCCCGACGCCGACGGCCACCAGCGCCGCCAGCCGGGCCGCTTCGAGCCACGGCCCCCAGCGCCGCCCGTCGATCACCCCGCCCACCGCGATCAGGGTCCACATCAGGCCGGCGCTCCACAGCAGGATCACCGTCGTCGAGTGATCGGCCACCTGCATCAGCAGCAGGAAGACCCCCGCCGCCATCGCGAAGAACTGCACGCCCACGTAGACCGCCCGCGAGCCGGACAGCGGCCGCCAGTAGAGGGCGTAGTCGTCATCGGTGGGCTTGCCGTGCGGCGGCGCGGGCAGCTCGACCCCCGGCGGCACCCAGCCCGGCGGCTTGAGCCACACGGCGATCTTGTCGGACCAGGTCTTCGCCGCGCGCGCCTTGTGCCACAAGAGCCGCCAGACCTGCACGTTGGCCCACACCGGCTCGAAGCTGCGCAGCGGGGCCAGGGTGCCGTAGCGCGGGCGCTGCTTCTCTTCGATGAAGGTGCCGAAGAGCTTGTCCCAGATGATCAGCATGCCCGCGTGATTGCGGTCGACGTACTCGGCGTCGGTGCCGTGGTGCACCCGATGGTGCGACGGCGTGTTGATGATCTTCTCGAGCCAGCCCATGCGGCCGATCAGCTCGGTGTGGATCCAGAACTGGTACAGCGTATTGAGCGCGGTGACCGTGGCGTACATCAGCGGCGGCACGCCCATGATCGCCAGCGGAAAATAGAACCACGCCGAGAAGAACGGCTGCACCCACGACTGCCGCAGGGCCACCGAGAGGTTGTACTGCTCGCTCTGGTGATGCACCGCGTGCGCCGCCCACAAGAACGACACCTCGTGGGACATGCGGTGGAACCAGTAGTAGAGGAAGTCCTGCACCACGAAGCACAGGACCCAGGCCCACCAGGCATGCATCGGCCACGTCGTCAGCGCCCAGGCGTCGTAGATCCAGACGTAGATCGCGAACATGAGCCCGAGGGACATCACCCCGGTCACCTGCTGACCGATGCCCAGGTGCAGGTTGTTGACGGTGTCGGCGGCTTTGTAGACCGCCTGCCCCCGGCGGCGGGCGACGTAGAGCTCGACGCCCATCAGCACGAAGAAACCGGGGATCGACAGCGCGATCGGGTTGGCCATCGGCAAAAACCTCCGCCACGGACACTTCGGTGGAGTCGGACCCTAGTCTCCCTGATCCGCGGCGCAGCTGTCGAGGCGCGGCGGCCGAGGAGCCCATGGTCCTGCCCACCCCCCAGGCGAACGCCTTCCAACGACCACTCCGTCTGCGCCGTCCGCGCGACGCCCGGCCCGATACGATCTACCGGGTCGAGCATCGGGTGCAGCCCGAGCGCACCCTCGAAGGGGCCGAAGACCTCTTCGTCGAGGCGCTGCGTTCGGTGCTCGGCCGGCGACCGGTCGAGCTGTTCGCGTTCGCGGTGCACGCCGACGGCTACACCCTGTTGATCCGGGCCCTCGACGACCGGCTGCCGGCGGTGGTGCGCGACCTCAACAGCCGGGTCGCCCGTCGACTCAACGAGCGCCGCTCGGCGCGCGGCGGCCTGTGGGCCGGCCGGGTGAGCTACCGTTCGATGCGCCATCACCCGGGCTCGGTCGCGGCGCTGATCGATACGCTGGTCGAGCCGGTGGTGCGCGGCGGGGCCGACCACCCGGCCGATGTGCCGTCGGGCTCGTATCGGGCCCTGGTCCTGCGCCGGGCCGGCGCGGTGCCGCACGCGGTGCTGCCCTGGTTCGGCACCATGGACGACGCCACCGTCTCCCGGCGCATCGAGGGCGCGGTGGGCGCGCGGCTCAACGCGCTGCGGGCGTGGTCCCTCGCCGGCTGAGCCCGCGAACTCGCCCGTCGGACGCGGCGCCTCGAAACCCCACCGGCCGCTACGGCGTCTCTGATCCGTCGCGGGGATGACCCCGCCCGGACCCGCCAGAGACCGATGCGCCACAAGATCCAGAAGCTGCTCGACGAGAAGGTCAACCCGATGGTCGCCCAGCACGGGGGCCAGATCGACCTGGTCGACTACGTCAACCGCACCGCCTACATCCGCATGTCGGGGGGCTGCCAGGGCTGCTCGGCGTCCAAGGCGACGCTCAAGCAGGGGGTCGAGAAAGCGATCTTCGAAGCCTTCCCCCGGGTCAAGCAGGTGGTCGACATGACCGACCACGCCGCGGGGGACAACCCCTACTACAACTGACCGACGCCCGACGGGCCGCGCGGCGCCTGCGCGCCCGGCGCGCGCAAGTTGCCCCGCCGTCTGCGCCCGCAGTCTGCTAAGGTGCGGCGTCTTCACCGCCCGATCAGGCCCATGCTGCGTTACGCCTACCTATTCGCCGGCGCGTTCGTCATCGTCGCGCTCGACCAGCTCAGCAAGCTGAAGGTCGCCGAGGCGCTCGTCCTGCCCGACGGCCAGCTGCCGGCCGACGCCCGCGCGATCCGCAGCGAGATCCACCGCGTCACCGAGACCTGGTTCAACCTGCGGGTCACCGGCAACAAAGGCGCCGCCTGGGGCCTGTTTCGCGACCTGCCCGAGACCTGGCGGGTGCCCTTCTTCGTGATCATCGCCGCCGTCGCGCTGGTGGTCATCCTGCTCTTCTTCAAGAGCGCGCGCGGCCAGAAGGTGCTCTCGGTGGGGCTGACCTGCATCCTCGGCGGCGCCATCGGCAACCTGACCGACCGGGTGCGGCTGGGCTACGTCGTCGACTTCATCGACTGGTACCACGGCGACTGGCACTGGCCGACGTTCAACGTCGCCGACATCGCCATCTCGGTCGGCGTCGGGCTCCTGCTCATCGATATGGTCATCAACCGCGGTGAGCCGCCCGACGGCCCGACGGACGCCTGATCGTGCGACCGGTCCTCTTCGAGATCTTCGGGGTCGCCGTCCCCGCCTACTACACGATGATGGCCATCGGCTTCGGGCTGGCGCTGTATCTGGGCTGGCGCGAGTCGAAGCGGGTCGGCATCGACCCCGACGACTTCCTCGACTTCGGGCTGTACATGCTGCTCGCGGGCCTCATCGGCTCGCGCATACTGCACGTCTTCGCCGACGGCTACTTCTGGGACTACGTGCACCTGTGCACCGACCCGCTGCTCGTCGACGTGCCGCAGTTCATCCACGTGCAGTGCAGCGTCGACGCCGACTGCGTGCAGAAGGGCGCCGGCGCCCTGTGCCACCCCGAGACCGGCCGCTGCCACCCCGCGCGGGACTGCTTCGCGGCGCTCGCCTTCTGGCAGGGCGGGCTGGCGTTCATCGGCGGCCTGCTCGCCTGCTTCCCCGTCGCGATCTACATCATCCGCAAGCGGCAGATGGGCTTCCCCCGGGTCGCCGACCTCGCCGCGTTCGGCGTGCCGCTCGGCCTCGCGTTCGGGCGGCTGGGCTGCTTCCTCAGCGGCTGCTGCTACGGCGCGGTGACCCACGGCCCGACGGGCGTACGCTTCGGCGGCTACCTCACCGGCCTGGGGCCCGACGCCACCTGCCCCAAGAACTACGAGCGCATCGACCTGATCGAAGGCGGGCAGGCCTGCGCGTTCGGCCGGCCGGCGTTCCTCGACCACGCCGAGCACGGGCTGCTCGAGTTCGGGGCCGATACCAGCCTGCCGGTGCACGCCACCCAGCTCTACGAGAGCGGGCTGGCGTTTCTGCTGTTCGCCTACATCTACTTCTGGCGCCGGCGCCATTCGCGCTATCAGGGCCAGGCGTTCTACGAGTTCTGCGCGGTCTACCCGATCGGGCGGTTCATCATCGAGATCTTCCGGGCCGACGACCGCGGCCTGTGGTTCGGCGAGCTGATCTCGACCAGCCAGCTCTTGGGCATACCGCTGTGCGCCTGGGCGGTGTACATGCTCTGGAGCCATCGCGACCGGCGTGAGGAGGGCTGATGCATCCGGTCTTGTTCGATCTCTTCGGCTATCCGGTGCACACCTATGCCGCGATGATGGCGGCGGGCTTCGTCATGGCCATCTTCCTCTCGGTGCGCTACGGCGAGCGGGTGGGCTACCACAAAGACCTCACCCTCGACCTGATGTGGTGGATCCTGGTCAGCGGCCTCGTCGGCTCGCGCATCGCCTTCATCGTCGTCAACTGGGAGCAGTACTACTACCCCTGCGTCGACGTGGCGCACTTCAACCAGCTCTTCCCCGACAAGCCCATCACCGAGCGCGACTGCACCCGGCTCTTGCGCTTCTGGAACGGCGGGCTGGTCTTCTACGGGGGCGTGCTGGGCTCGATCTTCACGATGATCTGGTTCCTGCGGCGGGAGAAGATCAAGTTCCTGCCGATGGCCGACGTCATCATCCCCGCGCTGGCGCTGGGGCAGTTCTTCGGCCGCTCGGGCTGCCTCGCCGCCGGCTGCTGCTGGGGCAAGCCCACCGACCTGAGCTGGGCCATCGAGTTCCCCGCCCGCTCGATGGTGTGGAAGCAGCACGTCGAAGAGGGCCTCATCGAGGCCACCGCGGCCCACAGCCACCTGGTGCACCCGACCCAGCTCTACGACGGGCTCTCGGGCATCCTGCTCTTCTGCCTGCTCATCTGGATCCGCCAGCGCAAGCGCTACCACGGCCAGGTCTTCATCACCTGGGCGCTGCTCTACCCGCTGATCCGCAGCACCATCGAGATCTTCCGCGGCGACGACGCCGAGCGCGGCTTCCTCTTCCGGGTGGTCAACGAGCCGCTCAACCAGTTCCTGGGGCTGCCCACGGGCTCGGCGACCTTCCTGTCGACCTCGCAGTTCATCAGCATCTGCGTGGTGGCGGCGGCGGCGGTCTTGCTCATCCGCAACCGCAAGCAGGGCGGGCCGGAGGGCCCCAAGCCGGGCGAGGACTACGGGGTCTGACGCCGGGGCGCTTCAGCGCAGGATGCTGCGCGTCGCCAGGTCGCGGGTCATGTTCTTCTGGTGCGCTTCGAGCGTGCCGCCGCCGATCTCGAGCAGCTTCGCGTCGCGCCACAGCCGCTCGACCTGATACTCGCCGACGTAGCCATAGCCGCCCAGCACCTGGATCGCGCGGTCGGCGACGTTCTTGCCCATCGTCGAGCAGAAGAGCTTCACCCCGTCGCTGTCGAGGCGCGTGCCCGACGAATCGAGGGCCATCGCGTTGGCGACGTTGTAGGTGTAGCAGCGCCCGGCCATGTACTCGGCGTAGCTCTCGGCGATGTGCCGCTGGATCTGACCGAAGGCCGACAGCGGCTTGCCGAAGGACTTGCGCTCCTGGGCGTAGCGGTTCATCACCTCGACGCAGCGGCGGGCGATGCCCAGGCTCATCGCGGCCAGGGTCACCCGCTCGATCTCCAGGTTGCGCATCATGCTCAGAAGCGCCGTGCCCTCGCCGCCGACCCGGTTGGCCGCCGGCACCCGCACCCCCTCGAAGACCAGCTCGGCGGTCGGCGAGGCGCGCATGCCCAGCTTGTCTTCCAGCTTCTGGCCCAGCTTGAAGCCCTCCATGCCCTTCTCGACGAGGAACAGGCTCACCGCCTTGCGCTCGTCGCCGACGATGCGGGCGTAGACCAGAAAGACATCGCCCAGGGTCTCGTGATCCAGCGCGCCGTTGGTGATCCACATCTTGGCGCCGTCGAGGATGTAGTCGTCCCCGTCGCGGCGGGCGCTGGTGCTCATGCCCAGCACGTCGGTGCCGGCCCCCGGCTCGCTCATGCACATGCCGCCGATGAGCGCGCCGCTGCACGCGCCGGGCAGGAAGCGCGCCTTCTGCGCGTCGGTGCCGTTGATGGCCAGGTTGTTCACGAAGAGCATCGAGTGGGCCAGATAGGCCAGGCAGAAGCCGGGATCGGCCGCCGAGAGCTCCTCGTGGGCGATGACCGCCGCGGTGGCGTCCATGCCCGAGCCGCCGAACTCCTCGGGCACGGTGATGCCCAGCAGGCCCAGATCGCCCAGCTTGCGGAACAGCTCGACGTTGAAGCGCTCGCTCTTGTCGAAGGCCGCCGCCTGGGGGTCGACCTCCTTCTCGGCGAAGTCGCGGACCATGCGCCGCAGGGCGGTGTGCTCGTCGGTGGGGTTGAACAGGTCGGTCATCGGGGGCCTCGCTTCGCATCCGGGGGGATCTTGATACACCAGCCGGGCCGTTGCTTCGAGATCGGTTGAAATCGCCCGCCGCTTGCCGCTCTATTCGCCCCGCGCCGGGCACGCTGCCCGCGCACGGTGGGAGGGAGACCCATGGCGCTTCGGATCGTGACGATGGCGTGCCTCGGCGCGCTGCTGGCCCTCGGCTGTACGCCGGCCCCCAACGACGACGACGGCGGCGGCGGCGAGGGCGGCGCGCCGCCGAGCGACGGGCGGGTGAGCGATGTGGCGCCAGAGCTCGACATGGCGCCCGAGCCCGACCCCGACGCCGCCCCCGAGCCCGAGCCCCGGCCGGACATGGCCCCCGAGCCCGAGCCCGACATGGCGATGGATCGGGACATGGCCCCCGAGCCCGAGCCCGACGCCATGCCCGAGCCCGAGCCCCAGCCCGACGCCATGCCCGAGCCCGACATGGCCCCCGACCCCGACATGGGCCCGCCGCCCTGCGAAGACGACGACTTCGAAGACGACGACCGCCCGATCGACGCCGTGGCGCTCGACGGGCTGGCCGAGACCCCCGTCGGCGAGGGCCAGAGCGTCGACCGCCGGCTGTGCGGCGGCGACGACGACGTCTACGCCGTCGACGGCTGCGCCAACGGCCGCCTCGAAGCCGAGCTGCGCTTCGTGCACGCCGAGGGCGACCTGACCCTGACCATCGTCGACCTCTTCGGCGCCGCGCTGGCCACCGGCGAGAGCGCCACCGACGACGAGCTGGCGGCGGTCGACCTCGTCGACGGGGCGCCGGTCTTCGTGCGGGTCAGCGGCGGCGCCGGCGTCGAGACCGCCTACACCCTGCGGCTGGTGCGCACCTGCCCCGAGTGCATCATCGACGACGACTGCGGCCGCGGGGCGCTGTGCGAGGGCGTCGCGTGCGTCGCCGGCGAGTGCCGCGAAGACGCCGACTGCCCCGACCGGGTCTGCGCGCCCGACCGCACCTGCGTGCGCTGCGTCGACGACGAACACTGCCCCGGCGGCGTCTGCGCCGACAACGCCTGCATCGGCTGCCGCGACGACGGCGACTGCGCCAACGGGGTCTGCGAGGCCAATACCTGCGTGCAGTGCCGGGCCGACGGCGACTGCCGGGCCGGGGTCTGCGTCGACGCGATCTGCGTCGGCTGCGGCGACGACGCCGACTGCCCCGGCGGCGTCTGCGAAGGCGACGCCTGCGTCGGCTGCCGGGTCGACGCCGACTGCCCCGACGGGGTCTGCGCCGACGCGACCTGCGTCGAATGCGCCGACGACGGCGACTGCCCCGGCGGCGTCTGCGACGGCGATACCTGCGCGCAGTGCCGCGGCGATGGCGACTGCCCCGGCGGCGTCTGCGCCGACAGCCGCTGCGTCGAATGCGGCGCCGACGGCGACTGCGCCGACGGGGTCTGCGTGGCCGAGGGCTGCGTCGAGTGCCGCGACGCGGGGCAGTGCCCCGGCGGGGTGTGCGACGCCAACCGCTGCGTGCAGTGCGTCGCCGACGCCGACTGCGCCGACGGGGTCTGCGTCGGCAACGCCTGCGTGCCCTGCCGCGCCGACGGCGACTGCGACGGCGGGGTGTGCGCCGACAACCTCTGCGTGGGCTGCCGGGTGGACGACGACTGCCCCGCTGGCGTCTGCAGCGAGCAGACCTGCGTCGAATGCGAAGGCGACGAGGACTGCGCCAACGGGGTCTGCGAAGACCAGCAGTGCGTGCAGTGCCGCGGCGACGGCGACTGCGCCGCCGGGGTCTGCGTCGATACGATCTGCGTCGGCTGCGGCGGCGACGACGACTGCCCGGCGGGGGTCTGCGTCAACGACGCCTGCGCCGAGTGCCGCGGCGACGGCGACTGCCCCGACGGCGTCTGCGACGCCAATACCTGCGTGCAATGCGCCGCCGACGACGACTGCCAGAACGGCGTCTGCGAGGCGAACGTGTGCATCCGCTGCCGCGAAGACGCCGACTGCGGCGGCGAGGTCTGCATCGACGCCCGCTGCGTGCAGTGCCGCGACGACGGCGACTGCCCCAACGGCGTCTGCGCCGAGAACAACCGCTGCGTGCTGTGCGTGGACGACGGCGACTGCCCCGACGGGGTCTGCACCGTCGGCGCGTGCGTCGAGTGCCGCGGCGCCGACGAGTGCCTGCAGGGTCAGATCTGCGACGGCGGCGAGTGCGTCGAGGTCGCCTGCGCCGACCCGACGTTCATCCCGCCGGGCGTCGAGCTCGAGGTCGTCACCCAGGGCGCCACCGACGACCTGCAGGGCAGCTGCGGCGGCGACGGCAGCCCCGACCTGCCGCTGCTCTTCGTCGCCCCCGCCGCCGGCCCGTGGTGCGTCTCGGCGGCCGGATCGGACTACGATACGCTGGTCTACCTCTTCGACAACCGCTGCGGCGCCGAAGAGCTCGACTGCAACGACGACGCCGACGAGGTCGACATCGGCCTGCAGTCGGCGTTCACCTTCGAGGCCGAGGCCGACGGGCGCTACCTGATCATCGTCGACGGCTACAGCGGCAACGGCGCGGTCAGCGCCGGCACCGCCATCGTGCGGGTGACCCCCGGCGCCTGCGCCGAAGCCGGCCCGCGCGGCCCCGCGCCCGGCGAGCTGGTCATCACCGAGCTGATGCCCGACCCCAGCGCCGTCACCGACAACAACGGCGAGTGGTTCGAGCTGTACAACAACAGCGACGACACCCTCGACCTCGAGGGCGTGCAGTTCGCCGAGGCCGACGGCGGCAACGCCTGGGCCGTCGAGGGCACCCTGCTCGTCGAGCCGCGGGCCTACATCGTGCTGGGCAAGAACGCCGACGAGGCGGCCAACGGCGGCGTCGCCCTGGCCTACGCCTACGGCGGCGCGATGGCCCTCGGCAACGCCGCCGACGACGTGCAGATCACCAACGTCGAGGGCCAGCTCGTCGACAGCGTGGCCTACGACGGCGGCGACCTGTGGCCCGATCCGACCGGCGCCTCGATGCAGCTGGGCGGAGACCCGGCGGCGGGCGACAATAACGACCCGGCGCGATGGTGTGTGGCCGCCCAGCCCTACGGCGCCGGCGACCTGGGCAGCCCGGGCGCCGCCAACCCGCCCTGCCCTTGAGGCGACCCGAGGCGGGCTGCGGATTGCGCTGGCCGAGGTACGGCGATACCGTCGGCCCATGGCGCGCTCGTCCCCAGCCCGGCCCGGTCACCGAACCGGCCTCGACGATACCCACCCGAAGATCCGGGCGATGATGATCGACGCCTTCCGGCGCATGCCCCCGCATCAGAAGCTGCAGAAGATCGACGACCTGACCCGCGGTATCCAGGAGATGGCGCTGATCGGGCTGCGCTCGCGGCATCCGGAGGCCGACGAGGCCGAGCTGCGCATGCGGCTGGCCGCGCTGTGGATCGACCGCGAGACCCTGCAGAAAGCATACGGCTGGAGCCCGGAGGCCGGCGGTTGACGGTGCTCGCGCAGCCGGTCGCGGTCGCGCTGCGGATCGGCGCCACGCTCGATCACCTCGGCATCGACTGGTACGTGGGCGGTTCGGTCGCGAGCTCGCTCTATGGCATCCCGCGGGCGACTCAGGATCTGGATCTCGTGGCCGAAATCCGGCTCGGCCAGGCGCAGGCACTGGCCGACGCGCTGGGTGACGACTTCTACGCCGACGTCGATCTGATCATCGAGGCGATCCGCCGCCGAGCGTCATTCAACATCCTCGACATGCAGACCGCGACGAAGGTCGACATCTTCGTGCCCCGCCGAGACCCGCGCGCCCGCATCACCATGCTGCGCCGACAGCGGCATGCGGCCCGGGCCGAGGGCAGCGCCACCCTGCCCGTCGCCAGTCCCGAAGACGTCATCCTGGCCAAGCTCGACTGGTACCGCCGCGGCGGCCACGTCTCGGAGCGCCAGTGGCTGGACGTGCTCGGGGTGATCCAGGTCAACGCCCCGACCCTCGACCGCGCATACCTCGAGCATCAGGCCGCGCTCATCGGGTTGGACGATCTGCTCGAAGAAGCCCTCGGCGCCGCGTAGCCGCCGCGCATCGGCGGGACCTGCCGCGTATCACCCCTCGCCCGCGTCCGACGCCTCCCGGAGCAGATCGAGCACATCGACCCCCAGGCCCTCGGCGAGCAGGACGATCGTGCGCACCGTCGGGTTGGCCTTGCCGTTGCGGATGTTGTGGATGCTCTGCGAGTTGACGCCCGTCACCCGGGAGACCTTGCGCAGCGACCAGCCCTTCTCCGCGGCGATGCGGTCGAGGTTGTGGGCGATGCGGCCGACGACGGCGTCTACCAGCGCGTCGGCCTTCGGATCGTCGGGCTCCATGTGCGGCTTGTAGCGCGGGCGACCGCGGCTCACCAGACCACACGATATTGAACAACTATAATTGATCAACCCCAAATCTTGGGACATTCTGCCCGCCCAGATGCAGGAGACCGCGCATGCCCAGCGAGCCGACCGCCTTTCGCTTCACCCGGGCACAGCTGCGGGCGCTGGCCGACGTCGGGCGCTGGGTCGGCGACGACCTGCCCCGGGTGTTCGTCGGCCACCGGCGCCGGCGCTCCGCCGAGCGGGCGTTCGACGCCGTCGACGACCACCTGCGCGGCCTGCGGCCCGACCCGATCGACCTCGACCTCGAGACCTTCGCCGACCTGCACGCCGAACTGCGCAGCGTCGAGCTCGCCCGCCTGCTGCGGGCGCGCATGCGCGACTTGCTGGCGGTGCTCACCCTGTGGCGCGCCGTCGAACGGCTCGGCCCGGGGCCCGAGACCGATCGCCTGCTCGTCGTGCCGGCCATCGACGAGCTGACGTGGCGGGCCGACGTGCTCGACCTGCTCATCGACCGCGGGGTGCCGGTGACGCCGCCCGGCGAGGGCCGCCATGCCTGAGGCGCGCCCCCTGCGCGATCCGCGGCCCGCCGTTCGCCGGGGACGACGCCGCCGAGCGTATTGCGCCCGCCGCACGCCGCGTCGATGACCGGCGGCGCGATCCACAGCCCGTCGTTGGCGCCGGCGCAGGCCATCGAGCGCGTCCGCGCCGACCCGACCACCGCGGCGCGCGCCCCCGGTGCGATTCTCGGCCCGCCGCTCGCCGGTGGATCTGCCGCCCGACCGTCCCCCAGCCGCCCTCAATAGAGCGGCGAGCGCTGTACGGCAGATCCTGGACGGGCGATCAAGCCGGCGGGCGCTCGGCGGCAGATCCCGGGGGCAGCGACTAAATCGGGGGCCGCCGCCGAGCGTCTCCCGAGACCCCCTTTCAAATCGGGGATCGCGCACCGAGCACATCCCGGTTTAGTCACTGCCCCAAAATGCGCTCGACGTGCGCTCGCGCTTTAAACGCTGCCCCGGAGAGACGCGGCGGTGGTCGCCCCCGGTTTAGTCGTTGCCCCGAAATACGCGGCGCGGGCGTTCGCCGGTTTAGTCGCCGCCCCGAGATACGCGGCGCGGGTCGTCGCCGGCTTAGTCGCTGCCCCGGAGAAGCGCACGCCGAGCCGCTCCTGGTCTGGTCGCTGCCCCGAGATGTGCGATGCGGGCAGATCTCTGTTTAGTCGCTGCCCGAAAATACGCGGCAGGGGCGCTCTCCGATTTAGTCGTCGGCCGGGGAGACGCTCGGTGGGCATATCTGGCTTTAGTCACCCCTCCGCGCGCAGAAAGTGGGCGCCGCCCGGACCCGAAGACGGGCCAGGACGCAGGGGCTATACGTAAAAAATTGAGAGACCCAAGGTTTTGACTTCAAACGGCTTTTGCGACGCCGCCCGCGACCTGTCACGAAGAATGACTTGAAAGTTCGGTTTCGGCCGCTAGCATCGGAGCCACCTTTCAACCGACAGGGTAGACCCCATGATCGAACAGAATGCACTGACACTGAATGTTTTCAGCCAGAACCTGGGCCGGCGCCGCCTGCCGGTCGGCCGCTTCACCGTGGCGGTCGGCGGCACGAAGACCCGCGCGCGGCGGCGCGGCAGTGACCGGGTGGTTGCGCTCTGCGCGGCGGCGCTGACCGCGGCGGGGCGCTTCATCGACCTGCGGCGGCGGCGCACGGCGCGGCGCGACGCCCGCGGCGGCGGGGCGGCGATGGCCGCCGACAAGCGGGTCGATGCGCGCACCCGCTCGGTCTACAAGCACCTGACGAGCTGCGTGGAGACCTACGAGGGCGAGGAGAAGGGCAAGGCGGCGCAGCGGCTGCTCGACGAGTACTTCCCCGAGGGGCTGGGCGCCATCATCAATGCGCCCTACGAAGAAGAGCTGGTGATGGTCGAGCACATCGTCGAGGCGTTCAACGGGCCCGAGGCGGCGCTGATCGACGGGCTGGGGGCGCGCATGTTCGTCGACGCGGTCGACGCGGTGCTGCCCGAGTACCGCGACGCGCTGGCCCTCGAAGAGCTGGTCACCGCCACCGAGGTCGCCGGCGCGCGGGACGCGATGCACCTGCTCATGCTGCGGATCGTGGCGACCATCCTGGCCGACCACGGCGACGACCTCGAGGCGCTGCGCGAGCTGATGGCGCCGATCGACGATCAGACGAAGCGCCTGGGTGAGCTGTACGCCGCCCGCCGCCGGGGGCAGTCGACCGGCGGGCTGGATCTGGAGGCCAACGAGGCGGCCGACGTCGCCCGCGGGGTCGAGGCCGACGACCTGGCCGACCGGCTGATGGGCGGCGACGACGACCTCGACGGTGGCCCCGACCAGGACGCTGAGCTGGCCGGCGACGGCGAGACCGGCGACGGCGAGGCCGACGGGCCGTCCCCGAGCCCGCTGCCGGGCAACGCCAACATCAACCTGCCGGTCTTCGCCCGGGGCGAGGCCGATCGCGGCTGATCGCCGGCTCGATGGCCCGCCCCCCGGCGCCGGCCCCTCTCCCACCTGCCCCCGGGCCCATCCGTGACCGCCCGCACGACGCGCCGTGAGCGCGCGCACTCGCCGTCACCCCCCGTCCGTCGCGTCGACCACCATGACCCGCTCGATGCCGAGTCGCATCGCCCGGTCCGGCAGTGCCCGGTCCGGCAGTGCCCGATCCGGCAGTGCCCGGTCCGGCAGTGCCCTTCGAAAAACCCACGCCCGGCCTGGCGGCAGGGCCGCCCGGCCGGGCGCTTCGGCCCGTCCCCATGGGGGAGGAGGGGGGGTCGGGGACGAGCGGGCGTCGCGCCGGTCAGCCGCGGCTGATGGGGATGGTGCGCGGGCGGGCGGCCTCGGACTTGGGCAGGGTGATCGAGAGCACGCCGCGGTCGATGTGCGCGGTGACCTTCTCGTTGTCGGTGTCCTTGGGCACGTGGAAGCGCCGCCGGTACTCGAGGGTGCCGCCGCCGCGCCACTCGGGCAGCGTACGGGTGCCGAGCACGGTCAACAGCCCGTTGTCGATCTGGATGTCGAGGTCGGCGTCCTTCACCCCGGGCAGGTCGGCCCGCACGAAGAGGCCGTCCTCGTTCTCGAAGACGTCCACCGGCGGATGCACGACGCGGGCGGCGCGGTCGGTCTGCTTGGCGATCTGGCTCATGTCGGTCTCTCCTGGTGCGCGGTCGTGGTTGGATGAATGCGGTCGCTATCAGCCGGCGGTGACGGTGATCTGCCGCGGACGGGCGGCGTCGGCCTTGCCGAGCATCACGTGCAGCACGCCGTCCTCCATGGTGGCCTTGGCCTTCTCGGGGTCGACGGCGGCGGGCAGCGAGAAGCTGCGGGTGAAGCTGAACGGCCGGCGCTCGCGCAGGTGGGCCCGGTGGCCTTCGGGTACGCCCACCTCGCGCTTGCCCGACAGGGTCAGCACCTCGCGCTGCAGGGTCAGCTCGAGGTCGTCTTCGCGCAGGCCGGGCAGGTCGACCGAGAGGTGCAGCGCGTCGTCGGTCTCGTGCAGGGCGACCCGGCCGAGGCCGTCGCCGCGCTCGGTGGCGATCATGTTGTCCAGCCGGCGATGCAGCTGGTTGACCATGTCGAAGGTGCGATCGAAGTCGTCGAAGCGGAACAGCATGGCGTCCTCCTGGTGCACGGCATGGCAGACCGGGGCCGGCGCACGGGTGGCGCGGCGGCTATTGCCATCCATCTGTCTGGTTTCATTCGGTTTTCCCGGTACGACAAAACGAATGAGCACGGCCGCGGGGGCTGTCAACCGGGGGGCTCGATTTTTTTTCGGGCGCCGCTGTGTATGGGATCGATCGCGGCCCGCCGACGGGCGCGGGGCCGCTGACTTTGCATAACCGCGAGAACTGGTCGAGAATCAATCCGCGGCGGATGAGGCCGCCGCTGCGCCCGACCCCCGAGGCCCCGACGTGTCCGACCCCAAGAGCCCAGACGACGAGAGCGAGGCCGGCGCGGCCGAGGCGCCGTCGTTCTCCAAGCCGCCGGCGGCGGCCGCCTTCGTGGTGCCCTACGAGAGCATCGACGAGGACGTGCCCGACCTGCCGCCTCCGGCGTCGGTCATCGTGCGGCAGAGCTACGTCAACGAGGTGCCGCCGGTCGTCGCCGCCAAGCAGAAGCATCCCGGCGAAGACGAGGAGACCAAGCGGGTCGAGGCGATCGACGACGCGGCGCTCGCCGAGCTGATCGGGGACGAGACCGAGACCCACGAGCGGCCGACCTCCGACGAGGACGACGAGGAGCCACCGCAGGGGCCGACCCGGCGGGTGGCGGTGGTCACCGACGAAGACCTCGAAGGCGAGGACCTCGACGGGCAGGGCGAGGACGGCGATACGGCGCCGGCGGTGATCGTCGACGGCCCCTCGGAGGCCTACGCCGCGCGCAACGCCGATCGCTGCCCGTACTGCCTGACCTTCACCGGGCTGAGCAACGCCCGCAGCCGCGGCGTGCGCTACTGCCCGATGTGCGGGGCCGACTGGAACTCGCTCGATCGGGTGGTCGAGGCGCCGAGCGGCGCGGTCATCCCGCTCGACGAGACCGAGCCGCACTTCGACCCCGAGCTGGAAGAGCACCCGACCAATCAGTACACCCGGCTGGGTCCGGTGCGCCCCTCGCCGGGCGAGCCGGGCTTCGTGGCCCCGCCCGAGCCGCCGCCCAAGCGCGGGGCGAGCCCGCTGCTGATGTTGCTGACCGGGGTCTCGCTGGGGCTGGCGGGCACGATGACGGTGGCCTGGCTCTACGCCCGCCGGCAGCCGCCGCCGCCGACGGTGGTCTCGTCGGCCCCGCCGCCGGTCAAGGTCTCGCCGCCGGTGGTCACCCCGGTGCAGGACGACCCGCCGACGCCGCCGAAGCCGGTCGAGCCCGAGCCGGTGGAGCCCAAGCCCGTCGAGCCGGTGGAGCCCAAGCCCGTCGAGCCGGTCGAGCCCAAGCCCGTCGAGCCGGTGAAGCCCGAGCCCGTCGAGCCCGAGCCCGTCGAGCCGGCGACGCCGGTCGTGGCCGCAGATATGGTGCAGGCTGCGCTGCTCGATACGACGTCGCTGCTGCCGCCGCGGGCGCTGGTCGAGCTCCGGCCGCGCATCGAGGGCAACATCGTCTTTCTGACCGGGGTGGTCGACAGCCAGGACACCCTGGGGCAGGTCGTCGCGGCGGTGGCTGCGGTCGAGGGCGTACTGGCGGTCGACAGCCGCGGCGTGCGCTCGGCGTGGAAGACCTACACCGTCGTGCGCGGCGACTCGCTGTCGAAGATCGCCCAGCTGTACTACGGCGATACCAACGCCTGGCCTCGCATCTGGCGGGCCAACAAAGACGTCGTGCCCTCGCCGGGCGCGCTCAACATCGGGGTCGAGCTGCGCATCCCGATGGGCCGCACCGAGTAGCCCCGCCCGGCGCCCGCGGCGCCCTCAGCATGTATCAGGTGTCGGTGCGCAGGCGGTTGCGCTCGCGGTCGATCTGCTCGGAGAGCTGCACCAGCGACGCCGGGATGCGGTCGAAGACGATCACCCCGTCCTTGCCGTAGCGGCCGAACTTCAAGACGCCCGTCGGGCAGCTCTGCACGCAGGCCGAGCAGCGCACGCACTCGGGGTCCTGCATCGGCAGCCCCTTGTTGGCGAAGTTCATGATGTCGATGCCCTGGTGGCAGACCGACGTGCACACGTTGCAGCTGATGCACTTCTTCTTGTCGGGGAAGATGCGGAACTTCGAGAACCGGGCGTAGATGTGCATCAGCGCCGCGAGCGGGCAGGCGAAGCGGCACCAGACGCGCCCCGAGAAGTGGAAGTAGAAGCCCACGCCGAGGAAGCCGGCGAGCGCGATGTCGACGCTCCACTTGTAGGTGAAGGGCGACTTGGCCTGCAGCCAGTCGTTGAAGTGGGTGTCGATGTAGCCGCCGGGCATGGCCCAGCCGGCGATGCGCAGCCCCATGAAGACCACCGCGACGGCCAGCACCACCTGGCCGAGCATGTTCAGCCGGTTCCACTTGGGGCCGTGCGGCATCTTGTGGCGGTGGGCGTCGCCCATGGTCTCGGCGAGCGCGCCGCACGAGCACAGCCAGCCGCAGTAGGCGCCCTTGCCCCAGCGGCGGATGATCAGCGGGATGATCACGAAGGTCTGGATGCCGCCGAGGATGAGCCAGCCCCAGATCGGCTGCTCGGTGAACCAGTTGTAGACCATCAGCGGCCACGCGAGGATGAAGCCGTAAGCCCGCCAGTAGGCCCGCTCTTCGCCGACGGTGTCGTAGCGTTCGAAGAGCGCGTCGGCGATGGGCGTGAGCATCGCGCCGTCGGCGAAGAGGCCGTTGCGGCCCATCCACGGCAGGATGATCTCGGGCAGGATGAACAGCGGCAGCCACTGCATCGCGATGAGCGTCCAGGTCTGCAGCTTGACGTAGGGCGTCTTGCGCCGCTGGATGCGCCGCAGCCCGAAGAACAGGATCGCCGAGCTGTAGAGCAGCGTGTAGTAGAAGCTCGGCCCCTGCGCCGAGCTGAGCACGGTGTAGATCAGGCTGCTCTTCTGATTGGCGGCGTCGCCGAACGCGCCGCGGATGCCGTCGATCCAGTTGGCCGGGTTCAGGCTCTCCGTGGGGAACCAGTAATAGCTCTTCCAGTGGTAGATGAAGACGCAGAACGAGAAGAACGCGATCAGGCCCAGCCACTGCGCCGGGCTCCACTCGCCGGTGATGCGGATGCCCGAGCGGCGGAAGAAGTCGAGCGGCGGCTCGCGGCCGATCATCGGGAAGACCACGTCGTTGTCGATGCGCTCTTCGGTGCCGTCGGCCAGCTTGAGCACCACCGCGCCGTCTTCGATGGCCTTGACGTTGCTGGCCATCTCGATGCGCAGGGTGCCGCCGGTGCGCGGCTTGGGCAGCATCTGGGTGCTGATGCCGGTGGTGACCCGCTCGCTGCTCGGCTGCTCGACCTCGGTCTCGGCGCCCGGGTTCTGGGCCAGCTCGTTCAGCTTGGCGATGTTGTCGGGCTTGGGACGGCTGAACTCGGGCTTGCGGTAGCTCAGCGTGACGTCGGCCCCGCAGGCGCACAGCGCGATGGCGGCCTCCATCGCCGAGTCGCCGCCGCCGACGACGAGCACGCTCTGCCCGGCGAACTCCTGGGGGTCGTGCAGCCGGTTGTAGACCTTGTCCAGCCCCTCGCCGGGCACGCCGAGCTTGCGGAAGTTGCCCGAGCGGCCGATGCCGACGACCACCCGCAGAGCCTTGGTGATCTCCGGTTCGGCGCCGCGCTTCGCCCCGTGCACCAGGTGGAACAGCCCGCCCTTCTTCTCGACCTGGGCGATGCGGGCCCGGGTCGGGGTGATGCCCGCCTCGGCGAGCTGGCGGTCGAGGTCGTCGACGAGCGGCTCCTTGACCTCGTGGTGGAACTGCAGCTCACCCGCCGGCACCATCTCGGTGGGGTAGGTGAAGATCGGCTTGCCCTTGGGGAAGTTCTTGATCGTCGCGAAGGTCTGCGCCGCCTCGAAGAGCACGTACTTCAGGCCCAGCTTCTTCGCCTCGATGGCCGCCGCGCTGCCCGAGACCCCGCTGCCGACGATGGCGATGTCGTAGGTCTCGGCGTCTTTGCCGTCGCGGGCTTTGACGAAGTCGGCCTCCTCGGCCATCTGGCGCACCGCGCGGGCGCCCGAGTCGGCGGAGAACTTCAGCAGCGGGATGCCGGTGAGGTCGCCGACCACCCGCACCCCGGGCACGTTGGTGCGGCCGTCCTCGTCGGTCTCGGGCAGCTTCTCGACGGTGCCGGCGGGCCAGCCGGTGTGCAGCCAGCGGGTATAGCGCGCGATCAGACCCATGGTCGTCCCCTCCCGTTACCGAACGCTCCCGCGGGGATCGTACGCGATCCGGCCGCCGACATCACTCGCCGGGTATCGCTGTGCCCGAACCGCGGGCGGAGATGTCGAGCAGCAGGCCGGTGCGCAGGGCGTCCATCGAGACGGTCCACGTCCGCACGTCGAGGATCCGCCCCAGCACGTCGAGGATCAGCGCGCCACCGAGCAGGGTGTCGGCCCGCTCCGGATCCATGCCCGGCAGGGCCCGCCGGTCGGCGGCGGTGGTCGCGCGCACGAGCCGGTCGACCACCGCCGACAGCGTCTCGCGGTCGAGGCGGTGGCCGTGCACCGAGACCGGGCGGCGGCCGTCGAGGGCCAGCGCGATGCGGACGATGCGCTGAATCGAGCCGCCGGTGGCCACCACGTCGCTGAAGCCGAGCCGGGCGATGGCGGCGGCGCGCGCGCCGAGGCGCTGCTCGAGGTGGCGCCGGGCCTTCTTGACGGTGCGTCTGCTGATCGGATCGGGCCCCAGCCAGCGGCGGCAGACGACGAGCGAGCCGATGGGCAACGAGGTCACCGCGGCGACCCGCGCCCGGCGGCCGAGCACCAGCTCGGTGCTGCCGCCGCCGACGTCGATACACAGCGGCGCCGCCTCGCGCAGCCGCGGCAGGCCGTGCAGCACGCCGATGAGCACCAGCCGGCCCTCTTCGGCGCCGCTGATGCGCTCGATGCGGATGCCCGTCTCGGCGGCGACCCGCTCGACGAAGGCCTCGCCGTCGCGGGCGGCGCGCAGCGCGGCGGTGCCGGTGGCCCGAAACAGCGCGTCGTGGGCGTCGATGCGCCGGCGGAAGGCGCGGAAGGTATCGATGAGCCGGTCGACCTTCTCCGGCTCGAGGTAGCCGTCGGGGCCCACCGCGTCGCCGAGGCGCGCGGGGTTCTTCAGCCGGTCGATGATGAGCACCCGCCCGTCTTCGATGCGGGCCATGGTGAGCTGCACCGAGTTGCTGCCGACGTCGATGGCGGCCACCGCGCGGGTCATGGGCGTGCTCCGCGGGCGCAGCAGGAGGTTCGGGCGCCGTGGGCGGGCTGGCGGCGGCCTGTCAGTCGAGCTCGATGGTGGTCGCGTGCGGCGGCGTCGTGCCGTGTCGCTGGCAGGCGGCCAGCTCGCAGATCTCGCCCGGGCTGCCGTAGAGCACCATCTTGTGGTCGTCGAGGGTGAACCCGAAGCGCCGGGCGACGGCGTGCTGCAGCCGCTCGATCTCTTCTTCCTCGAATTCGAAAACGGCGCCACACTCGGAGCACACCAGATGGTCGTGATGCTCGCCGGGGATCTCCGGCTCGTACCGGGTCTGATTGTCGCCGAGGCGGTTGGGGTTGGCCAGTCCGCAGTCGGTCAGGATCTTGAGCGTACGGTAGACGGTGGCATAACCCACCTTGCGGTCGCGCTCGCGCACCCGCAGATACAGCTCTTCGACGCTGGGGTGGGTCTCGCGATACGCCGGGTCGAAGAAGACCTCGGTGATCAGCTTGCGCTGGTGGGTGTACTTCAGCCGGTTCTCGGTCAACCAGCTCTTGAGGGTGTTCAGCGCTTCTTCGACCTGGAGCATGACGGGGTCTGGTCTCCTCCGCTTGAGGGTCCGGCGTAGCACAGCGCCACCGGCCGGTAAAGCGGGCCCGGCTTTACATCGGGCGCTTCTGCGTCCATAAGGAACCGGCACGCACGCCGAGGTAGATGATGCTCGACCTGATCGAACGGCCGCGCCGCAACCGGCGCAACCCGTGGACCCGCGCGATGATGCGCGAGACCTGGCTCGGACCCGAGCACTTCATCTACCCGCTGTTCATCCACGACGGCGAGGGGCGGCAGCCGATCGCGTCGATGCCCGGCTGCGACCGCCTCGGCCTCGACGCGCTGATGCACGAGGTCGAAGGCGCGGTGGCCGACGGGGTGGGCGCGGTGGTGCTCTTCCCCGCCGTCGAGGAGGCGCTCAAGTCGTCCGACGGCGCCGAGAGCCACAACCCCGAGGGGCTGGTGCCGCGGGCCATCCGCAAGCTCAAGGCCCGCTGGCCCGAGCTGGTGGTGATCACCGACGTGGCCCTCGACCCCTACTCGTCGGACGGCCACGACGGCATCGTCTCGCCCGACGGGCGCATCCTCAACGACGAGACGGTGGCCGTGCTCGTCCAGCAGGCGCTGTGTCAGGCCGAGGCCGGGGCCGACGTGATCTCGCCATCCGACATGATGGACGGCCGCGTCGGCGCCATCCGCGCCGGGCTCGACGCCGCCGGCTTCACCGACGTGCAGATCCTGGCCTACACCGCCAAGTACGCCTCGGCGTTCTACGGGCCGTTCCGCGACGCCCTCGACTCGGCGCCGCGCTTCGGCGACAAGAAGACCTATCAGATGGACCCGGCCAACGCCCGGGAGGCGCTGCGCGAAGTGGCCCTCGACGAGGCCGAAGGCGCCGACATGATCATGGTCAAGCCGGCCGGTCCCTTCCTCGACATCATCCGGCTCGTGCGCGAGTCGACCGCCCTGCCGGTGGCCGCCTATCAGGTCAGCGGCGAGTACGCCATGCTCAAGGCCGCCGCCCAGAACGGCTGGCTCGACGAGAAGAAGGCGGTGCTCGAGGCGTTGACCGGCATCCGCCGGGCCGGGGCCGATGTCATCCTCACCTACTACGCACGCCAGGCTTCGCGCTGGCTGAAAGAGACTGCTCGATGAAGTTCATCGACGGGGCCGAAGGCCTCGACGCCGCGGCGAACGACCTGGCCGGCAACGACCGGGTCTTCGTCGACACCGAGTTCGAATCGAACCGCAAAGGCACGACCCTGTGCCTGATCCAGATCTGCGCCGCCGGCGGCGAGGTCTACCTGATCGACGCCCTGGCCCTCGAAGACCTGTCGCCGCTGCGCAAAGTGCTCGGCCGCAAGCGGGTCGAGTGGGTGATGCACGCCGGCAAGCAGGACGTCGACCTGCTGATGGAGGCCCTGGGGCTGCGCTATCGGCCCAAGCTCTTCGACACCCAGATCGCGTGGTCGCTGCAGAGCGCCGAGCACCAGGTCTCGCTGGCCTACCTGCAGGCGGTGCTCGCCGGGGTGGCGCCCGAGAAGGGCATGCAGACCGACGACTGGACCAAGCGCCCGCTCTCGGAGGCGCACCAGACCTACGCGGCCGCCGACGTGCTGCACCTGCCGGCGATGTACGACAAGCTCGCCGAGAAGCTGGGCGAGCTCGACCGTATGGGGCTGGTCAATACGCTGTCGGCGGAGATGCTCGACCCGCCGGCCGAGCCGACGCCGCCGCTGACGGTGGGCAGCTACCGCAACCTGTGGCAGCTCGGCGGCCGCCAGCGCGCGGCGCTGAAGTGGATGGTCGACTGGTTCAACGGGCTGGAGGGCGAGGCGGCCGACCGCGCGCCGGGCAAGAAGGCGCTGTTCTCCATCGCCGGCCGCCTGCCCGAGACCAAGACCGCCCTGCGCGGCATCAAGGGCGTGCCCCGGCGCTTCGCCGACAAGGAGGGCGGCGACTTCGTCAAGGCGCTCGCCGAGGCGCTCGACGGCGTCGAGGACAGCCCGGCGTCCGACACCCCGACCCCGTATGCCAGCTTCGACGCGCTGCACAGCGACGCGCTCTTGCAGTGCGCCCGGGCCGACGTCTGCGCGTCGGTTCAGATCGCGCCCGAGCTGGCCTTCCCCGGCTGGCTCGCCCGCCAGCTGCGCGAGGCGATCGGCGACGACGCCGACTTCGCTGGCGCGGCGAAGGTCTTCTCCGGCTGGCGCAAGGCCGTGCTGCGCGACCCGTGGCTCGCCTTCTGCACGTCGGTCGGCCTCGGCGGCTGATCGCCCGGCGACGGCCGGCCAGCATCACCCGCCGAGGTGTTGCTCGCGCTCGTAGTCGCCGTCGCCATCCCGCCCCCACGCCATGGCGTAGCGCAGGCGCCGCCCGTCGACCCACGCGGCCATCTACCGGATGAAACAGCCCCTCTGATCGCGGGCGCACGCCTGCAGCTGCTCGCCCGGGTGGTCATGGGCAGCTGCGTTCTCGGAGCGCCATCGGCGGGCCCGTACACCGCGGCTGTATAGAAATCCGTCACCCCTTGACGGTTATCTGGACACCTGCGATCGGGCCGCCCCCATCGCTGCGTACGACGAGGGTTGGCATGGCCGTTGCGATGCACGTCGGGCGACTACGGCAGAGGCCGATGGGTCGTTCGAGTGTTTCACGCAGAGAAGGAGCAGGTGTCATGTCGAGCATCAAGACGTTGGACTTCGGTGGCAAGGGCGGCAGCCACGAGTTCGGGCCGATCCTGGCCGGGCCCGGGCTGAAGCTCGGGCTGCACGCTGGCAACAGGATCGACCAGATCGTGCTCAACGACAAGCAGTATGGGGGCGACGGTGGCCACAGCCAGGGCGCGATCACGCTCACCGGCGATGAGTACATCAGCGCGCTGACGGTGCACGCGGGCGACGAGATCGACCACCTGTCCTTCCAGACGAGCGAGGGCCATACCATCGCGGGCGGCGATGGCGGCGGCGGCCATACCCGCGTGCAACTCGAGAACATCCGTCTGCTGAGCATCAGCGGGCGGCACGGCGACCGCGTCGACAACCTCAGCCTCACCTATGTCGAGGGGTATTCGAAGTCCAACTGCGTGGGGACGGGCAAGTTCCTCCTGGGGATCATCCCGCAGGGTCATACGTACTCGACGAGCACCAGCAGCACGGTGCGGAGGCTGCGCCTCTACAAGGAGGTGACCCAGCACATGATCGGGCAGAAATACAGCGCGAGCGTGCAGGGGGAGTACTACGTGCAGGCATCGGCCTCCACGGAGCTCACCGTGAGTGACTCGACGCTGAAGGAGCTGCAGAGCGAGATCGAGACGACGATCTCGAACACCACCGAGGAGTCGCAGCAGATCGACGGCGGCAAGGTCGGCTTGCACGTCGTCGACGGCCAGATCATGAAGAACGGCGACGCATACTGGATGTACCCCACCGGCGATTTGCAGACGCTCGTCGTCCCCGTGAGCGAAACCGCGGCCGGTCGCGGTCTGTACGACATGACCGGCGTGCTCGACGTGCAGATGACCGGGTTGCAGCGCTTCCGCACATCGCAGTACGGCTGGACGTACTACACGCCTCGCAAGGCCTAGGCGCCGCCGCCGACGCCCGGTCCGCCCGACCGGGCGGAGCCATGACCCACCTCCGCGACCTGCCCGGCGGGCCGCCCCGATACCGAGGACCGACATGACCCGTGACGACTGGTTCGCGCTCGCCGAGCGCTTCGCCCCCCAGGTGCGCCTCGCACTCACGGCCAGTGACAAGACGCCCAGTGATGAGATGGCCACTTACGTGGGCGAGATGGCCACTTACGTGGGCGACCCGCGCCGCCCGGCGAGCGTCGGCTGGTATCTCGAGCGCTGCATCTTGATCGACGGACTCACCGTGCTCAAAAAGCCGACGCCGGAGAAGCTCGGGCAGTGCAAGAGCGAGGATGCCTACCTGAAGGCCAAGCTGCCGCAGTGCAAGGAAGAAACCCCGTGCGGCGAGAGCGACCCGTCGAAGGTCGAGATGTACGTGCACATCCGCGCAGCCTCGGGGCCTGGAGGCGGGCTCGCGCTGGAGTTGATCGACATCCAATACTGGTTCTTCTACCCCGACGACCCGAGCCATGTGGCCGACTGGGAGCACCTGACCGTCCGCGTCGCGAACTGGCGCACGCTCGCCGAGAGCAGCATCGTGATGGTGTTCTTCGCGGCCCACCATCCGGCAGACGGACGCTGGCTGGTTCAGGCCAGCCAGACGCAGCAGAAGGGCGCCTATCGAGTGGTCGACGGCACCCAGCACGTCGTCGCCTACTCGGCGCTGGGCAAGCACGCGACCTACGAGTGCGCCGGTGAGATCAACGGTGACGTCACCAGCGACGGCCTGCGCTGGGGGTCGCTGACTCGCGAGAAGCTGCAGTTCGCATCGATCGACGAGGCGTGTTACGCGCCGGGCGACGCCCGAATCGAACCGGCGCCCTGGCTGGCCTTCCCCGGCAAGTGGGGCCAGTCGAAACATTCGCCGTGTGGGCCGTCCCACCAGGGCCCCTACAGCGTAGACGAGGCGCAGCAGGTCGCGCACTTCGGCGAGGTCTGGGGCGAGAACTTCGGCACCCGCTGCGTCGCGCTGGGCCGCCTGGGCAGCGAGGATCTGCTGGCCGTCGGTCGCAGCGGCCCCAATCACGCGCGGTTCATGCTCTTCGGCCGCGCGGGCGAGAGGCTGGTCGAGCGGGGCAGCGGCGGCGCGTCGTGGCCCGACGACGCAGAGTGCGCTGCGATCGCCATCGGGTCCCTCGGTAACCAGGCCGTGCTCGCGGTCGCGTCGTATCACGAGAGCGAGCCGAGTCGGCTCGAAGTCTATCGCACGAAGCGCTTTGACACCTATGTCGGCGGCACCCGGATCGGCTGCGCCCAGTGGGGCAAGGCGCACGCCTGCGCCGCGCTGGCTTTCGGCCGGCTGGGCGAGCAGTCGGTGCCGGTGCTGGGCGTGGGGCTCGACGTCCGCGACCACGCGCGCGGGTCGCGGTTCGAGATCTACCGTTGGCAGGACAACGCGCTCGCGCGCTGGCACGACGGCGGCGCAAACTGGGGCAAGTACCGCGGGTGCACCGCGATCGCATTCGGCGACTGGGGCGGCCAACCGGTCGTCGCCGTGGGGCGCTCGGCCGGCACTGGCGTGCGGTACGAACTGTACCGTCTCGGAGGCGATGGGCTGGAGCTGGTGGCCAGCGGCGGCGGCGACCTGTGCGAGAGCGCCGGCGTGACCGACCTCGCGTTCGGTGAGGTCGGCGGTGAGCCCGTCCTCGGCGTCGCGTTGAAGGCCGACGCGGGGCCGCGCTTCAGGGTCCTCACACCCAACGGCGACGCGTCGGCCTTCACGTCGTGTCTCGAAGGCGGAAGTGGCTGGAGCAAGGGCCGCTGCGCCACCGGCATCGCGTTCGGCGAGCTCGACGGTGAGCAGGTGATGGCGGTCTCGCGCACCGGCGACGACCACATGCGGATCGCGTTGTATCGCGAGCTCGCGGGCCAGCTGGTCGAGTTCAGCGTCTACGGCGACGGCTGGGGTGACCGGGACGCCACCGCCGTCGCGATCGGCAGCCTCGGCGGTCAGCACGTCATCGCCTATGGCCGCAGCGCCGGCGACAACAACCGCGGCGGGCTGCTCCGGCCGGTCTGATGGACCGCGCTCTCACCGACCATTCGCCGGCCCCGCACGGGGGACCCGGCGTCGACCCCACCGGAGCATCGACGATGACCCCCCATGACTGGCAAGCGCTGGTCGAGCGCTTCGCCCCCCGGGTGCAGCTCTCGCGCACGGGCCTCTTCAAAGACCGGTATGGCCCGGCCAGCGTCGAGTGGTATCTCGAACGCTGCACGCTGCGCGACCACGACGATCCCACGGTCTGCATCGCCCGACCCACGGTCGCCGACCTCGCCTGCCACCGGCAGAAGTGCGCCTACCTCAAGCCCGACAACGAGCACGTGTACAACGGCGACTGGCACGCGGCGCCGATGTACGCGCACGTCCGCGCCGTGACCGACGCCGGAGGGCAGTTCGACGGGCGGCAGATCGACATTCAGTACTGGTTCTTCCATCCCTACAACGGCCCGATCGGCATTCTACCGGTCTTCGGGGCGCACGAGGCGGACTGGGAGCACGTCACCGTGCGGGTCTCTCGCTGGCGCACGCTGGGCGAGAGCGCGGTCGAGGCGGTCTTCTTCGCCGCCCATGGCCACACCGAGGGGTCCTGGTTGGTGAGCCGCAGTGGCCAGCCGAAGGGCGGCGCATACACCCTCAGCGGCGGCAGCCACGTCGACGTCTGGTCGGCATGGCACAGCCACGCCAGCTACGAGAGACGGGGCCTTCACCTGCGCTCCAAGACGTACTTCGTGGCCAATGACGTCTGCAGCGGCGGCGGTGAATGGGGCCCGCTCGAGGGCGGGCGACTCGTGCTGGTCGCGGTCGACGAGGCCGTCTGCGGTCCGGGTGATACGGGCGTCGACTCCGCCCCCTGGCTGAGCTTCGGCGGCCGTTGGGGCAGCTCCGAGGAGTCACCGCGCGGGCCGTCGCAGCAAGGCACATGGCGCGACGAGGGCTCGCCAGCCCCGCTGGGTCAGGCCCGGCAGATCGCCGGCTTCGGCGAGCACTGGGGCGAGAAGTTCGGCACGACCTGTGTCGCGCTCGGCGCGCTCGGTGGCCGCGACGTCCTGGCCGTCGGACGCAAGGGCCCCGACCATGACCGCTTCTTCCTGTTCGGCTGGCAGGGCGATGGATTGGTCGAGCTGGACGGCGGCGGCGCCCACTGGCCCGACAAGCGGGGCTGTCGGGCCATCGCCGTCGGCGCCTTTGGTGAGCAGGGCGTGCTCGCCATCGCCCCCGAGCCGGGCGATGACCCGGGCGATGTCGAGCTCTACCGGCCGACGGGCGACCGAGGCGCACTGGAGATCGGTCGACCATGGCAGACGATCGGCGCCGACTGGGGCGAGACCCGCGCGTGTGCCGCGCTGGCTCTCGGTCGGCTGGGTGGAGAGCAGGTGCTGGGCGTCGCCCTCGAAGCCCGGGGCGACGCGAGCGGGTCGCCTCGGTTCGAGATCTATCGCTGGCAGGGCGCGCTCGCGCGCTGGCAGGGCGGCGAGTCCTGGCCCGGGCCCTGCGGGTGCACCGCGATCGCGTTCGGCGACTGGGGCGGCCAGCCGGTCGTCGCCGTCGGGCGCTCCGCCGGGCCCGGCGCGCGGATCGAACTGCACGCGGTGCAGGGCGACGGGCTGGTGCAGGTGCCCAGCGACGGCGACCTGCCCGACGACGTCGGCGTGGCCGACCTCGCCTTCGGTGAGGTCGGGGGCCAGCCCGTGCTCGCTGCCGCGTTGACCGCCGACGAGGGGCTACGCTTCATCGTCCTCGCCGCCGCCGAGTCGGCCGCTGATGACCGCGACCCGGCTGCGGCGGGTGCGGGCTTCGCCTCGATCCTCAGGGGCGGCGAAGGGTGGGGCGCGGGCCGCCGCGCCACCGGCGTCGCGTTCGGCGACGTCGACGGCGAGCAGGTCATGGTGGTGTCCCGCAGCGGTCGGGACAACATGCGCGTCGCCCTGTACCGCGACAGCGCAGGCCGACTGCTCGAGTTCAGCCGCTATGGCAACGGCTGGGGCAAGGGCCGCAACGCCACCGCCGTCGCGATCGGCAGCCTCGGCGACCAGCAGGTCATCGCCTATGGCCGCAACGACGGCAAACACGGCCGCGGCGGGCTGATCTCACCACTCTGAACCGGCCGAGGCCACCCGACCCTCCACGCCGCGATCGGCGCTCTCGGGTTCACCGGATGTGCGCGGCAACGGCGCCGCCGACGAGCCGGAACAGGCCGTGCAACGCCGCGGGTGCTACCCTGCGCGGATGGAGCACGATGATCCGGTCTACCGCATGACCACCCGGCTCAACCGCATCGCGCTGGTGGTATTCGCCATCGCTGCCCTGTGCCTGGGCCCCGACGCCGAGGGGTGGCGCTTCGCCGGGCTGGGATCGATGGCCGGCCTCTTCGTCGTGCCCGAGTTCCTGCGGCTGAGTCGGCGTGAGCCCCCGTGGTGGCTCCTCGGACCGATGGTGCTCATCGCCCCGATGGTCTGCGCTGGCGTGACCGGCGGGGTGCAGAGCCCGTTCCTGGTGGCCTACGTGCCCATCGCGGTGATAACCGGCTACGTCCTGGGCAAGGGATCACTGCCCGTGGTCCTCGGCGCCGCGCTGGTGATCTGGGGCTTCCTCTCGCTGCACGTCTGGTGGCGGCCGGCGGGTATGATCCCGGCGATGCTCGGCGCGCCGTTGCCGACCTCGGGCGCAGTCTTCTGGGCCACGGCGGTGACCACCTTCGTCATCGCCGGCAACCGTATGGCGCGGCACGTGCGCGACCAGCTGCACGCCGAGCAGGCCCGGCTGCTCGGCGTGCGGCGCTCGGCCACCGAGGCCATGGCCCGGGGCAAGGCCGATCTGGTGGCGCTGTCGGGGGCCATCGCCCACGAGCTGAAGAACCCGCTGACCGCGGTGCTCAGCCTGCTGTCCTTCCGCCACGGTCAAGCGGCCGACGGCGGCGACGAACGCGAGCAGCTCGGCGTGGCCCTCGCCCAACTCGACCGCATGCGCGCCCGGCTGGAGACGCTGCTCGACCTGGCCCGCCCCGCCGACGCCCTGACCCGAGAGGTGGTCGCGCTGGGGCCGGTGATCGACGAGGTGCTCGACGCGCACGGGGCGATGGCCGCCGAGCTCGGGGTGCGGTTCGCCGCACGCCGCGGCGACGCCCGGGCCCCGGTCGATCGACGCAAGCTCTCTCAAGTGGTGGCCAACCTGGTGCAGAACGCGCTGCAGGCCTGCGCCGACGGCGGGCGGGTCGAGGTGGCCTTGAGCGCGACGGCCGACGACGCGATCGTCGAGGTCTTCGACGACGGCCAGGGGCTGCCCGATGGGTCGGTCGAGCGCCTCTTCCGGCCGGGCGTGACCCACCGCGCCGGCGGCTACGGCATCGGGCTGACGGTCTGCCGCACGATCGTCGAGCAGCACGGCGGCCGCCTCGAGCTCGCCCGGCGCGACGGCGGCGGCAGCGTCGCCCGGTTGAGCCTGCCCCGGGTGATGCAGAGCGCGCCGCCCGCCGAGCAGGCCGTGGAGGAAGACTGATGGCCGAGACCCTGCTGGTGGTCGACGACGAAGAGGCGATCCGCTACGCGCTGAAGGTGGTGCTCGGCGCGCAGGGCTTCGAGGTGCTGCTCGCCGCCGATGGCGCCGCGGCGCTGGATACCCTGGACACCCGCGACGATATCGCGCTGGTGCTCACCGACCTCAAGATGCCCGGCATGGACGGCATGGCCCTGCTCGCCGAGGTCCAGCGGCGCCCGGCGGCGCCGCCGGTGATCATGCTCAC
Source organism: bacterium (assembly GCA_030427205.1). Classification (GTDB taxonomy): domain Bacteria; phylum Myxococcota_A; class Bradymonadia; order UBA7976; family UBA1532; genus JACKDM01. The sequence continues at coordinate 1,015,165 of JAUHXC010000001.1, read as the reverse complement.
CGCCCACGGCACCGAGCGCCGGGCGGTGGAGGCGATGAAGCTCGGCGCGCTGGACTACTTCAAGAAGCCGTTCGACCAGGACGAACTCTTGCGGGTGGTGCGCCGGGCGCTGCACACGGCCCGCCTCGGCCGCCGGGTGCGCCAGCTCGAGGCGGGGCAGGCCCTGCAGCGCACGATGGTCTTCGCCTCGGACGCGATGTGGCGGGTCGCCGAGCTGGTCGAGCGGGTGGCTGCGCGGGATATCCCGGTCTTGATCACCGGCGAGCCGGGCACCGGCAAGGAGCTGGTGGCCCGGGCCATCGTCGGCGCGTCGCAGCGGGCCAACCGCCCCTATCGGCCCTTCAACTGCGCCGCCTTGACCCCCGAGATGGCGGCCGCCGAGCTGTTCGGTCACGCCCGCGGCGCGTTCACCGGCGCCGATCGGGCCCGCCCGGGGCTCCTGCGCGACGCCGATGGCGGCACGGTGTTGCTCGACGAGGTCGGCGAGCTGCGGCCGCAGGTGCAGAGCACGCTGCTGCGCGCGCTGCAGGAGCGCGCGGTGCGCCCGGTGGGCGAGGCGCGGGCGGTGCCGGTCGACGTGCGGGTCATCTCGGCGACCAACCGCCCCCTGGTCGACAGCCCCGAGTTCCGCCAGGATCTGCTCTATCGGCTCAACGTGGTCGAGATCCACCTGCCGCCGCTGCGCGCGCGGCGGGACGACATCGTGCCGCTCGCCCGGCACTTCGTCGAGCGGGCGTGCGGTCAGTTCGGGGTCGACGACCTGCGGCTGTCGGCGGCGGTCGAGCGGCGGCTGCTGGCTCACCGGTGGCCGGGCAACGTGCGCCAGCTGGGCAATACAATCGATCGCCTCGTGGCGCTGTGCGCCGGGCCGTTGATCGACGATGAGACCTGGGGCCTGGCGATGTCGGGCGCTCAGCGGCCGGCGCCGACGGTCGGGCTCAAGGCGCAGGTCGACGCCTTCGAGCGCGAGCTGCTCGCCCGGACGCTCGACGGCTGCGCGGGCAATCAGAGCGAGGCGGCCCGCCAGCTCGCGGTGAGCCGGATGACCCTGGTCACCAAGCTGAAGAAGTATGGCCTGCGCTGAGCGCGCGGACCCCGCGCCAGGGCGTGCAGGGGCGGCCCCGCGGCCCGTTCGTATGGTGTTGCCACCGCGCCCTGCGTCGCGGGCTCTTCGGGCCGCCGGCGTGGCCCTGGCGCGGCGCAGGGGCATGTTTCGACCCCGTTCGGGGGCTCAGCGGCCGGTGCTCGAGACCGGGATGCCCAGCTTGGCCCGCAGCGCCGCGTCGCCGTTACGGTTCTGCTGCCAGTACGGGCTGCGCATCGTGCCGGTGAGCTGCGCCTTCTCGCCGTCGGCGCAGGCCCAGCCGATGATGCGGTGGGGGGCGGCGACCTCGACGTCGAGGCTGCACGCGGTGCCGGCGCGGTCCCAGCTCAGCCGGCGCACCTGGAAGGTGCCGGCGGGCACGGTGACCGCCGTCGGGCCGCTCCAGGTGAAGGCGGTCTTCATCGGCGCGGCGGGGCGGTGCTTCAGCCGGCGGAAGAGCGCCGAGGGCAGGACCTCGGCCGGGCCCTGGAGCGCGGTGCCCGGCCCGCCGCTCATCAGCCCGCGGGCGTTGATGAAGACGGCGTCTTCGAGCATCGCGACGGGCACGGTGCGGCGGCCGGTCTCGCCTTCGAAGTAGCTGTCGATGCGCACGTCGGCACCGTTGGCGCCGACGATGGCCTCTTCATAGACGTGGCCGCACCACTCCTGGCCGCTGAAGCTGCTCTTGACCGGCGCCATGTCGCGGGCGGGGTCGACGAAGACGCTGGTCATCAGGCTGTAGGGGTAGAGCCCGGTCTGGAAGTAGCGCGCGTGGTTGAGCTTGAGCGCGGTGAAGTGGTCCGGGTTCTGCCGGTCGTAGCGGTCGACCTTGACCGCCTTCGCCCGCGAGAACGGCTCGGTGACGAAGATGAGCACGGCGTGGCCCTCGCGCAGCTCGCCGTAGCGCGGCTGCACGAGGTGGTAGCCGCTCAGCTCGGCCCGGCCGTCGGACCAGTGGCGCCAGAAGGTGTCGCTGTCGGCGTGGGCCGGTGGGGCGAGCAGGCAGATCAGCGCGGGCAGGCAGAGCAGGGCCGGTAGGGCGGGCAGAGCGGGCAAGACGCGACGCATGGCGACCTCGGGTGCAGAGCGGAGGGGTGACTGTCGGCAGTGGCTGTCGGCAGTGGGATGTCGCGGCGGGGGTCGACGTCGCCGCCGAGTGCCGAGCGCGGCTACTCGTTCTTGAGGTCGTCGCGCATCTCTTCGGCGCGGATGCGCAGGGCGTCGCGCTTGTCCATCGGGCAGCCAATGGCTTCGTAGCTGTCTTGGATCGACGGCCCGGGCAGCGACTTGGCGTAGTAGCTCACCCCGGCGACCTCGGTGAGCTGGTCGCCGAGGTTGATGACGTGCATCAGCTTGATCACCTGCGGGTCGAGCTCGTCGCCGCGGTAGGCCTCCATGTCGTGGTGCTTGCGGGCGACCTGCATGAAGGTGTCGCCCATGTCCCACTTCTTCATCAGGCCCTCGCCGAAGACGCAGTGCCACTCGCGGATGACCCCGAGCACGTCGTTCATCGACAGCACCTGGTTGTTGTGCCGCTGGAAGAGCTCGCCGAAGACCCGCAGCAGGAAGAGCTCGCCGATGTTGTGCATCAGCCCGAGCAGGTACATCTCGTCGGGGTCGCCGACGCCGCACTCCCGAGCGACGTCGCGGCAGAGGCAGGCGCTCATGAACTGCGCCTTCCACATGTCGCGGAAGACCTGTTTGAAGGCCGGCGAGCGGAAGGTGAACATGCCTTGCAGGGCCGCGGTCTGCACCAGGTTGTCGATGGTGCGGTTGCCGAGTCGCGTCACGGCGCTGTTGAGGTCGGTGATGCGCCCCCGCCCGCCATAGGCGGCGGTATTGGCCGTCGCGATCATGCGCGCGGCGAGCGAGGGGTCCTTCTCGAGCACCTTGATGACCGCTTCGGTCTCGACGGTCAGGTCGCTGAGCACCGCGCGCAGCTCGTCGACGATCTTGGGCATCTCGGGCAGCGCGATGTTGCCGTCGCGGATCTTCTCGACGATCTCCTTGATCAGCGCGCGGGTCTGGCTGCCGGTCTTCTCCTGGGCCTCGGCGGCCTGGCGCCGGGTCTCGCGGGCGATGCGCTTGAGGGCGTTTTTGACCTTGTTCTCTTCGAGCGGCTTGTCGATCCAATCGACGCAGCCGTGGCGCATGGCGAAGATGACGTCCTGCTTGGTGCCGTCGGTGGTCGAGACGACGATCGGCAGCTGACTGTGCTTGCGCAGCTCGGGCAGCAGGGTCGGCGCCTTGAGCGCGGGGGCCTTGATGTCGATGAACATGCAGTCGACCCCGTGCTTGCACAGGGCGATGACCTCACGGGCCGCCTTGGCCCGCACCGGTCGCAGACCGAGGGTCTGCACCATCTCGGCGAGCTGGTCGGCGGTCGCCTGGTCGGGATCGGCGATGAGCACGGTGCGCCTGGCCACGGATTCTCACCCCCCTCGGGCAGCGGTCGGAGCCAAAGTGTGCGACCAATGCCTCATATCGTCAATGTGAGGCCTCGGCGGACCCCGCGGCGGCGGCTGCGGCGGCGTCTTCTTTGCGGATCTCTTCGATGCGGATGCAGGCGGCGACGTGGTGGTCGCCGACCCGGTCGAGCGGCGGCGTCTCTTTGGCGCAGTCGGCGGTCGCGTAGGGGCAGCGGGTATGGAACCGGCAGCCGCTCGGCGGGTCGATCGGCGTGGGCACGTCGCCCTTGAGCGCGATGCGCTGCTTGCGCCGGCCGGGGTGCGGCGAGGGCACCGCGCTGAGCAGCGCCCGGGTATAGGGGTGCTTGGGGTCTTCGAAGAGGGCCTTGGTCGGCCCCATCTCGGCGATGCGCCCGAGGTACATCACCGCGACGGTATCGCAGAGGTGCTTCACCACCGCGAGGTCGTGGGCGATGAAGAGGTACGACAGCCCCAGGTCGCGGCGCAGGTCGGCGAGCAGGTTGAGGATCTGGGCCTGCACCGAGACATCGAGCGCCGAGACGGCCTCGTCGCAGACGATGAAGTCGGGCCGCGGCGCGAGCGCCCGGGCGATGCCGATGCGCTGCCGCTGGCCGCCGGAGAACTCGTGGGGGTAGCGGTCGAGGTAGTCGGGGTCGAGCCCGACCCGGCCGAGCAGTCGGCGCACCTCGACCCGCAGCTCGTCGGTGGTCTTGCAGATGCCGTGCAGCTGCAGCGGCTCGGCGAGGGTGTCGTAGACGGTGCGTCGCGGGTTGAGGCTCGAGAAGGGGTCCTGGAAGATGATCTGCATGCGCTTGCGCAGGCCGGTCATCTGCGCCCGGTCGAAGGCGTGCACCGGCTGGCCGTCGAAGACGATCTCGCCGGCGGTGGGCTGGATCAGCTTGAGGATGCAGCGCCCGGCGGTGGTCTTGCCGCAGCCGCTCTCGCCGACGAGGCCGACCGCCTGGCCGGGCATGACGTCGATGTCGATGCCGTCGACCGCTTTGACGTGCCCCACCACCTTGGGGATGATCCCCCGCTTGATGGGGAAGTGCTTCTTGAGGCCGCGGACCCGCAGCAGCGGCTCGGTCATGGGCTCCCCTCGCTGTCGGCGGCCCCCGGCCGGCCCTTCTTCGACGTCGTCTTCTCTGCGCCGGCGGCCGGCGCCTCGGCGCCCGGCTTCGGGCTCGTCCCGTCTTCGGCCTTCTGCGCGTCGGCCTTCTGCGCGTCGGTCTTCTGCGCGCCGGCCCCGACGATGCGCACCTTGGCCCCGTCTTCGAGGCCGCGCTGGCCGAAGACGATCACCGTATCGCCGGCCTTCAGCGGGTCGCGGATCTCGAGCCGGTCGCGGTCGGCGTGGCCCACCTTCAGCGCGAGCTTGCGGGCGACGCCGTCGTCGACCCGGAAGGCGAAGGCGCGGTCGTTCTCGTAGATGACCGCCCGCCGCGGCACGAGCACTGCGTCGTCGCGGGTATCGAGCACGATGCGCGCGCGCACGTACATGCCCGGCCGCAGCGTGTGGCTCTCGTCGATGGCCCCGTCGCCGAGGGCCACGGTGACCTTGACGGTGCCGCTGCGCGGGTCGACGGTGGGCGCGATGCGCTCGACGCGGCCGGTGAGCACGCCGTCGCCGGTGGCGTCGGCGCTGACCTGCACCGGCAGGCCGGTCTTGAGCCGGCCGAGGTGGCGCTCGGGCACGTAGAGCTCGACTTCGAGCGCGGCGAGGTCGGCGACCTCGAACAGCGCGGCGCCCGCCGAGATGGCTTCACCCCGCTCGACGGCCCGCGAGACGACGACCCCGTCGATGGGCGAGGTCACCGCGCCGAGGCCGCGCTCGTCTTCGAGGCGGCGCAGCTCGAGCCGGGCCTGGCGCAGGTTGAACTCGGCGTCGTCGACCTGCTGCTTGGGCAGCACGCCCTGGGTCTTGAGCTGTTGGGCGGCGAGCAGGTCGCGGCGGGCTTTCTCGACCTGGGCCCGCGCCTTGTCGATGAGGCTCTGGTAGGCGGGCTGGTCGATGCGGGCGAGGCGCTGGCCGGCGGTGACCCGCTGGCCTTCTTCCACGTCGAGGGCGCTGACCGCGCCGCTGGCCCGGGCCCGGATCTCGGCCCGGTCGCGGGCCTGCACGGTCGCGGTGGCCTCGAGGCCGTCGCTGATGGGGCCGGTGGTCACCTCGACGACCTCGACCGGCGCGGGCGGCGCGTCTTTCTCCTTGCCCGGCGGGCCGCCCTTCTGGCCGTCACGACCGGGGCCGCCGTCGCCGCAGGCGCAGCACAGGGCGAGCAGGGCCGAGATGGCGATGATACGGGTGCGCACGTGACCTCGAAGTGAAGAGCCGGCGCAGTCTAACTCGAACGGCGGGCGCCGTCACGGGCGGGGCGTCGATGGCGCTGTGCCGCACGCCGGCCGGCTCAACGGCGCCGGCGGCGCAGCCCGATCAGCCCCAGCCCGAGCAGCGCGAGGCTCCACGGGGCCGGGGTGTCGCCGGCGGCTTCGCAGCCGCAGCCGGAGACGGTCTCGGCCGAGCGGTTGATGGCGAAGACCCGCCGCTCGCTCCAGCGCGAGGTATTGCCGGCGGGGTCCTCCGCCTGGACCCGCCAGGTGAACTGCTCCCCCGGCTCGGCGAGGTCGGAGAGGCTGTAGGACTGCCCCTCGCGACGGACCTCGGTGCAGATGCCGGCCGCGTTGCAGTACTCGAGGATGTAGGTCACCGGGTCGAGGCGCTCGGGGTCACGCACCGTCGACCAGATCACGATGGCGTCGTCCCGGGGCACGGTGACCCCGTCGGCGGGCGACTGCAGCTCGGGGGTCGGCGGCGGCTCGTCGACGGCGGAGACGAAGATGTCGAGCTCGGTGATGGCCGACTCGGTGCCCCGCTCGTCGATCGCCCGGGCGAAGGCGGTGTAGTCGCCGTTTTCGTCGAGCTCCATCGGCACCCGCCAGCTGGCCCGGCCGCCGGTCTCCGCGATCGGGTCGCTCTCGGCGATGATCGCGCCTTCGATCTCGCGCACCCCGATGACGTAGCTGATGGCCTCGCCGTCCTCGTCGACGCTGCCGCCCACGACGAGGGCCGGCGCGAGGTCTTCGACGACGGGCACGATGTTGCCCATGGCCGCCGGCGCGATGAACTCGGGCGCGGTGGGCGCGGCGTTCTCGCTGTCGACCCGGAAGCTCCAGCGGCCGCTGGGGGTCATGCCGCCGGCGTCGTCCACCGCGACGACCTCCCACTCGATGACCGCGTTCTCCGAGAGCGCGGTGTTGACGGTGAAGCTGACCCCGTCGGCGGTCACCTCGCCCGATCCGGTGAAGGTGCGCACGTCGTAGATGTTGAAGATGTAGCGCAGGGTGTCTTCGTCGAGGTCGGTCGAGGGCAGCGCCCGGAAGGTCGGGGTGCGGGTATCGACGACCGCGCCGTCGGTGGGCGAGACGAGGATCGGCGCGGTGGGCGCCTCGTTGGTGGCGTTGGTGCGGAAGCTGAACGGCTCGGACCACGCCGAGCGGGCCTCGCCGGCCACCGAGCGCGCCCGCCACCAGTACCACTGGTCTTCGAAGAGCAGGCCTTCGGGCGGCACCCAGCTGGTGGGCACGCCTTCGTCCTCGGCCTGCTCGACCGGATCGGAGACGACCACCTCGACGCTCAGCTCGGCGTCCGCGTAGATCGCGTATTCGATGCCCGCGCCGCCGCCGACGGGGTTGTCGACCCAGCTGACGACCAGCGCCGGGGCGAGGGTCGCGATGCGGCCGCCGTCCGACGGCGCCTGCAGCAGCGGGGTCTCGGGGCCTTCGTAGAAGAACGGGTCGGTCTGCTCGCGCCACTCGGTGAGGTTGTCGCGGCCATCGCCGTCGGGGTCCTGGCGGGCGTCGGCGGGGTCGGTCGGGTCGAGGCAGACGTCGGGCGCGTCGGGGTCGCAGGTCAGCTCTTCGTAGCTGTCGGGCAGCTGGTCGGCGTCTTCGTCCCGGGCGAGCACCGCCAGCTCGATGTCGGTCTCGGCGCTGCCGCCGTCGCCGTCGCTGACCCGCACGGTGATGGTCAGCGGCTGGTTGAGGTAGTCGTCATAGCTCGGCGTCCACAAGAGCTGGCCGGTGTTGCGGTCGATGTCGATCTGGGCCGGCGGGTTGATCAGCGAGAAGGCCAGCGGGTCGTTGGCGCCGGCCGGGTCCTGCGCCGGCACGGTGCCGCGATAGGCCTCGCGCTCCTGGGCCGGCGGCAGCTGGAACTCGGGGAAGCTGGGCGGCACGTTCTCGATGACCACCGCCGCAGTGGCTTCGCTGCGGCCGCCGTCTTCGTCCGTGGCCACCACGGTGACCTCGAAGCGGGCGTCGTCGGGCGGGATGACGAGCTGCTCGATCTCGCCGGCTTCGACCGGCCCCTCGATGTCGGGCACCTGGTCGCCGTCGATGTCCCAGGCGAGGGTGATCGTATCGGCGCCCGGGTCGCTCACCTCGGCGGTCAGCCGCAGCTCGCCGCCCTCGTCGACCGGGGAGTTGGTCGTCAGCCGCACGATCGGGTCGACGTTGCGGATGTCGATGACCTCCTGGGCGTCGATGCCGTCGGTGCCGTCGAAGACGTCGACCCGGATGGTGTACAGGCCCTGGTCGGGATAGGCGTAGCGCCCCAGCTCGGCGCCGTCGCCCTGCGCGTCGACGATCTCGGGCATGCCGTCGCCGTCGAAGTCGTAGGTGTAGATGAGGGTGTCGTCGCCCGGGTCGACCGCCACCGCGCGCACCACGACCTCGGCGCCTTCGTTCTGCGGGCTGTCGACCTCGATCTCGAGGGTCGGGCGCACGTTGTTGATGGTCACCTCGGCGGAGTCGGTGTCGCTGCCGCCGTCGCCGTCGTCGACCCGGCAGCGCACGACGTAGCTACCCTCCTGGCCGAAGCGGGCCAGCTCGCGGGCCTGGCCGCCAATGACCTCGAAGGTGCCGTCGCCGTCCAGATCCCAGTCGTAGCTCAAAGCGTCGTTGCCCGGGTCGGTGGCCAGGCAGTCGAAGGGCAGCGCGGCGCCCTCGTCGCCCGCGGCCGGGCCGCTGAGCTCGACGGTCGGGCCGACGTTGGTCACGACGATCTCGACGTTGCCCACCGCCCGGCCGTTGTCGTCGTCGCGCACCTGCACCCCGACGAAGTAGGTGCCCTGCTGGTCGAAGACGTGCTGCTGCACCGCATCGGGCGAGTCGTTGACGTCGTCGATGAACTCGCCGTCATTGTCCCAGTCGAACGAGTAGCGCAGCGGGTCGCCGGCGCCGCCGGGGTCGGTCGCCTCGACGGTCACCGTCACCGGCGAGCCTTCGGGCACCGGCCCGTTGGAGGTCACGCTGACGATGCTCGGGTTGACGTTGCCGACGTTGACCGCCTGCTCCCGCGGCTCGCTGCACGCACCCTGGTCGTCGCAGACGGTCACGGTGATCGTGAACAGCCCGTCGTCGGGGAAGCGGGCCTGCGCGACGTCCTGCCCCTCGCCGACGATGTCGTCGACGCCGTCGCCGTCGAGGTCGTAGCGGAAGGTCATCGGGTCGTTGCCCGGGTCGCGGGCGGTGACCCGGATGTCGAACTCGGCGCCCTCCGCCACCAGCGGCAGCACCGCGACGTTGAAGACGGTCGGGGCCACGTTCTGCACGTCGACGGTGAAGGCGCGCTCGCTGACCCCGCCGTCGTCGTCGGAGACCCGCACCCGGGCCTGGAAGATCCCGTCGTCGGGGTAGAGGTGTTCGTAGCGCCCGGTATCGAGCCCGGTCTCGTCGAACTCGCCGTCGCCGTCCCAGTCGTAGTCGTAGGTCAGCGTATCGGCGCCGGGCTCGGTGACCTGCACGTCGACGTTGAGCCGGCCGCCCTCCTCGATGGGGCTGTCGCTGTTGACCCCGTCGACCCGCGGCGCGACGTTGACCACGGTGATGCGCCCGGTGGCCCGGTCGACGTTGCCCGCGGCGTCGGTCACCTGCAGCCCGATGGCGACCACGCCGTCGTCGGGCACGGTGTGGAACGCGTTGATGCCGCGGGCGTCGTCGTAGTCGCCGTCGCCGTCGAAGTCCCACTCGTAGATCAGCGGCAGCCCCTCGGGGTCGAAGGAGCCGGCCGCCGAGAGCTGGATCTGCTCGCCTTCGTTGGCGTTGTACGGCCCGCCGGCGTCGGCGAGCGCGACGCCGTTGTTCGGGGTCACGCCGAAGTTCTGGATCGCGCTGCGCTCGGCGTTGCTCAGCCCGAACAGGGCGTCGGCCTCGCGCACCCGCAGCAGGTTGTCGGTCTCGTCGATCGCCGCGCCGCGAGCGGACTCGTGCACGATCACCGAGAGGAAGCTGCGGGTCTGGCCGGGCTCGATGCGCACGTCGCGGAAGTCCCAGGCCAGCGAGCGGTCGTCGTCGGCGACGGGGAACAGCTGCCCGAGCGCCGCCGGCACCGAGCGGGCGCCCGCCCCGTGCATCAGCACGCCGACCGCCGCCGCGCCGCCGCCGGCGTTGCCGTCGTCGACCACCAGCCAGCGATCGGCGGGCGTGGCCACGGCGTCGTCGGAGCTGGTGCGCCACAGCGTCATGCCGGGCACGACGTAGCCCGAGCCAGCCCCGGCGGTGCCGATGCGCACCGAGACGGTGATCGGGGCGCCGGTGCTGTTGGTCAGCTGGTCGAGATACCGTACGAAGCCGTTGGCCAGGTTGCCGCCGGCGTTGGGCACGAAGATCTTTCGCCGCACGTCGAGGCCGGCCAGCGCGTCGTTGCCGAGCACGTACTGGCGGCCGTTGAGCTCGATGCCCGCCGCCTGGCCGTTGGCGTTGTAGGTCTCGGCCGCGTTGCAGCCCCCGTCTCCGCCGCCGACGCGCACGCAGAGGCGCGGCCAGCCGTTGAAGGCCCCCGGACCGACGAGCCCGCCGTGCCCGGTCTCGTCGATCCGGAAACGGGTGCCGTTGGGGCTGTCGAGGCTCACCTCGGCCATCGCCGGCGCTGCCCACAGCGCCGCGATCACCGCCAACAAGATACGCATTGTGCTTCCCCCCCGAGGCGCTCCCCGACGGTTTCGGAGTGCGTGGATCCGCCGCCGGAACTGCGAAAACTCGGCGCTCACTGTAGCCCGAACGCTCGAATGAGCGCCACTCGCGACGCCGACCTCGATCGGGCGCCCGGCGGCGGTCTCTCTTCGTGGTCGTCGGTGTCCGCGCGCACGCCCCGTCAACCTCACATCGGCAGACCCCGCGGCGACTGAAGAAAAAAGTGGCGCGGGCCGCAGAAAGCGAATTTAGGGCGAGACGCTTGCCGGCTCTGGGTTTCGGCGAAGTGTATCTCGCGCCGCCGACGAGCAGGTACGCAAAGAGCCTCACATTCGGCGGCGGCCCGACGATGTGATGGGTGGCACCGAGATTCGCCTACCCATCGAATCCGGACGCTCCTTGTGACCCATCCACGGTTCACGGTTCACGGCTCGGCTTCCGCCGACGTCCCCCGGCCACAGCGGGTCGATACCCCCGATCCACGTGTCCGTCGCCCGGCCCGACCCCAGGCCGGGCGTTCTTTTTTCGAAGTCATCGCCGAGCGGTGGCACGGCCGGCGGCGCCGGTCGCGCCTCGCCGGGCGGCGCGATCAGCGGCGGGTGCGCAACAGCAGCCGCACGACGATCCGCGCCCGCCGCTGACCGAGCGTCTCGATCCGGGCTTGCAGGGCTTCGAGCTGCGCCCCGAGGCGCGCCCGCCGCCCGCTCTCCGCGGCCCGTCCGAGGATCAGATCGGCCTCGAGCCGGGCGCAGCGGGCGTCGATCCGGGCGCGGCGCTCCACCGCGTCGGCGATGCGATCGATGAGGTCGGCCCGCCGCTCTTCGTGCTGTTCGATCGCCGGCGCCTGCCCGTCGAGCCGCTGCAGGTGCGCGAGCCGCTGCCCGGCGGGCGGCCGGCGCGGATCGAGCAGGCCGAGCAGGGCGACGGCGTCGTCGTCGGGGTCGAGCCGGCCGAGGCTGCGCAGGCTGCCGCGCAGCCGGGCGACGTCTTCGGCGAGCGCGGTGCTCTCGGCCATCGCCGAGGTGAGCTCCCGCTCGAGCGCGGCGAGCTGGTCGTCGCTGCCGTCGAGCTGGCGGGCGAGCTCGGCGCGCTCGCCCTCGAGAGCGTCGATGTCCCGCCGCAGGCGCCGGGTCTCTTCGAGCGGTGTGGCGAGCAGCGCCCGGGCCCCGGCGTGCCGCTCGGCGAAACGGCGCAGCCGCTCTTCGATCGCCTCGATGGGCTCGGTCGCCGGGGCATCCGGCTCGCCGGAGGGTCGCTCGATCCGCGGCAGCGGCGAGGTGCTCGATTGCAGGCGCTTGAGCGCGGCGTCGAGCGACGCGGCGTCCCGATAGCGCTCACCGGGCTCTTTGGCCAGGCAGCGCAGGATGATCTCTTCGACGGCCACCGGCAGGTCGGGCGCGATCGAGCGCGGCCGGGGCGGGGGGTCGAAGCAGTGCTGCTCGGCGATCGCCGTCGGCGTGCGCCCGGTGAACGGCAGCCGCCCGGTCAAGCCCTCGAACATCACCACGCCGAGCGCATAGATGTCGCTGGCCGGCGAGACGTCGACGTCCATCGCCACCTCGGGCGAGAGGTACTCCGGCGTGCCGAGCACCACCCCGGCGACGGATTCGACCTTGTTCGGCTCGGGCGCGAGCAGCTTCGCGATGCCGAAGTCGAGCATCTTGACGAAGTCGGCGCCGTCGTCGCGGCGCACGAGGAAGACGTTGTCCGGCTTGAGGTCGCGGTGCACGATCTCGAGCGCGTGGGCCTGGGACAGCCCGGCGAGCATCTGCCGCACGATGTCGAGCATGCGCGGCACCGGCAGCCGGCCATGGCGGGCGAAGACCCGGCCCAGCGACTCGCCTTCGAGGTACTCCATGGCGAACCACGGCAGCCCGTCGTGGGTCCGCCCGGCGTCGTACATGCGCACGACGTGCGGGTTGTCGATGCGGGCGATGGTGCGCGCCTCCTGCTCGAGGCGGCGGGCGGCGATGATGTTCTCGGGCAGGCCGGTCTGCAGGATCTTGACCGCGGCGCCGCGGCCGGTGCCCTCGTGGCGGGCGAAGAAGACGACGCTCATGCCGCCGCGCCCGATCAACCGCTCGAGGACATACGCCCCGACCCGCTGTCCGATGCGGCCCGCGTGCGGTTTGCTCACTCCGACGCGTCGAGCCGGCCGATGCCGTCTTCGCTGCGCACCCAGATGCGCCCCGAGGCGTCCAGGCCGAGCTCGTAGGCGCCCACCCCGGGCAGCCCGTCGACGAAGCCGTAGGTCACGAAGGGCCCTTCACCGCTCTTGACCGCGACCCCGCCGGGGGTGGCGACGAGGATGCGCCCGTCGGGGTGCACCATCACGTCGTTGATCCGGTTGACGGGCAGGCCATCGGAGGTGTCGTAATCGGCGATCGGGCTGCCGTCGAGGTTGCGGTGGAAGAGCCCGTCTTCGGTGCCGATCCACAGCGTGGGCGCGTCGATCGGCGGCGCGTAGGTCACCGCGAGCACCGAGGCGTTGGGCAGCTGCGAGGGCCCGATGGGGGTCCACATGTTGGCGCCGATGTCGAAGACGCCGACGCCGGCCGCGGTGCCGGCCAGCAGCCGGTCGCCGGCGAGGGTCACCGACCGCACGTCGTTGTCGGGCAGGCCGCCGCCGGTGAACGCCGTATTGAGCGCCCGCACCGCGCCGCCGTTGACGTGCACCACGCCCTCGGCGCTGGCCAGCCAGGCCACCGTGTCGCTCTGCACGACGATATCGCGCAGGTCGCCCTCACCCAGCGCCGGGATCGCCTCGCGCCGGCCGAGGTTCCACTGCTCGTTGCCGAAGCGGCGGCCGAAGCCGACACCGTCGAAGACGCACCACAGGTTGTCGCCGTCCTGCACCGGCACCCCACAGGCCGCCGGCGGCACGTCCAGCTCGGGCAGGGTGACGGGCATGACCCCTTCGAGGTCGATCAGATCGGCCACCGGGCCCTCGGCGGTCTGGCCGACCACCATCGGCTGGCCGCCGGGCCCGCCGGTCAAAGCCGCCAGATCACCCTCGCCGCGCAGGCCGCCGGTGGAGACGTCCTCTTCGATGAGACCGCGCCCGCCGAGCAGGCCGAAGCCGCCCGGATCGTCGGCGTTGCCGCAGAACGAGACGCTCAGCTCGTTCTCCACCCAGTCCATGTCGACCCCGGACGCCGCCGGCGTCTCGGGCAACCCGGCGTCGGCCGGCGGGTAGAGCTGGAAGCCCTCCCGGTTGGCCGGGTCGGGCGAGCGCCGCAGCAGGCTGCCGTACTCCAGGCGCCGGCTGACTTCGAGCAGGATCCAGAGGTTGGTGCCGTCGTAGGCCACCGCCCGCGCGCCGTCGGTGCCGGCCTCGTTGGGGATGCCGCCCACCTGACGCCGCAGGGTGACCCACAGCCCGTCGGGGCCGCGCACCGCCACCCCGGCCGCGGTGGCGGCGAAGACCCGGCCTCCGCCGACGGCGACGTCGAATACGGGCACGGCGGGCAGGCGGCCGCCCTGAATGGTGACCGGCAGCGCGAAGGCGCCCTCGACGTCGTCGTAGACGCTCAACCCCAGCGGCGAAGCGACCCACAGGGTCTCGTCGCCGTAGGCCAGCGAGATGATGTCGTCGGAGAGGAAGTCATTGGGCGCGTTGGCGACGTTGAACGTCGTCCACTCGCCCTCCCCGCCGTAGCGCAGCAGGCCGCCGCCGTCGGTGCCGATCCAGATGTAGACCCCGCGGTCGTCCACCTCGAGCGCGCTGATCTCGAAGTCGGGCAGCTCGCCTTCGCCGCGCTGATACTGCACGACCGGCGCGCCGGCGAAGTCGTAGACCCCGATGCCCTGGTTGGTGCCGATCCAGACCTGCTCGCCGAAGCGCGCGATGGCGGTGACCTCGAGCCCGGGCAGCTCTTCGAGCGCGCGCAGGGTGCCGTCGGCCTCGACGACCAGGGCGCCCTGGCGGGTGCCGACCCACAGATAACCCCCGGCCCGCACGGCGGTGGTCACGCAGTTACCGCCGATCGCTTCGCTGTCGTAGGCGGCGAAGTAGCTGTCGATGCGCTGCAGCCCGGCGGCCGAGCCGAGCCAGAAGCCCTCTTCGGCCGCCTCGGCGACGGCGCGCAGGTCGGCGGAGGGCAGCGGCGGCACGGTGCCGTCGCGGGGCACGCCGGTGGGCAGCAGGCGGCCGTCGCGGTCGATGCGGCGCAGGCCGCTGTCGGTGGCCAGATAGCGGTTGTTGAAAGGCGCCGAGACGATGTCGCGCACCCCGAAGCCCACGTAGGGGCCGGCGGGCGAGACGGCGCCTTCGGCGTCGAGCTGCAGCGCGCCGTTGTCGCCGAGCACCCATACGCCGCGCTGCCCGTCGTCGACGACGCCGGTGATGTTGCCGATGTCGGGCAGCATGTCGTAGGTGGCCTCGATCATGCCGGCGGCGATCCGGACCACGGCGCCGCCGGTGGCCACCCAGAGGCGGTCGAGCCCGTCGATGTAGAGCCCGCGCACCTCGCCGGGCGGCAGGCCCTCGAACATGGCCCAGCCGGTCTCGTCGAGCCGGTTGAGCCCGGCGTCGCTGCTGACCCAGACCGCGCCGCCGCCCACCGCCACCTCGCGCAGCTCGCCCATCGGGCCGCCGTCGTGGTCGTCGGCGTGCATGCTGAAGACGAAGCCGTCGGGCCGGACGACGGTCAGGCCGCGATCGGTGGTGAACCACTGCCGGCGCTCGCCGTCGATGTACACCCCGGCGATGCGGTTGCCGGCGAGGCCGTCGGCGTTGGTGCTGCGCTGCACCCCGGCGATCGGATCGAGCACCAGGGCGCCGCCGGCCGTGCCGGCGACCACGCCTTCGAGGTAAGGCGCGAGCGCCCGGGTCGAGCGGCTGTAGGTGATGGTGGCGAACTGCGATTCGCAGGGCGCGCTCTCCTGAGGGCCGCCCTCCATCACCGGCGGGTTGGCGATATAGGGGCAGTTGTCGACGTCGTCGCCGACCCCGTCGCCGTCGCGGTCGCCGACGCACAGCTCGGGGTTCTGCTCCGGATCGGCCGTGCCCGGGCAGACGTCGGCCCAGTCGCGCACGCCGTCGCCGTCGTCGTCTTCGTCGCAGGCGTCGCCGTAGCCGTCCATGTCGTTGTCGAAGTCGGCCCGCGACGGGCGCAGCGGGCAGCTGTCGTCCCCGTCGGCGATGGCGTCCCCGTCGGTGTCGGCCCGTCGGGGATCGGTGCCGGCCAAGGCTTCGGCCGCGGCGTCGAGGCCGTCGCCGTCGGCGTCGTCGTCGCACGCGTCGCCTTCGCCGTCCCGGTCGAGGTCGAGCTGGTCTTCATTCGCCAGCATGAGGCAGTTGTCGACGTCGTCGGGCGCGCCGTCGCCGTCGGCGTCGTCGTCGCACAGGTCGCCGATGCCGTCGCCGTCGAAGTCGGCCTGGTCGGGGTTGGCGACGTCGGGGCAGTTGTCGGCGTCGTCGTTGACGCCGTCGTCGTCCCGGTCGAGGTCGACGTCGGGCTGCATGTCGATGTCGACCATGCCCCGGTCGGGCGGCACGAAGACGTCGAAGTCCTCCATGCCGCCGTCGGCGGCGACCGGCGGCTGGTCTTCGGTGTACGGACGGAAGTCCTCGAAGTCGAGGGTGCAGCCACCGAGCAGCAGGGCCGACAGCGCGCAGCCGGCGGTCAGCAGGCGTCGAGTGGTCATCAGAAAGCCCCCATGATCTGGATCATCGCCCCGTCGGACGAGGCGCCGCCGCCGAGCTGGACCCCGCCGGAGCGGTCGGGGCCGCTGTCGTCGAGCAGCCACCAGGTCAGCCCGCCGATGATCGCCGCGCCGCCGATGCCGAAGGCCAGATTGGTGTAGAGCACCAGGTTGTTGCCGGTGTCGATGTCCTGCGCGGCGATGAGCTCCTGCGCCTGACGCTTCTCGTCGAGCTGGTCGTAGAGGTTCTGGGCCGAGAGCCCGGTGAAGACCCCGGCCCCGACCGCGGCCACGCCCACGCCCATGGTGACCCAGGGCCAGACGCTGCCGCCGCCGCCGCCACCGCCGCCCGACAGGTTGCCGCCCGCTTCGTCGGCGAGCTGGACCTGCAGGCGCTTCTCACCGCCCGCCGGCACGTCGATCTTCTGCTTGTAGGGCGCAAAGCCGGGCTTCATCACCAGCACGTCGTGGGGGCCGGCCCGCAGCCGCAGCGGCTCGGTGATCGGGCTGCGACCGACCCGGCGGCCGTCGACCATGACGTCGGCGTTGCGCTCGGAGACCAGGAAGGTGACCGTGCCGACCTCGTCGCTGGGGATGAGCACCAGGTCGACCATGGCCGGCACCGACTCGGTGAGCTCGATGCGCTGCCGGGCGGGCTCGTGGCCGGGCAGCTCCGCGATGATGACGTAGCTGCCGGGCAGCAGCTTGAAGCTCACCGGCGAGCGGCCCAGCGCCCCCTTGGCCTTGTCGTCGACGAAGATCACCGCGTCGGGCGGCGAGGTCGCGACGTTGACCTCCTGGTACTGGCCCTCGAGGTCGGCCTTGAGCTCGTCGATCTTGCGCTGCACCGCCGGCCGCTTGGGCGAGTTGGGCAGGGCCTGCACGAAGCGCTGGTAGAACTTCACCGCCTCTTCGGGGCGGTTGGCCTTCTCGTAGCAGAGCCCGATGTTGTAGAGCAGATTGCCCCGGGGCTCGATCGAGAATGCCTCCTTGAAGTACTCGGCGGCCTCCTCGAAGCGTCCCTCGCGAAACGCGCTCGACCCGCGCTGCTTGGCGGCGGAGTACTCCGCCGATTGGGCCAGGGTGATCGTCGGCGCACCGAGCGCCAGACAGAAGACGAGACCTGCGATACGCCAGCCACGGTTCACCGGGCGACCTCCACCGATCCGGCGAAGAGCGCCATGGGCACCGCGCAGCGGCGCCGTCGCCTTCGCGCCGACCGTCCGAAAAAGCGGCCCCATCGTACGGGAGCCATCCGAAGCGCCGCAACTTTCGCGCACGAGCGGCTTTGCCGCCCCGCGGCGTCACTTCTTGAGTTTGAACTCGACCTTGGTCGGGCCGAACATCAGCTCGTCACCCGTCTTGAGGAACTGTTTGCTGATGCGGGCGCCGTTGATGTAGGTGCCGTTGCTGCTGCCGAAGTCGGCCAGTTCGAAGCGGCCGTCCTGCACCTGGATCCCGGCGTGGCGCTGGGAGACCCCGGCCACCTTGAGCACGATGTTGTTGTTGTCGGCGGCGCCGATGCTCGACTGGCTCTCCTTGATGAAGAAGACCCGGCCGGTGAGCCACTCGTCGACCCCCTCGCCGCCGATCACCGTCAGCCGGCCATGGTGCGGCAAGGCCTCGCAGTACTGGCAGACCTTCCACTCTTCGGGGATCTGGTTGGCGCACTGTCCGCAGGTGCGCAGTCCGACCTCCGCCACCACCGGGCCGTCATCCCCGCGCCGTGCGAGCGCGCGCACGATGCCCCGGATGAGCAGGATGAGCACGATGAGGCCGAGCAGGGCCCCGCCGCCGATGGCGAGGTAGAGCATGAGGTTGCTCGGCACCTCGGGGGTCATGCGCATGACCGGGTCGGTGGCATAGACCTGACCGCCATGGCCCAGCTCGACCTTGAAGCCGACCTCGGTCTGCGCCGGCAGCCCGTCGGGCTTGACGGTGATGACGTACTGCCCGCGCAGCTCGGAGGCGAAGGTATCGGTCTGGGTCTTGACCTCGGCGGGGGTATTGGCCTTGGCGAACGAGCCGCCGGTGGCCGGGCCGAGCTCGCGCACGAAGTCGAACTTGCCGATGCCGTCCACATCGACCCCGAGCACGGTGATGCGCACGTTGAGGTCGCGGGCGACGGCCTGCAGGCTCTCGACCTGGCTCTTGACCGCCCGATCGTCGCGGTCGTTGACGTCGGCCCCGTCGGTGATGACGAACATCATGCGGTTGGGGCCATAGGTCTCGAACGTGGACGGGAAGAACTCGAGCCCGCGCGCGATCGCCTTGTAGAGCGGCGGCGATGCCCCGGTCTCGGCCTTCTTCATCACGAAGTCGACGCTGTCGTCGTGCTTGGGGCTGAGGCTCGAGGCGGCGTTGACCACGTCGGTGTAGCGAATGGCCGCCGAGTTGTCGACGGTGCCCAGGTTGCTCAGCAGCTCGCCGAGCGCCTCGCGGGCCGACGGCAGCGCGCTCTCGATCGTCGCCGTCGCGCCGAGCACCACCACCAGGTTGACCGGGTGCTCGGTCTCCCGCCGCAGGCGCACCTGGGACTCACCGCCCGCCTGCTCGCCGTCGTAGTAGACCGTCCAGGCCCCGTCGGCGGGCACCGGCACCGGCTTGCCCTGCTTGTCGAGGAAGCTGGTGAAGAGCACCAGATCCTTGCCGGTGGGCACTCCGGTGGTGTCCACCGCGTCCAGCCGCAGGAAGCGATTGCCCCGCTGCTTGTCCTGCGCCGCCGCCGGGCCGACCCATACGGCGCAGCCGGCGAACAGCGTCAACAAGGCGACCATCATCGCCGGGGCCCGCCCCCGACCCGTGGCAGGACGGATCATGCTCGTCTCCCGCAGTGGTGCGAGGGCCGGTGCCCGGCCCAAGCCCTCAGTACAAGGCCTTGAACCGCAGCTCGGTGCGACCGAGGCGGATGGTATCGTTGTCGATGAGCTCTTCGCGGTTGATGCGCTTCTCGTTGACGAAGCTGCCGTTGGTCGAGCCGTTGTCGATCAGCTCGTAGCGCCCGTCTTCGTAGCGGATCATCGAGTGGCGCGACGACAGGTACTCGTCGGTGACGACGATGTCGTTGTCGGCCGCAGCACCGATGTTGTTGAGCCCGGTGTAGATCCGGAAGTCGACGCCCTTCTGGGTGCCGCTCATGACCACGAGCCAGCCGACGACCTCCCGCTTCTGGGGGACCGCCTCGCTGAGGTCGATGGCCACGGTGCGCTGGCTGCCGCCGGCGACCGGCTGAGGTACGGGCACCGCGGCCCCCGCCGGCAAGGGCGCCTGGCCCGCCGGCAGCGGCGCCTCGACGGGCGCGCCGCCGAGCTGGGCCCCGCAGTGGGGACACGCCCGCCACGACGCGTCGACCTCGTTCCCGCAGTTCCCGCAGGCAGGAACCTCGACCTCATCGTCATCGCCGCCAAAAGGCCACCAGCTCATCTTCTTCTTCTTCTTCTCGGCCTGAGCCGCCTGCGCCGCGCCGGCGCCTTGCTTGCCACTGAAGCGGCTGTCGTAGGCACCTTCCGCCTTGTCGGCCACGCTTCGGCTGGCTTTGTTGACCACCCCGTTGACCTCGGCCTTCTTGCGGTTGACCTTGCGCATGACCCGGCCTTCGACTCGGTCTTTGAGGTACTCGAAGGGGTCACGCATGGTCTTCCGGTTCTCGACGGTCTGCGGCGGGGTGGCCGGCAACTCTTTGATGTTGGCCCAGGGCGCGCCACAAGGCAAGTCGAGCGCCGATGGGGCCGGCGCGCGCGGCCGCGGCGCGGGCTACTTGGCGCTGGGCTGATAGAACCAGTAGCGGAACATGTTGATGTCGCGGTCGGCGGTGAGCATCACCTGCTTGATGTGGATGCGCTCGCTGTTGATGTACTGCGCCGGCACGATGTACGGCCAGTTGCGCCAGCGGTGCTTGCGGTCCTCACCATCGCAGTTGAGGATCCGATCGATCCGGGTCCCGTCGACGTGCAGCTCGGCCTGATACTCGCCGTGCACGTAGTCCATGCGGCGGATGATCACCAGGTCGTGGTGCGGGGTGACGTTGTTGACGTTGAACTCGCAGAAGCCGCCCTCGTGGGCGATGCCGCGGTCTTCGATCACCGTGCCGTCGGGGTAGCGCAGCTTCTGCCGGGTCCGGTAGGTGTCCTTGGCCTCCCGGATGACGAAGCCGTGCTCGGTCTCGCTCTCGGCGTCGAGCACGTCGATGGTATCGACGAGCACCCACTCGTCGCCGTCGACCACGATGGTCTCGGTGAACGGCTGGCTGCGCACCTTGATCTCTTCGTAGGCGATGCCGCCGGGCAGGTAGCGGTTGAGGTCGATCGCCCCGCCGGCCCCCTTGCTCGGCGCGACCTCGATGGCCTTGACCTCGCTCTCTTCGGCCCGGATGACGCCCATCAGGTTCTCGATCGACTGACAGGCCTTCATCTTGTAGGTGATGATGTTCTCCAGGCCCTCGTCGGTCCGCCGCCGCTCGACGACGAGCCCCTGCAGGATGTCGACGTTCTTCTTGAAGCCGCCGAACTCCTTGGCCGCCGACAGCCGCGGCACCCGCCGCTCGACCTCGAGCACCACCTCGCGCTTGAGCTGCACGATGATGCGCAGCAGGTCCCAGATGTTGGCGTGGTCGACATAGGCCGTCTTGAGGATCATCTCGAGGCTGATCAGCGCGTGCAGCGCGTCCTGGGCCGAGATGATCTTCTTCTCGCGGGCCAGGAACTTCATGATCTGCTTTTCGAGCTGGATCGCCTCGTCGAGGCGCTGCAGCACGTCGGGCCGCAGCCGCACCCCGGCCACCCCCGCCCGGCGCACGTAGCGCAGGTCGATCTCGTTGGCGTCGGGGCGGTAGGGGTCGCGGGCGTCGACCACCCGCCGCGCGCCCTTCTCGAGCGAGATGCGGGCCAGCTCGACCTCGGTGGTGATGTCGGGCTCGACGATCGAGAAGTCGATCTTGGCGATCTCCTTGATGCGCCGGTGGCCCTTGTAGTCGAGGTTCTGCCGGTACGAGATGAAGTCGTCGTACTCCTCGACGTAGCGCAGCACCACGTAGATCGTCGCCGGCAGCTTGAAGTTGCCCGGGTTGAGGGTGTGGATCTGCTTCTCGGGCACGAGGATGTCGTGGCCCCGGCCGTCGATGGCGTAGCCGCTGCCCACCTCGATCGACAGGTCACCACGCCCGCGGCTGGAGACCCGCAGCTCGTCGCCGTAGCCCGGCACCACCCCCGGCGCATGGAACGCGCGGTTGTGCAGCTTGCGCTTCTCGACGTGATACCGCTCGGCGTCGTTCCAGTCGTCTTCGGTGGTCAGAAACCCCTTGAAGAAGTTGATCCGCTTGAAGGGGAGCTCGGCCATGGGTCACTCCGTATCGTCTGAGTCTTCGTCGGGGGTGGACACCGGACCCCGTGCCATACGGGCTTCCTCGACGCCCAGCGGGGTGAACCCGATGACGTAGCCGTCGGGGTTCGCCAGCTCTTCACTCTTGGGGAAGAGCAGGCAGTAGGCGGTGTGCGCCGGCTTCTCCATGAGGATGATCTCGTGCAGCTTGAGGATCATCGCGTCTTCGAGGTCGCCGAAGTCGGTCATCTCGACCACGAAGCTGTGGGCCAGGTCGACCGGCGAGAGGATGATCGAGTCGACCCCGATCACCGTCACCCCGACCCGGAAGCCGTCGTAGGGCCACTCGTTCTCGGTGATCTTGGGCTCGATGCCGGTGAAGATCGACAAGAAGAGCTTGAGCCCGCGCACGGTGCCGCGCAGCCCGTACATGTCGATCGCCTGGCGGATGAGCTTGCGCTGCTTGGCCTCGGGCCAGTCCTGGTCGATGGCCAGCGCGACCCAGCCGGCGAGCCAGGAGAGGAACTCCTGCGGGCTCTCGAGCGGGTCGAAGTAGGTGTGCAGCCGGTCCAGCCGGCGCTGCAGGTCGCCGAAGATGTGGTCG
Source organism: bacterium (assembly GCA_030427205.1). GTDB lineage: Bacteria > Myxococcota_A > Bradymonadia > UBA7976 > UBA1532 > JACKDM01. Next base: position 993,117 of record JAUHXC010000001.1, on the reverse strand, counting down.
AAGACCCACAAGAACTCGCGCAGGAAGTGCCCGCCGTTGCGGTCGGACTTCTGATAGACCTGCGGCAGGTGATGCAACAGGCTGCGCCGGCTGACGATGAGCTCGACGGGGTCGTCGACCGGCACCAGCGAGCCGGCGGGCGGGCGCTGCTCGATGACCTCGTCTTCGGGCCGATAGGCCTCGGCGTAACGCAGCCGCACCGCCCCCGCTTCGATGCCGGTGTTGCGCAGCATCAGGCGGGCGTTGTCCAGAGTCAGGCCGCTCACCTGAGGCAGGCGCACCGTGCGGCTGACGATTTCGCGGGGCTGACGCACCGGCTACAGACTCCTAGCGGTTGTCGCGGGCAAACTGCTCCCGCGGCTTCTCGATGACTTCGACGTGCACCAGGTGCACCAGCTCGTCGGGGCGCAGCTTGATCTGGTCGACCTGCCCCTGCACGCCGACCAGATCGACCCCCGCCCGGCGGTCCTCGTCGATGAGCCGGATGCGGTGCACCACGTCGACCCCGTCGATGCCTTCGATGACGTGGTACAGGTCGAGCTTGAGCACGTTGCGCCCGAAGGGCCAGCCGTTGCCGTCCCGCCCGCCGACCAGCGGGTGCAGGAAGGTGCGCAGCCGATGCTCGACCGCCCGGCGCAGGGCCTCGCTGCGGCCCGACGTGGTGCGGATCACCTCGATCTCGATGCTGACCTCGACATAGCGCGGACGCACGACGTGCAGCCGGGTGGTCAACAGCCGCCGCTCGTCGAGGAAGTGCTTCACCCGCCGCAACAGCTCGGTGGACGGCACCAGCTTCTGGGTCAGGTCGAGCCGGCGCTCGTCGAGCTTGGGCACGACGACCACGGTGACGTCGCCCTCGCGGCCGATGGTCTCGAGGCAGCGCGCCCGGGCGATGCCGTTGCTCGCCTGCCGGGTCAACCACTCGTAATCCGATGCGGTCACCGCCCGGTTGCGGCTCTTGATGAGGTGCGGGCCGCGCACCTTGGCCTCTTCGACGGTCTCCTGATCGCTGCCGCCCGCCGCGGGGAACGGGTTGTGCGCCCCGTCGATGTGGGCGATCGAGCGCCGCATCGCGGTGATCGCCTGCGCGGTGACGTTGCCCTGCGCCCCGCCGCCGACCCGATAGCGCTCGGCGACGATGTTGGCGGTGCCCGCCGGCGGGATCATGCCGTTGCGGCCGTCGCCGAACTTCACCTCACCGCGGATGCGGTCGACGACATAGTGCCGGCCGCCGGCCGCAGAGTCGTAGAAGCTGTCGACCTCGGTCCAGCGCACCCACCAGCCGCCGGTGCGCGCCTCGCGGATCGCGTCGTCGCCCAGCGTCGCCAGGATGTCGGCCCGCTCTTCGCCTTCGGGCTCGTCCCGCTCGCGCACCATGATCGACTGCTCTTCGAGCAGCGGGCCCTGCGCGAACCCGAAGGTCTGGTTGGGCGTGCCGTCGCTGGTGCCGAGCACCTCGTCGCGGATGGTGGTGTGGTTGGCCGCCTGCACCGCGTTGAGCAGCACGTGGGTGATGCGCGGCAGCTCGTGATAGCCGCCCATCTCGAGGCGGGTCCGGATCCAGTAGAGCGCCTCGCCGAAGCGCCGGACCCGGGTATGGTCTTCGGGGCCGACGAACTCCAGGAAGCCGCTCTGGGTGAAGGCCCGGGTGCCGTCGGTCGGCGAGAGCTCGGCCCAGTCGGTGCCGGTCCAGTACTCCCAGACCACCGTCTGCTCGGCGGCCAGCAGGCGGTCCTGCGCGTCGTAGTGGGCCTTGAGATACTCCCGATGCCGGCGGTCGGCGGTCGGCGCGGTATTCTGCGCCATCTGGAACCAGATCCGGATCGGGTCGTTGGGGAAGGCCTTCTCGAAGCCGAGGTACAGCGCCGGGCTGTCCTCCTTGGAGGGCTCGAACGCCTGGAAGACCTTCAGCGGCGTCCGGGCGGCGATCGAGTGGTCGAAATAGGCGAAGTCGTTATACGAGACGACGTGCTCGACCGGGGTCTCCTGCTCGGCGTAGCGGAAGGTCATGCTCTGGACCCAGGGGGGCCGCAGCGGCCGCTCGTCGCGCCAGATCCAGCGCTCGCCGTCGAGCTCGTACTGCCCGGGCACCCCGTAGTCGCCCGCTTCGATGCAGACCCGCAGCCAGGGGCCTTCTTCGCCCTGGATCTCGGTGGTCTTCAAATCGGCCGGCCGCTTGAAGCGCACCTCGCCGCTCTGGGTGAAGGCCTCCGTATTGTCGACGAAGTCGTAATCCCGATTGCTCGTCGAGCCCTCGGGCGTCGAGCCGCCGAGCGCGACCCACTTCTTGCCGTCCCAGTACTCCCACGACAGCGCCAGCTCGTCGCTGGGCTGCGGCGGGTCGTGCAGCCGGGCCTCGGCCAGCCGCACGTCGAGCCGGATGACCGAGCCGGGCTGATCGGGCAGGGTCTGCGGCAGCAGATACAGGGTGTTCTCGATGCGCGGCTCACGCCCCAGCGGCGCCCAGGAGCGCTGCATGTCGACGGTGAGGAAGACCGCGCTGTCGACGTTGACCAGCGCCGACTGCGGCGCGAGCCCCTCGCCGGTGACCTCGATGCGCGCCGAGATGCCGTCGAGCACCGTCTCGTGCGGGTCGGGCGGCGCCTCGACCAGCCGGCCGCGGATCCAGCGGCTCTTGATGCCGTCGACCTCGGACTCCTCGACGGCGTCGATGGCTTCGAAGGCGATGGTATTCTCGCCGTAGTCGGCCAGCGAGCGGGTCAGCTCACGCCAGCGGCGCCCGTTCCAGTACTCCCACTCGAGCAGCTCGACCACGTCGGTGGTGCCGGCGGAGGTGATCTGGATGACCAGCAGCGTCTCTTCGCCGACCTGCTCGAAGCGCGCGTCGCCGATGTAGAGGCTGCGCTCGATGTGGTCGACGCCGCCGAAGACCTCGAAGCCCTCGGCGCGCCGCCCGTCGATGAACGGGGTCTGGTCGGCGTACTCGTCGCTGACCTGGGTGTAGCAGCGCGCGATCTGGTTGTCGGTGATCAGGGTGTCGGCCAGCGTCTCGAAGATGACCGGCTCGTCACGCCCCTGCGGCTTGGTCGAGACCGGGGTGCAGGCGTCGACCCAGGTGGGCGGGCCGCCGGCGACGAGCTTGAACTGCAACAGCGCGTGGGCCGGCTGCGGCGGCTGAAGCCGCACGCCCATCAGGTTGAGGAACGCGATGAAGTTCTTGTCGGTGACCTTGTTGAGCCGGTAGATGATCATCTCGGTCATCCACGCGAACAGCTCGATCAGGGTCACCCCGGGGTCCGAGGGGTTGAAGTTGGTCCACTCGGGGCAATACTGCGGGATCAGCCGCAGGGCCTCCTCGACGATCTCCTTGTGCGTGCGGTCATCGAGGTTGGGGACCGGGATCATAGATCCTCCTCACGGCGTAGGAAGAACGGGTATACGAGGTTGAAGTTCGAGTTGGTGGCCCGAACCCGATAGTCGATCGTCAACAGGATCGTATTCGGCTGTTCGGACTCGATCTCCGCGGTGCAGACGATGCTGCGGATCCGCGGCTCCCACTTCACCAGCGCCTCTTTGGCGTAGAACTCGACCAGATTGCGGGTGTGGTTGTTATTGGGCTCGAAGATCAGGTCATGCATGCGGCAGCCGAACGTCGGCCGATAGACCCGCTCGCCGGGCGCGGTGCCCAGGATGATGCGGATGCACTCCTCGATGTTGTCTTCGTAGGCCGACATCGCCAGCCCGCCCGCCCCGTCGGTGCGCAGGGGATAGGCGATGCCTCGACCGAGAAAGCTCTTGCTCAAGCCAGCCGCCCTTCGAAGCCTTCGCCACACACCGCGCAGCGGACCCGGATGAACGGCGCCCGATGCTCGATCTGCTCGAGCGGCTCACTGCAATACGGGCAGCGCAGACCCACCCGGCGCCCGTTATAGATCGACTCCACGACGTCCATCCAGTCAGCGAGCCCCTGCACGTCGCCGCTGCCCGCCGGCAGCGTCCAATTCCACGCTTCGTCGGCCCGCCTCGGCCCGGACTCGGCGGGCGCGGCGGGTTCGGTGACGGTCCGCGCCACAGCGTCGGGACCCGGCGCACATACCCCGCCGAGAGGGCCGCCCATGACCGCGCTGCGGGTCTCGAGCCGATCGATCGTCGGGCCGCGACGGTTCATCGCGTCCGAGAGGGCCGCGGCCTCGGCGTAGAGTCCGTCATCCCGCCCCGCGGCCAGGCGCCCCTCGAAGCCTTCACCGCAGGATGCACACCGGATGCGAACCGTGGTGCCATCGCTCCGGCCCTCGAGCCGGCCGGACTCACACGCCGGGCACAGATGACCCTCCGTACGCCCGTTGGCGACCGCCTGCACGACGTCGTACCAGTCGATGTAGCGGGCTTCATCCATCCCCGGTGGCCCCTCCTCACGATTCGCGGAGTCTAGCAGGATCGAACGCCGCCCGCTGCCGCTTCGTCGACCCGGACTACCACGCACACCGCGACACTCCCAAGCGGGTGATATAACCCCCGCCGCCGCTGACCTTGGCCTTGAAGATATGGGTCGCCGACTCGATGAAATACAGCCCGTCGTAGCGCTCGCCCACCTTGGTGACCTCGATCAGCTTGCCGGGGTGCAGCCGGGCGTCGCCCTCGACCTCGACGTCGCCCCGCAAGAAGGTGCGGGCGTACTCGTTCATCTTGGTCTTGGCGACCGCGTCCGCTTCCTGCTGGCTGAAGACCTTGTAGTCGGTGATCTGGCGTTGGGTATCGCCCCAGCGGCTCGCGACCTCCTCCGGCCCGGACGTGGAGCCGCCCATGTTGCCGTAGACGTCGGAGGCGGACGCGGTGCCCACGATCTCGGCCTTCTGCGCCGGGTTCCAGCCGCGCACGACCACCTCGCTGACGACGCGGGTCATGGACTGCCGCACGTCGAAGCGGCGCAGGAAGATCTCGCCGCCGCTCAGGTTCGGGGTGCGGTAGGCCGCCTTGACGACCGGCGCGCCGTCGATGACCGGCTGCTTGAAGACGAGCTTCTGGCCCGACTCGTCGCTGTGATCGATGCGCAGGTCGTAGTCGAGCCAGCCGGCGATGCCGCGGATGAAGTCGAGGTCGGTCTGGTTGTGCTGAATGACGTAGTCGCGGTCGAACTGCGTATCGTCGGCGTCCGCCTGTAGCCCGTACTCGGTGCTCACCTGGCTGACGATGTCGGTGAACTTCTGCTCGAGAAAGGTGCGCGTCTTGCGCCCGCGGGTCAGGTGGTGCAGCAGGTCGAACGCCCGCAGGTTGTAGACCCGCGGCGAGTTCTCGGTGACGTTGACCACCGAGCCGATGATCTCGCCCGAAAAGACCGGCGCGGGCTCGGCGTCGGTGTACCCCAGCTTGACCGAGACCTTGTCGCCCACCGCGTATTTGCCGCCGCCGCCGAAGCTGTCGTCGCGGTTGTTGAACTGGATCTGAACGCTCGACGGCGCCTGCCGCTTGAGCTCGACCCGGATGGTCTGAAGCTCGGTCTCCTCCGGCTCCACCTTGCTGTCGGCGGTCGAGATCGTCTTGTCGTTGACCTTGACCACGAAGACCGGGACCTTCTCTGCCATCGTGTTGCTCCGTTATCGCAGGATGGGCGGCACGAGAAGCCGCTGGCCCGGTTCGAGGCGGAAGGGGTCATCGATGCCATTGGCGTCGGCGATGCGGCGCCACTGACCCGGATCGTCGTACTCCTTGGCGGCGATGCTCTGCAGCGTCTCGCCGCGACGCACCGCGTGCAGCTTGGCGTGGTCCGGGCTCTCCCGGGGCCGACGCTGGGCCTGATCGTGCGGGTCGACCGCCTCGCGCAGCTTGATGCTCATCGTCGCCCGCACCGGCACGCCGTCGCTGCGAAACATCGTGAACCGCTGATTGACCGACTCGATGTGCCCTTCGAACTTGAGCTTGCCCCACGAGACGAGCACCCGCGGCGGCCGATGCAGACCGGCGTCGATCAGCGCCAGGTTGTGGATCGGGCCCGTCAGATCGGTCACGGCGTGATTGCGCTCGAAGGTATCGAAGAACAACTCCAGGTCGAGGGTCTCGCCCTGCCCGGTCGTGAACTGCAGCGCCGGCGCGTCGACGCCCGAGCTGTCCTGCGGCGTCCAGGGCACGCTCTTGGACAGCGCGTATTCCTTGGGGTTGAAGAGCGCGTAGAACGGGCCCGGATTCCCCTGGATGCCGTCGTCGATCACCTTGATCATCAACTTGCTCAGCTGGCTGGGCATCAGCAGACCTCCATCAATCCCATTCGTCCTCACCGAAGCGAGCACCCTCGAACTCGAGCTCCCGACGCAGCTGCGTGATGACCTCGGTCGCGAGTTGATCGAGCTCTTCCGGGCTCAGATCACCCTCGGTCTGGCTGGCGAGCCGGTGACGGGCTTCGGTATTCGTTTCTGGCTTCGAACCGGCCGACTCACCGGTGGAGCGCAGCGGCTGCTCCCCCGAGGCCTGCTTGCCGGTCTCGATATAGACCCGGCTGGCCGGGCCCGGCGGCGTCACCGCCAGCGGGCCGCGATCGCCGAAGAGTCGCCCGCCGGGCGCCTCGCGGATCATCGCCGCGGCGACGAGCTGGCCCACATCGGCCGCCGACGCCGTCGGGCGGCCCAGCGCCGGCGCCTTTGAGCCGTTGCCGACCCGGGCGCTGTCGAACGCGCGCAGCGCCGCGGCCACGGTGCGGGCGCCGGGTATCGACGCGCCGGACCCGGCCGTCGTGGAGCCCGCGGACCCATCGGGGCCAGCGCTCTCACCCGAGCCTCCGGGCGCGACCATGACCGGCGTCGCGGCGTCGCCATAGGCGGCGGTGGTCGCGGTCGACCCACCGTCACCGAGCGCCGCCCACTGACGCAGCCGCGCCGGCATCCGCGACTCGGGCGCGGTGGCCCCCGCCGCGACCAGGGCCGCCGGATCCATCGACGACGGCCTGGACGGTCGACCCGCCGCAGACGACGCGAAAGGCGAGGCCGGAGCGCGCCCGGCGAGACCGGCGGACGCGGTCGGCGCCATGCCCGACGGGGCCCCCGCCGTGACACCGCGAGACGGCGCGCCGGGCTCGACCAGCCGACCGGCCGGTGTCCCGCCGCGACGCGTCGTGAGTCCAGGGCGCTCGACGACCCGCTCGGCGAGCCGAGCCACCGCCGCGCCCAAGGCGCCCGGTCGGGCGGGCATGGGCGCAGCAGACGAGCGAGCTGCGGTGTCGGGCGTGGCCGCCAACGGCACAGCAGCCGGGCGGTCGCCGCGTTGTGCCGGGGCCCCCCGAAGCAGGGCCCGCTCGGGCACCGGCAGCGCCAGCGGGTCGAAGCCGCTGGCGACCCAGGCGTCGGCCGCGGCAGGGGCCATGCGCGTCAGCACTCGGGCTGCGGCGGCCGTCAGCGACCGGCTGGCCTCGGGCACGAGGCCGGAGACGATGCGCTCGGCCAGGCGAACCGTCGCGGCCGAGGCTGCGCCCGGCGCACCGGCCGACGGTGAGGCCACCCGACTTGCCGCATCGGGCGTCGAGGGCACGGGCGCGCCGGCCAGCGGCACCAGCCACCGCTCGCCGCTGGGATCGATGACCCAGCGCCGCCCTTCGGGCAACGTCTGCGGCCGCGTCGCCGCGGAGAGCCCCATGCGCCGTTCGAAGACGCCGGCTTCGGAGCCGAGCGCCGCGGCCGCCCGGGCCAGATCGCCGGGACGATGGGCGGATCCCGGCCGAGCAGCGCGGTCTGCGCGGCCGGCGACCCGACGGGCGAGATCGGGCGCACGCCCGGCCGTCGAAGCCGCGCGGGATGCGGCGGACAGCGGCGCGGCCCCGGGCGAACGCCCGGAAGCGACCGCGCCCGCGGCGCCCGGCGCGGCAGATGCCCGCGAGGCCGGGCCCGGCGAGCCGGCCTTGGAGGAGGTGGCGTTGGGGGAGACGACGCTCGGAGACATGGCCTCCGGAGAAACGGCGCCGGCGGACAGTGCGCCGGCGGACAGTGCACCGGAGGACATGGCACCCGCAGACGCTGCCCCCGAAGACCCAGCATCAGTACCCGGAGCCGTCCGGGCACGGCTGCCGCCCGCGGCGACCGGGCGCGTGGCGGCAGCACCGGCGACGCGGTCTGCAACCGGCTCGACGAGCGCCGCCGCCGACGGGTCGAGCCCCGCCTCGTCGACCACCGCGCGCCACGCGCGGGCCCGCTCCACCGGCGAGTCGGCGGCTTCGAAGCGGGCGAGCGTATCGGCGAGCAACGTGCCACCAGCGAGGCGATCGGCGATCCGGCCGACTACGCCTTCGAGGGCTGCCGTCGCCCCGGGTTCGACGGCGAGACGCTGCACGATGCGGCTGGCCCAACTCGCCGCGTCGGCGCGGGCCGGGGGGCGTCCGCCGGCCGAATCGCGCGTCGTCGCCGCCGCGATGCCCGCGGCGCGCTCGGCGACCCCGGCGGTAGACCCAGCAGCGGGCGCCGGACCCGCGGCCGGGCCCGGATCCATCGCGCGCTCGGCGGCGCGGGCAGCGGACCCGGCGACGTCTGGCGCGGCAGCGCTCGCAGTCGCGCCGGACAGGTCGGCCGTCGGCTCGACCAGAACGCCGGCCCAGGGCGCGATCGAGGCCGCCATCGCCCGGTCCGCGAGCAAGGCCGGCTCGCCGACGGAGGTGGCCAGCCGCTCGGCGAGAGCCCGGGCCGTCGCGCCGGCCGCGCCGGGCAGGCCCGCGCGCCGGACAGGCGCCGGCGCAGCGGTGAGGCCGAGCAGCGAACGACCCAGCGCTTCGCCGAGCCACGCCCGGGCACCGGAGGTCGAGAGCGGGCGCTCACGGGAGGCGTCCACCGAGGTGCCGGTCAGCGCGAGCGCCGCGCGAACAGCCGCCGGCAACGCGGCATCTTCCGCCGTCGCGATCGGGCCGAACGCCCGGGTGCCAGCGGCGGGCATCAACCGCTCGCCGACAGCGGCTCGCTCCCGTGCAGCCATGACCGATGTCGCGGTCGATTCGGCAGCGACGGCGCTCGGCTGAGGATCGGGCGCCGCTGCTCGGCGGGCCGCCGACTGCGGGGCGCGATCGGGCAAGGCCAGTCGGCCGTCGAGTCGGGGCCGGGACATCGCGGTGGTGCGGCTGGGCATGATACCCGGCGGCGGCCGGAGCGCGTCGGGCACCACGAGCTCGGCGGTCGGCGCACGGCTCGCCAGAGTCGACTCGACGGGCGCGCCGGACATCACGCTCGGCGGGTCCGCCAACGGCGTCAACGCATCGAGCATCGGCACCAGCCAGGCACCGACCGGCTCGGCCACCGGGACCAGCGTATCGAAGAGCCGCCGGACGAGACGCTCGGCGCCGCGCGAGGCCGGCGCCAGGCCCGCGCCGTCGCGCATCAGGTCGACGCCCACCGGAGCGGCGAAGACCGCCGGGCGCGCGCCGCCCAGGCGGGCTCGCGCCTCGGGGAACCGCAGCAGCCCGGCCTCGATCGCGCCGGCTCGCCCCATGGCACGTGGGTACGGGGTGAGCTGGGTCTCGCCGACGGCCCGCCAGCGCTGGCGGGCGAGGGCCGCGGCGCCCCGCGTCGGCGCAGCGACGCGGGTGCTTGGCGTGGGCCGGGCGCCGGTCGGCGTCGAGACGGGCGAATCCGGCAGCGCGTCTCGCGCCGACAGCCCGCCGGAGCGCGAGGTCTCCGCCATTCGAGAGACGCCGACCGGACGCAAGGCGTCGGCGGCGGTCTCGCCCGGATGGGCCACACCGACGACCGGCGGGTATCGGGTCTCTGGCGGACGGCCCGCGGCCGGGCCGGCTGCCGAAGGGCTCACTGCCGGCTGGCTCACGGCCGGCTGGCTCACGGCCGGACGGCTCACGGCCGGATCGCTCGAAGCCGCTCCGATCGATGGCGCTCGGGCTGCCGCCGGCGTGTCGGCGCGGGGCGCCGGATCCGGGCGCTTGGCCGGGCGGGCGGCAGACGACCGCGAGCGGTCTGCCGCGGTGCGCTCTGCGGCCGGAGCCGGGCGCAGATCTGCCTCGCCGACCGGCTCGACGAGAGCCGCGCCGATCGCCCCGTCGAAGTGCTCGAAGCCTTCGTCGACCGCGTCGGCCGTCGGCGCGACCGCCCATCTGTCGGCGACGGTTTCGGCCAGCGAGGCCCGCTCGGCGCGCCGGGGCGCCATCGGCCGCAGCGCGCCCGCCGGACGCCGCCCGCGGCTGCGGCGGACCCGGGCAGCGTCGAGCGGCACCGGCTGCTCGGGGTCGACCGGCACGACGAAGGGCCCGTCGAAGCCGAACTGGGCGTCGAAGTACCCGGTGCGCGCCGACCAGCTGTGGGTCAGGTCGCCGAGCGTGTGCAGGTCGAAGAGTTCGAGCCCGTTCTCGAGGCGCTCGGGCAGGGCCCAGCGGTCGATGAGGCCCTCGAGCAGCGAACCCGTCGGGTCGAGCGCGGGGCGACCAAAACCATCGAAGCGGGCGAAGATGCCATCGGCCTGATCGAGCAATCCGGTGGTGAACGGCGCGTCACGCTGCTCGATGAGCGCGCCAGCGAGCGGCTCGGTGCCTTCGATGCCCGCCATGCTCAATCCTCCTGCCGCGCGTCCGGTCGGGTCTCAGCGGCCGATGATGATGCCCGCTTCGCCATCGCTCAGACCGGGCCGTCGTGGGCCAGCTCGACCGTCTGCACCGAGATCTGCGACTGGCTGCTGTCGAGGGATGGCCCCTCCCACTTGACCGGCCAGCAGCGGGCGTAGCTCCACGAGCGCACCGGGCTGCCGGCGAGGTCGAGCAGCTTGACGGTGACGGTGCATCGCGGCCCACGCTTCTTGAGGAAGTCGCGGTGCCACTCCTCGAGCATCGGGTGCGTCAGATAGCCGGACTTGAGCACCAGGTTGGGGTACGACCCCTGCCCCGGCAGCTTGTGCTTGAGGTCGTTGAGGCCGCCCTCCTGATGTTCGACCACCTCGAACTCGTGGCTGAGGCCGCTGACGCCCTGAAACCGGCCGACCGGCTTGTCGAGCCCCTGAATCTCGACCGAGAAGCGAAATGCGCCGAGCGGGCGATCGTCGGACCCTGCCATATCAGACCTCCTCGGCCGACTGCGCCTCACTCTCGAGATGCTGAGTGAGCCGGAAAACGATGAACTCGAGCGGTCGGGTCACCGACAGCCCGATGAGAGTCGTCAGCATACCGCGATCGATGCTGTCGCCGGGGTTGGTCTCGGCGTCGCAGCGCACCACGAAGGCCTCTTCGGCGGTCTCGCCGGCCAGCATGCCCTGGCTGTAGAGCCGACCGAGGAAGATGGCGACCTCGCGCTCGATCTGCTTCCAGAGCCGCTGGTCGTTGGTCTCGAAGACCACCCACTGCATGCCGCGATTGATCGCCGCCTTGATGGCGCTGACGGTGCGGCGCACGTTGACATAGCGCCACTCGGGGTCGCTGCTGACGGTGCGCGCCCCCCACAGCCGCAGGCCGCGCGGGCCGAACGGCCGCATGCAGTTGACCCCGATGTCGTTGAGGATGCCGAGATGCACGTCGCGCAACAGCACGTCGAGGTCGACGATGCCCTCGACCACCGCGTTGGCCGGCGCTTTGTGCACCCCGACCTCCCGGTCACCGCGGGCGATGATGCCGGCCACATGACCCGTCGGCGGCACGGTTCGACGCCGACCCTTGTCGAGTACGACCACCCAGGGGAAGTAGAGCGCCGCTTTGTCGGAGTCGAAGTGGCGCCGCCAGCGCTGGGCCTCTTCGTAGTCACAGCCCGGCGGCATGTCGAGCAGCGCGAAGCGATTGAGGGAGTTCTCGCACAGGCTGATGGCCGCCTCCTGCACCGCCTCGACCCCGCGCAGCGAGAACGACTCGCTGCGCTGGAAGGCGCTCATGAGGTCGGGCATCACCACCACGTCGATCTGCTCGTACTCGACCAGACCCATCAGGCCCCGTCGGTCGCCGGGTCCGCGGTCGTGGCCGATGAAGTCCTGAGGACCGAGCCCATCGAGACCGTCGGTGCCACCGGTCAGCCGGACCCGTTGCAATGCCATCGGCCCCGCCTGCTCGACGGGCGTGTCGGGGCGGGTCGCCCGACAGCGCAAGAGAGCGCTGTTCTCGTTGACGATACGCTCGACGAAGCGCGGGCTCGCGCCGCTGAGGGACAAGCCCGAGTGACGCTCCTCGCGATCGTCTTCCCGAGCGACCAGATCGAAGGCGTGGGCCACCACATAGGTCAGCGCCGACGACGAGAAGTCGTGGCTCAGCGGATCGGTCAGCGTCACCCGCTTGCCATGCACGCTGCGCACGATGGTCCACTGCGTATTCTGGCTGTCGTGGATCTGCACCCGGGTCCCCGGGGTGAGGCCGTGGGTGCTCTTGACGGTGATCGTGATCGCGCCCTTGTCGGCGTCGAGGGTCAGGAAGGTGCGATTGGGCGTGGTGGGCACGATGGAGACCACCACGTGGTTGCCCCATGTGCCCGGGTCGAGCGCTTCGAGCAGCAGCGTCTCTTCGCCGCCGCCGTCCAGCACGGCGTAGGTCGCGGTGCCGGCGGCCTGGCCCGGCGGACCCTCGACCCGCGCCACCCGCAGCACGTAGCAGTCCTCGCCATGGTTGGCGTAGAAGCCGTGCACGGCCGCGCCGAGATAGCCGTCGGGCAGCGGCTCGCCGAAGACCTCGACGAACTGCGCCTCGCTGGTGACGAGCACCGGCCGGTCGAGCGGGCCGCGACGGGTGATGCCCAGAAATACCGGGACCCCCGTCTGACCCAGTTCGAGCGGCGCGATGCGCTGCTCGTTGGGTTCGAAGTAGACCCCTGGCGCCCGCACCTGCCGCATCGAGCCTCGTCGTCGCCGTCCGATGGACACTAGAGGCCTCCGCCGACGGTGAGTTGACGCGCGCCGACGGCCCCGCGCAGCGCCGGGCGTGCGCCTGAGGCCACCCCGGGCCCGCAGCGCCGCAGCCCGCAGCGCCGCAGCGCCGCAGCCCGCAGCGCCGCAGTACGCGCTGCCATCGTCGTCTCCGCCGTGGTCATCTCGCTCCCGAAGCTCCAAAAGAGCGGGCACGCCGCATCACGCGCTACCGCCTCGACTCGTTGATCTCTTTGTTGATGTTCGAGATCTCCTTGATCCAGATTTGCCGCTCGCGATGCTCCATCTCAAGCAGATCGTCCAGCGGCCAGTGGAAGTGGTAGGCGATGTAGGCTACCTCCTGGAAGATGCGCTCCAGGGGGTAGCTCACGATTCCCCCAACTCCACCCCCAGGTCGAGCTCGTACCGGTGCCCGCATGCGGGACAGGCGGTCTTGAACTTCGCCGAGCCCTCTTCGTTGATCCGGCGGTAGAACTCCTGCAGATACGCCAGATCGGACGAGAACATGCCCTCGATCACGGCCGGGTTGATGCTGTTGAGCGAACCCAGCTTGATGATGACCCGCGACAGCAGGATGATCACCAGATAGGCCCGGTTCTGCTGAACCCGGTAGTCCTGCAGCGGCGCGATCTCGTCCTTGGCCGTCGCCAGCCGCATGACGCCTTCACGGTGCAGGTTGCCGTCCCGGTCGACGAACCCCTTGGGCAGCACGAACGGAAACTCGGTCTGGAATGCCACTTGCGCTCACTCCTGCGCGGTGCGGGCACGGTCTGCCGCAAGCGGACCACCCCCGGTACACCGGCGATCAACACGGGGACGCCCGGAACCGCACAGCGGCCCGGGCGTCGTTGGGCTCGGCGGGGTCGCCCGGGACGGACGCCCCCGAAGGCGGATCAGCCGCCCGCCTGGACCCGCTCCCAGCGCTCGACGACGAACTCGACCTCTTCGACCGCGACGTCGGTGCCCTTGCCGTCCAGGCTGAAGCCCTTCCACTTGCAGGGCCACGCCTCGAAGAAGTTGTAGCGCATGATCTCTTCGTTATTGTCGTTGCACAGGATGATCGAACCGTCCTGACGGTTGACCTTCCCGTCCATGACCTCCTTGCGCCAGTCCCACAGGTCCGTGGTCGACACGTAGCCGCGCTTGCAGACGATGTTGCTGTACTTCGTCCGCCCGGGGCGCTTGCGCAGGATCATGTCGTCGCCGTCCTGGTACTCGATGACCTCGGTCTCCGAGTCCAGACCCTCGACGTTGCGGAACGCAGCCTGGGTGATGCCGTTGATCTCGACCTTGAAGTTGAACTGGCCGATATGGTCGTGCTGTCGGCGATTATCTCCCGCCATTTCTCTTCTCCTCGCCTGCCCGGCGCGATCGTTCATCGCGCCGTGGCCATGCGCCCGTCAGGCGCGGTTGTGGGTTACTCGGAGACGTCACCGCCGGTCGGCATCTGGCCGATCCGGAAGATGACGAACTCGGCCGGCTTGACCGGGCACATGCCGATCTCGACGATGAGCTGCCCCGCGTCGATGACCTCGGGCGGGTTGGTCTCCTCGTCGCACTTCACGTAGAACGCCTGCTCGGGGGTCGCCCCGAAGAGGGCCCCGTCCCGCCACACGCGCAGCAGGAAGGCGGTGATGTTGCGCTGCACCCGCTTCCACAGGGTCTGGTCGTTCGGCTCGAAGACCACCCACTGGGTGCCGCCCTCGATCGACTCCTCGACCATGTTGAACAGCCGGCGCACGTTCAGGTAGCGCCACTCGGGGTCGCTCGAGATGGTGCGCGCACCCCACACCCGGATGCCCCGGTTGGGGAAGCTGCGGATGCAGTTGATGCCCTTGGGGTTGAGCAGGTCCTGCTCGCCCTTGGTGATGTTGTACTTGAGGCCGAGCGCGCCGCGCACGATCTCGTTGGCCGGCGCCTTGTGCACCCCACGCTCGGCGTCGGTGCGGGCGTAGATGCCGGCGACGTGGCCCGAGGGCGGGATGTAGATGTTGCCCTCGTTGGGGTCGTAGACCTCGATCCACGGGAAGTAGTACGCGCCGTACTTGCTGTCGCGCGGCTTGGGCAGCTTGTCGACCCCGCCCTTGGCGATGGTCTCCGGAGCGTCGAGGATGGCCATCCGGTAGCGCATCTTCTCGCAGTGGGTCAGCACCGCGTCCTGGATGGCCGGATCGGTCTGGCCGGGGGCGCAGACGATCTTGATCTCGGGCACCTCTTCGAAGGCGTGCAGCCCGGAGCGAGCGCCGGGGCCCTCGTCCTTGCCGATGTAGCGCGCCGGCAGCTTGTCCTCGGCCTCGCCCTCTTCGGGCACGCCCACGTTGAGGATGAAGCAGCGCGCGCCGCCGTTGTTGAAGAAGCCGTAGACCGCGTGGGCCAGATGCCCGCCGTCGGCGAAGTCACCGAAGTTCTTGGTGAACGTCGTCCAGTTCGGACAGAACACCACCTCGTTGACCGGTCCCTTCTTCGTGCCGCCGATGAAACCGACGGTGCTGGTGCTGACCGCCTCGATGGGCTTGTTGCCCCCCGAGACTTCTTCCACATAGACCCCAGGCGACAAATACTCGGGCGCCATTCAGTTCCTCCTCGGCGTGCTGCCTCGCACGTCCCCTTCGGTCGGGTCGTCAAGCTCGTGCCGGTACGACCCGGATCTCCTTCTGTTCCGTGCGGCGCAGATCATCCGAACGCCGCGGCGACTCCAGCTTCAGTCGACAGGTATACCCGATCGCGGGGCGAAGGTGCTCGCCAAAGCCCCGCCACATCGACATGAGGAACTCCGCCGACAGGTCTTCGACCGGCCGGAGCGGGATGCGCTCCTCCGGATCGAAGGCGTCGCCGTCGAGCAGTTCACCCTCGAGCACCGGGGTTTGCAAGAGCACCCGCATCGCGACCCCGAGCAGCTCCTGCTGCTCGGCGTCTTCGTCGGCCCAGGCGGTCACCAGATAGTCCAGGCTCAGCCGCAGGGGCGGATCCTGGTAGAAATCCTCGATGGTGCCGTCGGCCTCGATCCGGGTCACGAGCACCGGCAGGTCTTCCCGCCGACGGGGACGGACCCACGTACGATACAGGTAGACGCCCAGCGCGGGGGTGCGGGTGAACTTCTCCCGCAGCGGCGGCCCGGTCACGACCAGAATCGATCGACCCAGGATATCGCGTGCACCGTCCTCCAGCAGAGTCGCGATGGACTCTGACGTCTGGCGGATGATGCGATGCTGCACCGGCGCTGCCCCTCTTCGATTATCGACCACCCGCAGAATGCCAGCCAGCCAACCTTCAGGCAACCGTTCGAATCACATGAAATGCACGAGACAGCCCCGCTCCGGGAACCGGTATTCCATCGGCGGTCCAAGCGCGGCCGTCGATCCGCCATCCTCGCGGGTCCCGATCGGGCTGCGAGGGGCGGGGGGGTCGGCTTGACACCCGTTTCGGGCCGGTGCTAGTCCATGACCTGTCGCCCATCCCGAGCAGGTCGCCAAGTCATGAGAAGCCTTCCCCCGCTCGTCGTCGCCCTGGGTCTCGTGGGTCTGATCGGCGGGTGCGGCGTCGAAGAGGTCAAGCCGGACGGCGCCTCGGGCCCCGACGCCGAGAAGACCGGCGCCACCGAACTCTTCCTCGACAAGCTGACCGACGACTTCGTCAGCGTCGAGGCCGGTGACGCCACCGACTGGAAGTATTTCAAGATCCGCGAGAAGGGCATTTTGACCCTGACGGTGTACTGGGACAACAAGGACATCCGCTCGATCATCGACGTGCGCGACCGGTTCGGCGCCCTGCTCGATACCCGGCGGCACTCGTCCGAGCTCGAGAAGGACGTGCTCGAGCTGCGGGTCGAGCCGGGCACGCACTTCGTGCGGCTCTTCACCGAGAAGGGCGAGAGCGTCTACACCATCGAGGCGGTCTTTCAGCAGTTCGACCACTCGCCGACCGACGACTTCCGCCCGACGGCGGTGGGCGGCGACCTGCTCGGCGACCCGCTCGCCGGCGACGACGCCCGGCCCGAGCCGCGCCGCACCCGCCGCGCCCGGCGCAGCCGCGCCCGCAAGCCGGTCCAGGCGTCGCCGAGCGGCCCGACGGTCTCGGCCCGCATCGTGCGCATCCTGCCCGGTCGGCGGGGCACCGAGCTGACCCTCAACCGGGGCACGGAGCACGGGGTCAACAAGGGGGACTCGGGCTATGTGCTCGACGACGACGGCAAGCGCCTCGACGGCAGCGACTTCGTCATCGAGAGCGCCGAGGCCCGGGTCTCGACCGCCTCGACCCCGCTGCAGAAGAAGAGCATCGCCCACCATCGACGGGTGAGGGTGAGGACCCGATGAACGGCACCATGATCCGGCGCTCCGCGCCGCTGGCTCTGCTCGCCGCCCTCGCCGCGTGCAGCGCCAACGATACCCGGCTCGACAGCAACTCGGGCGGCGACGCCGCCCGCGATCAGGCGATGGCGGTCTTCGTCGACCGCACGGTGACCGATCGCATCGACGCGCCGGGCGGCGACCACACCGACTGGAAGTACGTCGACGTGCTCGACCCGGGCCGCATGCGCATCGAGGTCAGCGTCGATACGCCCGAGCAGACCGAGAAGGCCTTCGTCGAGTTGACCGACGCCTTCGGCAACCGGCTCGACCGGCAGCTCGTCACGCCGGGCCAGACCAACTACGTCTTCGCCAAGGAAGTCGAAGAGGCGCCCGACAAGTACTACGTCCGGATGTTCAGCCAGAAGGGCGGCTCGGTCTACACCGTCGGCGTGCGGGTGGCTTATGCCGCGCCGCCTCCGCCGCCGCCGCCCCCGCCGACGCAGGTGGTCGAGGCCGAGCCCGAGCCGCCGCCCAAGCGCACCCGGCGCAAGCGCACCCGGCGGACGCCGGTCAAGCGCCCGGTGAAGAAGCCGCCGCCGGTGGAGAAACCGGCCGATCCGCCGCCGGCGCCGGTCGCGCTGGCGGTCACCGGCAAGGTGGTGCGCATCATCCCCACCAAGGACGATCAGGCGGTGGTGCTGACCATCGTGGTGCCCGGCGGCAGCGACGTGCGGGTCGGCCAGAGGGCCACCGTCTACAAGGGCGGCAGCCCGGCGGGCACGATCACCGTCTCCAAGGTCAGCGGTCGGCGGGTGACCGCGACCTTCAACCAGCCGCCGGGGCAGGCCACCGGGCTGAGCAAGGTCAAGTTCAAGTAGACCCCCGTCGGCGCGAGCGTGTCGCCCCATGCACCGTCCCCCGCCCACCGAGGCCGGCTGGTCGCTGGTCGTCGACCCCGGCAGCGACGGGCTGCGCCTCGATCGTTTTCTCTCGCTGCGCATCCCGCGGCTGTCGCGCACCCGCGCCGCCCGCCTCGATGTGGTCGACCTCGACGACCCCGGTCGCCCGCTCAAGAAGAGCCAGCCGGTGCGCGCCGGGCAGCGCCTCTGGGCTCGGCGACCGGTGCCCGACGCCGACGCGAGCCCGCCCGTGCCCGCCGAGCTGCACCGCGATCGCGACCTGCTGGTGCTCGACAAGCCGGCCGGGCTGGCGGTGCACCCCACCGCGACCCGCTTCAAGGCGACGGTGACCCACTTCCTCGCCGCGAGCGTCACCGAGAGCGACGCGGCGATCCCCGAGCCGGCCCATCGGCTCGACGTCGAGACGTCGGGGGTCTTGATCTGCAGTCGGCACCGGCTCGCCGACCGCCGACTCAAGGCCGCGTTCGCCGAAGAGCGGGTGCGCAAGACCTACCGCGCCGTCGTCGAGGGGCACCCGCCGCCGCGATTCACCGTCGATCAACCCCTCGGCTTCGCTGAAGACAGCGCGGTGCGGCTGAAGATGGGGCGCGGGGACAAGCCGGCGACCACCGAGTGCGTCACCCTGCGCCTGGGCCGGCACCGGGACCGCCTGCGAGCGCTGGTCGAGGCCCGCCCCACAACCGGCCGCCAGCACCAGATCCGGGTGCACCTGGCGCTCGCCGGCCACGCCATCGTCGGCGACAAGCTCTACGGGCCCGACGAAGCGCTCTTTCTGGCCCACCTCGACCGCCCGCTGACGGAGGCCGAGCTCGCGCGCCTGGGCCATCGGCGGCATGCCCTGCACGCCTGGCGGCTCGAGCTGGACTACGGCGGCCCGCGGTGCTTCGAAGCCCCGTGGCCGGCGGAGCTCGACCGGCTGCTGCACGACTGACCGCCCGGCACGGACCAGCGCCGCCGACGCTGGCCAACGCCTGCCCGCTGCCGTAGATTGCGCGCCATGAGCACGTACGTCGCCTTCCTGCGAGGCATGAACCTGGGCAAGCGCCGCATCAAGAACCCCGAGCTGGTCGCCTGCTTCGAAGCGATCGGCTTCACCGGCGCCGTGGCGTTTCAGGCGAGCGGCAACGTGATCTTCGACGGCGGCGACGACGATGCCCGCGCGCTGCAGGGGCGGATCGAAGCCGGGCTGGAAGCGCAGCTGGGCTACGCCGTGCCCACCCGGATCCGCAGCGCCGCCGACGTGATCGCCATCGCCGAGGCCCGGCCGTTCTCGCCCGCCGAGCTGGCCGAGACCGAGGGCCGGGTGCAGGTGATCGTGCTCGACGCCGCGCCCGACGCGGCGACGCGGGCCGCCATTATCGCCGAGCAGCCCGCCGAGGACCGGCTGGCCTTCGAGGGCCGCCAGATCTACTGGCTGCCGCGGGCGGGCCTGTCGACGTCGACGCTCGACCAGAAGGCGCTCGACCGGCGGCTGGGCATCACCACCGTACGCACCCAACGCACCTTCGGGCGGCTGGCGAAGAAGCTGGCATGAGCCGCGGACGGCCCAACTGGTTCATCGGGCTGCCCGCCCGCGACCCGGGCTGACGGCGCGCGCTATACCCGCGCCTCGAGATCCCGGGGCAGCCAGCGCAGCTCGACGCTGATCCGCGACGCCGTGCCCCGCGACGCGGTGGCGTGCAGCGTGCCGCCGTGCATCAGCACCGCCTCGCCCGCCGCCAGCGCGGGCACATCGACCGCCTGCGCGTGACCCAGGCGATCGAGCGGGATCAGCGCCGAGCGGCGGCGCGGTTCGAGCCGCAGGCCGGGCGCGTCCCGTCCGCAGGCCATCAACGGGATCCAGGCGGTCAGCATCGGCAGCAGGCCTGTCGAGGGATCGCCGCGGAGATAGTCGAAGCCCAGCCCGCCGTCCTGATGCCAGCCGTGGGGCACGCCCGGCGGCCGTGGTCGACCGGGCGGATGCTGGCGCCGCAGCCAGGCGTGGGCCGTCAGCCGACGGGGCGGGCCGGCGAATTCGGCGGCGAAGACCGGCGCCAGCGCGGCCTCGGCGGCGGCCCACGTCGCGTCGGCGTCGGGCAGCGCGGCCAGCGAGATCGAGTCGGCGGTGGGCACATGGTGCACGCCCGGCGCGAGCTCGACCGGCATGACCGGCGCGCTGCGGGTGAAGCGACGGGCGAGGTCGGCATAGGCCGCCGCCGCCGCCACCTGCAGCCGGGCCAGCAGCGGCGGCGGCAGCAGGCGCGGCCAGCGGGCGTAGCCGTGGTCGGCCAGCGTGGGTGATCCGGTCTGCATCGACGGGATGATAGCGCCCCGGCGCGCGGCGGTGCAGCGGCGGTGCGGCGGCGGCAGGAGCGGACGGGCCAACCGAGAGAGATCGCGTCCGCCCGCCGAGCCGCGTATCGTGTGCGGTATGCGACACGTCTGCACCGCACCCGCCGCCCACAGCGCCCTGCGCGCGCTGGGCCTCGTCGCCGCCCTGGCCCTCGGCTGCGGCGGCCCGCCCGTCGACAAGCAGGGGGTGACCAAGGTGGACGGCCGCCAGGTCGCCCCACGCACCACGATGGAGGAGGCGCCGGACTTCGTGCGCCTCGAGCGGGCCCGGGTCGAGCGGCGTGATCTGCTGTTCAACGGGCTCAACATCGTGCCGGGCATGACCGCCTGCGACGTCGGCGCCGGCAACGGCTACTTCACCCTGCAGCTGGCCCGGCTGGTCTATCCCGGCGGCAAGGTCATCGCCGTCGACATCCTGCCGGCGATGCTCGAAGCGCTCGCGGTGCGCGAGGATACCGCCCGGCGGCGGGGCGATCAGATGGTGCCCATCCAGCGGGTGGGCGGGCAGCCCGACGACCCGGCGCTGCCCGAGGGCGGCTGCGATCTGGTGCTGCTGGGGCACGCGTACCACGAGTTCGATCGCCCCGAGGCGATGATGACCGGCATCGAGCGGGCCCTGGCCCCCGACGGGCGGCTGGTGCTCGTCGAGTACCGCGCCGAGCAGCGCCCGCCGGAGGTCGATGAGCGGCGCACGATCACCAAGCAGCGCCTGCACCGCGAGATCGCCGGCTACGGCTTCAAGCTCATCGGGCAGATCGACTCGCTGCCCTGGCAGCACGTGCTGCTCTACGGCACCGAGCGCACGCCCCGGCGACCGGTCTCGCTGCGCCGCTGGCAGCCCAAGTTCTCGACCATCGAAGACGACGGCATCCAGCCGCCGCCGCCGACGCCGCCCGAAGAGTGGAACGGCGAGGACGAGTGACCCCGACCCGCCGCCGGCGTCGCGTGCAGAGCCACGTCGCGGCGCACCGCTTGAATCATCTGCCGCCGGCCACCGACAATCCGCCCATGAGTGACACCCCCGCGCCCAAGCGCCTGTTCAAGAAGATCGATCATCTCGGCATCGCCGTGCCCTCGCTGGCCGACGCCATCCCGCTCTACGAGACCCTGCTCGGGGCCGAGGTCGAGCACGTCGAGGTGGTCGAAGACCAGAAGGTGCGCACCGCCTTCTTCACCGTCGGCGAAAGCCACTTCGAGCTGCTCGAGCCCACCGATCCCGACGGCCCCATCGCCCGTTACCTCGCCAAGAACCGCCCCGGCATCCACCACATCTGCGTGCAAGTGCACGACATCGACGCGGTGCTGGCGCAGTACAAGGCCGCCGGCATCCGCCTGATCGACGAGCAGCCGCGCATCGGCGCCGGCGGCATGCGCATCGCGTTCGTGCACCCCAAGGCCACCGGCGGGGTGCTGCTCGAGCTCTCCGAGCCGCTCGCCGAGGGCGAGGGCCACGCATGAAGGCGCTCGGTTTGTTGCCGCTGGCGCTGAGCCTGCTGCTCGCCGGCCCCGCCGCCGCCGAGGTGCCGCTGATGAGCCCGCTGCCCGACGCCGGCTGGCCCGACCTGAGCGGGCGCACGGTGAAGCTGTCGGGGCTGAAGGGCAAGCCGGTGCTGATCAACCTGTGGGCCTCGTGGTGCCAGCCGTGCATCAAGGAGCTGCCGGTCATCCAGGACCTGCACACCCGCTACGCCGCCCACGGGCTGCAGGTCGTCGGCATCAACATCGACCTCGACCTGGGCACCGCCGAGACCTTCACCGAGCGCCACGGGCTGAGCTACACCGTGCTGCACGACGCGCAGGGCGACTCGGCGAAGCCGTTTCGGGTGCAGCAGATCCCGGCGACGTTCCTCTACGACGCCGCCGGGCGGCTGGTCTGGCAGACCACCGACGAGGTGAAGCGCGACGACCCGGCGCTGCGGGCGGCGCTCAAGCGGGTGCTGCCCGCCGCCGGCCCGCGGAAGACCGAGGCCGGCGCGAAGAAAGGCACCCGCGTACGGCCCGATGGCCGCCGGTGGCCCCTGCGGCGCCCCCCGAGCCCGATCCCGCCGACCCCCTCCCGGTGAGCGGCGCGCGACGAACGGGCCCCAGGCGGGCCCCTGGTGGCTCTGGAAGCTCTGGAGGCATTCTGCCGGCGCTGGGCGCGGCGTGCCTCGCCCTCGCGCTCGCTGGCTGCGGCGGTGAAGCCGACGACCCGCCGACGCCCGCGCCGGGCAGCGACGGCGGCGCGCCGGCCGACATGGCCCGCCCGGCGCCGAGCGACGCCGACGCCGCGCCGGCCGAGGGCTGGGTCGAGCTGGGCACCGGCTTCCGGTCGTACGAGGCGCTCGAGGCGGGGCAGGAGGTCCCGATCATCGCCGGCATCCAGGGCGGCTTTCACGTCTGGGGCGGCTTTCGCGGCGCCGGCTTCGACGACAGCGACGTGCGGCTGCGCTTCTGGCTCGACCTGGACGGGGTGAGCATCGCCCGCGCCGACTACAGCGAGTTCGGGCTGCCGACGGACCGCGACGATCCGACGGTCTTCGACTACGCCGGCGTGGCGGTGGTCTACGACGACAACGACCAGGTGCAGCTCACCTCGGGGCAGACGATGACCCTGCGCTTCGAGGTGGAGAGCCTGGTCGACGGGCAGGTGCTCGGCGACTCGATCGAGGTCGTGCCGGTCTGCTGCGAGTAGGCGCGATCAGAAGAGCAGCGACGCCAGCCGCCGGCGGGCTTTGATCACCCGCTCGTCGGTGGCCCCGATCAGGTCGAAGAGCGAGAGCAGCGCCTTGCGCCCGCCGTCTTCCAGGTATTCGCGGTCGCGGCCGACCACCTCGAGGAAGGCGGCGAAGGCCCCCTCGTAGTCGCCGCCGAGCGCCCGGGTCGCGCCGAGGGCGTACCATGCCTCGACGTCTTTGGCGTCGGCCGCGACCCGCGCCTGCAGCGCGGCCGGATCGCCGGCGTAGGCGCCAAAGGCGAGCATGCCCCGCAGCCGCTGCCCGGCGTCGTGGGCCGGGTCGCCGTCTTCGATGCGGTCGATCCAGCCGCCAGCGGCCCCCGCGTCCCCCGACGACAGCGCGACCCGGGCCATGCCCAACAGCGCCTCGCCGTGGCTCGGCTTGTCGGCGAGCACCGCCCGGTAGTAGCCGGCGGCCACCTCGAACTGCCCCTCCGCCATCGCCGACGCCGCCGCCTCGAGCGGGTCGCGCTCGGGCGCCTGGATGTGCCGCCCGAGGAACTGGCGGATCTGACTCTCGCCCAGGCCGCCCTGGAAGCCGTCGATCGGCTGCCCCTGGTCGACGAGGTAGACCGTCGGGATGGCCTGGATGCGGAACATCATCGCCACCTGCGGGCTGCGGTCGATGTCGACCCGCACCAGGGCGAAGCGGCCGTCGTACTCCGCGGCGAGCGCCTCGAGGGTCTTGCTGAGCTCGATGCTGTCGGGGCTGCGGGCCGAGCGGAAGTCGACGAGCACCGGCAGGGTCATGCTCTTCTCGATGACCTTCTCGCGGACGTCGGCCTCGCTGGCGTCGCTGACGTGGGGGGTGTGCGCCTCGGGCGAGAACATGGGGGCCTCCTGGGTGGGTCGAACGGGGCGACGATAGGCACGGGGCGCCCGGGGAGCAACCGTGCAGTGCGCATACCGTGCGCGATCGGCCGCGACGGGCAGTCTCACGGGCCTCTCTTCGTGGTGACTCAATACTGAGCGACTGGTAAGCTCGGCGGCGGCGGTCCACAGTGCGGCCGCCTCAACCGTCTCCCGATCCGTCGACGAGGAGTCCCCCATGTCCAAGGCCATCACGACCCTGCTCGGCGCCAAAGCCCCGTGGCTGCTCGACCACCAGAGCGAGACCATCGCCGCCGCCGATCTGCATCACCCCGGCCCCGACTACATCGACCGGGTCTTCACCCATACCGACCGCCCGGTGCCGGTGCTGCGCAACCTGCAGACGCTCTTCGGCAACGGCCGCCTCGGCGGCACGGGCTACCTGTCGATCCTGCCGGTCGACCAGGGCATCGAGCACACCGCCGGCGCCTCCTTTGCGCCCAACCCGCGCTATTTCGACCCGTCGGCCATCGTCGAGCTGGCCGTCGAGGCCGGCTGCAACGGCGTCGCCTCGACCCTGGGCGTGCTGGCCGCGACGGCCCGCAAGTACGCCCACCGGGTGCCCTACATCGTCAAGATCAACCACAACGAGCTGCTCTCGCACCCCAACTTCTACGACCAGACGCTCTTCGCCCGGGTGAAGCAGGCGTTCGACATGGGCGCGGTGGGCATCGGGGCGACGGTCTACTTCGGCAGCCACGAGAGCCGGCGCCAGCTGCAGGAGGTCTCCGAGGCCTTCCAGCAGGCCCACGAGCTGGGGCTGTTCACCATCCTGTGGTGCTACACCCGCAACTCGGCCTTCAAGAAGGACGGCACCGACTATCACACCGCCGCTGACCTGACCTCGCAGGCGTGCCACCTCGGGGTGACGATCAAGGCCGACATCATCAAGCAGAAGCTGCCGACGGTGCACGCTGGCGGCTTCCGCGACCTGCGGTTCGGCAAGACGCACGCCCGGGTCTACGACGAGCTGACCACGGCGCACCCCATCGACCTGTGCCGCTACCAGGTGGCCAACTGCTACATGGGCCGCATCGGGCTCATCAACAGCGGCGGGGCCAGCGGCGACAACGACCTGCAGGACGCGGCGGTCACCGCGGTGGTCAACAAGCGCGCCGGCGGCATGGGCCTCATCCTGGGGCGCAAGGCCTTCCAGAAGCCGGTGGCCGAGGGCATCGAGATCCTCAATACGGTGCAGGACGTCTACCTCGACGAGAGCATCGGCCTCGCCTGAGGCCGTCGGCGGCGCGCTCAGGGGATCGCGATCGCGCCGCCGCTGACGTCGATGCCCGCCCCGCGCTCGCCCGGCTTGTGGTCGGGGCGGCGCTCTTCCCAGCGCCAGCGGTTGTCGTCGCTCATCGGCGCATCGTCGGGCACGGCGTAGGTATCGAGCCCGTCGGCGTCGACGAAGACGCCCAGGCACAGCGCGTTCTCGAACGCCGCGCCGCGATCGCCGATAGCCGCCCCGCCGAACGTGCGCCCGTCGGGCACGGTGTAGGTATCGGCGCCGCCCAGCTCGAGGAAGAACCCGATGCCGTTGTCGTTGCCCGCGCCCAGGCCGAGGCCCGGCGCGGTCCAGGTGTCGTCGCCGGCGAAGTCCACCAGCCAGCCCAGCGACATGTCGTGGCCCTGGCCGGTGGCGGTGGCGATGATCGTCTCCGGGCGGTTGTAGACGTCGTCGCCGCCCTCTTCGAAGAAGAAGCTCATCGCGAAGTGGGCCCCCGAGCCCTGCACGTACCAGCGGCCCTCGTAGATGTCGTCGCCGCCGCCGTCGCTGAAGAGCCCGGTGCCGAACCAGAAGCCGGTGCCCTGGCCGAAGACGTCGACCTGATAGCGGTCGCTGCCGAGGCCGCCGTCGCGGAAGACGCCGAGGCCGCCGCTGGCGAAGACCTGGTCGGTGAAGTCGGCCCGCCGGCCGAAGCCGGCGCCCTGGGCCAGGCTGGTATTCGAGGTGGCATTCTGCGCGTTCGGATAGAGGAACGCCCCGCCCAGCTCGGGGTCGCCGAAGAGCGCCCGATAGTCGTCGTTGCCGCCCTCGTCGTGCAGATAGCCCAACGCGCGCACGTAGGCGAAGCCCTGCACCGACTGCACGCCGAGGTAGTCGTCGTCGCCGGCGCCGCGGTCGACGAGCAGCCCGACCCCGTAGCTGCCCGCGCCCTGGCAGCCCTGCTCGCAGATGTAGGTGTCGCGGCCGTCGCCGTCGAAGAGCACGCCGAGGCCGAGCACGCCGGCCCCTTGCGAGAGCCGGTGCGAGAGCCGGGTATCGTCGCCGCCCGCGTCCCAGACGAGGCCGACCCCGAGGATGCCGGCGCCCTGGCGGGCCGCGTCGGAGCGGGAGATCGGGCCGTAGGCGTCGCCGACCTGGGGGTGGCTGCCGTCGTAACGGCCCGCGGCGTCGGCCGGCGCCAGATCGGCCACGTCGGGCGCGGCGTCGTCGCCGGCGAAGCCGTAGCGGTCGTCGCCGTCGAGCTCGATGACCACCGCCACCGGCATCGCCGCTGTGGCCGTCGCGCCCACCGGCGCCCGGTAGATGTCGTCGCCGCCGACGTCGAGCACCAGCAAGGCGCCGCCGACGTCTTCGTCGAGGGTCTGCACCCGGGCGTCGTGCACGAAGACCGGGCCCAGGTCGGTCTCGACGCGCGCCTCGAAGCCCACCGCGCCGCGCTCGGCGTCCCAGTCGATGGCCTCGATGGTCGCCGCCAGATCGCGCCCGGCGGCGAGCAGCGGCGCGAGGTCGAAGCCGCCGTCGAGCAGCTGCTTCACCGACCGGCTGCGCATGTCGATCGTGGCGAAGTCGGGGCGCACGATCATCGTGCCCGGCACCAGGCGGTGCAGCGCCTCGAGGTCGTCGTCGTCCAGGCCGCTCTCGCCGGCGATGCGGGCCCGGGCCACCGCCACCGCCTCGGCCGCCCGCAGGACCCGGGCCGCCTTGCGGCGCAGGCTCGGCGGCACGTCGGCCAGCGCCTCCTCGGCGGCGGCCCGCTCGGCGCCCAGGTCGGCGAGCACATCCACCAGCGGCGTCTCGCCGGCGGCGCCATAGGCCAGCGGCACGTCGTCGATCGGGGCGTCGACCAGCGCCGCCGCCCGCGCGATCAGCGTCGCCAGCGGTCCCTCGCCCTCGGCGGCGTCGGCCAGCGACGCCTGCACCCCGCGGGCCCACTCGAGGCCGCCGTAGCCGTAGCGATGGGCCGGATCGGTGAAGCTCAGGCGGAAGGGGTCGTGGGCCACGTCGGGCCGCAACAGCGCGAACATCTCGCGGTCGAAGCCGGCGCTGCAGCGGTCGACGCCGGCCAGCGCGAGCGCGTCGTCGAGCAGGCGCTGATCGGCCGGCCGGGCGAGGCAGTCGCAGCGGGTATCGAGGCAGATCGAGCCGCCGCCGGTCTCGGCGCAGCGGGTCCCGGCGGGGCAGTCGGCGTCGCCGGCGCAGGCCCGGGTGCAAAAGGGCGCGACGGTGGACGGCAGCGCATCGAGCAGCTCGGCGGCGCAGGTCAGCCCGTCGCCGCAGCCGTCGCCGCACGGGGGCAGCGGGCTGCCCGGGTCGCGGCCGCAGCCCTCGGGGCCCAGCTCCCATACGGCGCGGCAGAGGCCTTCGAAGCAGCGCTCGAAGCCCGGCGGGCAGTCGCTGTCGACGGCGCACTCGACCGAGCAGTAGTCGGCCTCGGCGGCGTCGACGCAGCGATCGGCCTCGATCCGGCAGCCGTCGTCGTCGACGCACGGCGCCCCCTGGTCGGAGGGCGGGAAGCCGTCGCAGGTGGCGCCCACCGGCACGCACTGGCGGCTGCCGTCGCCCAGGTCGAAGCACGTCGCGCCCCGCGGGCAGTCGGCGTCGATGAAGCACGGGCTGCCGCAGAACTGCTCCATCGTCGATTGGTTGGTCAGGCACAGCCCGCCCTCGGCGCAGCTGCCGTCGGGGCGGCAGGGGTCGCACAGCTCACCGGGCGAGAGCGGCGCCGCGTCGGGGGCCGGGGCCATGTCGACGACCGGCTCGGCCATGTCGCCGGGCGCGGCGTCGGGCAGCGGCGCGAGATCGGGCAGGTCGGCGTCCGGATCGAGCGGGCCGTCGAGGCCACGGTCGAAGGGCATCAGGGTGATGCTGGGGGTGTCGCCCACGTCGTCGCAGGCCCACAGAGTCGGCAGTACGAGCAGGGCGAGCAGCGCGGCGGTCGCGGTTCGGCGCATCGAGGCCTCCGGTGAGAGCGCGGGTGAGGTGCCCCCCGACCTTGCCGATAAACCGGAGCCGAATCGAGGCCGAGGTCCGTCGGTGGCGGCCGCGAACGCCACGGCGCCTTGACAGCAGACGCCGGCCGCGACATGCAGACGGGGTCACCGTCGGCCGACCTGGAGGGTCCCATGAACCGTCGCGCGACTCTGTGTGCCCTGAGCGCGCTGCTGTGGGCGCTGCCGCTCGTCGCGTGCACGTCGCATCCCCAGCGCAACCCGACGCTCGACGAGCTGCGGCAGGCGAGCGCCGCCGACGAGGCGGAGCGCGCCGGCGACTGGCTGATGGATCGACCGCTCGGCCTCAACCGGCTCGATGCGCGCCCGAGCGATACCCCGCTGATCGCGGTGCACGGCTACGGCAGCACAGGCAAGGAGTGGGTCGGGCCGCTGGGCACCCTCGACGCCGAGAGCACCACCTGGTTCCGCTGGGACTGGATGACCTGCCCCGACAAGGGCGCGGCGAAGCTGGCGGCGGCGATCGCCGAGGTCGCCGGGCGGCCGGGCGTCGCCCGGATCGTCGTGATCGGCCACAGCTACGGCGGCCTGATCAGCGCCCTGATGGCCCGGCGCTACGCCGGCCCGGTGCCGCTGGAGGTGCACACCGTCGCCGCGCCGCTGGCCGGGGTGCCGCGCATGAACCGGCTGTGCGGCGCGGTGAAGCCGGGAGACGCCGGCGCGGGCGACGCGCAGATCACCCAATGGCGCACGGTTCACGCCCAGGACGGGGCCTTCAAGGACCTCGAGGCCGATCCGCAGGTGGTCGACTGGGCCGGTGAGGCGGTGGTGGCGCTGCCCGCTGAGTGGCAAGGCGGGCGGCTCGGGCACAATCGCTCTTTGACGTGGGTGGCGGCCGAGCTTGCGCAGCGGCGCGCAGCGACGCCGACAGCCACGGCCGACGAGCCAGCCGCCGCGCAGACGCCCTGACGCTCAGGACGCCCTGACGCTCAGTACGTGCTCTCGTCCGCGGACGCGAGGCTCTCGAGCGGCGGGGTGGGCAGGACGACGCGCGGGGTCCACGGGGGGTGCGTCTTGTGCACCGCCCGGCGCGGCACGGCGGGCGGCTCGATGGGTTCGAGCAGCTCGATGGGCTCGAGGTCGATCGACTCGTCCGGCGACGCGATGCGCAGCGGCGCGGCCGCGGCGGCCGGCGCGAAGAGGATGTCGAGCCCCCACTTGGACGCGACGCCCATGTCGCGGGCCAGCCGATTCGCGGTGCGCATCAGCTCGGTCGCCCGACTCTCGAGCCGCTCGATGTGCGGGCGCAGGACGTCGTCGTCCTCGTCGACGAGGTGAGCCAGCGCCGAGAGGGCGGTGGACGCCAGCCGGAGCTGCTCGGCGGCGACGTTGAGGCGCTCGGGCGGCGAGTCGTCTTCGGCGTACACGTCAGGTGCGTGCGACATGACTTCCCCTCCATGTCGTCTGGTGGCGATGCGGTGAGCTGCGATGGCTGGAGTATGGAGGTCAGCCCTTGGCGAGGGCAATAGCTAAATTACGTATACTGTAATTATTTCCCTTTGTATTCCGGGTATTTGTACAAACGTGACGGTGCCAACCCGGCCGAAGGTATGGCCCAGAAGGAAATATACGAAGCGACGCCGAACGTTCGTTTGGGCGCGCGAGAGTTTGGTTCAACTCGAACATGTCTGATCGAGCCCCTTCGAGTGACGGACGTGACAGACGGCCCGCGTCCGTGGCGCCGGGCTCGAGGCTCTGCAACCGGCCATGACACACGGGATCGCAGCGGTCGACGCAACCCGGATCGCCCGTCGGGGGTCACACCTCGGTGGCGACTTGCGCCGCGGCCCCGATGGTGGGAGGACTGACCCGATGACCGCACGCCCCCGATCCCTGCCGGCCCGCGCGCGCCGGGCATGGTCCCGGATCTGGGGCCGGGTGCCGCTGTCGGCCGCCGGCCTGCTGGCGGGCCTGATGGCCTGGGGCGGCCTGTCGTATTGGGGCCTCGAACAGTCCGACTTCGTCATCCGCGCCGCCGGGCTGGCGGTGCTGGCGGTGCTGGCGGTCTCGGTGATCGGGGTGACGCTGGCCGGCCTCGTCTTGTGGACCCACCTGCGCCGCGCGCCGGGGCGGGTCGAGGCCCACCACGAGGTCGGCCACCCGCTCGACACCGGCTTCGCGGTGCCGCGCTTCCGCTTCTGGCCGCTGATCCGCATGGACGTGCAGTGGGCCGAGCCGGCCGCGGTCGAGGTGCTGCTCGAACCGGACGGGGCGCTGGCCCGGGAGCGGGTGGTCTTCGGCGAGCGCGGCCGCCCGCGCACGGTCCTGCGGCGCTTCGCGGTGAGCGATGTCTTCGGCCTGGCGAAGCTGGGCTTCGAGCGGGCGTGGCCGGCGACGCTGACGGTCGAGCCGGCCCGGGCGACGGTCGATCTGACCGCGGCCATCCGCAACGCGGCCGGCGACGGGCACGCCCACCCCAGCGGCGAGGTCGAGGGCGATCTGGTCGAGATGCGGCGCTACGGCCCCGGCGACCCGGTGCGGCTGATCTTGTGGAAGGCCTACGCCCGCTCGCGGCGGCTGCTGGTGCGCATGCCCGAGCGCGCGGTGGCGCCGCAGCCGAGCACGGTGGCCTACTTCGTGGCCGGTGAGGGCGACGAGCCGGCGGCGTCGGTGGCCCGGACCTTCGTCGAGGCGGGGCTGCTGGGCCCCGACTTCACCTTCGGGGCCGACGGCACCGCGACCCCGGCGACGACGCCCGAGGCGGCGCTGATGGCGATCATCGCGTCGGCCCATCACCGCAGCGCGGGCGGCGAGGGGCTCGCCGGCTTCCTCGCGGCGGTGCCCCGGGAACGTCTGGGGCGGTGCATCCTGTTCGTACCCGGCGAGCCCGGCCCGTGGCAGGCCCATCTGGCGGCGTTCGTCGAAGCGCTGCCCGCCCCGCCGACGGTGATCGCCAGCGCCGACGGGGTGTTGGGCCCGGTCGCGGACCGCTGGCGCTGGCTCCGGGAGCCGCCGCCCGGCGCCGGCCGCGACCTGCGGGCGCTGCCCGGGCTCTACGATGCGTTGCGCCGGCTCAACGCGCCGGTGAAGGTGGTGCACCGCAGCGCCGGCCGGGTGCTGGCCGAGGCCGAGTTGGAGTCTTTGAGGCACGTATGACCGCTGCGCGCGACATCGATCGCCCGACCGACGAGCCCTGGGGGCTGTCGCTGGTGCGGGCGCTGGTGCTGGCCAGCGCGGCGCTGCTCGGCGCGTGGCCGCTGGCCGGCGGCGCGGCGCTGGTGACGGCGGCGGCCTCGGCGGCGCTGGCGGTGCTGCTCGCCCGGCTGGTGATGGCCCGGCGGCTGCGGGCCGTGGTTGGGGCCGGCCTCGGGCTGACGCTGGCGGTGCTCGCGCTGCCGCTGGCCCGCTGGATCGCCGAGTCGACCGGGGTGTGGGGCTTCTTGTCGAGCCGGCTGACCCTGGTGGTCTCCGACGCGGCGCTCTTCGGCGGCCTGATCGGCGGCGCGGTCTTCGCGGTGCGCTGCCTGGCCATCCGCAACCGGGCGTGGTCGGTGCTCGAGGCGGCGGGGGTCATCGGCGCGGTGGCCCACCTCTTCGCCCGCCACCGCGAGCTGATGATCAACCGCCCGCGCTGGCTGAGCGACTGGGCGCTGACCCAGGGGCTCGACCCGCAGGTGCTCTTGCAGGCGCTGGGCGTGATCGCGGCGGCGGCGGCGGTGATGCTGGCCCTGCGCCGCGAGCGGCCGCTCAAGCTGGCGCTGACGTTGATCTTGCTGCTGCTCGTCGGCGCGGGGGTCTACTGGCTGCTCGAAGACCAGCGCATCGCCGTCGACACCTCGCCCACCGCCGGGCTCACCGGCGAAGACAAGGACGGCGACGGCAAGCCCGACGACCCGAACTCGGGCGGCGGCGGCGGCGCGGGCGACTCCCTTGGCGACGGGTCGGGCGGCGGCAACCCGCCCCCGCCGCGGCCGGTGGCGCTGGCGTTGTTCCACGCGGAGCACGAGCCCCAGGGCGGGCTGTACTACTTCCGTCAGCAGGTGCTGTCCCGCTTCGACGGCACCCGGCTGTCCATCGACGAGAGCGGGCAGTTCGATCAGGACGTCATCCGCCAGTTCCCCGTGGACGGGCCGCTCGACGCGGCGCCGAGCCATGACCCGAGCTTCTTCAAGCGGGTGCCGACGACGATGTTCCTGCTCGTCGACCACCCCCAGCCGCTGGCGCTGACCGCCTCGATCGAGGTGCGCCCGCACCACAACCCGGCCCCGCGGCGCTTCGTGGCGGCCTACGACGCCGTCTCGCTGGCCCTGTCGGCGCCCACCAGCCGGCTCGTGGGGCGTGGCTCGATCCCCGACGACTGGTCGCCACAGAAAGCCGAGCACTACCTGGCCCACCCCGACGACCCGCGCTACGCGGCGCTGGCGGACGAGCTGGCCCGCGACGTCGACCCGCGCTTCGCCGGCGACCCGCTGATGGTGGCCTACGCCATCAAGCGCTATCTGGAGAAAGAGGGCTTCTACACCCGCAAGGAGCGCCACCTGGGGGACGACCCCACCGGCTCGTTCCTCTTCGGCAGCATGCGCGGCTACTGCGTGCACTTCGCCCACTCGGCGGCCAACCTGTTTCGCAGCCAGGGCATCGCCGCCCGGGTCGCGGTGGGCTACGCGGTCGACGCCTGGACCCGCGGGGCCGGCTCGGCGGTGCTCATCCTCGGCGACCGGGCCCACGCCTGGCCCGAGATCCACATCGCCGGCGTGGGCTGGGTGCCGTTCGACATCTACCCCGAGCAGAGCGACGAGCCGCCGCCGCGCTTCGTCGACCAGTCGCTCGAGAGCCTGCTCGGCGAGCTGGCCCGGGACGACCCCACCGGCGGGCGCGGCGACCCCGACGGTAAGTGGGCCATCCCCTGGGCCCGCATCGGCTGGAGCCTCGTCGGGCTCGTCGGCGTGCTCATCCTGGGCGGCTTCAGCGTCAAGCTGGGCCGGCTGGCCGCCGCCGCCGCGCGCCCCGAGGCCCATCGGCTGCAGTTCGCCGCGACGCTGGACCGCTTCAGCGACCTGGGCCTGGGCCGTCGGCGCGACGAGACCCGCGAGCGCCACGCCGAGCGGCTGGCCGAGTGGGCGCCGTCGCTGGCGCCGCTGACCCGGGTGCATCTGCGCATGGCGCTCGGCCGACCGCGCGACGACGACGCGCAGGCGGTATACGATCTGTCCCGGGCGGTGCGCCGCGAGTATCGCGCGCGCATGCCCGGCTGGAAGCGGGCGTTGGGCTCGCTGAATCCGTTCGGGTGGTGGTTCACCCGTTGATCGCTTGTTGACCGATTGACCCGAGACCCGCGAGGACCCGTGTTCGACGAACATCCCGCTCCGCCGCCCGCTCTGGAGAAGACCCCGGTCGAGGCCGTGCGCGATCTGGCCGCCGCCCGCGCGATCGTCGAGCGGGTGCGCGCCCGCATCCGCCACGACGTGATGGGCCGCGACGACGTCATCGAGCTGGTGCTCGTCGCGCTCTTCGGCGACGGCCACGTGCTGCTCGAAGACTACCCCGGCTCGGGCAAGACGACCCTGGCCAAGGCGCTCGGCGAGTCGATCACCGACGCGGTGCACGGCGACATCGCGCCGTTCCGCCGGGTGCAGTTCACCCCCGACCTGCTGCCCAGCGACATCACCGGGGTGATGGTCTTCGACACCACGACCAACGACTTCCACTTCCGCCGCGGGCCGGTCTTCAGCCACGTGCTGCTCGTCGACGAGATCAACCGCACCAGCCCCAAGGTGCAGGCGGCGCTGCTCGAGGCGATGGCCGAGAAGCAGGTCACCGTCGACAACGTCAGCCACCGGCTCGACGCGCTGTTCTTCGTGATCGCGACCCAGAACCCGCTCGACTCGGTGGGCACCTATCCGCTGCCGGTGGCGCAGCTCGACCGCTTCTTGTTCAAGATCCGGATGCAGCACGTCGACCGCGCCTCCGAGCTGGAGGTCCTGGCCAGCTGGGGCTCGCCGCGGCAGGGCCCCGAGGGGCTGGCGCGGGTCTCGCGGGGGCAGATCATCGCCGCCCGCGACCTCATCCGGCGTCAGGTGCACGTCTCGCCCAAGGTGCACGAGTGCCTGGTCGACATCGCCGGCATCCTGCGCAGCGACAAGCGGGTGGCGCAGGGGGTCTCGACCCGCTCGCTGGTGCAGGCCATCCCCGCGCTGCAGGTCAGGGCGATGCTCGACGGCCGCGACTTCGTGACGCCGGCGGACATCGAGCACCTCACCGTGCCGCTCTTCCGCCATCGGCTGGCGATGGTGCCCGGCGCCGACGCCCCCGAGCGGGTGGTGCGCGACGCCGCCCGCGGTCCGCTCGATACCCTCAGCCGTTCGACCATCAGCCGCTGATGCGCCGACTGCTCGCCATCGCCTGCCTGCTGCTGCTGGCCTCGCCCGTCGGCGCCCAGATGCAGGACCCGTTCGAAGCCCTCGAAGGCATCGAGGGCGACGTGGACGAGCAGGCGGCGTTCGACAGCCTGCAGCGCCGCGACTGGCCCAAGGCCCGGCGTCAGGCGGAGGCGGTGCTGAGCAAGAACCCCGACTCGTACATCGCGACGTACGTGCTCGGCCGGGTGCACGCCGACGCCGAGGGCAACCTGGCCCGGGCGCTGTATCTGCTGCGCAAGGCCCGCGCCCGGGTCGAGCTGACCCACGGCCTGCCGCCAGCCGCGGGCGATCCGCGCGCGTGGCATCGGCGCATACTGCTGCGCGAGGCGCTCGTGCTCGGTCAGATGGACCGCCGCGTCGATCAGCTGGCGGCCTTCGACCTGCTCGACGCGCACTACGCGCCCAAGCAGACGGTCAACCGCATCTGGCCGCTGCTCAAGCTGGGGCGCTTCGAAGAGGCGCGCGCGATCGGCGAGGCGCTGCTGCACGACCCCGACCCCGACATCCGCGAGCGGGCCTACAACGGGCTGATGGCCGTCGAAGAAGAGGCCGGCAACCGCAAGCCGAGCTACACCTGGGGCCAGCGGGCGCTGGAGTCGATGGGCCAGGACACCTGCATCCTGGCGACCAATACGGCGCTGGGGGCGCGGCGGGCCTTCGACTTCCCGCAGACGATCACCTACGACCAGCGGGCGCTGAAGGCCAACGACGGCAGCTGCCCGACCTCGCCGCACGCGCAGCTCAGCGCGATGTACCTCGTGTTCGGTCAGTTTCAGCAGAGCCTGTCGGCGCTCAAGGCGCTGCGGGCGGCGCCGCGACCGCCGCATCTGCGGGTGCAGAACGAGATGGTCATCCGGGCCCGCTTCGTCGAGCTCCTGCTCGCGCTCGGCCAGTTCGACGAGGCCGAGATCCGGGTGCGCGAGATCCTCGCGGCGCCCGACCGCGCGGGCATGATCAGCGCCGCGTCGGAGATCGTCGAGCTGAGCAACGCGCTCCTGGGCTACAGCGTGCTGACCGCCCGCTACCACCAGCTGCTCGAGCGGGCCTCGGCGCGCAGCGTCTGGCCGGCGATCCGCACCCGCCTCGAAGCCGAGCAGATCGCGGCGAGCCGCTGGCGCGCGGCCCGGGAGGCGACCCGGCTGGCGGCGCTGCCCGAGACCCTGCGCAAGCACGTGCGGCCGTATTACACCGACGTGATGCCGTGGTACGGGGCCGACATGCTCGCCGTCTTCGGCGGCGGCGTGCTGCGCAAGGCCATCGCCGAGGTGCGCGCGCTCGAGACCGACTACCCCGACGCGGCGGGCGCCTTCCTCGACGGCTATCTGGCCGAGCTGACGTGGCGCGAAGGCGACTACGCCGAGGCCATCGCCGCCGGCGAGGCGGCCCTGAAGGCGCTGCCGCAGGAGCCCAAGCTGCTGCGCAACCGCATCCGGGCCTGGATCGCCGACAGCCGCTGGCGCACGGGCGACCTGGACGGGGCGCGCCGCGACTACGCGGCGGTGCTCGACTTCCAGCCGACCGCCATGCGCCACCTGGGCCTGGCCCTGCCGGTGACCCTCGGGCCGGTGAGCGGGCCCGACGGCGACGCGATCACCGAGCGGCTGCAGGCGTCGCCGCGGCTCGACTTCGATACCCGCGCGCCGTTCGAGTTGAGCGTCGAGACCGACGAGCAGGGCGCCCGGGTCTGCCTGCAGACGGCCAAGCGGCTGTGCGCGACGCTGGCCGGCGAGGACTACGCGGCGGCGAAGAAGGCCGAGGCGGAGCCGCCCGACGGCACGACCGGCGACGTGATCGCCGCGGCGATCGACCGCTTCCACGACGAGGTCTTCGCCCCGCGCATCGAGTTGACCCAGAGCGACATCAACAGCCTCGACGGCCGCGCGGTGCGCCAGAGCGCCCGCGACGCGCTAGACGGGCTCTTGGGGCCCAAGGAGAAGAGCGAGCGGTGAGGCGGCTGTGGATCATCGCGGGGCTCGTGTGGGTAGCGCCGGCGGCGGCCCAGGACGCGGGCGTCGCCGAGGCGGCAGACGGCGGCGCTGTAGATGGTGGCGCTGTAGACGGCGCGGCGGACGGCGGCGCGGCGGACGGCGGCGCGGTGGCCGACCCGGCGGCGCTGCCCGACTTCACCCCGCCGGGCATCATCGACCGGGCGACCTGTCGCGCCGCCCGCGGCCGCTGGCTGAAGACCGACGAGATCGCCGGCTGTCGGGTGCGCGGGCGGGCCGAAGGCGAGTGGACCTTCTTCGACGATCGCGGCGGCACCACCTGGGTCAAGGCCCGGGCGACGATGGTCGACGGCGCGCTGCACGGGCGCCACGAGGAGTTCTACCCCGACGGGCGCACCCGCCTCCTGGGGCACAACGTCGAGGGCGAAGAGCAAGGGGTCTGGAAGGGCTATCACCCCGGCGGCCAGCTGGCGTTCGAGGTCACCTGGGTCGCCGGCCAGCGGCAGGGGCCGGCGGTCGAGTACTACACCCACTGCCAGAAGGCCGCCGAGGGGCGCTACGCCGACAACGTCTACAGCGGCGTCTGGACCCGCTACTTCCCCGACGGGCGGGTGCGGGAGAAGGGGCCCTACGTCGAGGGCCAGCGGCACGGGGTCTGGGCCTTCCACCATCGGCGGGGCCCCAAGGTGCAGGAGGGCCCGTTCGAGAAGGGCCGCGAGCACGGCGTCTGGACCGAGTACACCACAGGCAACCTCGAGTGGCGCAAGGTCGAGTTCGTCGAAGGCCAGCGCCAGGACCCGCACGCGCTCGCCTGCGACGAGAAAGGCGGCGACTGGACGGTGGACTACGCCGATCTGGTCGAAGGCTGCGTCGTCGAAGAGGCGCGGGTCGGTCAGTGGACCGGCTATGACGATCAGGCCCGCAAGCAGTGGACGGCGACCTTCGAGAAGGACGCGCCGAGCGGCACCTGGACCGACTTCCACCCCACCGGCGAGATCTTGCGCGAGGGGCAGTACGTCGCCGGCGTGCCCGACGGGGCCCACGTCTATCGTGATCCGAAGGGGGCCGAGATCGGCCGGGCGGTCATCATCGGCGGCACCGGCGACTGGGTGCGCTACGCGGCCGACGGCACGCTGCTCGAGCAGGGGCGCTTCGAGGAGGGCCAGAAGTCCGGGGTGTGGACGACGTTCACCCCGGACGGCGTGCGCGACCGCGAGGAGACCTACGAGCAGGGGGCGCGCAACGGCCCGGCGCGCTCGTGGTTCTACACCGGCGAGCTCAAGAGCGAGGGCGGCTACTTCGCCGACAACCGCCACGGGCAGTGGACCGCCTACTACACCACCGGCCGCATCGCGTGGCAGGGGCAGTACGCCTTCGGGCGGCGGGTCGGCGAGTGGCAGGTCAACCACTGGGAGGCTTTCCCCGAAGCCCGCGGCACATTCGAAGACGACGAGCGCTCGGGCACCTGGACCGAGTGGTTCAACAACGGCGAGAAGAAGGGCGAGGGCCCCTATGTCGGGGGGCGCAAGCACGGCGAGTGGACCGAGTACTGGTACAGCGGCGAGCGCTGGCGCACCGTCGAGTACGACATGGGCGTGCCCGACGATCCGGCGAAGCAGCAGTGCGACGACCGCGACGGCGACTGGGCCGTCGACCCCGAAGAGCGCGTCGCCGGCTGTCAGATCTGCGAGCCGTCCGACAGCGGCGAGCCCGTCGACATCCGGGTCGGCGAGTGGGGCTGGTGGCACCCCAACGGCACGCTGGAGAAGAAGGGCACCTTCGAACGCGGCGCCCAGAACGGCGAGTGGGTGACCTTCTACGACAACGGCCAGCCGATGGTGCAGGGGCCCTACCGCGACGACCAGCCCCACGGACGCTGGGAGGGCTGGTACCGCGACGGCGCCCGCCGGTTCGTGGGCACCTACGCCAGCGGGCGTGAAGCCGGGGTGTGGAGCCGCTATCACGCCGACGGCAGCGTGGCCGCCGAAGGCGCCTACAGCGACGGCGAGCCCGACGGCGAGTGGCGCTGGCTGCACCCGGGCGGCGCCGCGGGCGTCGAAGGGCCGGTGCGCGAGATCGGCGCCTACACCGACGGGGTCGAGAGCGGGCAGTGGACCGCTTTCCACCGCAGCGGCCAGAAGGCCCGCGAAGGGCGCTACGAGAGCGGCGAGAAGCAGGGCGAGTGGCGCTTCTGGGCCGCCGACGGCAGCCTGCGGCGCACGGTCACCTACGAGAAGGGGCGCCCGCAGTAGCGGCGGCCATGCAGCGGGCAGAGAAAAAGAAGACTCGGCGGACACTCTGGTGGAGTCGATCCCTAGTTCATAGTGAGCCCCGTTCGATCTGAAGTCGTGCTTGATTCGGGTCAAGCCAGAAGCTCTCTGTATTCGACGACTTGCTGAACCTCTGGCCACCACACCGAGCTGGGAGGTGAGCCTGGAGATTCTCCGTACATGACTGCGCGCGCATGCGCTCTCGGAGCGTCCTCGTCCGGCCCGTTCCGGGCCGAGAGGTCGACGAAGGGGCCCCCGCGGGTAGGTCTGGCGGCCACGCCCGCGGGGGTCCCGGGTTTTCCCGCACCGAGCGTCGTCAGCTCAGCGTCGAGAGGACATACACCACGAACGTGAAGAGCGCGTTTGCAGTGAGCCCGGAGAGCACACCGAGAGCGAAGACGGTCGAGAGCGACGTCGGGGTCTGATGGGGACGGGATGGCATGGTGGCTCCTCGATATCTAACCGCGAGGATGTACTCGCGGATGCCGGTTGCCTTCCCGGCGTAGTTCGACGAAATGCATGCCTTGGCTAGATCAATCGCTGGCGGCCACGACCTGAGCATGCAGGGTATCGGCTTACGGGCAATCTGAAGCTTGTCAGCAACAGTCTCTCCCTCACCATGACTAGGGACCCAGTAACCCGAAGTGTCCGCCTGTTTCTGATTTCGGGTCAAAAATCGGCGAACGAAGGCAAGCTGCTCTACCGTATAGAGAATCGAGGCCTACCGCGCCCGGTTCAGCAGAGGGGCAAAGTCACAGTCTGAGCGGTCGAGCGTGCGGCGGCGGGACACGGACCCTGCACCCGATTCTGGCAGCAGCACGGGCAACAGTCAGGGGATGACCAACCGCTGCCCCGGCCGCAGCCCCGTCTTGCGGCCCATGCCGTTGGCCCGGCGGATCGCCTTGACGCTGGTGCCGAACTTGCGGGCGATCTTCCACAGGCTGTCCCCCGAGCGCACCTTGTAGCGGGTGCGCCCCTTCGCGCCGGCCTTTGGCTTGCGACGGGCGGCCTTGCCCTTGGGCTTGGGGGTCGCCAGGGTCGGCACCGACAGGGTCTGGCCGATGGACAGCGCCGCCGACGCCATGCCGTTCTCCGCCCGCAGCGCGGCCACCGTGACCCCGTACTTGCGGGCGATCTTCCACAGGTTGTCGCCGCTGCGCACGGTGTGGGTCACCCGCTTGACCGTCGGCGTACGCTCCTTTTTGGCGTAGGCCAGCGCGTGCTCGGCGGCCTCCGAGCCCGCCGCGACCTCGACCGCCTGACTGCGCTCGACGAGCAGCGCGCTGCTCTTGTCGAAGTCGGGCGGCACGAAGACCTTGAGCACCATGCCCCGCTGCACCGCCGCGGCCGGATCGAGCCCGTTCCACATGGCCAGGTGCCCCGGCGAGACGTCGAAGAACGCCGCGATGCGGTCGAGCCGGGTGCGGCTGCGCACCGGGAAGTAGACCGGCACCCGCCCCGGCACGTCGAAGTCGACCTCGGGGTCGGTGGCCACCAGCAGCTCGATCGGGTCGCCCGGCGCCGGCTTGTCGCCCTTGGGCACGATGAGCACCTGCCCCGGCTCGGGCTCGCCGCGCTCGACGCGGTTGAGCCGGCGCAGCGTGCGCCGCCGCACCGCGTAGGCCCGGGCGATGTCGCGCAGCCGCTCGCCGAAGCGCACCGTATGCTCGACGAAGACCCCCGGACGATCGCTCTGCCCATCGATCGCCGCCTCGAGCTTCGCCGCGCCCGCCGGCGGCACCCGCAGCGGATAGGCCACCCCGTCGGGCGGGGTGAACCCCCGGCGCAGCTCGGGGTTCAGCGCGGCGAGGGCCTTGAACTCCACATCGGCCGCCTTCGCCAGCCGCTGCAGATCGCGGCCGCCGGGCACCTCGACGACGGAGAACGCCCAGCGGTCCATCGGCTTGACGTCGCCGAAGCCATAGCGCGCCGGGTCGCGGCCGATGATCATCGCCGCCATCACCTTGGGCACGTAGCGCGTCGCGCCTTCGGGGATCGTGCCCAGGGTCACCAGCCGCCAGTAGTCGTTGGTATTGGCCTTGGCCATGCCCCGGTCGATGTGGCCGACCCCCGCGTTGTAGGCGGCGAGCACCAGCGGCCACGAGCGATACTTCGCGTACAGATCGGCGAAGTGTTTCGCCGCCGCGCGGGTGGCCTTGATCGGGTCGCGCCGCTCGTCGATCCAGTCGTCGAGCCGCAGCTCGTAGGCCCGCCCGGTGCTGCGCACGAACTGCCACGGGCCCACCGCCGCCGCCCGCGAGACCGCGTCGGGGTCGAAGCCGCTCTCGATCATGCAGACGTAGATCAGCTCCGCCGGCACCCCGTGCTCTTCGAGGATCGGCCGGATATAGGGCTCGAAGCGGTGCATCCGGGCCCACCAGCCGGCGTAGATGAAGCGGCCGCGGCCCTGGAAGAAGTCGAGGAAGTCGCGCACCGGGCCGTTGAGCACCACCGGCACGGTCAAGCCGTCGAGCGGCGGCGCCTCGGCCGCCGGGATCGCCGTCGACAGCCCGCGGGTGGACAGCGCCGGCGGCGGATCGAGCGCGGTGGCCGGCGCGCCGAAGACCTCGGCCGCGGCCGGCGAGGCCAGCAACGCCAGCGACGCCACCAGCGCCAGCGAGGCCAGCGCCCTCGCGCCCACCCGGACGCGCCAGCCCCTCATCGACGCCATACCCACCATCGTCCCTCCGCCTCGATCACCACGATCGGCCGACCTTCGACCCGCCGCCCGTCGCCGAGCTGCACCGTGCCCTCGCGGCCGTCGAAGCGGCCGTCCACCTTCACCGGCCCGCCCAGGCCATAGCGCACCACCTGCCAGTCTTCCAGCTCGGCCTTCAGCGCGAGGCTGCGGTCGAAGTCGTCGCGGGCGTCGGGGTGCACCAGCCAGCGCAGCTGAACCATGTCGTCGCGGTTGAAGGCGTCGCTCCACGCGGCGACCGCCGCCTGGGGGCTCAGCGGGTGGCTGCGCGGCGGCGGCGTGGGCGCCACGCAGGGGCCGACCATCATCAGCAATACCCCCGACAACAGAGCTTTCATCGAGACCCCCTCGGCCGCGCGTCGACGGGCGGACCGCCGCGATCGTACCCGATCAGGACCACCGCCGCCCGGGGCGCGCCGCCCGCTCCGCCGCCAGCACGTCCAGCCGCTCGACCCGCGTCCGGTTGCGCAGGATCGACAAGACCCGGGCGAAGGTGCGCCGCTTCGACGCCACCGGCGTCTTCAGATCGGGCTGCACCCCCAGCATCGGATCGAGCCCGTCGTCGCGGATGCTGATGAGGTCGACGGCGTGGAACTCGACGGTGATGTGCCGCCGCAGCGCCAGCGCGGCCTGCAGCGCGGCCACCGAGCCGGCCATGCCCAGCGCGGTGAACGCGGTGCCGATGAGCGGCACGCCGCCGGCCACGCTGACCGGGAAGACATCGAGCCCGTCGCCCTTGCGATGCGGGTCGTCCA
This sequence comes from bacterium, assembly GCA_030427205.1. Lineage (GTDB taxonomy): Bacteria > Myxococcota_A > Bradymonadia > UBA7976 > UBA1532 > JACKDM01. The sequence continues at coordinate 950,965 of JAUHXC010000001.1, read as the reverse complement.
CCGCCGCCCGGTACGGATCACGCGGCGCGGCCAGCACCGTCGGATCACCCAGGATGCTGCGGCTCTGCCGCCCGCGCAGGCGCATCCAGCCCATGACCCCCGCCTTGGCGGTGTAGTAGGGCACGCAGGGGAAGACGCTCGTATCGTAGGTGTGCCCGCTGGCCACCACGTCGGCCATCACCTCGGCCGACGTGTTGTAGCCCGGCGCGCGGAAGCCGACCACCGGCGCCTCGGCCGCCGACTCGAGCAGCCGCCGACCCATCGCGATCTCCGCCCGCCGCTCGCTGGCCGGGATCCGGGTCAGCGCATAGGAGTGATGCCAGGTGTGATTGCCCACCTCGTGCCCCGCCTCGACGATGGCCTTGATGCGCTCGGCGTTGCCCGGCAGGTCGAGGTCTTCGGCGATGCAGTAGAAGGTGGCCTTGATGCCCACCGCGGCGAAGAGCTGCATGAAGCGCGGCACGCCCACCCGCCAGGCGGCGTTGGTGGCGTTGGCCTCGTCGAGCCCGTGGATGCGGTAGTAATGCCGCAGGCTGTCGACGTCGACCCCGACGCTGGAGGTCTTGGCCCTCATGCTGCTCTCTTGCCGTGCTCATCCGGTCCTGCGGACCACGCCATCGCCCCGTCGCGTCGAGGACTCGGCGTCCCTTCGGGCGAGCACTCCGCTGCGTCGTCGGCCCCTGCGGGGCGCTCCTCCTTGCTCCGGCTCGGGCCCCTCGTGGGCCGGGCTGCGCCCCGTCGGGTCGAGGGCTCGCCCGCCTTCCGCTCGGCGGCTCGCTCACGCTCGCGTGTTCCGTCGGCTTGCGCCGACTCCACGGCGTTGGGCCTCACGCCGCTCACTTCAGATCCCGCCCCAGGCGGATGATCGCCGTCAGCCGCACGATGTTGCGCAGCACGTTGGGCACCCGGCGCATCAGACCGATGGACGGCGGCCGCTTCTCGACGAGGTCGATGGGCACCTCGCACCACGCCCGATCGGCCCGATGCACCCGCACCACGAACTCGCTGGCGAACATGTCCTTGTCGACCACGCACGACTCGACGATGTCGATGAGCGCGTCGCGGCGGAACGCCTTGAGCCCGTGGGTATCGGTGCCGCGGAAGCCCACCGCCACCCGCAGCATGCCGTTGAGCACCTGGGTCGCGAAGCGGCGGTAGAGCGGCCGGCGATCCCGCGAGCCGGGGGCCCGCTTGCTGCCGACCACCAGGGTGTAGCCCTCGCGCAGCTTGCCGATGGCGGTGACGTGGAAGTCCACGTCGCACAGGTCGATCTCTTCGCAGATCACGAACGTGCCGCGCGCGCGGAAGATGCCCTCGCGCAGCGCCTTGCCGTAGTTCGGCTCGCCCACCGAGAAGACGCTCACCTCGGGGTGCCGCGAGGCGAAGTCCTCGGCGATGGCCACCGTGGCGTCCTTCGAGCCGTTCTCGGCGACGATGATCTCGTAGGTGAAGTCGACGTCGGCCAGCTTCTCGTTGAGGTCGGCGAGGGCGGCGGAGATGATGCCTTCCTCGTTGTAGACCGGGATGACGATCGAGACCTCGGGGGCCTCGGCCTGCTCGCTCATCGTGCGCTCTCCTGATCCATCAGCCGCCGCGCGGCCCGCCGGCCGTCGAGCAGGGCGTCCTCCATCGAGGAGTAGTTCCAGTCGCCATAGCGGCCGATGCTCTGGATGCCCAGCGACTCGAGGTGGTCGAGCACCGTCTGCCGGCTGGCGTGGTAGTCGAAGTCGTAGATGACGTACGCGTTGTCGATGATCCGCTCGTGCATGAAGCGGATGCGGGCCGGATCATCGATCAGCCCCATCGCCACCAGCCCCTCGCCGATGACCTCGCGCAGATCGTCGAGCGGCGTATCGCGGTCGCTCATCTCGATGTAGAGCGCGCCGCAGCCCGCGGGGGCCATCGCCGGGTTGGCGTTGCTGAACGAGCCCACCCGATAGAACGGCCACTTCTCCTCGGGCACGTAGATCCAGTGGTCGGGCTGGCCCAGCGGGCCGTCGACGCCCACGTTGAGGTAGCGCACCACGTTGCCCCGCAGCTTCGCCCGCGCCGCCTGCACAGCGGCGGGCACGTCGCTCATCCGGTCGATGAGGTGCGGCAGCTGCATCGTGCTGACCAGGTGGGTGTAGGCGATCGTCGAGCCGTCGGCCAGCGTCGCCACCCGCGCCGCCGGGTCGACCTTCGCCACCGGGCTCGACAGCTGGATGTGCTCGCGGCCCACCGCGTCGGCGAAGGCCTCGGCCAGGGTCTGGATGCCGCCGGTGCGCGGATAGAGGAACTCGGCGTTGTAGCCCATCGCCTTCTCGTTGCAGCCCACCGCGCCGGCGACGATGTCTTCGAGGGCGGGGCGGGGCACGAAGCGCTGGCACCAGCGGCTGGTGATCTCGGTGGCCGGCACCCCCCACAGCTTGGCGTTGTAGGGGATCATGAAATGCCGGGCGATGCCCTCGCCGAAGTAGAAGCGACACCAGTCGGCGAAGTTCTCCGGCTCGTCTTCGAGGGCCACCGTCTCGGGGCGCGTCTTCGCCGCCTCGATGGCGCCCATCACGCACTCCTTGATGACCTCCGGCGGCAGGCCGAAGGTGTTCGCCTGGTACGGATAGCGGGTGTAGACCCCGTGGGACCAGACCCGGCTCATGCGGCGGATGCGCATGAAGTGATCGTCGCCGCACAGGGTCAGCGCCAGCGCCTTCATGTCGGGATCGCGCAGGTGCAGCCAGTGGCCGGTGACGTCGAAGGTGAAGCCCTCGAAGTGCTCGCTCTTCGCCTTGCCGCCCACGTGATCGGCGGCCTCGACCACCCGGCAGGGGCGGTCGGTGTGGTGGGCGCACGACAGGCCGGCGAGCCCGGCGCCGATGACGAGGGTGTCGATGGTGCTCGACGTGGGCATGCCTCTCCCCGGGCGGCTGCGAAAGGCGGCGAGTGTAGGCGAGCGATGCGGCGCAGATCAACGGCTACCCGGGCCGACGCCCGCCGACGCCCGCCCCGCCGACCGTCGCTGAACGATGGTTGCCGGCAGAGGGTGTTTCGTGAGATTCGAAAAGCGCCTCCGCGCGGGAGGCGCCCGACGACAGGCCCCGGGACGTCGACCGGCCGTGACCAAGATCCGCCCCCGTCAGTTCGGCAAGTACCTGCTGCTCGACCAGATCGGCGTCGGGGGCATGGCCGAGATCTGGCGGGCGCGCCAGTTCGGCGCGGCGGGCTTTCAGAAGACGCTGGTCATCAAGAAGATCCTGCGCCACCTCGCCGACAACGACGAGTTCGTGCACATGTTCATCGACGAGGCGAAGATCGCCGTGTCGCTGCAGCACGCCAACGTCGTGCAGATCTACGACCTGGGCTCGGTGCAGAAAGAGTACTTCATCGCGATGGAGTACGTCTTCGGCAAGGACCTGCTCAACCTGCTCATCCGCTGCACCCACCTGCGCATCCGGGTGCCGCACAAGCTGGCGGTCTTCATCATCGCCGAGACCCTCAAGGGCCTCGAGGCGGCGCACAACGCGGTCGACAGCCGGGGCAACCCGCTGCGCATCATCCACCGCGACGTCTCGCCGTCCAACGTGCTCATCGGCTACGACGGCGACGTCAAGATCGGCGACTTCGGCGTGGCCAAGGCCCGCAAGCGCGAGTCGACCACCCGCTCCGGCACGATGAAGGGCAAGCTGGGCTACATGAGCCCCGAGCAGGTCACCGGCGGCGAGATCGATACCCGGGCCGACCTGTTCTCCGCGGGTATCATGCTCTACGAGATGCTGGCGATGAACCGGCTCTTCCACGGCAAGAGCGAGCTCGAGACCCTGATGATGGTCCGGGACTGCGACGTGGAGGCCGCGCTGTCCAAGCTGCCCGCCGGCATCTCGCAGACCCTCGTCGAGATCCTGCGCAAGGCGCTGGCCAAGGACCCCCGCGAGCGCTACCAGACCGCGACCGAGTTCATCGATGCCCTGCTCGATCACCTGTTCAACGAGAAGCAGCGGGTGACGGTGCAGGACATGGGCCGGTTCATGAAGTCGGTCTTCGCCAAGGAGATCGAAGAAGAGCTCGACCGGCAGAAGGTGCTCGACGCCGAGGTCGACGACATGGTCGCCCGCGGCGAGCCGCTGCGCCGCGAGCAGCCCTCGACCCGGCCGCCCATCCCGGGCATGCCGGTGGGCTCGGCCGCCGACGAGGTGGTCTGGTCGCCGTACAGCCGCTTCCGGGTGCGCGACAAGGACGGCGTGGTCTACGGCCCGATGGGGCTCAATACCCTCACCGAGGTCGTCAAGCGCGACGGCCGCGACTCGGTGGCCCTGATCTCGGTGGACGACGGGCCCTGGGTCACCCCCGACGCGGTGCCCGCGCTGTTCGAGGACGAGCCGGAGGACGACGGCCCGCCGGCGGACCATCAGGGGCGCTTCGAACGGGCCGACTTCGCCCGGCTGCTGTACCGCTACGCCGCCTGCCGGGCCACCGGCCGCATGCACTTCGAGAACGGCACCCGCCGCAAAGAGGTCTTCTGGCGCCTGGGCCGGCCGGAGTACGTCACCAGCAACCTGCGCTCCGAGCTGCTCGGCGAATATCTGGTGCAGCGGCGGCTCATCGGCCGCACGACGCTCAACGACGCGCTCAAGATGCTGCCCGACTTCCACGGGCGCCTCGGCGACGCGCTGCTGCACCGCGAGGCCATCACCAAGCACGACCTGTTCAACGCGCTCGTCGAGCAGGTCAAGACCAAGCTGCTCGAGATCTTCGGCTGGGGCGGCGGCAGCTACGCCTTCCATCGGGGCGAGACCACGACCGACCAGATCGTGCCCCTCGAGACCAGCGCCTACGCCCTGGTCAACGAAGGCGTGCAGCGCCGGCTGGCGTTCGACGACCTCAAGGGCCACTTCCAGGGCCGGGAGCACGTGCCGTTCGTGCGGCTCAAGCACAAGGTCATCGCGCCCGACGCCCTCGACCTCAGCCCCAAGCAGACCCGCATCTGGCAGGCGGTGGGGCGGCGGGATTCGGTGCTCGACCAGTTCGGCCGGCTGATGTCGATCCCCGGCGCCGACGAGGCGGCGGTCTATCAGGTGCTCTTCCTCATGGAGCGCATGGAGTTCGCCCGCTTCGAGGGACCGGCGCCCGGCTGACGCCGCCCACGAGCCGCTCCGCCGACAAGCCCTGGAGTGCCCCGCCGTGACCGCCTGCCGGCCGATCGGCACGCACCCGAGCGCCGCCCCTCGTCGCCGGCAGAACGGGCCGCCGCTGGCCGCCCGCGCGCCCCCAGAGGCATCCGCAGGCCACCCTCCGAGGCGGATGAGTGCGGGGCCGGCGGGGGCCAGCGTGCCCGGAGGCGGGACCGGCCCGCGGCCGAAAGCGGCCCCGACGGACACTTCGCGCCGCTCGCGCCCTATTTCCCTCGATGAGCGGGCGCGACATCCACGATGCGTTCTTCAAGCGGGTCTTCGGCCGGCCGGATCTGGCCGCCGATCTCTGGCGACGGCTGCTGCCCGCCGAGGTGGTGGCGGCGCTCGACGTCGACCGCGCCGAGCGGGTCGAGACCGAGCGCATCGACGACGACCTGCGCAGCAGCCGGGCCGATCTGATCTTCCGGGTGCCGCTGCGCGGTCGCGCCGGGCGCTGCGCCTTCGTCTTTCTGTTGGTGGAGCATCAGTCGCGCCCCGACCCGCTCATGGCGTTCCGGGTGCTGGCCTACGGCGTCGCGGCGCTGAGCGACTTCATCGCCGAGTACAAGGCCGAGCACAGCCGGGCACCCCGCCGCTTGCCGGCGATCATCCCGATCGTGGTGCATCAAGGGCGCGGCCGTTGGCGGGCACCGCGGCGGCTGAGCGAGATCTTCGACCTGCCGCCAGAGGTCGCGACGGCGCTCGGCCCGCACCTGCCCGCGATGGAGTTGGTGATCGACGACCTCGCGGCAGCCGACGACGACGCGCTCGCCGACGCCGCCCCGCTGGCCGCCGCCGCGTTGATGGTCATGCGCTATGTGCGTGATGAGAAGGATTCGCGGGGCTTCCTCGACCGCTGGATCCGACGGCTGGACGCGGCGATGGACGACGCCGACGCCCGCTCGATGATCGAAGTGCTGGCGAGATACTTGTATGATGCGAGCGAGCGGCTGCAGATCGACGAGATCGTCGAGACAGCCCGCGGCGCAGCGACGCGGCACTCGGAGGCACTGATGAGTCTGGCCGACAGGATCGAAGAGCAGGGGCGGCTCAAAGGCATCGAGCAGGGCATCGAGCAGGGCATCGAACAAGGACGAACCCACGGTGCGCGGACCATGCTGGTCAAGCTCTTGCGCTTGCGGTTCGGCGACGTGCCGCCGCATGTGATGGCCCGCCTGGAAGCGGCCGACGTCGAAGCCCTGGAGCGCTGGGCGGAGCATGTCCTCTCGGCGACGACCGTCGACGAGGTGCTCGCAGACTGACGGGCGCGCACCGGTCAGGGCATCGGCGGCTCGCCTTCGCCCTCCCCCTCGCCCTCGCCCTCGCCCTCGCCCTCACCTTCGCCCTCGCCCTCGCCCCCGGCGGGGCAGTCGACCGTGGCCGGCAACCCGGCGCCGTCGAGCAGCTCGGCGGTGTCCCATGCGGCGCAGTCGACCCCTTCGGCGAAGCGCACCGCCGGCGCCGGATCGGCCGTCTCGCCGGTGATGCTGCCCGCGCCGCCCGTGATCACGATCCCGCCCGGGTTGCCGCCGAAGATCGCCCCGCTCAGGGTGATGTCGCCCGCCAGCGCCAGGCCGACGTCGGCGCTGTCCTGCACGACCAGCCCGGGGAACTCGCCCTGATTCGCCGCGATGCTGAGCGTCGGGCCGTCGGCGCCGCCGTCGCGCAGGGTCAGGTGGCCGCCGGAGAGCGTCGTGCCGGCCTCGATGCGCACGCCGCCCCAACCGCCGGGCGCCGGCTCGCCTTCGGGCGCGCGGGCCTCGATGACCGTCGACTCGCCGGCCATCGCGCTCACGTTCAAGGTGCCGCCGTCGCTGACCGTGATCCGCCCCGCGGCCTCCGCCTGCAGGCGGGTGCGCCCGGGCAGGCTCAGCGTGCCCTCGACCTCGATCGGGTTGTCGATGACCAGCGGCGCGCCGGTATTGAGCCGCAGGGTCAGCCCGCGGGCCACCCGCAAGACCTCACGGATGCGATAGCGCACGCCGGCCGGCTGGCTGGCCAGGGTCACGTCGCCCACGAAGCCCGGCCCGAGGCCGATGCCGTCGAAGGTATTGCCCCGCCAGTCGTGCCCCGCGCCGATGGGCAGCCGGCCGAAGTTGTGGGCGAAGCCGGTCACCGGCCAGTCGGCGCCGCGGATGCGGCTGGCTTGCAGGCGGAAGATGCTGGCCTCGGGGCCGAGCGTGATGCCCGGGCCTCCGCAGCCGGTCAGCTCGCCGGTCACCAGGGTCAGCGGCGCGGCGCCTTCGATGGCCACGCAGCCACCGCCCGCGCCGCGCACCGTCACCTGCGCCAGGCTGGCCGGCTGCCCGTCGACGGTGATCGCCGGCGCGTCGACCGCGGTGCACTCCACCTGGACCCGGGTCAGCGTGCTGCCGGTCTCGTTCGGTGCGAGGGTCAGCCCGCGCCAGCCGGCGCCGCAGTCCGCCGCCGAGAAGACGCTGGGGTTCTCCGGCGAGCCGGCCCGCAGCACGCCAGCGACCTCGAAGCCGCCGGCGGGCAGCAGCAGCACGCTGCCGGGGGCCACGTTCAGCTCGACCCCGTCCGGCAGCCGATCGCCGACGACCGTCCACGGGTTGCCCGCCGGCTCGACCATCAGCGGGCCGTCGGCGCCCAGGTCGAGCATCATGCCCGCCGCCACCGGCGGGGTCCGGATGAGGCTCGCCGAGAGCACGCCGAAGCCGCCGCCGAGATCGACCCGCACGTCCTGCGGGCCCAGCGGCGTCTCTTCGATCGCGCCGGCCGGCAGCGTGCCCGCGACCCGCCACTCGTCGATCAGCTCGACCTCTTCGAGCGCCACTTCGCCGACGCGGATGCCGTCGGGCACGAGGGCGAACGGGCCGCCGTGCACCACGATGCGCCGCGGCGCGTCCACCGGCGCCCAGCCGGGTTCGACGCCGGTCAGCACCAGCTCGCCGGGGGTCAGCGAGCGGCCGACGAGCAGCGCCTCGAAGTCGCCGGCGGCGGTGCGCACGGTGACCGGGTTCTGCCACGCGCCGTCCCCTTCGGGCGCGAACTGCACCAGCACCCGCGCGCTCTGATCGACCGGGGCGGTGGTCGGGGTCTGACCCTGGGGGATCGTGAAGGGCGGCTCGACGCCGACCACCTCGTAGACGTCGAGCGGCAGCCCGCCCGTATTGCGGATCTCGAGGAACTCGGCCGCCGGCTCACCCGGGGCGATGGTGCCGAAGTCGAGCCCTTCGCCCACCAGCGCGCCGCTGGGCACCGCCGCCTCGCCGACCAGGGTGATGGCGACCGGCGCGCCGGCGCTGTCGGAGACCACGGTGATCGCCCGCTCGACGGGGCCCTCGGCCTCGGGGGAGAAGGTGAGCACCACCGTGCGCTCGGCCTCGGCGGGTACGGTCAACGGCAACGAGCGGTTGGTGGAGAACGGGCCGTCGAGGCCGTCGAAGGCGGTGATCTCGACCGGCCCGGGGCCCGCGTTCTGCAAGATCAGCTCGGCGGTGCCCTCGCCGCCGACGGCGACCAGCCCGAACTCGACGCGCTCGGCGGCGGCCGCGAGCACGCCGGTGGGCGCCGCGTCGGGCGGATCGCTGTCGCCGGGGGCCGCGTCGATGTCGTCGGCGACGTCGGGCGTCATGTCGACCAGCGCCATGTCGCCGGCGTCGATCGGATCGGCGCCGTCGCAGGCCACCGAGCCCAGCGCGGCCAGCGCCGCCCACATCCCGCACAGTCGACCGATTCCCGTGATGCGCATCGATTCCCCCAGCAAGTGGTCGCCGGCCGCCGCGCCGGCGGGCCGAGAATACACAGTCCGGCCGATCGTGCGCGAAAGGCGTATGCGATCGGCCTCGTCGTCGGGTGGATGTGCCCTGCGGCGGCGGCTGATCGACGGGGCGAAGATCGCTCCGGGACGCAGGATGTGCTAACCATTCGGTCCTGCGTCGCGCGCGCGATCGCGTTTCACCCGACCGTCTCCGAGGACCGTTGAGCGACCTGCCTCAACCGGGCCAGCCCCGGGCCGACATCCCCATCGAGCTGCTGCGCTTCGGCTATACGCTGCTGCGACGGCTGGCCGACGGCAGCACCGCCGAGGTCTTCGAGGTGCGCCACAACGCCTCGGGTCGGCGGCTGGCGGTCAAGGTCAGCCGGGACGACATCCCCGAGGCCCCGGCGGTGGTCTCGCGGATGGAGACCGAGTGGAACGTGGGCCGCGGGCTGCGCCACCCGCACCTGGTCAGCATCCTCGACGGGGGCCACTTCTCCGACGGGCGGGCGTGGCTGGCGATGGAGCTCTTGCGCGGGCGCGACCTCTTCGACGAGCTCGAAGAGATCATCTCGCTGCCGCCGGTGCGCGCGATCCACATCATGCGCCAGGTCTGCGAGGCGCTGGCGGTGCTGCACCGGCGCGGCGCGGTGCACCGCGACGTCAAGCCGGAGAACATCTTCCTGACCGCCGACGGGCGCTTCGTCGACCACGTCAAGCTGATCGATCTGGGCATCCTGGCGCTGCCCGCCGACGACCCCGAGCGGGCCCACGAGCCGACGGGCCTGTTCATCATGGGCACGCCGCTCTACCTCGCGCCGGAGCAGGCGGTGGGCGAGCCGCCCGACCCGCGCACCGACCTGTATGCCGTCGGCGGGGTGCTCTACCACCTCATCGCCGGGCGGCCGCCCTTCCCGCACGACGAGCCGACCCGGGTGGTCGCGGCCCACGTCAACGAGGCCCCGCCGCGCATCGACGGGCTCATCGCCGACCTGCCGCGCACGCTGGTGGCGTTGATCCACAACTGCCTCGAGAAGCGGCGCGAAGACCGACCGGGCAGCGCCGAGGCGGTGATCGCCGCGCTCGACCGCGCGATCCGCGAGCTGGCGGGCAGCTTCGCTCAGGGGGCGACCGCCCGGCAGGCGCCGCTGCCCGAGGTGCCCGGCCCGGGGCATACCGGCGACTGGCGGCTCTTCGCCGAGAACCTCGAGCACCTGGTGGCCAACATCTGGCAGCCCTCGCCGCCGCCGCAGGTGCTGCGGGCCGGCGGGCTGCTCAAGCGGGCCCGGGCCGAGCTCGACGCCGCGCAGGCCGAGGCCGACCGCCGGCGCGAGGCGGCCGACGACGCCGCCCGCATCCGCATCGCCAACCGGGAGAGCCTGCAGCGGCGCCTGCGCCGGCTCAAGCAGGGGCTCATGCGCATGGAGAGCCGCTCGAACGAGGCCGCCGGCGCGCTCGACCAGGCGGTCTCGGCGGTGGCCCGCGCCGACGACAAGTACGGCCGGGTGCTCGCCGCGCTGCGCATGGTCGCCGGGCGCACGGTGGCCGATACCTCGCTGCCGATGCTCGAGCACCACCGCCGGCGGGTCGACGCGGTGCTCGAAGAGCGCGAGGGGCTGCTCGAAGCCCTCGCCGACGCCCGGGAAGACGAGCGCGAGGCCGCCGAAGCCCTCGCCGAGCTGCGGGCGCAGCGGGCCGACCTGCAGCGCGACATCGCCGAGCTCGAGCTCGAAGAGCAGGAAGACGGGGTGCGCTTCGAGCAGCGGGCGGCGCTCGCCGCCGACCGGCTGCGATCGGCGGCGCGCGCGTTCGAGCGCGCCGCGCTGCGGCTGATGTTGAAGTACGCCGGCGCGCTCAAGCGCGGGCCCGCCGACGCCGACGAGGAGGAGTGATGACGACGCAGAGGATCGCGGTGATCCCGGGGGACGGGATCGGCCCCGAAGTGGCCCGGGTCGGGGTGCGGGTGCTCGAGAAGGTCGCCGAGATGCACCGGCTGCCGCTCGAGTTCACCTGGTTCGACTTCGGCGCCGAGAAGTACCTCGCCGAGGGCGTGACCCTGCCCCAGGCGGCCTTCGAGGACTTCCGGGACAACTACGACGCGATCTACCTCGGCGCGCTCGGCGACCCGCGGGTCCCCGACATGGCCCACGCCAAGGACATCCTGCTCGGGCTGCGCTTCCGGCTCGACCTCTACGTCAACCTGCGCCCGGCCCGGCTGCTGCACCCGGCGCTGACCCCGCTCAAGGACAAGACCCCCGAAGACCTCGACTTCGTGATCTTCCGCGAGAATACCGAGGGGCTCTACGTGGGCGCTGGCGGGCGGTTCAAGCAGGGCACGCCCGACGAGATCGCGATCAACGAGATGGTGCAGACCCGCAAGGGCGTCGAGCGCATCATCCGCGCGGCCTTCGAATGGGCGGTGGAGAACGACCGCAAGCGGGTGTGCATGGCCGACAAGGCCAACGTGCTGCGCTTCGCCCACGGGCTGTGGCAGGACGCCTTCGTCGAGGTGGCCGAAGAGTACCCCGACATCCACGCCCGCCACCTCTACGCCGACGTGCTGGCCATGGAGCTGGTGCGCGCGCCGGAGGACTTCGACGTCATCGTGACCGGCAACATGCTCGGGGACGTGCTCAGCGACCTGTCGGCCCAGCTCGTCGGCGGCCTGGGGCTGGCGCCGAGCGGCAACATCCACCCCGGTCGGGTGAGCCTCTTCGAGCCGGTGCACGGCAGCGCGCCGCCGCTGGCCGGCAAAGACATCGCCAACCCGCTGGCGATGGTGCTCACCGGGGCCCAGATGCTGGAGTTCCTGGGGCACGGCCGTGCGGCGATGGCCGTCGAGGCCGCGGTGGTGCAGGCGCTGGCGACCCACCGGGTCACCCGCGACCTGGGGGGCGATCTGGGCACCGAGGCCGTCGGCGAAGCCCTCGTCGCCCTGCTGCAGCGGCCGCCCTCGGCGGCGTGAGGCGAACCCGTCGCACCCCTGGTGCTGTCGATCGGCGGCCCCTGATATAGTCGAGCGCTGCGGTGAGTGGAGACTGAACGATGAAGAAGCGACCGGCCGAAGCCGAGCTGATCTACAACTGGAACCTCAAGGGTCGCCGAGCCGCCCTGGCGCCGACGGTGCAGTTCTACGACGAGACCCTGCGCGACGGCATCCAGGGCCCGTCGATCACCGACCCGCCGCTCGAGGCCAAGCTCAAGATCCTCGAGCTCGAGGAGGCGCTGGGCATCGACGCCATCGACCTCGGGCTGCCGGGGGCCGGGCCGCGGGCGGTGGCCGACGTGACGGCGCTCGCCGAGCACCACGTCGCCCACAAGATGACCATCAAGCCCAGCTGCGCGGCGCGGACCCACATCAACGACATCCGCCCGATCGCCGAGATCAGCCAGAAGACGGGCCTCGAGATCGAGGTGATGGCGTTTCTGGGCACCAGCCCCATCCGGCAGTACGCCGAGAACTGGGATCTCGACCGGCTGCTCAAGCTCAGCGGCGACGCCATCGAGTTCGCCGTGCGCGAGAACCTGCCGGTGACCTTCGTCACCGAGGACACCGTGCGCAGCCGCCCCGAGACGCTGCAGCCGCTGTTCCTCAACGCCATCGAAAAGGGCGCCGCCCGGCTGTGCCTGTGCGACACCGTGGGCCACGTGACCCCCGACGGGGTGCGCAACCTCATCTGGTGGACCCGCAACCTCATCGAGGGCACCGGCGAAGAGATCGGCATCGACTGGCACGGGCACAACGACCGCGGGCTGGCGGTGGCCAACTCGATCTTCGCCGCCGAGTTCGGCGCCGACCGGATCCACGGCACCGCCCTGGGCATCGGCGAGCGGGTGGGCAACGCCGCGCTCGACCAGATCCTGATCAACTTCAAGCTGATGGGCGAGATCGACAACGACCTGACCCGGCTGGTCGAGTGGTGCCAGACGGTCAGCGAGGCCTGCCGCTGGCCGATCCCGCTCAACTATCCGGTGATGGGCGACGACGCCTTCCGCACCGCGACGGGGGTGCACGCCGCGGCGGTGATCAAGGCCCAGCGCAAGGGCGATCACTGGCTGGCCGACCGGATCTACAGCGGCGTGCCCGCCGGCGAGTTCGGCAAGCAGCAGCGCATCGAGGTCGGCCACATGAGCGGCCTGAGCAACGTCGAGTTCTGGCTCGAGATCCAGGGCGTCGAGTCCCGCGAGGGGCTGGCGGCGCACATCCTCGGCGAAGCCAAGGCCCGCAATCGGGTGCTGGCCGACGCCGAGGTGCACCGCCTCATCGAGGCCTTCCCCGGGTGAGAGCGCCCACCACCGGCGCCGATGGCAGGGAGGCGGGCTGATGCATGGCTTGGACGACGCCCGACTCGTCGCGCTGGTGCGCGATAAGCTGGGTGTGCCCGAGCCGCTGCTCAAGCAATTTCTCAAGCTGGCCCGCGAAGACGGGCGCCCGTTCGTCGACGTCATCATCGAGATGGGGCTGACCTCCCACGATCAGCTCGCCTCGCTCATCGCCGCCGACGAGGAGCCGTCGGTCGCCGCCCCGCCCCGCCGCCGATCGGCGCCGGCGCTGGTGGCGCCGCCGCCGCGGCGATCGTCGGCGTCCCTGCGTCCGCCGGGCGCCGCGACGGGTTCGCCGCGCGCCGCCTCCGCGAGCGAGGCGCCGCTCGACCGGCTCGAAGCGCGCCCGCTCGACGCCGCCGATCGCGACCGCGGGCTCGACAGCGCCGAGACCACGCCGGTGGCCGATCTCTCCGACGACGGCCTCGACTCCCTCGAGTCGGGCTCGCCGTTCGGCGGCTTCGACGACTTCGACTACGGGTCGGTCGACGAGTCGGAGTCACTGGGCGCCAACCCCTTCCGGGTGGTGCCGCTGGCCGACGGCGAGCTGCCGCCGCCGCTCGACGACGACGTCATCGACAGCGTCGGCCCCGACGACTCCGCCGACATGACCCACAAGCGGTCGCAGCCCGACAGCGACTCGCCGACGCTGATGCCGCACCCCGCCGATGGCGATCTGCCGTGGGCCTCGGCGGACGACGGCGACACCGAGGACCGCGCGCCCGATACCGGCCCGCCGCCGGCGGCCGACCTGCCGTTTCACGTCTCCGAGGCGCCCTCGGCGGTCGAGAGCGAGGCGCTCGACGAGAAGGACCTGCACGCGCTGCTCGACGAGGACCATTTCCTCTTCGAAGATCGGGCCGGCGCCGGCGGGTCGTCCGACGAGGGCGGGCCGTTCGGCGGCACGCCGGGCAGCGCCGACGACCCGTTCGCCGCCTACCGCGCGTTTGGCAACGACGCCTTCGGCAACGACGACTTCGACGACATGCCCGCCGCGCTGCCGGTGGGCCGCATCCGCCCGCAATCGGGCGCGCTGCCCGAGATCCAGCGCAGCGCCAATGACGACCTGCTCGTCTCCGACCACGTCTCCAAGCGCGACCGCTCGGCGGTGGGGCTCGGATCGAGCGGCTCGGGGGACTTCGACCCGATCTCGTCGGGCGCGATGGGCAGCGTCGAGCGGGCGCCCTCCCCCGGCGGCGTGCCGTTCGACGTCGACCAACGCCCGCGGGTCGGGCCGAGCGAGGCCGAGCGCAAGCGCGAGCGGCGCAGCGACGTGCTGCCGACCCTGCACCAGAGCGCGTCGCGCTACGAGCTCGGCGAGCTGATCGCCAAGGGCGGCATGGGCCGGGTGATCGAGGCCCGCGACCTCAACATCGACCGCGCCGTCGCCATGAAGCTGCTCATCAAGGGCAAAGACGAGCAGCTCGGGCTGCAGCTGCGCTTCACCGAAGAGGCCCAGATCACCGGTCAGCTGCAGCACCCCAACATCGTGCCGGTCTACGACCTCGGCCGGCACAAGGACGGCCAGCTCTACTTCACGATGAAGCGGGTGCAGGGCTCGACCCTGCGCGACGTGCTCAAGGGGCTGCGCCGGGGCGACGGCGAGATCGAGGCCGAGTTCCCCCGGGTGCGGCTGCTGCAGGCCTTCCAGCAGGTGTGCATGGGCATGGCCTACGCCCACAGCCGGCACGTGGTGCACCGCGACCTCAAGCCGAGCAACATCATGTTCGGCGACTTCGGCGAGGTGCTGGTCATGGACTGGGGCCTGGCCAAGATCCTGCCCCGGCGGGTGGTCGACGAAGACGGGCAGGTGCAGAGCCACCGGGCCGGCATGAGCCGCTGGGCCACCCGCCACGGCGAGGTCATCGGCACCCCGGGCTATATGCCGCCCGAGCTGGCCCTGGGCAACCTCGACGAGGTGGACGAGCGCTCGGACATCTACAGCCTGGGGGCCATCCTCTACGAGATGCTGACCCTGCGCCCGCCGTACACCGGCCGCGACGCGCGAGCGATCCTGCGCAAGATGCTGCGCGAGCGGGTCATCCCGCCGCGCAAGCGGGCCCCGGCGCGGGAGATCCCCGTCGAGCTCGAAGAGATCACGATGCGCTGCCTCGCCAAGGACATCGAGCAGCGCTATCGCACGGTGCTCGACGTGCACGGGGCGCTGCAGCGCTTCCTCGAGGGGGCCATCGAGCAGGAGCGACAGCGGCAGGAGGGCGCGCGGCATACGCGCACCGCCAAGGGCCACGTCGACGACTATCGAGCCCATACCCGGGCGGTCGAGCGGCTGTTGACCGAGCTGGACGAGCAGCGTCAGCGGCTCGCCCCGTGGGCCGGCGCCGAGCAGCGGCGGGCCTTGTGGGGCGCCGAAGAGCGCCTGGCCCACGCCCGGCGCGAGCGGGTCGAGGCCTTCACCCGGGCCGCGCAGAGCTTCCGCCAGGCGCTGGTCTGCAACCCGGACGACGCCGACGCCCGCGAGGGGCTGTGCCAGCTCTACTGGGGCGGCTTCCTGCAGGCGGAGCACGAGAACGACCCGCCGGCGATGGTGCAGTACGAGACCGTGCTGCGCGGGGTCGACACCGGGCACTACGCCGAGCTGCTGCGCGGCGACGGCCGGCTGCAGGTGGAGACCGACCCGCCGGGCGCGCGGGCGGTGCTCTTCGACTACGTCGAGATCGACAAGATCCTCACCCCGCAGAACGGCCGCGACCTGGGCCGCAGCCCGGTGGTCGTCGACCCGCTGCCGATGGGCAACTACCTGCTGGTGCTGCGGGCCCCCGGGCTGCGCGATACCCAGGTGCCGGTGCGCATCGAGCGCCTGGGCGAGACCCGCATGACCGTGCGCCTGCGGCCCGAGGCCTCCCTGGGCACCGGCTTCGTCTACATCCCCGGCGGCCCCAAGCTGATCGGCGGCGACCAGCAGGCCTCGTGGGGGCTGCCGCGGCAGACGGTCGAGGTGGCCGACTTCTGCCTCTCGCGGCTGCCGGTCAGCGGCCGGCAATACCTCGACTTCCTCAACGCGCTGGCCGGCGCCGACCTGGATCAAGCCCGCCGGCGGTCGCCGCGGCTCTTCGCCGGCGGCGGCATGCTCTTCCGCGAGGTCGACGGCGGGTTCGAGATCCCCGAGCGCGACCCGAACGGCATCCCGTGGGACCCGAACTGGCCGGTGTTCGGCATCGCCTTCGACGACGCGCTGGCCTATTGCCGCTGGCGCAGCGGCGTCGACGGGGTCAACTACCGGCTGCCCACCGAGATCGAGTGGGAGGTCGCCGCCCGCGGGGCCGACCTGCGGCACTTCCCGTGGGGCAATACCTGGGAGCCGACCTATTGCAAATCGGCCCACGCGCGCCCCGGCGCGGCCCACCTCGAGCCGTGTGGCAGCTTCCCCACCGACCGCAGCCCCTACGGGGTGATGGATCTGGCCGGCGGGGTGAGCGACTGGACGGTGAGCCCCGCCGGCGCCGACGGCGAGCACGCCGACCGCATCTGCCGCGGCGGCAGCTGGAACCACCTCGACCTGCACGCCCGCGCCGCCTCGCGCCACGCGATGGCCCCCAACGCGGTCTCGGTCTCGGTCGGCTTCCGGCTCGCCCGGGATCCGTGAGCCGTGCCCACGGGCGACAAACCGCCGCGCAGCGGCCGGCTCGGCTGGACGCTGCTCTGGGCGCTGATGATCGCCTGGGTGATCGGATTGACCGTCCGGGCCCACGGCGAGCTGGCCGCCGAGTACACCGTCGAGGGCCTCTTCCGCAGCTACCACAGCCCCTATGAGACCGCGCTCGGCGCCGTGGTCGACCCCCGCCCCGCGCTGGCGCTGCCCGCCGAGATCCAGCGACGCTACGCGCCCGACGCCCCGGCGCCGGGTGATGCGCCGCCCACCGACGCCGCGGGCTGGACCGCGCTGCTCGACGGCCTCGGCCTGAACGCCAGACCCTTCACCGCCGACCGCTGGACCGGCGCCCCGCCCCGACTGCGCCTGGGCCCCGACGGCCCGCTGCTGCTCATCGGCCTCTTCGGCGTCGACCCGGTGGCGCTGGTACCCGGCGTGGGCGTGGTGCGCATCCCCGAAGGCGCGCTGCCGCCGGCCACCGTCGATCTGGCGCTGGTCGGCGCCCGGGAGCCGCCGTGGTAGTCGCGCCGGCCCATCACGGCCGCTGGCCGACCACGCTGACCGCCGGCCCGCGCTGGGCGCTGGCGGTGCTCGCCGGGCTGCTCAACGGCGCGGGGTTCATCCTGCTCGGCCCGCTGGCGCTGGTGGCCAATGTGCCGCTGCTCTGCGCGCTGTGGGGCGCGCGCTCGGCGACGCAGGCGGCGCTGCTCGGCGGGATCGTCGGCGTGCTCGGCGGCGCGCACATCTACGGCATCCTCAATTACGGCTGGTGGATCCTGGTCGCCTTCAGCCTCTACACCGGCAGCCAGATGGTCATCTACGGCCTGCTGATGCGCCTCGTGTGGGGCCGCATCGGCGGCGGTATCGGCCGCGTATTCGACGTGGCCCTGCCCGCGCTCGTCTGGACCCTCACCGAGTGGATCCGCAGCGTCGGGCCGCTGTCGATGCCCGCGTCATACGCGGGCAACATCGCCGACGTCGCGCTGCTGCGCCCGTGGCTCGCCCTCGCACCGCACACCGGCGGCCTGGGGGTCAGCACCGTGATCGCGCTGGTGGGCAGCGTGATCTTCCACCTCGGCTTCGTGCGCGGGGCCCATACCCGCCCGGCCCTCGGCGCGGCGGCGCTCATCGCGGCCGTCGGGGCCTTCGGCGCGCTGGCCCCGCCCGATCTCGGCGCGCGGCCGCTGACGGTGGCCGGCGTTCAAGGCGGTCTGGCCAACCCGCAATACCAGGCGGCGCAGGCCGATCCGGCGGCGATGCGCGACGTCGTCGCCACCTACGAGACGCTCACCCGGCAGGCGTTCGACGGCGGCGCCGATCTGGTCGTCTGGCCCGAGACCGCCGTGCGCGCGCCGGTGCTCGAGACCCGCAGCCTGCGGGCCCGGCTCTTCCCCCGCCCCGACGACGCCGGCACGCTGATCGCGGGGCTGATCGCGCGGGATCGCGACGGGCGGGGCTACAACCTCGCCGTCGCCATCGGCCCCGGCGAAGACCCCGACGGCAAACCGGGCCGCGAGCTGGGGCGACAGGCCAAGGTCCGGCTCGTGCCGGGGGTCGAGGCCCACTTCACCGCCGGCCCCGCGTGGCGCCCGATCGCGACGCCCGCCGGCCGGGTCGGCGTGCTCATCTGCCTGGAGTCGGTCTACCCGATCGGCGCGCGCACCCTGGTCGCGCACGGGGCCGAGCTGCTGGTCGTGATGAGCAACGACGCCGGCTTCGGCCGCTCGCCGATCACCGACCACATGACCCGCCGGGCCATCGTGCGCGCGGTGGAGACCGGCCGCTGGCTGCTGCGCGTCGGGCAGGCGGGCATCACCACCCTCATCGACCCCCGCGGCCGGAGCCACGGCGCGCTGGGGCTCTTCGTGCCGGGCGTGCTCGACGGCGAAGCCCGGCTGCGCGATGACGCGACGCTCTACGTGCGCTGGGGCGAGTGGTGGATGGCGCTCTGCGGCGTATTGCTGGCGTTGGCCGCGGCCCTCGCCGCCGCCCGCGCGCGCCGATCGCGGCGGGTCAGCGTGCGGTCGACGACGTAGATGAACCAGAAGACCGGGATGAAGATCACGTAGGCGCTGCCGGTGTGCCAGAAGCCCTCTGCCGCCGGCACGCCGCCGTAGTGCCCCAAGAGGTAGATCACCGCCACCCGGGCGCCGTTGGCCAGCATCGCGATGGGGAAGACGAGCCCCAGCAGCAGCAGCCGGTTCCGAATGCGCGGCTGGACCAGCCAGGCGTAGATCAGGGTGTACATGCCCAGCGTGACCAGCATGTTCATGCCCGAGCAGGTCTCGTTGACGATGATGAAGTAGTCCGGCGAGAAGATGGTGTAGCTGTTCCAATAGCGCATCGGATAGCCGGCCAGCCGCAGCCCCTGCAGGGCGATGTCGGCGGTCCACGCCTGCAGCGGCGTATCGATCGCGCCGCGCAGGAAGTACTCCCACGGCAGCGCGAAGCCGGCGAAGCCCACCGGAAAGAGCAGCCCGCGGGCCCGGCCCCAGCCCAGGGCGCCCCACAGCCAGCACCAGACCCCGCCGATGGCCAGCACGCCGCCGAGCACCAGCCCGTCCCAGGTATCGCCGCCCCAGGGCGCGGCCCAGACCAGCACCGCGATCGACGCCAGCGCCACCGCCGTCAGCGCGCGCGCCGCCCCCGGCCGATCGGGCAGCGCCACCCGCCGGCTCCACTGCGGTCGGCGGGTCGCCAGCCACGCCAGCACCAGGCAGATCGGCACCGTCAGCAGGCCCGCCGCCGCCCCGCCGAGCATGCCGCCGAGCCACGTCTCGACCGCCCACCAGGGCACCGGCAGCCACAGCACGCCCAGGCCGACGGCGATCAGCCCGGCATAGAGCCGCGGCCAGCGATGTACGGGAGCGCCCGCGACCGGCGCGCAGGCCGGATCGAAGGTCGAGTCAGAGGCGAGTGGATCGGAGTCGGTCACGTCGCGGGCGGACGCCGAGCGGGCCGGCGCCCGGGTTCAGAGCGTATCGTCGTCGAGCTGCTGGGCGGCGAGCGCCTTGCGCACGAAGAGCACGCCGGGCACCGCGGCGAAGAGCAGCAGCGCCACCAGCGCCGGCTCGGAGCCCGAGCTGCCCTGGTCACCGCCCGGCGGCGTACGCGACGAGCCGGCGAATGCGGAGAAAGCGACCATCAGGCTGGCCAGGTTGACGTAGGCAGCGGTCCACAAGCGGTTCATCGGCCTCTCCTCGGGTTGCCACTGCGGCCAGACTAGCGAGGCTCACACAGTGGCGCAAGAATCTTTCACAAATAACAGCACAGTACAGTATGAGCGGAAATGGGCAACCTCTCAGCGCGCCCCCACCAGCCGACCGAGCACCGAGACGATGCGCTCGCCGAGCTGCTGCGCGTCGCCGTCCTCGCTCTTGCGGATATAGCGCGCGTTGCCCAGCTCCTTGAGGATCGCCTTGAAGGGCTCGTCGCACAAGACCGCCGAGAAGAACAGGATCGGCGTGCGCTTCTGACCCAGCGCCGTCTCGACCGCGCGCATGGCGAAGGCCGCCTGCTGCCCGTCGAGGCCGGGCATGCGCACGTCGAGCACCACCAGGTCGGGCCGGTTGCCGTCGACGAGCGCGCGGGTATACGCCTCGACGAAGGCCTCGCCGTCCTCGCAGTCGACGACTTCCTTGGCCAGCTGCTGCGAGAGCAGCAGATCGCGGGTGATCTGACGCAAGAACTGCGAGTCCTCGGCCAGCATCACCTGGCTCATCTGGCGCACCGGGCCGCCTTCGGTCTCGCGCTTCATCGCCTCGAGGTCGGCGGCGGGAGCCGGCGGCGGCGTCGCCTGCCGCGGCGCGGCGGAGCGCGGGTCGGGCGGCGCGGGCTTCTCGACCGCCGCGGCGATGGTGCGCGAGCGCTTGACCACCTCGACCCGGGCCAGCGAAGGCTGCTCGGGGGCCGAGAGGCGGCGCAGCTCGTCGGCGCTCGCCAGCTTCACGCCCAGGCCCAGGCCGCAGTTCTTGCACGCGATCATCAGGTAGTTGCCCTGAAGGGTGCGCTCCAGCGGCACTTCCTGGCCGCACGACGGGCAGTACTTGCGGTCCATCACTGCCCCCTGACCTGCTTGAGCAGCTTGGCGAACGCCTTGACCATGCGCAGCGCCTGCGCGTCGGTGCCCTCTTCGCGCCGGGGCAGGTGCACCGCCCGGCCGAGGGTCTTGAGCAGCGCGCTGCGGCTCGGATCGGCCGCGCCGGCGGCGTAGAACAGCACCGCCACCGAGTCGGCGCCGAACGCCCGCTCGATGGCCCGCATGGCGCGGGCGCAGCCCTCACCGTCGATGCGGGCCAGATCGTCGTCGAGGGCCACGAGCAGCGGCGGCTTGCCGGCCCGGAGCAGCTTGGTGAACGCGACGATGCACCGCGCGCCGTCACCGACCGCCACCAGCTCGATGCCGGCGTCGAGCTTCGCCATCAATGGCTTGGCGGCCTCGACGATCGCGTCGTCCTGACCGACCAGGATTCGCTCCTTCGCCACGTCGCTCACTCCTCCTTCAGGGCCAATCCGGCCGTCGGGGCGCTCACAGCGCCGTCGCCCGGAACATCATCATGCCGATGAGCAGCAGGTGAGCCAACAGCGGCGCAAAAAGCCCGCCGCTGCGCCACAACAAGATCCCGTAGACCCCGCCGACGAAGGCCGCCGACTGCAGGATGTCGGAGATCATCAAGGTGCCCGGCGCCGCCAGCGTCGCGAAGAACGTCGCCCGGTACAGGCCGTAGAACACCACCACCAGCAGGATCGCGATCGCCGGCTCTTCGAACTCGTCGAGGAACGCCCGCCCGAGGAACGCGATGAAGAACGTCACTTCGGCGATCACGTGGAGCGCCGCCATGCCCATCGCCGGGCCGATGGCCGTCGGCGTATCGGGTATGGGGGTCAAGAACCCCAGCAGCAGCCCATACGGCAGCGCCGCCATGATCCAGCCCGGCTTCGGGCCGAACAGCGACAGGTCGCCGAAGCTCTCGCGGCGCACCGCGAAGATGCCGATCAGCCCCATCAGCAGGAGCACGCCGCGGCGGATCCACCACCAGGCGTCGTCGACGAGGTAGTAGTACTCGATGTTGCCGAGCACCCGCTCGTCTTCGGGCACCGTCAGGTCGACCTCGCCCTTGAGGCGCTCGATCACCGCCAGGGACAGCGCGCGCTCTTCGTCGCTGTCGCCGCCGCTGCCGGCCATCGCCTCGGCCCGCGCGCTCTCCACGTCGGGCCACGTCGTCGCCCCGCCGGCGATCACGTTGGCGCCGATGAAGAGCCCGATGATCGTCACCAGGGCCAGCCCGATGCTGGGCAACAGCGAGCCGACGCCGCTCAGGTCGAGCTTGAGCTTGGGCCCGCCCTTGGTCAGCTCGCGGGTGAACAGCAGCCGCAGCTCACTCTGGGCTTCGTTGTTGTGGGGGTTGATCTCGATCGCGCGGCGCAGCTGCGCCTCGGCCTGGGGCAGATCACCCCGCAGCCGGTGGATCTTGCCGATGGTGACGTAGGCGTCGTCCATCTCGCTCGACAGCCGCAGCGCGCGCTCGACGTCGGCGATGGACGCGCTGGCCGCCTCGGGGCCGTGGTCCGACGCGAGGAACCGGGCCCAGCCCAGCTCGACGTAGACCTGCGGGTCGTCGGGGCTGATCGCCGCCGCCCGGCCGAAGGCTTCGAGCGCCTCGGCGTAGTCCTGCTGGCGCAAGAGCGAGCGCCCGCGCTGGACGAGCTGCTCGTTCTCGAGCCGCTGCCGCACCTCGGGCTGCTGGAAGTCGAGCCCGAGCTGCAGCGCCCGCTCGTAGAGCGCCCGCTCGGACGGGTCGAGCAGCGTGCGCCGGGCCCGGTCGAGGCGGGCGGTGATCTTCTCCCGCAGGCGGCGGGTCGCTTCGGTATCACCCGGCTGCGCCTCGCCCTTGTACGCGGCGCGCTTGGCGACGAAGGCCTGCTCGATCTCGTCGGATGAGGCCGCCCGCCGCACGTCGAGCATGCGGTAGAAGTCGATGGCCTCGAGCTCGTGCACGACCTCTTCGAGCCCCTCGACCTCGGCCCCGCCCACCTTGAGCACGCCGATCTTGATGAGGGTCAGCACCCGCAGCTTCGACTCGGCGGGGGTCAGCCGGGCCGCCTTGGCCGCCCGGTCGATGCACTGGCTCAGCGGCTGCCCGCGGCCGAGCTGGCGCAGGATGGTCTTGTCGCTGTCGTGCAGGTCGCCGGCGAGGTGGTCGGGCACCTCGACCTTGAAGACCGGATCGCCATACCCTTCGAGGATCCGGCTGATCTCGCGCCCTTCGAGCGCCGCCGACAGCCCGGTCTCGATGATGTCCCGCGGCGAGGCGACGAGCAGGATCTCGTCCTCGGCGGCGGACTCGTCGGCGATGAACTGATAGGTGCCGCCCTGCATGCGAAAGGCGTTGAGCAGCCGCTCCATCGCCTGCACCGACAGCGCCCGCTTGAGCTCCCGCGGGGAGAGCTTCTGCAGGTAGATCAGCGCCGAGCCGATGCGCTTGCCGTTGACCCGGGCGTGGGCCACCGCCTCTTCGAAGGTCTGCTGATCGATGATGCCCTGGCTGATCAACAGCTCGCCGAGCCACTCGTCCTCGGTGTTCGAGTTGGCGCTGATCGGCGTGCCCTGGCGAAACGAGATGACCTTCTCGCGCTCGCGATCGGCCTCGCACAGAAACAGGCGCCCGGTGCGCCGCTCGCGATAGAGCGTGCCGAAGAGGCGCGAGATCGTGAGGGTATCGGCGGTGCCCGACAGCTCGGGCATCGGCCGCAGGTTGGTGCCGTCGATGTTGAACGCGGTCGGCAGCAGCTGGCTGAAGAGCTCTTGAAACTCGGGCAGATCGCCGAGCGGCTGAACCGGCGCGCTGTTCTTGCTCACCCGGTCGGTGCGGAACAGGCGCCCTTGTTTGATCAACCCCACGATGGTCGCGAGCGGCACTTCGCCGAGCTTGTGACCGGTGCGATCGGTGAGCGCGTACCGGTCATCGAGCCGGGCGACCGGAATCGCGCCTGAGACCTGGGGCCGCTGATCGTCGGCCACGCGTTGTCCTCCCTGCCGGTGCCCCGGCCATTGGAATGGACGACCGCGCGGCCTCCCCCATCGGCCGTGCGCGCGCGGCCCGTTGCGAGTATAGGCCACGTCACCGCAGTGACCAACAACTATCAGGCGATGGACATCGCGCGGGATTCCGGCCGGAAGTCGGCGGGTTGGCCGCGCTGCGAACGGGCGGGATGCAGAGCCGCCGGGCTCAGTGGACCTTGACCACCACCACGGTGATGTTGTCGGTGCCGCCGGCCCGGTTCGCCGCCCGCACCAGGGCGTCGGCCGCCTCCTGCGGGTCTTCGTTGCCGAGCAGGATCTGCTGCACGATCCAGTCGTCGACCAGATCGGAGAGCCCGTCGGAGCACGACATATAGACATCACCCGGCTGGGGATGATCGGTATTGAGCTCGGCGTCGACGTCGTCTTCGAGCCCCACCGCGCGCACGATCACGTTCGAGCCGGCCTTGGCCCGGGCCTCGGCGTCGCTGAGGTGGAAGAAGCGCTTGAGGTGGTTGACCAGCGAGTGGTCTTCGGTGAGCTGGCGGAAGTCGTTGCCCCGCAGGCGATAGCAGCGGCTGTCGCCGACATGGGCGATGATCAGCCCCACCTGCTCGCTGTAGTTCATCACCACCAGGGTCGTGCCCATGCCCTCGCACTCGGGGTCGACCTGGGAGCGGTTGTAGATGCGGATGTTGGCCACCCGCACGGCGTTGAGCAGCGAGTTCTCGTCGTACGAGCGGCTCTCGATGATCTCGAAGGGCCACTCGAAGTCGGGCTCGTGCCGCCAGCGGGTCATGAAGTCGATGACCTTCTCGACGGCCATCTGACTGGCGACCTGCCCCGAGCTGTGCCCGCCCATGCCGTCGGCGAGCACCCACAGCCGCTCGGCGGGCACCAGGCTGAAGGCGTCTTCGTTGGCCTCGCGCACCCGCCCGGTATCGGTGGCCCCGGCGGCCTGGAACTTCAGCCCCATCGGCTTGCCTCGCGCGCAGTGTGGGGGGTCGCGGGTGAGCGGCCGGCCATCAGTCCGGATCGATCCGGGCTTCGATGGCGTAGCCCGTCGAGCACTTCTCGCTCGACGAGTTGACCCAGACGAAGAGCCGGGTCGGCTCGACGATCCGGCGCACCAGCTTGACGTACTGGTTGTTCGACTGCACCTCGCGGGCCATCTGGGCGCCATATTTGTCGCGCAGATACATCTCGCAGTTGCCGCCGGGGGTGTCGAAGTGGGTGGTGACGGTCACCAGCCCCTGTTGCTCGACGAAGAAGATCTTCCAGTCGCTCTTGTCGACGTCCCAGGTCAGCGAGTCGACGATGACCTTGTTGAGCGGCAACGGCTTGGCCTGATGCCGGTGGGCGTCGGGGTCTTCCATCGCCTTCTGGGCGCCGCCGCACGCGGGCAATGTCAGCGCCGCGAGTCCGGCTGCGAGCAGCATACGCCGCATGGGTCCCTCTCCTCCGGCACAGTCTCCGAGTGGTCTCCCGGTTCTACCGGTGGGCCGGCGCAGCGTCAACTGCGGGGCGCGGCGGCGCGGTCGACCCGCTGGATCGGCCGCCCGCCGGCTCACAGGTCGAAAGCGGCCTCGAGGGTGATCGAGAACTCCGTGCCCGGCTCATAGGCCGGCGCCGCGGGCGGCTCGCCCATCGCCCCGTCGGCGGCCTCGGGCCCGGCGGACGGCGGCACGCGCCAGACCCGGGCGAGGGCCACGTCGACCCACCACCCGGGGCTGAGCTGCATCGTCGCCGCCGCCGCGGCCAGGGCTTGGGCCGGATCGAGCACCGACGCCCGCTCGGGCCCGCCCCGTTGATGCCAGAAGGCGGCCAGCTGCACGTCTTCGGTGGGCACCTGCAGCGAGACGGTCAGGTCGGCCCGGCCCGGCTCGAGGGTGTCGGCGTACTCCGCGCCGAAGACGATCGCCTCGGCCCAGGCCACCGTCAGCCCGGCGCGCCCGCCGAGGGTCGCCGGCAGGTCGTCGGCGGCGGCGAGCAGGCGCCGATGGCGGTCGATGAGATAGCCCACGTCGAACGGGCTCCAGATGTAGCCCTCGGCCAGCCCGATGCCCTCCAGCCGCCCCTCGATGCGCCACGCGTCGTCCGCGCCGAAGCGCACGGCCCCGGCCAGGCCCGTGTGGGCGCCGAAGCGGGTGCGGTCGAGCAGCTGGGTGGCCAGATAGGCCTGCAGCACGCCGTCTTCGTCGGGCGCGATCAGATCGTAGCCCGCCTCGAGCCCCAGCCCGGTGAACGCGCCGGTCTCGCCGCCCAGCCGCCCGGTCTGATCGACGGTGCCGTCGAAGGTATGCGGCGCGGCGGTATCGGCGGCGAAGGTGATGCCGACGGTCCAATCGGGCGCCACGGCCATCGCCGCCCGCACCGCGAAGACCGGCGGACCGAGCACGTGGTCGGCGAACGCCTGGATGCGCAGCGACTCGCCCTGCCAGTCGACCTCGAGCCCAAGCCGGTGGTGATCGTCGTCGACGCCGTTGTGGTAGCGCCGCACCAGCGTGCCGTGGCCCATGGTCAGGTCGGTCAGCCCGCCCAGGCGCGCGGTCTCGCCGAAGCGGGCGAAGCGCAGCAGCCGGCCGAAGTCGGCGCCCTCGTCCCAGTCGCGCTCGCGCAGGGTGGCGTCGGAGAAGCGCACCCGCAGCGGCGCCTGCAGCGCCAGGGCGAAGGCGCCGTCGGCGACGTCCATGCCGGCCCACGGGTTGAGCACCAGGTGGGTGGCCCCGTCGAAGACCCCGGCGCCGACCCGGGCGCCGACCGAGAAGCTGAACGCCTTCGCGATGTTGCCGATGCCGGGCACCATCGCGGCGGCCGGCGTGGCGCACAGCGTCAGGGCCACGGCGAGGGCGAGTGTGCGCCTCATGTCGTCGCCCCCAGCACGCGCATCGCCGCCTCCCCCGTCAGCTCGGAGACCCGGTGCACCTCGTCGGCGAAGCGGGTCAGGGTCGTCTCGCGCACCCGGCCGATGTCGACCAGCACCGCCAGCACCCGGAAGCCCAGGCGGGCCTTCGCCTCGGCGAAGCGCCGCTCGAACGCGGCGGGCAGGCTGGCCTCGCCGTCGGTGACGAAGACCACGTCCCCCTTTCGATACCGGCTCTCGCCCAGCGCCGCCAGGGCCGCCTCGAGCGGCGGCACGAAATCGGTGCCGCCGCCGGGGAAGTGCTCGGCGAACTCGACGATCGCGCCGCTGTCGGGCAGGCGCCGCGCGCCGCCCGGCGGACGCGGCGGCACCAGCTCGCGCTCGAAGACCTCGGGCCGCGCGTCGAAGACGATCGCCCGGCAGGCCCGCCCGTGGCGCCGCGCCCGATCGGCCAGGGTCAGGGTCACCGCCTTGGCCCACAGCTCCCGCGGGCCGCGCATGCTGCCGCTGCCGTCGAGGCAGACGATCATCGGCCCGCGCCCGCGGTCGTCGGGCCCGCGCAGGGCGTATTGCAACAGCCCGCCCTCGACGAAGCGCCGGCGCACGTCCCGCCGCAGCGTCGGATGGCGCAGCGCCGACAGCTCACCCGCCAGCAAGCGCGAGACGTCGGCCCCGCGCTCGACGGCGAAGACCTCGGGCCCGCGCCGCGGCGTCTTGCGCCGGCGGGTGCGGCGGGCCATGCGCCGAAACGCGCCCACCAGCGCCGCCAGCTTGCGCAGCTTCTCCGAGCGGGCCAGCCGGTCGCCCAGCTCGAGCCGCTGATGGGCGTCGAGCTTCACCCCGCCGCCCAGCTCGCGGCCGAACTGCTCCACCTCGGCGTCGAGCTGCATCAGGCTCTGCGGCAGGCCGTCCACCGCCTGGCGCAAGCGGCTCATCAGCGGCCGCGGCAGCTCGTCGCCCATGGCCTCGGCCCGCTCGGCCGCGTCGTCGAGGGCCTCGCGGCGCAGCTCGATCTCGGCGTCCATCTCGATCTCCATCACCCGCTGCCGCAGGCGATCGGGGCCGGGATCGTCGGGGTCGAGGGCCGCCTCGCCGGTCATCTCTTCCAGAGCCGCCCGCCGCTCTTCCAGATCGGCGAGGGCCTGCTCGGCGGCGCGCATGCGGTGGCTGTCGAGCACCTCGCGCTCGAGCAGCAGGTCGTCGCGGCGTACGAGGCGCAGCAGCCGCTCGCCGACCGTGCGCGCCGCGCGGGCCGCGCCGACCGGATCGAGCATCGCCCGGTCGCGGGTCGCCGAAAACCGCGGGGCGCCCATGACCTCGGCCAGCAGCCGCCGCGGCACCCGGGCCGACGGGGGCAGATCCTCCGCCGGTCGCAGCCGGGCGTCGCCTTTGTAGAACGCGTAGAAGACGTCTTCGACCAGGGTCGCGAAGCCCGGCAGCAGCCGCCCGCCCTGCTCGCCGAGCGCCAGCAGGCCCGCCGGACCGGCCACCTCGAGCCAGGCCCGCCGATCGAAGCGGTCGAAGCCGACGAGGTGCGGGGCGTCGGCGGTCGCGTCGCCTTCGGTCAGCGCGCCTTTGCTCACTGCAGCGCCGTGCCCAGCGAGCGGCGCACCACCGCCCGCAGGCGATCGATCTCGGTCACGGTGCGCTGCAGCTCGGCGACGTCCCGCCCGCGGCGATGGGCCGACTGCACCAGCCCCTCCGCCTCGCGCTTGATCTGATCGAGCTTGGTGCGCGCTTCGAGGGCCGCCCGGGCGATGGCGTCGTCGTCGCCGGCGGCCTCGGCGGGGTATTCGGCCAGCGCCCGGGCTTGGAACAAGAGCTCACGCATGCGCACCTGCTCGGCGGCGAGCAGCCCGTCGAGGGCCTCGGCCACCTCGTCCCGCTCGTCGGGGTCGTTCCACAAGACGTGGCGCAGCATGGGCAAGTCGCGCTCGTCGGCGACGGCCCGCCCGGCGAGCCACGCCGAGGCGCGCAGCACCGACAGCCCTTTGCGCCAGCGGCGGTCGCTGAGCACGATGCCCTTCTCGCCCAGGCGCGTGCGCAGCGCCGGCAGATCGCGCAGCAGCTGCCCGTCGAGCCCCACCGTGGCCGCCGCCCGCCGCGCGGTCATGAGCTCGTCGAGGGTGATGCGCGGCAGCGGCGCGGGCTCGCCCATGGTCAAGAGCTGCACGAAGCGGAAGTCCTGCTCGATGTAGTCGACGACCACCCGCAGCAGGAAGCGGTCGTACAGCGCGTGCAGCGCCTCCTCTTCGGGCAGCTCGTTGCTCGCGCCGATGAGGGTCAACAGCGGCACGTCCACCGCTCTGGCGCCGTTGTGGAACCTGCGCTCCTCGAGCACGGTCAACAGCGCGTTGAGGATGGCGGAGCTGGCTTTGAAGACCTCGTCGAGGAAGACCACGTGCGCCTCGGGCAGCTTGCCCGCCGTCAGCCGCTCGTATCGGTCCTGCTCCAGGGCCGCCAGGCTCACCGGCCCGAAGAGCTCCTCGGGCGTGGTGAAGCGGGTCAGCAGCCAGTCGAAGCCGCGGGCCCCTTCGACGGCGTCACACAGCGCCGCGGCCAGCTGCGACTTGGCGGTGCCCGGCGGACCGATGATCAACAGGTGCTGCCCGGCCACCAGCGCCGCCAGCGCCGCGTCGACCAGGGGGTCACGCTCGATGAAGCGCGCGCGCAGGGCGTCGCCCAGCGCGGTGAAACGACCCCGCAAGGGGTTGCCGGGGCTCGGGTCCATCAAACGCTCGCTTCCGCTGGAGATCGGCTCTGTCTTCCGCATGGCTCAGTCGGGTATCCTGCGGCCGTCCGCCACCCGACGCAACCGGCGCAGCCTCCGGATCGATCCATGAGCCTCGTCATCACCATCATCGGCCTCAGCCTGCTCGTGGTCGTGCACGAGCTGGGGCACTTCCTCGCCGCCCGGGCGGTGGGTATGCGGGTGGTCAAGTTCTCCATCGGCTTCGGCCCGGCGGTGGTGCGCTACCGCGGCCCGGAGACCATCTACCAGCTCGCCGCGATCCCCATCGGCGGCTACGTGCAGGTCGACGGGCTCGGCGGCGGCGGCGAAGGCGACGAGTTCGCCGCCATCGTCGACCGCAAGAGCCTGTCGGGCGAGCAGCGCAGCTACGAGTCGCGGCCCTTGTGGCAGCGCACGCTCTTCGTCGCGGCGGGCTCGACGTTCAACTTCGCCTTCGCCTTCGTCGTCTTCTTCGGCCTCTTCGCGCTGTCGGCGGGCACCACCATCGGCTTCAAGAAAGACGCCACGCTGGTGGTCGACAAGGTCAAGCCCGACAGCGGCGCCGCCGCGGCGGGGCTCTTGGCCGGCGACGTCATCGAGCGCATCGACGGCGAGGCGGTGGTGCGCTTCAGCGTGCTGCGCCGGGCGGTCGGCGAGAGCGAAGGCCGCCCGCTGATGCTGACCGTCGCCCGCCCGCCCGCCGGCGCAGAGATGCCCATCGAGTGGCGCCCCTACGGCGACGACGGCCTGCTCGCCGCGGTGCCCGTGCCGCCGGCGGAGTGGCCGCGCATGGTCATCGCCGTCAGCCCGCAGGAGAGCCCGCGGGGTTACCTGCTGGGCATCAACCCCCAGGTGCGCACCTTCGGGGCCGAGAGCCTCGCCGCCGCCGCGGTGCTCGGCTGGGACGAGACGGTCGCGGTGACCGGCTTCATCGTCGAGGGCATCGGCAAGCTCTTCCAGGGCAGCGACGAGGTGCAGCTCGGCAGCGTGGTCAAGATGGCCCAGCTCGGCGCCGATCAGGTCGACATGGGCTGGGGCTGGTTCCTGCCTTTTCTGGCGTTCATCTCGGTCAACCTCGGCCTGTTGAACCTGCTGCCGATCCCCGGGCTCGACGGCGGGCGGCTGATGTTCATCGGCATCGAGGCCGTCGCCCGGCGCCCCGTGCCGCCGCGCTTCGAGATCCTGGTGCACGCGGTGGGGCTGTTGTTCCTCTTCGGGCTGATCGGCTTCGTGCTCTTCCGCGACATCGCCGAGATCTTCTTCTGAGCGCGGCCCGGCGCCCTGCCGGGCGTTGACAGCGGCCGAACGCCCATCCATCTTCGTGCAGCCAAACCGGGGGGCGTCGTGTCGGAGCAGCTGACGGAATACACCCAGGAGCCACCGGCAGCGTCGATCGATCGGGTCCGCGCGGTCTGGTCGGCCGTGCTCGGCGTCGACGTCGCCGCCGATGACGACTTCTTCGCCCTCGGCGGCACCTCGGTGCAGGCGACGATGATCGTCAACCGCCTGCAGGATACGGCCAGCGGCATCCTGCACCCGGCGATCGTCTTCGAGGCGGGCACCGCGCGCCACATGGCCGCGGCGCTCGCCCGGCCGGTCGAGCGCGCCGGCCCCGAGCTGCTCACCGCCGAGGCCATCGAGCGCGGCCTGCGGCACCTCGCCGGGCGCAATAACGACCCCGCGGTGCCGGTGGATCGCGCCGGCGGCCTCAACCGGCGGGCGATCTTCGTGCTCGCGCCGCCGCGCTCGGGATCGACCCTGCTGCGGGTCATGCTGGGCGGGCACCCGGCGCTCTTCGCCCCGCCCGAGCTGTACCTGCTGGGCTTCGGCACCATGGCCGAGCGGCGGGCGCGCCTCTCGGGGCGGGCCGCGTTCCTGACCGAAGGCTTCGTGCGGGCGGTGATGGCGGCCGAGGGCTGCGGGCGGGCGGCGGCGGAGCAGCGGGTCGACGCCCTCGTCGCCGCGGGCATGCGCACCCACGGCGCCTACCGCTGGCTGCAGGCGCGCATCGGCGACCGGGTGCTGGTGGACAAGACCCCGAGCTACGCCCAGAACCCCGCCGCGCTGCGCCGGGCCGAGGCCGAGTTCGACGAGCCGTTCTTCATCCACCTCGTGCGCCATCCGCTGGCGATGATCGCCTCCTTCGACGCGCTGCGCGCCGACCGGGTGACCGCGGCGACCGCCGATGACGGCCTGCCGGCGACGGGCCCGGCCCGGGCCGAGCTGTGGTGGCTGGCGGCCCAGCGGCACATCGGCGCGCTGCTCGCCCGGGTGCCGCCGCATCGCCAGCAGCGGGTGGTCTTCGAAGATCTGGTGACCGACCCCGCCGGCCAGATGAAGGCCCTGTGCGCCGCGCTGGGCCTCACGCTGCACCCGGCCATGCTCGACCCCTACGCCGACGACGCCGGGCGCATGACCGACGGCATCGCCGCCGGCGGCCGCATGCTGGGCGATCCCGGCTTCCATCAGCGCCGCCGCATCGACCCCGCCGCCGCCGACGGCTGGCGGGCCCACGCGCCCGACCACACCCTGTGCGACGAGACGATCGAGCTCGCCGCGGCGCTGGGCTACGCCATCGAGGCCCCCGAGCGGGAGGAGTGGTCGTTCTGATGGCCGCCTCGACCGCCGATACGCCCGCGCTGCTGAAGGGCGGCGACCTGCCGCCCGCGCAGATGACCTGCCTGCCCGAGGTGCTGCTGCGCGCCGCGCGCGTCGACCGCCCGGTGGTGCACGTGACCCCCGCCGGGGTGCTGCACAGCAGCCACCGCGCCCTGCTCGACGACGCGCGGCGGGTCTGCGGCGGGCTGCGCGCCCGCGGCGTCGAGCCCGGGCGGCGGGTGGTGCTGGTGCTCGATCGCGCCGACGCGGTCCTGCCCGCCTTCTGGGGCTGCCTGCTGGCCGGCGCGGTGCCGCTCGTGATGGAGGTGCCGACGCACTTCGAGCCGGGGCACAAGGCCTACGACCAGCTGCTGGCGGTGGTGCAGCGCCTCGACGACCCGCTGGTGGTGCTCGAAGACGGGCGGACGCCGGCCGGGCACGGGGCGCTGAGTGGGCACGGGGCGCTGTCCTGGTCGGCGCTGGCCGACGGCCCGCCGGACGAGCGGGTGCACCGGGCCGCCGGCGACGCGCTGGCGTTCCTCTGCTTCTCGTCGGGCAGCACCGGCGACCCCAAGTGCATCATGCTGACCCACCGCTGCGTGCTGCAGCGCAACGCCGGCGCCAACCTGCACAACGGCCACCGCCCCGACGACGTCAACCTCAACTGGCTGCCCTTCGACCACATCGGCAGCCTCACCGAGCACATCCGCAGCCTGTCCCTGGGCTGCGCGCTGGTCTACGTGGGCAAGGATCACATCCTCGAAGACCCGCTGCGGCTGCTGGACATCATCCATCGCCATCGGGTGACCCACACCTGGGGCCCCAACTTCGTCTACGCGC
This sequence comes from bacterium, assembly GCA_030427205.1. GTDB lineage: Bacteria > Myxococcota_A > Bradymonadia > UBA7976 > UBA1532 > JACKDM01. The sequence continues at coordinate 918,108 of JAUHXC010000001.1, read as the reverse complement.
TCATCGCCCGGGCCCTCGCCGAGCGGGCCGGCGCGCTCGGCGACGGGCGCTGGAATCTGAGCTGCGTGCGGTTCCTCATCTCGGGGGGCGAGGCGGCCTCCGAGCCGGCCATGCGCGCCTTCCTCGACGGCGCCGCCCGGTTCGGCTTCCCGCGCACCGGCTTCCGGCCCAGCTTCGGCATGGTCGAGGTCTCCGCGGGCATCACCTACTACGCGCCCACCGCCGAGCGCCCGCTGGGCTTCGTCTGGCTCGCCCGGGTCGGCGTGCCCGGCGAGGCGGTGCAGCGCGTCGAGCCCGGCCACCCCGGCGCCCGGCCCTACGCCTTGCTCGGGCGGCCGATCCCCGGCTGCGCGATGCGGGTGGTCGACGGCGCGGGGCGCCCGCTGCCGGTGGGCGTGGTGGGGCGGGTGCAGTTCGCCGGCGAGGCCCTGGCCGCGGGCTACCTCGACGATCCGGCGCGCACCGCGGCGGTCTTCGGGGCCGACGGCTGGCTCGAGACCGGCGACCTGGGCTGCGCGCTCGACGGCCAGCTGGTGCTGACCGGCCGCACCAAGGACATCCTCATCATCAACGGGGTCAACTACGACTGCCGGGCGCTCGAAGAGGTGGTCGAGGGCGTCGCCGGCGTCGCGCTGTCGTACACCGCCGCCTGCGCGGTGGCCGACCCCAGCGGACAGGCCGGCGAGCGGCTGGCGATCTTCTTCAGCCCCGACCCCGACGCCGAGGTCGCGGCGGTGGTGCGCGCCATGCGCGAGGCGCTCGTCAAGCGGGCCGGCGTCAACCCGCACCACGTCGTGCCGCTCGACCCCGAGGCGGTGCCCAAGACCGCTATCGGCAAGATCCGACGCAACGCGCTGGCCCGCCGCTTCGACCGCGGCGACTACGGCGTGGGCGTCGTCGCCGAGGCGCCCGCGCGGTCGGGCGCCGCCCCGCGCAGCCCGCTCGAGGCGGCGCTGGTCGACATCTGGCGCGAGGTGCTCGGCCGCCCGCTGGGCATCGACGACCACTTCTTCGAGATCGGCGGCGACTCGATCAAGGCGGTCACCGCCATGGGCCGCATGCAGCAGCGGCTGCGCGGGCTCGAGGCCTCGATCTCGCTGTTCGACACCCCGACGGTGGCCCGGCTGGCGGCGTGGCTCGCCGAGCAGGCGGGCGAGATCACCATCGGCGACGCCGAGGACGGCGCGATCGAGCCCGACCCCGACGCGGCGGGCGAGCCTTTCCCGCTGACGGCCATCCAGCAGGCGTACTGGGCCGGGCGCAGCACCGCCTTCGCCCTCGGCGGGCGCTCGGTGCACGCCTACTGCGAGTTCGAAGGCGAGGGCCTCGACCCCGCGCGGCTGGCCGCCGCCTGGGACGCCATGATCGCCCGCCACCCCAACCTGCGCACGGTCATCCGCGACGGGCGGCAGCAGGTCCTGCCCGAGGTGCCGCGCTATGCGATGCCGGTCGAAGACCTGCGCCCGCTCGACGCCGAGGCCCGCGGGCGACGCCTCGCCGCCCTGCGGGAGACGCTGAGCCACGGCGCGCTGTCGTGCGATGCCTGGCCCACATTCGACGTGCGGCTGGCGCTGCTGCCCGACGACCGCATGCGGGTCTACACCCGCTTCGACGCCCTGTTCTTCGACGCCCGCAGCCGCTTCATCGTCTTCGGCGAGTGGCAGCGGCTCTACGCCGGCGAGACCCTGCCGCCGCTCGAGCTGACCTTCCGCGACTACGTGCTGCAGGCGGAGTCCAGCGCCGAGCCCCGGGCCGGCGACCGCCGCTACTGGCTCGACCGGCTGGCCGACCTGCCCCGCGCCCCCGCGCTGCCCCTCACCGCGCAGCCCGACAGCCTGGGCACGCCGCGCTTCTTCCAGCTCGAGCGGCGCGTCGACCGCGCGACGTGGAGCCGGCTGCAGGGCGGCGCCGCGCGCTTCGGCATCACCCCCTCGGGGCTGCTGCTGGCGGTCTTCGCCGACGCCCTGCGCCCGTGGAGCCAGAGCGCGCGCTTCCTGCTCAACCTGACCACCTATCGCCGCCTGCCGCTGCACCCGCAGGTCAACGACGTGGTCGGCGACTTCAGCGCCCTGACCCTGCTCGTCGTCGAGCCGCCGGGCGACGCCGACTTCATCGGCCGGGCCCGGGCGCTGCAGGGCCAGCTGATGCGCGATCTGGCCCACGGCACGTTCGGCGGGGTCGAGGTGCTGCGCGCCCTCGCCCGCCAGCGGCCCGAGGGGCTGCTGGCGCCGGTGGTCTTCACCAGCGTGCTCGGCGACGAGCTGCAGGCGCCGGGCGGCGCGGTGACCGACTGGCTGGGCGAGGTGGTGCACGACATCACCCAGACCCCGCAGATCTTCTTCGACCACATCGCCTTCGAAGAGGGCGGCGCGCTGCAGATCCGCTGGAACATCGTCGAGGGGCTCTTCGTGCCGGGGGTCATCGAGGCGATCTTCGCCGCCTGCGCCCGCCACATGGACGCGCTCGCCGCCGACGACGCCGCCTGGACGGCGCCCTGGGCCGAGACCCGCCGCCGGCTGCTGCCGCCCGCCGAGGCCCGCGCCCGCCAGCGCTACAACGCCACCGCCGTCGAGGTGACCCCCGCGCTGCTGCACGCCGGCTTCGCCCGCCAGGCCCGGCAGCACCCCGGGCGGCCGGCGGTCATCGCCCCCGACCGCACGTTGAGCTACGGCGAGCTGGCCGCCGAGGCCCATCGGCTCGCCCACCACCTCATCGCCCGCGGCGCCCGCCCCGGCGAGCTGGTCGCGGTGGCCATGGACAAGGGCTGGGGTCAGATCGTCGGCGTGCTCGGCGTGCTCTACGCCGGCGCGGCCTACCTGCCCGTCTCGCCGCGGCTGCCCGCCGCCCGGCTGGCGGAGATCCTCGAGCAGGGCGAGGTCGAGCGGGTGCTGGTGCACGGCGCGACCGGGCTGACGCTGCCCGCGGGCGTCGAGCGCATCGCCCTCGACGACCCGGCGATCGCCGCCGAACCCGACGGGCCGCCGCCCACCCGCCAGGGGCCCGGCGACCTGGCCTACGTCATCTTCACCTCGGGCTCCACCGGGCGGCCCAAGGGGGTGATGATCGACCACCGCGGGGCCCACAATACCTGCGTCGACATCAACCGCCGGTTCGCCGTCGGCCCCGACGATCGGGTGCTGGCCCTCTCGGCGCTGAGCTTCGACCTGTCGGTCTACGACATCTTCGGGCTGCTCGCCGCCGGCGGGGCCATCGTGATGCCGCGGCCCACCGACGGCCGCGAGCCGCGCCGCTGGGCCGAGCTGGTCGAGGCCCATCGGGTGACCCTCTGGAATACCGTGCCCGCCTTCGTCGACGTGCTGCTCGACGACGACGCCCGCGCCGCGCAGCTGGCCTCGCTGCGGGTCGTGATGATGAGCGGCGACTGGATCCCGCTCACCGTGCCGCCGAAGATCACGGCCCTGCCCGGCCACCCGCGGGCCATCAGCCTCGGCGGCGCCACCGAGGCCTCGATCTGGTCGATCTGGCACCCCATCGAGCGGGTGCTGCCCCACTGGACGAGCGTGCCCTACGGCCGCCCGCTCGACAATCAGACCTTCCATGTGCTCGACGCCGCGCTGCGGCCGTGTCCGGTCGGCGTGCCGGGCATGCTCTACATCGGCGGGATGGGGGTCGCGCTGGGCTACTTCGGCGACCCCGAGCGCACCGCGGCGGCCTTCGTCGAGCACCCCGAATCGGGCGCGCGGCTCTATCGAACCGGCGACCGCGGGCGCTTCGTCGTCGGCGCCGACGGCGACCTGGACATCGAGTTCATGGGCCGGGTCGACCTGCAGGTGAAGGTGCAGGGCTTCCGGGTCGAGCTGGGCGACATCGAGGCCGCGCTCGGCCGGCATCCGGGGGTCGAGCAGGCGGTGGTCGTCGCCCACGGCGAGCGCCACGCCGACAAGGTGCTGGTGGCCTACAGCGTCGGCGCGGCGAGCGCCGACGACCTGCGCGGCCACCTCTCGGCGCTGCTGCCGGCCTATATGGTGCCCGCCCGCTTCGTGGCGCTCGAGCAGCTGCCGCTGACCGCCAACGGCAAGGTCGACCGCAAGGCCCTGCCCGCGCCGGCCGCCGCGCCCGCCCCAGCGCCCAACGCCTCGACCGCCGCCCGCAGCGCCGGCCCGGTGGCCGCGCTGGTCGCCGAGGTGCTCGACCGCCCCGTGCCGCTCGAGGCCGACCTCTTCGACCTCGGCGCCACCTCGATCGACATCATGCGCATCGTCAACCGGCTCGAAGCCCGGCTGGGCCTGACCGTGCCGGTCGAGGCGGTGTTCGAGCACCCCACCGTCGCCGCCATCGCCGCCGCCGCGGGCCTCGACGGGCGCGCCGACGACGACCTGCTCGCGCGCTATCCGGCCATCGTCGAGCCCACCGAGCGGGACGCGTTCGGCCGCGCCGAACATGGCCTGCGGCGGGTCGATGGCCCGGCGGTGCAGCTCGATCGCGCGATCCCCCCTGCGCTCGATACGCTGCTGCGGGCGCGCCGCTCCCATCGCCGCTTCGACCCGCAGCCGCTGCCGATGGCCGCCCTGGGGGCCCTGCTGGCCCTGCTACGGCGCTTCGAGGAGGGGGGGCGACCGCGCTATGCCCACGGGTCCGCCGGCGGCCTGTACCCGATCCAGGTGGCGCTGTACGTCAAACCGCAGCGGGTCATGGGGCTCGCGGGCGGCTTCTATCACCACGATCGGGCCGAGCATCGGCTGGTGCGGCTCTCCGCCGAGCCCTTCGACGACGCCGCGTTCGGCCCCGCCGAACGCCCGGTCTGGGCCGAGGCGGCCTTCGGCCTCTTCCTGCTCGTCGACCTGCGGGCCATCGTGCCGCTGTATCGCGACGCCAGCCTGCGCTTCGCCGCCATCGAATCCGGGCTGATCTGCCAGCTGCTCGAGATGAACGCCGCGACCTCGGGTATCGGTCTGTGTCAAATGGGTCAAGTCTCGTTCGACCGCTTGCGCTCGGGGCTGGCCGTGGCCCAGGATCACCGCCTCGTACACGCGGTGATGGGCGGCCCGCTGCCGGCCGAGGACGACGACCGCGTCGAGGAGGAGTTCTGACGTGTTGGGGATCATCGGCGGCGTCGGGCCGCGCGCGACCGCCCGGCTCTACCTCAGCCTGACCGAGCGCGCCTCGTCGACGCGCCGCGACCTGCCGCCGCTGCTGATCCACAGCATCGCCATGACCGAGGTCATCGAGGACGCCTACCTCGCCGGGCGCGCCGAGGACAGCCCGGCCCAGGCCGGCGTGCGCCACCTGCTCGCCGACGCGGTGCAGCGCCTGCGGGCCGGCGGCGCGCGGCGCATCGTCATGCCGTGCAATACGCTGCAGGACGAGCTGGCGGCCATCTGCCGCCGGGCCGACATGCCCCACGTCAACATGGCCGACGCCACCGCCGCGGCGGTCGCCGAGGCCGGCCTGCGGCGGGTCCTCCTGCTGGCGACGAGCACCACCTGCGCGACCGGCCTCTACGCGCGCCGCCTCGCCGCGCGGGGCATCGAGTGCGTCACCCCCGGCCCCGCGGCGCAGCGGCAGGTCGATCGCCGCATCCGCGAGGCGCTCGACCTGCGCGGCACCGCCGGGCGCTTCGCCGACGAGGTCGCCGGGTGGGCCCACGACTGCGACGGGGTCGTGGTGGGCTGCACCGACCTGTGCGGCGACGTCTCGGCCCTGCGGCGGCACACGGTGGTCTTCGACTCGCTGGAGTGCCTCGCCGAGGCCGCCGGCCGCCTGTCGCACGACGACCGGAGCGCCCGTGCGGGCTGACGCGCTGCTGTCCTTGCTCGAGTCCCGCGGCGTGCGCCTGTCGAGCCGAGACGGCAAGCTGGTCTGCAACGCGCCGCGGGGCGTGCTCACCGCCGAGCTGCGCGGCCACATCGGCCGGCTCAAGCCCGACCTGCTGACGCTGCTCGAGGCCCGGGCCGACGGCGCCGCGCGGCCGCGGCTCTCCCCGGCGCAGCGGCGCATCCGCGATCTGGCGCGCCTGCTGCCCGCCGCCAGCCCCGCGGGCAACATCCCGCTCGGATTCGAAGTGCGCGGGCCGCTGACCGCCGATCGCCTGGCCGCCGCCCTCGCCGCGGTGGTCGAGGGGCACCCGGTCTTTCGCACGGTCTGCGCCGACGACGGGGCGCGGGTCGAGCGCGACGTCGCGGTGCCGGTCGAGCGGGTCGACCTGCGCGCGGCCGCCGATCGCGACGCCGCCCTGACCGCCCATGTGCAGCGGCGGATCGCCGAGCCGTTCGACCTGAGCCGCGCGCCGGTCTTGCGGGCGACGCTCTTTCGCGTCGACGACGAGACCCGGGTGGTGCTCGTGCTGACCCACGTCTTCGCCTTCGATGGCCGCTCGACGCCGCTCTTCACCGCCGCCCTGTCCGCGGCGCTCGCCGGCCGGCCCACCCAGACCCCGGCGGTCTACGCCGAGCTGGCGCGCTCGATGGGCGGCGCCGACCCCGCCGCGGGCGACTTCTGGGTCGCGGCGCTGGCCGGCGTCGACCTGCGCTGCCCGCTGACCGCCCGCCCCGGCGCGCCGTCGGCGCCCGCCGGACACCTGCCCGTCGATCTGGGCCCGCGGCGCAGCGCGGCGCTGACCGCGCTGGCGCGCACCTGCCGGGCGACGCTCTTCCACGCGGTCATGGCCGCCTTCCAGGCCGCGCTGCATCACGTCTCGCGGCAGCCGAGCCTGGCGGTCGGCACCATCGTCTCCCACCGGCGGGGCGTGGCGGCAGAGGGCACCATCGGCAGCTTCGCCCACAACGTGCTGTTCCCCGCGCGGTTCCCGGCCGGGCTCACCTTCCGGGCGCTGGTCGCGGCCCAGCGGGACCACGCGCGCAAGGCCATGGGCCACCTCGAGCAGCCCGTCGAGGCGGCGCTCGGGCGCTTCGAAGGCCACCAGCGGCGAGGCCGGCTCTACGAGACGATGTGCGTGATGCACCACGGCGCCGCGGCGCCGACGCTGATCGTCGACGACCTCGACGTGCGGCCCTTCGCCGCGCCCAAGGCGCGCACCGCCCACGGGCTCGACCTGGTGCTCGCCGAGCACGAGGGCGTGATCACCGGCGAGCTGAGCCACGACGCCGAGCGCATCGCGCCCGCCGCCGCCGAGGCGCTGCTGCGCGCCTTCGTCGACGTGATCGACCGCGCGTGCGCCGATCCGGACGTCGTGGTGGCCGACCCCGGCGCGGCGCGCCCGGCCGCGCCTCCACCGCCGAGCGCCGGAGACCCGCCCCGCAGCCCGCACGAGGCGTCCATCGCCGGCATCTGGGGTGAGCTGCTCGACCGCGAGACGATCGCCCGCGACGCCGACTTCTACGCCCTCGGCGGGCACTCGCTGCTCGCGCTGACGATGCTGGCCGCGGTCGAGGCCCGCCACGGCGCGCTGCCCACCGGCGCCCGGTCGGCCTTCGCCGAGGCGCCGACGGTCGCGACCATCGGCGCCCTGCTCACCCGGTGACCGCCCGGCGCTCAGTCATCGCCGCGGGGCCACCAGATGGGGTAGCCATCGGTCCGCGGCCGCTCGATGACCACGCCGATCACCGGCTCGAGGTTGAGCACCGCGTGGCAGAAGCCGGCGGGCACGTAGACCAGGTCACCCGGCCCCTGCTCGAAGGTCCAGGTCGGCACCGCCGCCGTCAGCGCCTCGAACTCGGCGGCGTACCAGTCCTCGAAGGTCTGCCCCTCGCCGTATCCGGTCCAGTAGCGCTGCCACAGCCCGTGGCCCGGGGTCTCGGGCGTGCAGTCGAACAGCACCCAGCGCTTGCGGCCCACCGGCAGGAAGTTCAGCGCGTCGCCGTGCACGTGGGGCAGCACGCCGGTGCCCGCCCGGCCGCCGAAGACGATGTGGCGCCGCACGTCGCTCAGCTCGAGGAAGGGGTTGGGGAAGTCCAGATCGTCGATGAACAGCGGCGCGTCCGGGTCGTGCACGTAGCGCTTGAGCGCGTAGTAGCGCTGGGCCATGTCGCTGCCGAAGAACTCGCCGAAGGTGGTCCACGGGCTGTCGAACATCGACCAGCCGTCGTCGAAGTAGCGGCAGCGCACGTCGGCGTAGCGCTCGACGAACCAGGCCGGCGACCACTGCATCAGGCGCTCGAAGCGGGTCGCCCCGCCGCGGACGAGCCCCGGCCGGCGCTCGGCGACGCAGCGCTCGAAGTCGTTGCCCGGGCTCAGGGTTCGGGCGGCGTCGGTGGACATCGGGCTGACCTCGGGCCGGGGGCGTCCGGCGGCTCGCGATTCGGTGGCAGACGGCTCGGCGGCAGTGTAGAGATGCCCGCGCAGGGTGCCAAGGGCCGGCGCCGTCGGCCGTCGGCGCCCGGTCGCTCGGCCCGCGCCCCACGATCCGGAGGAGACCATGTCCGCTGAGTCAGCCCCCCCCGTGTCCGACGCGGTCGTCGAGCGCATCGCGCGCGGGTGGTCGAGCATGGGCCCGCCCATCCGCATCTCGGCGGCCAACCGCGCGCGCTACGACGCCGCCATTCGGGCGCTGAACCTGTCGCCCGGCGCCGATGCGCTGCTGCTCGGCTCGACCCCCGAGCTGCAGGCGCTGGCCGCCGAGCACGGCCTGCGGCTGACGGGCGCCGACATCGACCCGACCTTCTGGGCCGCCATGACCCGCGTGAGCGGACGGCCCAACGACCGGTTCATCGGCGGGGACTGGCTCGACCTGCCCGCCGACCCGCGCTGGGATCTGATCCTGGGCGACGCCTCGCTGAACATGCTGCCCTGGCCCCGCATGCAGGCGATGCTCGCCCGGCTGGCGGGCATGCTGCGCCCGGGCGCCTCGGCGATATTCCGGCTGCAGGCGATCGACCCGGCCATCGACCTGCCCGCGCTGAAGGCGGCCTTCGCCGCCTGGGAGGGCCCCCGCGACGGGCGCGACTTCCTCGTGGCCCACCACTTCCTCGTCGAGTCCCTGCGCAACGCGCTGCACCCCGAGCTGACCAATCGCGCGTTCTACGAGGCCGTCGTGGGCCCGCTGCTCGACCCCGCCGAGCTCGCGGCGCTGCGGCCCCTGCTGCGCGACCGGCGCAACTGCTACCCGCCCCTCGACGCCCTGCTGACGGCGATCGAGGCCCACTTCCACATCGTCGATCGCCAGCCGTGCCCCGAGCCGGGCGCGGGGGCGACCGCCTTCTTCTTCGTGCTTCGGGCCCGATGACCGACCTCGCTCGACTGCTGACCGATCTCGACGCCCGCGGCATCGACCTCTCGCTCGACGGCGCGCGGATCAAGGTCGACGCCCCGCGGGGCGCGCTCGACGGGGCGCTGCGTCGGCGCCTGGCGGCCCACAAGGCCGCGCTGCTGGCCCACCTGCGCCCGCCCGCGCTCGAAGCGGGCCGCGCCGTGGGCCCCGTGCCCGCCGCCTTCGCGCAGCAGCGGCTGTGGTTCCTCGACCGGCTCGAGCGCAGCGCGGCGTATACGATCCCGATCGCGTTCACCCTCGACGGGCCGCTCGATGTGCCCCGGCTGCGGGCCGCCCTCGAAGCCGTCGTCGCCCGCCACCCGGCGCTGCGGGCCCGCTTCGTCGCCCGCGGCGACGACCCGACGCCGCACATGGTCATCGACGCCGACGGCTCGGCCGACCTGCCGGTCGAAGACGTCGACGCCGACGGGGTCGAGGCGCGGCTGCAGGCCATGGCGCAGGCGCCGTTCGACCTGGCGACCGGCCCGCTGCTGCGGGCGTGCCTGCTGCGCACCGCGCCCGAACGCCACGTCCTGGGCCTCGCCGCCCACCACATCGCGGTCGACGGCTGGTCGCTGGGCCTCGTGCTGGCCGACCTGTCGGCGGCGTATGCCGGCACCCTGGCCGACCCGCCGGCCCCGAGCGTATCGTACGCCGACTTCGCCGTCTGGCAGCGGGCCTTTCTGGCCCATCGGTCGAGCCGGCCGCACCTCGACTTCTGGCGCCAGAGCCTCGATGGCGCGCCGCCGCTGCTCGACCTGCCGCTCGATCGACGCCGCCCGCCGCGGCAGCAGTTCACCGGCCGCCGGCTGCGCCGGGTCATCGACGCCGAGCGCACCCGGGCGCTCGAAGCGGTGGCCGCCGACAACCGGGCGACGCTCAACTCGACGTTGCTGGCGGCCTTCGGCGCGCTGCTCGGGCGCTACGGGGGCGTGGAAGACGTCGTCGTGGGCGTGCCGGCCGCCAACCGCGCCGACGCGCGGCTCGAGGGGGTGGTGGGCAACTTCGCCAACCCGCTGCCGGTGCGCCTGCGCCCCGCGCGGGCGACGCCGTTCGCCGCGCTGATCGCGTCGACCCAGGCGGCGATGGCCGCAGCGCAGCGGCACGAGGCGGTGCCCTTCGATCGCATCGTCGACGCCGTCGCCGCCGAGCGCAGCCTCGACCGAAACCCGATCTTCCAGGTTGTCTTCGCCTACAAAGCCGACTACGGCGCCCGCTTCGACCTGCCGGGGTTGGCGGTGCGCGCCATCGAGCCGCGCACCGGGGCCTCGGCGTTCGACCTGACCCTGCACATCCGCGCCGGCGCGCAGCGGCTGCTGGCGATCTTCGAGTACGACACCGCGCTGTTCGACGACGACACCGTCGCGCGGCTGGCCGATAACTACCTGCACCTGCTCGAGGGCGTCGCCCGCGCACCGAGACATCCCGTCGGTCGGCTGCCGCTGGTGGCCCCCGAGCAGCTTGCCGCGCTGCGCGCGTATCGCGGCGAAGAGAGCACCTTCGAAGAGACGCGCCCGGTGCATGCGCTGTTCGCCGCGCAGGCCACCGCACAGCCCGAGGCGCCGGCGGTCACCCACCGCGGCCAGACGATCACCTATGGCGCGCTCGACCGGCGGGCCCGGCGGCTGGCCCACGGGCTGATCGACGCGGGCGCGGGCCGCGGCGATCGGATCGCCCTGCTGCTGCCCAAAGGGCACGACCTGCTCGTCGCGGTGCTCGGCACGCTCTACGCCGGCGCGGCCTACGTACCGTTCGACGTCGACCAGCCGGCGCGGCGGCTGCAGATGATGGTCGACGACTGCGAACCGCGGCTGATCCTCGCCCCGTCGGCGGCGGAGGCCGCAGTGAAGCCGCGCGCCGAGCGCCCGCTGGTCGGCCTCGATACCCTCGACCTCGAGGCCGGGCCCGAGACGCGGCCGGCATGGGCCGGTGACCTCGGCGATCTGGCCTACGTGAAGTACACCTCCGGCTCGACGGGGCGGCCCAAGGGCGTGCTGATCAGCCATCGCGCGGTGCTCAATACCCTGCTCGGCTATCGGGCCGACTACCCCGGCGGCACATTGGGGCCGGGCAACCATCACCTGCAGGCGGCCAACCCCGGCTTCGACATCTTCACCGGCGACTGGGTGCGGGCCCTGTGCACCGGCGGCCGGCTGGTGCTGTGCGATCGCGAGGTGCTCTCCGATCCGGCCGCGCTGCTCGGGCTGATCGACGCCGAGGGCATCACCTCGGTCGATCTGGTGCCGGCGGTCGCCAACCGGCTCGCCGAGCACGTCGACGGCGCCGGCCGCGACCTGAGCGGCCTGCGGCTGGCCGTCCTGTGCGGCGAGGCGCTGCTGGCGGGCGATCATCGACGGCTGGCGCGGCTGGTCGGCGCGCGGGGCGCGGTCATCAACAGCTACGGCGTCACCGAGGCCGCCATCCACAACATGGTCTGTCCGGCGGTCGCAGCGCACGTCGACGACGGGGCGAGCATCATCGGGCGGCCCATGCGCCATACCCGGGCCTACGTGCTCGACCCGGACGGCCAGCCGCTGCCGCTCGGGGTGCCCGGCGAGCTCGCGGTCGGCGGCGCGGGGGTCGCCGACGGCTATTGGCATCGGCCGGAGCTCACCGCGGCGAAGTTCGTCGAGATCGACGTCGGCGACGGCCCGGCCCGGGTCTACCTCACGGGAGATCGGGCGCGCTGGCGCCCGGGCGGTGAGATGGAGTACCTCGGCCGCATCGACCATCAAGTCCAGCTGCGCGGCGTGCGCATCGAGCCGGGCGAGGTCGAGGCCGCGCTGCGCGAGCACCCGGCGGTGCGCGACGCGGTGTGCATGCTGCGCCAGGCGCCCGAGCCGATGCTGGTGGCCTGGCTGGTGCTGACCGCGCCCCAACCGGCGCTCACCGAGACCCTGCGCCGCTTCCTCGGTGAGCGGGTGCCGACCCACATGGTGCCCGCGGCGTTCGTCGCGCTCGACGCCTTGCCGCTCAACCCCAACGGCAAGGTCGACCGCCGCGCGCTGCCCGACCCGGCCGTGCGCGACGATGCGCCCTTCGTCGAGCCCCGCGACCAGCTCGAGCTGCAGCTGGTGCTGCTGTGGGAGGCGCTGCTCGACCGCGCGCCCATCGGGGTGACCGACGACTTCTTCGCCACAGGCGGCGAGTCGCTGCGCGCGGTGCGCCTGATCTCGCAGGTCGAGGCCCGCTTCGGCCATCGCCTGCCGCTGCACGCGCTCTTCGAAGACGGCACCATCGAGCGGCTGGCCCTGCGCCTGCGCCGACAGCAGGTCGCCGCGCCGTTCGATCCGCTCGTCTGCCTGCAGCCCCGCGGCGAGAAGACGCCGCTGTTCTTCGTGCACGCCGCCGGCGGCATCGTCTTCCGCTACGTGCAGGTGGCGGCGATGCTCGGCGAAGAGCGCCCGTTCTACGGCCTGCAGGCCCGGGGCATCGAGCCGGGAGACCCGCTCTACGGCTCGATCGAAGAGATGGCCGACGACTATGTGCGCGCCATCCGCGCGGTGCAGCCGACCGGGCCCTACCTCATCGGCGGCTGGTCGTTCGGCGGCACGGTGGCCTTCGAGATGGCCCGCCAGCTCGAGGCGGCCGGGCAGGCGGTGCCGCACCTGCTCATGGTCGACGCCCCCTCGCCCCGGGTCGACAGCTACGCCCACGACGACGTCGAGTTTTTGCTCGAGCGCCTCGGGCCGGCGGCGGGGCTCGACGTCAGCGGCGTCGACGCGCTCGAGACGCACGAACAGAAGCTGCGCTTCCTCATCGAGGCCCAGCGCCTCGCGGGGCTCTTCGTGCCCGACGTCTCCCACGCCGACGCAAAATTGCGCCTCGCGGTGCACAAGCACCACAATCGGCTGATGACCCGCTATCGCCCCGCCGGCCCCTGCGCGACCCGCATCATGTTCTTCGAGCCGAGCGAGACCATCCCGTTCGACGCCCGCATGGGTCAGCCGGTGCCCGACTGGCGCCCGCTCGCCCGCCGCGGGCTCGACGTGATGCGGGTGCCGGGCAACCACTTCAACCTCTTCTCCAACGCCAACGGGCCCCACCTGGCCGAGGCCATGGGCGCGTGGCTCGCGACGGTCGACGCCGAGGGGGCCAGCGCGCGGTGATCGCCGACCTCAAGAGCGTCGCCGAGATGCCCGAGTTCCGCGCGCCGGCGGTGCGTCGACGGCTGCTCCTGCTCTCGGCGGGCTGGGTCGCCTTCGAGTGGATGATGCTGCTGGCGGTGATGAAGGGCCTCGAGCGCATGCGCTTCGACGGCTCGACCGCGCAGCCGGCGCTGATGTTCGTCGCTGCCCTCGGCGCCTCGTACTGGATCCGGGCCCGCACCGACCTGGCCTTCATGCTGCGGGTCACCGCCGCCGCCCGCGCGCGGGTCGAGGCCATCGCCAGCCGCCTGCACCGCCTGCCGCTCATCGAGTTCGAGCGCATCGGCCGCGGCACGCTCACCACCCGGCTCATGGGCGACGGCAACCTCGTCGCGCAGATGGGCAAGCCGCTCGGCAACATGGTCGTCGGCGTGCTGCGCACCGTGGTGGCCGTCGCGTTCATCGCCGTGACCTCCACCGACGCGGCGGTGGTCGCCGGGGTCGCCAGCCTGCTCATCATCGTCGTCAACATCGGCCAGTTCACCCTGATGTCCGACGGCTTCCGCCAGATCGCGCGCACCGAGGCCGACCTGCTCGACGTGCTGCGCGACCAGCAGCACGGCGCCGTCGCGCTGCGGCTGCATCAGGCGCGGGCGCGCGACGTCGACGGCACCTATCGCGGCCTGTCGACCCGCCTGCGCGCGGTGCGCGCCCGCATCTGGTCGGGCTACTTCGAGCGGCAGTTCGCCTACAACGCCATCGTCTACGCGCTGCTGGGCATCAACGTCTTCGTGCTGCCCGCCTTCGTCGAGCTGGACCACAACGCCGTGCGCGACACCAACATCGCGGTGCTCTTCTTGTTTCTGGCCATCGTGCGGCTGGTCTTCGCGGTGCCCAAGATCAGCCGCGGCGCCCAGGCGGTGCGGCGGCTCGACGCGCTGGGCCTGCAGCTCGACGACGACGCCCTCGAGCCGGCGGACCACGCGGTGGGCCGCGGGCGGTTCGCCGACTTCCGCCGCATCGACGTCGAGGGGCTGACCTTCGCCTACCCCGACATCCGCGGGCGGGACGGCTTCGTCGCCGGCCCGGTCAGCGCCGCCTTCCAGCGCGGCGAGCTGGTCTTCGTCACCGGCCACAACGGCAGCGGCAAGTCGACCTTCCTCAAGATGCTCTGCGGGCTCTACGCCCGCGACGAGGGCGAGATCCGGGTCGACGGCGAGACCATCGAGACCGAAGACCTGCCTCACCTGCGCGCGCTGTTCGGCACGATCCTCGTCGACCATCACCTCTTCGACCGGGTCGTCGACGGGGGCGGCGAGAGCGACGCCCGGGCCGCGGCGCTGCTCGACGAGATGGGGCTGACCGGCAAGACCGCCATCGAGGGCGGCCGGGTCAGCGAGATCGACCTCTCGACGGGGCAGAAGAAGCGGCTGGCGATGGTGATCGCCCGCCTGCGCGACCGGCCGATCATGCTCTTCGACGAGTGGGCCGCCGACCAGGACCCCGGCTTCCGGGCGTGGTTCTACCATACGCTGCTGCCGCGGCTGCGCGACGCGGGCAAGCTGGTCATCGTCGTCACCCACGACGACCAGTACTTCGGCCTCGCCGACCGCACGCTGCACTTCGCCGACGGGCGCCTGGCCGCCGACGGCGGGGGGGTCGCCCGATGAAGATGCTCGAGCTGGTGCGGCGCTACGCCCCCGGGCGCATGCGCGCGATCCTGCTGCTCTCCAGCGTCGGCGGGCTGCTCGCCGGCGGCACCGTGGCGGTCGCCAACTGGGCCACCGCGACCTCGGGCCGCGCGTCGCTGAGCACCGGCTTCGTCTTCCTGCTGGTGCTCGCGGTGATGTACGGCGCCCAGCGGGCGGCGGCCAGCCGCATCGTCGAGGCCTTCGAAGACGTGCAGCGCGGCCTGCGCGACGACCTCTCCCGGGCCATGTCCCGCTCGCCCCTGCGGGCCGTCGAGCAGCTCGACGCGCGCCTGTCCCGGGCCGCCGGCGAGCTGTCGTACTTCTCCTCGACCATCGAGGCCTGGGCCAGCGGCGTGCAGCACATCGTCTTCCTCGGCGCGCTGACCCTCATCGTCGGCACCATCTCGACCAAGGCGCTGGTCATCTGGCTCATCGGCGTCGGCGTCGGCTTCTGGCGGCTGGTGCCCGGCATCCGCACCTTCCGCACCCACGGCAAGGCGCTCGGCCAGGCCACCGGCGCGCTCGGCGAGCGGGTCGGCCACCTGCTCGACGGCTTCGTGCAGGTCAAGCTCGACGGCGAGCTCTCGCGGCAGGTGGTCGACGACATGCTGCAGGCCACCGACGCGGTCTACGACCGGCAGGTGAAGCTGCAGCAGCTGGGCGTCGCCACCTTCACCGGCACCTTCCTCATCATCTACGCCTTCACCTGGGGCCCGGCGGCCTTCGCCGACGCCGACGGCATCGGGCTGGGGCCGGTGCTGGGCTACGAGCTCGTCACCCTGGTGCAGCAGGGGCTGGGGCCGATCTTCGGGCTCTCCGTGGCCATCCCCGACTGGGCGCGGGCCGAGGCCGCCGCCGCCGGCATCACCGAGGTGCTCGACGCCATCCCCGAAGAGCCCGGCGACGCCGCGCCGCTGCCCGCCGACGGCCCGCCGCCCTTCGAGCGCATCGAGCTGCGCGGCGCCGAGTTCGTCTACGACGGCGGCGGCTTCCGGGTCGGCCCGATCGACCTGAGCATCACCCGCGGCGACTTCATCCTGGTCACCGGCGGCAACGGCAGCGGCAAGACCACCCTGATGAAGATGCTCTTGGGGCTCTACCCGCTCACCCGGGGCAGCCTGCGGGTCGACGGGCGGGCGCAGAGCCCGCGCGACCGGCAGATCTACCGCAACCGCTTCACCGCGATCCTCAGCGGACAGCACCTCTTCAAGCAGCTCTACGGCCTGCGCCAGACGGTCGACGCCGACCGGGTCGACCGGCTGCTCGAGCGCTTCGGCATCGAGTTCATGGTGGGCTACGCCGACGGCGCGTTCGACACCCTGGCGCTCTCCACCGGCCAGCGCATGCGGCTGGCGATGGTCGTCGCGCTGCTCGAAGACCGCCCGATCTGCGTCTTCGACGAGTGGACCGCCAACCAGGACCCCGAGACCACCCGCTTCTACTACGACGTGGTGCTGCCCGAGCTGAAGGCGCAGGGCAAGACGATCATCGCGGTGAGCCACGACGACCGGTACTTCGACCGCGCCGACCGGGCCATCGCCATCGCCGAGGGGCGCATGGTCGACGACGCCGTCGCCGTCGCCCGCGGCGACCGCCCGCGACCCGATGGCGCCCCGGGTTGAACGCCGCGCGCCCCGACGACGCGACCACGGAGCAACGATGAGCTGCACATCCGACATCCTGATCATCGGCAACGGCGCCCTCGGCCTCTCGGCCGCCTTCGCCTCGCGGTCGAGCGACCCCGACCTGACCGTGACGCTGGTCGGGCCGCGACGACGGCCGGGCGCCGCCTCGCCCGCCGCGGGGGCCATGACCGGCACCTGGGGTGAGGTGACCGCCGCCGGGCTGCGCCACGCGCCGGGTCGGCTCAAGCACGCGCTGGCCGTCGAGGCCCTGAAGCGCTGGCCGACCTGGCTCGAGCAGCTCAACGCCGGCTTGCCGCCCGACCTGCGCGTCGCGCATCACCCGGGCACGTTCATCATCCGCAATACGGTCGCCGGCCCCATCGAAGACGACAACTTCGCCGCGATCGTCGAGAGCCTCGACGCCCATGGCGAAGCCCACGAGCGGGTCCGCCCCGCCGATGTGCCCGGGCTCATGCCCAACGCCAATACCCGCGCGCTCGACGCCCTGTACATCCCCCGCGAGGGCCGCATCAGCAGCGCGCAGCTGCTCGCCGCGCTCGAGCGACGCCTCGAAGACGACCCCGGGGTGACCCTGATCGACGGGGCCGCCCAGCGCCTCGAGATCGACCGCGGGCGCTGCACCGGCGCCGTATTGGAGAGCGGTGAGACCGTCACGGCCGCGCACACCGTGCTGGCCGCCGGGGCCCGCTGCCAGGCCCTGCTCGACGGGCATCCGGCGCTGGCCCGGCGCATCCCCCGCCTGATCACGTCGGTGGGCACCGCGCTGCTGGTGCGCCCGCCGATGCGCCGCCACAGCCACGTCATCCGCACCCCGAACCGGGCTGCGGGCTGCGGGCTGCACGTGGTGCCCCGCGAGGGTGACCGGCTCTACATCGGCGCCACATCGACGGTGCACCTCGCGCCGCGGGACCGGCCGGTGATCTCCGACATGCACAGCCTGATCACATGGGCCCAGCAGCAGATCGACATGTCGCTGGGCGCCGCGCGGTTCGTCGAGGCGCTCGTCGGCAACCGCCCGGTGGCGCTCGACGCCTTCCCCCTCGTGGGGCCGCTGTCGGTCGACGGCCTGTCGATGGCCAGCGGCACCTTCCGCGACGGGCTGCACATGTCGCCGGTCATCGGCCCGGCCATGGCGGCGACGGCGCGGGGCGCGCGGGACGCCAGCGACGCGCTCTTCCACCCCGAGCGGCGGCCGATCGCGGCCTTCGAGGACCGCGAGCAGGCCATCGCCGCGGGCGTCGCCCAGATGATGTCGTCGGCCTGGGAGCACCAGCTCATCGGCGTCAAGACCGGCTTCCCGCGGCGCCTGCGGCTGATGTTCGAGCGCATGGTGCGCGCGCTCTACGACGGGTTCGAGATCGACTACGTGCCGCCCACGGCGCTGCTCATCCCGGTCGAGATGGTGCGCACCCTCGACGCGCGCGCGGCGCGGGTCAAGGAGATCGAGGCGCTGTTCGCCGATCTGATCGCCGCCCACGGCGGCTGAGCCGTCCCGCTCGAGAGCTTGTGGGAAAGCGCTCAGCCCGGCGGCGCGGTCGGCACCACCCGCCGGGCCTGGGTGCGGCGCATGATGCGGTTCTGCCCCGGCGGATAGCCGCAGCGGCGGTGCAGCACCCGCAGGTTGTCCCACAGCACGACGTCGCCCACCGCCCAGCGATGGCGATAGCGGGCCGGGTGCTGCTCGACGTGGTCGAGCAGATCGCCGAGCGCCCCGTCGTCGAGCCCCTCGATCGCGCGGGTGAAGCTGCGGTTGATGTACAGCCCGTCCACCGGCGCGTGGGGGTTGCGCACCACCGCCGGATGCGCCGCCCGGTGCACCCGGCCGCTGCGATGCTCCTCGCGCACGTGCTGCGCGGTGCGCCCGGCCAGCGCGCGCGCGCGACCGGGGCCCAGATCGGCCAGCGCGGCGACCGTATCGACGAACTCGGTCTCGCCGCCGACCGCGGTCACCGCCAGGGCCGACAGCAGCGTGTATTGCAGCGGCTCGACCCGGTACGAGAGGTCGGCGTGAAAGCAGCCGAAGCCCTTGCCGTCGTCGGCGAAGCCGGTGTCGTGGAAGTCGGGCCCGTCGGTGAAGTACATCACGTCCGGATCGGCCCCCCGGTGGAACGGCGCCTGTTCGGGCTCGGCGAAGCGGGCCTGCATCATCGCGGTCAGGTGGGTGATGTCCGACTCGCCCAAAGTGCGGGTGAAGGCGAGCTGCTCGGCCTCGCCGAGGTGCTGCCCGCGGAAGACGAGCACCCCGTGCGCCGCCGCCGCGCGCATCAGCCCGTCGAGCGTCGCCGCCGGCAGCGGCGCCGAGAGGTCGATGTCGTGCACCTCGGCCCCGATGGCGCCGAGCCGCTTCAGCGTGAACGATGCCTGCTTCACGGCAGCGGCCCCCCATCCTCGAGCCACGCGGCGCAGTCGGGCGCGAGCACCCGGGCCTTGGCCGCGGCGTACAGCGCCAGGTCGTCGGCGTCGAGCACCGCCCGCCAGCGGCCGTTGGTGCCTTTGTTGAAGAACGACGCCAGCCCGTTGCGCAGCATGCCCGGGCCCTCGTTGCCCCGCTCGGCGAGGTTCTTGTCCACCGCCGCGCGCACCGTGGCGAAGCGGGTCGCGTCGGCCACACGGGCCACCCGCGCGTCGGAGGCCTCGATGTTGAGGAAGTCGGCCACCCGCCGCACCTGCGCCGGCAGGTCGGCCAGCATCTCGCCGTAGTGCACGAACAGGACGTTGGGCGCGTGGCGCACCGGCCAGAAGGTCGCCACATGGTGCAGGTTGCCCCAGAACGGGTAGCCCTCCGACTCCCACTCGAACCAGCCGCGGGTCATCCACTGCTGCCAGAAGGCCCGCGGGTCGTCCGGGCAGCGGGGCAAGGGCTCACCCACCCGGCCGGGGGTGTCGTTGAAGACGGCGTAGGCCTTGTCCGTGAAGCTGCTGTAGTGGTTGTACAGCGACATGAAGACGTCCCGCGGGTCGCGCCCGACGTAGACGTGCTGCGCCACGTCGAAGAAGGGCATGCCGTCGAGCGGGATGTGGCTCTTGATCACCCGCCGGTCGGGGGCGGCGTCGAGCATCGCCTTCAGGTCGTCGAGCGAGCCGTTGCGGTGGCGCACCTCGGGCCAGATCGACAGCGACCGCAGGGCGTACATGTCGTCCGCCGAGGCGCCCATCAGCAGCCGGATGATCTGCTGCATCCACGTCGAGCCCGACTTGTAGGCGTTGCACACCACCACGTCCCCCGGGCGGGCGGTGTAGGCCGCCCAGCGGGTCGAGTCGAGGTGGTGGTTGCGATAGACCCGCGTGGGCCGACGTACGCTCATCTGCTGCTCCAATGGGCGGCGTTCAACGGGCGTGAAAGTACAGCGTCCGGGCGCCCGGGCGCACGCTGTTCCAGGTGAACCACGGCAGGAAGGCCCGCCCGTCGAACAGCGCCAACGCCCGCGTGCGCTCGGCGGGCGGCAGCCCCTCGACGAAGTCCGCCAGCGGCCCGGCGCTCTGCTGGGGGTGGCCGGCGAGCGGAAAGTCCCGCTTCTCCCACGCCAGCCCGCCCGCGCCGCAGCGCCAGACGGCCAGGCTCCAGTCGACGGCGTATGGCGGCGGCGCCAGCGCCGGCAGGTCCAGGGCCGGCGCCGCCAGCGCAAAGGGGGCGGCCACGTAGACCTTGACGCCCCGCGGGTCGCCCGGACCCGGCGCGAAGACCACCAGCGCGACGCCGCGGTCGGCGATCAGCCGGGCCATGCGCGCCACCGCGTCGGGATCGGCGCCGGACCAGCGCAGCGCCGCCAGCAGATGGGCCCGGTTGGGCGCCTGATCGCCGAAGCCCTGGTGGGCGTAGAGCTGCAGCCGCGGCGGGCCGCCGTCGAGCGGGCAGTCGAGGCCCACCGACAGCCCCGCCCGCGGGCCGTGGTGCACGCCGAAGAGGTCGATGAACTGCCGCGCCGCCTCGCCGATCGCCGGGGTGCTGCGCGCGGCGTACCACGACGCGACCTGCGACCGCCGCGCGGCCCCCGCGGCGTCGTCGACGGCGCCCGGGTCGAGGTCGACGACCCGCAGCCGCGGCGCCAGCGCGTCGCCCGCGCGCTTGAGCGAGAACTCGAAGCGCGCGGGGCCCACGTCGGGGTTCATCGCCCGCATCGCCGACAGCCAGTCGTCGAACACCGGCGACAGCCCATGGCCCCAGGCGGCGCAGATCGCCGCCGCCGCCCCGCGCGCCGCCGCCGCCGCGTCGCCGAACCGCAGCGG
Organism: bacterium; assembly: GCA_030427205.1. Classification (GTDB taxonomy): domain Bacteria; phylum Myxococcota_A; class Bradymonadia; order UBA7976; family UBA1532; genus JACKDM01. The sequence goes on along the minus strand of JAUHXC010000001.1, from coordinate 897,290 downwards.
CGCGGGCCCGTCTGCAGCGCCGCCGTCTTTTGCCTCGCCCCGATGCGCGCAGCGCCCCACCGGGCAGTCCGCCGCGGCCGCGCAGCCGACGTCGGGCGCCATCGCGGGCGCGCCGGGCCAGGCCGGGCGGCGGGCCAGCTGCAGGCACGGCGGCAGCCCCGGCACCGCCGGCGGGCGGCCATCCACCGACCACGCCCGCCGCGCCGCGTCGACCCACGGCAGCCACGGGCCGGGCGCCTCGACCCGGACTTCGGTCGGCGCGACGAGCGCGCTCAACGCCGCATACGCGTCGGGCCCCGGGTCGCCGTCGAGCCGGCTCAACGCGTCGCGCAGCCGCCCGCGCGCCGCCGCGTCGAGCCCGGCGTGATCATCCCGCATCGGTCCGCTCCTCACCGGCCGCGGCCAACGCGACCGCCTGCGCGGCGATCAGCAGCGACGGCGCGCAGTCGGTCAGCATGCCGCCCAGGCGCCGCGCCGGCTGCTCGGGGTCGAACGGCACATAGGCCGCGCCGGCCTCCAGCACCGCCAGCACCGCCGCGACCGTCTCGATCGAGCGCGGCACGCCGGGCATGCTCGGCCGGCACCCAGGGCAGGTCCATCAGCCGCGCGTCGGGGGCGTCGACGAGGCCGCCGAGCAGCACCGCGAAGCTGTCGGCCAGCCGCTCGATCGTCGGGCCGTCGAACAAGGCCGCGTCGTACTCGAAGATCACGCTGATGTGGCCCGCGTGGCGCCGCAGGTTCAACGTCAGGTCGAAGGCCGAGCCCTCGTGCCCCCGGTTGGCGACCGGGGTGCCGATGACCAGATCGGCCTGCCCCGACCAGCGCCCCATCAGGGTCGCAAAGGCCGCGAGCAGCTGCATGTTCAGGGTCACCCGCTGCTCCCGGGCCAGCCGATCGAGCGCCGCGGTCTGCGCGGCGTCGAGCGCCCGGCGGACGCGGGCCCCTTCGAACGCCTGCCGCGGCGGGCGCGGGCGGTCGGTCGGCACGCCCGACGCCCGGGTGAAGGTCGTCGGGAACGATCGGAAGTCGCTGCGGACCGAAGACTCCAGGCGCTCGATGGTGCTCATGATCTGCGGCCCTGTCCGTTCGGCAGCGGGTCATGCTTAACGCCGCCCCCGGGCGAATGCAACGGGGCTCGCAGGCGACGCTCCAGACCAGCGCGCGCCACGGTCGGCCAGCTCCGGTCAGGGGAAGGTGGCCAGGCTGCTGTAGGTCGTCGCCCGGTGGAAGCCGACGATGTCGGCGGCGCCGTCGCCGTTGATGTCGCCGAGCGCCCGGGGGAAGTGCGCCGCGCTCCAATCCTGACCCGCGCCATAGGCCGCGTGCCACTGCCCGTCGCTCACGAAGCCGGTGCCGCTCGACAGCGCCACATGGGCGCCGTTCTGGGCAAAGCCCACGATGTCGGCGAGGCCATCGCCGTTCACGTCGGCCATGTGCCGCTCATGCACCCCGACCCGCCAGCCGCGCAGGTAGTCGAAGCCGGTGAACCACCAGCTCAGCGTACCGAAGGCCTGGCCGTCGGACAGCGCCACGGCGACCCCGCCGTAGCCGAAGCCGACCAGGTCGGCCATGCCGTCGCCGTTCACGTCGGCCAGCATGCGGGGGTAGCTCGCGACGGTCCAGCCGCCGCTGTTCCTGGTCAGAGCGGTCGTCCAGGTGGTGTAGCGGTGGAAGCCGCCGGTGCTGTTGAGCGCCACGAACACCCCGGCGTCGTTGATGGCGATGAGGTCGGGCCGGCCGTCGCCGTTGACGTCGGCCACATCACGGACATGGCTCGTGGTGCGCCAGCCCTGGTCGTAGCCGAAGTTGTCGAAGACCAGCACCGGGTTGCCCAGCCCCGACCCGTTGGAGTAGCCGACGTAGACCCCGGCCCCGCCGAAGCCGACCAGGTCATCGTAGCCGTCGTTGTTGATGTCGGCCATGAAGCGCGGGTGCTCGGCGGTCCAGCCGCCGGCGTTGGGGGCGAAGTTGGCGACCGACGCGACCGGGGCGCCGAAGCCGCCGCTGCCGTTGGAGAGCGCGATTGAGACCGCGCCGTTCCCGATGGCCACGATGTCGTCGTTGCCGTCGCCGTCGACGTCGCCGAGCATGCGCGGGTGGGTGCCGACCCGGTAGCCGTGGTTGTAGATGTAGTGGTTGATCACGCTGGTCTGGGTGCCGAAGCGGTCGGCGATCTCGGCGACGACGGCCAGCTGCACCCGCAAGCTCGAGTCGGCCCCGAAGATCTCGGCGTGGTCCAGCGCGAGCTGCTGCGAGCGCTTGCGGTAGGCGTCGGTGTACTCGGCCTGCGAGTTCTCGCAGGTGTGATCGTCGCTGAGCGTATTGTCGAAGGTCGCCTTGGGCCACGTCACCTTGCAGTTCCACTCATCGGTGCTGCACACCCGGCCGCTCGGGCCGTCGAAGCAGGCCTTCTGGTACAGGTTCTGGTACCAGCCGTCGTAGTGATGCCGCGACTGGTGGCGGTACAGGCCGTACTTGCTGGTCTGCGCGGTGTGCCAGGCCTCCTCCATGGCGTCGAGGTGGGCCAGCCCGCCGAGGGCGATGTTGCGCATGTTGCGCAGCTCGTTGTCGCGCCCCGCGAGGTCGCCGCTGATGTTCTTGGCCGCGGCGGCCTCCTGGATGAACGCGATCTCGATGGACTTCATCAGCCCGTAGCCCGGCACGCCCCGCAGCCCGAAGGTGCTCATCGACACCGCCGCGTTGCCCGCCCGCCGGGCGATGTCCTTGGCGGTGGTGTACGCGAGCGCCGCGTCGGCGTCACGGTAGTAGTGCTTCGCGTCGTAGACGACCTGGTTGACGGTGATCTTGTGGTCGGCGAAGCGGCCGTTGACCACGATGTTGCTGACGATGCTGTCGATGCGGCCGAAGGCCTCCTCCGAGAGGTTGGCCGGTGCGGTATCGGACACCCCGAGCAAGGCGTCGAGGCCGGCGCCGACGCCGAAACCGATGACCTCGTCGAGCACCGTGCCGGCGATGCGTGCGACCGCGGTGGCGGGCTTGGTGGCGGCGTGCGCAGCGGGGGCGGCGACGACGGCGGCGACGGCGATGATGCTCGAGACGGCGAGAGTGGCGCGGTTCATGGCGGCTCCTGTGATGCTGTTCACCGGTGGAACCCGCCGGGCGCCGGGACCGGGCAAGGCGGCGCAGACTTTTCTTTCGAGGGCTCGTGTCGGACCGCGGGGTGGTGCGGCCATGGCCCGGATATTGCCGGATGGACCGGCCGAAACCCCCGACGAGAGCGCACCCATCGCCCGATGGCGCCGCGGGCACCGACGTGATCCGCGGGGGCATGCCCGCTGGGCGCCGCGGCCGCGCATGTGGTCGGCGAGGGCCTGGCCGATGGGCGTCGCGGCCGACTGCGTGATCTGCGGGGCATGCTCGATCGGCGCCGCGGTCACGTCTGTGGTTTGCGGGGCATGCTCGACGGGTATCGCGGTCACGTACGTGGTCTGCAGGGCATGCTCGATGGGCGTCGTGGTCACGTCTGTGGTTTGCGGGGCATGCTCGATGGGTATCGCGGCCACGTCCGTGGTTTGCGGGGCATGCTCGATGGGGGTCGCGGCCACGTCTGTGGTTTGCGGGGCATGCTCGATGGGGGTCGCGGCCACGTCTGTGGTCTGCGGGGGCATGCCCGATGGGGGTCGAAGCCACGTATGTGGCCCGACACGAGACCCCGAACGGGCCACATACGTGGTCGGCGACCCCATGGGGCATGGTCGCCGCGGTCACGTACGTGGGTGGCGGGGGGGTCGGCCATCAAACCGCGGGTCACGTGGGTCCGATGACGGGCCATGGCGCATCAAACGTAGGGCGCCGCTGTGTCTGGGGGGTTGATGGGCCATCGACGCGGGGTTCGGCGGCGGGGCAGCGGCGCCGATGGCCATGGAGCGGCGCCCGGCTCAGCCGCGGGGCAGCGGCGCGAGAGGCGGCGCCGACGGCGGCCCCTCGGCCTCGCCCCCGCCCTCTGCGTCCGCGGGCGCGGCCTCGTCGCCCTCACCCGCGCCCTCGTCGGATCGCGCGCCGTCTCCCGCGCCGGCGCCGTCGGCCTCGACCTCCTCGTCGAGCAGCGCCTCGTCGAGCAGCGCCTCGTCGAGCAGCGCCTCGTCGAGCAGCGCCTCGTCGAGCAGCGCCTCGTCGGGCAGCTCGTCGTCGTCGAGAGCCGGGTCCTCGTCCCCGTCGAACGCCGCCTCGTCGAGCGCCGCCTCGTCGAGGTCGACGGCCTCGATCACCTGCCCCCGCTGGCGGCGGGCGTAGAGCGCCGCGAGGCGGTCGTCCTGCTCGAAGATCGCGCCGATGATCGTCTCCCGGTGCGCCGGATCGGGCACGAAGATCACCACCGCGAAGGCCAGCTCGAGCACCGCGTGGTGCACCGCGAGCCAGGCCGCCCGCAGATCACGGGCGGTCACCCGGCTCCGCTTGTCGAGCGCCTCGGCGTAGCGCGGCAGCATGACCTCGACGGCGGCCACGTGGCGCTCGATGCTCAGCAGCTCGACGTCGGCGGCCAGCGGGCCGCGCAGCCCCTCGACCAGCGCCTCGACCTGGATCAGCTCTTCTTCGTAGGGCGCGCTGACGACCGGCTTGAGCCCCTGGGGGAAGTAGCCCTGCACGATGCGCTCGCCGGCCTGGCCCTCGGGCGTACCGGGCAGATCGGCGGCTGAGCGGCGGGCGGCGTCGTAGATGAAGGCGAGCCGCACGTCGACCACCCGGTCGACCCGGGCCGCCTCGCCGCCGCCGCGGGCGGTGCGCTCGCCGAAGCGCAGGGTGCGCAGCCGCAGGCAGTCCCGGGCGGCGGCGGTCACCGCCCGGGTATGGGGCAGCAGGATGTGGTAGCCCAGCGGGAAGGCGATGCGCTCGACGTTGCTCGCCGCCTGCCGGGCGCGGCCGGGCGGGAACTGGCGCAGCTTCTGGATGCGGGTGTGGATCGGCATGGCCATGGGGGTCTCTCCTCTCGGGTACAGGCGCGCCGTTGCCGTGGCCAGCATGGCCATTGGGCGGGTCGGCGCGGTCGATGTGCTCTGCTGGGGTCTACCCTAGCGCAACTCGGGCGGCTTTGGGCTCCGAGTTTCTTTCGATTCTAACAGTCTCGCCGTACACGCCCGAGATGCTTCCGGAAAAAATTTCGCCTCGAACCACGGGTGCCGAAAATTGTCACCCCGGCGGTCGATCGGGCGGCGGCGGCCCTCGTATTCCACCGGATCGGGCTTTTTCGGATCGGCCCCGAATAAAGCCCCACAGGGCCCGTCGGCCCGGCCGTCATCGAAACCCACTCAAGGTGAGCACAAACATGAACCGCAACACCGCGAAGACCACCCTGCGCACCCTCCTGCCCCTCACCGCCTTCGTCGCCCTCTTCGCGACGGGCTGCCATCTACACGGCGACGACATCGACTACGAACCCTCCGGGCGCCCGGCGCCCGGCGGATGCCTGCTCGACAACGAGTGCTTCGACACCGAGTTCTGCTCGGAAGACGGCCTGTGCTACGCCGAGGCCGGCTGCCGGATCGACGCCGAGTGCGGGCCCCACGCCATCTGCGACCGCGGCCGCTGCCAGGATGTACGCGGCTGCACCGTCGACCGCGAGTGCGGCGAGAACGGCTTCTGCGACGCCGGCGGCTGCGTCTCGGCGCCCGAGTGCCGGGTCAACGCCCACTGCGGCGCCGGCGAGTATTGCGACCTCGGCGCCTGCCTGCCGGTGCCCGGCTGCCGCTCCGACCGCGACTGCGCGGCGGGCTACACCTGCCGCGGCGACGGCGTCTGCGAAGAGATCCCCGGCTGCCGCTCCGACCGCGACTGCGCGGCGGGCTACACCTGCCGCGGCAACGGGGTCTGCGAGGCCCTCGGCTGCGTGACCGACAACGACTGCGCCAACGGGTACATCTGCCGCGCCGACGGCGTCTGCGAAGAGTTCGCCGGCTGCCGCGGCGACGGCGACTGCGCGCCGGGCTACTTCTGCCGCGGCGACGGCGCCTGCGAAGAGCTGCCGGGCTGCTTCTCCGACTTCGACTGTGCCGAGGGCTACTTCTGCCGCGCCGACGGGCTGTGCGAGGAGCTGGCCTACTGCCGCGCCGACTGGGAGTGCGAGGCGGGCGCGGTCTGCGCGGCCGACGGCGAGTGCTACTACGACGCGGCCCTGTGCGACTACGACGCCGACTGCCCGGTGGGCGCCCTCTGCGGCGGCGACGGCCTGTGCTACGAGGAGCGCTACTGCGACGTCGACGCCCACTGCCCCGAGGGCTGGTTCTGCGCCGCCGACGGCGTCTGCTACTTCTGATGCCCGCCCGGCTCGGCCGCCCCGGCCGCGCCCGTCTGCCCCGACCTCCCCCCGGTTATCTGCGCTTCATCTCGATGCGCACCCGGCGGCTGCCCCACCAGTAGATGCCCAGCGCGATCAGCGGCCCCAGCCCGGCGAAGAGCAGGGCGCGCTGCGGGCCGCCGTCGCCGTCGGCCACCGGCCCCACGATCACCCCGCCGCTGGCGATGGCCAGGTCGAAGGCGAGCATGAAGATCGCGAAGCCGCGCGCCCGGTGGCTGCCGGGCACGATGTCGCCGACCATGGCGTTCATGGTGGGCACGTAGGCCGAGAAGCCGACCCCGTAGATGATCGCGGCGAGCAGCAGCAGCAGGTCGTGTTCGAACACACCGAGCATGACGGTCGCCACCGTCAACAGCCCCAGCCCCAGCCGCACGAACATGAGCCGGTCGTACAGGTCGAAGCGGCGCCCCATGCCGATGCGGAAGGCGACGACGGCGGCGGCCTCGATGGCGAAGAAGATCTCGACGCTCATCCAGCCGTCGCGGTTGGCGAGCATCAGCGGGCCGAAGGTGATCAGCGCGCCGTGCACGATGACCGCCATGAAGTGGCCCGAGGTGACGATGCGCAGCGCGGGGAATCTCAGCGCGTCGAGCAGGCGGTTGCTGCCCGGCGGGATGGGCGCGACCTTGGGCTCGCGCACCAGCGCGGCGAAGTAGAGCGAGGGCACCGCGAGCCCGCCGGCGACCCAGAAGACGACGTCGACGCCGACGGTCTTGTCGAGCAGGCCGCCGAGCAGCGGGCCGATGAGCAGCGCGAGCGCGTTCGACGCGCCGAAGTAGCCCAGGATCTCGCCCCGGCGGTGCATCGGCGCGAGGTCGGTGAGCACGCTGACCGAGGCGGTGGTCACCAGCCCGAAGCCGAGGCCGCCGAGCACGCGCAGCGCGCAGATGGTCACGAAGGGGTCGACGGACTCGATCTGGTCGATGAAGGGGAACAGCCCCGCCGAGAGGCCGACGGCGAGCGCGCCGAGCCCGTTGGTGGGCATGCGCTTGCGGCCCTCCATGATCATCGCGGCGATGGGGCGGGCGGCGACGAGGCCCACGCCGGCGGCGAGGGTGGTCGCGAGGCCGACCTGGGTCTGGCTTTGGGTGAACTGCTCGACCCACACCGGGAAGATCGGCAGCACCATGCCGAAGGCGAGGAAGGTGGAGACCGCCGCGAGGTAGACCCGGACGATCTCCTTCCACGGCGGGTCGTGCAGCTCGCTGTCGCTCATCGGGAGATCAGACCCCCCGGCACGGGCACCCGGTCGCCGTCGGCGTAGACCCGCGCGCCGTCGATCCAGGTGGAGTGCACCCGGCTGGCCACCGCGAGCGGCGGGCCGGTGAAGACGGCGAAGTCGGCGGCCATGCCCGGCGCGAGCCGGCCGATCTGGTCGTCGAGGCCGAGGATGCGCGCGGCGTGGTGGGTGATCGTGGCCAGCGCGCGCTCGGGCTTCATGCCGGCCCGCACCGAGAGCCCGGCCTGCAGGCCGAGGTAGCCCACCGGCACGATCGGGTGGTCGGTCATGTGCGCCACGCAGACCCCGGCGGCGTCGAGCGCGGCGACGGTGGCGAAGTCGAAGTGCAGCTCTTCGGTATTGCCGCAGCAGCGGAACGCCGGGCCGAAGACCACCGCGACGTCGTTCTCGATGATCCGGTCGAGCACCAGGTCGGCCTCGTAGCCGTGCTCGAGCACCAGCCGCAGCCCGTACTCGCGGGCGAGGCGGATGGCGGTGAGGATGTCGTCGGAGCGCGAGGCGTGGGCCCGCACCGGGATCTCGCGGCGCAGCGTGAGCAGCAGCGCCTCGTGGCCCCGGTGGGTGGCGGTGCGCGGGTCGTGGATCTTCTGCTGCTCGTAGCGCAGCGCGGCGTCGAAGGCGTCGCGGAAGCCGGCGGCGATGCCCATGCGGGTCAGCGGCGAGCGGCCGCTCTTGAGCCCGTGGCTGTGCTTGACGTTGTAGCCGAAGGCCACCTTGAGGCAGACCGGGTCGCGGCGGGTCATGCGCTCGACGTCGATGCCGGCGGTGCGCAGGGCGACGCCGGTGCCGCCGACGATGTTGGCCGAGCCGGGCAGCACGCAGACGGTGGTGATGCCCGCCGCCCGGGCCTTGAAGAACGCGACGTCGCCCGGCCAGACCCCGTCGGAGGCCCGCATCTCGGGGGTCACCGGGCGGGTCATCTCGTTGAGGTCTTTCGCCTCGCGGGGCGAGCCCTCGGGGAAGAGGCCCAGGTGCACGTGGGCGTCGATGAGGCCGGGGGTGAGGTGGTGGTCGGCGGGCAGCTCGACGATGGCGTCGTCGGTGGCCCCGCGGTCGGCGGGGCGCACGGCGACGACGCGCGCGCCTTCGACGATCAGCTCGCCGTCGTCGATGATCGCCGGGCCGTCGGCGGTCATGGGGTGGATCCGCGCCCCGCGGACGCGTCGCCGGGCGCCGGTGGCGGTCGCGGCCATCAGCGGCGGGCTCCAGAAGACGCGGGCGGCGCCGGGCGCACGGTGTAGCGGCAGCCGACGGCCAGCGGTTCGCGCAGGAACTCGAGCCCGACCTCGGCGGCGTAGGGCAGCGCGGCGCCGGGGGTGATCAGAGCCAGTTCGAAGGGTTCGGCGGTGCAGGCGGCGACGTCGGCGAGCAGGTTGATCACCGGCGGCGGCAGCGTGACGCGCTCGGCGCCGCGGACGGGTCGGGTGATGGCTTCGGGCGCCCAATCGACCACGGTCAGCAAGACCCCCCTCCGGCCGTCGTAGCGGGCGCGTACGGCGGCCTCTGCGCACCCCTGGACATACTGCACCGGGTGCTTGCGCATCACCGTCGTCAGAGTGCCCGGTGTCGTGCGATCGGGCAAGAACAGGATCAGCAGATGCCCTGCGGTCACGCGCTCCTCCATCGGCCCCGGGGGGGTTCTATCACATCGCGACGCGGGGTGTTCATCCGTTCGCCGTCGCTCGATCGAGGGGGTCGGGGGGGTCTGTGGCGCGGGCTCGGCGCCTCAGTCGGCGTCGCGGCTGCCTTCGAACCAGCCCTCGAACGGCGGGCCCTCGTCTTCGCTGGTGCGGATGATGCCCCGCCAGCGGCCGTCGATCATGTGGTCGACCCGCAGGTCGTCGGTCTCTTCGACGAAGGTCATCTCGCCTTCGAGGGTGATGCGGGTGTCGATGCGCAGCCGGCCGAGGATGGCCGAGGCGGTATCGCCGACGACGCTCATGATGCTCACGCACCAGCCTTCGAGCCGGTCGCGGCTGACGATGTTGATGCCGCCCAGCCGCAGGTGGCTGCGCCCGCCGGTGAGGCCGTTGGCGAACGAGGGGCAGTCGGCGAGGTTGAGCAGGCCGTCGCGGATGTTGCGCGCGCCGTCGGCGATCTGGGGCAACAGCAGGTTGTTGAGGATGAACAGGATCAGCCGCCCGTACTGCAGGTCGAGGGTGTGGCTGTAGATCGCGCCCTGGTCGTAGCTGTGCACCCGCCCCTCGAACTGCCCGAAGACGAGGTTGATGCCGTCGGCGCCGTCGGCGAGGTCGTCCATGGTGAAGGGGAACCGGCCGCACTCGGGGTCGGGGTTGCCGTCGCAGTCGAGCCGCCAGTAGAAGGCCATGCCGATCCAGTTCTGGCTGCCGATGAAGGTGCCGTCCCGGCGGGGTTTGTTCAGCCGCATCTGGCTGATGACCTCGGTGCTCGAGATGACGCTGATCAGGTCGCTGCCGATGATGAAGAAGTCGCGCACCCAGTCGGGCGCGTCCTGGTCGATCCAGGTGTTGATGATGTCGTTGAGGTCGTCTTCGACCCAGCCGCGCACCAGGTCGACGACCAGGGCGCCGATGGCCCCGGCGGCGTCCCGGGCGAGGCGCTCGATCTGGTCGAAGATGAGGGTCGCGATCTCGCGCTCGTGGTGCTGGTCGCCGAAGAACTGCACCAGCCCGCGGATGACGTCGCCGAGGGTGCCGGGGATGGCGTCGGTGAAGTCGTAGTTGTTGTCGACGGTGTAGACGCCCGCCGGGTTGAGCGGCAGCGTATTGAGCACCACCTGCACGTCGAGCCGCTCGTCGGCCCGGATGCGCAGGTCGCCGACGCAGCCGCCGGCGGCGAGCACGCCGCTCTCGGCGTGGCGGGCGCGGGCGACGACGGCGAAGCGGGTGCCGGCGAGCACGTCTTCGATGTCGAGCTGCTCGTGCACCCACTCCAGCTCGTGCACCTCGGTGGGCTCCATGGGCGGCGCGAGGTAGTAGGGGTCGTCGCACCAGCCGATGTCGGGGATGAGGTAGACCTCGGTGATGCCGAGCGGCACCAGCCCGTCGGGTTCGAAGGTGATGCGCATGTCGCCGGTGGGCAGGTCGACGACCGAGACCTGGAAGACCGCCGGCCGCCGGGCCGGGCCGCGCACCCGCACGCTGTAGTCGCCGAGGGTCTCGCCGGCGGCGAAGACCACCGTCGCCGCGCCGTCGCGGTCGGTCACCGCCCGCCGGCTGCTGAGCCGGGCGCCGGCGCCGGGCGGGCCGTCTTCGATCTGGAACTCGACCTGCAGCCCCTCGACCGGGTCGCCGAAGGTATCGAAGAGCAGCACCCGCAGGTCGGCGGTGCCGCCGAGGGCCACGTCGATCTCTTCGTCGCCGTCGACGATCATGATGTAGGTGCCGCCGTCGTCGATCGCGGGCGGCAGCGGGTCGCCGTCGTCGTCGACGAGCGGGGTCTGCGGGTCGCGGTCGTCGTCGGGCGCGGCGGGCGCGAGCACCGAGTCGGGGGGCACCTCGACGAAGATCTGGCGGTGGGTCGGGGCGACGCCGTCTTCGCAGCCGGTCGCCAGCGCGAGCGGCAGCAGGGCGCAGATCGTCAGCAGCGGGTGCAGGGTCCGACGGTTCATGGAGGGCTCCTGAGCGGAGAGCGACGGCCGATGTTAGCGAATTCTCACAATCGATGACAGAACGCCGTGCATCGCCGCGACCGGGACCGCGCGCGCTCTTCGATGTCAGGAACTGTTTTGCTGACGGGCAGTTGCCGCGTTCCCCGGCCCGGATTGCGCGGCGACGTGCAGATCGGGAGGCAGCGGGGCGGTGAAGTCGAGGTCGTCGGGGCCGAGGCGCAGCGCGAGGTGATGGGCGTGAAGCAGGCAGCGCAGGGCGCCGCCGGGGCGCCAGCCGTGGCCGTAGAGCGCGTCGCCGGCGATGGGGCAGCCGGCGTGGGCCAGGTGCACCCGGAGCTGGTGGGTCCGGCCGGTGATGGGTACGCAGTCGACCCAGGCGCGGTCGCCGCGGCGCTCGACGACGGTGAAGCGGCTCTCGCTCGGCTTGCCGTCGGGCCCGTCGGTCAGCGCGAAGCGGGAGTGGCTGGGGTGGGCCACCCGCACCATGTGGCCGCGCACGGTGAACGCATCGGCGGCGGGCGGCGGCTCGACGCGGGCGCGGTAGGTCTTGGCGACCCGCCGGCTGTGAAAGAGGCGGTGCAGCCGGCCGGCGAGCGCGCCGGTGCGGGCGAAGAGCACCACCCCGCTCGTCTGGCGGTCGAGGCGGTGCACCGCGCGCCAGCCGTCATCGCCCAGCGCCCGCCGCACCGCGCCTTCGAGCCCGATGCGCGCGCTGGCCCGGGTGCCGTGCATCGGCAGCCAGGCCGGCTTGTCGACGGCGATCAGATCGCCCCGCCGCTCGAGCACGCACGACGCGTCGAAGGGCGCCACCTCGGGCTCGCTGACGAAGGCGTAGACCGCGACCTGCGCGCCTGCGGGCACCGGGTCGCCGGGCGCGGGGCGGGCGCGGTCGATCCACAGCCCGCCATGCCACAGCACCCGCTGCCAGTCGGCGGCGTCGAGCCCGCTGCGGGCGCGGGCGTCGGCGGTGAAGGCCGGCCACGGGTGGCCCGCGTCAGTCGTCCAGCGGGTGACCTGGACCCGCGGGTCGAAGCGGGCGGCGGCGGGCGGGCGCGGGGCGAGGCCGTCGGTCATCGCACGAAGCTATACACTGCCGCCGGTCTGCGGGCGGTGTGCCGCTTGCCGGGGGCCCGGGCGACGAGGCCGTCGTCGATCATGCGTTTGAAGCGCCGGCGGAAGTTCGACGCGTCGTAGCGCTGGCCGTTGATGGCTTCGTAGACCGCGCGCAGCTCGGCGACGGTGAAGGTGGGCGGCACGAGGTCGAAGGCGATGGGCGCGTAGTCGACCTTGCCCCGGATGCGCTCGACGGCGGTGTCGACGATGCGGTCGTGGTCGAAGGCGAGCGCCTCGGGCCGCTCGTGGCTCAGCGAGACCCAGCGCACCTCGGCGGCGTCGCTGCCGGCGGTGACGAAGGGGGCGAGGTCGGGGCGCACCAGCGCGTACCACGCCACCGAGATCACCCGCATGCGCGGGTCGCGGTCGGCATCACCAAAGGTGTAGAGCTGCTCGAGGAAGACCTTGTCCCGGGGCAGGCCGGTCTCTTCGGCCAGCTCGCGGTGGGCGGCGTCGAGCAGGCTCTCGCCCTGGTCTTCGAAGCCGTCGCCGACGCGCACGAATCCGCCGGGCAGGGCCCACCAGTCGGCGAAGGGCGGCTGTTTTCGGCGCACGAGCAGCAGCTTGAGGTCGGTGTCCTGCACGGTCAGGATCACCAGATCGACGGTGACCGACGGCCGGGGGTACGCGGTGGCCCGCGCCCGGTAGGCGTCGATGAAGGGCTTCTCGGTATCGGGGATCGAGTGTTTCACGGCTTGAATGCAGTCGTGGCTACGGGGTGATGTTTCGATAGTGTTTTGCTCTTCGGTCGTTCGTCGTTCGTCGTTCGTCTGTGGCGCCGCGGCCTATTGCGGTACGCACCACGCCTCGCGACCGGCCAGCGGGGTCACCCGCAGGGTCGCTGCGTCCATCGTCCAGGTCTGCACCGACGCGGCGAGGTCGAAGGTCGGCATCGCGTCGCGCACCGAGGGCGCGAGGTCGCCGCTGTCGACCAGGTCGTCGAGCACGTCGAGCCCGATGGGGCGCATGCGCAGCCGCAGGTCGACCCGGTCGGGGGTCTCGCCGATGACCACGTAGCGCCGCCCCACGTGGGGGTTGACGTAGCCCGGCGAGCCGGGCGGCACCAGGGTCGGGCTGGGCAGGACGTCGCTCTCGACCCGGGCGATGTCCCAGAACATGTGGGCCACGTCACCCTGCGCGTCGTAGGCGGTGTCCCGCAGCAGCCACAGGTCGGGGTCGGGCAGGTAGGCCACCGGCTCGCCGTCGGCGACCACGCCCGAGCTGTAGATCGTCTCGTCGCCGGCCGACGCGATGAGCTCGACCCACAGCCGGCGGTCGTGGGCCGCGCCCGACGGGATCGAGTGCCCGGCGGTGAGGTTCTCGAGGTAGACCTCGACCTCGGCGCCGCCCGAGCGGGGCACGACGCAGACCTCGGAGACGATCATCGTATCCAGCTCGCGCTGCACCAGCGCCCGCTGGGCCTGCATCTCGGGCCAGGGGGTCAGCGCGACGTCGACCCCGGGCATCGAGTGGTCGTGATGCCGGCGGATGGGCGCGCCGTCGACGTCGGCGATGGCGCTGCGTCGGCCGGGCATGTGGCAGTCGTTGCAGGTGGTGCGCTGGTCGGGGTCGTCGCTGTTGAACGGGCTGTCGAGCCACTCGGCGTAGGTCCGCTCGAGGTGCACCCCGGCGGGGGTCACCACGTCGTGGCAGCTGCCGCACAGCGCCGACGAGCGCAGGTCGTGGCGGTCGTGCAGCGGGCTGTAGGCCATGGCGTGGCCGCCGACCTGGATCGGGTCGCGCACGCCGCCGCGCATGACCCCGTCGTCCGCCAGCCGCAGGGGGTTGTTGTGGGTGCCTTCGACCGCGTCGACGGTGTGACAGAAGACGCAGGTGACGCCCTGCAGGTGCTGCGGCACGTCGTCGAGGTCGGTGCCGTCGGTGGTCAGCCCGAGGCGCAGCGCCATCGGGGCGTGGCACTGCACGCAGAAGTCGCCGAGCGCGCCGTTCGTCTCCCGCTGGCCGCGGGCGTTCATCGCGCGGAAGACGGGGTCTTCGGCGGCGTAGGCGTGCATGCTGCCGCGCCACTCCTGGTAGTGGGTCGGGTGGCACTCGGCGCAGGCGGCGGGGTCGAGCAGCTGCTCGGCGGTCAAGAGCGGCGCCGGCTCGTCGTCGCAGGCCGCGAGGCACAGCGCGAGCCCCAATACGCCCAGGATGGTGGGCGCGCGGTCTCGGTCGCGGGGCTCGTGCAGTGTACGCATCGCGATAGGATACCAGAGCGGGGCAGATGGTCACGGGCAGATGGCCAGCCGGGTGTGCCCGGGCGTGCCGGGGTCCGTCGTGGCGGCCGATCGGGCGGGTCGTCGGGCCCCCCTGGCGCCTTCGGGCGGTTCCGTGCATCCTGCGGCGTCCATTCGCCCACGCCGGAGGATTCATGCACCTGCGTCCGCTCTGTTCCATCGCCGTGCTCGGCCTGACGCTCGCCGCGTGCGGCGGCGCCCCCGAGCCTGCCGCCGAGGCGCCCGCGACCGCCGAGGAGAAGCCCATGTCGACCGCTCAGGCCGCCCCCGAGTCGAGCCTCATCCCCCGTGACGTGCTGTTCGGCAACCCCGAGCGCGCCGCGGTGCGCCTCAGCCCCGACGGCGAGCACCTCGCGTGGCTCGCCCCCAAGGACGGCGTGCTCAACGTGTGGGTCGCCCCGGTGGGCAAGCTCGGCGAGGCCCGGGCGGTGACGAACGACAGCAAGCGCGGCATCCGGCAGTATCAGTGGGCCTACGACGACAAGCACCTGCTGTTCTTGCAGGATGTCGGCGGCGACGAGAATTGGCACGTCTACAAGGTCGAGCTCGAGACCCTCGAGACCACCGACCTGACCCCGCACGACGGCGCGCGGGCCCAGCTCAACGGCCTGAGCGACAAGAAGCCGGGGGTGGCGCTCATCAGCCACAACGCCCGCAACAAGCAGCTCTTCGACCTGTACGCGGTCGATCTGGCCAGCGGCGAGTCGACGCTGCTCTTCCAGAACGACGCGGGCTACATCGGCTACGTCACCGACCGCCAGCTGACCCCGCGCTTCGCGCAGCGCTTCCAGCCCGACGGCTCGATGGCGTGGTTCGAGTTCGCCGACGGCGCGCCCAAAGCCGAGCCGTGGCTGGTGGTGCCCCAGGCCGACTCGATGACCACCGGGCTGGCGGGCTTCGACGCCAGCGGCGATGTGCTCTATCTGCTCGACAGCCGCGAGCGGGATACCGGCGCCTTCTTCACGATCGACCTGAAGTCGGGGGAGAAGACCCTGGTCGGCGAGGACCCGCGGGCCGACGTCAACGACGTGCTCGCCCACCCGACGAGCGGCGCGATCCAGGCGTGGTCGTCGAATTACACCCGGGTCGAGTGGCGCTTCACCGATCCGGCGGTCAAGGCCGACTTCGAGGTGCTCGCCGGGGTCGCCCGCGGTGAGATCGAGGTCACCAGCCGCACGCTCGACGACAAGACCTGGACGGTGGCCTTCATCGGCGACGACGGCCCGGTGAAGTATTACACCTACGACCGCGCCGCCAAGAAGGCGACCTTCCTCTTCGTCAACCGGCCGGCGCTGGAGAAGGAGACCCTGGCCCGGATGTACCCGACGGTCATCGACGCCCGCGACGGCCTCGAGCTGGTGAGCTACTACACCCTGCCGCCCGAGGCGGACGCCGAGGGCAAGGCGAAGCAGCCGCTGCCGATGGTGCTGATGGTGCACGGCGGCCCCTGGGCCCGCGACTCGTGGGGCTACGACCCCTACCATCAGTGGCTGGCCGATCGGGGCTACGCGGTGCTGTCGGTGAACTTCCGCGGCTCGACGGGCTTCGGCAAGACCTTCGTCAACGCCGGCGACAAGCAGTGGGCCGGCAAGATGCACGACGACCTGCTCGACGCGGTGAAGTGGGCCGTCGACCAGGGCATCACCACCGCCGACAAGGTCGCCATCATGGGCGGCTCGTACGGCGGCTACGCGACGCTCGTCGGGCTGACCTTCACCCCCGACGTCTTCGCCTGCGGCGTCGACATCGTCGGGCCGAGCAACATCCGCACGCTGCTGTCGACCATCCCGCCGTACTGGGCGCCGATGGTGCAGCTCTTCAAGCAGCGGGTGGGCGATCACACCACCGAAGAGGGCAAGGCCTTCCTCGACGCGCGCTCGCCGCTGACCCGGGTCGACGCCATCAAGAAGCCGCTGCTCATCGGCCAGGGGGCCAACGACCCGCGGGTCAAGCAGAGCGAGAGCGATCAGATCGTCGCGGCGATGCAGAAGAAGGGCATCCCGGTGACCTACGTGCTCTTCCCGGACGAGGGGCACGGCTTCGCCCGCCCGCAGAACCGGCTGGCGTTCAACGCGGTGACCGAGAAGTTCCTGCAGGCGTGCCTCGGCGGCCGGGCGCAGCCCATCGGCAGCGACTTCGACGGCAGCTCGATCCAGGTGCCCGCGGGCGCCGACGCGCTCGAGGGCGTCGCCGAGAAGCTGCCGAAGGCGCCCGCCGCACCGGCCGCGCCCGCCGAGGGCGCCGCACCCGCCGGGGGCTGAGCCCCTACTCGAGCAGCGCGTCCAGCCCGTCCGCCGGCGGACCGAGCAGCGCGATCAGCCCGCCGAACGGGTCGCGCAGCTTCTGCATGCTCATCGCGCCCAGCTCGAGCAGCGGCCCCTCGGGCTGCGCGCCCGCCTCGAGGAAGAGCCCGCGCGCGCCCTCCAGATCATCGACGGTGAACCAGGCCCAGACCGCGTCCGGCGCGGGCGCGGCGGGGGCGAGCTCGAGCGGCAGGAAGGCCAGATCGATCGGCTCGAAGCGGATGCGCGCCACCCGCTCGCGCGGCCGCTCCACCGGGCAGCCGAGCACCGCGCCGTACCAGTCGGCGGCGGCGTCGGGATCGGCGCACCACAGGCTCTGTACCCCATCGCTCATGGGCCCGGTGTAGTCGTCGGGCGCGCTCGACGCAAGCGCCCGTGACGATGACGCGCAACCCCGGGCCCGCGCGGCGCGTCATCGTTGCCGACCCGCAAACGCGGGCCGATGACCCCCAGACCCACAGAGGATCATTCATGAGCATCAACGTCGGAGATACGCTGCCCGCCATCAAGCTGCACGAGGGCAACCCGGGCAATCAGGTCGACATCGCCGCGCTCAGCGCCGGCAAGAAGGTCGTGCTCTTCGCGGTGCCCGGCGCGTTCACCCCCGGCTGCTCGAAGACCCACCTGCCGGGCTACGTCGACGACGCGCAGGCCATCAAGGGCAAGGGCGTCGACGAGATCGTCTGCGTGGCGGTCAACGACGCCTTCGTGATGGACGCCTGGGGCAAGGCTCACGACGCCGACGGCAAGGTGCGCATGCTCGCCGACCCCGCCGCGGCCTTCACCAAGGCGGTCGGCCTCGACGTCGACGCCGCGGTGCTCGGCGGCACCCGCTCGAAGCGCTACTCGATGATCATCGAGGACGGCAAGGTCACCGCGCTCAACGTCGAGCCCGATGGCTTCGGCCTCAGCTGCAGCCTCTCGGGCGGGGTGCTCGACCAGCTCTGACAGCGCTGTGAGCGCGCCGTCAGAGCGCTGTGAGCCCCGCCTGCCACCGCGCGTTTCACGATTGTTGCTGGATCGCGCGTCGGCCCCTCGGGCATTGCACGGGCACTGAGCCCCCGCAATCGATATACGCCCGGAGGACCCATGGCCCGCCCCACCCCGTCCGTCGCGCTGCTGCTCGGCGCGCTCTTCGCGCTGTCTTTGACGGCCTGCCTCACCGATGAGTCCGACCCGGCCGACGCCGGCGCCGGCGGCACGGGCGGTGCGCCCGACGCCGACGGGGGTGAAGGAGAGGGCGAGGGCGAGGGCGAAGGAGAGGGCGAAGGGGAAGGCGAGGGCGAGAGCCCCTTCGACTGCCCCGCCATCTGCGAGACCGTCGCCGCCGACTGCCCCGCCGCCGATACCATCGTCGGCGGCTGCGGCGACTGCGAAGACCTCGCCGACGGCCTGGCCGAGACCCCCGACGAGCCCATCCTGCTGCGGGCGGCCGCCGCCTGCCAGCGCGCCCTCGATACCGGCGACTGCCGGGCGTTCGCCGTCTGCCTGACCGACGATGACGGCCACAACGCCGGCGCCGCGGGTGGGGTCTCGATCACCGTCGTGCAGGACAACGGCGACGTGCCGATCGCCGCCAGCGAAGACGCCTGGGCGGTCGTCGGCGCCAAGGGCGACGGCGCACCGGGCGACCTGGAGGTCTTCTTCATCGCCGACGACGTCTTCTATGGCGTCGAGTTCGACGATCTGGCCAACGCCGCCGACGAGGCGCCGCTCGACGCCGCCGACCACCCGGTGACCTGGCTCACCGCCGAAGGCGACACCGAGTACGCCGTGGGCACCATCACCCTCGATACGTGGAGCCTCGACGGCGCGTTCGACGTCACCGCCGCGGTCAGCGGCGAGGCCCCCGACACCGGCATCACGATCCGGGTGACGGGCACGCTGAGCCGGTGAGCCCGGGGGCGCCGAGCCGCCGCCGTCCAGAACCTGGACGGCCTGCACACCCCGCCGTTCGCATTCTGGACGCCTGAAGACAGCCGGACGCCCGCAGCCGGCATTCCATCGTGATCCCGATTCTTGCAGTATGCGCGGGTCATGAAGAATCGCGCTGCCTCACGCCTGATCGTGCTCCTCTTCGGCCTGGCCATGACCGGCCCGGCCGCCTACGCCCAGCCGGCCGATACGCCCGAGCCCGCCGCGGGTGACGAGGCCCCGCCGCCCGCCGACCCGACGGAGGAGGCGAAGCCGCCCACCATGCCGCTGTACCCCGAAGAGGCCGACGGCGAGTCGTCGCTGTGGCTCGACATCGGCGGCTATGGCCTGTGGATCTCCGAGCGCTCGCCGCTGGCGCCGTCCACGCCGCTGGCGTTCGGCATCGGCTTCGCCCATCGGGTCGGGCCGGCGCGCCTCGGCTGGCGGGCCCATGTCTTCCACGCGCTGCCCGGCGACGATCCGCTGCTCTTCGTCTACCTCGACCTGCTCAGCGTCGAGTACGTCTTCTCCGAGAGCCGGCTGCGGCCCTGGGCCCGGGGCGCGGTGGGGCTGGGGCTCGATCTGGCCGACAGCGGCCGCGACATCGGCCCGCTCTATGGCGACCCGTCCCTGGGCGACGACGGCTACTTCAACGAAGAGAACGGCCCGTCGGGCGGCTTCGGCATCACCGCCGGCGGCGGGCTCGACCTGTACTTCACCGACGTCTGGTTCGTGCGGGTCGAGGCCGACATCCGGGCCTACGGCGGCGCCGGCCGGCCGGGGGTCATGGCGGCGACGCACATCGGGGCGGGGGTCTCGTGGTAGGGCGCGGGCAGCGGAGGGGGTCCGATGGCCCGTAAGCGAACCACATACGCCTGCACCGCCTGCGGCCAGACCCACGCCAAGTGGCTCGGTCGCTGCACCGCCTGCGGCGAGTGGGGCACCGTGGAGGAAGACGTCGCCCCCGCGCCGCCGCCGACCGGCAAGAGCCGCTCGACGCTGCCGGTGAATACGCCGCAGCGGCTCAAAGACGTCGAGGGCGGCCCGCCGCAGCGGGCCTCGACCGGCATCGGCGAGCTCGACCGGGTGCTGGGCGGCGGGCTGGTGCCCGGCGCGCTGGTGCTCATCGGCGGCGACCCGGGCATCGGCAAGAGCACGCTGCTCTTGCAGGCGAGCGATCGCATCGCCCGCTTCGACGTGCCGGTGCTCTACGTCAGCGGCGAAGAGAGCGCCCGCCAGACCCGATTGCGCTTCGATCGCATCGGCGCGGCGGCCGAGAGCCTGTGGCTGGTGGCCGAGACCTCGCTCAGCCGCATCGAGCACCACGTCGAGAAGCTCGCGCCGCGGGTCTTGGTGATCGACTCGGTGCAGACCCTCTACGCCGACGACGTGAGCAGCGCGCCGGGCAGCGTGGCCCAGCTGCGCACGATCACCGCCCGGCTGCTCGCCCTGGCCAAGGGGCGCGACATCGTGACCTTCCTGGTGGGGCACGTGACCAAGGCCGGCAACCTGGCCGGGCCGCGCATGCTGGAGCACATGGTCGACACCGTGCTCTACCTCGAAGGCCAGCGGGGCCATCCCTTCCGGCTGCTGCGGGCGGTCAAGAACCGCTTCGGCAATACCGACGAGCTGGGCGCCTTCGAGATGAAGAGCGACGGCCTGGCCGAGGTGGCCAACCCCAGCGCGCTGTTCCTCGCCGAGCGGGCGGCCGGCGCGTCGGGGTCGGTGGTCGCCGCCTGCTTCGAAGGCACCCGGCCGCTGCTGGTCGAGGTGCAGGCGCTGGTGACCCACGACGCCCACGGCACGCCCCGGCGCACCGCGATCGGCTTCGACGGCAACCGCACCGCGCTGCTGCTCGCCGTGCTCGAGCGCAAGGCGGGGCTCGACGTGGGCGGCGACGTCTTCGTCAACGTGGCCGGCGGCATGCGCCTCGACGAGCCGGCGGCCGATCTGCCGGTCATCGCGGCGCTGGCGTCGAGCCATATGGACCGCCCGCTCGACCCCAAGGTCGCCGTCTTCGGCGAGGTGGGCCTCGGCGGCGAGATCCGAGGTGTCATCGGGGCCGACGCGCGCATCACCGAGGCCCGCCGGCTCGGCTTCGAGCGCATCGTACTGCCCAGCGGCAACCGCGACGCGGCGCGCAGCCTGGGCGAAGAGGGGCTGATCCCGGTGTCGACGGTGCAGCAGGCGCTCGAGGTGCTCTTCTGACGCGGGGCCGCGGCTCAGCGGGCAGGCACGACCTGCGAGACGCAGCGGAAGAGGCCCAGGTAGCGGGCGAGCTCGCCGGCGTCGACGCGGGTCGGGGTCCAGCCCCGGCTGCGAAAGACCCGCGCCCACTGCCGCTCGTAGCGTCGCTGCAAGGCGGCGAGTCCGGGCGCGACGCCGCGCAGGTCGGCGGTGGGCAACAAGACCCGCGACATCTCGCCGGTGCGCAGCAGCAGGCCGTTGGCCGGCGAGTAGAAGACGGCGTCCTGCGGCTCGTCGGGCTCGACCGAGTCGAGCAACAGCGGCGGCACCATCGGCAGACGCACGACCTCGAGGCCCAGCCGCTTGAGCCGAACGGCGACATCGTCGAGGAAGCGCTGCACGTCTTCGGCGAGCTCGGGGTCGACCGCCAGGTCGCCGGTGCCCAGCGCCTCGAAACGAATTTCGGGGACCATGACGACGGTGTCGCTCAAGGCCATGACGAACAGGTCGACGTGGCCGGTCTGCTCCTCGGGCATGCGGGGCAGGATGACGATCTCGGACGGGTCGCGCTCGAAGGCGCGGGCCAGGGTCGAGATCACGTCGGCCGGCGAGCGTCCGCGGTAGCCGGCCGCGATCAGGTGCGGGCGATCGTCGTCGAGGGCGTTGTCTTCGATGATCAGATCGGTCAGCAGCGCGAAGCGCCCCGCGACGACCAGGTTGCCGTTCTCGTGCAGCAGCGGCAGCGTCGCGAACCGCGGCGCGTCGCCCCGCGCGTCGCCGTGCCCCGGGGGGAAGGGATCGGCGATCGGATGCCACAGCGGCAGATAGCCCGAGCGGTTGGGGTTGGGGTGCAGATAGCGCAGCACGGTGATGCCGCCGTCCGCTCGGCGCAGGTAGATCGGCTGGTAGTCGCGCATCCAGACGAGCGAGTCGTCCTCCCGGTCGAGCGTCTGCCCGTCGTGCGCCTGCCAATCGGGCATCTCGCCGTCGCTCGAGGCGTCCTCATCGGACAGCGCGGCGTCGGGCGGCGGGGGTACGTAGCGCTCGACGTGGTGCCGCTCACCGAGCAGCCGGGTCAGGCTGTGGGCGAACTGCGGCGCCAGCGACATCAGCTGAGGGTGGGTCCAGACGCTGTCGAGCACGCCGTAGTCGGGCACCGGCCCGGCCCGGGTATACAGCGGCGCGAGCGGTTCGGCCGACGCCGTGGACAGCGGCCCCGCGGGCGATGCGCCGAGGGGCGAGAGGACAACGACCAGGGCCCCGAGGGCCAGAAGCAGCCGCGACCGCATGGCGCGATCCCCGAATGTCGATCTGCCTGCCCCATTAGCAACACCCGGGCCATCTGTCAGCTTCGAAGCGTGCCTCACCGGCAGATCGTCGGGCGGGTCGCCGACGAGCATCCCCCACCGCCGGCCGGCATCTCCCGAACCGTGCTTGACGTCGGCGGCCACTGACCCCAGAGTCGGCGACGGCAGATCGACCCCTTGGAGGCGCGAAGTGAGCGAGACCCGACACCACCACATCTACATCATCGGCTCGGGCCCGGCCGGCTACACCGCCGGGCTGTACGCCGCGCGGGCCAACCTCGAGCCCTACATGGCCGCGGGCATCCAGCCCGGCGGTCAGCTGACGACGACCACCGATGTGGAGAACTACCCCGGCTTCCCCGACGGTGTCATGGGACCGGACATGATGATCCTCTTCGAGAAGCAGGCCACCAAGTTCGGCCTGACCGTCGAGCACAAGATGGTCGAGAAGGTCGACCTGTCGAGCCGCCCCTTCCGCATCTGGGAGGACGACGATACCGAGCACACCGCCGACGCGATCATCATCGCGACCGGCGCGAGCGCGAAGTACCTCGGCATCCCGGGCGAGCAGGAGTACCTCGGCCGCGGGGTGAGCGCCTGCGCGACCTGCGACGGCTTCTTCTTCCGCGACGAAGAGCTGGTGGTCGTCGGCGGCGGCGACACCGCCATGGAGGAGGCCACCTTCCTCACCCGCTTCGCCTCGAAGGTCTACGTCGTGCACCGCCGCGACGAGCTGCGGGCCAGCAAGATCATGCAGGAGCGGGCGCTGAAGAACCCCAAGATCGAGTTCTTGTGGAGCCACGAGGTGCGCGAGGTGCTCGGCGACGGCAAGGCGGTGACGGGGGTGCGGCTCTTCGACAAGAAGAGCGGCGAAGAGCGCGAGATGGCGGTCGCCGGCTACTTCAGCGCCATCGGGCACAAGCCCAATACCGACCTGTTCACCGGCGTGCTCGACATGGACGAGGTGGGCTATCTGCAGGTGCAGTCGCCGTCGACCCGGACCAACATCGAGGGGGTCTTCGCCGCGGGCGATGTGGCCGATCCGGTCTATCGACAGGCGGTCACCGCGGCCGGCATGGGCTGCGCGGCGGCCATCGACGCCGAACGCTGGCTGGAGGCTCAGGAGGGCTGAAGGCGGTCGGCGAGGGCCGGTGGGCGGCCCCGGAAGGGCGTGTCCCGCCGGACGGCGTCGGTCGCGCGATCGGGCGCGACCGAACAGCTCACTTGAGCTTGGTCTCCTTGAAGAGCACGTGCTTGCGGACCTTGGGGTCGTACTTCATCATCTCGAGCTTGCCCGTCGCGGTGCGCCGGTTCTTCGTCGTGGTATAGAAGAAGCCGGTGCCGGCGGTGCTCTCGAGCTTGATCTTGTCGCGCTTCGGCTTGGCCATCGTGGGTTCCTCGAAGTCCGGTGGGTTCGCGGGAGTGCGGTCAGGGCGCGGGACGTTAGCGCAACGCTTCGACGATGGCAACCCGAGCGCGCAAAAAGCCATCGCCGGCGGCCGATCGCGAGGGGCCGTGGCAGGGTTGTGCCCACGCCCGTAAACGGCTAGTGTGCGCGGCACGCGCAAGCATCACACGACATGGGGTAGAGGGGGATGTACGAACTCTACGAAGGCATCGAACTCGACGAGCCGCAGACCGAGGCGATCTGCCGGGGTCTGCTCGACCTGGCGGCGTGCGACGGGGTCGACGAGAGCGAGCTGCACCTGATCCACGGCTTCTACCGCACCAGCGGGGCCGCGGGTGATCTGGACGCCCTCGCCAAGCAGGGCTTCGACCTCGCCGCGGCGGCCAAGGTGCTGCAGGCCGGCGGCGACAACGTCGTCGAGGCCTTCTTCATCTCGTGCTACCTGCTGATCTACGCCGACGGCGAGTTCTCGGATCCCGAGCGCAAGCGCGTCGGCGAGTTCGGTGCGGCGTTCGGCCTCGACGAGGCCCGCCTCGAGCACCTGCACGTCAAGGCCCGGCTCTACCTCTTGCAGATGCTGGCCCAGAACCTGCGCAACCCCGACGCGGTGCGCAGTGTGGGCGGCGAACTCGGCCTGTCGAGCGAGGCCATCGAAGAATCGCTGAACAAGGAGGGTTGAACCATGAGTTTCCTCACGCGGATGTACAACCTCTGGAAGGGCTTCCTCAGCATCTTCGTCGGTCGGGTCGAGGAGAAGCACCCCGAGATCGCCTACGAGAATGCGATCAACGGGATGACCGAGAAGTACGCCAAGCTCAAGTCGGCGGCCGCCGGCCTGATCAAGCACCGGGCGAAGCTCGAGGCGAAGATCGAGAAGGCGCGGGTCGACCTCGAAGAGATCCAGCTGCAGGTGCAGGTGGCGGTCGACGAGGGCGAGGACGAGGTCGCCATGACCCTGCTCGAGCGGCAGGACGAGCTCGAGTCGGCGCTCGCCGAGTACGAGCGTGATCTCAACCAGGCCGCCAAAGACGCCGACACCGCCAAGGACTCGCTGCGCTCCATCAAGGGCGAGATCGAGAAGCTCAAGCGCGAGCGGGACAAGGTCGTCGCCCAGATCAAGGACGCCGAGGCCCGCAAGCAGATCCAGGAGCAGCTCGACGGCCTGAGCGTCGATGACGAGGTCAAGGCCCTCGAGAACGTGCGCGAGTACGCCGAGAAGGTGCGCGCCGAGGTCAAGATCGGCGACGAGCTGCGCGAGGAGTCGCTCGAGGGCAAGCTGGCCTCGATCAAGGCCAAGACCGGCAGCGCCAAGGCCAAGGCCCGGCTCGCCGCGCTCAAGGCCAAGCGCGACAAGGCCGCGGCCGGCGGCGGCGGCGAGACCGAGAAGACCCTCTGAACGCGCCGGGCCTCCGGCCCGTGCACGCCCGACCGCGCCGGCCTCCGCCCGGGGGCCGGTGGCCCGCCCCCTGCCCGCCGCGGAGTCCTCCATGAGCAAGCCCGATCTGCCCCGCGCCTCCGACCTGCCCGGCTGGATGCGCCAGCTGCGCGACCGCTATCTGCAGACCGAGACCGGCCAGTTCATCCTGCACGGCAACGTGCACGACGTGGTGATGTGCGCCGGCCGCATCTGGAACATGCCGGCCTTCCTCGACGCCTTCTTCGCGCCGAGCGACAAGCTGGTGGTGCACTACGATCCGGGCCGCGGCATCTGGTTCCCCGACTTCGAGCACGGGGCGCGGGCCGCGGTGGCCCTGGTCGCCGGCGGCTTCATCGCCGAGGCCAAGATCGCGCCGCGCGGCGTCGACAAGACCCCCAAGCGCATGATGGCCAAGGCCCTCGACGAGCAGCTCGGCGCCGAGCGCCAGCCCGAGATCGCCCTCGAGGCCCTCGAAGCGCTGCTGCTCGCCGCCGACCTGCCGGTGGCGGCCGTCGTGCACTACGCCGAGCTGGTGGCCCCCGACGGCTCGCCGTCGACGATGAGCTTCTTCGACCGCACCGCCGCCGCGCGGCTGCATCGCTGGAGCCTGTCGGACGACATCCTGCGCGGCGACAACCTGGTGCTCATGCTCACCGGCGCGCTGTCCGATCTGGCCCGCCGGGTCACCCGCAACCCGCGGGTCGGCGCGCTGCACGTGCCGCTGCCCGGGGCCATCGAGCGGGCGCGCTTCCTGGCCCACATCCGGCCGGGCATCGACCCCGACCGCGGCGAGCAGCTCACCCGCATCACCGCCGGCCTGCAGCTGCGCCAGATTCAAGATCTCGTCGCGCCCAAGACGCCGACCGAGACGGTGGCGCTCGCGCCGGCGGGTGACGCGCGGGCGGTCTTCAAGGGCCCCGAGCCGCTGCCCACCGAGAAGATCGCCGCCCGCAAGAAGGAGATCCTCGAGCAGGAGTGCTACGGGCTCATCGAGGTCATCCAGCCGGAGCACGACTTCAGCCACGTCGGCGGCATGGGCCCGATCAAGGACGTGCTGCAGCGCATCGCGGGGCACGTCAAGGCCGGGCGCACGCGGCAGGTGCCGATGGGCATCCTCTGCGTGGGGCCGATGGGCACCGGCAAGAGCTTCCTGGCCGAGGCCTTCGCCCGGGAGAGCGGCCTGGCGGCGGTCAAGCTCAAGAACTTCCGCGACAAGTGGGTCGGCAGCACCGAGGCCAACCTGGAGAAGGTGCTCAACGTCATCGAAGGCCTGGGCGAGATCCTGGTGATGATCGACGAGGGCGACCGCTCCATCGGCGGCGGGGCCGACGGCGACAGCGGGGTCAACAGCCGGGTGATCGCGCGGCTCAAGGAGTTCATGAGCGATCCGACCCACCGGGGGCACATCATCTTCGTGATGATGACCAACCGGCCGGACAAGCTCGACACCGACATGAAGCGCCCCGGCCGCTTCGACCTGAAGATCCCGTTCTTCTCGCCGCAGAACAGCGCCGAGCGGGCGGCGATTGTGCGGGCGGTGCTGCGGCGGCACAAGATCGAGGCCGACCTGCCCGACGAGACGCTGCTGCCGCTGCTCGAAGGGCTCGACGGCTACGCCGCCGCTGATCTCGAGGCGCTGGTGCTGCTGGCCTATGACGACCTGCAGAGCGGCGACCTGCCCGAAGGCGTCGAAGAAGCCCCCGAGGCGCTGACGCTGCCCTTCCTCACCCGGGCGGTGGCCGACTTCATGCCCACCCGCGAGACGGCGATGATCCAGTACATGGAGCTGCTCGCGGTGCACGAGGCCAGCAACCGCCGGCTGCTGCCGCCGCGGCTGCACGACATCCGGGTCGAAGAGCTCAACGACCGGCTCGCCAAGGCCCGTGAGACGCTGATGCGCCAGAAGGCCTACGTCTGATCGTGGGCTGACGGCGAGGTGGGCGGCGCCGGCAGAACGCCGTCGCCCGGCGGCTACTCCGCGGGCTCGGGCGCTCCGGGGCAGGCGTTGACCGGCTCCACCGGCGCCTCGCCGCCCGGCGTCCAGGGCACCGCCGAGAAGGTCGAGCCGGCCAGGCTCAGCTCGAACGGGCTGGTCGTCGAGCCGGCCACCTCACCGCAGAAGCCCTCGTCCAGCGTCGCCGCGGCCAGCAGGATGTCGCCCTCGACGAGCAGGCCGCCGATCTGAAGCGAGAAGCCGGGCAGCCACACCTCGAAGCGCCCCTCGGCGTCCACCGGCGCGAAGAAGTTGGCCGCCGCCGGCGCGTCGGGCGCGTCGGTCACCGTGCGCAGCGCGCCGTCGATCGCCGCCTGCACCGCGCCGTCTTCGCCGACGGACTCGCGGTAGAGCAGCGAGAGCCATAGCCGGGCGGGCACCGCGCCGGCCAGCGAGGCGGTCACGAAGTACTCCCCCGTCAGGTCGCGGCGCTGACTCTCGACGCTGCTCAGATCGGGCGACGGCGGGCGCTCGGGGCCGTCGACCCCCATGTCGACCGCGGCGTCGGGCGCGACGCCCATGTCGGCGGCGCACGGATCGCCGGGGCATTCGAAGGGCAGCTCGTCGAAGACCAGCGACGCCGCGTCGTCCCGCCGGGCGTAGAACGTGCTGCCGTCGAGGGCCAGGTTCAGCGGGCTGGTCACCGAGCCGGTCGCGTCCCCGCACCACTGCTCGCCGTCGACGATGCGCGAGTGCATGTTCACGATGGCGATGACCGCCGCCTCGGACTCGATGACGTCGGTGCCCAGATCGAGCGGATCGGCCACCAGTTCGAACGTGCCGTCCTCGGCGACGGTGGTCGTCGTCGTGACCAGCGGCTCGGCGTCGTCGGGCTGGTCGTGCAGCCAGATGCGGGCGTTGAGCGCGAGCGGCGGGGTGCCGTCGGACCCCTCGGGCAGGTCGAAGACGATGCGCAGGCCGACGCGGATGCCGCCCTTGAGCAACGCGTTGAGCAGCCAGCGGCCCTCGATGTCTTCGAAGACCCCCGTGGCCTCGCCG
The DNA here is from genome assembly GCA_030427205.1 of bacterium. Lineage (GTDB taxonomy): Bacteria > Myxococcota_A > Bradymonadia > UBA7976 > UBA1532 > JACKDM01. Next base: position 869,264 of record JAUHXC010000001.1, on the reverse strand, counting down.
CCGATGCAGGCCTCCGCCCCGCGGGCCGTCGCCGTGCGGTCGCGGAAGTCGTCGTAGTCGTCCCGCGGCGTGCGGCTGTCGCAGGCCACGAGCAGCGCGAGCGCGCCGAGCAGGACCCCGTTGCGCGTGGCGTTCACAGCCGCACCTCCACGTCCAGGGTCAGGTACTGCCGGGCGTCGGTGTAGATCCCGTTGGTGGTGGGCTTCTGCACGCTGTCGCGCACGGTCATGTCCTCGAACTGCTGCCAGAAGAAGCTCGTCGACAGCGACAGGCTCTCGTTGAGGTCGAGCGTCAGCCCGGCGGCGAACTCGTAGCTCGCGCTCTCCGCCAGCCCCGGCTCGAAGGTGTGCGAGGGCGTCGCCGCGGTCTCGTAGCCCAGCCCGCCGTGCAGCGTCACCACCGGGTCGACCTGCCAGTCGGCCCGCAGGATGACGTGCCACGTATCGTCGAAGTCCCGGGCCAGATCCATCAGCTGCTCGCCGTTGCGCACATTGGTCGCCACCTGCCGATCCATCACCGACCACTGGTGCCAGATCACCGACGGGCGCAGCGCGAGGTCGTCGGTCAACGCCACCCGGGCGCCGCCGTGCACGGTCTGGGCCACCGGCAGGTTGAAGACCGAGCGCTCCACCGTCTCTTCGGCGGTGCCGAAGGTGATGTAGGCGTCACCGGCCAGCTCGAGGTCGGCCTCGCTGTGCCACGCCAGCCCGAAGGCCAGATCGTCGGAGACATCCCAGCGCAGCCCGACGACCCAGGTCAGCTGCTCGCCGCTGCCGCCTTCGAGCAGGATGCGCCCCTCGGCGAGCTGACCGCGGTCGTCCACCAGCCGGGTCGTGCCGTCGGGCGTGCGCGCCTTGACCGTGTCGAGGGTCGCGATGTTGTAGACCGGCGCGATACCCAGCGAGAGGCCCGTCGGGGCGTGGGCCAGCGCCACCGCCGCGCTGGGGCTGTAGATCAGCATCGAGGTGTTGATCGTCGCCCAGCGGTTGGGGCCCTCCACCGCGCCGGGGTGCTCGGCGGGCGCGTCGTAGGCCGGCCGCCAGTTGGTCGCGCCGGCCCGGGCCACGTAGAACGCCGCGGCGATACCCAGGGTGAAGTCGCCCAGGCGCGTGCCCCAGGCCCCGGCCAGCGCCGGCGCGAGGCCCGCCGCGCCGGTGTGGTTCAGCCCGGCGTTGGCCGCCGCGGTGTCCTCCGTCTCGCCGTTCCACTCGGCGACCCGGTCGTAGGTCGCCTGCCGCTGCACGCCCATCAGGTGCAGGTGCATCTTGCCGCCCTCGTCGGCCAGCCCCGCCGGGTTCCAGAAGATGGAGAACGCGCTGCGATCGACCGGATCGCCCTTGAGGCCCTGGTACCGCCCGATGAAGAACGGATTGGCCAGCGCCGCACCGCACTGCATCGCAGCCACCACCAGGGCCACCGCCGCACACCGCCGCATCGTCACTCCTGTCGGCCGCTCGGTCGCCGAACGGTAGCAGAATCCCGGCCGCGTCGGCACAACCGACGCTGACGACATCCGGTCAGGGCCGGGCGACCGGCCGGCTGCCGTCGCCGTCGCTGAGCACGACGCCGCTCGGGCCGCGCTCGAGCACCAGGTGTCCGCCGCCGACCAGATCGAGCACCGCGCGCCCGTCTCTGACCGAGACGCCGGCCAACGACCACGCCTGCGTGCGGTCGGCCACCAGCCGCCGCACCCGCTCGGGGCCGAGCTCGTAGCGCACCCGACCGGCGAAGGTCGCCGCCAGCGCCCGTGCCGTCTGCCGCGCCGCGGGCGAGAGGTCGTCGTCGGGGCGCAGGCGGGCGGCGTCGATGACCCAGGTGCCGTGCCACCAGCGCTCGTCGGCCGACTCGTCGACGGCCTCCTCGGTCGCCGGCGTCGACTCCGACGGTCCGGCGCAGCCGAGCAGCGCCGACGCGCCGAGCAACAGGTGGACCAGCGCCGTCGCTCGCGCGTGGGCGCGGAGCCGGTGAACGGGCGCGGGCGCGTCTGGCGCGCTGCGGGTCCGCCGGCGCGAAGTCGGCGCGATCGGGATGCTCATCTCGGGCGACACAGTCCGTGCTTCGCAGGGCGCAGATCAAGTACAAGCGTGGCCATGAGATCCCACACCTGGACCACCACCGAGCCCGGGCGCCTCGACCGAGCCGTCAAGAGCGCCCTCGAGTGCAGCAACAATCAAGCGCGCAAGGCCATCCGCACCGGAAAGGTGGCCGTCGACGGGGCGCGCCAGCTCGACCCGGGCTTCACCACCGCCGCCGGCAGCCGGGTGGTGCTCGACATGGCCGCGCCCAACCCGGCGCGCACCGAACCCTTCGGCCTCAAGCTGGTGCACCGCGACGACTGGCTGATCGTGGTCGAGAAGCCGGCGGGGCTGCTGTCGACGCCGACCGGACGCGAAGAGAGCGAGACGGCGCTGCACGGGGCGCGCATGCTCGCCGGCGACGGGCGCGCGGTGAAGGTCGTGCATCGGCTCGACAAGGAGACCTCGGGGCTGATGGTCTTCGCCCGCGGCGTGCCGGCGACCCGGGCGCTGCGCCAGACCATCGACGGCGGCCGCCTGCGCCGGCTCTACCACTGCGTCGTCGACGGCGCGCCGGAGCAGACCGAGGGGCTCGTCAGCAGCATGCTGGTGCGCGATACCGGCGGCGGTTATCGCGGGTCGCGGCGGGGCACGCTCAAGGTCCGGCCGCGCACCCTGCCCGACCCCGGCCCGATGCCCGGCAGCGGCAAGCTGGCCATCACCCGCTACCGCACCGTCGCCCGCGATGACGACCACACCGCGCTCGAGGTCAAGCTGTCGACCGGCCGCACCCACCAGATCCGGATCCACCTCGCCGAGCTGGGCTGCCCGGTGCGCGGCGAGCGGGTCTACGCCCGCAGCAAGAGCGCGCCGCGGCAGGCGCTGCACGCCGGGCGGCTGTCGCTGCCCCACCCCGAGACCGGCGAGATGCTGACGTTCCAGAGCCCGTGGCCGGCCGATCTGACGGACATCGGCCCGACCGGCCGCGACTGGCGGGCGTCATCCCGCTGACAGCCGCCGGGGCCCGTTCGTGACCGGGCACACCGGCCGCTGGTAGCGTGGGCGGGGTCGGCCATCCGGGGGGATTCGATGACCACGCCACCGCAGATCGTACGCCGCCTCGTCGGCCTGCTCGGGCTCGCCGGGCTCGCCGGGCTCGTGATGCTGTCGGGGCCGACCGCCTGCACCGACGTCGCCGGCGGCGGCGGCTCGAGCCGCTGCGAGATCAACAGCGACTGCCCGCTGCCCGAGGTGTGCATCGAGGAGCGCTGCGTCATCCAGTGCCGCATCGACGCCGACTGCCCCGCCGGCGAGCAGTGCGAGGAGAACATCTGCGTCGACCCGCTCGCCGGCTGCCTCAGCGACGCCGACTGCATCTCGTTCGGGCTGGTCTGCGATGTGGTGCAGCGGCGGTGCGTGGCCGCGCTGTCGGATATGCGGGTGGCCGTGCGCGACGCGTCGCCGATGGATCGCGGCCAGCCGGCGGACGACGCCCGGGTGAGCCCGCCGCGCGACGCCATGCCCCCGCCTCCGCGCGACGCCGTGCCGCCGCGCGACGCCGCGCCCCCGCCGCCGCGCGACGCCGCCCCGCCGCCGCGCGACGCCGCCCCGCCGCCCCGCGACGCGGCGCCCCCGCCGATCGACGCGGCCCCGCCGGTGCGCGGCGACGGGCGCTATGGCGACCCGTGTCGCTGCGCCGCCGACTGCCAGAGCGGCTTCTGCTTGCAGAACCCGTACAACGACTTCGCCGGCCAGTGCTCGCAGCGCTGCGGGGCGGGCGTGGCCGACCCCGGCTGCCCGGACATCGACCGCTGCGTGCAGGCCCGGGTGCCGCCGCTGACGCCCGGCTGCCCCGACCCGGGGCTCGACATCGAAGAGGGCGACATCGTCGAGGTCTGCGCGCCCAACGAGACCGGCATCCCCTGCCGCGGCGCGGCGGACTGCATCATCGACGGGGTCTGCATCACCCCGCCCGACCCGCTCGCCGGGGGGGGCGGGGTCACCGTACAGCCGGTGTGTGGGGCGCGCTGCGCCGGCGACCAGGGCTGCCCGGTCGGGTTCAACTGCCAGGCGGTGCCGACTCAGGGTGGCGGTCAGGTCGACGTCTGCGCCGCCGCCACCGAGGTCGCTGCCTGCCCCGATGGCCTCGACGCCAGCTGCGACGCGTTCTGCGCGGCGCCGGGCCTCGGTCGATGCATCGGGATCGACCAAGCCTTCGGCTATTGCGGCTGTGCGTGCCGCAACGGCGGCGACTGCCCGCTCGGCTTCGCCTGCAGCCGCGACGTGCTCGACACCGGCGACCCCGTCCGCCCAGGCATCTGCCTGCCCATCGCCGGCTACAACTGCCCGCAGGGCGATAACAGCTGCCTGTCGCTCTTGTGCGCGCCGCCCCAGGGCAACGACCCGTTCGACCGCTGCACCGCGCCGTGCAACGGGCCCCAGGACTGCCCGCAGGGCTATAACTGCATTCAGCCCCAGGGGGCCCAGATCACCGTGTGCGTGGTGCAGTGAGACCGCGAGCCGGTCAGTCGGTGTTCAGGACGAACGGGTAGGTCACCTCGAACTCGCCGCCGCCCGCCGGGATCGGGTACTCGGCGGAGCCCAGGGCTTCGAGCACGCACATCTCCAAGAACGGCTGCCGCAGGCCGTCGTCGAGCACCTCGGCGTCGCGGATGCGGCCGGTGCCTTCGGCGTCGGCGGTCACGGTGAAGCTGACCTTGAGCGTGCCGGCCAGCTCGGGGCTGTGGGCCAGCGCCTGGGTGTAGCAGTCGCCGACGAGCGGCTTGGCCGATTGGATCGCGCTCTTGATCGCCTCCCGGGCCGGCGGCTCGCTGGGCTCGTCGGCAGCCGGCTCGTCGGGCTCGTCGGTCGGCGGCTCGGGCGCGATCGGCCGCGGCGTGGGGATCGCCTGCACCGGCCGGGGCACCGGCGTCGCGCGCGGGGGCACCAGCCGATGGCGGGCCGGTTCACCGGCCGCGGTGGGTACGGGCGCGCGGGCTTCGGACGGGGCGTTGCGGGCCGGCGGGGCGGGCTCGGCGGGCTCGGGCACCTCTGCGACCGGCGCGGGCGCCGCGGTCGCCGGCTCACCGCCGGTCGCGCCCGGCGCGGGGCGGGCAGGCGGCTCGGCGCGCGGGGACTCCACCGGGCGCAGCGCCAGCCACAGGATCGCCACCGCGGCGATGACCAGCGTGCTCAGCCCCATCATCAACCGCACCGCTCACCTCCCGTCGCCGCCGCCGGCATCAATCGAACTCGTCGAGCACCAGCAGGTTCTGCAGCTCGTTCTGGTCGAGGCGCGCCCGCAGCAGGTCGGCGTTGGTCGCCCGCAGCCGCTGGTTGAGCACCTGCACGAAGCACCACAAGAGCTTGACGGCGATCTCCTTGTCCCGCCGCATCAGGGCGAAGAGCGGCCGCCGACCGACCGCGATCAGGCGCGTCTTCTGCTCGGCGATGACCCGGGCCGAGCGCGGGCCCTTGTCCATGATCGCCATCTCGCCGAAGTGCCCGCCGGGGCCGAGCCGGGCGAGCTCCATATTGCCCTTGCGGATGCTCACCATGCCCTCGAGCACCACGTAGACCTCTTCGCCGATCTGCCCCTCGTCGAAGACCGTCTCGTCGGCCTCGAAGCGGTGCACGTCGCTGACGTTGAGCACCTCGACCAGCTCGACGTAGGTCAGGTGCTGGAAGAGCGGCATGTGGCGCAAGACGTTGAGCTTGAGCGAGATCTCCTCGCCGCTCAGCGCGCTGGCGTCCTGCCCGCCGGCGTCGATGCGCACCATCAGCGCGGTGATGTTGTCCTTGCCGCCGCGGTCGTTGGCCCGGCCCACCAGGATGCGCGCCACCGCGTCGAAGGGCTCGTCGGTGAGCAGCGGCACCAGCTCGTCGGTCGGCTCGACGTGCTCGGTCAACCCGTCGCTGCAGATGAGGAACGCGTCGCCGTTGGCCAGCTCGAAGTCGAGGGTATCGACCTGCACGTCCGCGTAGACCCCCACCGCGCGGGTCACCGCGTTCTTGTAGGGCGCGCGCTTGGCGTCCTGCGGGCGCAGCCGCCCGCGGCGGATCAGCTCGTTGATCAGCGAGTGGTCGTCGGTGAGCTGGATGATCTCGCCCTGCCGCGCCAGGTAGACCCGGCTGTCGCCGACGTGGGCGATGAAGCCGCGGGTCGGGGTGACGAGCAAGAGCGAGGTGGTCGTGCCCATGCCCCGGCGCGCCGGATCGGCCTGGGCCATCTCGTAGATCGTGCGCCCGGCGGTGCGCACCGCGTCTTCGAGCATCTGCAGGATCTCGCCGCGCCCCTCGCCGGTCTCGGTGAAGCGCTTCATCAGGTCGCGGCGCTCTTCGATCACCCGACGGACCTCGGTCACCGCGGTCTCGCTGGCCACCTCGCCGGCGGCGTGTCCGCCCATGCCGTCGGCGACCACGTAGAGCTGCAGCCCGTGATCGACGAGGTAGCTGTCTTCGTTCGTCGGCTTGACCCGCCCGATGTCCGAATGCGCCTGGGCCGAAGTCTCCATCACCTCACTCCTTGTCGTCGGCCGGGCCGGGCACCAGTGCCCCCTGCCAGCGTGCATGTGCCGGCTCGGCCAAGAGGTCGCTGCGCAACCGGCGGACATCATACACCGCGGGCGGGCCGCCGAGGGCATGATCGAACCCCGGCAGGTCGAGGCCCAGGATCACCGAGGCCGCCAGGTAGAAGTCCCGCCGCAGCGGACACGGCGGCGTGACCCCCAGGTAGACCGGCTGCGGATCGCGGTGGGCCAGCGCCGCCGCCGCCGCGGTGGCCGCGTCGTCGTAGTGGATCAGCGCCAGCGTCTTGTCCGGCGGACCCGGCGGCACCCGACGCGACTTCGCCAGCGCGCTCATCGGCCCGCGCCCCGGGCGATACAGGCCGCCCAGCCGCAGGATCACCCCCTGCTCGCCGGCCCAGGCGCGAAACGCCCGCTCGGCGGCGGCGTTGCGCTGCGCCCGATCGCTCTCCCCCGGCGGGGTCTGCTCGTCGACGTCGCCGCGCACCTTGGGCCCGTAGTAGCCCGTCGACGAGATGAAGACGACCCGCGCCGGCGCGGGGCGATTGCGCAGCGCGGCCACCGCCATCGTCTGCCGGTCGGCGCCGGGCAGCGCGATCAGCAGCCGGTCGTCGGGGCGCAGGTCGTCGGGCACGCCGGTGCGGGCCTCGACGCCGTCGGCGATCAGCGCCGGGTGGCGCACGGTCGAGCGGGTATGGGCCACCACCGCGTCGCCGGCCTTCACACGGATGCGGGCCACCCGCCCGCCCAGCTCGCCGGCCCCCAGGATCACCGTGCGCGCCATCAGCCGTCCTCCCCGTCACCCACCCGGCGGGCGTAGACCCGCAGCACGCCGCCGCCGCCGACCGCCGCCTGCAGCCCGGTCAGCAGCAGATCGACGGGCAGCAGCGCCCAGAACAAGAGCCGCCACAGGTGCGCCGCCAGCGTCTTCGGGCCGAAGAGCAGCCGCGGCGCGAAGCCCCTCAGACCCAGGGTCATCACCGCGCTGCCGGCCACCTCGGTCGGCGCCCAGGGCCGCTCGATACGCGCCACGTGCCAGCCGGTGCGCTCGAGCAGCGCGCGCACCGTGGGCGGGGTCAGGTGGTAGAGGTGGGTCGGCGCCTGCAGGAAGAACCAGCGCCCGCGGAAGACCCGGGCCCAGATGCTCGGCGTGGGCACCTCGAGCACCAGCCAGCCGCCGGGCCGGGTGATGCGGGCCATCTCGGCCAGCTCGGCCTCCGGGTCGTAGGTATGCTCCAGGCAGTGCCAGCTCGAGACGACGTCGTAGGTCCCGTCGGGGTACGCCTGCTCGGCCAGCTCGCCGCTGTCGACGTCGATGCCGTGCAGCTCGGCGCCGATCGCGGCGCACTTGGGGTCGAAGTCGGCCCCGCGCACCACCATGCCCGCCAGGGCGCGCATCGCCCGGGCGAAGCCGCCCAGCCCGCAGCCCACGTCGAGCAGCCGCCGCCCGTCGAGCGCGACGCCCAGCTTCTCCAGCCGGGCGATGACCTGCTGCGCCCGCATCTTGTCGACGCCGAAGGCCTGATCCGACCCCAGGCCGCCGTAGATCCGCCGGGCCTGGGTCAGCTCGTCGTCGCTGTAGTAGTGGGCGTAGAACGGCCCGATCTCGCTCGGCGCGGGGCGCGGGGCGAGCACCCACGTGCCGCACGCGGCGCAGCGGGCGTAGTCGAACGCGCCGTCGCAGCCCCAGAAGCGGTCGGCGGCGCCGCGCACGACGGGGATCAGCTCGGCTTGGGGGTGCAGCGGACACGCGGGGGACGCCATGCATCCGGTATCGCCCGCCGGCGGTGGCGATGCAAGACGGGTTCGCGTGCCCGATCACGCGGTTCGCGGGTGAGACCGGTTGACAACGCACCCGATCGAGGAGCCGACCATGCAATCCGTCCTGCCCCGCCGCCCCGCGAGCGCCGCCCCCGAGGCCCCCCAGACCCCCGCCGCCGGCCCCGGCCCGGCGCCCGGCAGCGTGCTCGCCGAGATGCTGCGCGGCTACCGCCCGCTCGACGAGGTCGTCGAGGGCCTCGACCTCGCCTGGCATCAGCGGCTGAGATGCGCGCTGCTCGTCTGCGGGGTCATGCTCTACCGGCTGCTCGTGCTGCCCTTGCGTCGCCGGGCGGTCGCCCGGCTCGACGCCGAGCTCGACGCGCTGCGCGCCCTGCGCATCCGGACCCACGGCGCGACGGGTGCGCGCTTCACCGCCGACGAGCGCCGCGCCTTCGAACGGGACGGCCTGCTCGGCCCGTTCGAGATCCTGCCCGTCGCCGAGGCCGAGGCGCTCGCCGACTCGATCCGCGAGGGCTTCGCGACCGACTTCGACGGCGACACCGTGCTCGGCGACCCGCTGCGCAGCGCGCTGAAGCGGCAGGGCGCGTGGAACAACCAGATGGCCGGCATGTTCCGCGGCCTGCGCAGCCCCGAGCTGCGCGCGCTCTTGCGCCGACCGGCGGTGGCCGAGCGGCTCGCGGGCATCCTCGGCGACGAGGTGATGTGCTGGCGCACCCAGTTCTTCGAGAAGGCCCCCGGCGCCGAGGGCACCTTCTGGCACCAGACCTCCACCTTCCGCGAGTCGTCCTCCGCGGCGAAGCTGACCCCGACCCGGCCGATGGACGAGGCGATCGTGCAGCTCACCGTCTGGATGGCGCTGTCGGACGTGACGGTGAAGACCGGCGCCCTGCGGGTGGTGCCCGGCTCGTTCGCCGACGGGCGCGTCGAGCACATGTACTACTTCGCCAAGGACAACCTGCCGCTGTTCCTCGCGCTGCTGCTCGGCCGGGTCTCGCCGCGGCGGGTCTATCGGCTCATCGCCGTCGCCCGCCACGCCATGGGCAACTTCGTGCGCAGCCAAGCGGTGCTCGAGGGCGCGCTCGCGCTGCTCGATGACGACCCCTTCGCCGGGCGCCACGTGCGCGACCTGGAGATGCGGGCCGGCCAAGCGGTCATCTTCACCTCGCTGAACATGCACGCCTCGCACCCCAATACCACCGCCGACGAGACCCGGCTGGCCCTCGTGGCCCGCTGCGCCGCCAACCACGTGCAGGCGGACCATCGGGCCTTCGACTACCCGACCCCCGAGGGCCTCGTCTCCTGCCCGCTGCCCGAGATCACCTGCTTCCAGGTGCACGGCACCGACAGCCACGGGCTCAACCGGCTGCTGCCGGACTGAACCGCCCCGCCCCGAGAAAACCGCCCCGCCCCGAAAAAACGACCCCGCCGACCCGATCGGGTTGCCACATCCGCGATCCCGCGGGTGAACCCGATCGAAGGCCCGCCGCGGGCCGCCGCATCACGCCGACTACGGAGACGCCATGACCACCGCCATCGAGTACATCCGCGACGAGATCGACACCGAGGACTTCCGCGCCGCCGTCGAGGCCATCGGGCCGCTCAACCTGCGCCAGCGGGCCACGGTGCGCGCGCTGGCCACCGCCTGCCGGGCGTTCCGCCTGCGCTATATCGGCCGCGACAAGCACGCCTTCGTCGAGCGGCTCGTGCCGCCGCTGCCCCGCGACCTGTCGATGAAGACCCGCGCCGACGGGGCCATCGACGGCGCCACCTGCGCCGCGTTCGCCCAGACCGGCGTCGCCGGCCCCTTCCGGCTGATGTCGGAGGACGACGCCGCCGCGCTGCTCGAGCACTGCCGCGGCGTGCTGCGCGACCCGCACAACCCCTTCCTCGAGATCATCCGCCAGCACGCGCCCGCCGAGGCGCGGCGCATGCTGCGCGAAGAAGACATCCTGCTCGGCCTCAACCGGTTCATGCTCGACCCGCAGCTGCGCGCGGTGCTCGGCGACGACCGGCTGCTCGAGACCATGGCCGCGCTGATGGGCAGCGACGACGTCGCCTGCTGGCGCTCGCAGTTCTTCCGCCAGCGCGCCGGCGGGCGCACCGCGCTGCACCAGAACATCGACTTCCTCGCCGGCATCAACGAGAAGACCACCGTGCACCTGCGCCCGGGGCGGGTCTTCCACCCCAATACCATCCTCAACGCCTGGGTCTCGCTGACCGAGGCGACCACCGACAACGGCTGCCTGCGGGTGCTGCCCGGCACCTTCGCCGACACTCGCATCTATGACCTCGCCTGGTCGTTCAACAAGCGCCCCGCCGACCTGCTCGCCGCGCTGTCGTTTTTGCCCGACCGCATCATCACCGAGCTGTTGACCATCGCGCTCTTCTCCAAGGGCGCCCATCGCGGCACCACCCGGGCGCTCTTCAAGCTGGCCGACTTCTTCTACGACGACCTGATGGCCCGCGAGGTGCAGTTCGCCGACTTCGTCGCCCGGCCCGGCGAGTACTGGATCTTCAGCTCGTTCAACATGCACGGCTCCCACGCCTTCGAGGCCGAGCGCGAGCGGTTCACCCTCGTGGGGCGCTACGCCGACATGAACACGCTGCGCATCGAGACCGACCGCTTCGACGTGGCCATCGCCGGGCGGGTGCGCTTCGACCCCGAGGCCCTCGGCTGGCAGCCGCTGTTGCGGGCGGGCGACCGGGTCGAGGCCGGCCGGCGCGCGGCGTGAGGGGAGACCGACGATGACCGCCACCCAGACCGTCTTCCGTCCGCCGCGGCTGGCGGTGCGCGCCACCTCGCGCCACGCCGTCGACGAGATGTCCCGCGGGCGCCGCCGGGCCCTGATCGACGCCTGCTATCGCATCTACCGCGAGAGCAGCCGCAGCCTCGATCGGGCCGAGTTCGGCCGCCGCTTCTTCGCCCCCGGCACCCGGGTCGGCCTCTTCCACGGCGACGGCGAGCTGGCCGGGTTCTCCAACGCCCGTGTGCTCGACGTACCGCTGCTGGACGTGCCGCTGCGCGACGCGCCGCAGCGGGTCTTCAGCGCCGGGGTCTACTTCCGGCTGCGCTATCGCGGCGGGCGCGAGGCGGCGCGCTTCGGCTTCTCCGAGGCGCTGCGGGAGAAGATCCGCCAGCCGCACCTGCCGCTGGCCTACGTCTGCATGGCCTCCAACCCGGCGGTCTACCGGCTGCACCACCAGCTCGCCCGCCGGGTCTGGCCCCACCCCGACGCCGCGGCGCCCGCGGGGCTGCCCGCCGCGCTCGACGCATTGATCACCGCCCGCGGGCTCGAGCCGGTGGCGGGCGACCCGTGGCGGGTGCGCAGCTTCGTGCGCCCCGACGACCCCGGTCGACTGCGGCGCTCCCGCGGCCTGCGGGGCTGCGCGGCGGCCCGATTCTTCGAGCAGCGCAATCCGGGCTGGGCCGATCCGAACGATCCGACGGCGCTGTTGCTGTGGGTGCCGCTCGACCCGGCGGACATCGCCGTCGGGCTGCGGCGGGCGACGCTGCGGGCGGTGGGCCGGTCGCGCTGAGCGAGGGGGAAGCCCCGGCGCCGCGCCTTGGAAGTGGGGAGGCGGCGCGGCGCCGGGGCCGGGGAGGCGGTCGAACTCAGTGACGGCGGCGCAGGGCCAGGCCGAGCAGGGGCAGCGCCAGCCAGAAGGGCGGCGCGTCGTCCCGGGAGCCGGGGGCCGCGGTGCAGCCGAGCACGTCAGGGGCCGCGGTGCCGCCGCCGCGGTTGTCATCGGGCATGTCCGGGGTCGGGTCGGGCTCCATCGGCGTCTGCCGCCCGGGGTAGGGCAGGTTGGGCTCCTTGAGCACGACCGGCGCGAAGACGTCGGCGGCGAGCGGCGTGGTCGGCGCCACGCAGGTGGGCACCGGCATGCCCATCTCGTCGATGGTCGGCACCGCGACGAGGCCCACGTCGCAGCGGCAGCTGGGGAAGCCGTTGAGCATCACGCACTCGCCGCCCTCGCCGCAGAAGTCGCCCTGGTCGCAGACGTCGACGAAGGCCAGATTGCCCGGGTCGAGGTCGGGGGCGGTGAAGTTGAGCCGCACGTCGGCGCAGGCCACCTCGAGCAGCCCGTCGGGGCCCATGCCGGCCCGGGCGACGGTGCCCGGCGCGCAGCCGCAGCCCGCCTGCCGCGGCGCCACGCCCGGCTCGACGTCGGCGCAGATGCCGCCGGCCCCGCAGGCCACGAAGTCACAGGCCTCGGCGGCCGCGTCGAGCGGGCCGTCCCAGTTGCACTCGTCGGCGCCCTCTTCGGGCGGCGGCACCTCGTGGATGTTGCTGACGTCACCGCCGTCCACCGGCCCGAACATCGGGTCGATGTCCATCTCCTCGGGGCTGACCCGGGTGTAGAGCCGGCTGATGTAGGGCCGGCTCTCGAGCAGCGCGACCAGCGCGTCGCGGGCCTCTTCGGCCTCTTCACCGGCGAAGTCGGGGATGAAGCTGTTGCGCACGGTCTCGGCCAGCGGCGCGGTGGGCCCGGCCAGCTCGGTCACGAAGCCGCGGCCGCCCAGGTCGTCCACCTTGCGGGCGACGAGCGGCAGGTAGTTCGACTGCCAGCGGTTGAAGTCCCACTTGAGGTCGGCATCGGGGATCTCGACGTCGGGCACGTTGAGCGGCCCGTAGCGCCCCTCGCCCAGGATCCAGACCTTGACCCCCATCTCGAGCTGCGCCGCCACCGCGGTCAGGCGCAGGGGCACCGCCGGGCCGGCGGCGGTGTAGGTCATCTTGATCGGGCGGATGCTGGCGGTGTCCTCGCCGGGGGCCAGCTTCATGGCGAGGAACTTCATGCCCTCTTCGGTGTACATCGCGATGAACGGCTCCATCGCGGGGGTGATGCGGTACTCGTTGACCCGCAGCCACTCGACGAGCGCGCGCGGGTCCTCGCTCTGGATGGTCGCGGTGTCGAAGGGCCCGACCCGCTCCTGGGCCAACACGTCGACCCCGTCGTCGTCGGCGTTGGGCGGCCCGCCGGCGGCCGCGTCGGCCTCGAGGAAGCAGCCCCAGGGCACGTTGAACTGCGGCTGCGTCGCCAGGTCGAGCGCGTTGAACGCGCCGGAGAACCAGACATCCAGCTCGGGCACCGCCGGCACCGGCACCACCCAGGCGAAGCCCGCGGGGTCGCCCTGGTAGTTGATCTCGACGTAGCTGGTGACGGTGTCGGCGTCCTCCTGCACGAAGATGATGCGCTCCGCCTGCTGGTCGACGGGGGTCGCGTTGCAGAAGAAGCCACCACACGCCGAGGCGACGGCGGGGGCGAGCAGGGCGCCGGCGAGGGCGCCGAGGGCGAGGACGTTCGGTGTGCGCATACAGGCCTTCCCGATCTGGGGTGAATCCAACTCCTGGCCGCGAGACACAGCACGCGCCGTGCCAAGGGCCCCGATCGCGGTTTATTCACGCAAATCCGCGCCGCGCGGCCGCTGCACGTCGGATTTTGGCGGTTCGCGGGCGATCCGGACGGGGGATTTCTGCGATCGGGCGGGGGGCGCGCCCTCAAAAACCCGAAGCCGCTCGCCCGCCGCGGGGCCTTCCGGGCCCGACCGAGTTGCGCTACCGTGCGCGCGCATCGACCCCACGGCAGATCGAGGAGGCCCCATGAGCCAGTACCGCATCGAGCGTGATTCCCTGGGCGAGGTCCGCGTGCCCGCCGACGCCCTGTATCAGGCGCAGACCCAGCGGGCGGTGGACAACTTCCCCATCAGCGGGCTGACCATCCCCCGGGGCATGATCCGGGCGCTCGGCCTCGTCAAGCACGCCGCGGCCACCGCCAACGAGCAGCTCGGCCTGCTCGACCGGGCCCGGGCCGAGGTCATCCGCGAGGCGGCCGAGGGGGTCATCGAAGGGCGCCACGACGGCGAGTTCCCCATCGACATCTTCCAGACCGGCTCGGGCACCTCGTCGAACATGAACACCAACGAGGTGATCTCGACCCGGGCGACCGCGCTGCTCGGCGAGAAGGTGCACCCCAACGACCACGTCAACATGAGCCAGTCGAGCAACGACGTGATCCCGACGGCGATCCACGTCGGCGCGGCGCTGCTGGCCCACGAGGTGCTGCTGCCCGGGCTGCGCCACCTCTCGGCGACGCTGGCGAAGAAGGCCGCCGAGACGGCGCACGTGGTCAAGACCGGCCGCACCCACCTGATGGACGCCATGCCGGTGCGCTTCGACCAGGAGCTCGGCGCGTGGCAGGCGCAGGTCGACCACGGCATCGCCCGGGTCGAGGGCAGCCTGACCCGGATCTACGAGCTGGCCCTCGGCGGCACCGCGGTGGGCACCGGCATCAACGCCCACCCCGAGTTCGGCGGCCGCGCGGCGAAGCTGCTCGCCGAGAAGACCGGCGTGCCCTTCGTCACCGCGCCCAACAAGTTCCAGCACATCGCCGCGCAGGACGCCGCCGTCGAGCTGTCGGGCGCGCTCAAGGCGCTGGCGTGCAGCCTGATGAAGATCGCCAACGACCTGCGCTGGATGAACTCGGGCCCCATCGCCGGCGTCGGCGAGATCGCCCTGACCGCGCTGCAGCCGGGGTCGAGCATCATGCCGGGCAAGATCAACCCGGTCATCCCCGAGGCGGTGTGCATGGTCGCCGCCCAGATCATCGGCAACGACGCGGCGATCACCGTCGGCGGGCAGGCGGGCAACTTCCAGCTCAACGTGATGCTGCCGATGATCGCCTACAACCTGATGCAGTCGGTCGAGATCGCCGGCAACGCCGCGCGGGTGCTCGCCGACGACGCCATCGCCGGCTTCACCGTCAACGAGGCCGAGATCAAGGGGCTGGTGGGCAAGAACCCGATCCTGGTCACCGCGCTCAACCGGGTCATCGGCTACGACCTCGGGGCCAAGATCGCCAAGAAGGCCTACGCCGAGAAGCGCGCGCTCAAGGACGTCGCCCGCGAGCTGACCGACCTCACCGACGAACAGCTCGACGCCGCGCTCGACCCGCGCCAGCTCACCGAAGGCGGCGTCTGACGCCGTCGACGGCCGATCGGCTTTGCAACGCAGCGGGGCTGTGCTAACCCCGAAGCATGGCCGTCACCGCCTCTTCGTCCGACCTCGCCGCGCCCTTCGAGATCCCGGGAGACCGCGGCGCGGTGCTGTGCCTGCATGGGCTGACGAGCACGCCCTACCAGATGCGCCCGCTGGGTGAGGCCTTCGCCGAGGCCGGCTTCCACGTGCTCGCGCCGCGGGCGCAGGGCCACGGCACTCGCCCCGAAGACTTCCAGCACACCCGCTGGACCGACTGGCTGGCCAGCTATCGCCGCGCGTTCGACCGGCTGGCCGAGACCCACGCGCGCATCGCCGTCATCGGGCTGTCGATGGGCGCGCTGTCGGCGCTGATGCTGGCCCACGAGCAGGGCGAGCGCGTCGCCGGCGTCATCGCGATGTCCACGCCGCTCGAGCTGGAGTGGAAGACCCAGGCGCTCTTCTCGACGGTGCGCCGCATGCCGTTCGCCGATACGCTGCCCTTCTGGCCCAAGAGCGACGGCCCCGACATCTCCGACCCGGCGGTGGCCGCCGCCTCGCCGAGCTACGACAAAGTCCCGCTGATCGCCGCCGCCAGCCTGCTCGATGGCCAGCGGGCGGTGCTCGACTGCGTCGAGCGGCTGGGGGTGCCGGTGCTCGTGCAGCACGGGCGCCACGACCACGTCGCGCCGGTGCGCAACGCCCATCGGCTGATGCGGCTCTTGCACACCCCCCGCCGGCGGCTCGCGATCTACCCCCGCAGCTGGCACATCATCTCGCTCGACGTCGAGCACGAGGCGGTCATCCGCGACGCGCTCGACTTCGTCTGCCCGCTGTTCGACGACCCGCTGTTCGACGGCCCGGCCGCGCCGGCCCCCTGAAGCGACCCCCACGACCCCGTAGGACACCCCCATGAGCCGCTGCATCCTCGCCATCGACCAGGGCACCACCGGCACCACCGCGCTGGTCATCGACGAGTCGCTGGCCATCCTCGGCCGCCACACCGAGGAGTTCGCCCAGATCTACCCTCAGCCGGGCTGGGTCGAGCACGACCCCGAGGCGATCATGGCCTCGGTGAGCACCGCAGTGGCCGAGGCGATCATCGCCGCCGACATCGACCCGACCAACATCGCCGGCGTCGGCATCACCAACCAGCGCGAGACCACCGTCGTCTGGGATCGCGCCACCGGCAAAGCGATCCACAACGCCATCGTCTGGCAGTGCCGGCGCACCGCGGGCGCGTGCGGCCTCTTGAAGGAGAGAGGCCACGAGCTGAAGTTCCGCGCGCGCACCGGGCTGGTGCTCGACCCCTACTTCTCGGGCACCAAGATCGCCTGGATCCTCGACCACGCCTACGGCGCCCGCGAGCGGGCCGAGGCCGGCGAGCTGGCGTTCGGCACCATCGACAGCTTCCTGGTGTGGCGGCTGACCGACGGCGAGGTGCACGTCACCGACGCCACCAACGCCAGCCGCACGCTGCTGATGAACCTGAAGACCGGCGACTGGGACCCCGAGCTGGCCGGCATCTTGGACGTGCCGCTGTCGGTGCTGCCCGAGATCCGCGGATGCAGCGAGATCTACGGCACCACCAAGGGCTTCCCCGGGCTGCCCGACGGCATCCCGGTGGCGGGCATGGCCGGCGACCAGCAGGCGGCGCTGTTCGGGCAGGCGTGCTACGCGGTCGGCGAGGCCAAGTGCACCTACGGCACCGGCGCCTTCCTCTTGATGAACGTCGGCGAGCACCCGATCCAGAGCACCAACGGCCTGTTGACCACCGTCGCCTGGCGCATCGGTGATACGACCACCTACGCCCTCGAAGGCAGCGCGTTCATCGCCGGGGCCGCGGTGCAGTGGCTGCGCGACGGGCTGGGCATCATCGAGAAGGCGGCCGACGTCGAGCCGCTGGCGGCGTCGGTGGCCGACAGCGACGGGGTCTACTTCGTGCCCGCGCTGACCGGCCTGGGCGCGCCCTACTGGCGCCCGGGGGCCCGCGGCGTCATCCACGGCATCACCCGCGGCACCACCAAGGCCCACCTCGCGCGGGCGACGCTCGAAGGCATCGCGTTCCAGAACTACGACGTGCTGCGGGCGATGGAGGCCGACCTGAAGAAGCCGCTGGCGACGCTCAAGGTCGACGGCGGCGCGGCGGCCAACGACCTCTTGATGCAGTTCCAGGCCGACCTGCTCGGCGTCGACCTCGTGCGCCCGGCGCTGCTGGAGACCACCGCGCTCGGCGCCGCCTTCCTCGCCGGGCTGGCGGTGGGGGTCTGGCCCGACCTGAACACCGTGCGCCAGACCTGGAAGCAGGACGCGCAGTTCGCCCGCGAGATGGCCCACGAGGACGTCGAGCAGAAGATCCAGGGCTGGCACGCCGCGGTGACCCGCGCCTGATACCCGGCGGCCTCGCCGCCCCGCAGCCTCGCCGCCCCGCCGCCTCGCCGCTGGCGACGGCGTCGGCGCGGGGTCTATCGTGACGCCATGAGACGCCTGCGCACCCTGCTGACCTGTCTGGTATTCGCCGCCATCGCCTGCGACGACGGCGCCCTCGACGTCGAGGTCCCCGGCTTCGAGGGGCCCGCCGAGCCGGCCCCGCCCGATCCGGCCGGCGGGCCTCGAGAGACCGACATCCCGCCGGAGGAGGTCCCGCCCGCCGCGACGTGCGGCGACGGCGTGGCCGCGCCGGGGGAGTTCTGCCCCGAGCCGCCGCGCGCGCTGCCCGGGCGGCTCGAGGCCAACCGGGTGCGGGTGGTCGACTGGGACGGCGACCGGCGCCCCGACGTGGTCGCCGCGGGCGGGGACGGCACGCTGCTGGTCTGGCGCACCACGGTCCGGCGGCAGCTGCTCGTCTCGACGGCGCTGGCCGCGCCGACGCTGGCGTCCGACGTGGCGTTCGGCGACTTCGACGGCGACGGCGACCTCGACCTGGCGGCGAGCGGTTTGAGCGCCGACGGGACGTGGATCGCGTGGCAGCGCGCGGCGGGCTTCTCGCCGGGTCCGGTCTTCGCGCTGCCCGCCGCGTCGGCGCTGGCGGCGGGCGACGTCGACGGCGACGGGCTGCCCGATCTGGTCGTGGCCGACGTGGACGGCGGCGGCGTGACGGTGCTGGCGGCCGGCGCCGACTTCGCCGAGACGGCGTGGGCGACGGGGGTGCGGCCGGCGAGCGTCGTGCTGCGCGACATCGACGGCGACGGCGACCTCGACGCGCTGGTGGCCAATACCGGCGCGGTCGACGCCGCGCGGGACACCGTCACCGTGCGCTTCGGCGACGGCCAGGGCGGCTTCGCCGACCGGGTCGACGTGGTGGTCGGCAACGCCCCGGTCTGGGCCGACGCGGCCGATCTGGACGGGGACGGCGTGCTCGATCTGGTGGCGGTCAACTACGGCACCTTCGCGGAGGGCGAGTACCTCGGCGGCGATACGCTCAGCGTCGTGCGCGGCCTCGGCGGGCGCGCCTTCGCGCCGGCGCTGGACTGGCCCACGGGCAACGGGCCGGTGCACCTGGCCCTGGCCGACATCGATCAGGACGGCGACGTCGACGTGGTGACCGCCGACCGCGGCGATTACGACCCGCTGTTCGACGTCGAGCGCGGCGGGCATACGCTGACGGCCCTGTTCAACGACGGCGCGGCGGGCTTCGCCGAGCGGACGACCGTCGGCCTGCCGTCGCGGCCGGTCGCCGTCGAGGTCGCCGATCTCGACCTCGACGCCTCGCTGGAGATCCTGGTGGCCTGCCCCCAGGAGCGGGCGGTCTACGAGATCGAGCAGGCGCCTTGATCGGCGCGGGACGGATCGAGGCGCGGCGGTCGCCGGCGAGCGGGGCCAACCGAAGATGTCGTGGCCCGGCCCCTTCGTGATACGACGAGCCATGGCCTTCGAACACGAGAAGCGGCAGGCGATGTACATGCTCGAGGGCATCGAGAACGGGTCGACGCCCGCGTGGCGGTCTCGGGACCTGCTCGAAGAGGCCGACCCCACCCTGGCGTACTTCGTCTTCGCGTGGCTGCGGGCGCATTACCCGCCCAGCCATCCGGCGTCGGACGGCGTGCTGGGCCGCCTCGTCGAGATCTGCACGCAGCACCCCTCCATCCCCCGCCGGCTCAAGGCCGGAGAGGCCGACCCGCTCGTCGAGTGGTTCGAGGAGACCCACCGCTATCGCGACCTCGATCGAGGGGCCTTCATCGAGCTGATCGTCGAGAAGCTCGAGGGCTGACCCGCGGCGTGGGCGCAGCGCTCTCTCGCCCCGTCGAAGAGGTGGGCGGCGCCTCCATCGGGCGCTGGCGCCCCCTTGCGCCCGATGTGCGGGCCGGCAGAACATGCCGGCGAGCGTGACGGTCGGGGGCGACGCGATGCGGCCGATGAAGCGATGGCGCGAGGCGCGCGACCTGGCGACCGATACGGCGGACATCCTGCACAGCGCGGTCCGTTGGGGCTTCGCCGACGCCCGCTTCGTCAACGCGGCCGCCCGGGCCTGTATCGCCACCGGGCGCGGCATGGCCCGGCGTCTGCTGCGCCGGCTCGAGGCCGACGATCGACGGGCGCTGCTCGACCGCCGCGACGATCTGGAGGCCCTCGCCCGCCTGCCCGACACTGCCCTCGGGGGCCACCACCTGCGCTACCTCGACCGCTTCGGCCTCCCGCCGATCCACAGCCTGCTCGACGCCATCGAGATCGAGGCCCGCGCGACCCGCTACGGCTGGAGCGACGCCGAGCGCTGGGTGATCCGCCGGGTCTTCGAAGAGCACGACCTGTGGCACGTCCTCTGCGACTACGGGGCCGATCCGGCCGGCGAGTGGCACCTCAACGCCTTCAGCTACCCGTCCCTCGGCAACCGCACCACCTTCGTCTTCGGCTTCGCAGCGCCGCTGATCAGCCGCCCGGAAGATGGCTGGCGCGCCTGCACCCGCGGGCTGCTCGCCGCCTATCGCCGCGGCACCCGGCCCCATGCATCCGCCTGGATGTTCGCGGCGGGTCCGGCCTCTGCGCGTCCGCCCCTGACGCGGCGGCTCAATCCCGGGCGGCCTCGATGCGCACCACCGTCTCCTCGCGGTCGGGTCCGACGACCCGCAGCGTCTGCCGGCCGACCTCGAGCGGCACCGCCGCGGCCGGCGTCGGGCCCAGGTCGCGGTCGCCGAGCAGCACCTGACCCCACGGGCGGGCGTCGACGGCGGCTTCGAAGCGCCCGCCGCGGGCCTTGACGCGCAGCACCACCGGCGGGCCGGGGCCGTCGACCACCCGCAACAGCAGGCCGGTGGGCGGTACGGTCCACCAGCCGTCGGGGCTGGCGGGACCGGTGACCCGCGCGCCGGGGCTGAAGAGCCGGACCCGCGCGCCGCGGGCGGCGGGCGGTCGGGCGGCGTCGGGCGGCGCGGCGTCGGGCGCGGCGGGCCGCATCGGAGCCGGAGCCGCGGCGTCGGGCGGGCGGCGCGGCGCGGCGTCGGGCGCGGCGGGCCGCATCGGAGCCGGGGCCGCGGCGTCGGGCGGGCGGCGCGGCCCCGCGTCGGTTCGCGGGGGTCGGATCGGACGCGCGCGGGCCGGGCGGGCGTCGGGCCGCACGGCGCGGGCGTCCACCGGCCGCGCGTCGGGCGCCGCGTCGATCGCCCGGTCGGGCGCGGCGTCCGGCGCGGCGTCTACGGCGAGCGCGACGTCGGGCGCGGCGTCTCGCGCAGACACGACCGGCGCCGCGTCGGCGACGGCCGAACCCAGATCGTCGACCAGGGCCGGATCGGGGCCGATCGGCGCGCTCGACCACCACAGCCCGACCCCGACGGCGAGCGTCAACAAGACGAGCAGCCACAGCGGTCGCCGGTCGGGCGGCGGCTCGGCGTCCGCGGCGGCAGGCCCGGGGGCGGGCGGATCATCCGGCGGCACAGCGAGCAGGGCCGTCTGCCGCGCCGAGCGCGCCGAGAGTTCGTCGCCGGCCTCGCCCGCGCTCGATACGTCGTCGCCCTCGTGCGGCCCGATACCCGACGGCGTCGCCGCCAGCGGATCGACCCGCAGGCCCACCGGCGCCGCGGCGTCGACGGTGTGCTCGGGCACCGGCGCGATGGGCTGGCCGGCGACCGCGGTGACCTCGGGCACGGTCACCGGGCGGGCCGCGGCGGCGGTGGGCTCCACGGCGGGCAGCGGCGGGCGGCTGCGCTCGGGGAAGCGCTCACGCAGCCAGCGCCCCAGCGGCAGCTCGCCCAGGCGCAGGTCGCTGGCGGCCGCGGCGTCGGCGAGGGCTTCGGCGAGGGCGCCGGCGTCGGAGAAGCGGTCGGTGCGCTCGACCTGCAGCGTGCGCTCGATGACCCGGCGGACCGGCGCGGGCAGCGCGGGCGCGGCCTCGGCGAGCGGCAGCAGCGGCGCGCCTCGGCGCACCCGGTCGAGGATCTGCTCGACCCCGTCGTCGGCGAAGAAGGCCCGCCGCCCGCTGACCATCTCGTAGAGCACCACCCCCAGCGCGAACTGGTCGCTGCGCCCGTCCAGCGGTCGGCCGGCCACCTGCTCGGGGCTCATATAGGCGAACTTGCCCTGCAGCCCGCCCTCGTGCGGGTCGCGGGCGACGGCCTGGGCCAGCCCGAAGTCGGCCAGCTTCACGTCGCCCTCGAAGCTCAGCAGCACGTTCTGCGGCGAGACGTCGCGGTGCACCAGGTGTAGCGGCCGACCGCGCGGGTCGCGGGCCCGGTGGGCGTAGTCCAGCCCGCGGGCGCAGGCGATGCCGATGTCGATGGCCAGCCCCAGGGGCAGCGGCTCGGGGCCGAGGCCGTCGAGCACCGCCTTGAGGTCGACCCCGTGCACGTACTCCATCGCCAGCCACGAGCGCCCCGCGGCCTGGCCGAAGTCGAAGATCTGCACGATGTGACGGTGGCTGAGCGCCGCGGCGAGGCGCGCCTCGCGCTCGAAGAGCTCGACGAAGCGCGGGTCGGCCATCAGCCGGGGCAGCACGCACTTGAGCGCGACCCGCTTCTCGAAGCCGCCCGATCGCTCGAGCGTCGCCAGGAAGACCTCGCCCATGCCGCCGAGCGCGATGGTGCGGATGATGCGATAGGGGCCGATGCGCTGCACGGCCGCTACGATGGACGGCCGGGCCGGGATCGGTCAACGTTCCCGGCGGCGGGCGCGGCGCATCGGTGGATTCACGAGGAGGCGCAAACCGGCCCGAGCCGGTATGGTCCGCAGCATGCTCCCGCTGTACCGGCCGATCCTGATGGCGTGCTGCGCCCTCTGCGCCCTCTGCGCGCCGGGGGATCGCTCCGCCCGGGCCGAGCCGGGGGCCGAGCCGCCCGCCGAGTCAGCCGACGCGCCCGCCCCCGAGGCACCCGCCGCCAAGCCGCCGGCCCCGGTCGACGAGACGATCACCGTCTACGGCCGGCGCATCGACGCCGCCATCGACCGCTCGCGCCCGATGGACGTCGTCGAGCGCCAGCAGATCGAGCGCCAGCAGCCGCAGTCGACCCCCGACGCCCTGGTGCTCTCGCCAGGCGTCTTCGTGCAGCAGACCGGGCACGGGCAGGCCTCGCCCTATATCCGCGGGCGCACCGGCCAGCAGGTGCTGATCCTGCTCGACGGCCTGCGGCTGAACCACGCGCTGTTCCGCAAGGGGCCCAACCAGTACCTCTTCACCGTCGACGCCCACACCATCGACCGCATCGAGGTGGTCCGGGGCAGCGCCAGCGTCGAGTTGGGGTCCGACGCGCTGGCCGGCGCGATCCTGACCCACGCCCGGGTGCCGACGCTCGACGACGGCTTCGACGGCATCCGCCTCAGCCCCCAGGCCACCCTGCGCCACCGCACCGCCGACGGCGAGAAGATGGGCCGGCTCGAGCTCGACGCGCAGCTCGGCGAGCGGGTCGGGCTGCTCATCGGCGTCGGCGGGCGCACCGTCGGTCGGCTCGAAGCGGGCGGCAACGCCTGGGCCGACGGGCGGGCGCCGCAGCAGCAATGCGTCGACGCGCTCAGCGTGCCCTGCTTCGAGCCCGACGGCCGCACCCAGCTCGGCACCGGCTTCGACGAGCTGACCGCCGACGCCCGGCTGCGGGTGCTCATGCCCGACGGCGAGGCCCACCTCGCGGCCTATGTCTACCGCCAGTACGACGCCCCGCGCACCGACCAGTGCCCGCCGCCGGAGCAGGCCACCGGCGAGTGCCTGATCTACGAGGAGCAGTTTCGGACCCACGTCTACGGGTCGGTCGAGCAGGGCCCCGGCTGGGCGCTGCTCGACCGCTGGACGGCGGCCTTCGGCTATCAGCGCCAGCACCAGCGCTATCGGCTCACCCGCCCCGACCGCACCCCGGGGGACGGGATCGACACCACCACCGACAACCTCGGCCGGGACGGGGTCGACGGGCTCGGCGGCACGCTGCGCGGCCACACCGCGCGGCTCGCGCTGGCCGACGACCTGCGCCTGACGGTGCGCTACGGGGCCGACGGCGCCCACGAGTGGATCGACTCGGCGAAGTGGATCCGCTTCGCCGACCCGCCGCTGACCCGCGCCCGCGACCGGGGCCAGTACGTGGCCGGCGCGGCCTACAGCCAGGCCGGCGCGTGGATGGCGCCGGTGCTCGAATGGGGCGCCCTGCGGCTGCGCGGCGGCCTGCGCGGCTCGTGGATCAACGCCACCAGCCCGGGGGACGCCGACAGCGCCTCGTTCGCCTTCGACCGCACCTACACCCCGGTCGTGGCCAACGCCGGCCTGCAGTGGGGCGGCGCGCTCAAGCTGGTGGCCAACGTCGAGCAGGGCTTCCGCGCGCCGAACCTCGACGACCTCACCGCGCGCCAGAGCACCGGCCAGGGCTACCAGATCGAGAACCCCGACCTCGGCCCGGAGCGCGCGCTGACCCTCGAGGGCGGCCTGCGGATCGAGCTGCCCCGCTTCGGCGGCGAGATCCTCGGCTTCCGCCAGACCATCGACGACGCCATCGAGCGCACGCTGCTCGCCCGGGACGACTGCACGCTCGCCGACGGCATCGTCGACCGCGAATGCCGCGCCAACCGGGCGCCGGTGACCCTGGTCAACCTCGACGGCACCGCCGAGATCATGGGCTTCGACGCGCGCTTCGAGTGGCGCCCGCTGCGGCAGCTGAAGCTGCGGGCGACGGCGGCCTGGGCCCGCGGCGAGGGCGACAACCCCGGGGCCGGCGGCGACGACCGCATCCCGCTGTCGCGCATCTCGCCGCTCAACGGCACCGCGCTCGCCGAGTGGAGCGAAGAGACGCTCTTCGTCGGCGGCGTCCTGCGCTGGGCCACGACCCAGGATCGCCTCTCGCCGGGCGACGTCGGCGACGCGCGCATCCCGCCCGGCGGCACGCCCGGCTTCGCGGTGGTCGACCTGTGGGGCGGCGTCGAGGTGACCGACCGGCTGCTGTTGACCGCCAAGCTGCACAACGTCGGCGACAGCCGCTACCGGATCCACGGCTCGTCGCTCTACAGCCCCGGGCGGGGCATGACGGTCACTGTCGGCTACCGCGAGAGCTTCACCCCCTGATCGACGCGCGGGCGTGAGTTGCCCGAACCGACATCGAAGCAGCTCGAGCGCGCTGCGCTCGGCGGCTCGGCTGACGGCTCGCGTGTTCGCTGATCCGGGGTGGCGGTCCGGGTCGAATCACCGCGCGCGCAGCGCGAAGCCGAACTGATCGTCGTCGTTCACATCCCCGCCCAGGCGGATGCGATGAAAGCGCCCGTTGCCCCGGGTGCTCGTGCAGCGCTGATTGTTCAGATCGCCGCTGGCCTGCGCCGGGCACGGGCCCCAGGTCGCCGACCCGTCCGGCGGGCCGCGCTCGCTGTCGGCCCAGCCCACGAAGACCTGCACCGCCGACTGCAGGCCCGCCGCGCGGCCCGGATCGGCGCCGTCGCGGCAGATCCAGGCGAAGCCGAAGTCGTCGTCGTCGTTGACGTCGCCCGTCGTCACCAGCGCGCGGAAGTTGCCGTCGAAGCCGCTCGACGTGCAGCGCAGGGTGCCGTTGTCGCCGCCGAGCACGCCGGGGCACGGGCCCCAGCTCGGGCTGCCGTCGGGGCCCTGCTCGCGGTCGGCGTGGCCCCAGTACAGCGCGCAGTGGGTCTGCACGTAGCGGGCGAGGGCCGGGTTGGCGGCGTCGTCGCAGATGAGGGCCGGGGCGAACTGGTCGTCGCCGTTGACGTCACCGCCGGTCTGAATGCGCGCGAAGCGGCCGTCGCGGCGGGTGCCGGTGCAGCGCTGCTGGCCGGCGAGGTCGCGATCGCGCGCGGGGCACTGATCCCAGACCGCGCTGGCGCCGTTGGGGCCGGTGCGGTCGTCGGCCCAGCCCACGAAGAGCCGGCAGCGCTGCTGCACGTAGGGGCCGCAGACCCGACCGTCGTCGATGGTGCCGTTGCAGTCGTTGTCGACCCCGTCGCAGATCTCGGCGGGCACCGGGCCGCACTGCCCGCAGGCGTTGAGCACGCCCTCGTCGACCCGCCCGTCGCAGTCGTCGTCTTCGCCGTTGCAGGCTTCGGCGGGCACCGGGCCGCACTGGCCGCAGGCGTTCTGCACGCCTTCGTCGACCCGCCCGTCGCAGTCGTCGTCTTCGCCGTTGCACGCCTCGTCGCCCCGGGGCACGCAGGCGTATTCGCAGCCGTTTGCGGGGTCGCCGTCGGCGTCGACGAAGCCGGCGAGGCACTCGGCGACGAAGCATTGCCCGCCCGCGCAGCCGGCGTTGCGGTTGGCGGGCAGCGGGCAGCGGTTGCCGCAGCGGCCGCAGTGGGTCACGTCGTTCTGCAGGTCGATCCCGTCGTCGACGATACCGTTGCAGTCGTTGTCGACCCCGTCGCACACCTCAATGCCCTCGCGGGTGGGCTGGCAGGCGTATTCGCAGCCGTTGGCCGCCAGCCCGTCCAGGTCGACGTAGCCGCCGGCGCAGCCGGCGAGCAGGCACTGGCCGCCTTCACAGCGGGCGCGGGCGTCGGGCAGGTCGCACGTATTGCCGCAGCGGCCGCAGTGGTCGACGTCGGCGAGCAGGTCGAAGCCCTCGTCGGCGACGCCGTCGCAGTCGTTGTCGGCGCCGTCGCAGACCTCGGGCGCGTCGAGGCCTTCGTCGACGCGCCCGTCGCAGTCGTTGTCGATGGCGTCGCAGGCCTCGACGCCCTCGCGGGTGGGGGCGCAGAGGTATTCGCAGCCGGTGCCCACGTCGCCGTCGGCGTCGTGCCAGCCCTCGTCGCAGGCGCCCATCACGCAGCGGCCGCCCTCGCAGCGGGTCTCGGCGTGGGCGAAGGCGCAGACGGTGCCGCACTGCCCGCAGTGCTCGACGTCGGTCTGCCGGTCCCACGCTTCGTCGACGGCGCCGTCGCAGTCCTCGTCGACCCCGTCGCAGCGCTCTTCGTCGGCGGCGTAGCCGTCCGGATAGGGGCAGCTCCAGCCGCCGGCCTCGCAGAGCGGCGCGGTGCCGCGGCAGATGCCCTCGGCGCGGCAGAAGCCGTCTTCGGGGCGGTCGGCGACGTCTTCGTCGGCCCGCGAGTCGCAGTCGTTGTCCCGCCCGTCGCAGCGCTCGGCGGCGCCGGGATGCGTGCCGTCGTCGGTGTCGTCGCAGTCGGGGCCGAGGCAGTCGTCGCCCTCGCCGTAGCCGTCGTCGTCGCCGTCGCGGCACGGCGCGCAGCCCTCGCCGTCGGCCGGCGCGCACTGCATCACCGGGCCGTCGTCGCGCTCGAATTCGAAGCAGGCGTAGCCGTCGGGGCAGACGCCGTCGACCGAGCAGTCCTCGCCGCAGTAGGTCCGGCGCCCGATCTGCAGGCAGAGGTCGGCGGGGTCGTCGCACTCGCGGTCGGTCTCGCACGGCTTGCAGGTGTCGGGCTGGTCGGTCAGGCAGACGAAGGTGCGGTCGGGGCCGGCGTTGCCGATGGGCGCGCATTCGAAGCCCGGCGGGCACTCGCCGCAGGTGCGGGTGCAGATGCGGCCGAACTCGCGGCCCTCGACGCAGAAGCCCGAGATGCAGTCGGCGTCTTCTTCGCAGGGCTCGCCGAAGGCCCCCTGCTGCCCCAGGTCGAAGCGCATGTCGACCGGCGGCGGCAGGAAGAGGTCCACCGCCGCGTCGGACAAGCTCAGGTCGGCCTCGCCGATCACCGCCGGATCGTCCACGCAGCTCAGCAGCGCCAGGGCGCACAGCATCATCGACAACCGCTTCATCTCGCCTCCCACCGCCCCCCGTCGGGGCGCCTCGCGGGAGTATAGCCGCGGACGGGCGCTTGCCTCTCGGCCGTATGCGGTGCTACCGGAGAACAGATCGCGGTCACCGCCGTCGTGCGGCCGGTCGACCCCGCCGGGAGGTGCTTCGATGTCCGTCGTCCTTCGCTCGCTCTTCACTCTGGGGCTGTGCGCTCTCGCCCTGTGCGCGCTGTGCGCCACGCCCGCCGCCGCCCAGGATCGCTGGGACCGCCACAAGGGAGACTGCGACTCGGTCTTCCAGGGCTGGCGCCAGGCGCAGCTCGCCGCGCTGTCCGACTGCGTGATCACCTGGGAGATGCACCGCGACGCCAAGGCGGTCGACGCCGACCAGAAGGCGATCGTGCACGGGGCCTTCGACCGGCTGTATCAGGAGGGCGATCGGCGGCAGGCGCACATGGCGCTGTCGGCGCTCAAGCGGCTCGAGCTGCGCCCCCGCGGGCTGCGCGAAGAGGTCAAGCCCCGCGATCGCTCGGCCCCCGAGGTGACCCGCGAGCGGGCGCCGGCCCCCAAGAAGATCGATCCGGTACGCGCCCAGCGGCTCTACAGCGACGGGGTGCGGGCGATGAAGCAGGGTGATGTGCCCGAGGCGCTCGCGCTGTTTCTCGACGCCGCCGAGAGCGACCCGCTGTATCCCCAGCCGCTGTATCGCGCGGCGCAGTGTTATGTGCGGCTGCGCAAGGGCAAGCCGGCCATCGAGGCTTTGACCCGCATGAAGAACATCAACAGCGACGTCTCGGCGGCGCTCATCGAGCGGGCGCGCACCGATCCGGCGTTCACCGGCCTCGAGCGCTCGTCGGCGTTCAAGGCGCTGACCGGGCGGGCGAACGTGCAGCTGCTCAACGCGGGCGGCGACAAGGGCAAGAAGGCGGTGCTCAAGTACAAGTCCCGCCTCGAGGAGGCGGGCATCGCCGTCTCGTCGGTGGCCGACGACGCCCGCCGGCGGCAGAACACCTACATCTTCGCCCGCCCCGGCTTCGAGCAGCAGGGCGAGGCCATCCGCCGGCAGCTGCAGCTGGGGCTCATCCATACCCGGCCGATCGATTGGAATACGCCCTACGACGTGATCCTGGTCTACGGGGTGCGCGGCGAGTCGGACTGGGTCGACGACGAGGCGGAGAAGGGCGGCGCGAAGGCGGCGGCCGACAAGAAGAAGGCCGAGGAGGCCAAGAAGAAGGCCGACGCCGAGGCCAAGGCGGCGGCCAAGGCCGACCTCAAGAAGAAGATGGAGATGCTCAAGATGATGCAGGAGCTCGAGGCCGAGGACGCCGCCGGCGCGGCGGATCCGACCGGCGGCTCGGGTGATCCGATCGACGCGCTCTGATTCGGGCCTGCCCATGCCCGCCGATGACGCTCCAGACCCCCCCTCGCCGACGGACGACCGCCGGCAGGCCGCCCGCCGGGACGCCGCCACCCGGGTGGGCCTCGTCGCCCGCCGCAACGCCGCGCAGGATTCGCCGCGCACGCTGACCATGGCGCCCGGCGCCCTCGACTCCTGGCAGAGCACCGCCCCGGACGCCCGCGCGTCGGCCGATACCGCGGCGTCGGGCGCGGCGGCGGCGGACGGCTCCGCGCCGTCCATCGCGCTGACGACGACCCGCTATGCGGTGCTCGAGCGGCTCGGCGTCGGCGGTCAGGGCGAGGTCTTCCGGGTCTTCGACCGCGAGATGCGGCGACCGCTGGCGATGAAGGTGCTGCGCCGCTCGGCTTCGGCCGACGCCCGGGCCCGCTTCGTGACCGAGTCGACCTTGACCGCCGGGCTGGAGCACCCGGGCATCGTGCCGATCTACGCCCGCGGCAGCACCGTCGACGGGCGCCCGTGGTACACGATGCAGATCCTCGACGGGGTCGAGTTCGCCGCCGTGCTCGCCGATCGCGCGCAGCCGCTGCGCCGCCGGGTGGACGTCTTCGTGCGGGCCTGCGAAGCGGTGGCCTACGCCCACCAGATGGGCGTCATCCACCGCGATCTCAAGCCGCAGAACATCATGATCGGGGCCTTCGGCGAGGTGCGGGTGCTCGACTGGGGGCTGGCCCGCAGGCTGTGGGATCGCCCCGATGAGGGGGGCGCGGCGACGTCGGCGGCGACCCCGACGGAGACCCCGGTCGAGACCCGGGCGGGCATGGTCATGGGCACCCCGCGCTACATGGCGCCGGAGCAGCTCACCGCCGATCGCGACCGCCTCGGCCCGCCGACCGACGTCTACGCCCTGGGTCTGATCCTGGCCGAGCTGTTGACCGGCGAGCCGCCCGCCGGGCGCACGATCGCCGAGATCGGCGTCTCGCGGCGGGCCGATCTGCCACCCCCGCCGGTCGGGCCCGAGCCCCTGCGCCGGCTGTGCGCCGCCGCGACCCGGCTCGATCCGGCCGCGCGCCTGCCCGACGCGAGCGCGCTGGCCGAGGCGGTGCGCACCTGGCTCGAAGGCGCCGAGAAGCGGGCGCAGGCCGAGGCCCTCGTCGCCGAGGCGCAGGCCATCGAGCCGCGCATCGCCGCGCTGCGGGCCGAGGCGGCCGCGCTCGACGCCCGGGCGGCGCAGATCCTCGACCCGCTGCCGCCGCACGCGCCCATCGCCCAGAAGAGCCCCGGCTGGGCGCTGGACGACGCGGCGACGGCGAAGCGCCGCGCGGCGCGGCTGGCGGAGATCGAGCTGCGCCAGACCCTGCAGTCGGCGCTGCGGCTCGACCCCGACTCGGCGGCGGCCGGCGACGCGCTGACCGCGCATTATCGGAGCCGGCTGTTGCAGGCCGAGGCGAGCCACGACGCCGATCGGGCCGCGGAGTTCGAGGCGCTGCTGCGGGGCCACGACCCGGCGGGCAACGTCGAGTGGCTGCGCGGGCAGGGGCGGGTGACGCTGTTCACCGATCCGGCGGGCGCCGCGGTCGAGATCTGGCGCTTCGAGGAGCGCGACCGGCGGCTGGTGGAGGTGCCCACCGGGCGGGTCGAGGCGACGCCGTTCGTCGATCTGCCGCTGGCCATGGGCAGCTACCTGCTGAAAATCCGACATCCGGGGCGCTGTACGGTGCGGTATCTGGTGAATATCGCCCGCAATGGCGCCTGGGAGGGCGTTCCGCCGGGGGCCGAGCGGCCGTTTCCGATCCCGCTGCCGGAGGCGGGCGCGATCGGCGAGGGCGAGTGTTACGTGCCGGCGGGCTGGGTCACGCTGGGCGGTGATCCGGACGCGATGGACGGTTTGCCGGCGCATCGGCTGTGGGTCGATGGCTTCGTGATCGCGCGCGATCCGGTGACCCACGGGCAGTACATCGAGTGGCTCGACGGGCTGGTGGCCGACGGGCAGGCCGATGGGGCGCTGAGCCACGTGCCGCGGTATCTGGCGACGGGCCGCGTTCGTGAGCCGGCGTACATCTTCGAGGCGGGGCGATTCCGGCCGACCGAGGCCTTCGGATATCTGCCCGAAACGACCTGGCCGGTGGTCGGCGTTTCGTGGCATTCGGCGACCGCGTTCGCCGCCTGGCGGGCGAGTCGCAGCGGCTCGGGCTACATGCTGCCCGGGTCGTGGCAGTGGGAGAAGGCGGCCCGCGGGGTCGACGGACGCTTCTTCCCCTGGGGCGATACGTTCGAGGTGAACTGGGCCAATACGCTCAACCACACCGCGGGCAGCCCGTCGCCGATGGCCGTCGACGCGGTGCACGCGGACATCGGCCCGTACGGCCTGCGCGGGGCCACCGGCAATACGCGTGATCTCTGCCGCGACGTCTATCGGCGCGCGGGCCCCGACGCCGTCGATGGTCGACCCCGCTCCGACGCACCCGGCACGCGGGACTTCGTCGTGGTCAAGGGCGGCTGCTTCGTCAGCAAGCCGGTCAACGTGCGCCTCGCGGGCCGGTTCGGTCAGCCGGCCGACGAGAGCCTGCCGATGGTCGGGTTCCGGCTGTGCCGGCCGATTACTTGAGCGCCTCGTCCCGCGCGACGCTGTTCTGGTTCACCTCGACCTTCGACCGGGATTCGAACTGCAGCGTATCGCGGTAGTCACCGGCGAGCGTCTGGATCCCGGTGGTCTGCGAGACGACCCGCAGCTCGCTCGGGCTGACCTGGAGGTATCCGAGCGTGGTGCCGTCTCGCTCGACGGCGTAGAGCGGGTCGCTGTCGCCATGCAGGGTGACGTGCTTCCCGTCGCCCGGCGTCAGCAGGCCGGTCTTGTAGCCGACGCCCTTGGCGCCGTGGGTGGTCGAATACGCGCCTTTGTAGTTGGCGGTGAAGCCCTTCGAGGGCCACGACCCGCTCTTCCAGTACCAATACTGGGCGTTGGGCTGCCACCCCGTCGGCGGCGTGCTGCCGGTGACGTAGAGGTCGCCGAGGTCGCTGTTGCCCGCATACAGCTTGTAGCGCCCGATCACGTCTCCGTCGGGAATGCCCGGCCAGATCTCGTGCGCCTGCAGGCTCGTCGGCGCCGTCGAGCCCTCGTCGTCGCCATAGGCCGAGAAGACCCGCGCGTGCCCCGCCTCGAGGTCGCCGACGAAGCGCGGCTTCTGGTGCACCACCATCCCGTCGAGGATGCGCCCGCAGGTCTCGGCGAGCGCGGTGAAGGTCAGCCCGGACGTCTGGCCCGAGACGCCGTCGGCCAGCCCATAGCGCCGGATGACGTTGCTCGCGGCCCAGGAGAACGCGCCGCGCACCCCGCCGAGCACCGGCATCTCGTAGCTGACGGCGCCCGGCTGGCTCGAGGTGACGACCAGGTCGCCGAAGACCCGGTGGGCCATGGGCCCGGCGTCGGCGGCGCAGGCCCCGGCCCAGCTCAGCGCCCGGCCGCGCGCGGTGCCCAGGCTGTCCTCGAAGCCGGTGGCGGTGTGGCAGGTGTCGACGAACGCGGTGATCCGGGTCGCCGGCGCCCGGGTATCGAGCAGCCGGCCGACCTCGGCCACCGTCAGCCCGTTGCGCAGGGTCTGGCCGTCGGCGGTGATGTCGGAGGGGCACAGCACCAGGCCGGCGTCGGTCCCGGTGCCGTGGCCCGACCAGGTGAGCACCGCCTTGGTGCCGGCGACGCCGTCGAGCGCTGCGGCGAGCCACGTCAGCCCCTCGACGATGTCGGCGCGGGTGGCGCCGCGCACGTCGACGCCGTCGAGCAGGCCCGGCGCGGCGCGCCCCGGCAGGGCCGGCGAGACGCAGACCCGGATGTGCGCCCGGGGGATGCCCAGGCCGTAGACCACGTCGAGCCAGCCGGCCACGTCGTGGGGCGGGCCTTTGAGGTCGCTCTGGCCGCTGGGGTCGAAGGCGCGGTAGTCGCCGACGCCGATCAGCAAGGCGTACGCGTTGGGGTTCTTCATTCGGCATTCTCCCAGGAGGCTGTAGGGCGTAGACGACCGAGCCCGGTGCGGGGCCGTTCGCCGAGTTCAAGGAGGAAGGCCGCAGAAATACTCGGAGTATTTCGAGCGCCTGACGACACCGAAATCGGTGAACGGGACCGTGCTGGGCGATGTGTCGGGCTATGCACTACAGACTCCTATGTCTCGTCGACGGGCGTGGCGAGTGTAGATCGTCGCGGCGCTCGGCGCGCGCTGGCCGCGAGCCAGAGCAGGGCCCGTGCCAGCGTGGATCCGCGCTTCTCGGCGTCGCGCGGCGGCGGTTTGGACCCGCGGACGGTCCGCGGACGGTCCGCGGACCGTCCATCACCGGTCGCCCGACCGCCCGCGGTGCGCGATACTGGTCCCCATGGCCGAAGACGACCCGATCGGCGGCGCGACGCTCGCCCCGTCCGTAGAGCGCTCGGAGGACGACTGGTCGCTCGCCGCGCAGTCATCCGCCGCGCAGTCATCCGCCGCGCAGTCATCCGCCGCGCAGTCATCCGCGCAGTCCCCCGCCGCGCAGTCCCCCGCCGCGCCCGAGCTGGAGTTGCCCACCGCCCGCTATCAGGTGCTCGGCCGGCTCGGCGCCGGCGGGCAGGGCACCGTCTACCGGGTCTTCGACCGCCATATGGAGCGCACGCTGGCGATGAAGGTGCTGCGCCCGCTGGCCTCGGTCGCCGCCCGGACCCGCTTCCGCACCGAGACCGCGCTGACCGCCCGCCTCGAGCACCCGGGCATCGTGCCGATCCACGACCGCGGGCTCACCGGCGACGGGCGGCCGTGGTACACGATGCAGATCCTCGAAGGCGTCGAGCTGGGGCGGGTCATCGCCGAGCAGCCGCTGCGCCGCCGGCTGGACGTCTTCGTGCGGGCCTGCGAGGCGGTGGCCTACGCCCACCGGCACGGGGTCGTGCACCGCGACCTCAAGCCGCAGAACATCATGATCGGGGCCTTCGGCGAGGTGCGGGTGCTCGACTGGGGGCTGGCCCGGCGGGTGGGCGCGGTGACGCCCGAGGCGCGCGAGGGGCCGGCGGGCGCCTTCACCGTCGACGTGACCCGGGCCGGCGCGCTGATGGGCACCCCGCGCTACATGGCGCCGGAGCAGCTGGCCGGTGAGCTGACGCGCATCGGGCCGGCGACCGACGTCTACGCCCTGGGGCTCATCCTGGCCCAGGTGCTCGGTCAGCCGCCCGCCGGGCGCAGCCTGCCCGAGCTGATCGAGCGCCGGGCCGTTGATCTGCCGCCGCCGGGGGTGGGGCCCGCGGCGCTGCGCGCGCTGTGCGCGCGGGCGACCCGTCACGATCCGGGCGCGCGCCCGGCCGACGCGGGCGCGCTGGCCGACGCGGTGAAGACCTGGCTCGACGGCGCCGAGAAGCGGGCTCAGGCGGCGGCGCTGGTCGCCGAGGCGCGGGCGTTCGAGCCGCAGATCGCGGCGCTGCGAGCCGAGGCGCAGGCGCTCGATAGCCGGGCGGCCGCGGTCTTGGATCCGATCCCGAGCCACGCGCCCATCGCAGACAAGCGACCCGGCTGGGCGCTGAGCGACGCGGCGGCGGAGGCGCGGCGGGCGGCGCGGCTGGCCGAGGTGAAGCTGCGCCAGACCCTGCAGTCGGCGCTGCGGCTCGACCCCGAGTCGGCGGACGCCCGGGCGGCGCTGACGGCCCATTATCGCGATCGCCTGCTGGACGCCGAGGCGGCCCACGATACCCATGGCGCGGCGGAGTTCGGCGCGCTGCTGCTGGGCCACGACGCGGCGGCCAACGCCGAGTGGCTGCGCGGGGACGGCCGGCTGACGCTGCTGACCGACCCGCCGGGGGCCGCGGTGACCTTCTCGCGCTACGAGGAGCGCGATCGGCGGCTGGTGGCGGTGCCGCTGGGCCGGGTCGAGGCGACGCCGATCGTCGACGTGCCGCTGGCCATGGGCAGCTACCTGCTCGAGATCGAGCACCCGGGCCGCTGCGCGGTGCGCTACCCGGTCGACATCACCCGCCACGGCCGCTGGGACGGGGTGCCGCCGGGCGCGGCCGAGGCGTACGCGATCCCGCTGCCCGAGGTCGGGGCGATCGGGCAGGACGCGCGCTACGTGCCGGCGAGCTGGTGCGTGATCGGCGGTGATCGCGAGGCGATGGACCCGCTGCCGGCGCGGCGGGTCTGGGTCGATGGCTTCGTGATCGATCGCGACCCTGTCACCCACGCGGACTGCCTCGCGTGGCTGAACGCGCTGCTGGATGCGGGCCGCGAGGCGGACGCGATCCGCTGGGCGCCGCGGCAGGACAGCGGCGGTCGGGACAGCGGCGGTCGGCACAGCGGCGGTCGGGACGGCGGCGGTCGGGACGGCGGCGGTCGGGACGGCGGCGAAGGCGACCGGGTGCCCGTCTACCGACGGGACGCAGGTGGCCGATTCGTCCTGGGGCCCGCGTTCGGCGTCGAGCCGGCTCCCGACTGGCCGGCGGTGGGCATGACCTGGGCCGGCGCCCGCGCGCTGCTCGCCACCCGCGGCGCGGGATTGCCCTTCTCGTGGCAATGGGAGAAGGCGGCCCGCGGGGTCGACGGGCGGCTCTTCGCCTGGGGTGATCACTTCGAGCCCAACTGGGCCAATACGATCAATACCCGCCCCGGCCGGCCGGCGATGGGCCCGATCGGCCAGCCGGCGAGCGACGTCGGGCCCCATGGCGTGCGCGGGCTCGT
This sequence comes from bacterium, assembly GCA_030427205.1. Lineage (GTDB taxonomy): Bacteria > Myxococcota_A > Bradymonadia > UBA7976 > UBA1532 > JACKDM01. The sequence continues at coordinate 833,833 of JAUHXC010000001.1, read as the reverse complement.
CGGCAACGTGCGCGAGCTGTGCGCCGACGCCTATCGCCGCGGCGGCCCGTCGATCGTCGCTGGTCGGCCGCTGCCCGGCGAGCCGGCGGGGCCGGGGGATTTCATCGTCGTCAAGGGCGGCTCCTACGGCAGCGGCGCCAGCGCGTGTCGGGTCGCCGGCCGCTTCGGCATGCCCCGCGGGGTCGCCAACGCCATGGTCGGCTTCCGCGGCTGCCGCGCGCTCTGATCGGTGGACGCGGCGCCGCTCAGCTGCCGGTGTCGATGACCGCGTCTTTGCGATAGCCGTACGCGTCGAACTGCTGGCTGCCGGCGATGCGGGTGAAATAGAGGTCGTCCTGATAGTTGGCGGCGATGGAGAGGGCGCCGGAGACCGTCGACCACACCTTGATGCTGTCGTCATCGAGCTGCGCGACCTTGACGAAGCCCTGGGGCCCCTTGCCGAAGCCGGTGGTCGAGACGCCGTAGAGCGGGACCTTGCTGCCGTCCTGTTCGGTGGTGAACTCGCCGGTCTGCTTGAAGTCGTGCACATGGCGCACCGTGACGCCCGGGGGGGTCTCCGGCGTACCGTCCTGGTCGGCCGCGTTCCGGGCGACGAAGTCTCCCGCGGGCCACTGCCCGCTGGTCCAGACCCAGTATTGGGCGCGGGGCTGCCAGCCGGCGTTCTTCCAGTCGGCGTCGTTGGAGAGGTCGCTCGTCATGTACAGCGCGCCCAGCGGGTTGCCGTAGGCGTCGGCGAGCGCGAACTTCACCGCCGGCTTGGTATTCGGCACGCCGGGCCATATCTCCAAGGTCGTCCCCTCGGGCGGGGTCCGGGTCGCGTCGGCCATCGTGATCCTCCTCTCGGTGTCGGGCCTGCGGGCTGTCGCAGACGGGCATCCGGCAGTGCACTGACCATGCCACCGCCCGGGGAGCGCTGCACGGGCTTTGGCGCCGCTTCCGGCAGCCCGCAGACGGCCCAGCCGACCGTCCGCAGACCGTCCACCCGTTGCGCCCGATCGCCGGTTTGTCCAGACTGCCGGCGCCCGCCCTCTGCCTCGGAGCGCCCATGCTCGCCGTCGACGACGCCCTCGCCCGCATCATCGCCGCCCTCGAGCCGCTGCAATCGCAGCGCATCGAGCTGACCCACGCCGTCGACCGGGTGCTCGCCGCGTCGATCACCGCCCGCCGCCGGCTGCCGGCCCACGACGACTCGGCGATGGACGGCTACGCGGTGCGCGCCGCCGACGTGCCCGGGCCGGGCGCCACGCTGACCGTCGTCGACGAGATCCCCGCCGGCCGGACCGACGCCCGCCCGCTGCAGCCGGGCACCGCCGCCCGCATCTTCACCGGCGGCTGCGTGCCGCCCGGCGCCGACGCGGTGATGCTGCAGGAGGACGCCGCGCGGGACGGCGATCGGGTCACGTTCACCGAGGGGGCGCGGCCGTGGCAGCACATCCGCCGGGCGGGCAGCGACGTGCAGCCGGGGGACGCGGTGCTCGCCGCCGGCCGGGTGCTGCTGCCGGGCGACATCGCCGCGCTCGCCGCTCAAGGCCGCGCGCAGGTGGCGGTGCGTCGCCGGCCGATCGTGGCCATCGCGTCCAGCGGCGACGAGCTGATCGACGTCGACGGCGGCGAGCCGGCGCGGGGGCAGATCGTCAACGGCAACAGCCTGGCCCTCGCCGCCGCGGTGCGGGCCATCGGCGGCGAGCCGCGCATCCTGCCGGTCATACCCGACGACCGCGCGGCCACCGAGCGGGCCATCCGCGCCGCCGCCCGGGCCGACGTGCTGTTGACCACCGGCGGGGTCAGCGTGGGCGAGTACGACTTCGTCGGTCAGACCCTGGCGCAGCTCGGCGGCGCGAAGTTCGAATTCTGGAAGGTGCGCATCAAGCCGGGCAAGCCGTTCGCCTTCGGCCACATCGGCGACTGCGCCGCCTTCGGCCTGCCGGGCAACCCCATCAGCGCGCTGGTGACGTTCGAAGTGCTCGTGCGCCCGGCGCTGCTGCACCTGATGGGCCACCGCGCGATCGTGCGCCGCCCGCTCGAAGCGGTGCTCGACCACGACCTCGCCGCCGGCCGCGGGCGCCGTGAATACAAGCGGGGCCTCGTGCGACGGCACGCGGGCCGGCTGCACATCGACTGCCGGCGCAACCAGTCGAGCGGCGCCCTGTCGAGCCTGGCCGGCGCCGACGCCTTGCTGCCCGTGCCGATCGGCGCGCCGCCCCGCAAAGCGGGCGAGACCGTGCAGGTGCTGCCGCTCGGCCCCGACGGCCCGCTCGACCGGCTGCCGCTCGCCGACCGCTGAAAACCCATTGGCGGCTTGCGTACAAGCTGCTACATGTACGCTCCGCTGAACCGCCCGACTCGGGAGAGCCGATGTTTCGCCTGATGTTGTTCGCCGCGCTGCTGCTCGCCGGCCCGTCCTTGCCCGCCCACGCCGCCGATGCCGGCTACGATCTGGTGGCCAACGCGCCGCTCGCCCACGTCTATCGCGACGGGGTGGTGGCCGACGCCGCCGCGCCCGGATTCGTGAAGTACATCCGCGACATGAACGGCAGCTGGAAGCTGGGGGTGAAGGCCGACGGCCGCACCGGCGCCCTGCTGCCGGGCCTGCAGTCCAACGTCTGGCTGCCGGTCGACGCCGACCTCGCCGGCCAGGCGCTGGTGATGGAGGCCGGCTTCAAGCCGCTGAAGAAGTCGGGGCGCGCCCAGCGCTGCGACGTCTTCATCGAGGGCGACAAGATCGGCAGCCTCGAGCTGAGCGACGGCTGGCAGATGCACCGGGTGAAGATCCCGGCGGGCAAGGTCAAGGCGGGGCTGGTCAAGGTGCGGCTGCACTTCAGCTACGCCGTCGACCACCCCAAGGGCAAGTCGGCGGGCATCATCCGCTTCGTGCGCATCGCGCCGGAGAGCGCGGCGCAGCCGGTCTTCGACGAGGCGGCGCTGGCCGGAAACATCGCGCCGGTGCGCGGCGGCGCGCTGCAGCTCAACGACGGCGGCGGCCTCGACTACTACATCACCCCGGTCAAGGGCATGACCCTGCAGGGCAAGGCCACCGGCGGCAGCGTCGAGGTCTTCGCTCAGCTCGACGGCCAGAAGCCGCAGCGCCTCGGCGGCGGGGCCGAGCTGTCGATCAACCTGGACAAGGTCGCCGGCAAGGCGGTGCGGCTGATGCTGCGCGGCAAGGGCGGCACGGTGTCGGTGACGGGCGCGCGCATCGCCGGCGGCACGCTGAAGGCGCCGGCGGTCAAGAAGCCCAAGTACGTGCTCTTCTGGCTGATCGATACCCTGCGGGCCGACAAGCTGCCGTTCTACGACATCCCCAACGCCAATGGCCGGCCCAAGGTCAAGACGCCGCACCTGTCGAAGCTCGCCGCCGAGTCGACGGTCTTCGAGCCGTTCTGGGTGCAGGGCAATGAGAGCAAGGCCAGCCACGCGAGCCTCTTCACCGGCACGTACCCGGTCAAGCACGGGGTCTACACCCACAAGGCCAAGCTCAAGGACAGCCATACGACGCTGGCCGAGGCGTTCAAGAAGGCGGGCTTCAAGACCGGCGGCTTCGTGAGCAACGGCTATGTGAGCGACCGCTGGAACTTCGCCCAGGGTTTTCCGGCCAAGGACTTCACCAATACGATCCGCGAGGGCAAGGCCAATAACGCCAAGGCGCTGGTGCGCAGCGCCAAGAAGTGGGTCGACGCCAACAAGGACAAGCCGTTCTACCTCTACATGGGCACCAGCGACCCGCACGTGACCTACCGCCGGCACAAGGCGTTCATCGACCAGTACGACCGCGAGGGCGGCTACAACGGGCGCTACATGAAGAGCCTCTCGGGCACCGAGCTGGGCAAGCTCAAGGGCAAGAAGCGGCCGCCCAGCCAGCGGGACCAGACCCGCATCGAGGCGCTCTACGAGAACGAGATCGCCTTCAACGACAAGTGGTTCGGCGAGATGGTCGCCCACCTTCAGGCGGCGGGCATCTGGGACGAGACGCTGGTGATCATCGGCTCGGACCACGGCGACGAGTTCTGGGAGCACGGCTCGTGCGGTCATGGCCACAACCTGCACCAGGAGCTGATCAACGTGCCGCTCGTCATCCGCTGGCCGGGTATGTTCCCCGCCACCCGGGCCACCTTCGGCGCGGGCGGCGTCGACCTGCTGCCGACCATGCAGGCGATGCTGGGCCAGAAGCGGCCGGGCGACGTGCAGGGGGCCGACCTGCTGCCGTTCGTCGGGGCCCAGGGCGCGGTCTACCCCCGGGCGATCATCGCCAGCCAGGGCCGCGGCAGCTACGCGCTGCAGGTGGGCCCGGCCAAGGTCATCATGCGCAGCGAGCGCTCGATCACCGCCTACGACGTCAAGGCCGACCCGGCCGAGAAGAGCGACGTCTTCGGCTCGAAGGTGGTCACCACCCTGGCGGCGATGGACCCGCTGAGCGTCTTCCTCTCGCGCGCCGAGGACTGGGACAAGTCGAAGATGGGCTCGCCGAACAACCTCAGCGGCGGCCTCTGAGCGTACAGCAGGCGGACATTGGAACTGACCAGGGATCGCGCAGACCGATTCGGCGAGTGCAAGGCGCGAGACGCAGACGCTGCTGGGGGCAACGGCAAGTCGAGCAACGCAGCAATCGGCGAATCGGGCCAGCGAGCACGGTCAGTTTCAGTGTTCGCCTGCTGTAAGCTCCGACCCGCGGCTCCCGCCCCCTTGACGCGGCGCGTCGATCCACCGACTGTGCGCCCCAGCCGCCATCAGACCGGGGGAGCCCCATGTCCAGCGAACTCGTCGTCCGGACCCATCGCGACGGGGTCACCACCCTGCGCATGAACAACCCCCGCCGCCTCAATGGCTGGACCGAGCCGATGATGCGCGCGCTGCGCGAGGCCTTCGCCGCCGCCGCCGACGACGCCGACACCCGGGCGGTGGTGCTCACCGGCACCGACCCCTACTACTGCGCCGGGGTCAACCTCAGCGCGGCGATTCAGCTGCAGCACCCGCGCACGCTGCACGGCTTCATCCGCGCGCACAATCAAGCCTGGTTCGAGACCTTCATCGACTTCCCCAAGCCGCTGCTCGCCGCGATCAACGGCCCCTGCATCGGCGCGGCGGTCACCTCGGCGACGCTGTGCGACGGCATCATCGCCTCGGAGAAGGCCACCTTCTCGACGCCTTTCGCCCGGCTGGGCATCACCCCCGAGGGCGGCTCGTCGCTGCTGTTTCCCAAGCTGATGGGCGCAGGCGCCGAGCGCATGCTGGGCGCGGAGGGCTGGGTGCCGACGGCCGCCGAGGCCGCCGAGGCGGGGCTGATCGATCGGGTGGTGGACCACGACGCGCTGCTGGACGAGGCGCAGGCGATGGCCGCCGGATGGGCCGCCGAGCGCTCGGGCCGACGGTATCGCGGCGGGGTCGACGCCGAGCAGCTGCGCGCGGTCAACGCCGAAGAGAGCGAGGCCCTGGCCACGGCATTCCTCAGCCCGCCGTTCTTGATGGCGCAGTATCGATTCCTGCGGGGCAAGAAGAAGTGGCAGCCGGCGGCGATGTTCTTCGCCCTGCGCGCGACCCATCCGCTGTGGTCGCGTTTGATCTGAGCGGCGCCGGCGATCGAGGGCTCATGCAGGCACGTTCCCCGTGGGGTCGGCCGCAATGCCGCCCGCAAGCTCCATCATCCGGGCTGCGAGGGCACCGAGCGGAGGCCGAATCTCAGTCCCCCGAGATCAGCTGGCCGTCCTCGCTCTCGAAGTCGAGCGACGCGCTGTTGATGCAGTAGCGCTGCCCGGTGGGCCGCGGCCCGTCGGGGAACTTGTGGCCCAGGTGTCCGCCGCAGCTGGCGCACAACAGCTCGGTGCGCACCATGCCGTGGCTGGTATCGAGCTTCTCGGTGATGCGCCCTTCGAGCGCCTCGTAGAAGCTGGGCCAGCCGCTGCCCGACTCGTACTTGGTCTCGCTCTGGAACAACGGCGCGCCGCAGCCGCCGCAGCGGTAGGTGCCGTCCTTCTTGTTGCGCAGCAGCTTGCCGGTGCCGGCGAACTCGGTGCCGCCCTCGCGCAGGATGCGATACTGGTTGGCGCTGAGCTTCTTCTTCCACTCGTCTTCCGACAGCATGACCTTCTCTCCGGGGGCGGGGATGTGGGCGTGTGGGGCGGCTCGATCTCCGGCGGTCGCCTTCGCGGCGCCTTCGCCCACCGGCGCGCCGTTGCTGGCGCAGGCGAGCAGGGCGAGGGCGGCGACGAGGGCGACGGGCGCGAACAGCTTCATGGTGACCTCCGTGGTTTGGATTCGTCGGGGTCTACGGGGTCGCGCCGCCGATGTTTCGCTCCGCGCGCGGTTTCGCCCGGCGCGCAACTGGTGTAATCGATCATCCGTCAGGGGGGCGCATGGCCGACTACGAAGACATTCTCTACGACAACCACCCCTTCCCGATGACGCACCCCGATCATCTGGGCACGCTGGGGTCGCTCTTCGGCATGCAGCCGGCGCCGATCGAGCGCTGCCGGGTGCTCGAGCTCGGCTGCGGACTCGGCGGCAACCTGGTGCCGCTCGCCGCGCTCTTCCCCGACAGCACCTTCGTCGGCATCGACCTCTCGCAGGCCCAGATCGCCGCGGCGCAAGCCGACGCCCGCTCGATGGGGCTGTCGAACCTGACCTTCCGCGCGCTGGACATCATGGACCTCACCCCCGAGTGGGGCACGTTCGACTACATCATCTGTCACGGGGTCTTCTCGTGGGTGCCGACCGCGGTGCAGGACCGTATCCTGGCCATCTGCCGGGTGCATCTGGCGCCGCAGGGGCTGGCCTACATCAGCTACAATACCTACCCCGGCTGGCACATCCGCGGCATGATCCGCCAGATGCTGCGGCGCCACGCGACCGCCAGCGAGCCGCGGGCGCGCATCGAGCAGGCCCGCGCGCTGCTCGCGACGATGGTCGACCTGCTGCCCGCCGAGCGGCAGCAGGCGGCGGCGTGGCTCAAGGGCGAGGTCTCGACCATCGCCGATCTGTCCGACGCCTACGTGCTCTACGAGCACCTCGTCGAGGTCAATACGCCGCTGTGGTTCGACGAGTTCGTCGGGCGCTCGAAAGAGGCGGGGCTGCAATACGTGGCCGATGCGGAGTTCCACTCGATGTTCTCCGACCGCCTCGGCCCCGACGCGGGGGACAAGATCGGCCGGCTCGCCGAGGGGCTGGTGCAGACCGAGCAGTACCTCGACTACATGCAGGTGCGCTTCTTCCGCCGCTCGATCATCTGCCGCCGCGAGGTGCGCCTCGACCGCAAGCTGGGCCACGGGCGCATGGCCGGGCGCTGGGTGCAGTCGCGGCTGAAGCTGCTCGACAGCGACAAGTTCAAGACCCCCGAGGGCATGGTCTTCGATACGCAGGAGGCCTTGCTCAAGGCGGCGCTGAAGGTGCTCGACCAGCACCCGCAGGGCCTGAAGTTCGAAAAGCTCTGCCACTACGCGGCGCTGGTGATCGGCGAGGACCCGACGCCCGAGCATCACGAAGCCCTCGGCGGGCCGCTGCTCGAGCTCTACGCCAACGCCGCGCTGCGCATCGGCACCTGGCCCCGGCCGTGGATCTCGCCGCCGCCCGACGACCACCCCGTCGCGCCGGGCTTCGCGCGGCATCAGGCGACGCAGGCCGCCGAGTGCACCAACCTGCAGCATCAGGCCCTCGGCCTCGACGCGCTCGACCGGGCGCTCGTCGCCCGCATGGACGGCCGCACCCGGGCCGAGCTGGCGGCGGTGGTGCTCGAAGACCTCGAGGCGGGGCGCTACAACGTCTCGGTCGACGACGAGCCCCTGCGCGACAGCGAGCTGATCGCCGAGCTGATCGACAAGAAGCTCACCCGGCTGGCGGCTCGGGCGCTGGTGCTCGATCCGGCGCGGGTGCAGCGCTACGGGCGCCTGCCGGGGTCCGACGGGGCCGCCGGCGGCTGATCGGGTCCGATCGGGTCGCGGCTGGTTGACACACCCCGCGAGTTGCACTAGGTTCTCTCGCCTTCCGGCCCTCGGCGCCGGACTCCCGCGACTTCCAGGAGAGACATCATGGGTACTCGTCCCGCAAAGCTGGCCATCCGTGGCGACCGTGACGCCGGCAAGACCAAGGCGTGCCCCCAGTGCGGCAACCCCAAGATGAACGTGGTCAAGTTCGTGCGCCAGAAGCGCCCCAGCGGCTTCTTCTGGCTGTGCGACAAGTGCGATCACGAGCAGACCACCCGCTGACTCCGCCGGGTCCGTCCGGCGGACCCGCCGTCTGCGGCGATGTGCTCCGAGCGCCTGCTCGGCGCGCCTGCTCCGAGCCCGGCCCGCACACCCTCCCGATCATCACCGCAGCGCGGCCGACCTCCGGTCGCCCTGCCGCGCGTCGCGCCTGCGCGATTCGTCTACCTGCATGCAGTGCCGCGCAGCGCCCGTTGGCCATATCCGGTCATCGGGTGGCTTGATCTGCGCCTGCGGGCGGCCGCACAGCGCGACGCGACGCCTGGTGAGCGACGGCCGCGGCCAACGCCCGAGGCCCGCACCCGGAGGAGACCCGCATGCCCGCCCCCCGCCTGCTCGCTGCGTCATCGATGCTGTCGATGGCCCTGCTCGTGCTGCTCGCCAGCCCGGCCTCGGCCTGGGTCCAGCCGGCGCCCGTCGACCTGCACGTGCGCCTGCAGGTGCCCTTCGTCGGCGGCCACGAGCCGATCGGCATCACCTCGATCGGCGGTGACCTGGGGCTGACCTTCTACGAGCGCTGGGCGGTCGAGGCGAAGCTGATCTACGGCACCGATCTGGCGGGCACCGGCTGGTTGGTGGGCGCCGCGACGGGCGCGTATTGGACGATCTACGACGGCCGCGACAAGAAGCGCGTCGGTGGGCAGTTCTCGATCCCGACGCTGATCGGCTTCGAGCACTTCGACACCGACCACGACTGCCGGGGCCAGGTCTGCGACACCCGCATCAGCGGCTTCAGCCCCCAGATCTCGACCGGCATCTCCTTCCTCTACTGGACCCGCTTCGAGGTCGCCTTCAACCTGCGGCTGCTGTTGACCGGCGGCACGGCGGTCGTGGGCACCGCCACCGACGCCGGGACGGGGGCCGAGCGCGATCTGGAAGACAGCTTCGGCTACGGCTCGTCGGGGCGGCTGACCTTCGGGCTCTCGTTCTGATGCGGCCCGCCCGGTGAGGTGAGCGTCAGCCGGCCGCCGCGCCCGCCCATCAGCCCTTGGGCACCTTCTCCCAGTCGGCGAGGAACTTCTGCAGGCCGATGTCGGTGAGCGGGTGGTGGGCCAGCTTCTTGAGCACGCCGAAGGGGATCGTCGCCACGTCGGCGCCGACCCGGGCCGACTCGAGCACGTGCATCGGGTGGCGCACCGACGCGACGAGCACCTCGGTGTCGAAGGCGTCGTACTGGTCGTAGACCTCGACGATCTGGCGCACGAGCTCCATGCCGTCGTGGCTGATGTCGTCGAGGCGGCCGATGAACGGGCTGATGTAGTCCGCCCCGGCCTTGGCGGCGAGCAGCGCCTGCAGCGGGCTGAAGCACAGCGTGACGTTGGTGGCGATGCCGTTGTCGGCGCACCAGGCCACCGCCTTGAGCCCCTCGGGGATGAGCGGGATCTTCACCACGATGTTCTTGTGGATCTTCGAGAGGACCTTCGCCTCTTTCTTGATCGACTCGAAGTCGGTGCCGACCACCTCCGCCGAGATGGGGCCGTCGACGATCCGGCAGATCTCGTCGATGACCTCCCGGAAGGGCCGCCCGGTGCGGGCGATGAGGCTGGGGTTGGTGGTCACCCCGTCGAGCAGGCCCATGCTCTGGGCCTCGCGGATCTCGGCGACGTCGGCGGTATCGATGAAGAACTTCACGGCACTCTCCTCGGGGGGCGTCGGGCCCGTGTGGCTGTGTCGAGCGGCGCGAGGATACGCATTCGGGGTGCCGCAGGGAAGGTATCGCCGCCGAGGCCTGCATTCGGTCGTCGGGCGGCGCCAGAATGCCCGCCAGGGCCTCCAGCGGCCCCGCTACCGCCCGAATCGGCGCCGCAGCCGCCACCCACCGAGCAGCAGCAGGAACAGCCAGGCGGGGCGCTGGCGGTCCCCGAGGCGATGCAGCCTTCGTCGGGGTTGCCCCAGCTGCGGTACTGGTACGGATTCACCGCCGCCTGCCCGTCGGGGTGCCAGCCCAGCTGCGCGTCCCCGATCTGCGCGGCGGGCAGGCGGGCGTAGAGCCGGGTCAATACCGCCCGGCTGTCGGCGGGGCCGAGGGCGGTGATCGCCGGGTCGTCGGGCTCGAGGATCACCGCGTCGGTCACCCACAACGGGCCGGTGGCGTCGTCTTGCAGCGCGTCGACCGCGTCGGGGTACTCCAGGTAGCGCTGGTCGAGGATGCGGTCGGCGACCGCGGAGACGGTCGTGCTCTCCGCGCCCATCACCGCCGCCCGCTGCGGGCCGAGCACGTAGATCAGCACCGGCAGGGTGCGCTCGACCGACAGCGCCGAGAGGCCCAGGGGATAGCTCGGCAGCTCGCCGCCGTCGTCGGCGGTCGAGAGCACCAGCGGCGTCGGCCGGGTGGAGCCGTCGAGGTCATCGGCGGGGCGGGCGAGGCGCACGCCGACGAAGTTCAGCCCGGCGTCGGCATAGGGCTGCATCGCCGCCTCGGCGCCAGCGGGCACCGCGAAGCCGTTGTCGGTCAGCCAGACGACCGCGGCGGCGGCGTCGGCGCTGCCGATGATGGCGTAGTCGTACTCGCCGATGCGCCCGGTCTCGACGACGTCGACGCCGTCGGATCCACCGGCCGCGCCGGCCGAGTCACCCGGGGAGCAGCCGCCGTTGCTGCCGACGTACTCCAGGTCGACGAACGGCCGGGTCATGCCGTCGAGCGCCTCGAAGAGCGCGTCGTCCCCCAGCCGCAGCTCGGCGTCCGCGGGGGCCGGCAGGACCCACGAGAACGTCTCGGCGCCCGGCGCGACGGTCATGCGCACGTGCAGGTCGATCCGATCGGCGGCGCGGTGTACCAGCACGGTCTGGGTCTCGAAGGCCGCGCCGGCCGACGATTCGACCGGTGAGAAGATCGCCCCGCAGGCCAGGGCGGCGGTGGGGGCGCAGAGGGCGAGGGCGGGCACCAGGGCAGCGAGCGGGCGCATGGCAGGCTCCGGATGTGGGCGACAGACGCCGGAATCTATCAGGAGTCGGCGCGGCGGATCAGCTTCTGACTCATCTCGGCGGTCACCGGTGGCGGCCATCGGTTCCCGCCGCGCGCGCTCGATCGGCGTCACCCATCAGCGGGCGGGCGTGATCGCGTGGCGGGCGCGCTCAGCCGGCGTGGGTCGCCGGATCGAGCGGGTCGTAGCTGCCGAAGTACCACGGTGTGCCTTCGAGGTCGCTGACCGGGAAGCCGCAGCCGCCGTAGTCGTGCTCGACGAGTTCGCCGACGTCGGCCCCGGCGGCTGCAGCCCGTGCGCGCAGCGCGGCAGGGTCTTTCACCACCACGTAGATCGTGCCGTTGGCGCCGGTCTGTTCGGGCCGCTTCGAGCCGACCATGATCATGCCGCCGGGCACGGTGAGCTGACTGTGGGCGATGCCGCCGTTCGCGTCGGGTACGACCAGGTGCTTCTCGAAGCCGAAGGCGGCGCACAGCCACCCGATGGCCTTGGGGGCGTCGGCATAGCTCAGACAGGGGATCACGCTGGGGTTCATGGGTTCCTCTCGCAAGTGCGGGCCGTTCTTCGACCCGGGGGGTAGCATGCCCGGTGTCGACCGCCGGCGATTGAAGAAATCGGACGCGCAGGTTCGACGAGAGCAGAGCCGGACATCCCCCGAGAACAGGCATCGCCTGCCCGATGACGCCGAGAATGCGCCGGTTCGCCTCCGAGCCCGGCCGCATGAGGACGCGCCCTCGAGCGCACCTCCACGTCAGTTCGAAGGGCTGGAATTCATGCTGAACAATACGCAGCGCTCGACTCATCGCGACCTCCTCGGAGGTCTCATCGATCAGCCGTGGCCGATGTTGCGCAGTTTCTCGAATCAGCCTTCGAAAGACAGCTCGGCGACCTGCTCGGAGAGGCGGGTATCGCCCGAGACCTGCGCCCGGCGGCGAGCCTCGGCGACCAGCGAGGTCGCCCGGGCCTTGTCCCCCTGCTCGCGCAGCAGCCGAACCAGCGGCTTGACCGTCTGGTTGAACCACAGCCCGTCGCCCCGATCGCGCGCCAGGAACTCCGCGGCGGAGAGGTGCTTGTAGCGCGCCTGCAGGTCGTCGGCGAGGCGGGCGAGCAGCAGCCGGGCCTTCATCGCCCGCCCGGGCATGCCGATCTCGCCGCAGACTTCGAGCGAGGTCTCGGCCATCTCCCGGGCGGCGTCGCGGTCGCCCGCGTCGGCCAGATGTCGGGCCAGGTGGAAGCTGGAGATGGCCTGCGCCACCCGGTGGCGGATCTGAACCGCGTGGGCGTAGACCTGTCGCTGCTCGTCGATCGCCTCGTCGAGCCGGCCGAGCGCTGCCAACGAGAGCGCCCGCCCCGAGCGGCAGGCCTGCAGCCAGGGCAGCCGGGCGTAGGGGCCGCCGCCGCCGGCCTGCTCGCCGATGTCGATGGCGTGGTCGAAGACGGCCAGCGCCTCGCGATGGCGCTCGAGGTCGCGCAGGATGTTGCCCAGGTCGTGCCCCGCCCGGACCACCGAGGCCGGCGAGGGGTTGCGCTCGGTCAGCGTGCTCCAGCCCGAGCGGGCGAGGATCAGCGCCTCTTCGACGTCGCCGCCCATCGAGCGCAGCACGAACGCGCGCATGCAGCGGGTGCGGGCGGCGTCGGTGGGGCGCTCGGCGCGGGCGTAGAGCAGCTCGGCCTGCTCGAGGTGGGTCTGCGCCGCCTCCCAGGCCCCGGTGTACTGCCGGGCCCGGGCCACCGACGCGTGGGCCCGCGCGGCGAGCGCGTCTTCACCGTCGGGCGCCGCGGCCAACGCCTCCGCCGCCCGGCCGGCGCTGTCTTCGAGCCGGCCGAGGTAGAACAAGGCTTTGCTCAGGTCGAGCAGCGTCGCCACCGCCGCCGCCCGATCGGGCGTCTCGAGGCGATCCTGCAGCATCGCGGCGAGCTGCAGCGCCGAGAGCGCCTCGGCGTGGGCCGCCAACGCCAGCCGCCGCCGGCCCACCTGGCGGGCATACTCGACGGTCTTCGCGTCGCGGTCGGTGTGGCTGTAGTGGTACAGCAGCCGGTTGGCGGTCTCCGGATCGGGGCGCGGGGTCAGCGCCTCCATCGCCTCGGCGTAGCGCAGGTGCAGCAGCCGCCGGTTGTGGGCCAGCACCGTGCCGTAGACCGCGTCGCGCAGGAGCTGCTGGCGGAAATGATAGACCCCGTCCCCCGGGCCGCCCTCGAGCAGCCCGTGGTCGCACAGGGCGTCCAGCTCGCCCAGCGGCGTCAGGCGGACCTCGCGCTGCCCGGACAGCGCGCCGACGACCGACTGCCAGACCGCGCTCTGCACCTCGGGCCCGGCGATCGAGAGCCACTGCACCGCGCCGCGCAGGTCGTCGGACAGCCGCTCGAGCCGCGAGAGCAGCAGGCCGTAGAGCGAGCCCGGCGGCGACAGATCGGCCAGGGCCGCCTCGTCGGCGTCGAGCTGGCGCCGGGCGCGCAGCATCTGCAGCAGCTCTTCGATGAAGAGCGGGTTGCCGCCGGCCCGGCCGTGCACCAGCGCGCGCACCGCGTCGGAGACCCGGTGCACCCCGGCCATGTCGTCGATGAGCGTATCGACCTCGTCGTCGGCCAGCGGCCCCACCGGCAGCTCACGGGTATGCACCCACTCCGCCGGCCGCACCGCCGTGCCGCGGCTGCCGAGCAGGAACAGCGGCGGCTGGCCGTCGCGGATCATGCCCGGGATGGCCCCGAGCAGCTCGAGGCTCGCCGAGTCGGCCCGGTGCAGGTCGTCGAAGACCAGCAGCAGCGGCCGGCTGTAGATGCGGGCCGTGCGCCGGCCGGCGGCGGTGAGCGCGAGCGCGAGCAGGGAGCGGATGCGCCCGCCGAAGACCTCGGGGTCGACCTGCTCCGGCGCGTCGATCTCACCCCGGCCCAGGATGAGGTGGGCCACGTCGGTCTGGCGGCGCAGCTCGGCGGCCGAGGCCTCGTCGAGCGCGCCGGCGAGCTGGTTGAGCCGGGCGACGACGTCCATCGTCATCGGCCGGTTGGTGGTCTCCCCGTCGAAGAGCAGATACCGCAGCAGCGCCGCCCACAGGCCATAGGGCTGCAGACCCACCGGCTGCACCCGCACGACCCGCGTCTGGCGGGCGGTATCCTCCGCGATGCGCTTGATCAGCTCGTCGAGCAGCCGCGACTTGCCCGCGCCCGCCGGCCCGACGAGCTGCACCAGCCGCACCTCGCCCGACTGCACCGAGCCGAGCAGGTACTCCATCTCGAGGGCTTCGATCAGCTCGGCCCGCCCCACGAACGCCCGCGCCGAGCCGGGGCGGGTGCGGATGTCGGTCGACATGCCGTCGCGGATGATCTCGTAGGCCTGCACCGGCCGCGGGCGGCCCTTGACCTCCACCGGGCCCATCGGCCGCCAGTGGTAGTGGGTGCCGACGATGGCGCAGGTCTCGCGGCTGATGCAGATGCCGTTGATCGGGGCGACGAGCACCAGGTGCCGGGCCACCTCGGCGGTGTCGCCGGTGACCACGTCGCGCCCGCCGCGGGCGGTGCGGGTCACGAAGCCCGAGTGCAGCCCGATGCGGATCGACAGGCCGTAGCCGTACTCGCCGAGCGCCTCGTCCACCGCCCGCTGCTGGGCCACGAGCGCCCGGGCGGCGGCCACGGCGCGCTCGGCGTCGTCCTCGCGGGTCTCCTCGTGGCCAAACGCGGCGATCAGCGACCAGCCCACCGGCGGCTCGACGTGCGCGTCGGCCCGATCGAGCACCCGGCGGAAGACCTCGAAGACCTGATCGACCACCGCGTCGATGTCTTCGGGCTCGGTCTCGGGCAGCGAGCTCTGGATGTGGATCGACAGGGCCAGCAGCGTGACATGGCGCCGCTCGCCGGCCTTGAGCCGGTCGACCCGCAGCGGCGAGGCCCGCTCGGGCCCCAACAGCGCCAGCCGCCGATGCAGCTTCTGCAGCGCGGCGGTGGTCATCGTGCGCATGCGCATCGACGACGCGGGCGCCGCGCCCGTGCCGCGGCCGGTGCCACGGACCTCGACCACCGTCTCGTCGGCCTGGGGCGGGGCCGGCGTATCGGCGAGCGCGTCGCCGGTGATCGCCCGGGCGTCGACGGTGACCTCCATCGCCGCGGGCTTGGGCGCCGGCTGGGCGAACATCGCGGTGCGCGACTGGGCGTAGGGCTCGATGGCCCGGGCGAAGCGCGCCGCGTCGGGGAAGCGCTCGCCGACGTCGATGGACAACGCGGTGTGCACCGCCTCGGCCAGACCCGGCGGGGTCATCGGGGCCAGCTCGGTCAGCGGCCGCGGCTTCGCCCGCGACTTGAGCCGGGCCAGGTAGCCCATCACGTTCGGCGATCCCCACGGCCGCTTGCCGGCCCCCGCGAGGCACTCGTAGAGCACCACGCCCGCCGCGAAGACGTCGGTCCACGGGCCGATGCGCGTATGCTGGTCGGCCTGCTCGAGCGCCATGTAGAGCGGCGTGCCCATCATCTCGCCCGGCGCGGTGGCCTGCTCGCCGACGAAGTGGGCCACGCCGAAGTCGAGCAGCTTGGGCACCTCGCCGAGCAGGTCCGAGCGGGCCAGGAAGATGTTCTGCGGCTTGATGTCGCGGTGGATGATGCCCAGCTGATGCACCCGGTGCAGCACCTCGAGGATCTCGAGCACCAGCCGGGCGGCGTACTCCGGGCTCAGCGGGCCGCGGGTCAGCCGAGCCGCCAGATCTTCGCCCTCGAGGTACTCCATCACGATGTAGGGCGAGTTGTCGTCGAGCCGGTCCTGGTCGAAGATCTGCGGCAGCCGCTCATCGCGGATGCGGCTGGTGGCCAGGGCCTCCTTGAAGAAGCGCTCGATGATCGACGGGTCGTGGGCCAGCTCGGAGCGGATGGTCTTGATGACCACCCGGCTGCCGAGCACCGGGTGCACCGCCTCGTAGATCAGCCCCATGCCACCCGCGCTCATCAGCCGGGTGATGGGGTACTTTCCGATCAGACTTCCGGGCGGCAGGATGTCCATCGAGGTCGGCGGCTCACGGGTCCGGTGAAACGGGGCCCCTGGCGGGCGACCCCGAAGAGAAGGATTTACCACATGCTGCGCCCGAAAGCCCCCTTCCGACGCCCGGACAGCCGCGATCGAGGCCGGCAGGAGAGCGTCTCAGATGAGTGATTCGCAGACACCGCAGGCGGCGGGGCCCTTGGATACACCGCTGATCGAGACCGCTCGCCGCGCCGAGGGCGGGCTGGTCGGCTGGCGCCTCGATCGACTGCGCGACGCGCTCGCCGGTCCGCTGTGCATCGTCGGCGCCGGCGGCAGCCGGACCGTGGCCCGGCTGTGGGCCGGCCTGCACCGTCGCGCGGGCCATCCGGCCCATGCCCCGAGCCCGCTCGACGTGCGCCTCGACCCGCCGCTGCACCCGGTGTTGATGCTGTCGGGGTCGGGGCGGCATCACGACATCCTCGGGGCCGCCGAGGCCGCCCTGCGCGCCGGGCGGGCGGTGCACGCGGTGACTACGAACCCCGACGCGCCGCTGATCGATCGGGTGCGCCGGGCCGACGCGAGTCACCACACCGTCGCGCTGACCGGCCCGGCGGTGAAGGAGGGCCTCGCCGCCCGCCACGCGCTGGTGCCGATGGCGCTGCTCGCCGCCCGGCTGCACGGGGTGGACGGCGTCGCGGCCGTCGAGGCCTTCGAGGGGAGCCCGGCCGATATCGAGCGGGCCGAGCGGCTCGCCGCGGCGCGTCCGAGCGACGTCGTCGCCCTCGGCGCCGGCCTCGCGCGCCCGGCGGCGGATGTCTTCGCCCACCTCGTGCGCGAGAGCGGCTTCGCGCCGGCCCGCGCGGCCGACCCGCGGGAGTTCGCCCACGGGCAGTTCATGGCGGCGGGTCCGCGCACCTGGCTGGTCTGGTTCGCCGTCGACGAGCAGCGGCCGTGGGCCGAGCCGATGTGGCAGGGCCAGCCGCGCAGCGTGACGCGCATCGCCGGGTCGGGCCCGGCCGGCGCGCTCCAGATCTACGCCCGCGCGCTGAATACGGCCGGGGCGCTGATGCGGGCCGCCGGCGCGACGCCCGGGCGCGCGGACATCCCGCCGTGGGGGGCGAAGCTCTACCGGATGAAGCTGGGCGCGGTCGAGCACATGGAACAGGCGCCCGAGATGAAGAACCAAGGCTGACGGGGCGGTGAAACAGGCGCCCGAGGAGATCAGCCCGCGCGGCCGAGCACCGTATTGTCGATGAGCCGGGTGCCTTGCAGATCCACCGCCACCGCCGCGAGCACCGGCCCCTCAAGCGGCCCGCGCACCGGCTGCAGCTGCTCCAGATCGACCAGCTCGGCGTAGTCGAGGGTCATCGAGTCGACCGCCGCGATGCGCCGCTTCAGCAGCGCGCGCAGCACGTCCGGATCGCGCTCGCCGTCCCGGAACCGCCCGTCGGCCTCGGCCAGCGCCTGCGACAGCGCCAGCGCGTCCTGGCGCTGCTCGGCGGAGAGGTAGGCGTTGCGGCTGCTCATCGCCAGCCCGTCGGCCTCGCGCACCAGCGGGTGGCCCACGACGCGCACCGGCAGGTCCAGATCGCGCACCATGCGCCGGATGATCGCCAGCTGCTGGAAGTCCTTCTCGCCGAAGACCGCCACGTCGCAGCCGACGATGTTGAACAGCTTGGCCACCACGGTGCAGATGCCGTCGAAGAAGACCGGCCGACTGCCGCCGCAGAGGTGGGTCGAGAGGGTGTCGACGTGCACCCGGGTCGCCGCGCCGGCGGGGTACATCTCGGCGACGGTCGGCAGGAAGACCGCGGCGCAGCCGGCGCCCTTCGCCTTCTCCAGATCGCCCGCCTCGTCCCGCGGGTAGCGCGCGAAGTCCTCGTCGGGCCCGAACTGGGTCGGGTTGACGAAGATCGAGGCGATCACCACATCGGCCTGCGCCGCCGCCGCCCGCATCAGATCGGTATGGGCCCGATGCAAGAAGCCCATGGTCGGCACCAGGGCCACCGTGCGCCCGGCGGCGTGATGCCCGGCGGTCCAGCGGCGGACCGCCTCGCGGCTGCGCAAGATCTCCACGGGTCGCCCTCCGCGGTCAGTGGCTGTGCTCGGCGGCAGGGAAGGCGCCGCTCTTCACCTCTTCGCCGTAGGCCCGGACGGCGTCGGTGACCACCCGCTCCAGGTCGGCGTACTTCTTGAGGAACTTCGGCGCGAACCGCCCGTCGAGCCCCAGCAGGTCGTAGAGCACCAGCACCTGACCGTCGCAGTGCGGGCCGGCGCCGATGCCGATGGTGGGGATGGCCAGGGCGGCGCTCACCCGCTCGGCGAGGGCCGCGGGGATGCCCTCGAGCACCAGGGCGTAGCAGCCGGCGTCCTGCAGCGCGCGGGCGTCGGCCAGCAGCCGCTCGGCGGCGTCGACCGTCTTGCCCTGGATGCGATAGCCGCCGAACTGGTGCACCGACTGCGGGGTCAGCCCCAGGTGGCCCATCACCGGGATGCCGGCCCGGGTCATGCGCTCGATCATCGGCGCGCAGTGGGCGCCGCCTTCGAGCTTCACCGCCTGCACGCCGCCCTCTTTCATCAGGCGGGCGGCGTTCATCACCGCCTCGTCGACGTTGCCCTGGTAGGTGCCGAAGGGCAGATCGCCCACCAGATGCGGCCGAGCGCAGCCGCGGGCCACCGCGCGGCAGTGGTAGATGACCTCGTCGAGGGTGACCGGCAGGGTGTGCGCGTGGCCCTGGATCACCATGCCCAGGGAGTCGCCGATGAGGATCGCGTCGACCCCGGCGGCGTCGACCAGCCGGGCGAAGGTGGCGTCGTAGCACGTCACCATCGTGATCTTGCGGCCGTCGCCGGCCCACTTGCGGAGTTGTCGGGTGCTGATGCGCTTCATGTTCCCTCGCGTCCCGGGCGCGCGGCGCTCCAGGCAATGGGGTGTATGGATCGGACGGTCCCGTCGGCGGCTCGCGACTGCACCCCCGGACGATCCGGTGGGCGCGCCGCCTGCGCGTGCGGTGCGGCCTTATAGCGTAGTGAGAGATAGGGCGCCAGCGCGTCTGCCGGGCCGACGCCTCGGCTCGCCGCGAGGGGCAGGGCGGGACAGGAGGCACCGGGCCGGCGCACATGTCGCCGGCCCGGAAGAGCCCGTCAGTCGTCGCCGAGGGTGGCGAAGATCGCCGCGGCGGCCGCCTTGGCCGGATCTTCGGCGGGAGCAGCCGTCTTGGCGGCGGGCGCCGGCGCCTCGGCCGCGGGGGCCGACGCCTCGGCCGCGGGAGCGGCGTCGCCCTTCAGCTTCGCCTTGAGCCGATCCGCAGCCCGCCGCGCCGCCGCGCGCGACGTCGCCGCCGACGGCTTCTCCGCAGCGGGCTCGGCCGCCTCTGCCGCGGGCTTCTTGCGGCTGCGGCGGGTGCGCGTCGACTTCGGCTTCTCCTCCGCGGTCGCCGGGGCCGCCTCTGCCGCCTCCGGCGCCTCTGCCGCGGGCTTCTTTCGGCTGCGGCGGGTGCGCGTCGACTTCGGCTTCTCCTCTGCGGCCGCCGGGGCCGCTTCTGCCGCCTCCGGCGCCTCTGCCGCGGGCTTCTTGCGGCTGCGGCGGGCGCGCGTCGACTTCGGCTTCTCCTCCACCGCTTCGGCGGCAGCGGGCGCGGCCTCGGCGGCGGGCTTCTTGCGGCTGCGGCGGGCGCGCTTGGGCTTCTCCTCCGCGGCGGGCTCGACCGCCTCGGCCGCGACCTCGGGGGTCGCAGCCTCAGCGGCGGGCGTCGCCTCGGCGGCGGGCTTCTTGCGGCTGCGGCGGGTGCGCGTCGGCTTCGGCTTCTCCTCCGCGGCGGGCTCGACCGCAGCCTCGGCGGCGGGCGTGGCCTCGGCGGCGGGCTTCTTGCGGCTGCGGCGGGTCCGCTTCGGCTTCTCCTCCGCGGTGGGCTCGACCGCCTCGGCCGCAGCCTGCGCGGCGGGCTCGACCGCCTCGGCGGCGGGCTTCTTGCGGCTGCGGCGGGTCCGCTTCGGCTTCTCCTCCGCGGCGGCCTCGGCGGCGGGCGCGGCCTCGGCAGCGGGCGCCTTGCGGCTGCGTCGGGCGCGCTTGGGCTTCTCCTCGGAAGCGGCCTCGGGCGCCGCCGCCTCGACCGCCGGCTCGGCGGCGGGCTTCTTGCGGCTGCGTCGGGCGCGCTTGGGCTTCTCCTCCGCGGCCGGCTCCGCGACCGGCTCGACAGCCGGCTCGGCGGCGGGCTCGGCAACCGGCTCGGCCGGGATCTCCGGCACCTCCACCGGCGCCCCGCTCAGCTTCGCCCGCAGGCGAGCCGCAGCGCGACGGGCAGGGCTGTCTTCGGCCGCCGGGGCCTCGGCGGCGGGCGCCTCGGCCTCGACCGCCACCTCGGCCGGCTCGGCCGACTCCGCGCGACCGGTCAGCTTCGCGCGCAGGCGGCTGGCGGCTCGGCGGGTCGCAGCGCTGGCCTTGGGCGCCGGGCCGGCGACCTCGGCCGCGCTGGCAGCGCTGGCCGCGGCGGGGGCGTCGTCCTGGGACGCCGCCAGCTTCGCCTTGAGCCGATCGGCCATGCTGCGGGCCGCCTGATTGCGCGTCGCGCTCGCGGCCGGGGCCTCGACGATCGGCTCGGCGGTTGCGACCTCGGCAGCGGCTTCGGCCGCGTCTTCGACGGCCGGCGCCTCGGCCGGGGCCGCGGCGCCGGCCAGCTTCGCCCGCAGTCGGGCGGCGGCGCGCCGGGTCGCGCCCTTCGGCGAACGCGCGGGCTCGGCGGCTTCGACGGGCTCGGCGACGGGCTCGGGGGCCTCGACGGCGGGCTCGGTCGCCTCGACGGCGGCGGGCGCCTCGGCGGTCTGCGCCGGCGCGGTCTCACCCTTCAGGCGGCCCCGCAGGCGGCTCGCCGCGCGGCGGGTGGCCTCGCCGATGCTGCCGGCGGCCGGCGTCGCGGCGTCGGCCTCGACCTCGGCGCGGGCGGCGCCGTCACGGGCCTCCCGGCCTCCACGGCGGCCGCGGCGGGCGCGGCGCTCGCGGTTGCGGGCGCGGGCCGCCTCGCGCTCACGGCGCTCCTCGTCGGCGCTGCCGGCCTCGTCGGCGGCCTCGGCGTCGTCGCGCGCATCGTCGTCGCCCGCGTCGGCGTCCTGCTGACCCCGTCGACGGCCACCGCCCGACTCGCGACGCTGCTCGCCGGAGTCGCGGCGGCCGCGGCGTCGGCGGCGACGACGGCGACGGCGGCCGCCGCCCTCGTCGTCCCGATCGTCGGACGCGTCCCGGGTCTCGGGCTCGACCGGCGCCGGCGCGGCGGCCTCGGCGGCCTCGGCGTCGTCATCGTCGAGCTCGGGCGGCGCGACGGTCTCCGGACCGATGTCGGCGGTCGCCAGCGCGTCGGGCGCGATGAAGCCGACCACCTTCGGCGGCTCGAACGGCGTATCGTCGTCGTCCTCCACCTTCGGCCGGCTGCGGCCCCGCCCGCGGCTCTGCTTCTGGTCCCGACCGCGATCCCGACCGCGGTTGCGGTCGCGCCCGCGGTTGCGGTCACGCCCGCGGTCGTCGCGAGCCGGGCTCTTCTCCGCCTGGCCCGGCGCGACGATCTCGAACGCGTCGCGCGCGCTGACCGCCGAGATGTCGGGGATCAGCTCGATGGTGACGTCGAACTGCTCCTCCAGGGCGGTGATCGCCGCCCGGTGGCCGTTGAGCAGCTGCAGCGCGACCTTGACCGGCAGCCGCCCGCGCACCGTCGAGCGGACCGGCGCGCTGACCGCCAGCTCCTGCAGCCGGCGCAGCATCGACATCGCCGCCACGTCCGTGGTCATCACGTAGCCCGCGCCGTCGCACATCGGGCAGACGTCGTGGGTCGACGAGAGCAGCCGCGCCTTGATCCGCTGGCGCGACATCTCGAGCAGGCCGAACTTCGAGATGCGGCCCACCTCGGTGCGCGCCTTGTCCGGCTTGACCGCCTTCTTGAGCGCCTTCTCGACGTTGCGCCGGTGCTTGCCGTCGTTCATGTCGATGAAGTCGACGACGATCAGCCCGCCGATGTCCCGCAGGCGCAGCTGCCGACCCACCGCGTCGGCGGCCTCGAGGTTGGTCTCGTAGGCCATCTGCTCCTGGTTGTGCTGGCCCTTCGACTTGCCCGAGTTGACGTCGATCGCCGTCAACGCCTCGGTGGTGTGGATGACGATGCTGCCGCCGCTGGGCATCGGCACCTTGGGCGAGCTGGTCGCCTCGAGCTGCTTGCCGAGCCCGTAGTTGGAGAAGATCGGCATCTTGCCGCTGTAGCGCTTGAGCTTGTCGGCGTCCTCGGGCATGTGCCGCTCGAAGAACGCGCGCAGCTTCTCCTCGACCTCGGCGTCGTCGACCACCACCTCGTCGATGTCGTCGGTGAAGTAGTCGCGCACCGAGCGGATGACCACATCCGGCTCGCGGTAGACCAGCCCCGGGCCGCCGAGCTGCTGGTAGCGCGCCTGGGCGTGGCCCCAGATGCGCAGCAGGTTCTGCGAGTCGCGCTGCAGCTCGGCCTTGGTGCGCCCCTGCCCCGCGGTGCGCACGATGATGCCCACCTCGTCGGGCAGGTCGAGCTTGGCGATGATCGCCTTGAGCTTCTTGCGGTCCTTCTCGTCGGAGATCTTGCGGCTGACCCCGCCGCTGCCGCTGAACGGCATCAGCACCATGTAGCGCCCGGGCAGGGTGATGTCGGTGGTGAGCGCCGCGCCCTTGTTGCCCACCTCCTCCTTGTAGACCTGCACCAGCATCTCGGCGCCCTTGGTGAGCACGTCCTGGATGCGCGGCCGCCCCCCGCCCTGGTGTTCGCGGGTCCAGTAGCGGCGGTGGATGTCGTTGAAGGTGATGAAGCCGTTACGCTCGGCCCCATAGTCGACGAAGGCGGCCTGCAACCCGGCCTCGACGCTGACGACCCGGGCCTTGTACAGGTTGCCCTTGATCAGCTCGTTGCCTTCGATCGCCACGTTGAGGTCTTCGAGGACGTTGTCCTCGACGATCGCGACGCGGACCTCGCCGGCTTGCGCGGCGTTGACCAACATGCGCTTGCTCATCGGTGATTCGCTCCTGCCCGACGGTCCACGCGCCCGGCGCCGTCGCA
The DNA here is from genome assembly GCA_030427205.1 of bacterium. Taxonomy (GTDB): domain Bacteria; phylum Myxococcota_A; class Bradymonadia; order UBA7976; family UBA1532; genus JACKDM01. The sequence goes on along the minus strand of JAUHXC010000001.1, from coordinate 810,714 downwards.
CATCCCGTGCGGGCGTCTGCCTGATGCTCGATGTGCATCGCGGGCGGGACCAGATAGGCGAAATCGCGGGCGCTCGCCCGCTTTGATTCGAGGGCCGGCATCGAGGCCGGCGCCGGAGATGCGGTCCGAAGGGTCGAGCCCACCGGACCGGAGGATATGCGTGACGCGTGCACCCGATGATCGCCTGGAAGACGCCGCAGACATCCCGCTTGAGCGGGACTGATGGCAGGGAGACGAACCGGTTCGATCATACGGGAGAAATGACTCGGAGCGCGCGTCGGGATGCCGTCATTCGACCGGGTCTGGGCGGCCGAAGACCTCTTGCCAGCGGCTCTCTACCATGACGACCCGCCTCTCCGCCAGATGCATGTCGAGCACGGTCGAGGCCGTATCGACGTCGAGGTCGAGCCGTTCGCTGCCGCAGCGGGCGGCGGCGCGCGCGTCGTCCCAGTGGGCCGTCTCCCGCACGGTGCGGCGGTGGGTCTCGATCCAGTCGGGGTCGGCGTAGCGCTCGAGGCGCATCGTATTGCGCAGGAAGAACTGCGGCGTGCGGATGGTGAGCTGCTCGTCCACCGCGTGGGGGCGCTCGACCGGCCGGCTGACGTCGGGCTTGAGCCGGGACATCTCGCCGGCGGGGTCGGGGCCGAGCTTGACCGGCAGCGGTCGCTCGGGCACCAGCGGCGGCCGCGGGCGGGCGATGCGCGGCTCGCCCGTCGCCTCGGCCCGGCGCAGGTTCTCGCCCATCGCCCGGGCGTGCGCGCCGATACGCGCCGAGCGCTCGAAGAGCGGCAGGGCGCGTAGCTCGGCCCGGCTGAGGCGCCGACTCATCAGCCCTTGTCTTCGGGCGTATCGTCGTCGGCGGGCGGCTCGGCCTCGGCCGGCTTGGCGGTGCCCAGGGACTTGCCCAGCCCGCCGAGCGGCTTCTTGGTGCCGAGGCCGCCCAGTCCGCCGAGGCCGCCCAGGCCGCTGAGCGACTTGCGCCCACCGCCCAGGCCCAGCCCGCTGCCCAGGGGCTTCTTCTCACCGCCGAGCGACCCCCAGCCGGCGTCGACACCGGTCGAGGACGCGCGCCCCGAGATCGGCGCGCCCAGGGAGCCGGTCAGCGGGCGCTTACCGCCCAGGGACGGGCGGTTGCCGATGCTCGACGGCGGCTTCGAGCCGGGTCGGCTCGCCGAGAGCGACGGGCGGCTGCCGATGCCCGCGGGCTTGGCGCCGCCGAGCGACGGGCGGCTGCCGATGCCGGCGGGCGGCTTGGAGGCGGGCTTGCTCGACAACCCCGACGGCCGGCTGCCCAGGGGCGGCAGCCCACCGAGGGGCGGTCGGGCGCTGCCGCCGCCCAGCGGGCTCTTGGTCGGCGCCGGCGGCAGGCCGGGCATCGGCGGCGCTGCGGCCTCGTCGGCCGCGGGCGGCGCGCTCGACGCCCTGAGGGCCTCGTTGCGTCGCCGGGCGGCCTCGCCCTTGCGGTTGGCCTCGGCCTCCGCCTCGCGGCGGATCGCCTCCACCTGGGCCCGACGTTCGGCGGCCTTCTTGGCGGCGGCGTCTTCGGCCGTCTTGGCGGCCGCAGCCTCTTCAGCGGCCTTCTTGGCGGCGGCTTCCTCAGCGGCCTTGGCGGCAGCATCTTCAGCGGCCTTGGCGGCGGCCTCTTCGGCGGCCTTCTTGGCGGCAGCCTCTTCGGCGGCCTTTTCGGCAGCGGCCTGTTCCGCAGCCTTCTTGGCGGCGGCCTCTTCAGCGGCCCTGGCAGCGGCGGCCTCTTCAGCGGCCTTGGCGGCGGCCTCTTCAGCGGCCCTGGCAGCGGCGGCCTCTTCGGCGGCCCTCTTGGCGGCAGCCTCTTCGGCGGCCTTGGCGACGGCCTCTTCAGCGGCCTTGGCGGCGGCAGCTTCTTCAGCGGCCTTGGCGGCGGCTGCCTCTTCAGCGGCCTTGGCGGCGGCAGCCTCTTCAGCGGCCTTGGCGGCGGCTTCTTCGGCGGCCGCGTCCGCCGAAGAATCGGCGCCCTCGGTCGCGGCAGCCTCTGCAGCGGCCTTGGCGGCGGCGGCCTCTTCAGCAGCCTTGGCCGCGGCCTCTTCGGCGGCCTTCTTGGCGGCAGCCTCTTCCGCGGCCTTCTTGGCGGCAGCCTCTTCCGCGGCCTTCTTGGCGGCGGCCTGCTCGGCGGCCTTCTGGGCGGCGGCCTCTTCGGCGGCCTTGCGCGCGGCGACCTCCTCCTCGGCGGCCTTCTTCGCCGCGGCGGCCTTGGCGGCGGCCTCCTCCTCGGCGGCCTTCTTCGCCGCCTGCTCCGCTTCGCGGGCGGCGCGCTTGGCGGCGGCGGCGGCCTCGCGCTTGGCCTTCTCGGCGGCCTCGGCCTCTTCCTTGGCCTTGCGCTCGGCCTCGGCGGCCTCTTCGCGCACCCGGGCGAGCTCCTTCTTCTTGCGCTTCTTGCGCGAGCGCCGCTTGCGGGCCTTGCGGCTGTCGCGCTTCGCCCGACGGGCGGCGGCGCGGGCTGCGCGCTCCTCGTCGCTCAGGCCGGCGGCCTGGTCGCGGGCGGCGGCGGCCTCCTCGTCATCGTCGTCGTCGTCGTCCGGCTCGGGCTCCGGCTCGGGCTCGGGTTCCGGTTCGGGCTCGGGCTCGGGCTCGGGCTCGGGTTCCGGCTCGGGCGCGGGCTCCGGCTCGGGCGTAGGCTCGGGCTCGGAAGCAGCGGCGGCGGGCGCGTCCTCGGTCTCGACTTCGGGCTCAGCGGCGTCACCGCCCCCGAACACGCTCTTGAGCTTGTCCCAGAACCCCATCAGTCCTCTTCTCCGATCTTCACCGCAGCCCGATCCTCGGCCTCGGTCTGGTAGTACTCGGCGGTCTTCTCCCGCTCGACCACGATGCCCAGCTCCTCCTCGAGCTTTCGGGTCAGCGCGAGGCACGCCTCACCGGCGGCGCCGCGTACCTGCAGCTTGACCTCGCCCGTGGGCGTGATCTGGATGTCGATCTCGTGCATCACTGCCATTTGCGCACCGTCAGCGAGATGGTCTGGTCTTCCGAGACCTCATCGGTCTCGATCGCATAGCCCTGGGCGGTCACCTCGGCGATCACCTTGTGATAGGCGTAGCGCTGGGTCACCTGCCTCACGAAGGCCTCCTGGGTCAAGCCCAGCGTGGTCTCGACCCCCCACCAGTCCGAGACGAACTCGTAGCCGTTGGCGGTGGCCTTGACGCCCACGTCGTAGGTCTTGCTGGCGTGGATCGACAGCTCGGCGGTCTCGAGCTGCCCCTGGTAGCCCTTGACCGATACCCCCTGCTCGCCCTCGGCGAAGGCGTAGCCCAGGTCCTTGAGGGCCTTCTTGAGACAGACGAGATCCTTGATCTTGGTCTCGACCGTCGTGAAGTGGCTCATGCCTCCTCCAATTCGAGGTCACGGAAGCCGGCCGGCACCGCCGCCTGCTCGGAGGGTGCGTCCGGCTCGTCGTCGTCGTCTTCGCGGCGCCCGATGGGCTGACCGCTCGCGCTGCGGGCGCGGGTCGCGGCCCACTCGCGCAGCTCGTCGATGCGTTCCTTCATGGTCATCGACAGCGGGATCACCTCGCCCGCCGCCCGAGCGACCCGCTGGGTATCGAGCTCGGCGTCTTCGAAGAACGCGTCGTAGAGCGCCGAGACCACCGCCTGCTCGATCTCGGCCCCCGAGAAGCCGCGGGTCGCCCGGCCGAGGGTGTCGAGGTCGAATTGCGTCGGGTCGCGCTTCTTCTTGGTGAGGTGGATCGCCGCGATCTCGCGCCGCTCGGCCTCGCTGGGCATGTCGACGAAGAAGATCTCGTCGAAGCGGCCCTTGCGCAAGAGCTCGGGCGGCATCATCGAGACGTCGTTGGCGGTCGCGATCACGAAGACCGCCGACTCCTTCTCCTGCAGCCAGGTGATGAAGCTGCCGAAGACCCGGGCGGTGGTGCCCGCGTCGCTCTGACCCGACGACTGCACCCCCGAGAAGCCCTTCTCCAGCTCGTCGAGCCACAGAATGGCCGGGGCGACCGCCTCGGCGGTCTGGATGACCTTGCGGATGTTCTCTTCGCTCGAGCCCACCAGCCCGCTGAAGACCTTGCCCACGTCGAGGCGCAAGAGCGGCATCTGCCACAGCGCGCCCACCGCCTTGGCGGTCAGCGACTTGCCGCAGCCGGGGATGCCGATGAGCAGGATACCCTTGGGCACCGGCAAGCCGAAGTCGCGGGCCTTCTGGGTGAAGGCGTTCTGCCGCTTCGACAGCCAGTCCTTGAGCACCTCGAGGCCGCCCACGTCGCCGAACTTCTGCTCGCTCTCGTAGTACTCGAGCAGCCCCGACTTGCGGATGATGGCCTTCTTCTCGCTGAGGATGGTGCCGATGTCGAAGTCGCGATGGCGCACCAGGCTCTTGGAGAGCACGTAGCTCGCCTCGTGATAGGTCAGCCCCAGGGCCGCCTCGGTGAACCGGTCGAGCGCGTCGTCGTCGTGGTCGAGGCGATAGGCGGCCCCGAAGTCGCCCACCAGCGCCCGCAGCTCCGCGCGGTCGGGCAGGCTGAAGTCGACGACCACCAGCTCCTTCTCGAGCTCGGTGGGCACCTTCATCGTCGGCGAGAGCAAGAGCAGGTTGCGCGGCTTGTCGCTCTCCTTGAACGCCCGGTGGCAGTCGCGCAGCCGGCGCACCACCATCGGGTTCTTGAGGTAGGGGTGGAAGTCGCGCAGCACGATGAGCGCCCGGTCGTCGAAGTTGATGACGAAGTTGAGCGCCTTGATGGGGTCGGTGATGTCGTGCTGCTCGTCGCCGGCGAAGCCCTCGGTGATCGACCAGAACAAGAGCTTGCGCGGGTGGCTGCTCTTCTTGTTGAGCCGGGTCTGGATGTCGCGCACGGCGTCTTCGACCCGCTCCTCCTCGCCGCTGACCACCGTGATGAGCGGGTAGCGGGCTTGGACCAGGTGACGCAGTTCGGTGCGGCTGTCGATACGCTCCACGGGATTCAGTACTCCACGGGTCTCGGTGCCCTACGGGTGGGGGTGCATGGCGCGGCGGTCAACGGCGGTCAACTGCCGTAGCCGTTGCTCTGCAGCAGCTCGCGGAAGCGCCGCATCTGGCGCCGGAACCGCTGAGCCGACTCCTCCGCGCGGCCGATGGCCTCCTCCGCCGACTCCATCGTCAACGCGGCGTCGATCTCCTCGGCGGTGCGCCGGATCGCGGCCACCGCCGCGCCGCTCTCGCCGGCGCGCAGGCTCTCGGCGGCCTCCACGATGGGCCGCAGGTCGCGGATCATGCCGCCCGACAGGTCGACGTTGGTCCGCAGGTCGGCGGCGAGGTCGTTGAGCCCCTCGTAGACCTCCACCGCCTGTTCGAGCAGGGCCCCGCCGCCGCCCGCGCCGCTCTGCAGCCGGTCGACGAGGGATTGCAGCTGGCGGACTTCGCCCTCGGCGCGCACCCGGGCCGACTCGGCGTCGTGGCGCTCGCGCTCGGCGACGTCGAGCCGCTGCTCGAGCTCGGCGAGCTTCGCCGGGTCGCCTTGACCCGCCCCGTCGGCCAGATGGCGCAGGTCGCGGTTCTCGCGCTTGAGCTCGTTGATCTGGTCCATCAGCCGGCGGGTGCTGGCCGAGGCCTGACCCGCTTCGGCCACCTTGCGCTCCAGATCGGCCACGGAGCGGGCGAGCTGCTCGGCCCGGCGCTCGGCGTCGTTGCGCGCCTGCCGCTCGGCGTCGAGGGCCTCGGAGAGCTGGGTGGCGTGGGCCCCGCCGGCCTCGCGGGCGCGCTCCTCGGCGTGCTCGGCCCGCTGCCGCCAGCGGGCGAGCTCGCCCTGGGCCCCTTCGAGCATCTCCTGCTTGTCGGCGTCGACCTGACGCAGGTGGTCGAGCTGCTCGTTGAGGGTCCGGATCTTGGCCCGGTCGTCCTCGGAGACGAACTTGAGCTCTTCGTTCTGCTTGCGGGCCGACTGCAGGTCGTACTCGATGACCTCGAGCTGCTGCTGCACGTCGCGGATGGTCTTCTCCCGCTGGCGCACCTCGCGCTTGAGGTTGTTGACCTCGTCGGCGAGGTCCGACTCCCGCTGCCCGCCGATCTCCTGGTTGGCCCGCAGCTGCTCGAGCCGCTGCTGGGTCTCGCCGAGGCTGGCGCGCAGCTCGGCCATCTCCCGGCGGTACTCTTCGGCCTGATTGCGCTCGGCGTCGACCTGACCGCGCAGCTGCACCGCGCGCTCCGCCTGGGTCTCGGCCTGCTCCTGAGCCCGGGCGCGGGCGGCTTCGAGCTCGGCGATGCGCCGCTCGCGCTGCTCGACGTCGGTGCGCAGCTCGTCGATGCGGCCCTGCAGCCGGGCTTTCTCTTCGCGGTCGGCCTCGCTCTCGCCGCCGCCGCCGCCGGTCGCCTTGAGCCGCTCGTAGAGCCCGCGCCACTCGGCGGCCTCCTCGCGCAGCCGGGCGATGGCCTTCTGCGGGTCGTCGATGAAGCTGTCGTCGGGGGCCTCGGGCAGCGGGTCGGGCCGCGGGTCCGGGCGGCGGCCGGGCGGCGGGCCGACGCGGGCCGGCTCGGCCCGGTTGAGGTCGGAGCCGCCGGCGGACTGGTTGACCTGGCGCGGCTCCATGGTGGGGCGCACGCCGCCCTGGGGCTGCATGGTGGGCCGGCCGGTGCTGAGCCGGCCGGCGAACTTGAGCTTGGGCGCGTCGGGCCGCGACTCCATGATGCGCGGCGACGGGGCGGCCGAGGCCTCTTTCTCGACGTAGCGCAGGCGGAAGTCGCCGCAGCGCAGCTCGTCGCCGTCGCGCAGCGCCGAGCGGGTGATGCGCTGGTTGTTGACGTAGGTGCCGTTCGAGCTGCCGAGGTCTTCGACCATGCACGACTGCCCGTCGAACTCGAGCTTGGCGTGCTTGCGCGAGACCGACGGCTGGCTGACCGTCACCGTACAGTGGGGGTGACGCCCGATGGACGCCTCGCGGCCCGGGGTGAGCGGCTGCTCCTCCTCCCGACCGTCGGGGAGCGTGTAGACCAGACTGGCCTGGCGGGGCATTGAATCACTCCTGGCGCGACATCGGCAGGCGCGGACCGCCGACTATATCCCCGCGCATGTCCCATCGCAATCCGAGCGGCCCGGGTCGGGCCACGCTCGACGGCGCGCGCTGGACATACGCTGCCCGCCCGGGCCCGGGCAGGGCACCCTCTACATAACAGCATTGCCGCCCTGGCCCAAAATGAGCCGGATGCATCGCGCCCGGCGGTGTGTAGAATGGCGCCGATGAACCCGCAGACTGCCCGAGATGTCCTGGCCTGTCGCGGCGGCGAGCTGGCCGACGCGCGCTTCGATCGCTTCGACCTGTGCCGCGCCGATCTGGCCGATACCCGCTTCACCCGGGTGCAGATGCGCCGGGTCGGGCTGGTCGACGCCCGCCTCGACCGCATGGCCCTCGACGAGGTCGAGGCGGTGGCCTGCGACCTGCAGACCGCGGCGCTGCCCGGCGCCTCCGTCCGCGGCGGGCACTGGTCGGGCTGCAACCTCGCCGGCGTCGCCGCGCCGCGCTCCCGCTGGCGCCACGCGCACCTGCTCGACTGCCGGCTGTCGGGCATCGACCTCAGCGGCGCCCGCTGGCGCTCGGTCGACCTCGAAGGCGGCGAGACCGGCTCGATGTGCCTCGACCGGGCGCTCTTGATGGGCTGCCGGCTGCACGCCCCCCGGCTGGGCGGCGCCTCGCTCAACCGCATCACGCTGCGCGGGGCCTTCGTGCTCGAATGCGACCTGCGCGCGGCCAACTTCTACGCCGCCGACCTGCGCCGAGCGGTGTTCGTGGGCTGCGACCTCAGCGACGCCTGCTTCGCCAGCGCCGACCTGCGCGGCGCGGTCTTTCGCGACTGCACCACCGAGCGCACCGACTGGGCCGACGCCCGCACCGGCCCCGCCGACGACCCCCGGAGACACGATGGCTGATACCCCCTGGGAGACCCTCTACGCCGAGCTGGACACGGCCACCGCCGAGTACGACCGGGCCGAGCTGGTGGGGCTCTTGCGCGACCTGATCCGGGAGTACGTCATCGAGCGCGGGCTGCCCACCGGCGCGCCGACGGCGACCACCCCCGACCTGAGCAGCCTCGACTTTCCGCGGCTGATCACCTGGCTCAAGCGCAACCTGAGCCTGCCCGAGCTGGGGCTCTTCGACGTGGACGGCGACCGGGTCATCGTGCAGGCCGACGGCCCGCGGGTGCTCGGCGCCGACCGCCCGGCGATGCCGCCGCTGCCGCGGGCGCCGCAGCGCGATCCGAGCCCCGCCGCGTCGACCACCCCCGCCCGCCCGGCGGCGATCGCTCCGCGGCGTGACGCGCAGCGCCCCGACGCCCCCCGACCCAGCGCCACCCGCCAGGCACAGCAGGAGGCCGCCAAAGCCGCCGAGAAGCTCAGCCCGGGCTTCCGCGGCCTGGAGTTCGATTGACCGCCGCCGGCCACCCGCCATCGGCGGCCTGGGAAGACGGCCTGTCATGGGCCGCCCGCGCCCGCTGGCGGCTGGCCGAAGACGCGTTCGAAGAGGCCGCCGACGAGATGCCCGGCGACCCGCGCCCGGCGCTGGCCCGCGCGGTGTGCCTGCTGGCCCGGGGCCGGGTCGACGCGGCGCTGGTGCTGCTCGAGACCGACCGCCGGCTCGACGCCGACGATCCGCTGTGGGGCGGGCGGGTGCGCTGGCTGCGCGCCTGCGCCCGGCTGGCGGGCGGCGATCCGCTGGGTGCAGAGCAGGCGGCGGCGGGGCTGTCTGCGGTGGAGGTGCGGCGGGTCAAGGCGGCGGCGCTGCTGCGCGAGGGGCGCTTCGCCGAGGGGGTCGCGGCGCTGCTCGACGGGCGCGGCTGAGCGCCCGGCCCCGCCCGCCGTCCCGGCCCGCCGCGCCCCGGCCACCGGTATGCCCCACGGTTGTCCCCGCGGGGCGTCGCTGGTAAGAATACGCGCTTTTCACGGACCGACGGCGCCCCCGACGGGGCTTTGGGGGTGACATATGGCCGAGATCGACCAGCTCAAGCGGCGGATCGGACAGCGGGTGATCGTGGGCTTCGAAGGCACCCGCATCCCGCCCGAGCTCGCGCGGCTGGACGAGGAGTGGGGCCTGGGCGGCTTCATCCTGTTCAACCGCAACCTCAACGACTTCGAACAGGTCATGGACCTCACCGAAGAGCTGTGGTCGAAGGGCCAGGGGGTGCCGCCGTTCATCGGCATCGACCAGGAGGGTGGCTCGGTGCACCGGCTGCCGACCCCCTTCACCGTCTTCCCAGACATGGCCCACATGGGTCAGGCCAGCTCGGTCTCGGTGGCCTACGAGGTGGGCGCGGTCATCGGCCGCGAGCTGACCGCCGCCGGCTTCAACCTCAACTTCGCGCCGGTGCTCGACCTGAGCACCAACCCCGACAACCCGGTCATCGGCCGGCGGTCGATCAGCAGCGACCCGGCCAAGGTCTCGTCGCTGGCGCGGGCGATCATCCGCGGGCTGCACGACAACTCGATCGTCGCCTGCGGCAAGCACTTCCCGGGGCACGGCGACACCGCCACCGACAGCCACCTCGAGCTGCCCACCTGCGACCTGGACATCGACCGCCTGCGGGAGAAGGAGCTGGCGCCCTACCGCGAGCTCATCCAGAACCCGCCGCACCTCGACATGGTGATGGCGGCGCACGTCGACTACACCAAGGCCGACCCCGACCACCCGATGGCCACCGTCAGCCGCTACCTGCTGCAGGACATCCTGCGGCTCGAGCTCGGCTTCAAGGGGCTGGTGGTCACCGACGACCTCGAGATGAAGGCGGTCACCGACTCGCTCGGCATCGAAGAGACCACCCGCCGCGCGCTGTCGGCGGGCGTCGACCTCTTCCTGGTGTGCAAGGACCTCGACGAGCAGGTGAAGGTGCTCGAGACGCTGCTCGCCGAGGCGGAGCAGGGGCGGTTCCCGCGGCACCTCTGGGAGCGCGGCTTCCGCCGCATCCGCGACGTCAAGGCGCGCCACTTCCGCGTCGTGCGCTCCATCGACCGGCAGCACGCCCGCGAGCTGGTCGGCAACCGCGAGCACCTGCGCATCGCCCGCCGGCTCAAGGACGGCAAGTAGGCCGGACCGTCAGCCGCCCTCGGCGAGCGCCTCGGCGATGCGCTTCTCGACGTGGGCCTCGATGCCGTCGATGTCGTTGGCCGGCAGGCCGACGTGCACGTCGTGCACCACGCCCGAGCGCCCGATGACCACCATCGTCGGGATCGACTGCACCCGATAGGCGTTCGACAAGACCTTGCTGCGGGTCTCGAGCAGCACCGGGAAGGTGAACTTCCGCCGGTCCATCCACTTCTGCAGCGCCTGCGCCCGGTCGGGCATGGCGTCGGTATTGACCGAGGCGATCAGCACGTCGGGCGAGCCGGCGTAGCGCGCGTGCAGCCGCTCGAGGGCGGGCAGCGACTTGATGCACGGCGGGCACCACGTCGCCCAGAAGTCGAGCACCACCACCCGGCCCTTCTGATCGGCGAGCGAGAAGGGCGTGCCCGAGAGCGTATCGACCTCGATCGGCGGCGCCGGCGCGCCCACCTCGGGGCCGCCCGACGTGCCGATGAGCGACCACGCCAGCGCGCCGCAGACCACCGCGATGGCCAGCCAGCGTAGCGTCTCGAAGAGCGAGAGACCCCGCGTACCGGGGCGCGGGCCGCTCACAGGAACATCGTCAGCCCGCCGGCGAGCACGTACTCGCCCTCGGCGTCGAGGTTGTGGCGATACGAGATCGAGATCTGGCCGCCCTTGGTGCCCTCACCGCGGGTCAAGAAGCCGATGCCGCCGGCGAGCCACGACTGCTCGAGCGCGCCGTCCCAGGTGTAGCCCACCCGCAGCGGCACCACGTCGGCGAGCAGCAGCTCGGCGCCGCCCTCGACGAGCACGGTCGTCGCGTCGTCGGCGCCGCGATCGAAGTCGGCGAGCACGTCCACGTCGAGCGAGATCGCGTCGGCGGCGAACGCCAGCCCGCCGCCCGCCCGCCGGGGCAGGGCCGGGTCGTCGAGGTCGATGAGGTTCTCGCCCACCAGCCCGATGGTCAGCCCCTGGCCCACGTCGACGAGCAGCCCCGCGTCAATGGTGAAGCCCTTGAGGTCGTCGATCTCGACCGGCGCCTCGCCCTCTTCGACGGGCACCGAGCGGTCGAGGTGCACGTAGTGCAGGCCGACGCCCACGTGCACCCGATCGCTGAACGGGTGGGACATCGACAGCCGCACGTCGTGGCCGTCGACGATCACGTCGGCGTCGCTGTCGGTGAACTGATAGCCGTAGGCCACGCCCACCGCGAGCTTCTGCTGGGTCTTGGAGTCGACGATGTTGACCCCGGCGACGTTCTTGCCCGCGCCGTCGCGCAGATAGACCGCCTCGGCGAAGTAGAGATAGGCCCGGCTGAGCCCGGCGGGGTTGTGGATCACCGCGCTGTTGGCCACCGGATCACCGCGCACGCCGCCCATGGCGACCGCCCGCGGGTCGTCGAGGAGCTGCGCGGCGCACGGCGAGGCGGCGCAGGCGAGCGCTGCGGAGAGCGAGAGCAGGGCGGGATATCGCATCGGGGCTCCCATGGGCGCCGTTGACCGGTCGGGGCGGCGCATCGTAAACAGGGCAGTCACGGCGGCGCAACCGCATGAGCGGCCGCGAAAATTGCCGCGGCCCGCAGAGATCGCCGGGGGGCGACGCTACGGGCCGCGCGCGGCGACGGGAGACACGGATGAGCGAGATCTCCGACGGCACGATCCTCGTCATCGACGACGAGAAGAACATCCGCCGCACCCTGCGCATGGTGCTCGAGGGCGAAGGCTTCGACGTGCTCGACGCCGAGAGCGCCGAGAAGGGCCTCGTCGCCCTCGACCGCCACCGGGTCGACGCGGTGATGCTCGACGTCGGCCTGCCGGGCATGGACGGGCTGACGGCGCTGAAGTCGATCATGAACGACGACCGCGACATGACCGTGGTCATGATCTCGGGTCACGCGTCGCTGTCCGACGCGGTGGAGGCCACCCGCTCGGGCGCCTTCGACTTCCTCGAGAAGCCGCTCAACCGCGAGCGGGTGCTGTTGACCCTGCGCAACGGCCTGCGCCGCTCGCGGGACGCCCGCGAGCTGCAGGCGCTGCGGGCCCAGGCCGAGCAGCGGCAGACCCACCTGCTGGGCGATACGCCGGTGATGGAGAAGCTGCGCGGCCAGATCGCAAAGGTGGCCCCGACCCGGGGGCGGGTGCTGGTCACCGGCGAGTCGGGCACCGGCAAAGAGCTCGTCGCCCGCGAGCTGCACGAGCGCAGCGATCGCGCCGAGCGGCCCTTCATCAAGGTCAACTGCGCCGCCATCCCCGCCGATCTGATCGAGAGCACGCTCTTCGGCCACGAGAAGGGCGCCTTCACCAGCGCCGTCGGCCGGCGCCGCGGGCAGTTCGAGCAGGCCGACGGCGGCACGCTCTTCCTCGACGAGATCGGCGACATGTCGCTGTCGGCCCAGGCCAAGGTCTTGCGGGTGCTGCAGACCGGCGAGCTGACCCGGGTCGGCGGCGAGCAGCCGATCTCGGTGGACGTGCGGGTAGTCGCCGCGACCAATAAAGACCTGCAGCAGGCGGTGCGCGACGGCGAGTTTCGCGAAGACCTGTACTTCAGGCTCAACGTGGTGCCGCTCGTCTCGCCGCCGCTGCGGGCACGCAAGGCCGACATCCCGCTGCTCGTGCGCCACTTCCTGGCCCAGGTCTGCGCGGAGAACGGCTTTCGGGAGAAGGCGATCGACCCGCCGGTGCTCGACCGGCTCGCCCGCCACGACTGGCCGGGCAACGTGCGCGAGCTGCGCAACGCCGTCGAGCGGCTGGTGATCCTGTCGGGGGAGCGCATCAGCGTCGACGACCTGCCCGCCGACTTCGAAGGCGGGGCCTCGTGGCTGCCCGACGAGGCCGCCGACCTGTTCGCCGAGGGCACGCTCAAGGACTTCCGCGAGGCCGCCGAGCGGCGCTTCCTGCAGGCGCGGCTCGACGCCAACGACTGGAACATCAGCCGCAGCGCCGAGACCTTGGGCCTCGAGCGGACCAACCTGCACAAGAAGCTCAAGTCGCTGGGGCTCGAGCGCCCGTCCTGAGCGGGCTCGGGACGGGCGCGGGCCCGGCTCGGGGAGCGGCGCGGGGAGCGTCTCACAGCGGGCTGACGCTGTACTGCAAGCCGTCGATGGTGCCGTGGCAGACGTAGTCGACGCCGCCGACATCGCCCCGGGCGTAGGTGTGCAGCTTGCGCTGGCCCAGCTCGCCGAGGAAGCCGCCGTCGACGGGGAACGAGAGCGGCGTCAGCTCACCGCCGGGCACCCAGGCCTGGCCGTAGGTGTACAGCTTGAGGTAGCCCGCGGCGGTGCTCAGGTAGGTGTTGCTGCCGATGGTCTGCCAGCTGCCGTTGTCCGAGACGTCGGTGTAGCGGGCGTAGACGTCGGCCTCTCGCGAGACCCCGTCGACGCTGATGTGCCCCGCGCCGTCCCAGGCGAGGGCGTCGGGCCGGGCCTGGTGCACCTCACAGGTCAGCGACCGCTGGAAGTCGACGGTGACCGACTCGCCGAAGGGCACCTCCAGCGCCCCGCAGATGGCCGCCTTCTGCGCCGGATCGGTGATCTCGGCGCCGGCGACCACGTCGAGCACGGTCATGTCGGCCACGGTGAAGCCGTCGGCGGCGTCGAGCTCGGCGCGGATCGAGATCTCGTCCATGCTGCGCACCGTCAAGCCCGGCGCGGCGCCCAGGGCCGCCTGCACCGCGACCGGATCGGGGTCGTTGACCGTCAGCCGCACGCAGACGCTGTCGATGCGATAGGCCTCGTGGCTGTCGCCGCCCACCAGCTCGACCTGCAGGCCAGCGGCCGGGTCGAGGGTCGCGCCGAAGTTGTGGTCGTCGTAGAGTTGCCCGTCGTTGGCCCCGACCGCCCCGCAGCCGTCGCCGGCCATCGCCCGGGTCTCGAAGGCGAACGCCTCGCCCACCGCCGGCATCGGGTTGCTCGCCGCGCCGAAGTCCGACCACGTGCGGCTGCTCGACTTCACGTCGGCCGGGTCGGCGTAGACGAAGTGATAGAAGCTGAACAGGTCGTTGTCGTGGCGGCTGCCGGCCAGGGTGTCCAGGCCGTCGCTCAGGCCCACGAAGAGGTCGCTGTCGGCGGTGCGCCGGGTCTGCTGCACGTCGATGCGCGCGTCGACCCGGGCGCCGCTGTCGATGACGCCGGCCGGCACCAGGTCGATGCGCGCCACCCGCTGAAACGAGGTCGCGCCCGGCTCGATGTTCAGGCCGCCGTCGACCAGCCCGCCGAAGCGATCGGCCACCGGCAGCGTGGCGCCGTCGCCGTGCACCAGGCCGGCGCCGGTGAGATAGGCGTAGCACCCGCGGCGCTCATCGCCCGGCGCGCCGGGGCAGCCGGTGCCGTCGTCCGACCCGGTGGCGTCGAGCAGCGGGCAGGCGTCGACCGCGTCGGGGTGACCGTCCCCGTCCCAGTCGCCGGGCCCGCACTGCTGAGCGTGGGCGGCGGCGGCCGAGAAAGAGAGCGCGGCGGGCAGCAGGCAGACGGCGAGCGTCTTCGCAGCGTCGAAGTTCATGATGGGTCACCTTTTCGGTCGTGATGGGAACCGCTCATCGGGTTCGTCAGGGGGTACCGGCCCGCCGCGCGTGGTCTGACAGCCCGAACGGAAAAAGAATCGAAAACGCCCCCGACGGGCCCGCCTGCGCGACCCCGCGGCGCGGTCGCGGGCCGCCGTGCGCTTGCCGCCGGAGGCCGATCCGACCGAGAATCGCCGGGACCCGTGCCGCAACAGGAGCGCGCGACCCGCCGATGACGACGCTGTGGCTGCTCGTGGCGCTCTGCGCCACCCCCGGGCCGGACGCCGGACCCGACGCGACGGTCGACGCCGAGGTCGACCCGCAGGCCGAGCCGGCCGACCCGCTGGCCCTGTGGGACGCCGCGCGCACCGCGCTCGACCTGCGCCGCGACCCGGCGACCGCCCGCCCGCTGCTCGAACGCCTCGTCGCCGAGTTCCCCGACAGCCGCCCCGCCGACCGCGCCCGGGCGACCCTGGCCCACATCGACGCGCTGGGCGACGCCGCGGCCGCCGCCTGGGCCCTGCCCCGGGAGGCCGAGGCGGCCTTTGTCGACGACCGGCCCGATGCCCCGCTGACCCCGCTGGTGGCCATCCGTCACTCGATGACGCTGCCCGAACCCGAGGCGCTGGCGCTGCTCGAGCGCTATCGCGACCACCGGCGCTGGGGCTGGGCCGTCGACCGCGAGATCGGGCGGCGGCTCTACGAAGAGGGCCACTTCATCGACGCCTGGCAGGCCGCGGACGAGGCGGGGGACGGCGGCCGGGTGCGGGCCTCGGTGCGCATGATCGCCTGGCGGGCGGCGCCCTTCGTCGGGGTGCTGCTCATCGCCGGGGCCCTGTGGTGGGTCCGGCGGCGCCGGGGGCGGGCGGACGACGCGGCGGACGGTCCGCGGGCGGCGGGCTGACCGTCCGCGCCGGCTCCGCGAGCGCCCGCGGCCCTTTATTCACGGGATTCGGCGCCCTGCGGTCGGTTTTCGAGAGTTGGCACACCCGCTGCAATCCCTTCCGAGCAGACAGCGCAGACAGCGCACGAACGACCGCCCCGCGGGGCACTGCTCGGGAGAGACACCATGAACCGCTTCATCACCGCCGCCCTCGCCGCCTGCACCCTGCTCAGCGCCACCGCCGCCCAGGCCGACATCAACCTGCTCGACCGCCAGATCGTCTCCAAGAACGGCACGGTGCTCGGCACGCTCTACCTGGTCATCGACACCGCCGACGGCGCCCGGGACGACGCCTTCGTGGTCATGGAGGGCAGTATGGCCTTCCCCCCGCCGATGGACTTCGTGGTGCTGGCGCCCAACCTCGTCGACGGTGACCTGGAAGGCGACGAGCCGCTGCGCCAGGTCAACAACTGGAAGCTGCGCCCCGGCCTGCTGCACAAGGGCGTCGACGACGGCGACTGCGGCACCATCTACCAGAAGCTCTACCGGGTCTCCGCGGTGACCACCATCAACGGCATCTTCCGCCCGACCAACGACCTCGTCGCGGTGATGGGCGAGCGCAACGCCTGCGCCAGCGAGGGCCGCCTGCGCTGGTTCGTCGACAGCCCCGAGACCCCGGCCAATACCCGCCCGATGCCGCAGACCGACGAGGGCGCCGGCGACCTCTACTTCGAGGCCATCGACGAGTTCGGCCCCACCGCGCCGGTCTACGACTGGTACGCCCGCTCGTGGCTGCCCGCGCAGTGAGCCCGGCCGAGCGCCGGCCAGCCCGAGCGCGCTTCGGGAGAACCGGCGTCAGCCGGCCCGACCGCGGCTAACAGGCTGCGGAAATACTCCGGACCGAGGATCGCGCGGTCTCGCGGGTCGAGATCCAGGCGCGAAGACGCAGGGATATCCGTAGATATCGCGAGTCTTCGCAACGCCGAGATCGGCCCGCGAGGACGTGGGAGCCGACGGGAGGATGTTTTTCCGCAGCCTGCTAATCCTCCAGCACGCAGAAGACATCGCAGCGCACACCGACCGGATCACAATCGATCGGCCCGCCGCCGCACAGCGCGCAGTCGTTGACCTCCAGGTGCGCCGCGATCCGCGCCTGCACGATGGCCGCCCGGTCGCGGCGCACCGTGACGCGGTCGCAGTCGGCGCAGCCGTTGGCGAAGGAGAGCACGGTGCAGTCGGTGGCGTCCTCGCACCAGCTGTCGACCCCCTCCGCCGCGGCCCGCACGGCCCGCTGCCACTTGACGCGGGCGTCGTCGCAGTCGACCGGCGGCTCCACCGGCTCGGCGCCGAAGCCCATCTGGCAGAAGCCCTCGAAGCAATCCTCGAACGGCGGCTCGGGCTCGGGGCACTCGGGCGGACCGGCCGGGCCGCAGTCCTCGCAGCGCTCGTCGGGCGGGGCGAGCGCGTCGATGGCGGCCGCGGCTTCGCGGTTGACCGCCTCGCCGACGAAGCAGAACTCGCCGGGGCAGGGCTCGACCTCGACGCAGTCGCGGCCGTCGCGGCAGGCGACGCGCTCGGGGTCGGTCAGGGCGGCGGCCAGCGCGCGGTCGAAGGGGTGCTCGGGGCCGCAGATCACCGGCCCGGGGGCGCTGTGCGGCTCGCCGTCGGGCGCCGCGTCGGGCAGCCGGGCGTCGGGCACGTCGCGGGGCGCGGCGTCGGGCGGAGGCTCGAGCAGGGGCCGGGCGTCGCCCGGGCGGGCGTCGGGTGTCGCTTCGGGGGTCGGCTCGGCGGGCTCGCGGATGCAGCCGGCGGCGAGCAGGGCGAGCAGGAATACGCAGGGGCGAGGCATGGCGACTCCGGGCGGGGGTGGCCCGGCACCATACGGCCCATGGCGCGGGCCTGACAGGATCGGCCGCTCGGGCCTGCTCGGCGCCGCTCAGGGCATTGCGACGGCTCACCACCGACCACGCCCGAGCCCCCCTTGGGTTGCAGGCGTCAGCCCGCGCTACAGGCCCTCGGGCATTGAAATCGGCGCCGTTTGCGGCTAATCCCACGGCCGGATCGGCACTCGGGGAGGGTCCGATGAACTACGCCCGCGCCGCGTGGAACTGGGGGCAGGCCGCCAGCCGCGCGGTGGTCTACGGCAGCATCGCGCTGGGGGTCGGCATCCCGACGCGCAACCGCCCGCTGTTGGGCTGGTGCATGCGCCGCTGGTGCGCCGGCTCGGCCGACGGCCTCAAGATCAACCGTAGCCTGCACGGCACCGACCACATCGACGCCACCCCGCAGGCGATCATCATCGCCAACCACCAGAGCGCGCTCGACATCCTGGTCATCGGCGGCTACCTGCGCCGCGACTTCCGCTGGCTGGCCAAGGCCTCGCTCTTCAGGGTGCCGTTCTCCGGCTGGTATCTGAGCCTCGCCGGGCACATCAAGGTGCACCGCGGGCAGGAAGCCCACGAGCGCAACCGGCTGATCAAGGAGCAGATCCACGCCGTCGTCGAAGACGGGGCCAGCGTGCTGTTCTTCCCCGAAGGCACCCGCCCGCGGGACGGCCGGATGAAGCGCTTCAAGCTCGGCGCCTTCCTCGCCGCGGTGCGCGAAGACCTGCCGGTGCTGCCGCTCGTCGTGCGCGGCACCGGCGACCTGATGGAGGCCGGGGCCAACGACCTGTCGATCAAGCCCGACCGCAGCTGCTCGGTGACCGCGCTGCCGGCGATCCACCCGCGGGACTTCCCCGGCGACGACCCGGTCGAACGAGCGATGGCGCTGCGGGACCACATCTACGGCATCTACTGCAGCGAGCTGGGCGCCGACGCGGTGGCCGAGCCGCTCGCCGCCGAGGCCGACGAAGACGCCCGCCGGGCCGAGCGCGCCGAGCACGGCTGAGCCCCCGAGAGATCAGGCCGCCTGCGCCGCCAGGAAAGCCCGCACCTCGCCGCGGATGCGGTGCTGCCAGTTGTAGACCACCTGCTTCTTGACCCCCAGCGCCTCGGCGGCGGAGGCCGGGGTCAGCCGGTCGGTATACATCAGCCGGAAGACGAGCAGCCCGATCTCGGGCAGCGCCTGCTCCAGGTGCCGCCCGAACGCCGCCGCCAGATCGACGGTCATCAAGGCGTCCTCCGGGTCCGGGGCCGCCGCCGCCCGCCGCTCGAGCGCGCGCGCGTCGGTGAACTGCGCGCCTCCGCCGCGCTTGGCCGCCTGCTGCCGCCGCACCCAGTCGATGACGTGCCGCTCGGCGACCATGCCCACGAAGCCCTCCAGGGTGCGCCCGTGCTTCGGGTCGAAGCCGCGCAGCGCCTTGCCGTCATCCGACAGGAGCGCCAGCCAGACCTCCTGCACCGCGTCCTCGCGCACCGCCGGCGACCAGCCGCCCAGCCGGCGCCGCACCCGGGCCCGCACCACCGGCATCAGCCGCTCGACCAGCTGCCGCAGGAGCCGCCCGCCGCGGTCGAGGGCGCGGGCCACCAGCGCCGCGTCCCCCGCCGCGCCGGCGAGCACCGCGGCGAAGAGCGCCAGACACAGCAACAGGGGCATCGAGGGCAACGGGGCACCGATCCGGGGGGCAGCCCCCGAAGGCTCACATCAGCTCACATCAGCTTCATGACCAGGGCCGACACGTCGGTGGTCGGCTGATCCTGCTTGGGGGTCTGCACCTGGAGCTGGAGCTGCACCTTGCCGCCCGCCTCCAGATCCCCCAGCGACAGGGTCCCGTCGGGGTGCTCGAGGGTCAACCCCTTGATGGTGAACTGCGCGCCGGGCTCCCAGGTATTGCCGTCGTCGGGCAGGGGCAGCCAGACATAGGCCCCGTCGGGCCACTCGGCGTAGAGGAAGGGCTTGGTGATCGCCGTCGCCGGATCCCAGGTGTGGTTCAGCGCGACGTCCACATCGACCAGCTCGGCCTGCGCGAAGAGCCGCACCGGGCACTCCGGGCAGCCGGCGTCGGGCGGCTGCGGGCCGGCCCGGCCGGCGGTGAACTGATCCAGCGTCGCCAGGAAAGGCGGGCAGTGGTCGACCACCGCCTGGAAGTCGGCGTCGTCGTGGGTCCACTCGATGAGCACCAGCAGGCACACCGCGATGTCGAAGCTCGACCACGGCGTCGCCGCGCCGCCGTCGACCAGCGTCGGCAGATCACCGATCGGCGCCGCGGGGGCGGCCACATAGGGCTGCGCGAACGCCAGCCGCCGGGTCTGCGGGCCGATGTGCGGCAGCGGCTCCGCCTCGCCCCAGACCGCGTCGAGGGCGACGTCGGCCGAGACCGCGCCTTCGCCGAAGGCCAGGGCGATCGCCGCGCTGACCATGGCCGTCGAGACCGAGCTGCCCGTCCAGCGCGCGCCGGCCGCCAGCACGTTGGCCCCCGGGGCCACCAGCGGCGGCATCGGCACCTTGAGGCTGGTCGAGGCGGGGTTGTCGTAGTGGTCGGTCGCGCCCACCGCGATGGTCATCTGGGTGAAGGTGTAGTCGACGCCGGCGATGTGCATGCAGGTCTGCCGCTGGCTCCACTGCGCCGGGTAGAACAGGTCGCCGTCGGTCGGCGCGGAGCAGGGGTCCAGATTCGGGGCCTCGTCGATGACGTCGAGCATCTTCTCGAAGAAGAAGGTCGGATCGACCGCGAAGCTCGTCACCCGGTTGCCCGCCGCGGCCACCACCGCCGTCGGCCCGTTGCGGTTCCACGGCTGCCCGCCTTTGGTCAACAGCCCCGCGTCGCGCATGCGGGCCATCGCCAGGGCGTAGCGCACCGCCTCGCCGGCCGGGTCCTCGTGGGTCGAGCAGCCGGCGGCCTCGAGCTGCCGGGTGCGCTCGAGCTCCGGCGGCCAGCCCAGGCTCAGGTTGATGACCCGCGGCCCCTCGGCCTGGAAGACCGCCGCGTCGATCGCCCGGGCGACGTCGGCCAGATCGCCCATGCCGTCGGCGTCGAGCGCCCGGTAGTCGAGCACCGGGATGCCCGGCTCGACCTGAGCCACCAGATCGGCCATCGCGGTGCCGTGGCGGTGGTAGTCATCGTCGAAGTCCGGGTCGGCGACGTAGTCCGCCGGGGCGAAGACCCCCGAGTCGACCAGGGCCACCGCCGCCGGCTCGGCGCCCACCGGCAGCGGACCCGGCAGCCCGGTCGCCTGCAGGTGCCAGTCGGGCGCGAGCGGATCGGCCGGCGTGCCGTGGCCCACCGCCGCGCACTCCCGGCCGATATAGGCCCGCGGCTCGTGCAGCAGGTCGTAGACCTCGACCCGCAGATTGTCGAGGAAGACGCAGGCCTCGGCCGGGGTCAGCTCGCGGTCGAGGCGCACCTGCCAGAAGCGGCGCGCGCCGTCGGCCCGCTGGTCGATGCGCCGGCCGGGCAATACCCGGGTGATCGACTCGATGGCGTAGCTCGGCCCGGTGCGGTCGACGGGGATGTGTGGCAGCAGCGCCTGCTTCAGGCTGCGGCCGAAGCGCGGCGGCACCACCGCGGCGTCGGCGAAGGTGGGCACATGCACGAAGTAGCGGTCGGTGCGGCAGACCCCGTCGGGGCCATCGCCGGCCAGCGCGGGGGCGGCGAGCAGGGCGAGCAGGGCGAAGGCGGCGAGCGGAAGGCGAAACATGGCGGCTCCTGACGGTCTCGGTCTGTGTCAGGGCAGTTCGGCAGACCGATAGTCGATTTTTTCGACGAGCCAGATTCCTTCGCCGAGACGCGGAATACCATCCGGTACAGAACCGGCCCCGGCGGGCAGCAGCACCAGGGCCACCGAGTAGCGCCCGAACGCCGGGAAGAGCGCCTCCACCGGGGCGTCGAGCCGGCAGACCCCGTTGGGCGCCACCCGCACGAAGCGCCGATCGACCGCCGTGCGCCGGGTCTCGCCCGACGGGGCCGGCGCGCCGACCACCGCCACGCAGCCCGGCGGGGTCGCGAGCGGCGCGGCCGGCCTGGCGAAGAGCCGCAGGCGGTTGCCGGGCACGAAGCTGCGCGAGATGGTCTCTTCGCCGCGGGTCTCGGCCACGCCGCCATAGGGGCCGTCCAACGCGAACTCGGGCGCGCTCGGCCGCCCGACGAAGAGGATCAACGCCGCCGCCAGCGCCACCAGCGCCGCGCCCACCGCGACCACGCGCCGGCGGCTCTGCCCGGCGCCGCTCTGCCTCGAACGACTCTGCCCCGCGCGGCCCTGCCCCGCGCGACGCAGCACCCGGGCCACCGACATCGCGTCGGCGTCACGCTCGGCCTCGGCCTGCGCCACCAGCAGCGCCCGCGCCTCGGGATCCCGCGCCAGCCGACCGGCCAGCGCTGCCGCGGCCTCGTCGTCCAGCTCACCCCGGCGAAAGGCCGCGAGCTGCCCGTCGTCGAGCGCCGCGTCCGCCGCCGCGTCCGCCCCCTCGTCCGCCGCCGCGCCACCCGCGGGCACCGCCTCGAGCAGCCAGCGCTCCCGCGCGGTCAGCTCGGCCTCGCCCTGCACCTTGCCGTCGTCGCTCATCGCCGCCCCCATACATGCCAGGCATCCCAGACCGAGCTGCCGTCCGCTCTCGCCGCCAGCGCCGCCACCCGCAAGGCCGCCGCCGGGGACTCGGCCCCGCCCGCGCCGTAGAACCGCTCGACGAACCGCGCCGCGTCGGCGTCGGGCACCGTGCGATCCGCCGCCACCACCGAGCGGCTGCCCGCCGCCAGGAAACCCTGGGCCAGCCCCAGCCGGATCGTGCCGCCGACCGTGCCCTCGGCCCCCGTCTCGCACCCGCTCAGCAAGACCAGCGCCGCCGCCGGCCGGGCCAGCAGCAGATCTTCGAGCGTCAGCCGCTGCCCGCCCGCCAGCCGCAAGTGCGCGTCCCACGGGCGGGCGCCGCTCAAGACCCCGTGCCCGGCGAAGTGCACCCGGCTCGCCTCGCTCAAGGCCGCGCTGACCGTCGCCCGATCGGCCGCCTCACCGATGAGGACCCGCGCGCCGGGCCAGGCCGCCGCCACCGCCTGCGCCTCGCGCCGGGCGTGGGGCAGCGTGCCGTCGGGGTCGCCGATCACCGTCGCCACACCTGCGGCCACCGGCCGCTCGCCGATGAGCTGACCGGCGTGATTCAGCCGGCTCACCGAGCCGTGGGCCAGCCAGTCGCCTTCGACGGCGCCCACCAGATAGCGATGGGCCACGCCCGCGGCCGGCGCCGGCCGATCGAGCACCGCGACCCCGTCGGGGCGCACCCGGAAGCGCACCGCGGCCCCCGCGGCCATGTGATGCACCGACCACAGCGCCTCGTCCGCCGCCAGCGCCGCCTTCAGATCGGCCGCCGTCGCCCCGCGGGCCGCGATCGGCGCCGCCCGGTCGAGCCAGGCGTAGGCCGAGTCGAAGGCCTCCTGCAGCGCGCGCCGCTCCGCGGCCCGGCGGGCCTTCCACGCGGGCAGCTCGGCCGGGGTCAGCATCGAGCCCGCGTCGCGCTCGGCCTCGAACGCCTGCCGCCGGGTCAGATAGGCCTCCAGCTTCGCCTGCCACCGCCGCCGCTGCGCCGCGTCCAGCCGCCCCGTTCGGGCCCGCACCTCCAGGTCGACCACCAGCCGCGCCTGTGCCCGATCGGCGATCTCGAACGCCTGCTCGACCCGCCCCGCGCTCAGCGCCGCGGTGATCGCCTCGTCGTACAGCGCGCGGTGATCGGCGAAGAAGACCGCCCGGCTGTCTTGCAGGCCGGTGCGCGTCGCCGCCGCCTCTCGGGCCGCCAGCGCCGCCTCGAACGCCGCCAGCGCGCCGACGTGATCGGCCCGCGCCCGCCGCGAGCGGGCCCGGCCCAGGCGCGCGCGCCAGACATAGGCCCCGGTCACGTCGCCCGCCTCGGCCCGCGCCCGCCGCTCGACCGCGTCGAAGGCCGCCTCGGCCGCCGCGTGCTCACCCAGCGCCAGCATGCGCCGGGCCTCGACCAGCGAGACGAAGAGCCCGCCCTGCTGCCGCCGCTCGGGGTCGAGCGTATCGTGGGCCGCCACGTGCCGCTGCACCGCCGCCAGATCACCCGCCCGCAGCGCCAGCGCCGCCAGGTTGGCCTGATGATTCGCCGCCACCGCCGCCCGCTCGCGGTTGAGATCCAGCGCCCGCTCGAAGGCCTGCCGGGCCGCCGGGATGTCCCCCGGGGCGGCGAAGAGGCCGCGCTCGATGCCCTCGAGCAGCACCCAGCCCAGGTTGCCCCAGACCACGCCCGCCAGATCGGCCGGCATCGCCGCGACCCGCGCCGCCATCGCCTCCAGCGCCGCGCGCGCCGCGCGGTGGTGCCCCTGCTGCTGACGGATGACCGCGTGCATCACCCGGGCGTAGTCGGCCAGATCGGCCCGCCCCACCGCCCGCGCCGCCGCGATCGCCGCCCGCGCCGCGGCCTCGGCGTCGCGCAGGGCGCCGCGCAGCTGATGCACCTGCGCCCGGTAGTAGGCCACCGACGACGCGCCCGCCCGATCATCCAGCCGCTCGACGAGGGCCTGCGCCCGGTCGAGCAGCGCCTCGGCGTCCGACAGCCGCCCGCGCCGATTGGCCAGGTTGGCCGCCAGCCGCAGCGCCGACGCCGCCTCGCCCACCGCGTCGGCCGCGAGCCCGGCCTCCGCCGCGGCCTGCATCGCCTCGATCGCCGCGTCCAGCCGCCCCGCCCGCCACAGCGCGATGCCGCGGCGGAAGTGCCACCAGCGCCGCTCCGCCGCCGTCTGCGGCGGGTGGGCGTCGAGCGTCTGCAGGTCGGTCTTCAGATCGACATAGCGCGCGGGCACCGGCGCCGGACCGAGCCAGATCGGCCACTGCCCCAGACGCCGCCCGCCGTCGCGCAGCGCCAGGACCGCCGCGCCGTTCGCGGCCGACTCGGGCAGCGTCGCGCGCACCAGCTGCGCCCCGTCCACCGCCTCGACCGTCGTCGCCAGCTCGAGCGCCTCGCCCTCGACCTCGATCCACAGCGCCCACGCGGGCCCCACCGCGCCCTGCACCCGCACCACCGGCGGCCGGAAGCGATCGAAGCGGGCCCGGGGCTCACCGTCGACGGTCACGAAGCCCGGCGCGCCCACCGGATCCATCGGCGGCGGCGGCGGACCGCGGTCGCAGGCGCCGAGCAGCAACCCCAGGGCGATGACGGGCTCGAAACGCAGCGGCGCCTCCTCATCACGGGCGAGGCGCCATTCTACTGCGCCGGGCCGCGCGGGGAAGTCGGTGATGGGGGCGAGAGCAGGCATCACCGGGCAGTTCGCAGCCGGCGCGGCGCGTTTTTTCCGTCTGCGGTATTTTCTACCGCCGACGGTCAGACCCGGACCTTGCCCCGCAGCTGCTTGACCAGCTTGAAGTACGTCTTGCGATCGTACGGCCGGTTGAGGATGTGGAACTCCTTGCGCACCAGCCCCACGCAGCCGAAGCAATAGGTGCACTCGGCGCAGTCGCGGCAGTGCTCGAGATACGCGCTGTCGATGCACCGCTCGCAGTCGACGAGCTGACTCGACGCGTGGCACTGCACGCAGTCTTTGATCTTGGTGCAGTGGGAGCAGCCTTCGCTGTCGACGGCGTAGTTGCACGCGTGGCAGTCGCGGCAGCCCTCGCTGAACGTGCACTGGGTGCAGTTGGTGCAGCTCTCGCTGCGGTAGCTGCCCGGGTTGCCCCGGTCGGCGGCGTCGCGCACCAGCGCCTCGAAGGTCGCCTTGAACGCGCGCAGGTCGGTGGGGTCGATGGCATCCATGGCCGGGCACTCTACGCGCCCGATCGGCCCGGGCCAACCGTGTTGCGCGTATTGCGCTGGCGGGGACGCCGGTGACTGCGGTCGCCCCCGTTGAGGCCTCAAAACCTCATGAGCGGACACATCGCCGCCATGCTCGCTTAGTCACTGCGTGATCATCCGCCCCCCGACACCGACCGGCAGCCCGATCCCGATCCGCTCCAAGTCCGACCCATCGCACCGGGTGAGGCAGCGCGTCGGTTGATGGGCTTCACCTACGAGCAGGACGTCGAGAAAGACGCTCAGGGGGAGACGTCACCGTCGACCGGCAACGAGAGCGCGCTGCGCAGTCGCCGATCGAAGCGCGGACAGGCGCGCGACATCCAGCGCCAGCTACAGGACGAAGGGGCGACCCCGGATCTCGACGACGTCGAGGGCCGCGTGATCAACAAGCCGGGGATCGTCGCCCCGGAGGACGGCGCGAACCTGCGAGACGCACCGCGCCCCGGAGACGGGTCCACCGTCGAGAGTCACATGCCCTTCGGTACGCGGGTCTTCGTCGGTCAGGAGGTGCCGGGCGGCTGGTACGAGGTGACCCATGTCGACGGCCGCCAGGGTTATATCGCGGCCAACCGGGTCAAGACCGATCTGCCCGAGCCCGGCGCGAGGCTGCACCGTATCGGGAGCGGTGAGAGCGCGATCGGCATCGCCGAAGGCGAGTACGGCCAGTTGGTGCGGCCCGGCCAGGACCTGCGCTTCTACGTGAACGTGCTCGAGTACGTCAACCGGGGAGAAGGCGATCGCGGCATCTACCGCGCTGGCGGCGACGACTGGGAAGACACCCGCACCCGTGCCGGCTATCTGATCTGGTTGCCCAGCCCGACGTTTGCCCAGACCCTCGAAGGCATCGTCGACGATGGCTCGATCACGAACGGGGCGTGGGCCCGGGCCAAGGAGGTCGCGTCCGACGTCGCCGAGTTCGCGCTGGGGATCGGCGGCGCCGTCGCCGGCGTGCTGCACGGGGCCGCGGCCTGCCTGGCAGACATCCTCCTCGGCATCGCCGACCTCGTCGCTCTCGCTTGGGACGTGCTCGAGAGCATCTTCACCGGCAGCATCATCGCCGACATCAAGGCGCTGTGGGCCGCCCTCTCCACCCTGGACTGGCAGGCGCTCGTCGAGGGCTGGATCGACGGGTTCGTCGCGAAGTGGAACCACGAAGACATCTTCGAGAAGTGGCACTTCCGAGGCTGGGTCGTCGGCTACGTGCTCATGGAGGTCGCGCTCGCGTTCCTCTCGTTCGGGGCTGTCACCGGGGCGAAGTGGGTCGGCAAGGCGGCCAAGGCCGCCAAAGCGATCGCGGCCTTGCCTCGAGTGCAGTCGGTGCTCAAGCCGATCAAGACGCTCAAGAACGTGCCCGATGAGCTGCTCAAGGCGCTGAAGGGCGGCAAGAAGCCGAAGACGCCCGACAAGCCGGAGCTGCCGCGCGACCGCTCACCGGACAGCGAGCGCTCGCCGGAGCACGAGCGCGCACCGGAGAGCGACAGCGATCAGACGCACGAGACCCATCCGCCCAAATCCCCGCGCTTTACCCAGCGCGAGGCCGATGATCTCATGCTGTCGTCGGAGGGCCGCCCGGGGGTCACCGTCAAGAAGAACGGGGACCGGCCCGTAGGACACTCCGGGGACCATGTTCCACCGGAGGGCGCGTCCGTCGACGAAGTCAAGGCGCTGGCGATGAGCCGCTCGCACAAGCTGAACACGACGGTCTACATGGATCGGGCGCACGCCAAACGGGATCTGAGCAAGATCTTGAACGACAACGCCGACGCGCTCGACGCCCTGAAGCCCGGTCAGAAGCTCAAACTCCAGGGCAACTCCGATAACTACCGGCGAGGCTACAACTCGGTGCAAGGTGCCGAGCCCGATCTGGTGGAGTGGCGGGATACCTTCGCGGTGTTCGAGCGGCTGGACGACGATACGCTGCATCTGGTTACGTTCTCGCCCATCGACTTCCTGCCCGTCGTCAAGAACTGACGAGGACCCATGCCCGCACTCTTCACGGCATACTCCGAGACCCTCGCCGAGCTCCGCGTCACCGGTGACGAGGGGTCGATCACCGTGCGTCGGGACGGCGATCTGCTCTACATCGGTGAGCCCGGGCGCCCGGTCTTCTGCCTGGAGCACCCCGACCCGGACGACGCCTGGGGGGTCTACCACGAAGAGAACCCGCGCTTCGTCGCGGGAGGCTGGCCCGACGAGGCCGGCGTAGCCTGGCTGAAGGGCAGCGCCGCGCGGCGTGGTCTCGGGCTGATCGACCGACTGCCGGCGGGGGACTACATCCTCGTGCGCAGCGACCTGAAGGCGCGGGCGGTCCAGCACCTGCTCATGGGGAACGAGCTGGTGGAGCGGCCGATCTGGGGCGCGCAGCTGCTGGCCGACGCGGACTTGCGGGTGAACGTATTCGGCGCCGCAGCCGACCGCCCACCGACCCTGCAGCAACCCCTCCTCGGCGCGCCGATCCTGAATCTGGCCAACCGCCTCACGGGTATCTTCTTCTTCGAGATGGCGCCCGCTGCCACCCCCGAGGCTGAGGCGAGGGTCGAGGCCGACGACCTCGTATTGGTGGTGCCACGCGTCGGGCCCCTGGTGTTGAACACCATGGAGCCCTTCAGCGCCGACCGGCACCGGATCGCGCTCGACGAATGGGCCCGCGACGGGGCGAGCCAGGCAGCGAACCGGCTCGCCAGACGCCCATGACCCGGTGCGCGCACTGGCCGCGAGTGATGTTCACCGACCCACGACGCTGATCGCCCGCGCGCCTCCGACGACTGGCACGGCGCCGGCACCGCCGCCGAGAGGCGCGAGGCCACCGCCGCCGAGGCGCGAGGCCACCGCCGCCGAGAGGCGCGAGGCCACCGCCGCCCAGCGCGCGCCTTGCCCGCCCCGCGGACCCCTGCTGTAATCGGCCGATGCTCATCCGCCTGCTCATCGTCGCCGCGCTCATCGCCGCCGCCGTCTGGGGCGTGCAGCGGGTCCTCGGCCCCAAGCGCCTGCGCCTGCCGCTCGTCTGGAAGAGCGTCGCCGGCCGCCACCCCGACGTGCAGCGGGCCCTCGACCTGCGCACGGCCATCGCCACGCTGCTCATCGACGCGCCCGACGCGAAGTTCGACCCGGTGCTGCGCGAGGTCGACGGCGTCGTCGCCACCCTGGTGCAGCTCGCCCGCGCCCGCGACGAGACCCGCGCCCCGCCCTCCGAGGCGGTGTCGATGGCCCTCGGCGAGCTGCAGGCCCTCGTCGAGCAGCTCGAGCGCGAGGTCGAGGCGCAGACCGACGACCAGCTCGACCGCCTGCGCAGCCGCCTCGCGGAGCGGGCCGGCGACCTGCAGCAGACCCTCGCCGCTCGCCGGGAGCTCAACGAGTAGTGCAGGGCGACCGGATTTTCGTCGACGGGCGCCCGCAGCGCCGGCCACGTGCCGCTGGCCGGCTGGCCGTCAGCGCGACCGGGTCGCTCGCCCAGCCCCGTTCGCGGTACACCTGCCCGAGGAATGCTCGCCGTCCAGCCGCGCCGCGGCACCCCTGCCCCAAAAATGCTCGCCATCCAGACCCCACATGAGGACATGTCCTCACCTCCACCCTCGTCGTCCAGCCCGTTCACGGCACCCCTGCCCCAAAAATGCTCGCCATCCAGACCCCATATGAGGACATGTCCTCATCGACCCCCTCGCCATCCAGCCGGTTCACGCCACCCCTGCCCCAAAAATGCTCGCCATCCAGCCCCCGCATGAGGACATGTCCTCATCCACCCCCTCGTCATCCAGCCCGTTCACGGCACCCCTGCCCCAAGAATGCTCGCCATCCAGCCCCCGCATGAGGACATGCCCTCATGCACCCCCTCGTCATCCAGCCCGCGCACGGCACCCCTGCCCGAGAGCGGCTCGCCGTCCAGCCCGATCACGGCACCCCTGCCCCGAACCGGCTCGCCGTCCAGCCTCGCGGGGGCACACCTGCCCGATTCAGGCCCGGCCCCGACCGCCCAAATCCTAAGTCGTGTTTCAAAAGTGGTAAAAATGGCCTCTGAGAACCCGTGTCTGTTCAGCACATTGGAGAACAGACGCAAGAATTGATAGGACGCTCGGTCGACAGCCGCGGCGGCCGGCCGCTACCGTCGAAACACGTCAACCGGCACCGATTCTCGCGCCAACGACGAACAACCCTCGGCCCGGAGACCCCGGGCCACGACGCGACAGGAGTATCTGATGACCGCCATCCTCACCGAGTACGACGCCGTCTTCGACGTGCGCCGCTTCCCCCCGGGCCACACCGTGCAGGCCTGCGCCGGCGTCGAGGCCCGCGCCCGCCCGCTGGGCTACGCCGATCTCTTGCGGCTCGTCGCCGCCGCCAAGGCCGCCGCGATGCTCTTCATCGGCCGCAAGGCCCGCCGGCAGACGCAGAAGCTGGCCCGCGGCGAGGGCCAGACCGGGCCCATCGACGCCCGCGTCGACGGCAACTGGGGGCAGATCCACGACCTGCTGACCCGGGAGGCGGCCGGCTACGGCGACACCCCGGACGGCGAGCTGGCCGCCAAGCTGCTCGAGCAGGTCTTCCCCAAGGGCCTCGCCGCCGTGACCCGCATCCCCTACGAGGAGCAGGTGGCGCTCAACGAGTACCTGGTGGTGCTCATCCGCGAGCAGTTCCCCGACGCGCCGGCGCAGTTGGGCTTCGAGCGGCCGCTGCGCCGCATCGAGCAGCTCCTGCCCGGCTATCGCGACTCGCTCTCGGTGGTCGAGACCATCACCGCGCTCGAGGTGGGCGAGGCCTACGCCGCGATGCAGGTGGCGCTCTTGCGGGTCATCGCCTGGATCATGGCCATGGTCGAGGACGAGGCCGAGCGGGCCGCGCTGATGGCGCCGGTGCGCGATCAGATGAAGCGGCTGGCGGCGGCCCACGCCGCCCGGCGTCAGGGCAAGCCGGCGGTGGAGGACGTGCCGCTCGATACCCTGGAGCTCGACCCCGAGGCCCGCGCCGCGGTGGACGCCGTCGCGGCGGCCGAGGCCGAGCTGCAGGCGGAGGCGCAGGCGGAGGCCGCTGCCGACGACGCGGCGCAGGATCAGGCCGAGGGCGACCTGCCGCTGCAGGCCGTCGAGGCCGGCGCCGACGAGGTCGGCTGATCCGCTGAGCACGCTGAGTCGTCCGCGGCCATCGCCTCGACGCGGTCGACCGCCGTGCCCGTGAACGCGACGTGCAGCGCGCGCCGCATCTCGACGTCGTCGGCAAAGACCGTGATCCACACCGACCAGAAGCCCCGGGCTCGCGCATGGCGTACAATGCACGCGCGCATCTCGGGTGAGTCGAGCGTGCGCAGGTCCGCTCGGGCATCGCACGCTTCCCGCCATGCCTCGCTGCGCTTCTGATAGCGGCGGTCTGTCGCGCGCTCGAGCTGACGCGTGGTGAGGCCATGCTGCGGTCGCCGCATGAGGCCCACCATCTCGGCGGTCGCCGCAGCTCGGGCTCGCAGCTCGGGGTCGGTCATGTCGGCCAGCGCCACCCGCCCGGCCGGGCCATACTCGAAGACGTCGAACGTGCGGTGCAGATGCGGCCACAGCCGGTCGGATACGTCGGCGGCCGTGTTCACCTTGGTGCCCTTGGTGCTGTTGCAGTTCTTGCACGCCAGCAGCAGGTTGCTCCACGCACATTCGAGGTCGGGGTTCTGGTCTTTGTGTCGGATGTGCTCGACGTCGATCGGCCCCGAGATCTCGACTTCGCAGAACGAGCAGAAGCTGCCGAGCCGATCCAGCAAGTGGGGCTTCGCCAAAGCATAGTCCGAGAACGTCAGCGGTCGCCCGTCGTCGCCGGTCGGGCAGTCTCCGCGATCGATGGGCCTCATCCGCGCTGCGCCTCGGCGACGAGCCGCTTGCGCTGAAGCAGCGCGACGAACGCCTGATTGTCGTTGTACGGCGCCAGCAGCTCGTCGAGCTTGTTCCGCAGGTCGTGCAGCTCCGACTCGTCGGCGTCCGGCAGGCGTTCGAGCAGCGCGTAGTAGTCCTCGGCGGCCTTTGCCTCCCGCTGGCGTCGCCGGCTGCGCTGCGGCAACTCGACGCCCATCACCTTCTCGGCGATGTCTTCGGGGCTCTCGTCGGCGTAGAGCGCGTCGGCGGATGCGTCGGGGTCGAGGTTCACCAGCTCACCAGGCTCAAGCGACTGGATGATGAAGGGCGAGTGGGTCGTCGTGACGAACTGCAGCCGCGGGAAGGCCCGGCGCAGGTCGTCGAGGACCCGCCGCTGCCAGTTGGGGTGCAGGTGCAGGTCGATCTCGTCGATGAGCACGATACCCTCGGCCATGGCCGGCGCGCGGCGGCCGAGGTGCGGGTTGAGCACGGACGCGCGCCACGCGATGTCGGCGACCATGGCCACGATGTTGCGGTAGCCGTCGGAGAGCATGCGGAACGGCGTCACCCGGCCGTCGCGCAGGGTGAGATGCAACTCTTCGTAGGCGCTGTCATAGTGGAACGAGCGCGCCTCTTCGACGCAGTCGACGACCGCCTGGCGGATCGCCTGCAGTTGCATGACGGGCTTCTTGCGGCGCCACTCTTCGATGGTGAAGCGTCGCATCCAGTCGAGCACGAAGCGGTGTGTCGAGGCCGGGTCGAGGCACGCGCGGTAGCCGTCGAGCCGGCTGCCGACCGCGGCGCGCGCCCGCTTCGCCACCAGCTCCACCGGCCACAGGCGCTGGGTCCCATAGTAGGCCAAGACGGGCAGCTGGACGGCATCCGCGTCGGCCAGACGGTCGGCCAGCCGACGGATCCGGACCCGGCCATCGTTGCTGGGGGCCTCGTCGAGCGGCAACTCGTCCAGGCGTGCGGGGTCCGGGCTCTCGCTGTCCGGGCCGTCCTCGCGCTCGGCGACCGCGTCCACGGCGAGCGCAGCGGGCAGCGCTTCGCAGCGGCGACTCCAAGTCAGCGACCGCCCGACGAGTTCAGCCCGGACTTCGAGTTCGAGGGGCAGCTGTCGGCGCAGGTCAGGCACCCCGTTGAGGTCGCGGATGAGGTGGTGGACGTCGCCGACGCGCAGCGGTGCTGCCGAGGCGGCGCCGACCTCGGGCAAGAGCGCGCCGAGTGAAGCGGCGAGGGCCTCGAGCCAACTCGTCTTGTTGTGGCCGTTGTCGCCGACGAGCGCAGTGACGCCACGCAGATTGAGCGCATGGTCGGCGATCCCGCGATAGTGCTTCGCTCGGATCTGTCGGATGCGCAGCAACGGGGGACGCGCGGGCAGCTCGGGCGTGGGCCCTTCCCGCAGGATGGTCCGGGCGATCGCGAGCGCCGCGCGCGCGCTCTCTTCGGTGAACCAGCGGCCGACGTCCTGCAGGTACCCCGGGCCGAGGCCCCAGCGCGGGTGACAGCGGCGCCAAAGGACGTCCGCCTCATCGGAGGCCAGATAGG
The DNA here is from genome assembly GCA_030427205.1 of bacterium. Classification (GTDB taxonomy): domain Bacteria; phylum Myxococcota_A; class Bradymonadia; order UBA7976; family UBA1532; genus JACKDM01. The sequence continues at coordinate 778,267 of JAUHXC010000001.1, read as the reverse complement.
CTTTGAGCACCGGGATCCAGGCGGCGCGTACGCGATCGCGGAACGTGCGCACCGCGCGCCCGAACTGCTGCGCGCGCAGCTTCAGGTGCGCCTGCAACTGCGCGTCTTCGCACGCGCCATACAGATCGTCGGCGAGGGCACGAACGGCCTTGAGCGCCTCGACGTACACGACGCTGTCTTCATAGGCGGCGAAGCGCGCCCCCAGCTCGGCGAAGTCGAGGTAGCGATAGCGGCCCCGCCGCCGGATCGCGGCCGCGACGTGGGAGTGGTGGTTGATGCCGGCCTGCCGAGGGATCGCCCACCCGATCTCGCGCAGGCCATCCCCCGGGCGGCGCTCCTCGTCGTCGGAGCCCGCGGCGACCACGGCGTCCCACGCCCACCACAGCCGCAGGTCCATCTCGCGGGACGCAGCCGAGAACTCGGCGCGGCGGGCGTCGAGGGTCTCGAGCACGCTGGCGGCGCTGGCGAGCGCCTCCGACCAACGGTCGATCCGCTCGGCGCGGATCCGGGCCGCCACGGTGCGCAGGTGGGTGCGAAGGCGCTTCCCTTCGCTGCGCGCGTCGACGGCGAAGGGGGCCTCGTAGATCTGTGGGATCTGCTCGGTGCGTCGCAGGACGTCGTCGCACTCCCGCTCTCGCCGTTTGCGCTCCCGCCGGTGGGCGCGCTTCTCGCTGGGGTCGTCATCGGGCAGCTCACGGCGGTCGATGATCACCGGCGTCGCCGCGCAGGCCCCGCGGTCCTGGGCCGCGAACGCGGTCAGCAGCTCGAGCGTCGCCCGGTCGGGCGCGCTCTCGAACCGGGAGCAGATGACGAGCAGCGCGTGCGGATCGCTCAACCACTCCTGCAGATCGGTCCGGCCTTCGATCAGATCGGGCGTCGGCTTGGTATCCAGGCCCTGAGTATCGACGACCTCGACGACGTGGGGTCCGAGTGCGCCGCTCGGCAGCCGGATGGTCGTCGTCTCCGGGGCCGGGGCGTCGTCGCCGAGGCGCCCGAAGCGCAGGCCGCGCAAGGTGCGCCGCAACGCCTTGCGCCCCGCGTCGTCGTGATCGAAGTCCCGGCTCCAAGGGCGCTCTCGTCGCGCCGGCTCGACCCGGGCGACGAAGCGCTCGAAGAGCAGCTCGGCGTCCTGCAGTTCATCAGCCCACTGCTCGATGACGCCGCTCGGCCCGTCTTCCTCCGGCGCGTCGGGCACGATCCACGCGCGCAGCAGGTCGTAGAGTTCCTCGCCATGCTGTCCACCCGCGCCACCCTCATCGAGGGACTTGGCGATGTGATCCTGAGCCAGCAAGCGCAGCTCGACTTCGAGGTCTTTCGCGGAGACTGGCTCGACGTCGAGGCGGATCGTATCCCGCGTCTCGAAGACGATCCGCGTCTCGCCCAAAGTGGTGCGGCCACCGCCTACCGGGAGGGCAGACCAGGATCGGGGGTTGCTGCGCTCGACGCTCTCGAGTCGCAGGCCGGTGGTCGCGGCCACCAACGTGCTCTTCCCGGTGCCCACCTCCCCGAGGAATACGACGCGAAGTCCGTGCTCGGCGTCCTGCCGGGCGATGTCGACTTGGTCGATCCAGGCCCGCGCGAGGTCGGCGAGCCCGTCCGCGAGCTCGACGTCGGCCGCGAACTCGGTCAGCTTCCGGTTCAGCTCGTCATGGCGGGCCTGCAGATTGGCTCGGCGTGCGTCGGCATCCATCGGCGCCCTCTCGGAGAAGCCAGTGCCGGACCTTATGGTCTCTGGATGGTCCGTGCAATACGCGGGCAGGCGCCGCCGGGCCTACTCACCCGGCGGCGCGATGCGCTTCCAATAGCCCCACCACGGCGGGTCGAGGCCTTCGACCTGCTCCGCCTTCCATTCGTAGCCCCGCCGCTTCCACGCGCGGCGCTGGCCGCGGCCCTGGCCCGGGCGGCGCTCGGCGATGGTCGGGTGGTAGATGATGTAGTCGATGTCCTTGTCGAGGATGTACTGCAAAGGCGCGCTCTTGGTATGCCCCGGGCGGTTGCCGCGGGCCTCGACGTTGTGCGCGATCCACTCGTCGTTGAGGCCGAGCACGTCCAGCGTATACAGCCGGCTGTAGAACGGGATGATGCCCGCCGCGGTGACCGCGATCGAGGCGTCGGGGTCGGCGGTCTTGGCCAGGTGTTTGCCGATGGCGGCGGTCTGGTGGTGGAACATCGACAGCCAGCCGATGCTGTCGACGCCGCGGTCGCTGCCCACTTCGAGGGCCTTGCTGTCGATGCGCTGGATGCCCACGGCCATGCCGGCGGCGATCACGACGCCGGCGACGATGGGGATCCAAGGCGCGGTGCCGCGGTCGAGCAGGCGCTCGACGGTGCGCCGCACGCCGAGGGCCACGAGCACCGCGCAGACGGGCATGATCGGCACCATGAAGCGGTGCAGGGCCATGAAGTCGCCGCCGACGCGCATGACGTGCAGCGCGATGGCGACGATGTAGAGCAGGCCCAGCGTGATCAGGCGCCGCTCGCGGCGGCCGGGCAGGCCGCGGCGCATGAGGCCGAAGACGGGCACGAGCACGATGAGGTGCTTGAGCGCCCAGTCGCCGACGTAGCGCGCGCCGGGGGCCCAGAAGTTCTTGGCGCCGGTCTTGACGTAGTAGGTGTTGGGAAATGGCCAGCCGTAGTACCAGAAGCGCCACGCGAAGTAGGGCACGAAGGCGCCGGCGAAGCCGAAGCCCCACTTCCAGTCGCTGCGGGTGGGCTTGATGGTGCGGTCGACGAGCAGCATCTCGAGCAGCCGGTGCAGGCCGGTGAGCCCGAAGAAGAGCATGCCCTCGGGGCGGGCCATGGCCGAGATACCGAACCAGATGCCGCTCTTGGGGAAGAACGGCACCTCGCCGGGGCGCTCGCCTTCGCGGTCGGCGGCCTGGCGCTCGGCGAGGAAGGCGGTCCAGCCCAGGGTCGCGAAGAAGGTGAACATCTGGGTTTCGAGGCCGCCGGTGCTCCAGCAGGCGTAGGCCGGCGCGGCGGCGAGCAGGGCCGGGGCGAGCGCGTCCCAGGCCGAGGGCTGGCCGACGTGGCGCGCGGTGAAGCGGGCGATGAGCGCGAAGGTGCCCAGCGCGAAGGCGATGCCGAGCCACTTGGCGAGCGGCACGATGGGCAGGCCGAGGGCGAGCACCCCGGCCATGAGCATGGTCCACAGGAAGTTGGTGTAGCCCTCGACCCGCTCGCCGGGGTTGAAGACCAGCTCGCCGTGGCGCACGAGGTTGTCGGCGTAGCGGAAGCTGATGAAGGCGTCGTCGTTGACGAAGTCGAAGACGAGGGCGTGGCCGACGAGCCCGATCGCGGCCAGGGCGAGCAGAAGGGCTCGACGCATGTCGTGGCCTTGGGGCATGTTGCGTGGTCTCCGACAACTGCGAGGCGGCGCAGTATACTGCGGCCGAACGCAAACGACGACAGGCCCCGCACGCCGGGGCGGGAGCGCGCCCTGAAGGTTCACGGCAACATGCAAGGCCTCGGCCCGGCCCATCGGCAGCGGCTCGAGCGGCTCTACAAGCGAAAGGTGCCCCGCGATTCGATCGTCTCGGTGCCGCTGGCCCAGACCCTGTGCGAGCTGAGCCACGAGACGGGGCGGCAGGTGGGCATCACCCTCGACCGCGGCGGGCGGGTGCGGCACGTCATCGTGGGCGACGCCGACAAGCTGTTCATCCCCGATCTGGGCCGCGCGCGGGCCGGCGCGGGGCGGTTCCGCGGGGTGCGGCTGGTGCACACCCACCTGCGCGACGAGCCGTTGACCAGCGACGACCTCACCGACCTGGTGCGGCTGCGGCTCGATCTGATCGCGGCGGTGGGCGTGGGGCGCGGCGGTCAGCCGGCGACGCTGTATCACACCCACGTGCTGCCCGACGGCTCCGAGCTGCCCTACGCCGAGCCGACGGCGACGACGGTGCACGCGCAGGATCTCGACTTCGGCGCCTTCATCGAGGCGCTCGAGGAGGAGTTCAGCCGGCGCACGGTGGGCGTGGTCGAGACCGAGGGGCAGACCCGGGCGATCGCGGTGCACGTCGACCTGCCCGGTGATCGCATCGACCCCCGGGTCGCCCTGCGCGAGCTGAGCGAGCTGGCCAATACGGCGGGCGTGGTCATCGTCGACGCGATCACCCAGACCCGGCGGCGGGCCGATCCGAAGTACGTGATGGGCAAAGGCAAGCTCGACGAGCTGTTGCTGCGCACGATGCAGCTCGACTGCGAGCTGGTGATCTTCGACCAGAGCCTCAACCCGAATCAGGTGCGGGCCCTGGCCGACGCGACCGACGTGAAGGTGATCGACCGGGCGCAGCTCATCCTCGACATCTTCGCCCGGCGGACGACGAGCCGCGAGGGCAAGCTGGCGGTCGAGCTGGCGCAGCTGAAGTACATGCTGCCTCGGCTGGCCCACAAGACCACGGCGTTCTCGCGGCTGATGGGCGGCATCGGCGGGCGCGGGCCGGGCGAGACGAAGCTGGAGGTCGATCGGCGGCGGGCGCGCGATCGCATCAACCGCATCGAGCGGCAGCTTCAGCAGACGGTGGTGCAGCGGCAGACCCGGCGCAGCCGGCGCAACGCGCGGCGGGTGCCGGTGGTGGCCATCGTCGGCTATACCAATGCGGGCAAGAGCACGCTGTTCAACCAGATCACCCAGAGCGACGTGCTCGTCGAGGACAAGCTCTTCGCGACGCTGGACGTGACGACGCGGCGGCTGCGGTTCCCCTACGATCGCGAGCTGGTGATCACCGATACGGTGGGCTTCATCCGCGACCTGCCCGACGACCTGGTCAGCGCCTTCAAGGCGACGCTCGAGGAGGCCGACGACGCAGACCTCTTGCTGCACGTCGTCGACATCGGCGATCCGCGCATGCAGGACCAGATCGAGTCGGTGCGGCGCATCCTCGACGAGATGGCGCTGCTCGACAAGCCGCGGCTGCTCGTCTTCAACAAGGTCGACGTGCTCGATCCGGCGGTGGCGCAGAACATCTGTCGGCTGCACGACGCGTTCGGCGTCTCGGCCCTCGATCGGCCGTCGATCCGGCCGCTGCTCGACGCGATGGAGTCGCGCTTGTGGGCCGAGCAGCAGAAGGCCGAGGAGGACGACGACGGCTGGTGAGCGCGGGCTGGGGCCGCAAAAGAGGCAGAAAAATCCGCCGAGTCCGAATTCAGTTCGAACAAAACTCGCGCAGCGACGTAGGCGCCGCTACCATCGGCCGAATTCGTTTACCGATGCATCCGCACCCTGCTGGGAGGTTCTGTATGATCCGTCGTTTCGCGCTCGCCGCGCTCGCCCTGTTCGTGCTCGCCCCACTCGCCGCCTCGGCCAAGACGAGCGACGCCACCGTCAAGACCAAGATCGAGGCGGCGGTGAAGCTGCTCGAGGGCATGGCCAAGAAGGCCGACAAGGACACCAAGCTGCAGGCGACCTTCCGCACGGGCGTGATCGCCCTGCGCGCCGCGCAGGCGGCCCGCACCCAGGGCAAGGTCGACGATGGGCTGGCCCTGGCCAACGCGGGCCATGCGGCGGCGGAGAACAAGTCGCCGCCGTCCCTCGCGAGCCTCGAGAAGAGCCACGGCAGCTACATCAAGCCGTCGGTCTCGGCGGTGTCGAGCGACTGGGGCAAGCTGGCGAAGGACTGGAAGAAGATGGGCTATCTGCTGCCCGAGAACATCCTCAAGCCCCACGAGACCATCCCCGACACCATCATGCGCGGCAAGTGAGCCGCCGCCGCTGAGACCCAGCCGCTGAGCGCCCCCGCCCCGCCCCGCGCCCGCCCCGCCGGCGGGCGAGCCGACCATCCGGTCACCCCCCTCTTTCTTCGATTGGCCCCGACGGGCATGCTGCCCCGATGAAGGCCCTCGGCCCGTTCGAATTGACCGATCCCATCGGCCGCGGCGGTATGGGCGAGGTGTGGGGCGCGCGCCATCGCGTCGATCGGCGGCCGGTGGCGATCAAGGTCATCACCGATACCCGGGCGCTTCAAGATCGCTTCCAGGCGGCGTTTCGCAACGAGGCGCGGGCGATGGCGGGCATGGAGCACGTCGGCATCGCCCGCATCCTCGACTTCGGCGTGGTCGAGGCGCCGCCCACCGACAGCATGCGCCAGGGCAGCCCGTTTCTGGTGATGGAGCGCCTGGGCCGCTCGCTGGACGTCGAGCGCGCGGCGACCGACTGGCCGACCCTGCGTCAGATCCTGCTCGATCTGCTCGACGCGCTGGCCCACGCCCACGCCCGCGGGCTGGTGCACCGCGACCTCAAGCCGGACAACGTGCTGTGGTCGAACGACGGGCGCACGCTGAAGCTGACCGACTTCGGGGTGGCCCACGCGATGGATGGCGGCACCCCGCGGGACGGCGCCCGCCGGGAGACCTCGCGCACCTGGGAGACGAGCGGCGCGGCCGAGAGCGGCATGGTGGGCACGCCGAACTACATGGCGCCCGAGCAGGTCAAGGGGCAGGTCTGGGCCCACGGCCCGTGGACCGATCTGTACGCCCTGGGCTGCCTGGCCTTCGCCCTGGCGGTGGGGCGCACGCCGTTCGAGGTGCGCGACAAGCCGCTGGCGACGATGATGGCCCACCTCACCGAGCCGGTGCCGCCGCTGATCGCGCGCATCGCCCTGCCCGATGGCTTCGAGGGCTGGGTCGGGCGGCTCTTGGCCAAGACCCCCGAGGCGCGCTTCCGCAAGGCGGCCGACGCGGCCTGGGCGCTGGCCCGGCTGGCGGACGTGCAGGCGAGCGTCGATACGCTGCCGCCGGTCTTCGGGCCGACCGGCGCGGCGGGCGGCGCGGCGGGCGTGGCGGGCCATACGGTGGACGGCATCGACCTGGGCTCGCTGGGCTCGCTCAGCGGCATCTCGGGCATCAGCGACGACTTCGCCGGCCTGATGCCGGCCTTCGATCCGGCGGCGGAGGGCGAGCGCACGGTCTTCGACAGCGCCCCGCCGGCCTTCGCCGACGCGGCGCTGCTCGAGACCGGTCCGCTGCCGGTGACCGCGCCCCGCCGCATCCCGCCGATGTCGGACGACTGGCGGGGCGCCGACGGGCCGGCGCCGCTCGGGCAGCAGATGCAGGGGGTCGGGCTGGGGCTCTTCGGCCTGCGCCGGGTGCCGTTTGTCGGCCGCGAGACCGAGCGCGATCTGCTGTGGTCGCTTTTGGGGGTGGTCGCCGACAGCGGCATGGCCCACGCGGCGGTGCTGCACGGGCCGTCGGGCTTCGGCAAGACCCGGCTGGCGGAGTGGCTGCTCGAGCGGGCCGACGAGCTGGGCGCGGCGAGCGGGCTGCGGGCGATGCACGGCGCGGTCGACGGCCCGGGGCACGGGCTGTCGGGCATGCTCGAGCGGGCGCTGCGCTGCGTCGAGGTGCCGCCGGCCGAGCTGCCGATGCACATCGGGCGGGTGCTGGCGACGCTGGAGGTGCGCGATACCGAAGAGGTCGACGCGCTGGTGGGCATCGTCGATCCGGGGCGCGAGGCCCAGCAGCGCGTCGACGGCGGCGGGCGCACGGCGGGACTGCGCGCGGTGCGCCCCGAGGAGCAGTTCGCCATCGTGCGCCGCCACCTGGAGCGGCTGGCCGCCGAGCGGCCGCTGGTGGTGCTGCTCGACGACGCCCACTACAGCCGCCGGGCGCTGGACTTCTGCGCCCACGTGCTCGACGCCCAGCGGCATACGCCGTGTCCGATCCTGCTGGTGCTGACGGTGCGCGACGAAGACCTGGCCGCGCGCCCCGACGCGGTGGAGCGGCTCGACGGGCTGGTGGCGCGGGACGCGATGCGCGTCGAGGTGGGCCCGCTCGACGCCCACGATCGACCGGCGATGCTCGGCGCGCTGCTGGGGCTCGACGGGGAGCTGATCCGACGGGTGGACGCGCGCACCGGCGGCAACGCGCTCTTCGCGGTGCAGCTCGTCGGCGACTGGGTGCAGCGCGGGCTGCTCGAGCCGGGCACCGGCGGCTTCCGGCTGGCGTCGGGGGCCCTGACCGCGCTGCCCGACGACATCGCGGCGGTCTGGCGGGCGCGGGTCGAGCAGATCCTGGACGGTCGGCCGGGCGAGGCCGACGCCCGGGCGCTGGAGCTGGCGGCGACCCTCGGGCTTCAGATCGGCGGGCGCGAGTGGCAGGCGGTCTGCGCGGCGGCGGGGCTGGCGCCCGATCCGACGCTGGTCGAGGCGCTGCTCGACGCGGCCCTGGCCCGCTGCGGCCGCGAGGGGCCCGCGGTGCGCTGGAGCTTCGCCCACGGCATGCTGCGCGAGGCGGTCTTGCAGCGGGCCCGCGACGCGGGGCGGCTGCGGCTGTGGCACCAGATCTGCGCGCGCACCCTGGCCCGCGAGCCGGGCCGGCGCACGGCGGAGCGGGTGGCCCGGCACCTGCGCGCCGCCGGCCGGCTGGACGAGGCGGCGACGTCTTTTCTCGACGCGACGCGGGTCCGGCTGGACGAGGGGGACTACGCCAGCGCCGCCGAGCAGCTGGCCGGCTGGCGGGCGACGGTCGCGGTGGTGGCCGATCCCGACCCGCGCTGGGGGCAGGGCTGGCTGCTCGAGAGCCGGCTGACCCGGCTGCGGGGGCGCGCAGACGACGCCGAGGTGATCGCCGAGAAGGCCCTGGCCGCCGCCGAGCGCTTCGGCTGGTCGTCGGAGCGGGCGGGCGCGATGCTCGAGCTGGGCATCATCGCCCGCACCAGCGGCCGGGTGGCCGACTCGGAGCGGCTGCTGCGGGCGGCGGGGCAGGCGGTGGGCGACGACGTGGCCCTGCGCGCGGCCTGCGCCGAGGAGCTGGGGGTCAGCCTGCTGCGCCAGGGCAAGCGCGAGCGCGGGGTGGCGGCGCTGGAGGCCGCCCGCGAGGCGTATCGGGCGGTGGGCGACCCGCTGGGGCTGGGGCGCAGCCTGTTCAACCTGGCCCGCGCGCGCTTGCAGGCGGGCGCGGCCGACGAGGCGCAGCGCTATGTGCAGGCGGCCCGCGAGGCCTTCGAGTCGGGCGGCGCCCGCGGGGCGATGGCCAGCTGTCGGCTGCTCGACGGCGAGCTGGCCCGGCAGCAGGGCGACCTGGAGGCGGCGGCCGAGCATTATCGCGCGGCGCTGAAGCTGTGGGAGAGCCTGGGCGCGGCCAACGCGCCCTACGCCCGCCTGAACCTGGGCTTCACCCTGGTGGCGGCCGATCGCATCGACGAGGCGTGGCAGCCGCTGGAGTCGGCCCTGCGCGCCTTCGCCCGCAGCGGCATCAAGGTGGCCGAGGCGGCGGCGCGGGCGGGCCTGCTGCCCATCGCGGCGGCCCACGGCGACTGGATGGCCTTCGACGAGCAGCTCGACGCGCTTGAGATGCTGCTGGCCCAGAGCGACCTGAGCGATACCGACGCGGCGCGCATGTGCGAGGCGGGGGTGCGCCGGGCGCTGGCGGCCGACGATCGCGGGCGCGCCGGGCGGGCGGCGGCGCTGGCGGTCGACCTGTGGGGCCGGCTGGGGCAGGCGGAGAAGGCGGCCGAGGTGCAGCGGCTGGTCGAGTGAGCGTCGGCCAGCGCCGACCGCCGGGTTCAGTCGCGGTGGTAGGGCAGGCCGGCCAGGATGGTGCCCGCGCGGTAGAGCTGCTCGGCGAGCACCAGCCGGGCCAGCTCGTGGCTCATGGTCATCTCGCCCATGGCCCAGGTGCGGTCGGCCCGCTTGCGCACCGCCGGGTCGAGCCCGTCGGGGCCGCCGATGATCAGCGCCAGATACGGCACCGCCCGGTCGCGCAGGGTCGATACGTAGGTCGCGAAGCCACGGCTGCTCCACTGGCGACCGCGCTCGTCGAGGGCGACGACGGTGGCGCCGGTGGGGATGGCGTCGAGCAGCCGGGACGCCTCGTCGGCTTTGTAGGCGGCCGGATCACCGCGCTTCGAACGGCGGGCGTCGCGCACCTCGATCACCTCGATGTCGAGGTAGCGATTGGCCCGGTCGAAGAAGTCGGCGCAGCCGATGCGGGCATACTCCGCTCGCACCTTGCCGACGACGATGACCTTGATCTTCATCGGGTGGCGATCAGGAGGCCTGCTCCAGCGCGACGCGCGGCGCGTCCTGCCACAGCCCCTCGAGGTCGTAGAGCGCGCGCTCTTCTTCGCGGAAGACGTGCATCACCACGTCGCCGAAGTCGAGCACGACCCAGTTGGCCTTGATGCCCAGGCCGTCGGTGGCCATGGGGCGGTAGCCGTATTCGGTGCGCATATGGCGCACGACGTGGTCGGCGATGGCCTGCACCTGCCGCCCGCTGCGGCCGGAGCAGATCACGAAATACGAGGTGTAGCCCACCAGCGTCTCGACATCGAGCACGAGGGTGTCGTCGGCCGCCTTCTCTTCGGCCGCCTCGGTCATCAGGCGGGTCAGTTCGATCGGTTCCATGGTGTCCTTCATATCGGGCGCGGGGTCAGGTTCGGATCTGCCCCGAGCCGCGGATCACGTACTTGCGCGTCGTCAGGTCGACGACGCCCATCGGGCCGTAGGCGTGCAGCCGGGTGGTGCTGATACCGATCTCGGCCCCCAGCCCCATCTGGCCGCCGTCGGCGAAGCGGGTCGAGGCGTTGGCCACGACCACGCTGCTCGACACCTCTTCGAGGAATCGCTGCACGGCGCTGTAGTCTTCGCTGATGATCGACTCGGTATGATCCGAGCCGTAGGTCTCGATGTGGGCGATGGCGGCGTCGAGGTCGTCGACGACGCGCACCGCCAGGATGAGGTCCGTATACTCTGCGTACCAGTCCTCTTCGGTGGCCGCCTTCGCGCCCGGCACCCACGCCCGCGTGGCGTCGCAGCCGCGCAGCTCGACCCCCGCGCCGACGAGCCGGTCGGCCATCGGCGGCAGGAACCGCTCGGCGACATCCCGGTGCACGAGCAGGGTCTCCATCGCGTTGCAGACGCCCGGGCGCTGCACCTTGGCGTTGAAGGCGATCGCGAAGGCTTTCTCCAGGTCGGCCGCCGCGTCGACGAAGACGTGGCAGACGCCCTTGTAGTGCTTGATGACCGGCATGCGCGCGTTCTCGGCGACGAAGCGGATGAGCGCCTCGCCGCCCCGCGGGATGACCACGTCGAGGTGCTCTTCGGCCTGCAAGAGCTCCATGATCCAGGCGCGGTCGGTGCTGGGCAGGCTCATGAGCACGTCGGCGGGCAGGCCGGCGGCGACCACCGCCTCGCGCAGCACCTCGAGGATGGCGGCGTTGCTGTGCTTCGCCTCGCTGCCGCCCCGCAAGAACACCGCGTTGCCGCTCTTGAGGCAGAGCCCCGCCGCGTCGGCGGTCACGTTGGGCCGGGCCTCGTAGATGATGCCGACCACCCCCAGCGGAATGCGCATCTGAGCCACGCGCAGCCCGTTGGGGCGCACCGTCTCGCCGGTCAGCTCGCCGACCGGATCGGGCATGGCGGCCACCTCGCGCAGGCCCTGGATCATGCCGGCGATGCGCTTCTCGGTGAGCTCGAGCCGGTCGCGGAACGCGCCCTTGATGCCCTTGCGATCGGCGGCTTCGAGGTCGCGGGCGTTGGCTTCGGCGATGCGATCGCGGCTCTGATCGAGCGCGTCGGCCATGCGCCGCAAGGCGTCGGTGCGCTGGCGTCCGGGCGCCTTGGCGAGCGCCCGGGCGGCGGCGCGGGCCCGGCGCCCGAGCTGGTCCATCTGTTCGGAGGGGGTCATATCTGCTCCCGGCCGGCGTGGGAAGGGCGCATCATGCCAGAGCCGCCGGGGCCGATACAGCCCATACGGCCCGCGCCCGCCGCGCGACGGGGGCGCTGCGCGGCGATCACCACGCCTTGCCCCCGTTGCGGTCTTCGAAGTTGCGCCGCTGGCGCATGCGGGTGCTGACCGACTTCCAGCGGGTCTGGGCCGCCCGCGCCGCCTGCTCGTCCTGCCGCCGCTCGGCGTAGGCCAGCTCGCGCTGCAGCTTGTCGTACGAGGCCAGCCGCGCCTCGTCGAGCTCGCCGCGCTCGACGGCGGCGCGGATGGCGCAGCCCGGCTCGGCCCCGTGGGCGCAGTCGCGAAAACGGCACCGCTGGCCGAGCGCGGCGATGTCGTCGAACGCCTCGTCGGCCTCGCCTTCGCCGGCCCACAGCGCCAGCTCGCGCATGCCGGGGGTGTCGATGAGCAGCCCGCCGCCGTCGGGCAGGGCGAAGAGCGCCCGGCTGGTGGTGGTGTGGCGGCCTTTGTCGTCGCCCTCGCGCACCGCGGCGGTGGCCTGCACATCACCGCCGAGCAGCCGGTTGGTGAGGGTCGACTTGCCCGCGCCCGACGCGCCGACGAGCACGCCGGTGCGGCCCTTGCCGAGCAGCGTGGGCACGATGTCGACCCCCTCGCCGGTCAGGGCGCTGACGAAGCAGACCGGGGCGTGCACCGCCAGCTGCGCCCGGGCCCCGGCGCGGTCGACGCAGGCGTCGGCCTTGTTGAGCAGCACCACCGGCTGCACGCCGGTGCCGGCCAGCGCGGTGAGGATGCGCTCGATGCGCCGCGGGTTGAAGTCGCCGTCGAGGCCGGCGACGACGAAGGCGGTGTCGACCCAGGCGGCGATGACCTGGGGCACGGTGCGCTCGCCGGCCGCTTTGCGCACGATGGCCCGTTGGCGGGGTATGAGCGCCTCGATGGGCCGCAGCTCGCCTTCGGCCGGGGCGAGGGCGACCCAGTCGCCGACGGCGGGGCGGCCCTCGCGCAGCAGGGCGCCGCGCACGACGCCGGGTTCGGGGCCTGCGCCGCGGTCGACGAGCAGGCGGGTGCCGTGGTCGGCGACCACCCGCGCGGGGTGATGCTCGGGGCCGGCGACGGCGCGGAATTCGGAGCGGATATGACTGTCGAAGCCCAGGCCACCCAGGGCCCGGGTCATGGGATCACGAGACAACGCGGTTCTCCTCGCCGACCACGGGCCGGCGCGCAGTGAGATACGGGTCGACGGGCCGCGGCCGAAATGGCGGGGCGCGTCGGGTTCGATTCGGGTATCGGACTGCGGGTGGAGGGTCGGCGGGCTGTCTGCCGCCGAGGCGCCTGACGAGCGGATGCTCTAGCGCGCGCACCTCGACCCGCGGGGTCGAACAATGGCCAGGTTGTCCATCGGAGCCTCCTCGGGTCGGGGTTGGCGTTGCTGGGGGATTGCACCCGATCTGCCCGCCTCGGGTCAAGGGCGTCGTCGAATCGACGCCGCTGCGGGCTGTACCCCATCGGGCCGATGACGCATCATGCGGGCCATGAACCGCTTCGCACTGCTCGCTGTGGCCATCGTGGCCGTCGTCATCGCTTGGTTCGTCTTCTTCGCCGGCCCCGTCGTCGAGCCGCCGCCGCCGGTCGAGGCGCCGACGGTGCAGACGCCGCCCGCCGCGCCGGTCCCGCCCATGCCGGCGGCCACGCCGCCCAAGCCGACCGTCGAGCCGCCGCCGCCCGCGGCCGAGCCCGACGCGGGAGCGGACGCCGAGGCCCCGGCAGGCCCGGTGACCGTCGACCTGGGGCTGCACGACATCCTGCTCGCCGAGCGCGACGGGCGCTTCCTGCAGCTGCAGATCGGGGTGGTGGCGGCCAGCCCGGCGGCGGCGACCGCGGTGCGCCTCAAGCGACGCGACCTGGTGCGCATGCTGTACTTCCTGGTGACCAAGCGCTCGGCGGAGGGCGTCGAGGCGGCGGGCGGTCAGCAGCGGCTGGTGGACGATCTGCTGCCGCGCTTCCGCAACGTGGCCCGGGCGGCGCAGATCGACGGGCTCGAGGTGACGCGTTTTCGGGTGATCACCAAAGAGCTGAAGCGGCCCGACGGCGGGCTCTGACGGCGGGCTGTGACGACGGGCCCCGGCGGCCCGCGAGACCGACCGATCAGACCCAGAGCGTCAGCGGCGCCCGCTGCACCAGCACCGCGAGCAGGTCGCGGGCAGACAGAAAACCCACCGGCCGCCCGACCGGATCGGTCACCGGCCCGCCGGCGAGCCCGCGCTGCGAGAGGCGGCCGGCGGCGGCGTGCAGGGTGTCGTCGGGGGCGAGGGTCAAGACGTCGGCCACCATCACCGCCTCCAGGGGCCGCGTCGGCCAGCCGCTCTCGCGGCGGGCGATGCGGAAGAGGTCGGACTCGGCCACCAACCCGGCCAGCCGCCCGTCGGGGCCGACGATGGGCACATGGCGGATGCGCCGGCTCTCCATCAGCCCGGCGGCCTCGCCGGCGGTGGCGCCGAGCGGCAGGGTATGCACCGGGCTGGTCATGATCTGGCGGACGAGCACCTGGCTGGCGTCGGTGGGCCGGGCCGGGCCGGGCGGCTTCTCGACCTGGCGATAGGCCTTGGCCGCCTCGTCGCGCGCCGCGGCGCTCGGGCGCAGGGCCGCGGCGGGGCGCACCGCGGGGATGCGGGCCGCCGGCGGGCGGCGCACGGCGTCGATGGTGGGGTCGAAGTCGTCGGCCATGCTGCGCAGGGTAGCAGGGGTCGGCCCCGCCCGCGACGCGCGCCGGTCGCCGACCATCGTCTGACGTGCGCCGCGCTCTCCCGCTGCCGTTGTCCCCCGCCGTCTGGGCGCTGGCCGTCTGGGCATTGACCGCCCTTGGCTGCGACGCCCGCCGTCGGCTGCCGAAGCCGCTGGCCGACTATCTCGCGGCGGTCGAGGATCTGACGCTGGCCACCGACGACGGCCCGCCCGCGCTGGCCGGCCTGCCCCGGCAGCGGGCGCGGCGCATCGACATCCCGCCGGGGCCGACGCTCGACGTGCGCGGTTTCCTGGGGCTGCACGGCTGCGGGCTCGGCGAGGTGGTCGGCGGGCGCAACAACGCGCTGGGCCGGGTGATGACCTACAGCCAGCGCGCGCTGTACAGCCTGAAGTTCATGGACGTCGCCGAGCGCTGCCTGCCCGCGGCCGAGCCGCCGGCGCGCGAGACGTTGACCGCGGCGCTGGCCCACAAGCGGCGCCACCTGCCGGCGGACGTCTTCAACGCGATCTGGGCCGGGCGCGAGGTGGCGGTGCTGTTCTCGGTGGCCGACGGCCCCTTCGTGCCGGGCAACGCCGATCGGGCGGCGCGCTCGATCACCGCGCTGGTCGAGGTGGTCGACGACCTGCGGGCCCGCCGCCCGGCCGACATCGAGGCGGCGCTGGGCCCGCTCAACGGGCTGCGGGCGGCGGGCGCGGCGCTGCGGCGGCTGAATCACGGGCGCTATGTGATCGAGGCGGTGACCGCCCGGCTCGACGCCGTCGACGGGGCGACCTGCGCCGAGCGGGGTCCGGCGCTGCGCGCGGTCTTCGAACGGCACTATGTCGGCCGGGTCCAGCCGCTGCTCGCGGAGAGCGATCGCGCCATCCGGCCGCTCTTGACCGGCCTCGACCGGCTCTATCGGCGCAGCGTCGCGGGCATCGATCCGCCGCCGGCCCTGGCCGCCTTCCATCGGGATCAGCTGCGCGAAGACCGCGGCCTGCGGGCGGCCTGGCGCGCGGCGCTGCGGGCCCACGCCGCGGCCTGGATGCGGCTCTTCGAGCGCTGCGGGTTGCCGGGCGTCGGCCCCGAGGCGCCCTGAAGCCTTACGCGCACCGACCGCTCGGGTTAGGGTGGGCCCATATCCACGGGGATGAACGGGAGGGGTCTCATGGGTCTTCGTCGCCGCGCGCTGGCCGCGCCGTCTTTGATGCTGCTGTGCGCCGCGCTGGCCATCGCGCCGACCGGCGCGTCCGCGTTCTGCGGGTTCTTCGTCTCGGGGGCCGACAGCGGCCTGTACAACGACGCGTCGCAGGTGGTGCTCATGCGCCAGGGCACGCGCACCGTCATGACGATGTCGAATACCTACCGCGGGCCCACCGAGGACTTCGCGATGGTGGTGCCGGTGCCGGTGGTGCTGCAGGAGGAGCAGGTCAAGACCCTGCCCCACGACGTCTTCGACAAGATCGACCAGCTCAGCGCGCCGCGGCTCGTCGAATACTGGGAGCAGGACCCGTGCTACGTGCCCCGGCCGGTGCCGCGCATGGCGATGGCGCCGGGCATGGTTCAGGAGTCGGGCGCCGCGCCCACCGACCTGATGGGCGACGACCTGGGAGTCACCGTCGAGGCCGAGTTCACCGTCGGCGAGTACCAGATCGTGATCCTGTCGGCCGAGGAGGCCAACGGCCTCGACACCTGGCTGCGGCGCAACGGCTACGCCATCCCCGCCGGCGCGCCCAAGGCGCTGGCGCCCTACGTCGCCGAGGGCATGAAGTTCTTCGTGGCCAAGGTCGACATCAAAAAGGTGAAGACCGACGCCAACGGCGTGGCCGTGCTCTCGCCGCTGCGCTTCGACTTCGAGAGCAAGCAGCTGCGCCTGCCGGTGCGCCTGGGCCTGCTCAACGCCAACGGCAAGCAGGACCTCATCGTCTACGTGCTCAGCCCGAAGAGCCGCTACGAGGTGGCCAACTACCAGAACCTGTTCATCCCCTCGAACTTGGAGGTCGAGAATAAGGTGCGCGAGAACTTCGGGGCCTTCTACACCCAGCTCTTCGACGAGACCCTGGCCCGGGCCGGCGGCGGCGCGGTGGTGACCGAGTACGCGTGGCAGACGACGAGCTGCGACCCGTGCCCGGTGCCGCCGCTGCAGCCCGAAGACATGCTCTCGCTCGGCGGCGACGTGCTCGGCCTCGGCGGCGGCAGCGGCAAGGTGCCGCCCAGCCGCCCGCGGCCCGGGCAGCGCATGCAGCCGTTCTTCGGCAGCTTCTCGTCATGGGTGCTCACCCGGCTGCATACCCGCTACGACAAGGCGACGCTCAGCGAAGATCTGGTCTTCGTGCCCGCCGAGCCGGTGCGCGGCGGGCGGGGCAGCGCCGGGGCCAGCCTCGAGCCGCCCGGCGGCGTCGAGAAGAGCGGGGCCAATAACTTCCAGGGGCGCTACATCATCCGCCACTACTGGGCCGGTGAGGTGAAGTGCGACAACCCGCGCTACGGCCGCTGGGGCGGGCCGCCGAACAACCGCAAGGGGCAGCAGGTCAAGGCCGCCGGCGACCTGGGCACCGCCAAGCGGGAGAACGTGGCGCTCGAGGCCGTCGTGCGCTCGGCGCTGCCGCAGCTCGGCCTGCCCGGCAAGCCGGCGCCCGTGCGCAAGGGCGAGACGCGCGCGCGATGAGCCGAGCGGGCCTGCCGGCGCTGCTGGTGCTGCTGGCCATCGGCGCGGTGGTCGGCGCCCGGGCGGCCGAGTTCACCCCCGCCGGCGCGACCGGGCAGGCGCGCCTGCTGGGCCCCGGCGGGCCTGATGCGCAGGCGGTGAAGGCGGCGGTCGAGCGCGACGGCGTCTACGCCGGCCCGGCGATCGGCGCCGGCGCCTGCGCCCGCTGCCACCCCGACGTCGCCGCGCAATGGGCCGCCTCGGCCCACCGCTTCTCGTCGTTCGCCAACCCGTACTACACCGCGTCGGCCCGGGCGTTTCACGCGGTGCGCGGGCCCGACGGCTTCCGCTTCTGCGCCGCCTGCCACGACCCGGCCCTCGACGTGACCGGGCCGCTCGACGCCCTCGACGACGCGACGCTGGCCACGCCGGCGGCGCAGGCGGGCATCGGCTGCCTCTTGTGCCACTCCATCGGCGAGGCGCCGCCGCCCATCGGCAACGGTGCCTACCACGCCCGCCTCGACCCGGTGCCCATCGGCGAAGGGCACGGCGCGCGGGTGCGGCCGGCGGGTATCGACGACGGCCGACTCTGCGGCAGCTGCCATCGGGTGGGCCTCGACGCCCAGGTCTCGGGCGATCGCTGGCGGCGGGGCCAGGACGACCACTTCGGCTGGGCCGACGGCCCGTTCGGCGGCGGCGCGGCGATCCTGGATACGCCGAAGCCGGCGGGCTGCGTCGACTGTCATATGCCGCGGGTGGCCGCCTCGGCGCGCGAGAAAGGCGCCCGCGACGGCCGGATCCGCGATCATCGGGCGCTGGGGGCCAACATCGCGCTGGCCGCGCTGCGCGGAGACGACGCCCACGGGCGGGCCACGGCGGCCTTCGTGCGCGACAGCGTACGCATCGACCTGCTCGACGGCGGCGAGGGCCGGGTCGACGTGGTGCTGACCAATACCGCCGCGGGGCACCCCTTCCCGGCGGGGGTCAACGACAGCAACCAGGCGTGGCTCGAGTGGCGGATCGTCGGCGCCGACGGGGCAGTGCTCTACGAGAGCGGCGTGCTGCGCGACGGGCGGCTGCCCGAAGCGACCCACCTCGTGCGGGCCCAGCCGGTCGATCCGCAGGGCGACCCGCTGGCCGAGCGGGCGGTGCACGACCTGCGCAGCGTGGTCTTCGATACCCGCCTGCCGCCGCTGCAGCCGCGGGCGGTGCGGCTGCGCATGCCCGCCGGCGCCGAGCGGCTGACGGTGCGCCTGCTCTATCGCCAGTTCGACGCCGACTACATCGCGTTCGCCTGTGATCCGCTGCCCGCGCCCGCGGTCCGGGCCCGGTGCGCGGCGAACCCGGTGATGGTGGTCGCCGAAGCGGCGGCGGCGATCGGCGCGGTGAGCGATGCCGAGCCCGAGGCGCGGCTGCGGCATGGGCTCGCCCTGGCTGATGGGCTCGCCGCCGACGCCCGCCGCGCCGAATACATGCTGCGCGAATTGGCCCGCGAGCGGCCCGACGACCCGCGCCCGCTGCTCGGCGCGGCCAAGGCGGCCTGGGCGCTGGGCCGCACCGACGCCGTGCTGGCGCTGCTCGATCGGGCCGACGCCCGCGGCGCGGGGCCCATGAGCCACCGCCTGCGGATCGCGGCCCTCATGGCCGCCTATCGCATCCCGCCGGCCCGCGTCGCCGCCGAGCGGCTGGCCACGGCGCTGCCCGACGCCCGCGGCACCTGGATCGTGCTGGCGATCCTGCGCGGGCTGGATGGCGATCACGTCGGCGCGCTGGCCGCCGCCGATCGGCTCCTGGCGCTCGATCCGCAGCATCCCGACGGCCACTACCAGCGCATGTTGGCCCTCAGGGCCCTACAACGCCCCGGGGAGGCCGATGCCCGGTTGCTCTATCTTCGGTACCGGCGCCCGGACGAAGCCGTCCTGCGGCTGCGCAAGGCCTTCCGCGCGCGGCACCCGCTGCGCGCGCCGCACCTGGACGCGATCCCGACGTGGGGTCAGCGGTAGCCCGCCCGTCGGTGGCGGCGGGCGAGCATGACCGCGTCGACGCCGCCGCCCGTACGCCGACGGCGCTGCTCGGCGACCTCGACCTGCCAGTCTTCGTCGGCGAGCGCCGCCCGCGCCGCCGCCACCGAGACCTGGGTCTGGCCGGCCGCAGCGGTCGCGGCGCCGGTCTCGGGATCGATCGGCTGATGCCCCACGAGCAGCAGCGACCCGCCGGGCGCAACCCCCGCCGCCAGCCGCCGGACCATGGCGCCCACGTCGCCCGGCACATGCACATAGAGGCAGGCCACCAGGTCGTAGGCCCGGGCCGCGGGCGCCCACGCGGTGAGGTCGCCCTGCACCCAATCGACCCGCTCGGCGATGGCCGGGCCGAGCGCCGCGGCCGTGCGCGCGGCGTGGTCCAACGCGGCGGGCGAGAAGTCGACGGCGGTCACCCGCCACCCGTGGCCCGCGAGCCAGAGCGCCTCGGCGCCGTGCCCGCAGCCCGCGTCGAGCGCGCGGCCGGGCGTCAGCCGCTCGGCGACGGCGGTGAGGTGGGCGTTGGGCGGTCGGCGGCCGATCTTCTCGCCGTGCGCGCGCAGCGTCTTCGTCCACAGCTGCTGCCAGAAGCCCTGGTCGTAGGTCGGCTCGGGTCGGTCGTCGCTCATCACGTGCTCTGGGCTGCGCCGCGCGTACGCCGGCGCAGCGAGGCGCCCTTGGCCAGGCCGAGCAGCAGGCTCAGCGGGGCGATGATCAGCAGCCAGCCGGCCAGATCGGGCGCCGCGCGCCACAGCTCGCCCCAGCCGATGCCCGAGGCCAGCGGCAGGCCCACCAGCAGCGCGAGCGGCAGCGCCACGCCCCAGGCCAGCGCCAGCCAGGGCAGCGCCGCCCGCCACCCGCCGCCGCGCACCTGCTCGGCCTTCTCGGCGACCCAGCCGCGCGCCTGCACCGCCTCTTTGATCAGGCCCAGCGTCATCAGCGCCATGAACCCGGCGATGCCCCACAGCACCCAGCGCAGCGGCAGCCCGGCCCGCGGCGGCTTCTGGCCCAGCAGCAGCGCGGCGACGCCGTTGGCGATGTGGTGGCTCGTCGGCCGGCCGAACATGCTCGACGCGTTGGTCAGCACCACCACGCCCAGCTCGCGCTCGGGCAGGCCGATGAGCTTGCCGCGGAAGTCGTAGAGCACGCCGCCATGGTGAAAGGCCGGCGCGCCGGCGATGGGACCGACCCGCCAGCCCATGGCGTAGCCGAAGCGCTCGGTCTCGACCAGCGGGGTGAGCAGCGCCTCGTAGCCCGCCGCCGAGAGCAGCGCCTCGTCGCGGCGCATGATCGCGCTCAGATAGCGCCCCAGGTCTTCGGCGCTGGCGATGAGGCTGGCGGTGGGCAGGCGCCCGGGCTCGGCGGTCGGCGCGGCGGGGCGCGGGCTGCCGAAGATATAGCGATGCCCGCAGGCCATGTCCGTCGGCGGGCTCGCCA
The DNA here is from genome assembly GCA_030427205.1 of bacterium. Lineage (GTDB taxonomy): Bacteria > Myxococcota_A > Bradymonadia > UBA7976 > UBA1532 > JACKDM01. The sequence continues at coordinate 757,818 of JAUHXC010000001.1, read as the reverse complement.
CCGCGTTCTGCAGGCCCAGCGGGGTGACGATCTTCCGCTGCACATAGGCCGCGAAGCTCTGCCCCGAGACGACCTCGACGATGCGCCCGAGCACCTGGTAGTTGGGGCTGGCGTAGCGGTGGGCCGCGCCCGGCTCGCCCTGCAGGTGCGCCTGTCTCAGCGCCGCGACGTGCTCGACCAGGGTGCCGGCGGGCCCCGCGGTCGGGCTCTTGGGCAGCCCGCTGGTATGGGCCAGCAGCTGCTCGACGGTGATGCGCCCCACCGCCTCGGGGTCGGCCACCGCGAAGTCGGGCAGGTAGCGGGTCACCGGCGCGTCGAGCTCGACTTTGCCCTGCTCGACGAGCTGCATGATGGCCACGCCGGTGAACGACTTGCTGATCGAGCCCAGCATGAACGGGGTATCGGGCCCCACGCCCCGTCCGTCGGGGCAGGCCTCGCCGAAGCCGCGCACGTAGACGATCTCACCCCGCTCGACGACGGCGACCGCCACGCCCGGCACCCGGTCGGCGGCCATCATGGTCTCGACGTAGGCCTCGACCGGCGCCTGCCAGGGCGGCGGCGCGGCGAGCAGGGCGGCGTTGAGGGCGAGCAGCGCGAACATGGGCGGCCTCCGTGCGACCGCGGTGATGCCATATCGGCGGCTGCCCGACCACGGCGCCGCAGAAAAATCGGAGAAAAAGCGGCCGCCCCCTGGCCAGCGTGCCCCGTCGCGGTTCTACCCGGGTGAGAGGCGGCGAATTGATACCCGACCGCCCGAGGAACATACTCGCCGCATGCCGCTGACCGATCGCGAGATCGCCGAACTCTTCCGTCTCTACGGGCACATGGTGTTCCGTCGGGCGATGCGCATGATGGGCAACCGCGCCGACGCCGAGGAGGCGACGCAGGAGGTCTTCGCTTTGGCCATTCGCGCCCGCATCGATACGCTGCCCGACAACCCGGTGGCCTGGCTGTATACGATCACCACCCGCTACTGCCTCAATACCATCCGCAACCGCAAGCGCCGCCGCGAGCTGATGGACGCCCGCATCGAAGAGGGCTGGGGCCTGCCGACCGGCGTGGCGGGGGCGGGCGATGTGGTCCAGCTGCGCCGGCTGATGGCCCGCGCCGACAAGACCCAGATGGAGGCGGCGACCTATGTCTTCCTCGACGGCATGACCCACCGCGAGGCGGCCGAGGTCATGGGCGTCTCGAAGAGCACGGTGACCAACCTCATCGAGCGGCTGCGAAAGGCGGTGGCGTCGTGGACCTGATGCCCCGCGAGGCCGATTGCCCGTCGGATTACGCGCTCGACATGCTGCGCGCCGAGCTCCTGCCCGCCGCCGAGGCGGCCCAGGTGCAGGGCCACGTCGACGGCTGCGCCGAGTGCGCCGCCCGGCTGCAGGCGATGCGGGTCGGCTTCGACGCCGAGCCCGATATCGACCCGCGGGCGCTGCTGGCCGGCGCGCGCCGGCGGGCGGCGGACGTGCCCCAGCCGTGGTGGACCCGCTGGCGGGTCTGGCTGCCCGCAATGGCCCTGGGCGCGGCGGCGGCGATCGCGCTGGTCGTGATGCGCCCGGCCCCGCCCGTCGACGACCCGCGCGATGGGGTGCGCTTCAAGGGCGACCTGGTGCTGCGCGTGGTGCGGGCGACGCCGACGGGCAGCGAGGAGGTCATCAGCGGCGCGCGCTTCGCGGCGGGCGATCGGCTGCGCTTCAGGGTCGACCTGCCCACGGCGGGCCACGTGGCGATCATCGGCGTCGACGCCGCCGGCGAGCCCTACACCGCGTGGCCGCTCGGCGACGACCTCGACGATCGACTCGACGCGGGCGGCGGCCAGCTGCTCGCCGGCGCCATCGGCCTCGACGACGCCCCCGGCCGCGAGACCCTGCACCTGGTGCTCTGCCCCGACGCGCCGCCCCGCTGCGCCGTCGTCGACGGGCGCCCCGACTGCCCCGAGGGCTGCCGCAGCACGCCGTTCGTCCTGGACAAGGGGCCGTGAGAGCGCTCGGGCGAGGTGGCCCTGCGCTACGCCGAGAGCGACGCGCGCACCTTCGCCGAGGCCCTGCAGCAGCTGGGCGGGGTCTCCGCCGATCGGGTGCGTTTGATCCTCGACAGCGACGCGGCCACCGCCCAGCGCACGCTGGACGCGCTGAGCGCGACCATCCGCCGCGAGGAGGGCCCGACGGCGCCGGTGGTCTACTACTCGGGCCACGCCGACGCGACCGCGCTGCACATGCGCGGCAGCCACCTGCCCTTCGCCGCCCTGCGCCGGCTGGTGCAGGGCAGCCCGGCCTCGCTGCGCCTGCTGGTGGTCGACGCCTGCCGCTCGGGCGGGGTCAGCCGGGTCAAAGGCGCCGCCGCGGTCGAGGAATTCGCGGTGAACGCGCCGGGCGAGCAGGTGCCCGAGGGCTTCGCGGTGCTGACCTCGAGCGCCGCCGGCGAGCGCAGCCAGCACGACGCGGGGCCCATCGTCGCCGAGGCGGCCCCCGAGCTCGATGACGCGGCGCTCTATCTGCCCGCGGGGCGTCGACGGGCCGCAAGGGCGGCGCACGGCATATAGTGCTCTCACCGGCGCGCGGCGGGCGCTATCTTGCCCGCCCGAATCCGCCGACGGCGGACCCACGCGACGTCACCCGCCCCGCGCGGCGCCGAAGCCCGCGCCCGAGTGCCGATGTCTCGCAGCCCACCCCCCCATCGCCGAGCGCGCCCCGGAGTCGCCGGATGCTGACCAGCCTGTTCGCGGTCGTGGCGATCACGCTGCTCGTCTCGGCGATGTGCTCGCTCTTCGAAGCGACCCTCTACTCGACGCGCATCGCGACCCTCGAAGCCGCCCGGGAGGAGGGCCGCAACGCCGCCGCCGCCGAGCACTTCCTGCGGCTCAAGCGGGACATCGGCGTGCCGACCTCGGCCATCCTGATCCTGAACACGGTGGCCAATACCACCGGCGCGACGCTGGCGGGCATGCTGGCCGGCGAGGCCTTCGGCAGCGGCCTCATCGGCGTCTTCTCCGCCGTGCTCGAGGTCCACGGGCGGCGCGCGGAGAAGGTGAAGCTGACCGTGGTCGACCCGGAGCGGATCGCCGAGGCCGAGGCCGACCTGGCGGCGGACTGACGGCCGCGGTCCGGCGGATCGTGCGCGCGGGGCGCTTGCGGCCCCGCAGAGGAGGTGCCCTGTGCCCGAGGACGTTCAACCGGCCCTCGACCGACTCTGGTCGGCCGTGGTGGCCTCCATCCCCAGCCTGGTCGCCGCCGCCCTGGCGCTCGGCGCGGGCATCCTGCTCGGGTTCGCCCTGCGGGCGCTCGCCCGCCGGCTCGTGCGGCGGGGCCTGCGCCGCTGGTCGGGCGCCGCGCCGAGCGACGCGGCCGGCGCCGAGGGGCTCGTCGCCGGCGCCGCGTTCTGGGTGCCCGTCGCCCTCGGCGCCGTCGCCGCCGCCGACGCGCTGGGCCTGCCGTCGCTCTCGGCCTGGCTGAGCGGCATCAGCAGCTATCTGCCGCGCTTGATCGCCGCGATCGTGATCGTGGTGCTCGGCGTCGCCGCCGCCCGCGTCGCCGCCACGGCGGCCGAGCGCATGCTGCGCCCGCTGGCCGGCGAGCTGAGCGGCAACATCGCCCCCGTCACCCGGCTGCTGGTGCTGGCGGTGACGGCGATGATCGCCGCCGAGCAGGCGGGCATCAACCTGTCGGTGCTGACCACCTTCTTGATGGTCGTGCTCGGCGTCGTGCTCGGCGGCGCCGTGCTGGCCCTCGCCCTCGGCGCGCGGCAGAGCGTGGAGAACATCCTCGCGCTGCATCACCTGCGGCGCACGATCCGGGTGCGCAGCCGCATCCGCATCGACGGGGTCGAGGGGGAGGTCGTGCGCCTCACCGGCGTCACGGTGCTGCTCGACGTGCCCGACGGCATCATGGAGATCCCGGCGACCCGCTTCGCCGCGTCGGCCTTCGCCCACCTCGATCCCGCGCCGGAGGGTGAAGATGCCGACGTCGCTTGAAGACCGCCTGATCGATCACATCGCCGCGACCCACACCGACGAGGCGGCGCTCATCGTCGAGCACCTGCCCCGCGCCGCGGCGGCCGACGTGCTCGACGCGCTCGACGGGCAGCACTTCGCCCACCTCGTCGACGCGCTGCCGGCCTCGACGGTCGCCGAGCTGCTCGCGACGCGCGATCCGGACGTCGTGGGCCAGCGGCTGGCCCTGTGCCGACCGTACGCCGCCGCGTCCGTCCTGCGGGCCATGGGCGCCGAGTCGTCGGCCCCGGTGCTGGCGGCCCTGCCCGCCGCGCGCCGGGCCGAGCTGGCGACGCTGACCCGCTTCGCCCACGATACGGCGGCGGCGCTGATGGAGCCCGCCCCGCCGCTCATCCCCGAGGGCGCCACCGTCGAGCGCGCCCGCGCCCGCTGGGCGGCGAGCCCGCTGCGCCACACCGAGGCCGCCGTCTGGCTCGTCGACGACGACGGGCGGCTGGTGGGCGAGCTGCCCGCCTGGGCGCTGGGCACCGCGCCCGCCGCCGACCGCGTCGCCCGCCATCGACAGCCGCCGCCGCCGACGGTGGCCGCCGACGCGGCGTTCGACCGGCTGATGGCCGACCCGATCTGGACGACCCGCCACACGGTGCCGGTGCTGGAGAACGAGCGGGTGGTCGGCGCGCTGCGCTGGTCCGCCCTGATGCGCGCGCTGCGCCTGCGGCAGCGCGCCGGCTCGTCCGCCGAGACCGCGGACGCCCTGCGCGACCTCTACCGGGTGGTCGCGCGCAGCCTGCTGCCCCTGCGCGGGCAGACGCCGGGAGATACGCCATGACCGACCCTTCGACCGCGGCGCCCGGATCGGCCGCGGCGCCCGGATCGGCGCCCGCGCTGGGGCCGCGCATGGCCTTCATCGCGCAGTACGCGGCGCGCCACCCCGGCGACGTGGCGACCCGCTTGCGCGGCGAGGCGGTCGCCGACGTGCTGGCCGTGCTCGCGCCGCTGCCGACGCCCGTCGCCGTCGACATCCTGCGCCGGCTCGAGCCGGGGGAGATCGGCGCGCTGCTGCTCGCCGCCGCGCCGCCCGTGGCCCGCGAGTGGGCGGTCGGCCTCGATCCGCTGCGCCTCGCGCAGGTCTCGGCTCAGCTCGACGACGAGGCGCGCGAGCGCACGCTGGCCGCCCTGCCGCCGGCCCTCGCCGAAGAGGTGCGCTTCATCACGAGCTTCCCGCCGGGCACCGCGGGCAGCCTGATGGACACCCGCGTCGCGCGCTTCGGCGCGGCGCTCTCGGTGAGCGAGGCCCTCGAGCGCGTGCGCGCCCTCGGGGGCCGGCGCATCTCCGACCTCGTGCTCACCGACGACCTCGGCCGCTTCGAAGGCGTGGTGCGGCTGCAAGACCTCGTGGGGGCGACGCCGAGCGAGGCCATCGGCGCGATCCGCAACCCGGACGCCCCGAGCATCCTGCCGATGGCGGTGCGGGAGGACGTGCTGGCCCTCATGGAGACCCACCGGCTGACCACCCTGCCGGTGGTCGACCAGGAGGGCGGCGTGGTGGGCATCATCCGCTACGACGGCCTGGTGGCCGCCGCCAAGCAGGACGCGCTGGGCAACCTGCAGCAGATGGTGGGCGGCTCGGCGGAGGAGAAAGCCCTCTCGCCGCCGCGGGTGGGCGTGCGCAGCCGGCTGCCGTGGCTGCTGATCAACCTGCTGACGGCCTTCCTCGCCGCGTCGGTGGTCGGCCTCTTCGAAGAGACCATCGCCCGGGTCACCGCGCTGGCGGTGATGCTGCCGGTGGTGGCCGGGCAGTCGGGCAATACCGGCGCCCAGGCGCTCGCGGTGACCATGCGCGGGCTGGCGCTGCGCGAGATCCGGGTGCGTCACCTGCCCGCGCTGCTGCGCAAGGAGGCCCTCGTCGGCACCTTCAACGGGCTGGCGGTGGCCGCGGTCACCTCGGCCGGGGTCATGGTCTGGAGCCAGAGCCTGGGGCTGGCCGGCGTGATGTTCCTCTCGATGATCATGTCGATGGTCGCCGCCTCGCTCGCCGGCGCCATCATCCCCGTGCTGCTCGTGCGGCTGAGGCGCGACCCGGCGGTGGCCTCGTCGATCATCCTGACCACCGTCACCGACATCGCCGGCTTCTTCTCCTTCCTGGGTCTGGCCACGCTGCTGATGCGCTTCTTGTAGGCCGGCGGCCCCTCAAGGCGTCGCCATCACGCAATACGGCGGCTCGCCCCGCGGCTCGAGCAGCGGGTTGCCGATGGTCAGGGTCAGCGGCACGCTGCTCTACGGGACCACCTTCTTCACCGCTCGCCAGGGGGTCGACTGGGCATCTTCGAACTGACCGCCCAGGCCGAGCCGAGCGGCGCGATCGGGGCCATGGCCGGCGTCACGGCCAGCGGCGACGGCTTCGGCGGCAACGTGACCCCGTTCACCGCGCTCGACGCCAACGCCTCGGTCATCCTCGACATCGTCGTCGCCTCCGCTGGCGTCGTCGCTCAACCTGCTCGACATCCAGATGCCCATCGAGGCCGAGGTCGACGCCGACGGCTGGAACCTGACGGTCAGCGTCGTCATCGCGGCCCTCGAAGGCTGCATCGAGGTCTTCGGCGAGGTCATGGGCATCGGCGCCTCGGAGTCATCGCCGAGTGGGACGGCATCACCGTGCTCGACAGGACGCTCTTCGCCGACGGCGGCCAGCCCTGACCCGCGCTCGCGCCGAACGACGCCCTCCGGCCCGCCGGGGGGCGTCGTGGTTTCGAAGGCCCGCGACGCCGAAAAACACGGCCCGCGAAAAAAAGTGAAAACGCCTTGGCCAGATTCCCGGCCCACGGTTCCCCCAGATGAACACCGACTCCGGGAGAGACCGATGCGCAACTTCCTGCTGACCCTCGCCGCCGCCGCCGCCATCGCCCACACCATCCTCGCGCTGCTGCCGCCCAACCCGGCCCTGGCCGAGCGCGGGCATGTCGCCGTGGTCGTCGCCGACGCCGACCCCGAGCAGCCGGCCGGCGCGGCGTCCGCCACCGACGCCGACACGATCTGCGACGCCCTCTGCCGCTGAACCCGCGTGCGAACCGAGGATCCCATGCGCCACTGCGATACCTTCGGGCCCTGCTTCGCCCGCAACGCCGACCGCGCCGAGGCCTTCTTCGACAGCATCGACGGGCGGAGCAGCGCGGCGCTCGGGCCGGCGCACGGCGACGCCCACGCCGCGACCGACGAAGAGATCGCCGAAGCGATCGCCGACTGGTGCCAGCGCCCTGGCCAACAGCGGCGACCCGCGCGTCGATAGCGCGGGTGCTGGCCCGCAACCCGGGGTGACCCGGGGCGACCCGGGCGAAGCGGCCACGGCGGCGACGCACCGCCGATTCATGGCACCCTGGCCCCATGCGCATCCCCGGCCGCGACGTATGCCCGCTCGCCCTGCTCGCCCTGCTGCTCGCCTGTGAACCGGCCGGGCCCCGAGACGCGGCGGCCAACGCGATCGCCGACGCAGAGTCAGCGGACGCGGCAGCCGACGCAGAGCCCGCCGACGCAGGCCCGCCCGACGCAGGCCCGGCCGACGCCGACGCGCCCGACCTCTACCCGGCCCCCGCCGCCGAGCGGGCCGACCCGGCGTACGTGCAGGTGGGCAGCTTCAACATCGACTGGCTGGCCGACGAGTACCGCTCCGAGTTCACCCCGCGGCTCGCCGCCGACTACGCCATGATCACCCGCCTGATCGTCGAGACCGACGTCGAGGTCTTCGGCCTGCAGGAGATCGAAGGCGCGGGCGCCCTCGAGCTGCTCGACCTGCCCCCGCGCTACCGCTGGGCGGTCGGCGCGAGCGGCTGGTCGCAGAACCCGGCCATCCTCTGGCGCCACGACCGGGTCGCGGTGGACGACGTGCGCGAGATCCGGCTGCCGGGCACCGAGTTCCCCAGCAAGGACCCGCTCGCCGCCCGGGTGCGCGCGCTCGACGGCGACCTGGCGTTCACCATGGTGGTGGTGCACTTCCACCCCTTCCCCAACACCGAAGACAGCACCTACCGCGCCCACCAGATCGAGCAGCTTCACCGCTGGATCACCGACGGCCTGCCCGCGCACCCCGCCCCCGCGCCGCCGGTGGTGATCGTCGGCGACTTCAACGACACCCACGACGGCCTGCACCGCGAGATCCGGGGCCTGCGGCCCTTCGAAGACGATCCGGCGTTCGCCTTCGTCGAAGACGACTGCCCGCAGAGCTCGCAGACCCGCTACGACAGCCGCATCGACCACCTGGTGATCGGCGCGGACCTGGGCCCGCGACTGCGGAGCGACGGCCCGGCGTGCCACGTCGACGCCTTCGACGATCGCGACCCGTATCGCAGTTATGCGGGGGGATATCGGGGCATATCCAACATCTCCAGCCACCGGCCCCTCTGGATGTATCTGTCGATTCACTGAGCGGGTACAAAACGGCCGGTGATACGCGATTGCGCCGCCGCGACGCCCGGCTGTATGTTGCGTGCATGCGAGGCGCCCAGACGCGCATCATGAGGGGGTCCGCGTTCGACGCCGACGACGGCGGGGCCCACGAGATCCTGGTGACCATCTACGGGAGCCGGATCGGCTACAAGGTCGACCTCGACCCCACCCGTCCGTCCACCATCGTCGGCCGCGACCTCGACGCCGACATCTCCGTCGACGACGAGTCGGTCAGCCGCCGCCACTGCCGGCTGATGTTCCTCGACGGCGTCTGGTTCATCGAAGACCTGCGCAGCACCAACGGCACCTACGTCGCCGGCAGCCCGATCACCCGGGCGCCGCTGCGCGACGGCGACCTGATCAAGGTCGGCAGCACCATCTTCAAGTTCCTCTCCACGAGCAACGTCGAGGCGGCCTACTACGAAGAGATCTACCGCATGGCGATCTTCGACGGGCTGACCCAGATCCACAATCGGCGCTACTTCGAGGAGTACACCGAGCGCGAGATCAGCCGCTGTCGGCGCCACGAGCGCGCGCTGTCGCTGCTGATCTTCGACGTCGACCGCTTCAAGACGATCAACGACCGCTACGGGCACCTCTCGGGGGACTACGTGCTGCGCACCATGGCCGCCGAGATCGCCGGCCGCATGCGCAAGGAAGAGCTCTTCGCCCGCTACGCCGGCGACGAGTTCGTCATCGTGCTGCCCGAGACGAGCACCGAAGACGCCGCCCGCTTCGCCGAGATCGTGCGCGCGATGGTCGACGAGCACGACTTCAAGTTCGATGGGCGCCGGCTGCCGGTGACCATCAGCGTCGGGGTGGGCGCGTTCACCCCCGACATGATCTCGCCGGCCCAGCTCGTCGCCGCGGCCGACGCGGCGCTGTACCGGGCCAAGGAGCAGGGGCGAAACCGGGTCTCGACATGAACCGCGCCCTCTGGCTCTGGGCCGCGCTGCTGGCCTTCGGCTGCAGCCCCGACGGCCCGACGCTGGGCCTGCCCGGCTGCGCGGGCGCGCCCGAGGCGCCTTTTCCGCGCAGCGAGCTCAATACCATCGAGTCGGGGGCGCAGGTGGCGCTGACCGCCGCGGGCACCGACCTGCTGCTGTCCGAGCGCGAGCGCATCGCCGGGCTGCTGCTCGATGTCGACCCCGACGGCTGGGTGCGGCTCGACATCCCCGATCAAGAGACCGGCAGCGACCGCTTCGGCATCGGCCTGCGCGACATCCGCGTCGCCTTCGACCTGCGCACGGTGCAGATCGACCTCGAGTTCGTCGCCGACCCGGCCCGCATCCGGCTGACGGTGGGCGACGCCCGGCTGCGCTTCGAGCGGGGCAACGTCTGGGTCGGCGTAGGCGGCAACGGTGCCTGCACCCTCGAGAACGGTATCTTCCGCGGCGACCCGGGCGAGCACTTCCTCACCGCGGGGCTGGTGATCGACGTCTTCCCCGAGGTCGACGCCGAGGGCCGCTTCCAGGTGCGCGTCGCCCTCGAGCCGCCCACCGTCGACCGGCTCGACATCGAGCTGGGGGTCGACCCCAACCTGCCCGAGTGCTCCGACTTCGGCAGCCCCGCCGAGTGCGACTTCGCCTGCGGGGCGAGCGACATCGGCGCCGACATCATCGAGCTGCTCTACGGGCTGTTCGACGCGCAGCTCAACGCCTTGCTGACCCCCTTCATCGAGCAGGCGGTCAACGACATCGCGGTGCAGTACACCGACAAGCCGCTGGCCCTCGAAGGCGCGCTGCCCGCGGCGCTGCTCGGGGCGCTGTTGCCGCTGCCGCTCGACGCCCACCCGCTGCTGTACCGCGCCGCGCCGACCCCCGAGGGCTTCACCCTGCGCACCGCTGGCGCCCGCGGCGACGGCCTGGGGCTCAGCCTCGACCTGGGCCTGGACGCCGTCGACCACCCCTGCGTCGCGCCCACCAACCGCGCGCCGCTGCTCGAGGCGGGGCCCGCGCCGGCGCTGACCGGCTACGACGCCGAAGGCGAGCCGTATCACATCGGACTGGCGGTGGCCGAGGCCACCCTCGACCGGCTGCTGTGGAGCCTCTGGCGCTCGGGTTTGCTCTGCCTGCGCCTCGACACCGACGACATCGACGCGCTCGCCGGGCAGCGCATCGACACCGACACCCTCGGGCTGCTGCTGCCCGGCCTCGACCGGCTCGCGGGCGGCCCGCGGCCGATGATGGTCGTGCTCGACCCGCAGATCCCCGTCGACGCGTTCCCGCTGCTCGACCTGCGCCCCATCGAAGACGACGGCGGCGTGCCCCAGGTGGGGGTCTCGGTGAACGTGCCCGGTCTGGGCATCGAGCTGTACGCCTACATCGAAGGCCGCTGGAGCCGCATCTTCGCCGCCCGCACCGACGTCGCCGTCGACGTGGCGATCCAGCCGGTGGACGGCACCCGGCTGGCCCTGGCCATCGAGACGCCGCAGATCGGCGAGCTGATGGTCGAGTACGACGGGCTCGTCGCCGCCGACGACCTGCCCGCGCTCTTGCGGCTCGTGCTCGATCTGGCCACCCGGGCGCTGTCGACCGAGGCGCTGGCGCTGGACGTCGACCTCTCGGGCACGGTCGAAGACCTCACCGGGCTGCCCTACGACGCGCGCATCACCGGCCTGCGGGTCGACGGGCCGCAGAGCGACCACCTCAGCGTGCTGACCACCCTCGATCCGGTGAACCGCGGCGCGCTGGTGGCGCCGGTCGAGACCCACGCGACCGTGCAGAGCGTCGCGCCGGGGCGGGCGGTCGTGGCGGTGCAGGCGACCGCGCCGGGCCTGACGGCGGCCCGGTTCCAGCATCGGCTCGACCATGGCCCGTGGCGCCCGCTGGTGGCCGCGGTGGACGGCGCGCTGCTGATCGACGAGCCGCTGCTGCACGTGCCCGGCACCCATCGGCTCGAGGTGCGCGCGGTGGCCGAAGGGGCCTATCGCACGCTGGATCCCACGCCGGCGGTGGTCGCCATCGAGGTCATCGCCCCGCCGAAGGCCGAACCGGCCCTCGACCCGGCCGAGAACATGCCGCCCACGGCCCCCCAGGGCGCGCCGGCGCCGCGCGCGGCCACCGGCGGATGCCGCGCCCTGCCCGGCGACGATCGGGCCCCCGGCGGGCTGCCCGTGGCCCTGGCGGGCCTTCTCGTGGGGCTGGCGCTGCGCCGGCGCGCGCCGCGAAGCCGATGAATCACCGCTGGTTGCCGCTCGCGCTCGGCGCCGCTCTGGCCGTCGGCGCGCTGGCCTGTGACGACCGGCTCTCGGCGGCCACCACCACCTGCGAGCGCAGCGCCGACTGCCCCGGCGGGCAGCGCTGCGTCGAGCGGCTGTGCGTCGATCAGCGGCAATGCGACGCCGGCCTGGGCTGCTGCGCGCTGGAGACCTGCCAGGGCGGCGTCTGCGCGCCGGCGCCCACCGACGACTGCGCCGCCGGCTGCCCCGACCCCGACTTCGAATGCCGCGGCGACTACTGCGTGCGCCGGCGCTGCGCCGACGACGACGGCTGCGAAGGCGGCCGCTGCCTGGGCGGCTTCTGCGTGCGCGGGCTGCCCTGCGACGGCCTCTGCGGCCCCGACGACGCGTGCTTCCCGCACCGCGACCTGTGCCGGCCCGCGCCGCCGCAATGCGCGATGACCTGCGCCGCCGGCGAGGTGGCGGTGGTGCTCGACGCCGAGGCCCAGGACGGCCCGGTGTGCGCGCTCGACGCCGCCGAGTGCGCCTGCGTCGGCCCGCCCGCGGTCGACGCCGGCGACCTGCGCGACGCCGACATGGCGCTGTTGCGCGGGGCGCCGGTCTTCGTGGCCTACGACCCCGACCTGGGCGACGTGGTGGTCGTCGAAGACGTCGAGAGCGACCGCCCGCGGGTCACCTTCGTCGACGGCCTGCCCGACGACGCCGCGCCGCGGGGCGAGGACGGGCGGGGCGCCGACCTCGGGCCCGATCGGGGGCGCTATCCGCGCGTCGCCATCGACGCCCGCAACCGTCTGCACCTAGCCTATTACGACCTCGACGCCCGCGCCCTGCGCTATGTGCGCCGGGAGGCCGACGGCCGCTGGAACCCGCCGGTGATCGTCGACGCCGAGGGGGACGCCGGCCGCGACGTGCGGCTCGCGCTCGACCCCGCCGGCCGCCCGCATCTGGTCTACAGCGTCGTCGAGACCGCCGACGGCCGCTCGGGCCTGCGCTACGCGGTCGCGGCGGGGCCCGATCCGGCCGCGGGCGACTTCCGGGTGGTGGCGCTGTCGATGCGCTTCGGCGCCGACGGCGAGACCGCGCCGCCCGGCGTGCTGCCCGCCCGCTACGGGGTGCGCCCCTGCTTCCGGCTGGCCCCCGACGGCGCGGCGGTGGTGGCGTTCCACGACGGCGTCGAGCGGCGGCTGCTCCTGGCCCGGGGCACCGCCGACGACGGCTTCGACGTGCACCCGCTCGACGGGCGCATGGCGCTGGCCCCGGGGGACGACCCGGGCGGGCGCTACGCCGACGTGCTCGAGCACGCGGCGGGCGAGTGGTGCGATCTGGTGGCCGGCGAGGCGGGGGTGCAGCTGGTCTTCACCGACGAGCGCACGTGGTCGCTCTTGGCCTATCGCGGCGCGGTCGCCGGCGGCGGCAGCATCGAGGTCGTCGACCCGGGCGGCCTCGGCCGCCGACGGCGGGTAGGCCCCTCGCCCGCGCTCGACCTGGACCCGCAGGCCCGCGCGGTGGTGGTCTACCAGGACGCCAGCGACAATACCCTGCGCCTGGGCGTGCGCACCGCCGGCGGCTGGTCGAGCCCGCCCCTGATCGTCGACGCGGACGGCCCCACCGGCTTCGCCAACCGCCTGTTCGTGCGCGACGGGGTGGCCATCATCGGCACCCTGAGCCTGTCGGGCCGCGCGGGCGGCCGGGTGGCGGCCCGGCTGCGGGTGCTGCGGGTGCCGCTGCCCTGAACGGCGGATGAGCAGATCGTCCCTGGGACACCGTCACAGCGTCTCGCGGGACAGCGCCGCGCCGATCGGCCCCGAGCACCGGGCCATCGCCGCGCACTTGCAGGCCCACCGCGCCGGCCAGCCGCGGCCCGAGCTGCCGCCGCACCGCGCCGGCCAGCCGCGGCCCGAGCTGCCGCCGCACCTCGCCGCCGTCGCGGCCGACATCCTGCCCGGCTGACGCGAGCCTCCGTCGCGCCTTCGGTTGCGTCGAGGCGATCGGCCGGGGCACCCTGCCGTCACCCCCGACCCGGAGCGACCGATGACCGACCGCCTGCCCGGCCAGCTCGACCCGCGCGCCCTGAGCGCCGCCCGCCGCGCCCTGCACCACGCCGCCCAGCTCGTCAGCGGCGTCGGCGACAGCCTGCTGCCGGCGCGCGCGGACTACACCCACAGCGCCGTGGCGTGGTCCGAGGATCACGGCCCGCGGCTGGTGGGCCAGCCGCTGCCCTCGGGGCATCGGGTCGCCTTGCAGCTGCTCGACGGCGCGCTGGTCGTCGACGACGCGTCGGGCGCGGCCGTCGCCCGGCTGACGGTGGCGGGCTCGACCCCGGCCGACGCGTTGGCGAAGCTGGGCGAGGCGCTCGTGGCCTGCGGCGCCGCCGCCCGCGGGGTGAAGCTCAGCGCGCCGGACTGGGACATGCCGCCGCTCGATGGCCCGACGCTGCCCGCGGTGGACGCGGCCGCCGCGGCCGAGCTGGCGCGCTGGTACGGGCTGGCCAGCCTGATCCTGGAAGACGTGAAGCGGGCCTGGGCCGGCGCCTCGGACGTGATCGTCTGGCCGCATCACTTCGACATCGCGACTCTGATCGCCATCGACCCCGATCCGCACGCCGCCGGCGCGCGCTCGGTGGGCGTCGGCCTGTCGCCGGGGGACGGCAGCTATGACGAGCCCTATGTCTACGTCTCGCCCTACCCCGCGCCGGAGACGCTGCCGCCGCTGCGCGACGTCGAGGCCCGCGACAGCGGCTGGATCGGCTACGTGATCCGGGGCAGCACGGTCGCCGGCTGGGCGGCCGACGGGCGGGCGGCGCGGCTGGCGGACGCGGTGCAGCGGGCGGTGAAGCAGGCCCACGCATTGGCCAAGGGCTGACGCCTGTTCGAGCGACCCATCAACGGGCCGACAGGCGCTCACAGCCGACCAACTGCACCAGCCCTCAGTGGCCAGCCAGACCGTCTCGCCGTCGACGTACAGCGCCGACGCGCGCGGGTCGGAGAGCCCGTCGGCGGTCCCGCAGGTCTGCATGCCCGCCGCGCGCAGACGCCGCGGTGGAAGCTGCCGGCGACCAGCGCGCCGCGGTGCCGGGTCAGCTCGGCGACGTGGTTCGAGCAGATCTCCGCCGGGCGCGGCTCCGAACCAACCAAAAACACCGTTAACTTCAGCCACTTAGAACCCCCCCGCACCAGCAGGACACGATTCACATCGCCAATCGTCCGAAATCGCATCCCAGGCATACCCGCCCGCCGGAGAGCGGGGCCGGCCGGACCCGCTCGACCATCGGCCGGGCGAGTTGCAGCCAGGTATCGAGCCGGGTGAAGTAGTGATCCCAGGCGTAGAGCGCCCGGTGGAAGGCCAGCATCACCCGGGCGGCGGCGGCGGGTTCGAGGGTCTCGATGGCCGCCGCCAGCGCCGCCGGTCCGCCGTCGAGCGCGGGGGCGATCATGTCGTCGGCGGCGCCGTCGGGCAGGGCGCCGGCGGTGGCGCGGTACAGCTCGGCGAGGCACGGTCCGAGCAGCCAGGCCTCGGCGGCGAGCAGGCCGAGCAGCGCGCCGTCGTCTTCGGCAGCGTCGATGCGTTCGAGGAGTTGCTGTTGCCAGTCTTCGGCCATGGGCCGGGGCTCACGATCGAGGGGCGTGATGCGGCAGCGGGCCATGAAGCGCCGGTAGCGCGCGTGGCGACCGCCGGCCGGGTCGGCGCGCTCGGCGCGTTCGCGGGCGACGAGCCAGCCGGCCCGGGCGGGGTCGTGCAGCCGCTCGGCGGCGCTGCGCCGGACCGCCGGCAGGCCCTCGACGAAGTGGTCGAAGGCGCGCACCAGCCGCCGGACCCCCGCACGGTCGGGCGGGCTGGCCCGCAGGCTGCGAAAGAGCGGGTTGTCGCGCACCAGCCGCCGGACCTGGCGGGCGAAGTCGCGGGGGTCGGGGCGGACGGCGTCGGCGAGCGGGCGGGCGGGCATCATCGTGGACTCCTCGATCGGTCTTCGTCCCTTTCACCCGTAGCCGACGGGATCGGGCAACGCCGGCCCATGGGCAGCCCTTGCGCGTGGCGCCGCGGCTCGCGCACACTGCCCCGTCGCTGACACCCCCGGAGCCCGCGATGCAGCCCCGCGATCACCGCCTCGCCGACGCCCTGGCGCAGTACGACCTGCCGCCGGCGCAGACGACGCCGGTGGTCTCGGGCCTGATGCACGGCACCTGGAAGGTCGCCGCCGGCGGCGCGCGCTACGCGTTGCAGCGGCTGCACCACAAGCTGGCCACCCCCGAGATCGTCGCCGACTACGTGGCGGTCACCGGCCACCTGGCGGCGAAGGGGGTGCCCGCGCCGACGCTGGTCGCGACCCGCGACGGCGCGCCGGTGGCCCGGGTCGGCGACTCGTGGTGGCGGCTGTCGACGTGGCTCGACGGCGAGACCCGGATGAAGGTGACCTCGACCGCCGAGGCCCGCGCCGGCGCGCGCATGCTGGGGCGGTTCCACCGGGCGATGGCCGACATCCCCCACGTCTTCGGCTCGCAGCACCCGCTGCACGATACCCCGGCGCACCTCGCCCGGCTGCGGGCGGCGGTGGCCGACCCGCGGCACCGGGCGGCGCTGTCGACCATCGCCCCGCAGGTCGAGCAGATCATGGCGCTGCTGCCGCCACTGATGCTGCCCGAGACCCTCCCGCGGCGGGTGGTGCACGGCGACCCCAAGATCAGCAACGTGCTCTTCGAACCGGGCACCGACGGGGCGGTGGCCCTGGGCATGATCGACCTCGACACCTGCAACCGGCATACGCTGCTGGTCGACCTGGGCGACGCGGTGCGCTCGTGGTGTCGCGACGGCGGCGAAGACGAGGACGAGCGCTTCCACATCGACCGCTTCGCGGCCATCCTCGAAGGCTACGCCGAGACCGGCCCGCCGCTGACCGCCGACGAGCTGGCCCTTCTGCCCGGCGCGGGGCGCCTGATCACCCTCGAGCTCGCCTCGCGCTTCGCCCGCGACGTGCTCGAGGACGAGTACTTCGCCTTCGACGCGACCCGCTATACCGACCGGCGCAGCCACAATCGGGCCCGCACCCGCAGCATGCTCTTCCTCGCCGAAGACATGCGCGCGCAGCAGGCCGAGTGCGAGGCGCTGGTGAAGCAGTACTGGTGAAGCTGCGCGGGTGAAGCCACGCGGGTGAGACAGCACCCTGGCGCGGGCCGAGCCGGCGCCGATCCCTCGAGACGACAGGAGCCCGCATCCCGTGAGTTCAGCCGCCGACGCCGAACGCCCAGATCCTTCGAGTTCACACGTTTCGCCAACAAACGAGCCTCGCCGGTTCGGGCTCTTCCACCTGGCGCTGCTCATCTGCGCGGCGGTGGGCGCGGTGGGCATCATGGCGCCGGGCTCGCTGGCCAGCGTCTCGGGGCAGATCACCGGGGCGGTCTTCGGCGCGCTGGACTGGTACTTCACCGCGGCGGTGACCGGATTTCTGGGGCTGACGCTGTGGCTGGCCTTCGGGCGCTACGGACACCTGGTCTTGGGGCAGCCCGGCGACGCGCCGGAGTTCTCGCTGACGTCGTGGCTGGCCATGCTCTTCGCCGCAGGCATGGGCTCGGGGCTGCTCTTCTGGGGGGTCGCCGAGCCGATGATGCACTTCTCCAACCCGCCGACGGGGGCCGGCGGCACGGGGGCGGCGGCTCGACAGGCCATGGTCATCACCAACTTCCATTGGGGCTTTCACGCGTGGGGCATCTACGCCATCGCCGCGCTGGTGCTGGCCTGGTTCGGCTTCCGCAAGGGCACACCCTATCTGCCCGGCGCGCCGCTGCGGGCGGTCTTCCGCGGGCGCTGGGTCGAGCCGGTGGCCGGGCTGTCCGACCTGGTGGCGGTGCTGGCGGTGGCGCTCGGCGTCGCCGGGTCGATGGCGATGGGCGTGCTGCAGTTCCACACCGGGCTGTCGGCGGTGACCGAAGCCCCGGCCGACGCCTTCTGGCTGCGTATGGTCATCTTGGGGGTGCTGTTCGTCTGCTACACCATCTCGGCGACGACCAGCCTCGACAAAGGCATCCGCATCTTGAGCAACGTGAACATGGCCCTGGCCATCGCGCTGCTCGTCTTCGCCCTGGTCGCCGGGCCCACCGCGCAGCTGCTGCGCGGCTTCGTCACCGGGCTCGGCGACTACCTGGTCTCGCTGCCGCAGATGTCGTTCTCGACCTACCCCTACGCAGAGAACGAAGGCTGGTTCCACGGCTGGACGCTGATCTACTTCATGTGGTGGATCGCCTGGGCGCCGTTCGTCGGCATCTTCATCGCCCGCATCAGCCGCGGGCGCACCATCCGCGAGTTCGCCCTCGGGGTCATCGGCGCGCCGACCCTGTTCTCGGTGTTGTGGTTCGCCGTCTTCGGCGGCACCGGCTTCGACGAAGAGCTGCACGGGGCCGGCGGCATCTCGCAGATGGTGAACGAGAACGTCACCGTGGCCTTCTTCGAACTCTTCGACTTGCTGCCGCTCGGCGGGCTCTTGAGCGCGATCGCGATCACCCTGGTGTTCGTCTTCCTGGTGACCTCGGTCGACTCGGCGACCTATGTGCTCGGCATGCTCACCAGCCGCGGCTCGATGGATCCGCCGGTGGCGCGCAAGCTGGGCTGGGGCGTCGCCATGGGCGTGCTCGCCGCGGCGCTGATCGTGGCCGAGCGGGTCGACGTGGTCCGGGCGATCGCCATCCTCGGCGCCATCCCCTTCACCCTGGTGATGCTGATGCAGATCGTGGCGCTGCTGCGCTCGCTGCGCGACGAAGGGGGGCCGCGATGAGCGGCGCGATCATGCGACGCGCGCCGCTGCTGCTGGCCCTGGCGATCTGCTCGGCGAGCTGCGCCGACCGCGCGACGCCCGTGCGGATCGGCGTCAAGGGCTTCGCCGAACAGACGATCCTCGCCGAGATGATGGCCACGCTGCTGCGGCAGACCGGGCACGCGGTCGCGCCGCTGGTGGTCTGCGAAGACACCTGGGGCTGCCATCGAGCCCTGCGCGAGCGGCGCATCGACGTCCTGGTGGACTACACCGGCACCGGGCTGAACTACATCGCCGCGCCCCCGGGGCCGGCGACGATCGAGCGGGTGCGGGCGCTCTACGCCCCGCTGGGCTTCGAGTGGCGGGTGCCGCTGGGCTTCGACAACGGCTACCGGGTGCTGCTGCCCGACGACGTCGCCGAGGGGCTGTCGGGCATCGGCGGGCTGTCGGCGCGCGGCCCGCTGCGGTTCGCGGTGCCCGACGAGTACCTACGTCGCCCACGGGACGGGCTGGCGGCGCTGGTGAGCCGCTATGGCCTGCAGGCCGCCCGTGAGCCGCTGATCATCGAGTCGCCCCAGAGCCGCTACGAGGCGGTGCGCATCGGCCGGGCCGACGTGGCCATCGGCTACGCCACCGACGGAGCCATCGACGAGCTGGGCTTCACCGCGCTGGCCGATCCGGCCGCGTTCTTCCCGCCCTATGAAGGCGTGATCGTGCTGCGGGCCGGCGCGATGGCCCAACACCCGGCGCTGGGCGAGGCGCTCGACCCGCTGGCCGGCCGCATCGACACCGCGACGATGCGCCGGCTCAACGGGCAAGTGCAGATCGAAGGCCGGGACGCAGCATCGGTGGCGCGGACCTTCCTCGTCGAGGCGGGCCTGGTCGACCCCGACGCGGTGACGGTCGAAGTCGGCCCGGAGGTCGTGCTCGGGCGCCCGGAAGGCGTACTGGAGCAAGCCGTACCGTCCGCGCGGCGGGCATTGCGCGCGGCCTTCCCCGATCGCCCGGTCCGCGTCGAAGCTCACCGGGCGCCGAAGGAGCAGTTGACCACCGGCGCGGCGCGGGCCGCGGTCCTTGGGGCCGAGCAGCTCTTCCGCTGGAGCGTACGGCGCCGGCGCTGGGTGCGGGACGATCGGGTCGAAGCCCTGGCGGTGCTCGGCGAGCGCCGGATGCACGTCGTCCGCCGGGCGAACGATCCGGGCGAAGCGCTGGCCGGCCGGCTGGGCATCGAGACGGGCACCGCCGGCCGGGCGGCGAAGGCGATGCTCGACGCCCTCGGTCTGCGCCGGACCCGGCGCGCTGGCTCGGCGGCGCTGCTCACCGCGGTGAAGGACGGCGCGCTCGACGGCGCGCTGATCTTCGCCGCGCCGGACGATGCGCCGCTGAGCGGGGCGCTGCAATCCGGTGAGCTGGCGCTGCGCGGGCTCGACGGCTGGCTGACGGCCGAGCGGGCGGTGCGCATGCCGTTTCTGCGCATGGCGCGCATCCCGGCGGGACCGGGCCGGGCCGGACCGGTGGAGACAGTGGGCGCTCAGGTGGTGCTGGCCGGCGCGGCGCCCGGCGACGCGCTGACCCGCGGCGGTGGACCGGCGGCGGCGCTGCCCACCGGCGGCACGCCGATCGACGCGAGCCGGGTACGCACCATCGTCGACGCCCTGGGGGTCGCCGAGGCCCCCGACCCGGCGCTGCCCAACGCCTGGCAACGGTCGCAGGCGCGCAGTCCGCCCGAGCCCGAAGGCTGGCGCGAGGCCCTCGAGGTGGTCCTCAACGGTCTCATCCTGCTGTTCAGCGGGTGGCTGGCCTGGCTGCTGCTCGGGCCGCGGCGCCCGGACGCCGGCTGAGCGAGCCCCCCGAAGCGACCCCGACTCGCCTCGACGGCCCGCCCTGAGGTATAGCAGCACCCGAACGATTATCGACCCGCCAGGAGCCGCCCATGCCGCTCACCGAGTTGAAGCGCCGCGCGCGCCGCTGGATCGACGCCGACCCCGACCCCGAGACCCGCGCCGCCGGCGAGGCGCTGCTCGCCGCGGGAGATCTCGACCGCATCACGGCCCACTTCGGCGACCGCCTCAGCTTCGGCACCGCCGGGCTGCGCGGCGCCTTGGGGCCCGGCCCGGGGCGTATGAACCGGGCGCTGGTGCGCTGGGCCACCGCCGGCTTCGCGGCCCACCTGTCGGCCTCGATCGCCGACGCGAAGACCCGCGGGGTGGTCGTCGGCTACGACGGGCGCCACGGCTCGCGGCCCTTCGCCGAAGACGCCGCGCGGGTGCTGGCCGGCGCCGGGCTGCGGGTGCTGCTCTACGATCGGGTCGCCCCGACCCCGCAGGTGGCCCACGCGGTGCGCTGGCTGGGCGCGGCGGGCGGCGTCGTGGTCACCGCCAGCCACAACCCGCCGCAAGACAACGGCTACAAGGTCTTCTGGGCCGACGGCGCCCAGATCGTGCCGCCCCACGACATCGCGATCAGCGCCGCGATCGACCGCCTGGGCGGGCCGTGGGCCGTCGAGCTGGGCGGCCCCGAAGCCGACGCCCTGATCGAGCCGGTGCCCGCCGGAGCCGAGGCGGCCTACCTCGACGAGATCCAGGCGCTGCGGGTCTGGCAGGCGCCCGGCGGGCAGCAGGTGGTCTACACCGCGATGCACGGGGTCGCCCGGCGGCTGATCGAGGCGACCCTGAAGCGGGCGGGGCACAGCGTGCACGCCGTCGCCGCCCAGGCCGACCCCGACCCGGACTTCCCGACGGTGGCCTTCCCCAACCCCGAGGAGCCCGGCGCCCTCGATCTGGCGCTGGCCGAGGCGAAGCGCCGGGGCGCCGACCTGCTGGTGGCCAACGACCCCGACGGCGACCGGCTCGCGGTGGCGGTGCCCGACGGCCGCGGCGGCTATCGCCCGCTGTCGGGCAATCAGGTGGGCGTGCTGCTGGCCGACGAGCTCTTGCGCCACGGCGCGCAGGGCGAGGGCCGGCTGGTGGCGACGACCATCGTCAGCAGCGGCATGCTGCGCCGCGTCGCCGAAGCCCACGGCGCGGCCTATGTCGAGACGCTGACCGGCTTCAAGTGGATCGCCGCCGAGGCGCTGAAGCACGACGGGGCCGGCGGGCGCTTCGTGATGGGCTTCGAAGAGGCCCTGGGCTACAGCGTCGGCCCGGTGGTGCGCGACAAGGACGGCATCTCGGCGGCGCTGGTCTTCTGCGACCTCGCCGCCCGCTGCGCCGCCGAGGGCATCTCGGTGCTCGACCGGCTGACGGCGCTGTATCGCGCGCACGGGCTGCACGCGACCCGCCAGCACAGCATCAAGCTGCCCGGCGCCGCCGGCAAGGCGCGCATCGCCGCGATGATGGGCCGGCTGCGCGAGGCGCCGCCCGAAGCGCTCGACGGGGTCGCCGTCGCCCGAGTGCGGGACCTGCACACCGGCTACGCGACCCATGTCGACGGCTCGAAGACGCCCATCGACCTGCCGCGCAGCAACGTGCTGGCCTTCGACCTGGCCGACGGCGGCCGGGTATTGGCCCGCCCGTCGGGCACCGAGCCCAAGCTGAAGCTCTACTTCGAGGTGCGCAGCCCGCTCGACGGCCCGCTGGCCGACGCCGAAGCCGAGGCCGGCGCGCGCCTCGACCGCCTGCAGGCCGAGATGCTCGGCCGGTTGGAGGCCCGATGAACCGCCTGTTCCTCTCCACCGCCCTGCTGGGGCTGGCCCTGGCCGGCTGCTTCGAAGACGCCGAGACCGAGCCCGAGGGCGGCGGGGTCGACAGCGGCCTGCCGCCGGGGCAGATCTGCATACCCGAGACCACCGAATGCGACGCCGAGGGCCGCCGGCGCACCTGCCTCGAGGCCGGCGACGGCTGGCTGGTCGAGCGCTGCGAGGGCATGGCCACCTGCATCGACGGGGCCTGCGTCGAGCAGATCTGCGCCCCGTACCTGACCCGCTGCGCCGACGAGAGCACCGTCGAGACCTGCGCCGCCGACGGCACCGCCTACATCGAGCCGCGGGCCTGCGCCGAAGGCGAGCGCTGCGCCGACGGGCGCTGCCTGCCGCCGATCTGCACCCCCGGCGAGGTGCTCTGCGGGGCCGACGTGATTCTGACCTGCGCCGAAGACGGCGCGACCTGGGATCGCGCCCCGTGCGCCGCCGGCGAGCGCTGCGTCGACGGCGCCTGCGCGCCGCCGCCCGACCCGCCGGCGAGCTGCGAGCCGGGCGAGGTGCTCTGCGGGCGCACCGCGGTCTACACCTGCGCCGAGGACGGCTCGAGCTTCGTCGAGGTGCCCTGTCAGCCCGAAGAGGTCTGCTTCGAAGGCGACTGCATCGCCTGCGTGCGCGACAGCGACTGCCGCGCCCGCGACCGGGCCTGCGTCGACGGCCAGTGCGTCGAGCCGCCGCTGCGGGTGGCGACCGGCGAGCTGCCGCCGGGCCAGGTCGATACGCCGTACGAGGCGGCCCTCGAAGCCCTCTTCGGCACCCCGCCGTACACCTGGTCGCTGGCCGACGGCATGCTGCCCCGCGGCGTCGGCCTCAACGGCGAAGGCCTCGTGCGCGGCGTGCCGCAGGAGGCCGGCGAGTTCCCGGTGCGCTTCCGGGTCACCGACGACGCGCGCGGCTCGGCGACGGCCGATCTGGTGCTGACCGTCGTCGGGTCCGGCCTCTCGATCGTCACCGCCGAGCTGCCCGAAGCCGAAGAGGGCTTCGCCTACGAGGCGCAGCTCGAGGCGCTCGGCGGGGTCGACCCCTACGGCTGGCTCATCACCCAGGGCGCCCTGCCCGCGGGCCTGCAGCTGACCGCCGACGGCCGCATCAGCGGCACGCCGAGCGAGATCGGCCCCTTCCCGCTGACCGCGCGCGTCGTCGACGCCGGCGACCCGCCCCAGGCCGCCGAGCGCGAGCTGGTCCTCAACGTCGCCGTCGCCCCGCTCGAGATCGTCGCCGAGCAGATCCTCGACCTCTTCTTCACCCGGGTCGTGACCCTGCCGACCCTCACGGTCATCGGCGGCAACCCCCTGCCCTACGACACCCAGCTCGCCGCCCAGGGCGGCCTGCGCCCCTACACCTGGGTCGAGACCGAGCTGGACGAGAACCTGCGCCAGTTCGTGCCCCAGGCGGGCATCCCCGAAGGCCTGATGTTCGCCGAAGACGGCCGCCTCTCGGGCATCGTCGCCAGCTTCGATCAGCAGATCGAGGTCGAGATCCCGTTCACCGGCATCGTCCTGACCGGCTTCTTCTTCACCGCCGAGGTCAGCGACAGCCAGGAGAACCCCGACAGCGACTCGGCCATCTTCCTGCTGCCCACCCTGCCCCTCGGCCAATAACCCCTCTCCCTCACCCTCTCCCAACCCCGCACCCGCTCCCTACCCACCTCCGATCCCCCTCCCTCACTCCCCACCCGACCCAGCGGGCCGACCGACGGCGGGTGCACCGGCGCCCGTCTGCCGGCCCCTGCCAAAGCCGACCCCGCCTCCATCACACGCCGAGAAAACCCCTCCACACCGGCGCTGCCCAAGCCGAAGCAGGGCGCCGGTGCACCCGACGGCGGGCGGACCGCCGCCGCGTTGCCCAACCCTCAAACAAACCGCCCGAAGCCCCCTCACCCCCGATCGAGCCGCGCCCCCACCGACGCCTCGGCGGCCAACATCGCCTCGATCCCCAGCTCGAGCTTGAACGGGTTCACCCGCGGCAGATCGGCGCTGGTGATCACCACCATCTCGACGCCCCGCGCCTCGGCCAGCGCCGCCTGGTGCTTCCAGCCGTCCTCGCGGGCGATGTCGAGCATGCGCTCGATGAACCGCCCCGGCGTGCGCGGCAGCCGACGGCTGAGCCCGGTCGTCGGGATGTGGTGGGCCACGATGACGTCCACCTCGCAGTGATCCATCAGCGCCGCGATCGGCATCTTGTCGACGATGCCCCCGTCGCTGTGCAGCGCGCCGAAGCGCTCGACCGGCCGGAACATGATCGGCAGCGCGCACGAGGCCCACACCGCCGGCACGATCTCGCCGCTGTGATCCACATGCCGCCGCCCGTGGGTCAGGTCGGTGGCGATGGTCACCAGGACATCTTCACACTCTTCGAACGTGCGCCGCGGCAGATGCTCCGCCAGCAGGTCGCGGAACTTGTGCCCGCGCAGCAGCCCCGGCGGCCGCCCGACGAAGCGGGTCGGATCCCAGAAGTGCTTGCGCTCGAGCCACTCGAACAGCGGCGGCAGCCGATCCACCGCCCGCGCCGCCGCAAAGGCGGCCACCATCGCGCCCGCAGACGCCCCCGACCAGCCCACCGGCTCGATGCCTCGCGTGGCCAGCGCCCGACAGAATCCGGTGTGTCCGTAGAACCCGAAAAACGCGCTGGACAGCGCTACACCCACCCGGCGGCCCCGCAAGCGCTCGGCGAGTACCTGGATACCCGCGCTCATTGCGCGGGCGTCTGCGCCTGACGTAGACGCTGCTCGAGCATCGCCTTCATCGTCTGCGGGTCGCGGGCGCCCACTTCACGCCAGCCGTTGGCGAACCACACCGGCGTGCCGGGCACGCCCAGCGCGATGCCCTGCTCGATGTCGGCCTGGACCACCGCCAGCGCCGCCGGATCGTCGAGGCACGCGCCGAACGCCTCCACGTCGATGCCCAGCTGCCCGGCGAAGGTGATCAAGGCGTCCCGCCCCAGATTGCGCTGATTCTGGAAGATCAGATCGTGCATCTCCCAGCCTCTACCGTTGCGCTGGGCGCAGACCATGCCCACGTGGGCCTCACACGCCTTGTCGTGGCCCCGGCCCTTGACCATGCGGTTGCACGACGGATCCATCGGGAAGTGCTTGAAGTGGTAGCGCACCTTGCCCGGCATCGCCTTCTGCGCCGCCTCGAGGCTCTCGGCCAGCCGCCGGCAGTGCGGGCATTGAAAATCGCTGAACTCGACGACCACCACCGGCGCGTCGGCCGGCCCCTTTCCCGGCGCCTGGCCCACCTCGACCTCGAGCTTCGCCGGCTTGCGCATCTCGGCGACCTGCTTCATCTGCTCGGCCCGCGCCGCCGCGCCCTCCGCCTGATGCGCGTAGACCCCCTGGGCGATGAGCGTGGCGACGAGCATCACCGCCAGCGTCAGCCCGAAGGCCTTGGTCGGGATCGCGCCGCCGAGCCGCTTGAAGCCGCCGCCCCAGCCCGCCGGATGGGTGAAGCCGGCGGTGAGGAAGAGCCCCAGGTTGATGCCGTAGAGCCCCATGCAGAACGGGCACAGCTTGCCGATGTCGGTCGCGCTGACGACGGCGAGGAAGATCGAGTAGCCCACGCTGGCCAGCCCGCCGAGCAGGAAGACGTCGGGCAGCCGCGCCTGCAGGTCCTTGCTCTTCGCGAAGCGGGCGACGGCGGCGAGCACGATGACGCTGACGTAGAACGCCATGCCCAGCGCGGCGATGGGCAGCCCGGCGATCTCGGCGTAGCCGCTCTGGGCCGCCTCGGCGCACGAGAAGCCCTCGCCGCCGCAGATGCCGGTGTCGCCGGCGCGGGCATAGAGCGTATTGAGATGGATCGCGATCAGCCGCTCGGAGACGAAGATCCCGGCCGCGGCCAACGCGGTGTAGAGGTAGAACGCGATACGCACGATCGATCCTCGGTGGGGTCGGGGGTCGGTTGCTGGGAAGCTCTTAGCAGAAACCGATGCCCGGCGCGCCCCCGGGTCGCCGAATTCCCCGCGCGCCGCTCAGGGCAGCTCGGGCTTGAGCCCGTCGAGCGCGCCGATGGGCACGGTGAAGACGATGCCCGTACCCGGGTGGGAGAGCGGCCCGGCGACGCGCTCGATGAGCCCCATCGCCTCGCGGGCGCGGTCGCGGGTGGTCACCGTGATGATGACGTGGGAGTCGGTCACCGAGCCGGGGAACAGGCCGCGCAGCCCGGCGAAGATGGGGATCTCGCCGATGATCTGGCCCATGCCCCGCCCCTCGAGCACCGTCGCGCCGGTGATGCCGAGTTCGACGAAGCCGAGGAGGATGTCCTCGACGGCCCGGTAGTCCTTGCAGATGGCGACGAGCAGCTCCATGGGCACAGGGTCGAGCAGGGGCCGCGGCGTGTCAACCGCGCCACGACCTGTCGGCCCACGCACGCTCGGCTCATCGGGGAATTGCGATCCGTCTCGACCCGGATGATGCTGTATAGTCCGGCAGGGGAAGATGGCGTCTGACTTCACACCAGCACCGGTCGCATCGGTCGTCTCGTCCGCCATCGGGAAGGGCGGGTCCGTATGAGCCACGCGGGCCTCGCGCCGGACACGCCGGTCCCCCCGGGTACACGCTTCAACGAACGCTACGAGGTGCTCGAAGAGATCGGGCGCGGCGGCATGGGCATCGTCTATCTCGGCCGCGATACCCGGCTCGACCGCAAGGTGGCGATCAAGGTGCTGCCCGAGGCGTTCAGCACCGACGACGAGATCATCGCCCGCTTCGACCGCGAGGCCCGGGCGATGGCGGTGCTCGACCACCCCAACGTGGTGCCGGTCTACGACACCGGCCGTCAGGGGCACTTCAACTACTTCGTGATGAAGTTCCTCGACGGGCACACCGTGGCCGAGCGGCTCGAGGACTATCGGGCCGACAAGGGCACGCTCTACACCCCCGAAGAGGTCCGCCAGATCATCATGCAGGCCTGCCGCGGGCTGGGGCACGCCCACAAGAAGGGCATGGTCCACCGCGACGTGAAGCCGGGCAACATCATGGTCGGCCCCGAGGGGCACGTGACCATCATGGACTTCGGCATCGTCAAGGCGCCGGTGGGCGGCGAGGCGCTGACCCGCACCGGCATCGTCTTCGGCACCCCGGAGTACATGGCCCCCGAGCAGGCCCAGGGCGAGGGCGATCCGCGGCCGGAGAGCGACCTCTACAGCCTCGGCGTGGTGGCCTACGAGATGTTGACCGGCGACCCGCCCTTCGACGGCTCGACCCCGTTCTCGCTGGTCATCAAGCACATCAAGGAGCCGCCGCCGCCGCTCGTCGAGCGCCGCCCCGAGCTCGACGAGGCGTTTCAGGACGTCATCTTCACCGCGCTGGCCAAAGACCCCGGCGAGCGGTTTCCCGACGCGGAGGCGATGCGGGTGGCCCTCGAGTCGCTGGCGCTGCGCAATCGGGGGGTCTCGCTGCCGCCGTCGCTGATCACCGGCGAGATGCTGCGCCAGTCGGGCTCGGCCGAGATCCCGATGCGCGGCACCGACGGCCACCGCATCATCCACACCTCGTCACCGGCGATGCCGGCGGTGCGCCCGCCGACCCCGGCCCCGGCCCCGGCCCCGGCGACGCCCACCGGCCCGCGCCGCCGCCCGCCGCCGCCGGTCGCGGTCGTGCGCAACGGCCCCCGCGGCGCGGCGGACGACGGCCCGGCGGTGCTCGAAGACCGCGCGGGCTACTACAAACGGCTGGTGACCCGTGATCCGGAGGCCGAGCATCGGCGCCAGCAGCGGCGGGTCCTGCTGATCGCCGGCGTCATCGTCGCCCTCGCCCTCGTCGCGGCGGGCATCGCGCTCTTCAGCGCGCCGGTCGATCCGCCGCCGCCGGCCGACGCCCCCGGCTCGCCCTGATCCGGCGCGCGCTCAGCGCGGGTCGTCGTCGAACCAGCGCCCGTAGACCCCGTCGATGTCGGGGCCGTCGCTGACCGGGTGGCTGGGAAAAGCCGCGCCGGTCTGCGGGTCGGCCCGCCCCGCCGCCGAGACCAGCCGGATGAAGCGAAACCCCTCCCGGCGGATGCGCCCGGCCTCGCCGGCGTCGGGCAGGGCCGACAGGTCGAAGCCGTCGCCGCCGGCGGCGGGGCCGAACGGGTCGACCGGGTTGTCTTCGGCGTGCAGCCAGACCGGCGTCAGCCCGGCGAACCCCTGCCACAGCGACGGATCCTCGGTGGCCCCGTCACCGGGCAACAGCCGGTGGGGCCAGGTGAACCAGCGCTCACCGTCGGCGGACAGCTCGACGATCAGCGGGTCGAAGAAGACGCCGCCGCCGTGGCGGAAGGGGTTCTCGAAGACCACGAAGTCGATACCCGGCCCGTCGCGCACCACCCGCTCCGACCAGCGCAGGGTCAGCCGGCCGTCCGGCGGCAGCGAGAATACGTCGGTGCCGCCGGCCCCCGCTCCGGCCCCGCGCACGCCATTCACCGCCCGCTCGGGATCGGCGAAGGGCCCGTCGACCGCGGGGGCGTCGACCACCACGTCGGCCGGGCTCGGCGTGCCCATCGGATCCGACGCCGGCGGGGGCAGGCCGCCGTCGGGCGCGCCGGGATCGGGCGCCGGCGCGACCCGCCGCACGGCGCCGGTGTCGAGGTCGAACAGGCTGACGCCGTGGGCGGCCCACTCGCTGACGGCCATGGTCCGCCCGTCGAACGCCACCGAGAACGGGTTGCTGTTCACCGGCAGCAGCCACTCGCCGGTCCGGCGGCCGTCGGCCGGATCGTAGGCCCGCACCGCGTTGTCCCCCGAGGCGACGACGAAGAGCCGCCCGTCGTGCAGCGCCATGTCGTTGGGCACCTGCCCCAGCCCGCGGGCGACCGTCCGCACCGGCGCCGCGCAGTCGTCGGCGAGGTCGTCGAGCTCGACCGCCCGGATGAGCCCCGCGTGGCTCGCCAGCGCGTACAGCGTCGCCCCGGCGACGACCGGCGCGCCGACGCCTTCGAAGACGTCGGGGTGCTCGCCCAGCTCGATGGCGCAGCCGCTGGGTATGCCCGTCGGGCCGAGCAGGTGCAGCCGGTCGGCGTTGAAGTCGACCAGCGCGAAGCCGCCGGCCCACGGGCGCACCGCGCCCAGCCCCAGCGAGACCTCGTCGCCGAGCCGGATCGGATCGGCCGGTCCGCGGGCCCAGGCGCCGCGGGCGCGGTCGAGCACCCAGGCGATGTCGGCGACGGCGGAGGTGATCACGACCCGCTCGCCGCGCACCGCCAGGTCGACCGGCGCGCCCAGGCGACGGTCGGCGGGAGCGGGCGGCAGGATGTGCGTGGTCGCCGGCGCCCGGCCCTCGGCGAGCCCGGCGACGTGGAAGATGTCGATCGCGCCCTCGCCGCCGGCCTGCGGTGCATCGCCGAGATCCAGCGGGCCCGTATCGACGACGTAGAGCCAGTCGCCGTGCCGCCGCAGGGCCTGCGGGTTGGGCCGACTGGTCGGGATGCGCGCCCGCACCGCACCGGTGGTGGGGTCGAGAACGGTCAGCGATCCCGGCGCCCAGGCGTCGGGGCCGCCGTGGCGGAAGCCGCTGTTGGCCACCACCAGGAGCCCGTCGACGAAGAGCAGCGCCTGGGGGTGGTCGAATACGCCCGGCTCGGCGGGCGGCGGCGCCTCGGCGGGCCCCTCGCAGCCCCAGACCAGGGTCAACAGCAGGGCCGACGACAGGGCCAATACCGGGGCCAACGCTGCGCCGCTGAGGGTGCGCTTCATGTCTGCTCCTCCAGGGGGCTCTCCGTGCGCACGGGCCCCAGCCGCAGGCGGCTGTCGGGGCCGGGCTCGACCCAGACCGGGCTGCCGTAGACCGCGCCCAGCCGCTCGGCGGTGAGCACCGCGGCCGGCGGCCCGCTCGCGATGATGCGCCCGCGGTCCATCAAGACGATGCGATCGCAGTAGAGCGCCGCGACGTCGAGCGCGTGCAGGGCGGCGACGACGGTCAGCCCGCGCCGCCGGTTGGCCCGGGCCAGCAACGCCATCAGCGCGCTGCGATGGCCCAGGTCGAGGTGGGCCTCGGGCTCGTCGAGCAGCAGGACCCGCGGCTCCTGGGCCAGCGCCCGGGCGATGCGCACCCGCTGGTACTCTCCGCCGCTGAGGCTGTCGATCGGGCGCGCGGCGAAGGCCTCGACCCCGGCCAGCGACATGCCGGCGTGCACCGCCTCGCGATCGGCGTCGCTCAGGCGCCCGAAGCGCCCCAGATACGGCAGCCGGCCCAGCTCGACGACGTCGCGCACGGTGAAGCCGTCCGGGCGGGGCTCCTCCTGGGGCATCAGCGCGAGGGTGCGGGCCAGCGCGCGGCGGTCGCGGCGGTCGAGGCGCTCGCCGAACAGTGTGATCTCGCCGGCGGTCGGTCGCAGACGCCCCGCGAGGCAGCCGAGCAGGGTCGACTTGCCGGCGCCGTTGGGCCCGACGAGGCCGGTGATGCCGCCTTGCGGCACGGCGAGGTCGAGCCCCGGCGCGATGCCGTAGGCCGCCGCGATGCCGCGCGCTTCGAGGGCGGGCGGGCTCATCGCAGGCTCCGCCGCAGCAGGTAGAGAAAAAACGGCCCGCCGATGCAGCCGGTGACGACGCCCACCGGCAGCGCCCGATCGGGCAGCGCGGTGCGGGCGACGGTATCGGCGGCGACGAGCACCGCCGCCCCGGCCACCGCCGAGATGGGCACCAGCCAGCGATGGCGTCCGCCGGTCAGGATGCGCACCCCATGGGGCACGATCAGGCCGACGAAGCCGATGAGCCCGCAGAAGGCGACCGCGCCGCCGACCGCCAGCGAGACGGCGCCCAGGATCCACCACTTGGCCCGGGTGACGTCGATGCCCAGCCCGGCGGCCGAGTCTTCGCCGAGCAGCAGCGCGTCCATGGTGCGGGTATGGGCGAAGAGCACCGCGAGCGCCGGGCCCACCGCCAGCGCGACGGCGGCCACCGCCGACCAGCCATGGCCGCCCAGATCGCCGAGCAGCCACTGCACGATGTCGCCGGCCCGGGTCTCGGCCAGCACGAGCACCAGTGAGACGCCCGCCGAGCCGATCAGGCCCACCGCGACCCCCGCCAGCAGCACCGCCGCCAGCGGCAGCCGCCCGGCGCGCCAGGCCAGCCCGTGCACCGCGAACGCGGCGACGGCGGCGCCGGCGAACGCGGCCGGCGGGACCCAGCCCGGCGCCACCTGCCCCTGCCCGGCCAGCAGCAGCACCACCGCCGCGCCGAGCCCGCCGCCCGAGGCGATGCCCAGCACGTACGGGTCGGCCAGCGGGTTGCGAAAGAGCCCTTGCAGCGCCGCGCCGCCGCTGGCCAGGGCCGCGCCGACCAGCATGCCCAGGGCGATGCGCGGCAGGCGCACCGCCCACAGCACCGCCCCGTGGTCGACCGCGCCGCCGTGCGCCTCACCGCCCAGCAGCAGGCGCACGACCTCGTCGAGCGGGATCGAGACCGGGCCGACCACCGCCGCCCACGCCGCCGCGGCGACGAGCAGCAGGCCGGCCACCGCGAGGCCCGCCGGGCCCCGTGCGCGGTCGGTCATCGGGCGACCTCGGCGGCCAGCCAGCGCAGCGCGTCGAGCACCCGCGGCCCGGGCCGGTTGAAGATGTCGGGGTCGGGCACCGCGGCGATCCGGCCGCGCTTCACCGCCGGCAGCGCGGTCCAGCCGGGCGGCGGCTCGGCCATGATGCGCGTGCGGCGTTCGGCCGAGCCGACCACGATCAGATCGGGCGCCCCGGCGATGAGCTGCTCGGTGCTGACCCGGGGCCACTCCGCCTCGCCGCCGAGGGCGTTGCGCGCGCCGGCCCGCCGGATGAGGTCGCCGATGAAGCCGCCGGGCCCCGCACCGAAGAGCGGATCCATCCCCACCTCGTAGAAGACCCGCGGCGCGTCTGCCGCGGCGCTGCGGGTGGCGGCGGCGAGGTCGGCCTCGAAGCGGGCGGCCAGCGACGCGCCGTCGACCCCCAACAAGGCGCCGATGGTGCGCATGGCGTCGGCCACGTCGGCCAGCCCGCGCGGCTGCACGACCGCGACGGTCAGGCCCTGGCCCTCGAGCCGCCGGCGCACGTCCACCTGCCCGTCGAGCATCAGCACCAGGTCGGGCGCGGCGCCGACGATGCGCTCGTAGTCCGGCGGAAAGAGGTTGCCCACCGCGGGTACGGCGGCGGCCGCCGCCGGGTGGTCGCAGGCAGGCGTGCGCCCGACGAGCCGCTCACCGGCGCCGAGGGCGAAGACCAGCTCGGTATGGGACGGGGCCAGGGAGAGCACGCGCTGCGCCGGCCCGGCGAGCCGCACGGTGCGCCCGGCGTCGTCGGTGAGCGTGATGCCGCCGGCGGGCGTCGGCGCAGGCTCGCTCGGCTGCGGGCGGTCGCCACAGCCGAGCGACAGCGCGCAGAACAAGACGCCGAGCAGCGGGCCGAGCCCGGCGACGGGGCGGACGGCCGAACGTGGAGTGGGGGCTGACATGGCGCTTTGCATAATACCTGTACCAGTTCTTGTACAACCCGGTTGTCCAACCCTGATGCCCATGTTAAGGCGCGCCCCCGCAAACCTGGAGGCCCCATCATGCGCGATACCGGATACCCACTCGGCGCTCGAATCCTGGCCCTGCTGGCCTGCGGCGCGCTTCTGCTCGGCTGCGAGCCCGACGACGGCGGCGGCGATCCCGCCGACAGCGCGCTGGTGGACAGCGGCGTCGAATCCGACGGTGGCGAGGGCGAAGGCGAGGGTGAGGGAGAAGGCGAGGGCGAGGTCGACGCGGTCGATATCGCCGGGTCCTACATCGACGACTACGACATCCCCCACCTCATCGACGGGCAGTGGACCCAGGGCGCCGACGATACGCCCAGCGTCACCGCGCTGACCGCCGTCGACAACGCCGCCCGGGTCGCCATCGGCCAGAACGCCGCCGACCATCCGTTCGCCGCCGACAAGTGGAGCCGCTACGACTGGACCTTCGCCGACGGGCGCCTGTGGTACTGCCAGCCGGCCTTCGACGCCGACACGGCCGCCGACGCTGCCGCCGCTGACGACCCCGACCCGGCCGATCCAGCGGTGGGCGGCTGCGGCGGTTTTCCGTGGAGCGGCCTGACGCCCGCGCAGCCGCCGGCCATCGTCGGCGCCTACAGCGACGACTTCGACGGCGCGCATACGGTGACCGCGGGCGGCTGGCAGATCGGCGAGGGTGATGACGCGAGCCGGTTCGTCTTCACCGCGGTGGGCGGCGACGGCGCGACGGGCTGGGCGGTGGCCCACAACGACGCCGGCAACGGGTTCAGCCCGGGCCTGTGGAGCCGCTTCGACTGGGTCACGGTCGACGATACGCTCTATCAATGCCAGAGCGCCTACGACGCGCCGGACGCGGCCAGCGCGCGGGCGGCCGGCGCCGACGCGAGCGCGCCGGCAGAGGGCGGCTGCGGCGGCATGTTTCCGTGGAGTCGGCTGACGCCGGTCGAGTAGGCCGCGCCCGGCGCGTCGGCGAGGGTCGAGGCGCCGATCGGAGAGCGTCAGCCGGGCAGCGTCAGCCGGGCAGCGTCAGCCGGGCAGCGTCAGCCGGGCAGCTTGCGCTCGAGCAGCTCGACCTCGCCGCGCAGCGTGCCGTCCTGCTCCATGTTGCGGGTCACCTTGCGGCAGGCGGCGATCACCGTCGAGTGATCCTTGCCGCCGAAGCCGCGCCCGATCTGGGGATAGGACGCCTGGGTATGCTTGCGGCAGAGGTACATCGCGACGCTGCGCGGGTGGGAGACCAGCCGATGGCGTCGCGGGCCGCGCAGGTCGCCGGGGCGCACGTCGTAGTGCTCGGCGACCATCTTGATGATCGAGTCGACGGTGACCGCGCGGCTGCGCTGCTCGATGATGTCGCGCAGGGCCTCCTCGGCGAAGGCCACCGTCAGCGGCCGCCGCTGCAGGCTGGCGTAGGCCGACAGCCGGATGAGGGCCCCTTCGAGCTCGCGCACGTTGGCCCGCACGAGCCGGGCGAGGTAGAAGGCCACCTTCTCGGGCAGCTCGATGCCGTCCCGCTCGGCCTTGCACTGCAGGATCGCGACCCGGGTCTCGAACTGCGGCGGCTTGATGTCCGTGATCAGCCCCCACTGAAAGCGGGAGCGCAGCCGCTCTTCGAGGTGCTGGATCTCGCCGGGCGTCTTGTCGCTGGTCAGCACGATCTGCTTCCGGGCGGCGTGCAGCGCGTTGAAGGTGTAGAAGAACTCCTCCTGGGTGCGCTCCTTGCCGGCGAGCACGTGCACGTCGTCCATCAGCAGCACGTCGCATTGACTGCGATAGCGCGCGCGGAACGCGTCCATCTGCTGCCGCTGGATGCTCTTGATCACCTGGTTGGTGAACTCTTCGGCGCTGACGTAGGCGATGCGCACCGCCGGATCGCGGGCCTTGAGCTGACCGGCGATGGCGTGCAGCAGGTGGGTCTTGCCCAGGCCGGTGCCGCCGTAGACGAAGAGCGGGTTGTAGGCCCGGGCCGGCTCACCGGCCACCGCGAGCGAGGCGGCGTGCGCCATCTCGTTGGCCGGCCCCACCACGTAGGTATCGAAGGTGTAGTGCGGGTTGAGCGGGAACTGGAAGATCGGATCCCGCGGCGGCGGCGGCGCGACCACCGGGGCCGGCTCGGGGGCCGGCGGCGGCGCCGGCCGGGGCGCGGCGACCACCTGGACCGACAGCGCCCGGCCCGCCGCCTCGCGCACCGCGCCGTCGATCAGGTCGCGATAATGCAGCTGAACCCAATCGCCGAAGAACGGATCGTCGACCTCGAGCACCAGCGCCTCGCCCTCGACCCGCCCGAAGCGCAGCGGGTGGAAGTAGGTGGCGTAGTTCTCGTCGGTCACTCGCGCGCGAATCGACGCGAGCGCTTCGTCCCAGATCTCCTTCACCGACGAACAACCCACAGGGCTCGGGGGCACGACGGGCCGATCGAGTCGGGGCTCGATCACCCGGGCATGCGCATTGAAAACGTACGAAGCCGTCGACCCCGACACGGTGGTGCAGAGCCGGACGATGTCAGTCGTGATATGGAGCGCGTCGAGGGTCTCGACGGGTCCGTTGCCGACCGTCGATTGTTCTAACAGCCGACCTGCGGGGTCGCAAGGGAATCTCCGGGGATTTACCGATCCCGCTTTATTCTCGGGCACTTGCCCCGATACCGCATTCGGTACTGCGCGCCGTGAAGGGCGCTCTGCCGCCATGCCCCC
Source organism: bacterium (assembly GCA_030427205.1). Taxonomy (GTDB): domain Bacteria; phylum Myxococcota_A; class Bradymonadia; order UBA7976; family UBA1532; genus JACKDM01. The sequence continues at coordinate 722,685 of JAUHXC010000001.1, read as the reverse complement.
GACAACCGGTCGTCACCGAGGCGCAACCGGACATCGGCTCGACGTAGACCGACTGCAGACGAGCAGATCGCGCTGACCCGCGCGCCCTGCGGCGCGGCGATCGGGATCACGACGGCTGCGGATCGGACGTCGATCGGCGCACGATCGGTCCCGATCCGACATGGCGTGCGATCTGCGATCGGCCCCATCGGCGACCCGTGCGCTGCGCGATCGAACCCGGGGGCGGCACGCCGGGCCGCGCACGATCGCGGCGCGACGCGTTCGGATCGCGGCCCGGTGTTGACACCCGGCCGACAGCTGTGATTGTATGCCGCGCTCTCGCGCCGGGGGTTCTCCGGCCGGTACCATCCTCCACCTTCGAAGAGGGGCCACCAATGAAGCGGACGTTCCAGCCGAGCAACGTCTCCCGGCGCCGGACCCACGGGTTCCGGGCCCGCATGCAGACCAAGGGCGGTCAGGCGGTCATCAAGCGCCGGCGCCAGAAGGGCCGCAAGCGGCTGACGGTCTCGACGTACCGCAAGTGAGCCCGGTCGGCGAGGGCTTCCCCAAGCGTCTGCGCGTGCGCCGGCGACGGGAATATCTCGCCGTGCAGCGCAGCACGCACCGGGTCGTCACCCCGCACTTCATCGTCTACGGCCGCAAGAGCGGCCGGGCGATGACCCGACTGGGCATCACCGTCAGTCGCAAGGTGGGCAAGGCCACGGTGCGCAACCGGGTCAAGCGGCTGTGCCGCGAGGCCTTCCGCCGCAATCGGGACGCGCTGCCCTCGGGGCTCGATCTGGTCCTGGTGGCCCGCTCCGGTCGCCCGGCGACCGTGCAGCAGGTGGTGGTCGACGAGCTCGTCGACGCCGCCGGCCGGGTCATGCAGAGCGGCGGTCGTCGGCGCCGGCGTCGACGCTGAGCGCGTGCGGACCGTCGCCATCGCCCTCATCCGGTTCTACCAGCAGGCGATCTCGCCCTGGTTGCCGGCGGCGTGTCGTTTCGAGCCGAGCTGCTCGAACTACGCTCTCGAAGCCTACCGCAAGCACGGCTTCTTCGGGGGCTCATGGCGCACGGTGCGCCGCCTCGGTCGGTGCCACCCGTGGCACCCCGGGGGCTATGACCCGGTGGATTGATACCCGATGAACACCCCTCAGCACGGCAAGCAAGACTCCGAGACCTGGCGGCTGCTGTTGGCGGTGGCGCTCAGCGGCGCGGTGCTGCTCGGCTGGAACCTGATCTTCCCCACCGCCCCGGTCGAGCGGCCGGCGCCCACCGCCGACGGCGCGGGTGAAGGCGGCAAGGCCGGCGAAGCCCCTGCAGACAAGGCCGGCGAGCCGGCGGATGGCAGCCCGGCGGCGGCCCCCACGCCCGCAGCGCCGGCGGCGAAGCCCATCGAGCGCAAGATCATCGGCCAGCTCGAGGAGCCCGACCACCACACCGTCGAGTTCACCAACGACGACGGCCAGATCGCCACCTGGGCGCTGACCGAGGCGCAGTACCTCGACACCCTCGACGACGGCAGCACCCGCCCGTTCCGCTTCGTGGGCCCGGTCGAGCCGGTCATCGCGGCCGCGAAGCAGGCCGCCGCGAGCGATACCGAAGACGAAGAGGGCAAGAAGGGCATCTTCGAGCCGCCGGCGCTCGAGCTGACCCTCGCCGGCCAGCCGGCGCGCGGCGAGTACACCCTCGCCCGGGCCGGCGAGCGCGAGACCGCGCTGACCTGGACCGACCCGGCGACGGGGGTGGTGGTCACCCGCACCTATCGCCTCGACCCCTCGGGCTACACCGTCTCGGCCGACCTGACCCTCAAGAACCCGGGCAATACCCCGGTGGCGTACGACCTCAGCGCCGTCTTCCGCGGGGTGCAGAACGACGAAGAGGCCACCGGCAGCATGTTCATGCCGCCGGTCTACCTCTTCGAGTCGATCTGCGAGTTCGGCGAGGAGTTCGAGCGGCTCGACGCCAGCTCGATCAAGAGCGCCAAGGAGGACGGCGACCCGGTCGCCTTCGATACCGCGGTGAAGTGGGGCGGGGTCGACAACCGCTACTTCATGACGGCGCTGCTCGCCGAGAGCGGCACCATCGAGCGCTGCACCGCGGCCACCGACCGCGAGGGCCTGCCGACGACGTTCAGCCGGCTGATCCAGACCCTCGACCTGACCGGCGGCGAGATCGCGGCCGGCGGCGAGGTCACCCGGACCCTGACCTTCTACGCCGGGCCCAAGAAGCTCTCGGAGCTGCAGAATACGACCCCGCCGATGGGCGAGGCGATCGACTTCGGCTTCTTCGCCGCGATCTGCGTGCCGATGCTGTGGCTGATGCGCTTCTTCTTCGAGTTCGTCGGCAACTGGGGCGTGGCGATCATCCTGCTGACCGTCTTCGTCAAGCTGCTCACGCTGCCGCTGACGCTCAAGCAGTACAAGTCGATGGCGGCGATGAAGGTCGTGCAGCCGGAGATGAAGAAGCTGCAGGAGAAGTACAAGGACGACAAGGCCAAGCTGCAACAGGAGATGATGACCCTGTATCGGGAGCACAAGATCAATCCGCTGGCCGGGTGCCTGCCGATGGTCTTGATGATGCCGATCTACTTCTCGCTGTATCGCACCATCTACTCGGCGGTGGAGCTCTACCGGGCCGACTTCGCGCTGTGGCTGACCGACCTGTCGGTGCAGGACCCGTTCTACGTCACCCCGCTGCTGCTCGGGGTGCTGATGTTCGGGCAGATGAAGCTCAACCCCAGCGCGGGGGAGGCCGCCCAGCAGAAGATCATCATGTACGTCATGCCGGTGATGTTCGCCGGCATGATGCTCTTTTTGCCCAGCGGGCTGGTCATCTACATCCTGGTCAATACCGTGCTCGGCATCGTGCAGCAGCTGTACATGCTCAAGCAGCAGCAGGAGCAGGCGCCGGCCGGCAAGGACGCCAAGAAGAGCCCCAAGAAGGGCAAGGCGCGGGCCTGACGCACGAACCGGAGGTGGCCCTGGCGGGCCCGAGGAGATCGACGTGGCGAAGAACGACGGTGCCCAGGCGGCCCTCGCATTTCTCGGCGAGCTGTGCGAGCGGCTCGAGCTGAAGGTCGACCTGTCCGACGGCGGCCTGCGCGACGGCGCGGTGGTCATCGAGCTGACCGGCGACGGTATCGACCGGCTCAAGCGGCGCCCCGACCTCGTCTCGGCGCTGACCCGGCTGACCGGGCAGGCGGCGGGCCGGGCGATCGACGACCGGGTCCGGCTGGTGCTCGACGTGGGCGGCGACTTCGAAGACCGCAAGGCGCTGCTCGAGGCGGCGGCGGACGACATCGCCCGGGCGGTGCAGACCAGCGGCCGCCGGGCGGTGGTCGAGGGGCTGTCGTCCACCGAGCGCCGGGTGATGCACAACCGGCTGGCCGACGACGACGCGGTGGCCACCCGCAGCGAGGGGGACGAGCGCGCGCGGCGGCTGTTGATCGAGCGCGCCTGAGCCGCCCGGTGAGCCGCCGGCGCAAACCCTTGAAATCAAAGCGATACCCGGCACGCCAAAACGCTCGCCCGAGCGGCCTGGGCACCCTTGTGGGGCCATAGGGCGCGTGCTATGTTCCGTCGCCCGATCCGGCACGAGATCGGGGCTTTACGCTGGAGAGTCAGATGAGCGAGACGGGCCCGGAGCCGACCGCCGCCGAGGGGGCCGACGCCGAATACGGCGCGGATGCGATCAAGGTCCTCAAGGGCCTCGAGGCGGTGCGCAAGCGCCCCGGCATGTACATCGGTGACCCCAACGACGGCACGGGGCTGCACCAGCTGGTCTACGAGGCGGTGGACAACGCCATCGACGAGGCGCTGGCCGGCTATTGCGACCGGGTGGTGGTCACCCTGCACCTCGACGGCGGCTGCTCGGTCGAAGACAACGGCCGCGGCATCCCGGTGGGCATGCACGCCGAGGGGCGCAGCGCGGCCGAGGTCATCATGACCGTGCTGCACGCCGGCGGGAAGTTCGACGCCAACTCGTACAAGGTCTCCGGCGGCCTGCACGGGGTGGGCATCTCGTGTGTCAACGCGCTCTCCAAGCGCCTCGACATGGAGATCCACCGCGAGGGCGGGCGCCACGAGATGAGCTTCGAGTTCGGCGAGCCGGTCGCGCCGTTGGCCCGGGTGGCCAATACCAAGCGCACCGGCACCAAGATCCGGTTTTTGCCCGACCGCGAGATCTTCACCGAGAACAACGAGTTCAGCTTCGACATCCTCTCGCAGCGGCTGCGCGAGCTGTCGTTCCTCAACCGCGGGGTCGAGATCGTCATCGCCGACGAGCGGGGCGAGGGCAAGCGGCATGTCTTCAAGTACGAGGGCGGCATCGCCTCGTTCGTCGAGCACCTCAACCGCAACAAGAGCCCGCTGCACCCCGCGCCGATGTACTTCGTCGAAGAGCGCGACAGCATCGAGGTCGAGGTGGCGCTGCAGTGGAATGACTCCTATCAGGAGATCATCTATTGCTTCACCAACAACATCCGCAACCGCGACGGCGGCACGCACCTCTCGGGCTTCCGCGACGCGCTGACCCGCACGGTGAACAGCTACGCCGGCGAGAACAACCTGCTCAAGGGGGTCAAGGGCACGCTGTCGGGTGACGACGTGCGCGAGGGCATCACCGCGGTGGTCTCGGTCAAGGTGCCCGACCCCAAGTTCAGCAGCCAGACGAAGGACAAGCTGGTCTCGAGCGAGGTCAAGCCGGTGGTGCAGAGCACGCTGGCCGACAAGCTCGGCGACTGGCTGCTCGAGAACCCCGGTCCGGCCAAGAACGTGATCCAGAAGGCCATCGGCGCCGCCCGGGCCCGGGACGCGGCCCGCCGGGCCCGCGAGCTGGTGCGGCGCAAGGGCGCGCTGGACTCGGCGGCCCTGCCTGGCAAGCTCGCCGACTGCCAGGAGAAGGACCCCGAGAAGAGCGAGCTGTACCTGGTGGAGGGTGACTCCGCGGGCGGCTCGGCCAAGCAGGGGCGCGACCGGGCGACCCAGGCGATCCTGCCGCTGCGCGGCAAGATCCTCAACGTCGAGAAGGCCCGGCTCGACAAGATGCTGTCGAGCGCCGAGATCGCGACGCTGATCACGGCGCTGGGCACCGGCATCGGGGTCGACAACTTCGACGTCTCGAAGCTGCGCTACCACAAGATCATCATCATGACCGACGCGGACGTGGACGGCTCCCACATCCGCACGCTGCTGTTGACGTTCTTCTATCGCCAGATGGCCGAGGTCATCGAGCGCGGTCACCTCTACATCGCCCAGCCGCCGCTCTTCCGCGCCAAGAAGGGCAAGTCGGTGCGCTACCTCAAGAACGAGGCGGCGCTCAAACAGCACCTCATCAACCAGGCGACCCGCGGGGTGCAGCTGTCGCTGCCCGAGGCCGACGGCCCGCTCGAGGGCGATCACCTGCGCAACCTGCTGGTGAAGCTGTCGACCTTCTTCGGCGAGATCGAGCGCATCCAGCGCCGGGGCGACGCCCGGGTCTTCGAAGGGCTGCTCGTCGAGCGGGCCTTCGACCCGGAGGCTTTCTACGATCGCGACCGGGTCGTGGGGCTGCAGACGCAGCTCGAGGCCTTCTTCGACCGGGCCTACCCCGACGAGATCAAGGTGCGCTTCGCCGTCGAGCAGGAGCCCGAGAAGGGCCGCAGCGCGCTCGACGAGCTGCTCGCCCGGGCCGAGTCCGACCTGGACGACGAGGCGGACGACGCCGAAGGCGAAGGCGTCGAGAGCGCGGACGCCGAGCCCGCCGCGCCCGACGACGACGACGAGCCGCCGCGCCCCCGTTGGCGGCTCATCGCCCGCTCGCGTATCGGCGGGGGCGAGCGGCGCACGGTGGTCGACCACGAGACCGCGTCCTCGCCGCTGGCCGCCGCCGCGCGGGCGATGTTCGAGCAGCTCACGCCGCTCGACCGCGCGGGGCCGTTCACGGTGGTGCGCGGCAGCGAGCCGAGCGAGATCGACACCCTGCGCGGCGTGCTCGATACGCTGCTCGCGTCGGGGCGCAAGGGCATCGACATCCAGCGCTACAAGGGCCTGGGCGAGATGAACCCCGAGCAGCTGTGGGAGACCACGATGGACCCCGACAACCGCACGCTGCTGCAGGTGCGCATCGACGACTCGGTCGAGGCCGACGAGATCTTCACCGTGCTCATGGGCGACAACGTCGAGCCCCGGCGCGCGTTCATCGAGCGCAACGCCCTCGAGGTGAAGAACCTCGACGTCTGACGTCGGCCTGCGCCCCCGGAGGGCCGCTGCGGTGACCCCGGCATACCTCGCCGAAGTGGAGCGCGCGTTCGTGCAGCACGCGGGGCGGGGGCTCTTCCTCTCACCGATGGACCGCCAGCGGGTCGCCGGCTGGGCCCGGGCCGGCATACCGGCGGCGGTGGTCGTCGCCGGCATCGAGCAGGCCTTCGACCGCCCCGACGTGCCCCGGGTGCGCGGGCTGGGCTACGCCGCTCCTGCGATCGAAGAGCGCATCAAGGCCTGGCAGCACGCGCAGATCGGCCGCCGACGGGAGAGCGCCGAGCCGAGCCAGGCGATGCAGGCCGCGCTCGATCGGCTCGTCGCCCAGGTGGAAGCGGCTGGCCGTCAGGCGGACGGCGCGGCGTTGACGGTGCTGCGCTCGATGTGGCGGGCCATCGCCGATCTGCGCACCCGCTGGTCGGCGGGCAGCGAGCCCGACCCGATCAAGGCGCTGTTCGAGACCGAGCTGCGGCTGCTCGACGAGGCCCTGGGCGCGGTGGATCCCGCGACCCGGGCCGGCATCGAAGACGAGGTGGCCACGACCCTCGACGGCTTCTCCATCCACGACGACGAGACCCGCCGCATCACCCGGCGGGCGCTGTTGCACGACGCGCTGCGGCGCCACCTGGGGCTGCCGGCCCTCGAGCTGCGATTGTGAGCGCCCGGAGCGACCGATGACCCGACCCGCACTCTCCGACTGCAACCGCTGCGAGAATACCCGCATCGTCACCGCCGGCGCGCGCGGCGATATCGCCCGAGCCGCCCGTTGCCGGTGCTACACCGAGTGCCCGCTGTGCGACGGCGAGCAGTACTTCTTCGAGGTCGACGAGGCCGGCTACCGCTTCACCCGGCCCTGCCAATGCACCGAGGTCGACCGCAAGATCGGCCACTTCAACGACGCCCGGCTGCCGGCGCGCTATGCGCAGGCGCGGCTCAAGGACTTCGTGCCGGGGGTCTCGGGCGGCCTCGATCCGACGGCGTACTCGGCCGGTCAGGCGGCGTTCAAGTTCGTCACCGGCTTCCGCCCCGGCCGCCAGGGGCTTCTGCTGCACGGCCCGGTCGGCACCGGCAAAACCCACCTCGTCGTCGCGGTGCTGCGCTATCTGGTCGTGCGGCTCGGCGTGCGGGTGCGCTTCGTCGAGTTCCTGCACCTGCTCGCCGACCTGCGGGCCACCTTCGGCGACCACGGCCGGGCGGAGGACGTGATGCACCCGCTGGTGCAGGTGCCGGTGCTGGCCATCGACGAGCTGGGCAAGGGACGCGGCAGCGACTGGGAGCGGGACGTACTCGACGAGCTGATCAGCAAGCGCTACAACGCCGGCCGCACCACGCTCTTCACGACCAACTACCCCGTCGACGCGCCGCCGGGCGCCCGGCGAGGCGGCTTCGCGCCGGGCACCGTCGCCCGCCCCAAGCGACACCCCGACGCGGCGCACGAGGTGCTCGAAGACCGGGTCGGCACCCGGATCCACAGCCGGCTGATGCAGATGTGCGAAGCCCATCGCATCGACGGCCCCGACCTGCGCCGTCACCGCCCCGGCGGCTGATCGGCGGGCTCGGCGAGCAGCCGCTCGATGGTCGGGGCGAGCACGTCGAGCGCGCTGGCGCCGATGACCATGACCCGCGCCCGGCGGTCGTCGCGGCGGGCCAGCCGGGCCTGATGGCCGAACGGCGCGCCGATCTCCAACGTGACCCGCTCGCCGCCGTGATCCAGCATGACCCGCCGGGCATCGGCGAAGGTGCCGTCCGCCGCCCGCTCGGCGAAACCCACCGCGCGCAGGCCGAGCAGCGCCGCGAGCCACTGATCGACCGCCGCGTCCGACGGCGCCTCGTCGACCGCGGGCTGCACGATGCGCCAGCGCCGCGCCCGATCGCGCTCGAGGCGCAGCGGGCGCTCACCCTCGATGTGCACGACGTCGACGACCTCCGGCGTCAACTCAGGGCCGAAGACCCGCCGCTCGCGCAGCGCATCGACCCGGGCGTCGAGGAAGACCGCCTGATGGCGGGGCAGCCGAAGCAATCGCGCGCGGCCGGGCAGCCGGGCCAGCAGGCGGTCGCCGTCGGGGCGCAACCCGATCGCGACGCGCTGCCCGGCGAAGGTCTCGACGGTCAAGGTCGCGGTGGGCGCGAAGCCTTCGGCCGAGACGACGCTCTCCGCCCGCGCCGTCACCAGAGTGGCGGCCACGCCGCCGACCTCGTCCTGCCCCGCTTCGAGGCCCGCCGGCTCGACGAAGCGCCACGGAGCGTCCGCCGCGCCCCGTCGGGCCGACCAGTCGCGGCGCTCTCCGCGCGTCATCTCGAGCGCCGCGATGTCTTTGATACCGAACGTGACCAGCCGGCGATCGACCCACTGCGCCGCCGGCCGGTCGAAGGCCTGCCCCAGATCGGCACGCAGCCGGTAGATCTGCGCGCCGCCGACCGGCCAGACGAACGTGCGCCGGCCGTCGACGACCCGCCCGATGCGCAGCGGCTCGGCGGGGCCGGCGCCGGTGAAGCGCACGGTCAGCGCGTGCTCGCCGAGGCCGTAGTCGTCCAGGTCGGCCCCGGCGACATCGACCGCCAGATCGGCGCCGACCGAACCGGCGAAGACGTCGCGCAGCGCCTCGTGGGCGTAGGGGTCGATGGGCGCGCCGTCGGCGGTCCACTCGCCGTTCGCGCGGCGCAACGCCACCGCCGGCTGGCCGGTTCGGGTCAGCGTCATGCCCTCGATCTCGGCCAGGGCCGGCAGCCGGAACGGGATCGGCGCGGGCGTCGTCTCGCGCAGGCTCGACAGCCCGATCGCCGCCAACAGCACGGCGTCGACGACGAGCAGGACGGCGATACGACGATCGATCATCGCCGCCCCCAGCGCCGCAGGCCGCCGAGCAACAGCAGCAGCGCCGTCGGCCCGATGGTCAGCCCGTAGCGCACCAGCCGCCGGGTCGCCGCGGTCGTATCCTCCAGCGGCGGGTCCTCGGCGGCGCGCGCCCGCAGGCCGGCCAACGCGCCGTCGGTCAGGCCCCACTCGACCGCGTTCTGCAAGAAGACCAGCGCGTTCTCACCGGCCGCGAGCATGCGGGTCCCGCTGGTGACGACCACCAGCCGCACGTCCCCCCGCGGGCGCGCGGTGAACGGCGGCTCGGCGGTCTCGGCGGCCTCGGTCGGCGGCCGCTCGCGGTCGACGAACGCCGACGCCGGCCGCCCGGAGACCGCCGCCGCCACCGCCACCGAGCCGGCGGTCTCCCGCTTCGGGTCGACGGCCGCATACCGGGCGACGTCGAGCGTAGCGACCCCGCTGAGCGTGGCCGCCTCGGGCCCCGTCCGCGCCAGGATCCGGCCCTCGACCGCGAGCGTGATCGGCGCCGCGAGCGGCGTGGCGAGGCTGCTCAGGCCGCGGGTCACCGGGTGCTCGGGGTCCAGGTCGCGAATCCGCGGGAAGAGCGGGTGGTTGACGGTGATCACCCGCCCGTTGGCGTCGCGGGCGACCGGCGCCGGCAGCGCCCGCGTCCGGTCGAGCGCGGTGCGCTCGGTGTCGATCTCGACCCCATAGGCCGCCAGCAGCGGCTCGAGGCCGGTCTCGAGCGGCACCAGCACGTCGGGGAAGACGGTGCTCGGCGGCCGATAGTCGAGCATGGCCACCAGCGCCCGACCGCGCATGGCGAACTGGTCGATGACATAGCGGTCGCGCTCGCCATAGGGCTGGCGCGGACCCACGATCAAGAGCAGGTCGATCGTCGCCGGGATCGGCCGGCCGTCGAGCACCACCCGCTGCATGTCGCCGAGCGGCGTGAGCAGCGTCGCGAGCGGGCTGTCGACGAGGTCGGGCTCCCCGTGGCCGGCGAGCACCCCGATCACCGGCCGTCGGGTCTCGTCGCGGATGACCGCGCGCAGGCCGCGGGTGAGGGCGTACTCGGCGTCGGCCGCCCGCTCGATGGGGGCCACCGCCGCCTGCCGCTCGCGGTAGAGGAACGCCACCCCGAAGCGCACCTCACGCTGGATCAGCGCGTCGCCCTCGGCGAGCTGCAGCGGCACCGCCGCCACCCCGTGCCCGGCGGCGGCCTCGTCCATCGACCGCCGCGCCGCCTCGTCCAGCCCGGGGTCGCTGGGGTCCAAGACCTCCAGCCGCACGTCGCCGGCGGCCTCGAACTCGGCGAGCGTATCCCGCAGCGCGCGCACCGCTTGACGATAGGGCGGCTGGATGCGCTGGGGCAGGTAGGCCCGGATGGTGATCGGCCCCTCGGCCTCAGCGAGCAGCTCGCGGGTGATCGGCGCCAGGGTATGCCGGCCATCGGCGGTCAGGTCGAGGCGGCGGGGGTACAGGTCGGCGAGAACGTTGAGCAGCACCGCGCCGAGCAGCAGCAGCGCGATGGTGCACGCCGTCTGCAGCCGGGCCCGCGGGCGGGTCGAGGCGGCCATCAGCGCCACCGCCGCGCGGTGAGCACCTCGGCGGTGCAGCCCAGGCCGAGGGCGATGGCGCTGACGAAGAAGACCACGTCCCGCAGGTCGACGACGCCGCGGGCGATGCCGGCGAAGCGCAGGTCGAAGCTGATCGCTTCGAGCCACGGGGCCAGGGCCGGCGGCACCAGCGGCAGGGCCTTGCCGGCGACGTAGAGCGCGAAGCACAGCGCGAAGCCGCCGATGAACGCGATGATCTGATTGCGGGTCGCCGCGCTGACCAGCAGCCCGATGGCGAGGTAGGCGCCGCCGAGCAGCATCAGGCCCAGATAGCCGCCGAGCACCGGCCCCCAGTCCAGGTCGCCGATCGCGGCGACGGCCAGCGGGAAAGGCAGCGTGAGCAGCAGCGCGGCCCCCAGCAGGGCGAACGCGCCGAAGAACTTGCCCAGCACCAGCGACAGGTCGCCCACCGGCCAGGTCAGCAGCACCTCGAGGTTGCCCGAGCGCCGCTCCTCGGCGAACAGGCGCATGGTGATGGCCGGCACGAAGAGGGTGAAGATGAACGGCGCGAACTCGAAGAACGGCCGCAGCGTCGTGCGCCCCACCAGGAAGAACGGCTGCAGGACGAAGACATACAGCCCCGACAGGATCAGGAACGCCGGCAGCACGACGTAGGCGATGGGCAGGTCGAAGTAGCTCGAGACCTCCCGCCGGGCGATGGTCAGGGCCTTCACGGGCGGGCATCCCCGGTCGACGGGCCCGTCAGGCGGCGGAAGACCGACTCCAGGTCGTCGCCCGCCGGCCGCAGCTCGGTGAGCGCCCAGCCGGCGGCGATCACGGCGGCGGCCGCGGCGCTGCGGGCCGCGTCGGCCGGCGCGTCGGCGTGGCCGCGGATCTCGACCCCATCGGCCACCGCCCGCGCCTCGGCCACCGCGGCGAGGGCCGCGAGGCGCGCGACGACGGCCTCGGGAGGCGCGCCGACCACCCGCAGCCGGCTCCAGCCCTCGCCGACGCCCAGGGCCGCGGGCGCGCCGTCGGCGACGATGCGCCCGCGGTCGAGGATGAGCACCCGGGTGGCCACCGCCTGCACCTCCTGCATCACGTGGCTGCTGAAGATCAGCGTCTTGTCCTGCCCCAGCGCGCGGATCAGGGCGCGGATGCCGACGACCTGATTCGGGTCGAGCCCGCTCGTGGGCTCGTCGAGGATCAAGATCGGCGGATCGTGCACCAGCGCCTGGGCCAGCCCCACCCGCTGGCGATAGCCCTTGGACAGCGCCCGGATCTCGCGCCGGGCCATCGGCTCGAGGCCGACCCGCTCGAGGGTGCGCCGCACCGCGTCGCCCGCCCGCCGCAGCCCGCGCAGCCGGGCCACGAAGCGCAGATAGTCCACCACCCGCATCTCGGGATAGGCCGGCGCGTTCTCCGGCAGGTAGCCCAGCAGGTGGCGGAACTCCCCGTCGCGCCCGTCCACCGCCCGCCCGTCGATGCGGGCCTCGCCCGCCGTCGGCGCCAGAAAGCCGGTCAGGATCTTCATCGTGGTGGTCTTGCCGGCGCCGTTGGGCCCCAGAAAGCCCAGCACCTCACCGCGGCCGACGCTGAAGTCGACCCGGTCGAGGGCCAGCACGTCGCCATAGCGTCTGGTCAGCTCGGTGACCCGGATCATGGGCAGCGGGACTCCTGGGAAGGGCTCCTGGGCTGGGCGCCGAACGGGCAGAGGCGGGCCCTGCCGAAGGCGTCACCGGCGGTTCTACCGCGGATGACGATCGGGGGCCAGGGGCGACGAGGCGCGCCCCGCCGAGCCGTCGGCGGCCGACGATTTGCCGCGAGGCCCACAACGGCGGGCTTTGCGGGCGGCGGCCGCGCGGGCCGCGCGTTGACACCCTCCGGACGGCTCCCTATACTCCGCCGACTTCGCGGTCTGGGACGATCAGCAGATGAGCACAGGGGAAATCCTCTTCCTCGGGGCATACTTCGCCATCCTGGTGGGCCTGAGCTTCTATGGCAGCCACCGCTACCTGATGGCGTGGCTCTACCTGCGCAACCGGGACAACAAGCCCGCGTTGCCCGAGGGGCCGTCGATCCAGCCGCGGGTGACCATCCAGCTGCCGATCTTCAACGAGCGCTTCGTGGTGCGCCGGCTCATCGAGCACGTCTGCGCCATCCGCTATCCCCGCGAACTGCTCGAGATCCAGGTGCTCGACGACTCGACCGACGACACCGTCGAGATCGCCCGGCAGGTGGTCGCCGAGTGGGCCGCGCGCGGCGTCGACATCGTGCACATCCACCGCACCGACCGCACCGGCTTCAAGGCCGGCGCCCTGCAGGCGGGCATGCAGGTGGCCAAGGGCGAGTTCATCGCCGTCTTCGACGCCGACTTCACCCCCGAGCCCGACTTCCTCGAGCAGACGGTGCCCTACTTCGCCGACGACGGCGTCGGCATGGTGCAAGCCCGCTGGGACCACATCAACCGCGGCTACTCGCTGTTGACCCAGGCCCAGAGCATCCTGCTCGACGGGCACTTCATGATCGAGCACACCGCCCGCAACCGCTCGGGGCGCTTCTTCAACTTCAACGGCACCGCCGGCATCTGGCGCCGCAGCTGCATCGAAGACGCCGGCGGCTGGGAGCACGATACGCTCACCGAAGACCTCGACCTGAGCTATCGCGCCCAGCTGAAGGGCTGGCGCTTCGTCTTCCTCAACGACGTGCTCGCGCCGGCCGAGGTGCCGGTGGAGATGAACGCCTTCAAGACCCAGCAGCACCGCTGGGCCAAGGGCTCGATCCAGGTGGGCCTCAAGCTGCTGCCGCGCATCCTGAGGAGCGATCAGCCGCGGCACATCAAGTTCGAGGCGTTCATCCACCTCAGCAACAACCTCGCCTACGTGATGATGGTCATCCTCTCGCTGATGATGCCCTTCGCGCTGCGCATCCGCGTCGATCACGGCTGGTACGAGGCCATGCTGATCGACCTGCCGTTCTTCATGGGCGCGACGATCTCGGTGTGCACCTTCTATCTGGTCAGCCAGCGGGAGGTCGGCGGCAACTGGAAGCAGCGCATCGCCTATCTGCCCTTCGTGCTCGCCCTGGGCATCGGGCTGGCGGTGAACAATACCAAGGCCACCCTCGAGGCGCTGTTCGGCCACGAGTCGCCCTTCGTGCGCACGCCCAAGCTGGGGGTCGAAGGCAAGCGGCGGGCGCGCACGAGCAAGCGCAGCTATCGCGGCGGGCGCAACCTGCTGCCGACCATCGAGCTGCTGCTCGCCGTCTCGTTCGCCTACACGGTGGTCTATTGCGTCCAGGCCCGGCTGTGGCTGGCGCTGCCGTTCATGCTGCTGTTCTTCGTCGGCTTCCTCTACACCGGCGTCATGAGCCTCTTCCAGTGGTCGTTCGGCCGGCGTCAGCAGCCCCATCCGGCCCGCGAGGCCGGCGCCGGCTCGACCTGATCGGCCGCCGGTGATCGACCCCGCCCGACGGGTCCTCGGTTGCGGGCTGCTCGTCGGCCTCATCCCGCTGGCCTTCGGCCTGATGCCCGGAGACGAAGCGGCCCGGCTCGAGCGCTTGATCGTCGGCTACGGTCTGGCGTCGATCCCCTACCTCTACATCTGGTGGCGCTGGACCGACCTGCCCGATACGCGGCGCACGCTGGGGGCGGTCGTCGGCCTCGCCGCGCTGACCCGCCTGGCCCTTCTGCTGCTGCCGCCGCTGCTGTCGGAAGACCTGTGGCGCTACCTGTGGGACGGCGCGATGCACTGGCAGGGCGTCGACCCCTATCTGCACCCGCCGAACGCGGCGGCGCTCGACGGGCTGGCCGCCGATCCGACGCTGAGCGCCATCCGCGCGCGCATCGGTCACGCCCACATCCCGACGATCTATCCGCCCGCGGCGCAGCTCACCTTCGCGGCGGCCGGCGCGTTCGGTCCCTCGGCCCTGCTGCTGCGGCTGGCCCTCGTCGGCGCCGACCTGCTGGTGGTGCTCGGCCTGTGGCGCTGGGCGGCGGCGAGCGGGCGGCGACCGGCGCTGGCCGCCCTCTACGCCTTCGCGCCGCTGCCGGTGCTCGAGAGCGCGGTGGGCGGGCACATCGACGCGGTGGGCGCCGCGGGCATCGTGCTGGCCGGCGCCGCCCTGGCCGCCGCGCCGACGCTGCGCCGGACGCTGGGCGCGGGTATCGGTCTGGCGGTGGGCATCTGGACCAAGCTGGTGCCGGTGCTCGCGCTGCCCGTCCTGCTGCGCCATCGGCCCCGCGCCGCGGCGGCCACCGTCGGCGCCGCCGGGCTGATGCTCCTGCCGTACCTGCTGACCTCGGGCGGGCATATGCTCACCGGTCTGCGGGCCTACGGGCAGCGCTGGCGGGCCAACGACGGGCTGTTCGCGGTGCTGCTGTGGCCCTTCGAGCAGGTCTGGCCCGCCAGCAACCAGCCGCTCGATCTGCCCGAGTGGGCGGTCTGGGCGGTGCACCGGCTGGTCGGCGCCTCGGGCGCGCCGGGTGAGGTCTGGCCCGACGAGCTGGCCTTCGCCGCGGCCAAGCTGGTGGCCGGCGGCCTGTTCGGGCTGGTCTGCCTGTGGTGCTGGTGGAAGGCGCGCACCCTCGACGACGCGCTGGGCCCGATGATGACCGCGCTCTTCCTGGTCTCGCCGGTGGTGCACCCCTGGTACCTGATGTGGCTGCTGCCGCTGGCCGCGCTGAAGCGGGGCGGAGGCCCGGGCGATGCGCGGGCGCCGTGGTCGACGGCGGTGCTGGTCTGGGGGCTCACCGCCTGGGTGGCCTATCTGCCGCGCCCCGAGTATCTGCGCTCGGGGCAGTGGCACGACAGCGTGCTGTGGCGCTGGGTGGAGTACGCGCCGGTCTGGGCGGCGCTGATCTGGGGTCTGTGGCGGGTCTGGCGCGGCGCGCGGGATCAGAAGATGAAGCCGACGCCGATCCGCGGCGCCTGATCGCCCTCGAGCGAGACAGATATTCAATCGCGGACCGCGAAATCGACGATCGCCGGGGCGCTGTCAATCAGAACGTCGCCCGGATTCGCTCCAGGCGAACGAACGGCGGCGCGCCAGAAGGCCCGAACTCGAAAGAAAAACACCCGCGGGCGGGCCGGAGGACATATCGCTGCGGAGGCGGCGAATCAGCCGGCGGGCGGGGCCTCGGCGGCGGGCGGGTCGATGACCTGCACCACGAAGACCCGGCTGCCGTGCTGCCCGGCCCAGGCGCGCGTCCGGTTGGTGAGCGTGCCCAGCGCGGGCACGATGCCCGACGGGCTGCGCCGGAAGCGCTCGAGCAGGGCCTCGACCCGTCCACCGTCGGCGCCGTCCTCGAGCGCCACCCTTTCCCAACCGGCGGCGGTCTGCAGCTCGACGTGCAGCTCGGGCCGGTCGGCGAGGCAAGGCGGCGGGTTGTAGCGCAGCGGGTAGACCGCCTCGCCGTCGGGCAGCGGCGCCGAGGCCGGCAGCTGCACGTCGGGCCGGGCGCCGCAGGCGAGCGAGGCCACGGCGATGACGCCGGCGAGCAGGAGCGTGCGGATCATGGCGCCACTATACCGCCGGCCGGCGGCCGAAGCAGGCTCTCGGGGCGGGTGGTCTCGAAGGCCTGCAACAGCGCGCCGGCGAGCGCCTCGCCGAGCCGGGTGTAGCCGTCGCGGGTCAGGTGCACCAGGTCGCGCTGCGCGAGCCGGGCCCGCCGCCAGCGGCGGATGCTGTCGGGGCCGCCCATCGCCGCGCGGGCGTCCCAGAAGGCGCAGCCGTGGGCCTCGGCCAGCGCCCGCTGGGCGTCGATGACCCCGCCGATGAGCGGCAGCGGCCGCCCCCGCCGACGGGCGTCGGGCGGGCCGGTCAGCAGACAGTCGGCGCCAGGTACGGCGGCGCGCACCCGGCCCAGGATCCGGTCGAGCCGCAGCCCGTAGTCGGCCAGCTCGAGGTCGTCGTCGAAGAGCTCGTTGGTGCCGTAGCTCAGCACGATCAGCGTCGGCCCGAGCCGGCGCAGGTCGTCGGCGAAGCCCCGCGGGTCGCTGCGCAGCAGCCGGTCGGCGCGGGCGCCGTTGATGCCCAGCGCGTCGTAGATCACGCCTCTCCCGCCGCCGAAGTCGAGCCCGCCCAGGCGCACCTCGCGCCCGCCGAGCGGGTGCACGCTGACCGTCGCGCCGCCCCGGGGCAGATCGAAGCGGGCGAAGCCGGCCTCGACCCAGGGCGCCGCGGTCGAGACCCGCCCCACCGGCCGGTCGTCGACGCGCACTTCGAAGCAGCCGCCGCCCGGCTGACGCAGGTGGTGCACCTCGACGAATCGGGCGCCTTCGCCCCGCGCCCGCGCCGTGATCGCGGCGTGCGGATCGACCGAGGCCATCGAGCAGCCGCCGACGCCATACCAGCCGTCGGCGAGCCCGCCGCGCAAGCCGTCGACCCGCCAGCGGCCCTCGGCGCCGTTGTCGAGGGCCTTCTGCCAGTAGCTCGACCAGGGGCGCCCGGCCAGCACGAAGCCGCGGCCGCCGTCGCCGAAGCGGGCCTGCAGCGCCTCGCGCACCGGCCCGGTCCACAGGTCGGCGGCGACGTGGGAGTCGCCGAAGTGGGTGATGCGCACCGGGCCCGACTCCCCCGCCAGACCGGCCAGCGCGACGAACGTCCGGCTGAGGCGCTCGGGGTGCTCGATGGGCGCCTCGGCGGTCGGCGTGAGCAGCCCGACGAGCAGCAGCAGCGTCGGCATCATGGCGCCGGCTCCACGGGGGTGGCCCGCGGGTTGCGGCCGTCGATCGGCGCGCCGGCCGCCCACAGCCGCACCGCGCCGGAGATGCCCGGGTCGCTATCGTCGACCCGCACGGTCAGCGCCGGCGGCCGGCCGAGCAGCGCCCGCTGAAGGGTGAAGTGCCCCGTATAGCCCCGCTCGGTGGGCTCGAAGCGGGCGTCGAGCTGGCGCGCGATCGCCCGGCGGGTCCGGCGGCCGCCGCGGATCTCGAGGCCGTCGCGCCCCAGGTGCACCCGCTTGGGGCGGCGGCCGGGGCCCAGGTACAGCTCGATGCCGTCGGCTGCGGCCCGCTCGGCGTCGTGCACCGCGACGGTCAGGCGCACCCGCGGGCCGTCGTCGACGATCCACGCGGCGGCGGCGAGGTCGTCGGGTCCCGCCCAGGGGCGCCCGTCTTCGGTGATCCGACAGGCGTGGCCGCCGACCGGCGCCGGCGCGGTGGCCACCGGCCCGTGGCACGGCGGGGCGTCGGCCGGCCTGAACCACTGCCCGATGACCGCCCGAAACGGGTCGCCAGGGGCCAGCCAGCGGGCGCCGGTCAGCCCGGGCACCCGGCCGATGGGCGCGGTGCGTCCGGCCCGCCAGAGCGTCAGATCGCGCAGCGTGCACGGGTCGTCGAAGCGGGCGAGGTCGCGATGCGCCAGCCGACCGGCGGGCAGGCTCGGGCCGCTCAAGAGCAGGGCCAGCTGCCCGTCGGGGTGCGGCCGCACGTCGACCACCCGATCGAGCACGGGCCCGACATCGGGCGCGAAGCGCTCGCCCGTCCAGCGGGCGCCGGTCAGGCGCACCCGCTCGGCGGGCGGCGGGTCGATGGCCAGCCCGTGGGCCCGGTCGGCGCAGCGGTCGATACCGGTCAGCGCCATCCAGCGGGCGGTGATGCCGCCGGGGGTGTCGAGGGTCAGCAGGCCGGCGGGGCGGTCGACGCACGGCTCGATCAACCCGGGGATCGTGCGCTTCAGCCAGGCCAGCGCCGCCGGGGTATCGGGCGGCAACGGGCGCTCTGCGCCGCCGGGCAGCGACAGGGTCAGCGCCGAGATCCGGTCGCGGGCGGCGGCGCCTTCGCGCACGCGGCGAAAGCGCATGAACCCGGCGGTATCGCCGGCGAACTGCACCACATGCTGCTCGTCGAAGAGCTGGCCTTCGGCGGGCAGCTCGGGCGCGGCGGTCAGCGGGGTCCAGCGACGCGCGGCGGGGTCGAGCCGTTCGAAGACGGTCCAGCGGTGGGCGGGGCGCGGCAGGCCGTCGGCGTCGCGGGCCGGGCGCTCGGCGACCCGCCGCAGGCGATAGCGCAGCGGGCCGTGGGGGCCGGGCGCGCGCCATCCCGGCGCCACCCACAGGCGCTCGGCGTCGACCTCGACCGCCCACGTCTGCCCGCCGCCCCAGAAGACGGCGAGCGGCCCGGTGATGCCCGCGGGCACATCGGGAGCCGCGAGCAGCAGCAATGGCCCCAGCAGCGCGGCCAGCCCGCCCGACCCCAGCAGCCCGGTCAAGCCGACCACGTGCCGCCGGCGATCTGCGCGCGCCCTTCGCGGGCGAGCTGGTCGAGGTGGGCCCGCAGCGAGAGCCCGGCCAGCCCGCCGTTCGGCCCGGCCTTCACGATGGGCGGCACGTCGGTATAGACCCGGTCGACGAGGGTCTTGAGATCGGCGGGGCCCAGCGCCAGTGCGTCGAGCACCTGCCGCTCGCGGTCGAGCCGATGGGCGACGTACTCTTCGAGCTTGTGGTCGGCCCCGCCGATGGCCGGACCGTGGCTCGGCAACAGGCAGCGCAGGCCGAGGCCACGCAGGCGGCGCAGGCCGTCGAGGTACTGGCCCATATGCCCCTCGTCGGGCTCGACGAGGATGCTGCCGATACCCGCGACCATGTCGCCGACGATGGCCTCGCGGGTCACGCGGGCGATGAAGCACAGGTGGCCCACCGCGTGCCCCGGGGTATGCACCACGTCCAGCGTTGGCCCGCCCTTCAGCGCGATCGAGTCGCCGTCGTCGAGCAGCACGTCCACCGGATGCTCGATGCGCTCGGCGGTCAGCCGATGGGCCATGACCGGCAGCTTCAGCCGCCGGGCCAGATGGGCCACGCCGCCGATGTGGTCGTGGTGGTGATGGGTCAGCGCGATGCCCTTCACCCGGGCCCCGGCGGCGACGCGGGCGTCGAGAAAACGATCCAGCCGGGCCTGCTCGGCGGGGTCGCCAGCGGCGGGCTCGACGACCAGCAGCTCGTCGCGCCCGACGATATAGCAGTTGGTATGGGTCGCCGGCGGCAGGGTCGGCGTGCGCAGCGGAAACAGCGTGATCGCCGGGCTGACGGGGCTGTCTTCGGGCGGCTGATGGGCAAAGCGCTTCGGCTCGGTCAACGCGCCGTCGGCCAGCGCCTGCAGCAGCCAGCGGGTCGGCGGCGCCAGCAGCACTTCGCTGCGATCCCACGCGGCCAACGCGTCGGCGGGCCGGATCCAGCCGCCGTCGTCCAGCTCGGGGTCGCCCGGATCGACCCGCGGGTCGGCCGACGGGTCGACGATCAGCCCGTAGAACCGGGTCTGGAACGGCGTGACGAGATAGGGCGGCGCCCGCCAGATCCCGGCCGGCACCATGCACTCGGCGATCGCCGCGACGTCGATCGGCAGCGCGCCCGCGCCGGATCGGATCTTCGCCCGCAGCGCCGGCTCGAGGCGGCCGCCGGGCAGCCAGCCGGTCTCTTCGGCGGTCTCGCGCAGCGCGGCGTGGCGGGCCGCCTGCTCGGGATCGCGGCCATCGCGCGGGTCGACCCGCCCGCCGGGGAAGGCGTGAAACCCGCTGAGGAAGCGATCGTGCGGCGCCCGCCGCACCCAGAAGACCTCCGGGTCTTCGGGGCGGCGGATGAGCATCAGCGATGCGGTCTCGGCGATCGGGCTCATCGGTTGGTCTCCCGGGCCGCCGGCGCGGCGGGCGGCGGCTTTGGCGGCTCGATGGGCATCCGGTGCGGCGCGTCGGCGGCCTCGGTCGGCGCGGGCGCGGGCGGCGCGACAGGCGCGGGCGGCGCGGCGGGCGCGGGCGGCGCGACCGGCTCGGCGGGCGCCTGCCGCGCGCGATAGCGACCGTAGCCGTCCATCAGCGCCAGGTAGAGCATCTGCCCGATGCGGTCGGCGCCGCGCCGGGTCGGGTGGGTCAGGTCGCCGGAGGCCAGCTTGGGCTTCATGCGATACCAGCGGGCCATCGAGCCCTCGCCGCCCATGGCGCGATACGTATTCCAGAACGCGCAGCCCTGACGCCACGCCACCTCGCGCTGCACCCGCACGATGCGCTTGACCACCGGCCGGGTCACCAGCTTGCCGCTGTCGGCGTGCTTCTCGGCGCGGTCCATCGGGCCCACGAGCAGGCACGAGACCCCGGGCAGGGCGGCGCGCAGGTGGCCGATGGTGCCGATCAGATCGGCGCGATAGCGCTTGCTGCTGAGCCGGCGGAACTGGCTCTCGTTGGTGCCGTAGTGCAGCACGAGCAGGTCGGGTCGCCGCAGGCGCAGCTGGTCGTGCCAGTGGTCGCGGTCGAAGCGCTTGAGCAGCTTGGCCCGGGCGCCGTCGAGCCCGAGGCTGTCGTAGACCACCCCCGGGCCGTCGCGCTCGAAGACCACCCCGAACAGCCGCACCTCGCCGCCGCCGAGGGTGCGCAGCTCGAAGGTGTGGTGTCCGTCGGGCACCCGGATCTCGGCCACCCGCGACTTCTGCTCTTCGGTGTCGGTCTCGATGACCACCGGCGGGCCGCCGACCCGCATCTGGAAGCGCCCGCCGCCGGGCTGACCGAGGTAGAGCACCTGCATGCGGCTCACCCGGGTGCCCACCGGGGTCTCGGCCGGCTCCCCTTCTTCGGCGTCCGGCGGCGCGTCGGGGCGCATGCGCACCCACTGCCCGCGCTTGCGGGTGCGCACGGTCACCGCGCCGAGGCCGTAGTGCCCGTCGTCGATGGCCGGGCGGGTGATGCGGTTGATCTGCCAGTCGTCGCTGGTCGAGAGCTTCAGGTTGTCGCGGCGGTACCACGGCGACGGGCGCCCGGCGAGCACGAAGCCGTGACCGCCGTCGCCGAAGCGCTTCTGCATCAGCCGGCGCGCGGTCTGGGTCACGTAGTCGCCGGTGATCAGCGAGTCGCCATAGTGCACCACCCGGGCGACGCCGGGCTCGCCGTCTTCGGCGCGGGCCAGGGCGCGGTAGAAGCGGCGCATGCCGCCCTGGGGGTCTTCGATGGCCAGCAGCGGCAGGCCCGCGTCGGTCTGGCGGACCTCGGGCTCCGGCGGCAGCTCGGCCTCGGGGTCCCAGACCAGGGCCGGGCCGGGGTCGGGCTCCGGTTCGGGCGGCCCGTCCGCGTCGACATCGCCCGCGTCGTCGTTCGCGGCGGCCCCGTCGTCGATCAGCAGCGCCTCGACCGGGCGCAGCCCCACCGGGATGTCGCCGTCGTCCGACGGCCCGTCGACCATGCCCGGGCCCACGCTGACCAGCCGCCCCTCGTCCACCTCTTCGGGCGCGTCTTCGTCGACGAGCGCCTCGTCGGGCCGGAAGAGCCCCGGCACGAACGCCATCGGGTCGTCCGGCGCCCAGCGCAGCGGCTCGAGCCCCGGCATCCACTGCAGCGCCGCGGCGAAGAGCACCGACAGCCACAGCGCCCGCCCGGTCTTCGACCAGAGGATGTGCGGTGCGCTCTCGATGGGGGCCGGTTCGGTCATCGCGGGTCAGAGAGGTTCAGAGGGGTCAGAACTGAAAATAGATGAAGGGCACGACGTCCACCGACGCCATCTCGCGCAGGGCGAGCCCCACCGCCACCACCGCGAGGGCCTGAGCCAACGAGGGCAGGGTGGCGAAGCTCTGCACCACCCGATCGTACACCCGCCGGGGCACCGCGTGGGTCCCCAGGCCGGCGAGCAGGGTCAAGAGCAGCGGACCGCTGAGGTTCGCCGCGCCCGTGCTGCCGACGGCCAGCCCTTCGAGCATGGCCAGGGCCCCGTCGAAGGTGGTGGCCCGGAAGAAGATCCACGCGAAGCATACATAGTGGAAAGTCAGCACCACCGCCACCGCCCGCCCCGCCGGCCCGCGCAGCAGCGGCCGCCGCCCCGCCGCCTCTCGCCGACGCTGCCAGGCCCGCTGCACCGCCAGCGCGCCGCCGTGCAGCAGGCCCCAGATGAGGAAGTTCCAGCCCGCGCCGTGCCACAGCCCGCCGAGCACCATGGTCAGCATCAGGTTGCGGTAGGTCTTCCAGGCGCCGCTGCGGCTGCCGCCGAGCGAGATGTAGAGGTAGTCCCGCAGCCAGGTCGACAGCGAGATGTGCCAGCGACGCCAGAACGCCTGCAGGTTCTCCGCCCGATACGGCGCGTCGAAGTTGTCGGGGAACGTGAAGCCGAGCAGCAGCGCCGAGCCGATGGCGATATCGGAGTAGCCGCTGAAATCGCAGTAGATCTGCACCGCGTAGCCGTAGACCCCGACCAGGATCTCCAGCGCGCTGTACAGCTCGGGCTGGGCGAAGACCCGGTCGACGATGTTGAGCGCGAGGTAGTCGGCGACGATGACCTTCTTCGCGAGCCCCAGCCCGATGAGGAACAGCCCGCGCCCGCCCATGGCCTCGGTGACCGGCGGGCGGCTCTTCAGCTGCGGCAGCAGGTCGCGGGCCCGCACGATGGGGCCGGCGACGAGCTGCGGGAAGAAGCTGACGTAGAGCAGATAGCGCGGGTAGTCGCGGATGGGCTCGAGCTGCCGGCGGTAGATGTCGATGGTGTAGCTCATCGACTGGAAGGTGAAGAACGAGATGCCCACCGGCAGCAGGAAGTCGAGCCGGGCGTCGCCGAGGAAGCCGCCGTCCACCGTCAGCGCCGCGCGCAGGACCGGCTCGGCGAGGCGAGCGTCGACCAGCGCCACCATGTCGCCGACGGCCTCGAGCACGAAGTTGGCGTACTTGAACGCCGCGAGCACCCCCAGGTTGTAGACCACCGACGTCAGCAAGAGCGCCTTGCGCCGCCCCGCGGACTTCGCCCGGGCGATGCCGGCCCCCATGCTGAAGTCGACGAGGGACGAGGCGATGATGAGCAGCAGGTAGTAGGGGCTCCAGCTCGCGTAGAAGATCAGGCTGGCGGCGAGCAGGACGCCGAGGGCCAGCCGCGCGTAGCGCACCGCCCCCCAGTAGAGGGCGAAGACGACGAGCAGGAACGCGATGTACTCCAGGGAGTTGAACAGCACTGTCGATCCGGGACGTGACGGGCCGGTGACGGCCTCGGCGGTCCGCATTCGGAAACGTCGGGCGCAAAAACGCAAGGGATTTGCGCCAGCGGCCCGGCTGCGATGTAACCTGTCGGGTGAACACCGGGCCGATTGGGGTTAGATTCAGGTATGCGATTCGATCCATACACCGCCGCCGACGAGGCGGCCGCCGCGCTCACCGAACGCTGCAAGGCGCCGTCGGTGGCCGTCGTGCTCGGCAGCGGCCTCGGCGCCTTCGCCGACCGGCTGCACGAGCCGACGATCGTGCCTTACGGCGAGATCCCGCACTTCCCGTCGGTCGGGGTGCGCGGACACGCCGGCCGTCTCGTGGTCGGCAGCCTCGGGCCCGACGGCCCGCGGGTCGCCGCGCTCGCCGGGCGGGTGCACCTCTACGAGGGCCACTCGCCGGCGCAGGTGGTGCACCCGGTGCGCACCCTGTGGAAGTGGGGGGTGCGCGGCTTGATGCTCACCAACGCCGCCGGCGGCATCAAGGCCGAGCTCTCGCCGGGCAACCTGATGCTGATCGTCGACCACATCAACCTGACCGGCAAGAACCCGCTGGTCGGGCCGGCCGACCCCCGCCTGGGGCCGCGCTTCCCCGATATGAGCGCCGCCTACGACCCCGAGCTGTGCGACGCCTTGCGCGCCGCGGCGAAGGATCGCGGCGTCGCGCTGCGCGAGGGGGTCTACACCGGCCTCGCCGGGCCGAGCTACGAGACGCCGGCGGAGATCCGGATGCTCGCGGTCCTCGGCGGCGACGCGGTGGGCATGTCGACGGTGGCCGAGGTGATCGCCGCGCGCCACGCCGGCCTGCGGGTGTGTGGGGTCTCGTGCATCACCAACCTGGCCGCAGGCCTCTCGGCCGAGCCGCTGGATCATGCCGAGGTCGAGGCCACCGCCGGCGAGGCGCGCAGCGACTTCATCGCCCTGCTCGAAGAGGGGCTGTCGCGCATCGACGAGCTGATGGAGCGCGGAGCGTGAGATGGGCCCTCGCCGGCATGCTGGCCGGCGGCATCACCGGCTGCACCTGGATCATCGGCGACATCCCCGTGCCCGACGAGGTGACGGTGGACGCCGAGGCCATCGCCGGCGCGTGGTACGTCTACGGGCTGGCGGACGGGCAGGCCATCAGCGATCGACTGGTCATAACCGCCGACGGCGCGCTCACCATCGGCGAGAATACGACGCACGCCGAGACCGAGAGCGACGGGCTGTGGCACCTCGACCTCGGCGAGGGCATCGGCCGCATCTCGGGGCGCTTCGACGGGCAGGCCGGCATCGGCCTGATGGTCGAGCAGCAGCCGAGCGACCCGACGGCCCTGATCCTGCTGGTGCGCGAGCCGACCCTGCGCGGGACCCTCTTCGGCGGACGCACGGTGCAGCTCGGGCTGACCCAGGCGGGCAGCCCGCTGGCGGAGTTCGCCCGGCTCGAGCGCCAGGACGAGGTGTACGGCCAGACCGAGCGGCTGACCCTGAGCGACGAGCGCTTCGACGCGCGCCAGGCGACGGTGGTCGCCGAGGGCGAGGACGCGCCGCGCTGGGTCGTGCGATTCGACGAGGGCGACTGGCTGCTCAGCCCGCTCGCGGGCGGTGACGGCGCGATCGGCGTGTATCGCAGCGACAACGGCAGCCCGCGGGGCCCGGTCGTGGTCTGGCGCGATCCGCCCTCTCCGGCCCTGCCCGATCGGGATCTCTTCTGCACCGGCCTGATCGTCGAGGACGGCGAAGTGACCAGCCGCATGCGCGCCGCGCGCATCCGCAATGATCGTATCGAGTGGAGCGACGGCCGACGGGGCGCGCCGCGCACCGTGGACGGCGCCGCGGTGCTGACCGGCGACGGCAGCTTCTACGACGACCAGAGCACGATGATCCTGCCCGATACCCAGGGCCGGCTCTTCGTGTTGCTTCCGCTCGTGCCGCAGCCGGGCGGCGCGCCGCCGGAGCGCAGCTGGGGCGTCGCGCTGTGTCTGGGCCTCGACACCGACGATACGCCCTTCGACATGGGCCTCGACGCCGGCGCGATGGACGCCGGCGTGATGGACACGGGCATCGTCGACGCCGCGCCGCTCGACGCGGGCCCCGATGTCTGGTCGCCGGACGCGGCGACGCCGCTGGCTGACGCGACCCCAGAGCCGGCCGAAGCGGGTCCGGCGCCCGACGCCGCGCCCTGAGCCCGCACCGCTGCTCGCCGTGAAGAGCAGGTGACGAGGCCGTACACCAGCACATCGAATGCCGCGCCTGAGGTATACCTGCGGACAGTCGTCCACTGACCGACCGGAGTCCTTCGATGCGTCTGATTCGCCTGTGCTTGTTGCTGCTGATGTGTGGATCGCTGGCGGCGTGCGTACCGCCCGGTGGCCGCGGAGGCTCAGGGGACGACGACGCAGGCCCGATCCAGGCAGATGGCGGTGAAGGGGAGGGTGAGGGCGAGGGGGAAGGTGAAGGCGAGGGCGAAGGGGAAGGTGAGGGCGAAGGAGAGGGCGAGGGCGAAGGGGAAGGTGAGGGTGAGGGCGAAGGAGAGGGCGAAGGCGAAGGCGAAGGAGAGGGCGAAGGCGAAGGCGAAGGAGAGGGTGAGGGCGAAGGGGAGGGTGAGGGCGAAGGGGAGGGTGAGGGCGAAGGGGAGGGTGAGGGCGAAGGTGAGGGTGAGGGCGAAGGGGAAGGAGAGGGGGAAGGCGAGGGGGAAGGCGAGGGGGAAGGCGAGGGTGAGGGCGAAGGTGAGGGCGAGGGCGAAGGAGAGGGTGAGGGCGAAGGTGAGGGCGAGGGCGAGGGCGAAGGAGAGGGTGAGGGCGAAGGGGAAGGAGAAGGAGAGGGTGAGGGCGAAGGGGAAGGCGAGGGCGAGGGCGAGGGAGAGGGTGAGGGCGAAGGGGAAGGAGAAGGAGAGGGTGAGGGCGAAGGGGAAGGCGAGGGCGAAGGAGAGGGCGAGGGCGAAGGTGAGGGCGAGGGCGAGTTCGACGATTGCGGCCTGCTGATGCCGGGCCAGCCGTGCCGGACGACGATCTACGACGCGCGGGACCCGGCGCGTCTGCCGGTGGCCCAGCCCGTCATCGTCGAAGGCATCGTGACGGCCACCCGCGTCGACGGCGAGCTCCTGAGCCACATCGTGCTCCAGGTCCCCCCCAGCGACCCGTGGTACGCCGGCCCCGCGTTCAGCGGGATCTGGGTCTACATGGGCGACAGCCTGCTCGACCCGGTCCCCGCGCCCACTCGGGGTGACCGGGTGCGCATCTCGGGCCGTATCAACGACTTCTTCGGGCAGCGCCAGATCTTCGAGGTCGCCGCCCTCGACGTGCTCGGTGATGGTCGGATCGCGCCGGCGGACGTGAACCCGGACGATGTGGCCACCGACGGTCTGCTGGCCGAGTCCTACGAGGGTGTCCTGGTGCGCATCGACGACGTCGAAGTGACCGGGATCGACCCCCCGCTCGGGCCGGGTGACCGGGCCCCGATCCGGGAGTTCGTCGTCGACGACCGCCTGCGGGTGGACGACTACCTGCACCTGGTGCAGCCGCGCCCGGCCGTGGGCTCACGCTATACCAGCATCACGGGCGTGCTGCGGCTGGGCAATGGCGACTGGAAGCTCGAGCCGCGGGACGAAGCTGATGTGCGCCAGGGCGTGGCGCGGGTGGTCGACTTCGGCCCGGCCGGCGCGATCGCCCGGGTCGGTATCCGCGCCGTGCCCGAGCTCGACGGGGCGCCGCTGCTCATCAGCCTCGACTTCCCCGCCCCGGCCGCCGGCCTGCCGGTGAGCCTGCGCAGCGACGCGCCCGGCATCGCTACGGTGCCGGCCGAAGTGATCGTGCCGGCGGGGGCCACCGAACAGGCCGTCGCGGTGACCGGCGTAGGCGTCGGCGAGGCGACGCTGCGCGCGATCGACCCGGCGGGCAGCCGGGTGACGACGGTGCGGGTCGTCGACGCCGATACCCCACCCGAGACCCTCATCCTGACGGTCTTCCCTTCGGTCCTTCGGCCGGGCGAGGTGCGCGAAGCGGCGATCGAATTCGATACCCCTGCCCCGCTCGGTGGACTGGTCGCCCAGCTGGACGCCATGCCCGGGGGCATCATCGCCTATCCCCGCAACGTGGTCGTACCGGGCGGTCAGCGGCGCGCGGCGTTCGAAGTGACCGGCCTGGCGGTCGGCGCCACCGAGTTGACCGTGCGTGTGGCCGGGCTGGTCGCCGCCGTGCAGGTCCAGGTGCAGGACCAGGCGCCGCTGGTCGTCAACGAGGTCGACTACGATCAGCCGGGGGCCGATACGGCCGACTTCGTCGAGCTGCGGGCCCGCGCGCGGGCCCCGTTGGCCGAGTATCGGCTGCAACTGGTCAACGGCAACGGCAACGCGCCCTATGTGACCCTCGAGCTGAGTGACGCGGGCATCGAACTGCAAGCCGGCGAGCTGCTGGTGGTCGGCAGCGCCGACGTGATCGCGTCCCTGCCCGCCGGCACCCCGAGCATCCAGATCGACTCCATCCAGAACGGCCCCGACGGGGTCCGTATCGTCCGCGCGGTCGACGACCTGCTGATCGACGGGATGAGCTACGAAGGCGTGCTCGAGGGCACGACCGAGGGCAACCCCGCGCCGGAGGAGTTCGGCGAAGACGGTCTCTCCCGCTGCCCCGACGGCGCCGACACCGACGACAACAGCGCCGACTTCAGCTTGCGCCCGCCCACGCCCGGCCTGCCGAACGCCTGCCCCTGACTTCGCCTTTGCCCGTCGATGGCGTAGGATGCACCGACCCCAGCCCTGGAGGCCTGCATGTCCACCATCTTCGGCAAGATCCTGCGGGGCGAGATCCCCAGCGACCGGGTCTACGAAGACGATCAGTGCATCGCGTTCCGCGACATCAACCCCACCGCGCCGACCCACATCCTGGTCATCCCGCGCAAGGCGCTGCCCCGGCTCGACGCTATGGACGAGAGCGACGAGCCGTTGATCGGGCACCTGATGCGGGTCGCGACGCTGGTCGCGAAGCAGGAGGGTCTCGAAGGCTTCCGGGTCGTGGTCAACAACGGCGCCAAGGCCGGGCAGACGGTCTTCCACCTGCACCTGCACGTCATCGGCGGCCGGTCGCTGAGCTGGCCGCCGGGCTGAACTCGAGTTGGATCTTCTGTTCGTCCTGGGGCTGCTCGCCATCGCCGCCAGCATGGGCAGCCTCGTCGCCCGGGGGCTCCACCCGCGGCGCTGGCCACTGCCGCCGGTGCTGGCCGTCGTCGTCGGTCTGCTCGGCCACATCTTCAGCAGCCCGTGGGCCATCGGCGCGGCGGTCGCGCTGACCGTATTCGGCGTGATCGGCCCGGCCTGGTTCGCCGCCCGCGCCCGCCGGCGGGCCATGCGCGGCGACTTCGCCGGCGCGGCTCGATTGGCGGGCATGCTCGGCCGGTTCCGTCCCGGCTGGCGGGGCTGGCAGGCGCTGTGGCGCGCCGCCGACCGGTGGTACGCCGGCGACGGCGAGCCGGCCCACCGGCTGGCGCTGCAGCTGACCGCCGATGGGCATCCCGAAAGCCGGCTTCTGCGGGAGTCGCTGATGGGCCTGACCCGCGACTGGGAGGCGGCCCGCTTCGCCGTCTCGGTCGACCTGCAATCCCGCGCGCTGTGCGAGCTCGGTGAGCTGGACGCCGGCATCGAGACCGCGGCGCGCGCCTGGCGCCCCCGCATGCGCTGGACCACGATCCGTCGAGCCCGCAGCACGGCGCTGGCGCCGCTGGCCTTCGCCGGGCGGGTCATGGTGCTCGAACAGCTCACCGCGCAGCTGCGGCTGCCGCCCGCGGCCCGAGATATCTGGAGCGCGACCGCCCGGGCGGCTGCCGGCGCGCCGAGCGGCGCCTTCGAACGCCTCGACCGGGTCATCGCCGACGAGCAGCTGCCGCCGGCCGTGCGCCACGCCGCCCAGGCCCGCCGCGCCGCCCTGCCACCGCCGCAGACCGTCGGCGCCGCCGCCCGACAGGTGCTCGACGACTTCACCGCCGAGGTCGACGCGGGCGAGCTGATGCGCACCCGACCCCTGCGCAGCTCGCCGCTGACCGTGGCACTGCTGGTGCTCGTCGCCATCGGCTACCTGCTGCAGCTGCGCGCGGGCAGCGTCTTCGACGGGCGGGTGGCCTACGATCTGGGCGCGCTCTATGCCGAAGGCCGCTGGCCCGACGAGGGCTGGCGGCTGCTGACGTATGGCTTCCTGCACGCGGGGCCGCTGCATCTCGGGGCGAATACCCTGGCCCTGATGATCCTCGGACCGATGGTCGACCGGGCGTTCGGTCCGTGGTCCACCGGCGTGATCTTCGTCGGCGGCGTCCTGCTCGGCGGCGTGGGCATCAGCCTGTTCGGCGCCGAGGGGGTCACGGTGGGGGCATCGGCCGGCGCCATGGCCCTGCTGGGCGCGGTGGTGGTCGTCACCATGGGGCACCCGGCGGTCCGCGGCACCCGGACCGGGCGCGCGGCGGCGCGGCTGGGGTTGATGCTGATCATCCTGCAGACGCTGCTCGACGCGATCACGCCCATGATCAGCTCCGCCGGACACGTCAGCGGCGGGCTGGCGGGCCTGCTGCTCGGCGCGCTGCTCCTGGCTTTCGGTCAGGCCCGACGCTGAGCGGCGAGCAGAAACTCCACGTTGCCCTTGGTGCCGGTGATCGAGGACTCGACCAGCCCGGTCACCGTCAGGCCCAGGGCCTCGACAGCCGCGGCGACCGTCTCGCAGGCCGCTGCGCGGGCGGCGGGATCGGTCACCAGCCCCCCGTCCTCGACCGCGTCGGGCGCCACCTCGAACTGCGGCTTGACCAGCAGCACCGCCCGGCCATCGACCGCGAGCCGCTCGACCGGCCGCGGCAGAATGCGGGTCAGCGAGTTGAACGAGATATCGGCCACCAGCAGGTCGATGGGCTCGGGGATCTGGTCTGCGCTCAGGGTCCCGGCGTGGGTTCGCTCGAGGTTGACGACCCGCTCATCCTGCTGCAGGCGCCAGTCGAGCAGGCCGTAGCCCACGTCGACCGCATAGACCCGGCGCGCCCCGCGCCGCAGCAGGCAGTCGGTGAATCCGCCGGTGCTCGCGCCCAGGTCGAGGGCGACCATGCCTTGCGGGTCGAGGGCGAACGCGTCGAGCGCGCCCGCCAGCTTGAGCCCGCCGCGGCTGACGTAGTCGTGCCCCTTTCGGGTCCGCCGACGGACGGCGGCGTCGGCCCGCAGCCGCAGGCCCGGCTTGTCGGCCCGGCGCTCGCCGACGATGATCTCCCCGGCCATGACGTAGGCCGCCGCGGTCCGCAGGTCGGGGGCCAGGCCGCGGGCCACGAGCAGCTCGTCGAGACGGGGCTTGGAAGGGCGAGGCTCGGGCCGGCGCTTCACTGGTCGCGGTGGGCCACCGCATGGACCAGCGCGGCCAGCGGCGCAGCCCGTTCGCCCAGCGGCGTCAGCGCATCGATCGCGCCCCGCGCGACCTCGTCCCGCCGGGCGAGCGCGCCCTGCACGTCGACCAGATCGAGCACGTTCTTGCCGTCCTCTTCGGGGTCCTGCAGCCGATCGAGCAGATCGTCGGTGATCTGGAAGAGCAGCCCCAGCGCCGCGCCACAGGCCCGGATCGCGGCCACCTGCGTTTGCGACCCCCCCGCGGCGATCGCGCCGCCGTCCGCCGCAACCCGGATCAACGCGCCGGTCTTGAGCCGCTGCATGTGCTCGAGCGCCTGCATCGTCGTCAGCTCGCCGCCGATATCGAGGATCTGCCCGCCGACCATGCCCTGTCCGCCCGCCGCGATCCCGAGCATGCGGGTCAGCTGCACGGCGGTCTTCGCCGGCCAGCCGCCGTCGGCCAGCACCAGAAACGCCTCCGTGAGCAGCGCGTCACCGGCCAGGATCGCGTGGGCCTCGTCGTAGGCGATATGGCAGGTGGGCCGCCCGCGGCGCTCGTCGTCGTCGTCCATCGCCGGCAGATCGTCGTGGGCGAGGCTGTAGGTGTGGATCATCTCCACGGCGATCGCCCAGGGCAGAGCCGGCGCGGCGTCGTCGGAGACCGCCTCGGCGGCCAGCAGCGCCAGCAACGGCCGGACCCGCTTGCCGCCACCGAACAGCACATGCCTCACGGGCGCGACGAGTCCTTCGGGCCAGGCCGACCAGCGCGCGGCGTAGTCGGCCAGCGCCGACTCGAACCGCGAGACCAGCCGCTTTCGGGTCGCGTCGAAGTCGCTCATCGCCCCGCCTCGGCGAGGCTCTTCTGCAGCTCTTCGACGCGCCGCTCGGCGCCTTCGAGCAGGTCGTGCCCCTTGCGGGCCAACCCGACCCCCTTCTCGTAGAGCCGCAGCGCCTCGTCCAGCGGCAGCTCGCCGCCTTCGAGGGCCCGCACCAGGTCTTCGAGCGCGCCGACGATGTCTTCGAAGCGCTCGGGCATCTCTTCGCTCACTCAGCCTCCTCGTGGGCCTGCTCGCCCGCGTCCGGATACACCGCGACGACCTCGGCTTCGAGCCGCCCGCGGTGCATCAGAATCTCGATCGACGTGCCGGGTTTCAGCGCGCTCGCCACGCGCACCACCCGCCCGCCCTGGCGGGTGATGGAGAAGCCGCGGCTCAGACTCGCCAGCGGCGACAGCGCGTGCAGCCGGGCCAGCAGCAGCCGCAAGAGCGCGCGCTGCTCGCCGGTGAGCCGAGGCCCGATCCGAGACAGCCGGGCCGTCGCCGCCTCCACTCGGACCCGCTCGGCGGCGACGCGGTTTCGCCCGGCGCTGCGCAGGCGGGCTTCGAGGCCGTCGAGCGCCCGGCGAGCCCGGGCGATGCGGGTGACGGGGTGCTGCTCGCGCAGGTGCCGTTCGACCGCCCGCAGCCGCGCGCCGTGGGCGTCGAGGCGGCTGCCCATCGCCCGATCCATCCGCGCCTCGAAGCGCTCGAGCCTACGCGCCCGATCGCCGAAGCCGACCCCCGGCATCAGCCGCTGACGCAGGCCGGTCAGGCGCATGGTCTGACGCTCGAGCCGGCGGGCCATCGCCCGGGACAGCCGCTCGTGCAGACCGTCGAGGGTGTAGAGCAGGTCGTCGCGGCTGGGCACCGCCATCTCCGCCGCCTCGGACGGCGTCGCCGCCCGGGCGTCGGCCACCAGATCGGCGATGGTGGTATCGGTCTCGTGGCCCACCGCGCTGATGATCGGCACCGGACAGGCAGCGATGGCCCGGGCGACGGCCTCCTCGTTGAACGTCCACAGGTCTTCGAGGCTGCCGCCGCCGCGGCCGACGATGATCACGTCCACCCGCGGATCGGCGCTGAGCGCCATCAAGCCGGCGACCACGTCGTCCGCCGCGCCGTCCCCCTGAACCTGGGCCGGATAGAGCACGATCGGAATCTGAGGCGACCGCCGATGCAGCACCGTCTGGATGTCGTGCCGCGCAGCGCCGGTGGGGCTCGTCACCACGCCCACCGCCCGCGGCAGCACCGGCGGACGGCGCTTGCGGTCACGATCGAAGAGCCCCTCGGCCCCCAGCCGCCGCTTGAGCCGCTCGAACGCCGCCTGCATGTCGCCGGTGCCCGCGGGCAGAAAACGCTCGACGACGAACGAGTACGAGCCCCGCGGGGGATAGATCGAGATGCTGCCCAGCGCCAGCACCCGGTGGCCGTCGACAGGCTGATAGCCGCCGAACATCTGGATGCGCTCGGCGGTCGAGCGCCACACGACCCCGTCGATGCGGGCGTCGGCGTCCTTGAGGGTGAAGTAGACGCTGCCGCTCTGGTGCGGCTTGACCTGGGCCATCTCCCCTTCGACCCAGATCCGCTGAAAACGGCTCTCGACCAGCCCCTTGAGCTGCTGACTCAGGGCGCGGACCGAGACCGACGGCGGCCGGCGGGCGGAGGCATGGGGTCGCATGGTGCCCGGTGTATCACGGCCCGCAGACGCGGGCTACGGGCTCGGCGGGCAGGGGCTCGGCCGGTGAGCGGGCGGCGGTCAACCGTCCTTGAGATAGAGCGCCAGGATCAGGATACCGCCGTCGTGCTTCATGCCGGCCTGATAGAACATCTTGCGCGCTGGCGCCCGCAGGTCGACGTTCACGTTGCTCTCGGGGATGGTCAGCTTGAGCTGATGCTGCGCCCCCTTCTTGCCGGTGTAGGCGAACGCGGCGGTCTTGCCGTTGGGCAGCTTGACCTCGCCGCCCTTGCTCGCCGTCAGCGGCAGCTCGGCCTTGTCGAGCTGTTTGAACGCGGTGTAGCCCCCGAACACCTTCTGCAACGACCCCTGGATGTTGGCCAGGGCCGGGTCGGTCTGATCGCCGGCCTTCTTGGCGTGCACCACCGCGACCTTGAGGGTGACCCCATCGGCGGCGTTCGCTGCGAGGGGCAGCATCATCAGGCCGAGGGCCAACGCACCGATCATGTTTCTGCGCGTGATCATCAGATCGGATCCTCCCCGTCGAGCGGCTGCTCGCCGGATTCTTCTTCGTCGAGCAGCCAGATCACCGTCGCGCCCTCTTCTTCGGCGGGCTGGCTGATGAGCACCGTCTTGGGCCCGTTGTTGTCCACCTTGTCGACCACCACCGTGCCGGCCACCGACGGCGCCGCCGGGCCGGGGCTCTCACCGCCGGGCCCGATGACCCAGACCGCCACCGCGGCGGCCGCAGCGGCCCCGATCATCGTCGGCAGCCAGTTGTCGCCGAACCAGCGCTTGACGCGGTCGAAGACCCCTTCGCTCGGCTCGACGGGCGCCCGCCGGGCGGGTGAAGGCGCCGCTTCGACCTCGGCGACCGCGTCGGGCAGTTCGGCCTCGATACGGGCGAAGAAGTCACTGAAGTCGGCGGCGTCGACCGCCGCGGCGACGTCGTCCTGCAAGATGTGACGCAGAGCGAGCAGGTCGGCGTGCGCCTCGGCCCAACCCTCGTCTTCGGTGATGCGGGCCTCGACGGCGGCCACCTCTTCGGCGGGCAGTTCACCGTCAACGAACCGCTCGAGCTGCTGCATGTCCTGCTCGTTCACGACCGCTTCCTCCGAACGCCGGCGCCCGCTCGAACCGCCCGGGGGTCCCCGTGCTCCTCGAGATAGGGCTTGAGCGCCTTTTGAAGGTTCTTCCGCGCGTGGTGGAGCCGGCTCATCACCGTGCCGAGATGACAGTCCATCGTCTCGGCGATCTCCTCGTAGCTCATGCCTTCGATCTCGCGCAGAATGATGATGGTGCGGTGATTCTCGCTGAGGCTCTCGAGCGCGGCGTACAGCACCTCGCCCAGCTCTTCCTGTCGGAACTTCTCACCGGGGTGCATCGGCCGGGTATTGCCCTGCAGAGGGTGCACCCCGACCGACTCGTCCCGCCGACGGTAGCTGTCGTCGTATTCGACGGAGCGGGATTTCTTCCGCCGGCGGCACTGGTCGATGCAGACGTTCACGACTATCCGATAGAACCATGTGTAGAAGGAGCTGTTGCCCTTGAACCCCTTGATGTTCTTGAACACCTTCACGAAGGCATCCTGCGCGGCGTCCATGGCATCGTCCGGGTTCTTGAGAATCCCGTAGGCGATGCCGAAGGCGCGGCGCTGATACTTCGCGACGAGGATCGAGAACGCCTGGCGGTCCCCTTGCTGGCAGCGGGCGATCAGCTCTTCTTCTGTCGGTTTCAACGCATCCTCGGCCACCGACGGTGCCCCTGTTTCATCATTCACGCGGTGCGCAATATAGGTGAAAAAACCCCTGGAAGCGACGAAGACCCTGCCCGGACCGTCGGCTCGGTGCGCCCGGTCGGGGTCTCGGCGCGCTTGCGCGGGGCCCCACGATGGCTCACCGTCGCAGGCCACAGGAAGGAATTTCCCGCTCCGCGCGTTTTGATCGACCCATGACCCGACGTCCCCCGACATTCGACCGCCTGCTGAATCTGCTCACCCGGGTTCGGCGCCGACTGTGGCTGCGCGCCGGCCTCGACACCACCGGCTGGCTGCTCGCGGGCCTCGGCGGCGGCCTGCTCGTCGGCCTGTTGCTGCTCGGCCTCGTCGCCAGCCCCGCCCTGCGCTGGGTCACCCTGGCTGCGCTGGCCGTGGCCGCGGGGCTCATCATCCTGCGGCGTCTGCTCCAGCCGGCCCGCGCGACCGCCAGCGACGAGGCGGTCGCCGAGCACGTCGAGCGCGAGCTGGGCGGCCTGCACGACGGGCTGCTCGCCTGCGTGCAATACGCCCGCGAATGGCCCGAGCCGGGGCGCGGCGACCCGCAGATGGCCGCGGCGCTCGCCGCGCGACTGGCCGAGCGTCTGGGTGACCTCGACCCGGGCCGCGTCGCGTCGTGGCGCCCGCTGCGGCGCGCGTGGCTGGCGGTGGTCATCGTCGGCGCCGCATGGGGCCTGGGCGGGCTGACCGCGTCGGAGACCCTCGCCCGCGGCCTCGCGGTCCTCGTGCCCGGCGACCCGGATGGCCGGATGCAGGAGGTCGGCCCGCTCGTCGGCGACCTGACGCTGGTGCTGCACTTCCCCGCCTACACCGGCCGCACGCCGCGCATGATCCCCAACTCGACCGGCGACTTCGAGGCGCCGAAGGGCACCCGGGTCGAGGTCGAGGCCACCACCCTGGCGTCGGCCAGCGAGGTCCGGCTCGTCTTCGGCGAGCACACGCTGCCCGTCGAGCTGACCGAAGGCCGCGACATCCGCGGCAGCTTCGTCGTCGACGGGCCGGCGACGTGGCGGGTCTCGATGACGACCACCGACGGCCGCGGTCTGATCGAATCCATCGAGCGGCAGATCCGCATCGAGGCCGACCAGCCGCCCACTGTGACCCTCAAGCTGCCCGCCGAAGACCTCGAACTCGACGACGTGCGGGCGGTGCCGGTGGCCTTCGAAGCCCGCGACGACTTCGGGCTGAGCAAGGCCGCGGTGGTCGTGGCCCTCGCCGCCGAGAGCGAACACCCCGAGCGCATCGAGATCCCGGGGGCTTCGGGCCTGCGGCTCGACGGCCGGGACGAGGTGGACCTGTCGATCGTGCAGGCGCGGCCCGGCGACCGGCTGATGCTCTACGTCGAGGCGTTCGACAACAACGGGGTCGACGGCCCGCAGCGGGGCGTCAGCGCGACCCGCTTCATCACGGTGCGCTCGGCTCAGGCCGAGCACCTCGCGCTCACCGAGAAGCTGCGCCAGACCATCGAGGTGCTGCTCGACGCGCTCGCCGACCGCCTGGAGATGAAGTGGAAGCCGGGTGATCCGCCGCTGTCGGCGCGCATCGCCGGCGTGATGCTGGGCACCCGCGAGGCCGCCGCCGCGCTGGGGCAGGTGGTCGAGGCCATGGGCCAGGATCCGCTGACCCCCGACGAGGTGCGGCTGGCGCTGGCCGGCGCGCTGGGCACGCTGGAGCGGGCCATGGGCGACGAGAAGCGCGTCGTCGAGCCGCTGACCGCCGCGCTCGAAGCCCACGCCGGCGAGGCGGTGCGCACCGCCAGCCGGGCCAACGAGGCGGTGATCGACGCGCTCGAGCCGGCGATCATCCTCGTCGAGGCGATGGTCGCCCGGCTGGCCCTCGAAGACATGGCGGCGATGGCCGAGCAGATCAAAGCCGACCAGGCCCGGCTGCGCGAGCTGGTGCAGCAGTTCCGCCAGAACCCCGACGACGAGGCGCTCAAGGCCCGCATCATGCGCGACATCCGCCGGCTGCGAGACCGCATGGCCGAGATGCAGGCCCGCATGGCGCAGCTGCGGCAGAAGCTGCCCGAGGAGTTCCTCAACCTCGACGGCATCAAGCAGGACGACGTGGCCAAGGGCCTCGACGAGACGAAGAACCAGCTCACCGACCTGGAGAAGATGCTCGACGAGGGCCGCATCGACGACGCGCTGGCCGCGCTCGACGAGATGGAGAAGGCGCTCGACGAGCTCAGCGCCTCGCTCGATCAAGACATGCAGGACCTGCACGACGAGACCAACCCCGAGATGCAGCGCGCGATCAGCGAACTGATGGACCAGACCCGCGACCTGATGAAGCGCCAGCAGGACGTCGCCGAGAAGACCCAGGCCATGGCCGACGCCGAGGCCGAGGCCCGGCGCAAGGCTATCGAGGAGGAGCTCGCCGAGCGCATGAAGGGCATCGAGCGCGAGGCGCAGGCCCTGCGGCGGACGGTCGACGATCTGGCCCGGCAGGAGCTGCCGCGCATCGGTGAAGAAGACCTGGACCACCTGCGCCAGCGGGTCGACGAGATGAACCGCGCCCTGGAGGGCCGCCAGCTCATGGAGGCGCTGGAGATGGCCGAGCGGGCGATGGACCACCTGGACAACCTCGACCGCTTCGCCCGCTTCGAGCGCGACGAGCAGCGCCTGCCGCGTCTGGTTCAGCAGGGTCAGCGGCAGGACCGCGAGGTCATGCGCCAGCTCGCCGAGCTGATCGACGAGGCCCGCCAGCGGACCGAGCAGGCGGTGCCCGAGCAGCAGGCGCAGCAGCTGCGCCGCGAGCAGCAGGGGCTCTCCGAGGCCGCCGAGCGCCTGCGGCGGCGCATCGAGCAGCAGGGTCAGCAGGTGCCGGGCATGGGTGAAGAGCCGATGCAGCGGGCGCGGGAGGCGGGCAACGCCATGCGCGAGGCCGCCGAACAGCTGCGCCGCCAGCGCCCGGCGCAGGCTCGCCCGGGGCAACAGCAGGCCCAGAGCCAGCTGCAGTCGCTCATGGAGGGGCTGCGTCAGGCGGCCCAGCCGCAGCGGGCCGACCGCCGCGGGCAGGGGCAGCAGCAGGGGCGCCGCATGGACGACGAGCGGGTGCAGATTCCAGGCGCCGAAGAATACGAGGCGCCGGCCGAGTTCCGTCAGGAGCTGCTCGACGCGATGAAGCAGCGTCCGAGCGAGCAGTGGCAGGAGCAGGTCAAGCGCTACTACGAGTCTTTGATCCGATGATGTCGACGACGCCGAAGACGAGCCCTCGCCTGTCGCTCGGGCTGTTGCATTTCGCCATGGTCGCCGCGCTGCTGGCCCCGGTCGTGGGCGCGCCCGCGACCGCCCACGCCGCCGACGACGCGCTGATCCCCCGGCTGCACGGCATGCTGTCCGACTGGCAGACGCCGCGGGTGCGCGCGCTGTTGACGCCGCTGCTGGCCGAGGATCCCGACGACATCGACCTGCGCTTCGTCGAGGGCCGGCTGCTCTTCTTCGAGGGGCGCTACGCCGACGCGCTGAAGGTGCTCGACGCGGTGCTCGCCGAGCTGGGCGACCGCACGCCGCCGGTGATGCGCCAGTTCCGCGACGAAGTGGCCACCACCCACGACACCCTCAAGTCGTTCGACGAGTTCGTCTCCCCCGACGGCCGATTCCGCATTCGTTATACCGGCCGCGACAAGCTGGTGGTGCCCTTCGCCCTCGAGGTGCTGCAGAAGACCGACGCGGTGCTCGCCGAGGACTTCGCCTGGCGCCCGGAGGGTCAGGTCGTCGTCGAGATCTACCCCGAGATCCGGTTTTTGGCGGCGGTCAGCCCGCTCACCGAGGAAGAGATCGAGACCTCGGGCACCATCGCGCTGTGCAAGTACAACCGGCTGATGTTCACCTCGCCGCGGGCGCTGGTGCGGGGCTACGGCTGGCGCGATACGCTGGCCCACGAGTTCGTGCACTACTACCTGACCCGCAAGAGCGAGAATACGGTGCCCATCTGGCTGCACGAGGGCATCGCCAAGTTCCAGGAGAGCCGCTGGCGCACCGCGCCCGGCGAGTCCCTCGACCCGCCCCAGGAGGACCTGCTCGCCCGCTCGCTGAAGGCGGACAAGCTGATCACCTTCGACCAGATGCACCCCTCGATGGCCAAGCTGCCCAGCCAGGAGGCCGCCGGGCTGGCGTTCGCGCAAGTGCACACCGTCATCGACTTCCTGCACGACCGCTCGGGTTACGAGGGCATCAACCGCCTCATCGCCGAGCTGCGCGGCGGCAAGCAGATGGACGCGGCGCTGCGGGCGGTCTACGGCTTCGACCTCGACGGCCTGTGGCGGGTGTGGAAGCGCGCGATGGCCGGCGCAGGGCTCAAGACCTACCCCGGCCTCGTGCAGCGCTCGCTGGAGTTCCGCCGCCCGGGCGACCCCGAAGATCCTGCCGCCGAGCCCGAGCCGGAGTACGCGACCATCGAGGAGAAGAAGGTCAAGGATCACGCCCACCTCGGCGAGCTGCTGCGGGCGCGCAGTCGCTTCGAGGCGGCGCTGATCCAATACCGAAAGGCGATGATCATCGGTGGGGACGCCAACCCGATGATCCAGAACGGCGCGGCGTCGGCGATGCTCGAGCTCGGCAAGTTCGCCGACGTGCCGGCGACGCTGCAGCGGGTCTCGACGTATTATCCGGGCTTCGTGAACACCCACCTCAACCTGGGGGAGGCGCTGATGAAGCTGGGGCGCGACGCCGAGGCCGCCGCCGCGTTCGATCTGGCGGTGGGCATCAACCCCTTCCACCCGCGACCGCACCAGGCGCTGATCGATCTCTACACCCGACTCGGCCGCACCGACGAGGCGGCGAGGGCCCGCAAGACACTGGAGCTGATGCAATGATCGACGCCCCCGGGGCGAACCTGACCGTCGCCGACGCCGCCCGGGCCCGCGACGCCATCCTCGAGCAGGTCGGCCGGCGCATCGTCGGCCAGAAGGCGGTGATCGAGCAGATGCTCATCGCGCTCTTCGCCCGCGGCCACTGCCTCTTCGTGGGCGTGCCCGGGCTGGCGAAGACGCTGCTGGTGAGCACCACCGCCGAGGCGCTCAACCTCAGCTTCAACCGCATCCAGTTCACCCCCGACCTGATGCCGAGCGACATCACCGGCACCGACATCCTCGAGGAGGATCAGGCCACCGGGCGCCGGCACTTCAAGTTCATCCACGGGCCGATCTTCGCCAACCTGCTGCTGGCCGACGAGATCAACCGCACGCCGCCCAAGACCCAGGCGGCGCTCTTGCAGGCGATGCAGGAGGGCCGGGTGACCGCGGCGGGCAAGACGTATGAGCTCGATCCGCCCTTTCTCGTCTTCGCGACCCAGAACCCGGTCGAGCAGGAGGGCACCTATCCCCTGCCCGAGGCTCAGCTCGACCGCTTCATGTTCATGATCGAGGTGGGCTACCCCGACGCCGCCGAAGAGCTGGAGATCGTGCTGCGCACCACGAGCGGCGACGAGGCCACCGTCGAGCCGGTGCTCGACCCGCAGCGTATCCTCGCGCTGCAGAAGCTGGTGCGCTCGATGCCGCACAACGACGTCGCCGCGCGCTACGCCGTCGAGCTGGCCCGGGCGACGCGGCCCGATGACGCGGGCGCGCCGGACTTCATCAAGGAGTACGTCAGCTGGGGCGCCGGCCCCCGGGCGAGCCAGTACCTGGTGCTCGCGGCCAAGGCCCGGGCGCTGCTGGCGGGGCGCGATACCTACGGCCGGGACGACGTGCGGGCGGTGGCCCGGCCCGTGCTGATGCACCGGGTGATGACCAACTTCCACGCCGAGGCCGAGCGCATCTCCAGCGGCGACATCGTCGATCGGCTGCTCGAATCCCGGGGCGTGGCCGGCGCATGAGCGATCGTGAGGTCGTCGACGCGGCGTTGCTCGCCCGGCTATCGGGGTTGACGCTGCGGGCCGGGCAGGTGGTCGAGGGCATCCTCACCGGCATGCACAAGAGCCCGCATCACGGCTCGAGCGTCGAGTTCGCCCAGCACCGGGAGTACAGCCCGGGCGACGAGATCCGCCACATCGACTGGAAGGCGTTTGCCAAGAGCGACCGCTACTACATCAAGCAGTTCGAGGACGAGACCAACCTGCGCTGCCACCTGCTGGTGGACACCTCGGGCTCGATGGCCTACGGCGGCGGCGACCGCCCGTCGAAGATGCTCTATGCGGCCCGGCTGGCCACCGCGCTGGCCTGGATGCTCCTGCGCCAGGGCGACGCGGTGGGTCTGCTGACCTTCGGCGAGTCGCTGGGCGAGTACCTGCCCCCCCGGGCCCGGCCGGACCACTTCTGGCGGCTGGTGCGCGCGCTGGAGAAGACGCCGGTGGCCGGCCCGACCAATGTGGTCGGCGCCTTGGAGCGCATCGCCGAGGTGGCCGGCCGGCGCAGCCTGATCGTGCTGCTCTCCGACTGCATGGACTTCGACCCCCGGCTGACCGCCATCGCCCGTCAGCTGCGCCGTCGGCGGCACCGGGTCTCGGTGCTGCACGTGCTCGACCCCGACGAGCTCGACTTCCCGTTCAAGGAGCTCACCGAGTTCGAAGAGCTCGAGACCGACGAGCGCGAGCTGGCCGACCCGCGGGGCATGCGCGACGCCTACCTCGACGAGATCCGGGCGTGGTGCGAGGGCCTGCGCCGCGATCTGCTCGACGGCGACGTCAACTATCGCCTCGTCGAC
Source organism: bacterium (assembly GCA_030427205.1). Taxonomy (GTDB): domain Bacteria; phylum Myxococcota_A; class Bradymonadia; order UBA7976; family UBA1532; genus JACKDM01. Next base: position 680,920 of record JAUHXC010000001.1, on the reverse strand, counting down.
ACCGCGGTGCCCGTCGAGCGCTGCGTCTACGACATCGTCGGCGGCCAGGGCAACGGGAGCGCCCGCCGGTGAGCTTTCTCTCCCCTGCCCTGCTCATCGGGCTGCTCGCGGCGGCCATCCCGCCGTTGATCCACCTGATCCTGCGCCGCAAGGCGGTGGTGGTGCGCTTCCCCGCCCTGGAGTTCATCCGTCGGTCGAACCGCAAGACCGCCCGCCAGTTCCGGGTGAAGCAGCTGCTGTTGATGCTGCTGCGCAGCGCGCTGCTGGCGGTGCTGGCCTTCGCCCTGGCCCGGCCCTTTCTGGCCCACGAGCAGTCCCCGCTGGCGGTCTCGGGCGAGAGTGACGGCGCGACGGTGGTGGTGCTCGACGCGGGTTATCCGATGCGCTGGCTGCTCGACGGCGAGTCGCTGCTCGATCGGGCGCGCTTCCAGGCCGAGGCGCTGCTGGGCGACGGCGGCGGCATGGCCGCGCTGGTGGTCGCCGGCGATCGGGTCGACGTGCCCATCGACGAGCTGACGGGTGATCTGGCGGCGGTCCGGCGCGAGGTCGGCCGGGTCGAGCCGGGGCGTCGGCCGGCGAACCTGCCCGAAGCGGTCGCCCGGGCCTACGAGCTGATCGAAGATCGACCCGGCCCGCGGCGGGTTGTGATCCTGACGACCCCGGCCGGCGCCGCCCGCGACCTGCCCCGGCCGTCCGATACGGCGGTCGAGCTGCTGCCGGTCGACGTCTCGGGCGGAGAGCCGGTGCCCAACCGGGCCATCACCGGCGTCGCGTTGCGCCCGGCTCCGGAGGTCGGCGCCAGCCACTGGCGCATCGACGCGCGGGTGCTCAACGCCGCCGATACCGCCGTCGCCCGACTGCCGGTGCACCTCGAGATCGACGGGGTCGTCGCCGTGCGCGGCTTCATGAACCTGGGGCCGGGCGAAGAGGCGGTGAAGACCTTCTACACGCCCGTCGAGACCGACGCCGCGGTGCCCGCCGAGGTCGTGCTCGAAGGCGACGCCCTCGCGGCGGACGATCGGCGGCCCTTCTGGCTGCGCCCGGCCCCGCGCATCCGGGTCCTGGCGGTCAATGGCGACCCGCGGCCGACCCCCTACCGCGACGAGCTGTTCTACCTCGAGCGGGCGCTGTCGCCGACGACGACCGCCGGCGCGCGGGTGCGGCTGACGATCACCGGCGCCGATACCCTCGATCGCTTCGACCTCGACGAGTTCGACGTGGTCATCCTGGCCAACCACGCCGCGCCGACCCCCGAGATCGCCCGGGACCTGACCGCCTTCGTCAGCGGCGGCGGCGGCCTGCTGGTCACCATGGGCGATCGCATCGAGCCCGACGCGGCCAACGTCGCCCTCGCCGGGCTGCTGCCGCGCACCCTGCGCACCGTCCGTCAGGCGGGCGACGCCGCGGCCAGCGCCGAGGGCGGCGATCGCCAGGCGGGTCGGCCGGGCGTATTCACCCGGCAGCACCCCATCTTGAGCGAGATCACCAACCCCGAGACCAGCAGCCTGGCCAGCGCGCGCATCCGGCGCTATATGCTGCTCGACCCGGCCCCCGACGCCATCGGCGAGGTGGTCATCGGGCTCGATGACGGCGCGCCTTTCCTGCTGACCCGCGAGGTGGGCAGCGGGCGGGTCGCGCTGCTGACGGGCACCATCGACCGCGACTGGGGCGACCTGCCCATCCGCCCCGACTTCCTGCCGCTGCTGCAGAGCACCCTGCGCTATCTGACCCGGGTGGCCGAGGTCGACACCGCGCCGGTGCTGGTCGGCCGCGACGCGCCGGTGCCCGTGGAGGACCCGCGGGTGCGTCGGGTGAAGGTGCAGACGCCCGATGGCGACCTGCGGGTCTCCGAGCGCCCGTCCGGCGAGGACCCCTGGCTCTTCGGCGAGACCGACCTGCCGGGGCACTACCGGCTGTCCCCCGACCCGCCCCTGCCCGGTCTGGTGGCGCTGCCCGGCTTCGCGGTGGCCCTCGATCCCGCAGGGGCCGACCTGCGCGGGCCGCGCACCGCGCCCGACGCGGCGGGTGGAGACGTCGCCGAGAAGCAGGCGGTGGCCTTGGGCGTCGGCCGGCGCACCGAGCTGTGGCACGCCGCGCTTGGCGGTTTGTTCGTGCTGCTGCTGGGTGAAGGCGTGCTGCTCTTCCGTCGGCGCAAGGAGGCGCCCGTGCTCAGCCATCGGCGGCGGGCCGAGGCCCCTGCCGAACCCCGGGGAGAGTCCGGGCGCTGACTCAGCGGCCCGAGAAGACCGCCTTGCGCTTCTCGACGAACGCTTCGAGCCCTTCCCGGGCGTCGTCGCTGGCGAAGAGCTTCGCCTGCAGCTCCCGCTCGAGCGCCAGCCCCGACTCCAGCGGCAGCTCACCGCCGCTCTGCACCGCGCGCTTGATGTGGCCCACCGCGAGCGCGGCGCGCCCAGGTGTGCAGTAGCCGGCGACCTTGGCGACCACCGCGTCGACGAAGGCGTCCCGCTCGAGCGCCGGCACCGTGCGCAGCTTGCCCCGCTTCTCCACCTCGGCCGTCTCGCCGATGGCCTCGGTGATGAGCCCATGCCCCAGGGCGGCCTCGGTCTCGTAGGTCTCGCCGGCGATCATCATCGCCATCGCCTTCGCGCCGCCGACCAGCCGGGTCAGCCGCTGGGTGCCGCCCGTGCCCGGCAGCACGCCCAAGTTGACCTCGGGCAGGCCGATGCGGCCGCCGGCCCGGCGGGCGATGCGCAGATCGCAGGCCAGCGCGATCTCGAAGCCGCCGCCCACGCAGTGGCCGTTGATCGCCGCCACGACGAGCTTGGGCGTCTGCTCCAGCCGGCTCAACGTCTCGTTGGCGTGCAGGCAGAAGTAGTACTTGCTGGTGGCATCGGCCTTCTCGAGCATCTTGATGTTGGCGCCCGCGCAGAAGTGCTCGCCGGCGCCGGTGATCACGATGGCCTGCACCTCGGGGTCGAACCGGGCCTCGACGATGCGCGCGTCGAGCTCCTGAAACATGCGGAAGGTATAGCCGTTGAGCCCCTCGTCGCTGAGGGTCAGCAGCGCCACCGGCCCCCGCTTCTCGTAGAGCACCCGGCTCTTGTCCGGATCACCGAAGTGGTCGGCGCGAATCGCGTCACTCATGAGCACCTCCTTGCATGCTTGCCGTCGTCGGGGCCGCTTCATATCATCCGGCGGCTACGCGGGACAGCGTCAGGAGGCAGGTTTGAAGGTCGAGCGGATCGCGGTGATCGGGACGGGCACGATGGGCAACGGCATCGCCGGACAAGCGGCGCTGTGCGGCTTCGGCGTCATCATGTTCGACGTGGACGGCGAGCGGGTGGCGGCGGCGCAGGCGCAGATCGAGCGCACCTGGAAGAAGGGCGTCGACCGGGGCAAGGTGCCCGCCGAGAAGGTCGAGGCCGGCCGTGACCGGCTGAAGACCGCCACCGATCTCGACGCGGCCATCGGCGACGCCGACCTGATCATCGAGGCGGTGCCCGAGAAGATGGCCCTCAAGAAGCAGCTCTTCGCCGCGTTCGAGAAGGGTTCGGGTCCCGCGACCCTGCTGGCGTCGAATACCAGCAGCCTCTCGCTGACCGAGATCGCCGCCTCGACCGGCTGCCCCGAGCGGGTGCTGGGTATGCACTTCTTCAACCCGGTGGCGATCATGCCGCTCGTCGAGCTCGTGCGCGGGCACTACACCGCGCCGGAGACGATGGCCGCCGGCCGCGCGGTCGCCGAGGCGATGGGCAAGCAGTGCATCGAGGTCAACGACGCGCCCGGGTTCGCCACCAGCCGGCTGGGCATCGCGCTGGGCAACGAGGCGATGCGCATGTTCCAGGAGGGCGTCGCCTCGGCCGAAGACATCGACAAGGCGATGGTGCTGGGCTATCGCCACCCCATCGGCCCGCTGGCGCTGACCGATCTGGTGGGCCTCGACGTGCGGCTGGCCATCAGCGAACACCTCTATCGCGAGATCGGGAGCGACACCTTCCGTCCCCCGCGCATCCTTCGGCAGATGGTGCGCGCCGGCAAGCTCGGCCGGAAGACCGGTCAGGGCTTCTACAGCTACGACTGACGGCGTCACCCGACCGCGAGACCGACGTTCGACCGCCGCCGACCCGACCGGAACCCCCGCATGCCCGACCTGGACCGCCAACCCGTCCCCGCGCCGCGCTTCGTGCTGGTCACCGGCAAGGGCGGCGTGGGCAAGTCGACGGTGGCCGCCATCCTCGGCCTGCTGTCGGCCCGCAGCGGCGCGCGCACCCTGGTCTGCGAGCTCGACAGCCACGAGCGCATCGCGCCGATGCTGGGGCATGAGCCCGTCGGCGGCCGGGTCACCCGGGTCGAGGAGAACCTGTCGCTGGTCAACATCCAGCCGGGCGAAGCCCTCGAAGAGTACGGGCTGATGAAGCTGCGCTTCCGCACGCTGTATCGGCTGATCTTCGACAACCCGCTCGTCGCGAGCCTCGTCCGCTTCGTGCCCGGCATGAACGACCTGCTGATGCTGGGCAAGGCCTTCAACCACGAGCGGGAGGCCGACGACGCCGGCCGGCCCCGCTGGGACCGGGTGATCATCGACGCGCCGGCCACCGGGCATGGCATCACCTTCTTCCGGCTGCCGCGCATCATTCGCGATGCGGTGCCGGCGGGCAACATGCACCGCGAAGCGGCCGACATGTGGGCGCTGTTGACCGACCCCCGGCGCACGGCGGTGCACCTCGTCGCGCTGCCCGAAGAGCTGCCGGTTCAAGAGACCCGCGAGCTGAAGGCCCGGCTGGCGGGCGAGCTGGGCATCCCCCTGGGGCACCTGGTGATCAACATGATCCCCTCGGCGCCGTTCGCGCCCGAGGCCGCCGCCGACTTCGCCCGCCTCGACGAGCCGCGCGACCCGCGATTGCACCGAATGTGGACGGCGACCCGCATCCGCGCCGGTCGGGCCAGCGCCGCCGAGAAGCACGCCGTCGCCCTGCGCGAGCTGGGCTTGCCGATCGTCGAGCTGCCGCAACGCCCGGAGCGCACCCTCGACCGCGCCGGCATCGACGCGCTCGCCGCGCTCTACGCCGAACAGCTCGCGCCCGATGGACCCCGCGAAGACGCCGGGCAGTCGACGCCGTTGGAGGGCGAGCTGTGAGCGCGCCTTTCGACGAAGAGCTGCGCCGAGCCCGGCTGTTGGTGACCGCCGGCTCGGGCGGCGTGGGCAAGACGACCACCGCCGCCGCGATGGCGGTCCGCGCGGCGACCCTCGGCCGGCGCGCTGCCGTGCTCACCATCGACCCCGCCCGGCGGCTGGCCGACGCCCTCGGCCTCGGCGAACTCACCGGCGAGCTGCGCCGGGTCGAGCCGCGCCACTTCACCGAGACCGGGCTGACCGCCGACGGCGAGCTGTGGGCGATGATGCTCGACGTCAAGACCACCGGCGATCAGATGGTGCGCCGCTTCGCGCCCGACGCCCGCACCGCGCAGACCATCCTCGACAACGCCTACTACCAGTACTTCAGCACCTCGCTCGCCGGCGCGCAGGAGTACGTGGCCATCGAGCAGGTGCGGGCGCTGATCGACGAGGGCGGCTTCGACCTGGTGATCCTGGATACCCCGCCGGCGGCTCACGCCATCGACTTCCTCGACGCGCCCGACCGACTGGTGAGCGGCCTGGGCAGCCGCGCGGTGCAGATGCTGCGCACCGACGGCGACGACGCCGGCTTCGGCGCCCGCCTGACCCGCGGCGGGCGGGGGCTCATCCTGCGCGGCCTCAACAAGCTCACCGGCGGCCCGTTCATCGAAGAGTTGACCCGTTTTCTGGCCGTCTTCGGCAGCATCATCGACGCGCTACAGGCCTCCGGTGAGGCGGTCAAGGCCCGCCTGCGGGCCGACGATACCCGGTTCTTCCTCGTCACGAGCCCCACCCGCAGCAACGTCGACGAAGCGGTGCGCTTCCGCGGGCAGCTCACCGAGCGCGGCTTCCCGCTCGGCGGGGTCATCCTCAATCGGGCTCATGTGCCGCTCGCGGCCGTGCACGACGGCCCCGACAGCCGCGCCGAGCTCGACGCCGCCCTGATCGACGGCGGGCTGGCCGATGTGCCCGCCGATCGACGGGCGCGGGTGCTCGACGGGCTCTTCGCCGGCCTCGATCGGCACAACGCTCTGGCTGATTCAGACATATTGGCGTCCGACTTGCTGAAACGCGCCACCGGGCGACGACCGTGGCGGATCCCGCTGTTCGCCCACGAGATCCGCGATCTGGGCGATCTGGACCGGGTCGCCCGCGAGCTGCGCCCGGTCGAGGGCATGTCTTCGGCCCCCGACGACGTTTGACCGGGGCGAGCCGTCCGGCCAAGATCGACCGGCCGGATCGAGATCGAAGAACGCGAAACCCGAGCCGGCTGTGGTTGTCGCACCGCCCATGAAGAACACCCCCATCGCCATCGCTCGCCTCGCCGCGCTGCTCTCGCTCGGTATCGCCTGCGCCGCCTGCGGCAGCCGTCCGGCCGTCCGCGATCAATCGCCACCCGCCGTCGTCGAGATGGAGCCGATGGTCGTCGAGTTCGACGCCAGCGCCGAAGGCGACGCCGCCATCCGGGCCTACGACGCGCAATCGCTCTTCGAAGACGCCCAGGCCGCCTTCGCCCGCCACGACTTCGCCGCGTGCGATACGGCCTATGGCCAGCTATTCGAGCGGTTCCCGCAGAGCCATTACGTACACAGCGCGCTGTACAACCGCGGCCTGTGCCTCGAGCAGCTGCGCGAGCACGGGCGGGCGGCGGCCCACTTCAGACGCCACGCGCAGCTCGCCACCGAGCTGCGCGACCAGCGGGACGGCGAGTTCCGTTGGGGCTACAACATGGTCAAGACCGGCGATTACCCGACGGCCATCCACCTTTACGGGCGCCTGCTCGACGCGCCCGACCTGGGGCCGCTCGACCGGGCCGAGTGCCATCTGCGGCGGGGCATCGCGCAGTTCCGGCTGAGCCGCCCGGGCGAAGCCGAGAAAGACCTCAAGGCGGCGATGAAGCTGGTCGAAGAGGGCACCGAGGGCTTCGTGGAGGGCTCGGAGCTGATGGCCGAGGCCCACTTCCGGCGCGGTGAGATCTACCAGCGGCTGTCGCACCACGTGCCGCTGAAGCTGCCGGTGAAGCAGATGAAGGCCGATCTGGCCGACAAGGTGCGCTTCTTCCGCCAGGCGCAGGACAGCTACATCGCCTCGCTCAACGTGAAGCACAGCTACTGGGCCACCGCCGCCGGCCTCAAGCTCGGCGAGCTCTACGAGCAATTCTATCTCGACGTCTTGCAGGCGGAGGTGCCCACCGACTTCGACCCGGTCACCCGTCGGTTCTACTTCGTCGAGCTGCGCCAGCAGCTCGAGCCGCTGCTCGAGCAGTCGGTGGCGATCTACGAGAAGAACATCACGATGAGCGAGCGCATCGGGGCCCAGAACGAGTGGGTCACCGCGACCGAGAGCCGACTGGCCCGGCTGCGCGGGCTCATCGAAGCCAACCAGAAGGGCGGCGCCGCGGTGGTGCCGCCGCCGCCCGAGCCAGTCGAAGCCGTGCCGCCGCTCGATCCGCCGGCCACCGACGGCGAGCCTCCAGCCGACGACACCGCCGAGCCACCGGGAGACGGATGACCGAGCCCGCCCGCACCATGGCCCTCGACGTGGGCCTCAAGACCGTCGGCGTCGCGGTGAGCGACCCCCTCGGCATCATCGCCCAAGGCATCACGACCGTCCGCCGCACCGGCCGCAAGGCCGATCTGGCCGCGCTCGAAGCCCTCATCGCCGAGCACGCCGTGAATCGCATCGTGGTGGGCTGGCCGCTGCAGCCCGACGGCCGACCGGGCGCCATGGCCCGCATCGTCGACCGCTTCGCCCAGGACATCGCCCGCCGCACCGGCCTGCCCATCGAGCGCTGGGACGAGCGCATGACCTCGCGCCAGGCCGAGCGGGCGCTGATCGAAGGCGGCGCGCGCCGGGCGAAGCGGCGGCAGGTGGTGGACAAGGTCGCGGCCACGTTGATACTGCAGAGCTGGCTGGACGCGCAGCCGGCCGCAGATCGGGGAGACGTGGATTGAAGCGATGGCTGGTCGGCATCGGGCTGGCGCTGGTGCTGGCTGCGGGCGCCGCGGCCGCCTACGGCTGGCATCGTCTGGGCTGGCTCGACGCGCCGCTGGCCAGCGCGGGCGGTTCGGCGATCGTCGAGATCACGCCGGGCATGAGCTTCGCCGCCATCGTCGATCGACTGCACGACCGCGGCATCGTCGACGATCCGCTCGTCTTCGAGCTCTACGGGCGCTATGTGGGCGTCGGCAGCCGGCTGAAGGCGGGCACCTACGCCGTCGACCTCTCCCAGACGCCGCGGGCGCTGCTCGACGCGCTCGAAGCGGGCACGCTGCCTCCCGAGGCCCGGGTGACGGTGCCCGAGGGCCTGAACCGATGGCAGATCGCCGACCTGCTCGCCGGCGAAGGGCTGGTCGAGCGCGACGCCTTCCTCGCCCGGGTCGAGCAGGAGGACCTGGAGGGCCGACTCTTCCCCGATACCTACCGCTTCCGCCCCGAGGCGGGGGTCGACGCGGTGGTCGCCGCGCTCACGGGGCGCTTCGAGGCGGTCGCGGCGGAGGTCCTGGACGCCACCCCGGCCGAGCGCCGGCCCAAGACCGACGCCGAGCGCCGCACCTGGCTGATCCTGGCGTCGCTCGTCGAGAAGGAGGCCCGCACCGCCCGTGATCGACGGCTGGTGGCCCGGGTCTTCCACAACCGGCTGGCGAAGGGCATGAAGCTGCAGACCGACCCCACCTGCGTCTACGACGCCCGCTGGTATCGCGAGGTCCCCCACCCGCGCTACTGCAAGGACCCGAAGAACCGCTACAGCACCTACGTGATCGACGGCCTGCCGCCGGGGCCGATCGCCAACCCCGGACGGGACGCGCTGCTGGCCACGCTCTCGCCGGCCACCGAGGGGCGGGCCGACAAGCTGTTGTATTTCGTGGCGCGACGGGACGGCTCGGGTGAGCACCATTTCAGCGAGACCTACGCCGAGCATCGGCGCGCGGTGCAGCGCTATCTCAAGTGAACCGGCGCGCGAAGGAGTGAGCATGAGCCGCAAGAAAGGCCAGTCGGGCAAGGTGACCGTCGAGCTGCAGGGCATCGACAAGCGGGTGCTCAAGCACGTCTGGGACAAGATGCGTCAGGGCGACGAGCTGCAGGGGCAGGAGATCTACATCGGCCGCTCGATGGCCGATCACCCCCAGTGGTTCCCGCTGTTCGAGACCATCGGGCTGCTCGAGGGCGACGATACGCTGCCCGACGGGCAGAACCCGTACGTGCACCTGACGTTTCACGTGATGATGGGCTCCCAGGTGTTCAATCGGAACCCCAAGGAGGCCGAGGTCTTCTACCGTCTGCGCCTCAAGCAGGGCGACCAGCCGCACGACATCATCCACATGATGATCAACGTCTTTCAGCGGCACCTGGTCTGGACCGCGCAGAACGCCAAGCAGGGGGGCTCGGGCGACTTCGACATCCGGGCCTACGCCAAGACCTTGCGCAGCCTGCAGAACCTCAAGACCGAGAAGCTGTGGCAGCGCCTGGGCTACGCGACACCGCCCAAGGCGCACGAGGGCGAGGCGCCCTACCAGCCGCGCTGATCGCCCGGGGTTCAGGCGCCGGCGACCGCTTCGGCCTTGCGCGCGGCGACCGCGCCCTCGACCCACTCGACATAGGCCACGCCCGGGTCGAAGCCGGTCAGCTTCGCGACCTCGCGGATGCCGGTGGGGCTGGTCACGTTGATCTCGGTCAGGTAGCCGCCGATCACGTCCAGCCCGACGAACCACAAGCCGTCCCGCACCAGTCGCGGCCCGACCGCCGCGCAGATCGCCTGCTCTCGCGGGGTCAGCTCGACGTGGCTGACCCGACCGCCGACGTGGATGTTGCCCCGGTTGTCGTCCTCCCGCGGCGTGCGCAGGATGGCCCCGCACGGCTTGCCGTCGATCATGATGATGCGCTTGTCCCCCTCGCGCGCCTCGGGGATGTACTGCTGCACCATCACCCAGCGCGCGCCGTCTTCGGTGAGCGTCTCGAGGATGCTCGCCACGTTGCGGTCGTCGGGGCGCAGCATGAAGATGCCGGCGCCGCCATGGCCGTCCACCGGCTTGACGATGAGCGGCTCGCCCTTCTCGGCGAGCCAGCGGCGGATGCCGGCGATGTCGCGGGTGACCCGGGTCTCCGGGCAGAACTCGGGGAACTGCAGCGCGTAGATCTTCTCGTTGGCGTAGCGCACCCCGGTCGGGTTGTTGACCACCAGCGCATCACCCGCCAGATCGAGCAGGTGGGTCGCGTGCAGATAGGCCCGATCGACCGGCGGGTCCTTTCGCATCCAGATGGAGTCGAAGTCACCCAGGCGGGCGTCGACCCACGGACCGAGTCGGTAGAAGTCGTGATGCTCGGCCTGCACCGTGATCGGCGCCACATGGGCCCACCCTTCGCCGCCGCGGGCGGAGAGGTGCTCGATCTGGCAATAGAAGAGCTCATGCCCGCGGGCCTGAGCCGCCAGCATGAACCCGAAGGTGGTGTCCTTGTCGATGTTGACCCGCTCGACGGGGTCCATGACCACCAGGATGCGCACGATGCAAACCTCTGCTCCGGAAGGTGAATCGTGTGGGGTCGAGCGCGTCCCGGAGACTCGCTATGCTCGCCCCGACCCCTCGACCCGAGGAGCCTCGATGCTCATTCTCCGCCTCGCCGCCTGCGCCGCGCTGCTCACTCTGGCCGGCGCAGCCTTCGCCGAACCGCCGGCCGCGGAGCCGTCCACCGCAGATACGCCGCCGGGCCCCACAGCGTTGCCGGTCGACGCCGATTGGAAGGCGCGGGCCGACGCCTGGTTCACCGCCACCGACGACGCGGGCCGGCGCAAGGAGATGCGGGCGGTGACCCGGGCGCTTCGCCAGCCTTGCCGATACTGCCATACGCCGGACTTCACCGGGTACACCGACAAGCGGCTGATCTCGCAGCAGATGATGGCGCTGTCGGCCGAGCACGGGGTCGAGTGCAAGGACTGCCACGCGGGCAAAGCGACGCTCACGCCGCTCGGGCAGAAGGCCGCGCCGATGTGGACGCTGGCCCGGGAGAAGGGCGTCTTCTGTGGGACGTGTCACGTGAAACATCGCCGCTTCGAGGCGTTGACCGAGCGTGGCCAGCGGTTCCGCGCGGCAGAGTGGGCGGCATGGCAGGCCGCGCACCCGGCGAAGCAGTCGAACGAGGCGAATCGGCCAAACGAGGCGAACCAACCGCCCGCGACGACCGGGCAGCCCCTTCCCCCGACGGGCAAGTGAGCTTCGACGGTGAGCCGACTCGATGACGTACGCAACGGGTTCTATCAACGGCTGCTCGACGCGGCGAGCGCTCCGCTGACCCGCCGGTGGGTGCGTCGTATCGGTCGGGTCGTCGCCCGTTGGCGGCGGCACAGCGCCCGGCGCTGACGAGCAGCGTCAGCCCTTTCGCCGCCGGCCGAGCATGGGTATCGCCCACAGCGCGCCGCTGATCGCGATCGCCCCCGCGAGCAGCGCCAGGAGCAGCCCGCCCTGCTCGTCGAACGCCGGCCCCAGCCCACCGGGCGGCGGCCTGCGGCCGACGAGCTCACCGCTCAGATCGGCGGCGACGACGAGCATGCCGTCTTCTCCATCGCTGACCTTGGCGCCGATGATGAGGGTCGCGGCGTCGTAGTCGACGCGGATGGTCACGTCGTTGGGCCCGATCTCGTCGAAGCCGGCGCCGCTCAGCGTCGCGATGATGCGCGGCCGCTGCTCGGCGTAGAAGGTGCGCAGGGCCTCGAGATCACGGTCGCCGATCCAGCTGGCCACCTCGCTGGCGCCGGCCGCCGCCCCGGCCGCGCGGGCCGCTTGCTGGACCGCGGTCGCCAACGCGCCGTGCGCGCTGCGCGCGCTCTGCATCGACAGCACCGGCACAAAGCCCACGACCACCGCCGCGAGCAGCAAGGCGCCCGCGATGTACGGCCGCCATTTGATCAACGCCGCGCAGCGGCTCTCATCGACCGCGGGTGACGCCGGCACCGGGCGCGAGGGACCACCGCGCGCGATCTGGCGCGCCATGAGCCGCACATCGTCGCGGGCCATCTCCGCCTGCAGCTCGTCGATGCCCCGCGGACCGGTCGTCGGCCCCGCACCCGCGGCGCGCCCGCTCGGGGTCGGCCTGGCCTTGCGCGGCGCGACGCTCGCCTTGGGCGGCGCCGCGTTCACCCTGGGCGGCGCGGTATTCGACGCCGTCCGGTTCCCGACGGGCGGCGCGCCGCGCGGCGGCATGCTGGCGCGCCCGGCAGGCTGACTCGGGCGGACGGCCCGTTGTGAACCCGTGGTGCGCACGGCCCGCTGGGCCCCCGTAGTGCGCACGGCCCGCTGTGATCCCGTGGTGCGTACGGCACGGTGCGCACCCGTCGTACGCACGCGCCCGGCGGACTCGCTGCGCTGCACCGACGGCGGTCGATGCCGTGGCCCCTCGGATCCGGCCGGGCGGTAGCCGGGGATCGCGATGCCGCGCTCTTTGTCGTCGCCCCGCTTGTCGCGGCCGCGCTGATCGTCGGACGTGCTCATGCCCCCCCGATCGCAACTCGCCGTATCTTACAGCAGGCGGGGCCGGAAATTGACCCGCGATCGCGCAGATCGGCGGTGCGTCCGAAGAACATCCGCTGCCAGAACAGCCCGGCTCGCCGTGCGCTCATCGAGGATTCGGTCGTCGGGTCAGTCGACGAGGGCCTCGTGGATCGAGCGCGCGAGGTGGGCGCCGATGCCCTCGACCTCGGCGATGGCGTCCACCGTCGCCCGCCGCAGCCGCTTGAGGCTGCCGAAGTGACGCAGCAGCGCTTTTCTGCGGGCGATACCCACGCCCGGGATCTCGTCGAGCACGCTCTCGAAGTTGCGTCCGACCCGCAGCTTGCGGTGGAACGTGATCGCGAACCGATGGGCTTCGTCCCGCAGGTGGGTCATCAGGAACAGCTCGTCGGTGTGCGAGCGCAGCACGATCGGATCCTTGACGCCGGGCAGGAAGACCCGCTCCGCCGAGCGCACGACGGCGCCATCGGGGCCCGTGCCACCGTCGAGGACCCGCGACTTGGCCAGACCGACCACGTCGACGCCGTTGACCGAGAGGTCTTCGAACACCGCCACCGCGACGTTGAGCTGGCCCTTGCCGCCATCGACCACGATCAGATCGGGCAGATCGCCTTCGGCGAGGCCCCGTTGCAGACGCCGGATGAGCACCTCGCGCATCATCGCGAAGTCGTCGGTGCCCTCGACCTCCCGGATCTTGTAGTGGCGATAGGCCGAGCGCTTGGGCACGCCGCCCTCGAAGACCACCCGCGAGGCGACCGGCTGGGCCCCCTGGAACAGCGAGATGTCATAGCACTCGATGCGATAGGGCAGGTTGGCCAGTCGCAGCTTCTTCTTGAGCCGCACCAGCCCGCCATCGCGCACCGCTTCCTCACGTCGGGCCTGGAAGAAGGCGTGCTCGGCGTTGGTGCTCGCCATCTCGAGCAGCTTCCGCCCCGAGCCCCGCTGCGGCACCTTGAGCGCCACCCGGGTCTCACGCAGCTCGGCGAGCCGCTCCTGCAAGGCCGCCGCGCCGTCGGGCTCGACCGGCATCAGCACCTCGTGCGGCACCGGATTGCCCGCGTTGTAGAAGAGATTGCAGAACGTGCTGAGCACTTCGGCGTCGGGCGTGCCCTGACGGTCGAACCCAAAAGCCCGCGAGCCCACCAGGCGTCCGCGCCGCACGAGCAGGATGACCACCTGCAGCAGGCCGCCCTCACGGTACAGGCCGAAGACATCCCGATCGATCGCCCGCAGATCGACCATCTGCTGGTCTTCGAGGCTGCCTTCGATCGCCTTGAGCTGGTCTCGATGGCGCGCGGCCTGCTCGTAGCGCATCTCGGCGGCGGCGGCTCTCATCTTGGCTTCCAGTTGCCGCGCGAGCTCGTCCCGCCGCCCCTGCAGAAAGAGCACCACCTCGGCCACCTGCTGCTGATAGGCCTCGCGATCGACCGGCAATACGCAGGGGCCGGGGCAACGCTTGATCTGGTACTGCAGGCACGGTCGGGAGCGGTTCTTGAACGACAGGTCATCGCAGTTGCGCAGCTTGAAGTGCCGCTCCACCAGCTTGAGGGTCGAGCGGATCTTGCTCGCCGAGTGATAGGGGCCGAAGTACTTCGCCCCGTCCCGCCGCGGTCGGCGCACGACATCGATACGCGGCCAGTCGACCCGGTCGTCGATGCGCAGGTGCAGGAAGTTCTTGTCGTCTTTGAGCTCGACGTTGAACCGCGGCTGATGCCGCTTGATGAGCTCGTTCTCGAGGATCAACGCCTCCTTCTCGTTGGAGGTGATGAGCACGTCGATCCGGTCGAGGAACTGGTCGAGCAGCTTGACGAAGTAGCGGGTATCGCTGGTCGCGCCGAAGTACTGCCGCACCCGCGCCCGCAGGTTGGCCGCCTTGCCGACGTAGATCACGCCGCCGTCGGCGTCGCGCATCAGATAGCAGCCCGGCTCGGTCGGCAGGCGCTCGATGTCGGTATCGGGATCAAAAGGCATCAGCCGACCGCGAGCTGCATCTTCTCGAGCGCCAGCAGCTGGTCGCGCAGGGTCGCCGCCCGCTCGAAGTCGAGGGCCTCGGCGGCGGCCAGCATGTCCTTGCGGGTCTGCGCGATGCGCTGCTTCAGATCCGCCGCGTCGGCGATGACGCCGATGTCCACCGGCGCCTCGTCGGCGTCCTCCGCCTCGCCGGCGAGGGCCCGCGCGGCTTCTTCCAGATCGGTGATCTTCTTGGTGACCGTGCGCGGCACGATGCCGTGCTCGGCGTTGAAAGCGAGCTGCTTCTGCCGTCGGCGGTCGGTCTCGTCGAGAGCCGCCTGCATCGAGCGGGTGACCCGATCGGCGTACATGATCACCCGGCCCTCGCTGTTGCGCGCCGCCCGCCCGATCGTCTGGATCAACGAGCGGTGATCGCGCAGGAAGCCCTCTTTGTCGGCGTCGAGAATCGCCACCAGACCGACCTCGGGCAGGTCGAGCCCCTCGCGCAGCAGGTTGATGCCCACCAGCACGTCGAAGACCCCGAGCCGCAGGTCGCGCAGGATCGCCGTGCGCTCGATCGTGTCGATGTCGGCGTGCAGATAGCGCACGTCGATGCCCAGATCGCGGTAGTACTCGGTCAGATCCTCCGCCATGCGCTTGGTCAGGGTGGTGACGAGCACCCGCAGCTGCTTCTCGACGGTGACGCGCACTTCGTCGAGCAGGTCGTCGACCTGCGCGGTGGCGGGGCGGACCTCGACCTGCGGGTCCACCAGACCGGTCGGCCGGATGATCTGCTCGACGATGAGCCCCATCGACAGCTCGAGCTCGTAGTCGCCGGGCGTCGCCGAGACGTAGATCACCTGGTTCTGGGTCTCGACGAACTCCTCGAAGCGCAGCGGGCGGTTGTCGAGCGCCGAAGGCAGCCGGAAGCCGTACTCCACCAGGTTGGTCTTGCGGGCGCGGTCACCGCGGTACATGCCGCCCACCTGGGGCAGCGAGACGTGGCTCTCGTCGACCACGAGCAGCCAGTCGTCGGGGAAGTAGTCGAGCAGACACGGCGGCGGCTCGCCCTCTGCGCGACCGGTGAGGTAGCGCGAGTAGTTCTCGATCCCGTTGCAGAAACCGAGCTGTTCGAGCTGCTCGAGGTCGAACATCGTGCGCTGTTCGAGCCGCTGCGCCTCGAGCAACCTCCCCTCGCGGTTGAGCAGCTGCAGCCGCTCGCGCAGCTCGACCCGGATCTCTTCGATGGCCTCGTCGATGCGGCCCTGTCCGACGACGTAGTGCGAGCCGGGGTAGACCGCGATCTTGTCGAGGGCCTCGATCCGCCGCCCGCGCAGCGGATCGATCAGGTCGATCGACTCGACCTCGTCGCCGAAGAACTCGATCCGGTACGCCGCAGCCTCCTCGTGCACCGGGAAGATCTCGAGCACGTCGCCGCGGACCCGGAAGGTGCCACGATGGAAGTCGTAGTCGTTGCGGTCGTACTGGATGTCGACGAGCTTGGCCATCACCGCGTCGCGGTCGGCGGTCTGCCCCACCTCGAGCTGGACCAGCTGCCCGTGATAGGCGGCGGCGCTGCCCAGACCGTAGATGCACGAGACGCTGGCCACGATGATCACGTCGCGCCGTTCGAGCAGGGCCCGGGTCGCCGCGTGGCGCATCCGGTCGATCTCCTCGTTGATGCGGGCGTCCTTCTCGATGAAGGTGTCCGACGACGCGACGTAGGCCTCGGGCTGGTAGTAGTCGTAATAGCTGACGAAGTACTGGACCTCGTTGTGGGGGAACAAGCCCTTGAACTCGCCGTACAGCTGGGCCGCGAGGGTCTTGTTGTGCGCCAGCACCAGCGTCGGGCGCTGGGTCCGGGCGATCACGTTGGCCACGGTGAAGGTCTTGCCCGAGCCGGTCACCCCCAGCAACACCTGGTGCGGGTCGCCGCCGTCGAGGCCGGCGACCAGGGCCTCGATGGCGGCGGGCTGATCCCCGCGCGGCTCGTGGTCGGAGACGAGTTCGAAGCGTTTGACGTGTTTCACGTGGAACGTTCTCCCGGACCGGGCGCTCAGCCGTCGGCCTGTGCCTCGGCTCGCGCGGCCGGATCGACGTCCAGCACGCGCCAGTCGGTGCCGCCCGGGTGATCCATCAGGATCACGCCCGCGGCTTCCATCTCGTCGCGGATACGGTCGGCCTCGGCCCAGTCACGGGCGGTGCGGGCAGCGATGCGGGCCGAGATCTGCTGCTCGATCCACTGCACGCTGAGCGCCCGGCGGGTCACGGCCTTGTCCCGATGCCGATCGAGGTAGGCCGCCGGATCTTCGCCGAACAGGTTGAGCACCGCGTCCACCGCCCGGATCTCGCCGAGCAGCTTGCGGGCTGCGGCAGCCGCCGCCGCCTGCTTCTTCTTCTTGCGGGTCGAGATCAGCTCGTTGAGCGCGCGGAAGGCCTCGTTGACCGGGTCCATCGCCCGGGGCACGTTGAAGTCATCGTCCATCGCCTCGCAGAACCGGGGCACGAGGCTGTCGATCATCTTCTGAGCCGGCAGCGGCCCGTTGTGCTCGGCGTGGCCTTCCGCGAGGAAGAGTTCGGCCTTGCGCAGGGTCTCGTAGCAGTAGGCGACCCGCGACGCCGCCTCGTCGAGCATGGCGTCGCTGAAGTTGATCGGGTTGCGATACTGGCTGCCCGTCGCCAGGAAGAACCGCAGGACCCGCAGCTCGTAGCGGGCGGCGAGGTCGCCGACGCTGAAGACGTTGCCCAGCGACTTGCTCATCTTTTCTTCGTCGAGGGTGACGAAGCCGTTGTGCAGCCAGTAGCGGGCGAACTGGCAGCCGGTGGCGCCTTCGGACTGCGCGATCTCGTTCTCGTGGTGCGGGAAGATGAGATCGCGCCCGCCCCCGTGGATGTCGAAGGTCTCGCCGAGCGCCGAGATGCTCATCGCCGAGCACTCGATGTGCCAGCCCGGCCGACCCTCGCCCCACGGGCTGGGCCACTTGGGCTCGCCGGGCTTGGCCGACTTCCACAGCGCGAAGTCCATCGGGTTGCGCTTGCGGGTATCGACCTCGACCCGGGCGCCGGCCTGCATCTGATCGAGCGGGCGCTTGCTGAGCTTGCCGTACTCGGCGAAGCCGTCGACGGCATAGTAGACGTCGCCGTCGACCGCGTAGGCCAGGCCGTTGGCTTCGAGCCGCTTCACCAGCGCGATGATGTCGTCGATCGAGGTGCTCACCCGCGGCTCGTGGTCCGGCCGGGCGATGCCGAGGGCGTCCATGTCGGCGTAGAACGTCTCGATGTTCTCCTGGGCCAGCGCAAGGGGATCTTTGCCCTGCTCGTTGGCCCGCTTGATGATCTTGTCGTCGACGTCGGTGAAGTTGCGGACGTAGGTGACCTCGAAGCCGGCGTAGCGCAGGTAGCGGTAGATGATGTCGTAGGCGGTGTAGCAGCGCGCGTGGCCGATGTGGCTCCGGGCGTAGGGCGTGACCCCGCACACGTACATACTCACCCGGCCCGGCTCGATGGGCTCGAAGTCGCGCTTGGTTCCGGCGAGTGTATCGTGAATCTGGATCGACATGGCTCCGACGCTCTCCTGTCTGCGGCCCGGGTCTGCCCGAGCGGGGGCATATCCTTGTCGATTCCCGGGGCTGCGTCCACCCGGTCGACCGCCTCTGGCCCGTCGAGGGGGTTTGACCCCGCGCCCGAAGGGTGAAAGACTCCCGATGCGGGGCGCGCTGCGAGGACGTGGCCCACCTGGAGGATGCCTCGATGATCGTCTGTACTGCGTGCGGTGCGTCGGTGCCCGACGAGATGCGCCACTGCCCCCAGTGCGGCAGCCGACTGCCCGAGCCGGAACCCGAGGCGCCGGGCAATACGAGCCATTTCGGCGATCAGGACATCAAGAACCTGATGTCGCGGATCGAAGGTGAGCAGGGCGGCTCCGCCGACGAGGGCAACCTGCTCGCGGGCCTGCCGCGCCCCAAGGTGGGCTCGATGCTCTCGCCGCTGCGCGGCGGGCAGACCGCGCCCACCCGCAGGCCCGAGAAGCGCGCCCGCTCGGCCTCGGGCAGCACCGTGATGGGCATGCCGATCATGGCCACGGGCGAGCAGCGCACGCTGCCCGCACCGCGCCCACGGCCCTCGGCGTCCACGCCCGGCGCGCCGGTCCCCGAGGCCGGCGCCGCGATCGACAACGGCCCGTCGATCCAGAGCCTCGACAGCTTCCAGGACGATCTCGCCGCGCCGCCGCCTGCCGGCCCGGCGAGCCCGCTCGCTGAGGACCCGGCGGCCGCGCCCGATTCGCTCGCCCAGCCCGCGGTGGGCGGCGAGAGCACGCCGCCCCCTGCGGAGGATCCATCGGTGGACCGCGCGCCCGAGCCGGCGCCCGCCGCTGCGAAGCCGGACGCCCCCTCGCTGCCCAGCGTCGAGGAGCTGGACATCACCTCCCCCGACCGCCCGACAGAAATGTCGC
Source organism: bacterium (assembly GCA_030427205.1). Taxonomy (GTDB): domain Bacteria; phylum Myxococcota_A; class Bradymonadia; order UBA7976; family UBA1532; genus JACKDM01. Next base: position 661,938 of record JAUHXC010000001.1, on the reverse strand, counting down.
CCGCGGCCGAATCCTCGGGCGCCGGCAATGCCATCGTGGTGATCGTGATCGCCGCGATCGCCGCCGGTGTGGCGTTCTTCCTGCTCAAGTGACCGTTCGATGAGCGACGACGCTGCACGCGACCGGGTATCGCCGCGCCCGTGCCGGGCGTCCCATGTCGAGATGACCGAGATGGTCCTGCCGCCCGATACCAACTACCACGGTACGGTCTTCGGCGGGCGCATCCTGCAGTGGATCGACATCGCCGGCGCGATCTCGGCCCAGCGCCATACCCACCGGAAGGTGGTCACCGCGTCGATGGACGACATGCACTTCGCGGTGCCCATCCGGCTGGGGGACGTGGTCGTGCTCAAAGCGGCGGTGAACTACGTGCACCGCACCTCGATGGAGGTCGGGGTACGGGTGGAGCGGGAGATCATCCTCACCGGCGAGCGCGAGCTGGCGGCCACCGCCTATCTGACCTACGTGGCCCTGGACGACGAGGGCAAGCCCACCGCCATCCCACCGGTCGAACCCGAGACCCCCGAGGAGAAGCGTCGCTTCGCCGACGCCATCACCCGCCGCGAGTTCCGCCTCGCCCGCCGCGACGCCCTGCTCGCCCGCCGCGGCGATTGACCTGCCAGCGCGCATGACCCCGACAGCGCTCAGGACTCCGACAGCGCTCAGGACTCCGACAGCGCTCATGACCCGACGGTGCTCACGATGAGACCGATGCCGATCCAGCTTCCTCCGCCGCTGCCCGACCGCCCCGTGGTTCGGGTGGTGCATCCCTGCGGGACACTCGCGCCACATCGAGCCGCGCTCGAAGCCGGGCTCGAACGCCTGGAGCGCGCGGGATGCCGGATCCGCTGGAAGCCCGAGCGCGCGGACGCATGCTGGCGTGGCTATCTCGCCGGGCGTGACGCCGAGCGCTGCCGAGAGCTCGTCGACGCTTTGGCCGAACCCGGCGTCGATGCGGTCTGGTTCGCCCGCGGGGGCAGCGGCGGCGGCCGGATCGCGGCGGCGGTGGTGGACGCCGCGCGGTCGTTCGCCCCGCGGGCGCTCGTCGGCTTCAGCGACGCGACGGTGTTTCTCAACCTGTTCGCGTCCCGGCTGGGCTGGGTGACCTTTCACGGCCCGGTGGTGACGAGCCTCGCCCATCCGGCGATCGACACCGACATCGAGGCGCTGCTGGCGGTGCTGCGCGGCGAGCGGCGAGCGGTCCGATTTGCACCCGCGGCGCGCGGTCCGGGTGGAATCGGCGCGCCGACCGACGAAACGGCTCCGAGCGACGCACGGGCAGACCGGCCGGGCCCCGCAGGGGTCTTGATGGGCGGGAACCTGACCGTGCTGGCGGCCAGCGTCGGCACGCCGGCCGCTCCGGCTGCCGTACCCGACGGGCTCTGGTTGCTCGAGGACGTGGGCGAGCCGCCCTATCGCCTGGATCGCAGCTTCACCCAGGTGCGGTCGGCCGGCGTGCTCGATGGCGCGCGGGCCCTGTGGATCGGCGATCTCGGCCTGCCCGACGAGGCCGATCCGGCGATCGTCGACCGCTTCGGCGAAGACAGCGGGCTGCCGGTGTTCACCGGCGCGCCGGCGGGGCACCGCGGCCTGCTCGACATCCTGCCGATCGGCGGATGCGGACAGCTCGATGTGGCCAGCCGCACCTTTCGCGCTACGGCCCCCTGGGTCGGGCATCGCCCGTGAGCGCGCGCCTGGAGATCGCCCAGATGCTCCGGGCGGCGGTGGCTCGGGGGGTCGCCCCGGCGATCGCGTTCGGGATCGCCCGCGGCGACGAACCGATGGAGAGCTGGTTCGCCGGTCGAGAGGGCGACGGACCCGGCGCTGCGCCCGTCGGCCCGACCACCCGCTTCGACCTGGCATCGCTGACCAAGCCGTTGACGACGACGACCTGGGTGTACCCGTGGCGCCGCGAAAGGCCACCGCAGCAGGCCAGCCGCGGATCGGTGCCGGCGGTCGCGGATCGGCGGACTGCAAGCGGCCGAATCCCGGGTTCAGCGCCGACGAACGGAGGTCGATGATGATCACTGACGACGATCTCGCTCACGAGAGCAGCGTGGCCCGAGCTGCCGCTCTGGCGGCGGCCCGGGAGATCGCCGACCGCTGGCGCAGTGGATTCACGGTGCGGCTCAAGAGGCCGATCAACCCGGTCACCGATGCCGATCTGGCCGCCGAGCGGATCATCCTCGAACACCTCGAAGCGGCTTTCCCCGGCGACGGGATCGTCGCCGAAGAATCAGGGGCTCACCGGGCGGGCCGCGACGCGCGCCGACACTGGATCGTCGATCCGCTGGACGGCACGACCAACTTCAGTCATCGGTTGCCCCACTTCTGCGTCTCGATCGCCAGCGCCGACAGGCACGGCCCGCGGGTCGGGGTCATCGTCGACCCGCTGCGCGGCTGGGTCTTCGACGCGGTGCGCGGCGGCGGCGCGCGGCTCGATGGCGAGACGATCGGGGTCAGCTCGACCGCCCGCCTCGATCGCGCCTTGCTGGCCACCGGGTTCCCCTACGATCGCCACGAGGCGCAGGACAATAACAGCCACCGCTTCTGTCACGCCCTGCGCGTAGCGCAGGGCGTGCGCCGCGCCGGCTCGGCCGCCCTCGACCTGGCCTTCGTCGCTGCGGGCCTGCTGGACGGCTACTGGGAGTTCCGGCTCGCGCCGTGGGACCTGGCTGCCGGCGCGCTGCTCGTCCGCGAAGCCGGCGGTCGGGTCTCGACCCCCACCGGCCGGCCATGGTACCTGCACCACGGCGATATCGTCGCCAGCAACGGCGTACTGCACGCCCCGCTCGTCGCGCTGCTCGACGCCGCGGACGAGGCCTCGGGGCCGGAGGATCCGACATCATGACCAGCATCCTGCCCACCTGCCCGGACCGGATCCGGGCCGCGCTGCTCGGCGCCGCTCTGGGCGTCACGCTCGGCGCCTGTGGCGAACAGATCGAGGTGGACAACGCACGCCCGGAGGTCACCGTCGACGGCTGGTGCACCGCAGACGGACGCACCTACCTCCTGGTCACCGTGCGCGATCTGGAGAGCGACCCCGTCGATCTGAGCATCTGTACGGGCGGCGGCGCGCTGGGCACCGGGCCCACCGGGGACGGCCTCGTCGGCCTGTCGAGCGACCCGCAAGGTCGGCCGCATCACATCGAGTGGGCGGGCGATGCCGAGACGTGCATCTGCGGCGCCTCACCCGAAGGCGGCGCGGCCTGCGCCGAACCGCCGATGGGCGATCGCGCTGCGCAGCTCGACAGCGTCTGGTCCGGCGACGCCGAGAACCCGCTGCAGCCCGGCGATACCCAGACCGCCGACGCCCTCGGCCCGTGTCCGTGAGCCGCGCGGCGAACCTGCTCTACCGCGCTCGAGCGAGCGGGCTGCCCGTCGACCGACTGACCGACCTGACCGCCGAGGCGGCCGAGCGGTTGACCGCCTTCTTCGATATGCGGGCGCGCTGGGCCACCACCCACAACCTGTCAGGCCCGAGGGCGCTTCACGATCCGTGGGGCCTCGACCTCATCGACGGCCTCGCCGCAGCGCTGATCAGCCCGCCGACGCAGACCCTGGTCGATGTGGGCGCCGGCAGCGGTATCCCGGGGTTGGTGGTGGCGTGCGTCGCGCCCGAGCGCGCGATCGTCCTCATCGAGCCGCTGGCCAAACGCACCGCTTTCCTGCGCAGCGTCTGCTCGCGCCTGTCATTGAAGCGGGTGCGTATCATGCGCAGCCGCTGGCCCACGCCGCTCGAATCGTCCGCGATCGCATCGGCGGCGCCGGGTACAGCGGATGTGATCAGCCGAGCCGTCGTGGATCCGGCCGATTGGCCGACGCTCGCCGCGAGCGGTGGCGCAGTGGTGGGCGGCGTGATTCGCATGCTCGCGGCCCGCCGGCCGCCGTGCGGCTTGCCCGACTTCGCCATCGACGCTGCTGTGGATTATCACCTGCCCGAGCACGGGGCGCGTCGAGTCGAGCGCTGGTCGCGCTGCGCAGCACACCCGGCGACCACGGACACGCCGGGCAATCGCTGAGGGGCTGGCGCGGGTCCGGCGTCGTACCGAGGGGCGGCAGCCGCGCCCGGTCAGCCCTTGGGCGGCGCGACGATCGGTGGGGCCTCACCCGGGGCAGCCATTGCGCCGCTCATCCCGCCCGACCCCGCACGGCCCGGCGACCGCGCCGTACCGCGCATCTTGACCGAGCCATCGAAGGTCGCCCCGCGCTCCACGACGAGCGACTTCACGTCGAGATCACCGGTGACCCGCGCCGTCGCCTTCAGCTCGAGCTCGCCGGACGTGGTGATCGTGCCGCCGACCTCGCCGCTGATGACCGCCGACTTGACCTGGATCGTGCCGTCGACCTTGGCGTCCTTGCCCACCTCGAGGTGACCTTCGGACTCGATGTCGCCGACGAACTCGCCTTCGATGACGACCGTGCCCTCGAAGGTCAGCTTGCCCTTGAATCGACTGCCCCGGCCGAGCAACGCCCCGCTCGTCCCGCCCCGCCCCGGTGCATTCTGCAGGTCTTCCCTCTTCACTGGCGCCTCGCTGGATGTGGTCTCGGATGTCTTCTGCCCTCGGGGGGCCGCCGCCGGCGCTCGCTCTGCGGGCGGCAATGCTTTCGGCTCGTCCTGGGGTCGCGTCTGCCGGGCCGACGGCGCCGCTTGGGGCTGCGCCTGGGGCTCGGTCTTGGGCTCGTCGCGACGTTTTCGTCTTCCGAACACGGTGCTCTTCCCCTCGTCGCGGGCGATGTTTCACGTGAAACGGCGCCCCACCTCTGGTCGCTCCCCGCGGGGTATGATATCTCCCGCGACATGCGCACCTATACGATCTGCGTCTCCAACCAGAAGGGCGGTGTCGGCAAGACGACGACCGCGGTCAATCTGGCGGCGGGTCTCGCACTCGAAGGTGCCGATACCCTGCTCGTCGACCTCGACCCCCAAGCCAACGCCACCAGCGGCATCGGCATCGATCCCCGAGCGCAACGTCGTGGAATCTACCACGCGCTGATCGGGATGGGGGAGATCGATGATCTGCGGCTCGATGCCCCGGGCGTCGAAGGGCTGAGCGTGCTGCCGGCCAATCAGGACCTCTTCGGCGCCGAGGTCGAACTGGTGGACGCCATCGCCCGCGAATACCGCCTCAAGGAAGCGATCGAGCGCAGCACCTATCGGCCACGCTTCGTGATCGTCGACTGTCCTCCATCACTGGGACTGCTGACGGTGAACGCGCTGACCTGCGCCGACGCCGCCTTGATCCCCCTGCAGTGCGAGTATTACGCCTTGGAAGGTCTGTCACAACTGACACGCACCATCCAATTGATCCAGCGGCGACTCAACCCGGCCCTGGAGATCGAGGGCATCCTGCTCACGATGTTCGACACCCGAAACAACCTGTCTCATCAGGTCGCCGCCGAGGCCCGTGAGTTCTTCGGCGAGAAGGTCTTCGACGTGGTGATTCCGCGCAACGTGCGGCTGTCGGAGAGCCCATCGTTCGGCAAGTCGATCCATCATTACGATCGCTCGTCTCGGGGCGCCCGGGCCTATCGCAACCTCGCCCGGGTCCTCATCGAGCGCCACCCGGCACCGGGCGACGGAGGTCCGATCCGATGAGTCAATCCCGTCGTCCGGCGCTCGGCAGGGGCCTCTCGGCCCTCATTCCCGGCGCAAATACGCGCGCCGAAGAGAATCGACACGGGATCCAAACCGTGCCGCTCGAGCAGGTCCAGCCGGCCCGCAACCAGCCGCGCACCGCCTTCGACGCCGAGCGCATCACGGCGCTCGCGGCCTCGATCGAGGCCGATGGCCTGCTGCAGCCGATCGTCGTGCGCCAGGATGGCCCCGAACTTTTCTCGATCATCGCCGGCGAGCGACGCTATCGCGCGTCCCGTGAGGCGGGTCTGACGTCGGTGCCGGTGGTCATCCGCGATGTGACCGACGCCGAGGCGTACGAGTTGGCCCTGATCGAGAACGTTCAGCGCGAAGACCTCGGGCCCCTCGAAGAGGCGGAGGCCTTTCGCTATCTGGCCGATGCCCACCAGATGACGCAGGAGCAGATCGCCCGCCGCGTCGGGCGTGACCGCGCGACGATCAGCAATGCCCTGCGCCTGCTCAAGCTGCCCGCAGCGGTGCGCGCCTTGGTCGAAGCCGGCGCCCTCTCGGCCGGGCACGGCCGGGCGATCCTGACTGCACCGCCGGCCGACCAGGAGGCCCTGGCGCAGTTGGCGGTCGCCGAAGGCTGGAGTGTTCGCGAGACCGAGCGCCGCGCCCGCGCCGCCAAGGAGAAGAGCCAGCCGGCGCCCAAGAAGGGCCCGGATATGCCTTCTGCTTCAGTCCGGGCGGTCGAATCTCAGCTGCGCGCTGCGCTCGGCGCGCCGATCAAGCTGGTCAATCGCAAAGGAAAGGGACGGATCGAGATCCGCTTCCACAGCCTGGATGAGCTGGAGCGGCTGATCGACCTGATCTCCGCGCTCGAAGGCGTCTGAAGGCCAGCTCGGCCCACCCGCTGAAGTCCACCAGACGAATCCACCAGACGAATCCACCAGACGGGTTCATGGCACGGTCCGGGCCGGTCGAACCACGCCGACAGCGCCCACGCGGGCCGGATGACCGTCGGCTGAGCTGAAATACAGGGGAGGGGAAGGGGCGTCGGGCTGAACGCCCGCTGCTGAATGGCCGCTGCGTCGTCCGGTGGATAGGTGGATAGCCCGGACTCGGCCCAGGCTCAGTGACCCGCGATCTTGAGGATCGCCTCGGCGTACGCGCGGTCGTTGGAGATCGCCTGCAGTTGAGCGTCGTCGAGATAGTCGGCGGTCTCCTGCCTGGCGAGCGCCTTCTCGAGGATCTTCTCGGCCCGCGCCTTGTCGACCTTGGCCTCGGTGCGGGCCTCGTCGGCCAGGACCAGCACCCCGTCGGGGCGAATCTCGGCCACACCGCCACGGATGTAGACCGGCTCGCCTTCGCTGCCGCCCTTGCCGTAGCGCAGCGCGCCGCCGCCCAGCATCACCAGGCCGGGACGGTGCTCGGGCAGCACGCCCAAATCACCCAGCGCGCCCGGCGCCGTGACGCTGTCCGCCTCGACGTCGAGCACCTTGCCGGTCGGGGTGACCACTTCGAGCTTGATGGTTGCCACGGTCTCTCTCCGGTCCGCGGCCGCTCAGCACGGCCGCTTCGAGTGAAGCTGAAGGCTCGACCGGCCTCAGCCGGCCATCTTCTTGGCCTTCTCCAGCACGTCTTCGATGCCACCGCACATGTAGAACGCCTGCTCGGGCAGGTGGTCGAACTCGCCCTCGACGATGCGCTTGAAGGCGCTGATCGTATCCTCGAGTTCAACGAAGGTGCCGGGGGTGCCGGTGAACTGCTGCGCGACGAAGAACGGCTGCGAGAGGAAGCGCTCGATACGCCGCGCCCGGTCGACCGCCTTCTTGTCTTCTTCGCTCAACTCGTCCATGCCCAGGATCGCGATGATGTCCTGCAGATCCTTGTACTTCTGCAGGGTCTCCTGGACGGCACGCGCGACGTTGTAGTGCTCTTCGCCGACGATGCCCGGGTCGAGCAGGCGGCTCGAGGAGTCGAGCGGGTCCACCGCCGGGTAGATGCCCTTCTCGGAGATCTTCCGGTTGAGCACCGTCGTCGCGTCGAGGTGGGCGAAGGTGGTCGCCGGCGCGGGGTCGGTCAGGTCGTCGGCGGGCACGTAGATCGCCTGCACCGAGGTGATCGAGCCCTTCTTGGTCGAGGTGATACGCTCCTGCAGGGCGCCCATCTCGGTGGCCAGCGTCGGCTGGTAGCCCACCGCGGAGGGGATGCGCCCGAGCAGCGCCGACACCTCGGAGCCAGCCTGGGTGAACCGGAAGATGTTGTCGACGAAGAGCAGCATGTCCTTGCCCTGCTGGTCGCGGAAGTACTCCGCGATCGTCAGGGCCGACAGCGCGACCCGGGCGCGGGCGCCGGGCGGCTCGTTCATCTGGCCGAAGATCAGCGCCACCTTGGACTCGTCGCGCTTCTCCTCGTTGATGACGCCGGACTCGACCATCTCCCAATAGAGGTCGTTGCCCTCGCGGGTCCGCTCGCCGACGCCGGCGAAGACCGAGAGGCCGCCGCCCTTGATGGCCACGTTGTTGATCAGCTCCTGGATGAGCACGGTCTTGCCCACGCCAGCGCCGCCGAACAGGCCGATCTTGCCGCCCTTGGCGTACGGCGCGAGCAGGTCGATGACCTTGATGCCGGTCACGAAGGTCTCGACCATCGCGCTCTGGTCTTCGAGCGTGGGCGGCGCCCGGTGGATGGGGCTCATCTCGCCCGACGCGACCTCGCCGAAGCCGTCGACCGGCTCGCCGATCACGTTGAGGATGCGGCCCAGGGTCGGCTCACCGACCGGCATGGCGATCGGCTGCCCGGTGTTCTTCACCGCGGCGCCGCGCACGAGGCCGTCGGTGGAGTCCATGGCGATGGTCCGCACCGTGCTCTGGCCGAGGTGCTGGGCGACCTCGACGGTGAGGTTCCACTCGTCGTCGCCGAGCGCCGGGTTGGTGATCTTGAGCGCGGCGTAGATCTCGGGCAGCTCACCCGACTCGAAGTGCACGTCCACGACGGGGCCCATCACCTGCGAGATCTTTCCAAGCTGCTCGCTCATGGTGTCTCCAACTCATCGGTCCGCCGCACGTCGCGGCGGGCAAGGGGTTCGTACTCGGTCTCGGCGCCGGGACGCCGGGCTACTTCAGGGCCTCTGCACCGCCGATGATCTCCATCAGCTCGGTGGTGATGGCCGCCTGGCGCGCCCGGTTCATCTGCAGCGTGAGCGTCTTGATCATCTCGCCGGCGTTGTCGGTCGCCGCGCTCATCGCGTTCATCCGCGCGGCGTGGTCGGCCGCGATGGACTCGAGGATGGCCTGACGGACCTGCACCTCGACGTAGCGCGGCACGACGTACTGCAAGAGCGACGTCTGGTCGGGCTCGTAGAACGGGTCGCTGCCGGTCTCGGGCTGCTCGGCGTCGGCATCGGCCTGCTCGGGCACCACCGGCAACAGCGGCATGACCGTCGGCGTCTGGGTCAGCGCGCTGATGAAGCGGTTGGAGATGATCACCACCTCGTCGACCTCGCCTTCGATGAAGGCGTGTACGAGGCGCTCGGTGATCTCCCGCACCCGATCGTCTTCGGCGGCGGGGATCACCGCGCCGAAGTCTTCGCCGGCGGCCAGCTTGCTCTTGCGGGTGAACAGCCCCATCCGCTTCCCGAGCGGATTAATCACCACCTCGACGTCGCGCTCGGCGATGTAGCGGGTGACGGTCTTCTGCAGCTGGGCGTTGAAGGCGCCGCACATGCCGCGGTCGCTGGCGATGGCCAACACCCCGATGCGCTTCACCGTCTCCCGCCGCGCGAGCAGCGGATGGGCCGTGGACCCGTCGACCATCTGCGCGGCGAGCGAGACGAGCATCTCGCGATGCTTCTCGGCGTACGGCCGCAGCTTGAGCATCGCATCCTGAGCCCGCTTCAGCTTGGCTGCCGAGACGAGCTTCATCGCGCGGGTGATCTTCTGGGTGTTCTTGACCGTCCCGACGCGCTTGCGAATGTCTTTGAGGCTCGGCATGCCTCGGCTCTCCTCGTCATGGTCGGCGGCCGGGGTTCAGCCGCCGACTGGGGGCTTCACGCGGTGAAGCCTTCGTTGAAGGCCTTGATGCCCTTCTCGAAACCGCTCTTGATCTCGTCGGTCAGCTTGCCGCTGCCGTTCTTGAGCGTATCGAGCACATCCTGGTGCCGGGCCTTGAAGAAGTCGACCAGCTCCGACTCCCAGCGCCCGAGCGCCTTGACCGGCAGGTGGTCGACATAGCCGTTGGTGGCCCCGTAGATCACCAGCACCTGGTGCTCGACGGGCATCGGCTGATACTGAGGCTGCTTGAGCAGCTCGGTCAGCCGCTCGCCGCGGGCGAGCTGATCCTGGGTGGCCTTGTCGAGGTCGGAGGCGAACTGGGCGAACGCCGCCATCTCGCGGTACTGCGCCAGGTCGAGGCGCAGGGTACCCGCCACCTTCCGCATGGCCTTGATCTGGGCCGAGCCACCCACCCGCGACACCGAGATACCGACGTTGATCGCCGGCCGGATGCCCGAGTTGAAGAGGTCCGACTCGAGGAAGATCTGGCCGTCGGTGATCGAGATCACGTTCGTCGGGATGTACGCCGAGACGTCGCCGGCCTGGGTCTCGATGATCGGCAACGCGGTCAGGCTGCCGCCGCCCTCGTCGTCGTTCATCTTCGCGGCGCGCTCGAGCAGCCGGCTGTGCAGATAGAAGACGTCGCCGGGATACGCCTCGCGGCCGGGCGGGCGGCGCAGCAGCAGGGACATCTGGCGGTAGGCCACCGCCTGCTTGCTGAGGTCGTCGTAGATGATGACCGCGTGCTTGCCGTTGTCCCGGAAGTACTCGCCCATCGTGCAGCCGGTATACGGCGCGAGGAACTGCAGCGGCGCCAGCTCGGCGGCCGCGGCGGAGACGATGGTGGTGTACTCCATCGCCCCGAATTCCTTGAGCTTGGCCGCCACCTGCGCCACGGTGCTCTGCTTCTGGCCGATGGCCACGTAGATGCAGTGCACGTCGGTGTGCTTCTGGTTGATGATGGTGTCGATGGCCACCGCGGTCTTGCCGGTCTGGCGGTCACCGATGATCAGCTCGCGCTGGCCGCGGCCGATGGGCACCATCGAGTCGATGGCCTTGAGCCCGGTCTGCAGCGGTTCGTGCACCGACTTGCGGGGCATGATGCCGGGGGCCTTGATCTCGACCTTGCGCCGGTGCGCGGCCTCGATGGGGCCGAGGCCGTCGATGGGCTCGCCGAGCGCGTTGACCACGCGGCCGAGCAGCGCCTCGCCGACGGGCACGTCGACGATGCGCCCGGTGCGCTTGACCTCGTCGCCTTCCTTGATCTTGTTGGCCGCGCCGAGCAGCGCCGCGCCGACGTTGTCCTCTTCGAGGTTGAGGATCATGCCGGTCACGCCGTGCGGGAACTCGAGGAGTTCGCCGGCCATCGCGTTCTCGAGACCGTAGATGCGGGCGATACCGTCACCGGTCGAGAGCACCGTGCCGGTCTCGCTGACTTCGACCTGCTTGTCGTAGTCCTCGATCTGCTGCCGGATGATCCGGCTGATCTCTTCGACCTTGATCTCCATTGCGGTCGCTCTCCGTACCGAAGGTTGATGTCTCTCAGCGACCCTGCTTGAGCCGGGCCCGCATGGTCTCGAGTTGGGTGCGCACGCTGCCGTCGTAGATCTTGCCGCCGATGCGGGTGATCACGCCGCCGAGCACGCTCGGGTCTTCTTCCTGCTCGACGATGACCTGCTTGCCGGTGGCGCTCTGCAGCACCGTGCGCAGCCGGGCGATGTCGGACTCGGGCAGGCGGCTGGCCACCGTGACCCGCGCCCGCACCCGACCGGCGTGTTCGTCGGCGAGGGCGTGATACGCCTGAGCGATCTCGGGCAGGTTGCCGATGCGGCCCTTGTCGACGAGCAGCAGCATGAAGTTGCGGCAGATGGGACTCACCATCAGCCGCTTGAGCAGGTCGCCGAGCACCGCGCGACGGGTCTCGGCGCCGAACTTGGGGCTCTTGAAGAGCTGGTTGATCTCGTCGTGCTTGAACAGCAGCGCGACCCGATCGAGTTCGCGGCCGAGCTGCTCGAAGTTCTTCCGATCGATGCCGATGTCGAGCAGCGCTCGGGCGTAACGATGGGCGATGGTCGGCGCTCGCACCTTGGAATCCTCCTCGCCGGCGGCTCAGCCGCGCAGCGTCTCCTCGAGCTGGCCGAGGTAGTCGGCGGTCAGTCGCCGCTGGTCGGCGGGGGTCAGCCGGCTCTTGATGGCCTGCTCGGCGGCTTCGACGGCGAGGTCGACGACCTCGGCCTCGAGCCGGGCCCGCGCACGATCGATCTCGTTCTTCGCAGAGCGCTCGGCGTCCTTGCGAATCCGCTCGGCTTCGGCCTCGGCGGCGGCGATGAGCCGCGCCTTCTCCGCTTCGCCGTCCTTGCGGTACTGCTCGAGCAGCTCGTCGGCGCGGGCGTCGAGCCCGGCGAGCTTGCCTTCGTACTCGGCGAGCATCGCGCTGGCTTCTTCGTGCAGCCGCCGGGCCTCGGCGATGTCCTTCTCGACCCGCTCGGCCTTGGCCTTGATCGCCCGGTTGATGGGCTTGCCGGCGAACTTGACGAGCAGGAACAGCAGGATCGCGAGGTTGATCGCCTGGAAGATGATCAGGCTCCAACCGCCGCCCGCCGCGAAGGCCGGCGTCGACAGCAGGAGCGTCGCGGCGACGAGCGCGGCGACCTCGGTGCGACTCGCACGGCTCATCGGGCGCCTCCCTGTTGGCCGAGGATCTTGTCGGCGATGAGCCCCGAGAGCTCGTCGACTCGACCCTTGAGGTCTTCGCGCACGCCCTCGTACTGGGCGTCGATGGCCGCCTGGGCGGCGTCCATCTTCGCGTTGGAGACCCGCTTGGCCTCGCCGAGCACCTCGTCCCGACGGGCGTTGCCCTCGGTCCGCAGCGCCTGACGGGCGTCGGTCGCCTTCTGGCGGGCTTCGGCCAGCGTCGCTTCGTAGCGCTCCGCGAGCGCCTGGGCGCGGGCCTTGACGGCCTCTGCCTCCTCGCGGGTCTGGTCGGTCTTCGCGTCACGCGCCTCGATCGAGTCGAGGTACGGTTTGAAGACGAGCTGCCGCAAAACAGCCATGACCAGCAGCACGATGGCGAGCTGGATGAAGAAAGAACCGTCGAGATCGATGATGACGCCACCCATCGAAAAGACGGTGATTTGCAACGGATCCATGTGCCGTCGCGCTCCTCGGTGCCGGTGGACGCGGGAAGCTAGCAGAGGGCCCCCTATGCGTCAACCGCAATCCTGGTGCCGTCGCGACGGCTCCCGGGAAGGGGTATCGACCGGTCGACGGCGGCCGTCACCGCCGCGATCGCGGCCTCAGGGGTCGCAGGGGGCGGGGCGCAAGGGCGGACGGCCGAGGGTCTGCCCGTCGTCGAGGGTCAGGCTGACCCGGGCCTGATACGGGTCGGGCATCAACTCGTCACACGTATCGAGCGCGCCGTCGCCGTCGCCGTCGACGAAGGCGGTGACGGTGTAGTCCCCAGGCGCGAGATCGATGGGCTCGACGCTCAACTCGTCGACGTCGACCGGGCGCAACGGCACCGCGTAGACCGCCGACCAGCCGCCGTCTTCGCGCACGTCGACGTAGGCCACGTCGGGGCGCCCGCCCAGCGAGTCGAGGGCGTCGAGCAGCAGCACCGGCGCGAGCGCGGCCTCCGGCACGGCGCATCCGAGGCCGATGACCTCGACGTCGGGCAGCTCGAGGATCTGCTCGGGCGCGACGTCGACGTCGAACGGTGGGCTCTGCGCCCGGTCGCCATAGGGGTCGGCGTCACAGGGGCCGAGCTCGCCGTCGCGGTCGGTGTCGACATAGGCCCGGGCCCGGTAGCGGCCGGCCGGGATGCGTCGCCCGAAGCGCCCGCCGGTGGCGTCGCGGTCGACGTGATCGCCGAACAGGTGCAGCGCGAGCGGCTCGCCGCCGTCGAGCGGCTCGAGGTGCATGCGCACCGGGCGCCCGCTGGCGGTGGGGCCCTGCTCGACGTCGACGGTCACCCGACCGGCGATACCGGCCGATGGCGCGCATTCGGCGTCGGTGAGCGCCAGCGTGCCGAGCGGCAGCAGCTCGCCGGGCGCGATGACGACGTCGTCGAGGGTCACCGAGACGTGGTCGAAGCCGACGGTCGAGGGCATGCCGGCGCAGGGGCTGAAGCGGCGGTCGCCGTCCCGGTCGAGGTAGACCCGCACCCGCCAGGTGCCCGGCTGCAGGCCGCTGACGGTGAACGGCTGCGGCCCCGGGCGGCCGCGCAGGCTCTCGACGAGCGCGACCGCCGCGACGGGCGCGCCGCCCTCGACCGAGGTGACCTCGACCCGCAACCCGCCGGCCGCGTCGAGCCCTTCGGGCAGCGCCACCGCGCCGGTGATGCCGGTCAACGGATCGGGACAGGGGGCCGCCTCGAGGGCCGCGGTGCCGATGGAGACCGTCTCGCCGGCGAGGACCTCGATCCCGGCGATCTCGGCGAAGTAGCGATCGCCGCCGCCCGGCATGTCGCCGGCGCAGGGGCTCGATGTGCCGTCTCCATCGTGGTCGGCGAAGAGCTGCAATCGATATCGCCCCGGGATGAGTTCGCCCACACCGAACGGTGCGGCGCCTGCCGGCGCGCCGTCGGGGAAGACGGCGAAGCGCAGCGCCTGGGGTCGCGGGGCGTCTTCATGATGGGCGTCGCGCTGCATCGGCTCGACGTCGGGCAGCAGCACCGCGCGCACCGGCACACCATCGAGGCCGGCGTCCTCGGGGCGCAGCAGCTCGCCCTCGATGCCCGTCGAACGCTCGCCCGGACCGCAGATGAGGCGGGTCATGGGCACCTCGACCTCGATGTCCCGCCCCCCCTGCACGTCGACGGTGCCGACGATGTTGTCGAAGGTATCGGCCCGCTCGGCGTGGGCCGGCTGCGGCGGGAAGGGGCAGGCGTCGTAGCGCCCGTCGTCGGCGCGGTCGGCGTAGACGGTCAGCCGCCAGACGCCCGGCGGCAGCGGGTCGAGGGTCACCCGGTGCGGCCAATCGGGCACGTCGTCGGCGATCAGCCGCTCGATCCGCCCCTGGCCGCGAACCTCTTCGGCGACGAGGCGGAACGGGCCCGCGGGCGCCTCGAGCAGTCCGCGGGTGTGGTCGACGAGCGCCAGCCGAAGCGGTGCCTGATCGACGGCGGCGAGGGCCATGTCGGGATCGGGCGATGGCGGGTCGGATACGCCGGGCTCTTCGCAGGCGAGCGCGGCGAGTGCGACGGCGATGGTGAAGAGGGTCTTGATCTGCATCGAATCTCCGGGCCGTAGGACGAAGCAGAGATCGTGCCGTCGACCACCGCCCGCCGGGCAGGTCGCTCGATCCCGAGGCGGGGTGGGCCCTGGAGTCTCTCGTATCGCAGTGTCTCTGTCACATTCGCGGGGCCGAGTCTGACATCGGTGTCACCCGGCCCGCAGCGAGATCGATCGCCGCCCGCGGGCGCCCGGGCCACGGGGCGCCGCGCAACGGGTGACGCCGAGCGCCGGGCGGGGTATGTGGAAGGCTCAGCGACGCCGGGGAGGCACGATGCAGTTGATGGGTGCGATCCTGGCGGCGGGCTACGGCACCCGGTTGCGCCCGCTGACCCACCACCTGCCCAAGCCGCTGGTGCCGGTGGCCGGGCGGCCGCTGCTCGAGTACGGCCTCGACGCCCTCGCCCGGCTGGGCATCTCGACGGTGGGCATCAACGCGTTCCATCTGGCCGACGCGGTCGCCGCCGGCCTCGCCCATCGACCCGAGGCGCTGCGGGTGGTGCACGAGCAGACCCTGCAGGGCACCGGCGGCGGCATCCGCGGGATCGCCCGGACGCTGCCGCCGGGTCCGCTGGTGGTGATCAACGGCGACGCGCTGTTCGACTTCGACCTGGCGCCGATGGTGGCCCGGCATCGGGCGCGCGGCGCGATGGCGACGCTGGTGCTGCGGGCGGTGCCGGCCGACTCGCCATTCGGCCGGGTGGGCATCGACAGCGCCGGCCGGCTGCAGCGCGTCGCCGAGATCGCCGCCCCCGACGCCGACGGCAAGACCCTGCGCATCGGGGCCTACACCGGCATCCAGATCATCGAGCCGGCGCTGATCGCGGCGATCCCCGATGGACCGTGCGACATCCTGCGCAGCGCCTACGCCCGTCGACTGGCGGAGAAGGCGCCGCTGTATGGCGACTTCGCCCCGCGGGACGGGATCTGGCTCGACGTGGGCAACCCGGCGCGCTACCTGGCCGCGCATCGGGCCTTCCTCGACGGGCGGCTCGCCGGCGAGCATCTGCCCGCGCTGGACGATGGTGGCCGACGGACGGCGGCGACGGCGGACGTGGCCGAAGGCGCGATCATCGAACCGGAGACGGCGGTGCTGCCCGGGGCCCGGATCGGCGCCGGCGCCCGGCTCGGGCGGGGTACGTTCGTCGACCGCGGAGGCAACGTCGCGCCCGGCGCGGTGCTGGAGAATACGGTCGTCTGGCCCGGGGCGGTCGCCCGGGGCGCGATGCGCGATACGGTGGTCCTGCCCGCGAAGGGCGGCGAGGAGGCTCGATAGATGCGCAAGCGACTGGCGGTGCTCACCAGCGGCGGCGACGCGCCGGGGATGAACGCGGCGGTGCGGGCGGTGGTGCTCGTGGGCACGGAGCTGGGCTTCGACGTGGTGGGGGTGCGCTCGGGCTATCAAGGCCTGCTCGACGCCGACTTCGTCGACCTGGGCCCGGCGGACGTGATCGATCAGATCCGCCAGGGCGGCACGATGCTGGGATCGGCGCGCTGTCCGGCCTTCTTGACCCGCGCGGGGCGAGACGCCGCGCGACGCCGGCTCGCGGACGCCCGGCTCGACCACCTGGTGGTCATCGGCGGCAACGGCTCGCTGACCGGCGCGCGGGCCCTCACCGCACCCGAAGAGCGGGGTGAACAGCAGCTGGCGGTGGCCGGCATCCCGGCGTCGATCGACAACGACATCGGCCATACCCGGCTGGCCATCGGCGTGGACACCGCGATGAACACCATCGTCGAGGCCTGCGACAAGATCGCCGATACCGCCGCGGCCCACGACCGGGCCTTCATCGTCGAGGTCATGGGCCGCGATTGCGGCTACCTGGCGATGGCCACCAGCGTGGCCGCCGGCGCCGACGTGGTGCTCTTCCGCGAGGCGGGCAAGACCGTCGAGACGCTGGTCGGCGAGGTGACCGACGCCCTCGCCGACCTGCGGCGCAAGGGTCGGCGGCGGGCCCTGATCATCAAGGCCGAAGGGGTGCAGGTCTCGGCGGAGGGCCTCAAGGCGAAGGTCGACGCCGCGCTGGCCGAGCGCGCGCTCGCGGTGGAGACCCGGGTCACCGTGCTGGGGCACATCGTGCGCGGCGGGCGGCCCTCGGCCACCGACCGGCTGGTGGCCACCCGCCTGGGGCACGCCGCGGTGCGGGCGCTGGCCGATGGGCACCGCGGGGTGATGGCCTCCTGGTCGCCGGGGCGCCTGCCCGAAGGCGCGTCGTGGTCGGCCGCCGACCCGCGCTGCGCGCTCGTCGACCTCGACGAGGTGCTCGCCGAGACCGCCCGACTGATCGACGTCGAGAGCCCCGAGGCGCGCTGGCGGGCCCAGGTCTTCGACCAGATGGGGCACGTCCTGCGCCTTTGACCGGGCAAGCCGAGACCGAGGAGCCGGGAAGCGATCGGGCGCCCGCTCAGTGCACGCACGCCGCCGGACATTCGCGCGCCAGGTTCTTCTGAAACCGCTGGAAGCCCGCCGGCCAGCGCGCGGCGCCGGGCAAGGCGTCGAGCCAGTCGTCGGCGCAGAGGTCGGCGATCTCGAACGGCCGCCCGCGCCACGTGCCCCGGTAGTGGATGGGCCGCAGCTCGGGGATGCACCAGTTGCGGCGCATCGTATGCAGCGCGGCGATGTTCCACAGCGTGCGCTCGATACGCCGCGCGCGCTCGGGCCGGGCCCCGTCGCCGATGGACGCGTGATCGATGCGCACATAGGGATCGACCCCGACCAGCGCCTCGGGCACCACCAAGCTGTTGTGGCAGCCGGCGTCGATGCGCAGGTTCGAGAGCATCGCCGCGGTGTGCTGATACTGCACGCCGACATAGGGCGTCAGGCCGTGAGCCAGCCAGGCGATACCGAGCCAGCGCGCCGCCCGACCGGCGATCGGGCGCGGGCCGGGCGGCAGCGGCAGCAGCGAGGCGGTCCACAGCAGAAGCGCGCCGGCGCCGACCACCTTGAGCGTGCTCACCAGATCGAGCGGACCGCCGAGCAGGATCACGTCGAGTGCGCCCAGCGCGAGGCCGGCGACCAGCATCGATGGCCAGCGCCGACGGGCGAAGCGCCGCAAGCGCACCCAATCCCGCGCCGATACGGCGGCGGCATAGCCGATGAACATCACCCCGGCGAACGCCGGCGCCAGGGTCACCGTCAACGGCAGATGGAAGAGCAGCCCGAGGGGCCACATCCACCGGCTGCCGCGCCAGATGGCGGCGGCCAGCAGCAGCTCGATGCCCAAGGCCATGAAGGGCAGGGCGTCGGGGTGCACCGGCAACAGCGCCAGGGCCGGCGTGCGCTCGACCACCTGGGCCCAGGCGTGGTTGGCGCAGCTGAACGTCGGATCGAAGAACGCCGTATTGAGCTTGTGAAACGCCGCCAGCCCATAGGTCCCGGCGGTCACCAGCCGCGCCCCGTGCAGCGCGCCGCGCCAGCCGAGGCAGCCGGCGACGCCGATGCCGGCGAAGACGGTGAGCAACGCCGACTGGGTCAGCACGTCTCGCAGGACCAGCAGGGTCCACAGGGTGCTCACCGCGCACGCGCCGAACGCCAGCGGCGACGGCCGGAACAAGAGCCACAGCGCACCGACGCACTCGAGCACGCCCGGCGCGAACCACCCGCTCTGTTGGAAATCGGGCAGGGTCACGTGCAGCAGCGACCCCAACGCGAAGACCCGGGCCCATGGGGCCAGCCAGCGCGTATCGGACGAGGCAAGTGGCGGGTTCACGCAACCGATATAGCGAGATGTGTATCAGGCAGCCAACGTCGATCGTTCGGCGGAGGACCGGCCAGGGGCCAGGGGAGCGGCCCGGGATGGCCGGCGAGAGGAAAAAGCAAAATGGATCAGCAGGACTTCGTCGCGGTCGGGTGCGCCGTGATCACGGTGTCGGATACCCGCACGCTGCAGACCGACACCTCGGGCAAGCTCGCGATCGAGAAGCTCGATGAGATGGGGCACCGGCTCGTAGCCCGCTCGATCGTGCCCGACGACAAGCGGCGCATTCAGGCGCTGGTGGCCAGCTACGTCGCCCACAACGAGATCGACGTGGTGGTGCTCACCGGCGGCAGCGGCATCACCCGCCGCGACGTGACCCCCGACGCGGTGGCCGCGCTCGGCACCAAGCACATCCCCGGCTTCGGCGAGCTGTTTCGCATGCTGAGCTACCAGGACATCGGCACCTCGGCGATCCAGTCCCGAGCCGACGCCTGGCTGTGCGAGTCGACCCTGGTCTTCGTGCTGCCCGGCTCGCGCAACGCGGTCGCCCTCGCCATGGACAAGATCCTCGTCGAACAGCTCGACGTGCGTCACAAGCCGTGCAACTTCATCCAGCTCATGCCGCGCATCAAATGAGCGCACGCCCGGGCACAGCAGGCGGATACTGAAACTGACCAGGGATCGCGCAGACCGATTTGTCGACTGCAAGGCGCGAGACGCAGACGCTGCTGGGGGCAACGGCACGGCCAAGCCCTCGACCCGACGGGGCGTAGGCCGGTCGCGAAGCGACGAGCAACGCGGCAATCGGCAAATCGGGCCAGCGAGCACGGTCAGGTTCAGTGTTCGCCTGCTGTAACGCCGGTCAATCCCGGGTTTCGACGGCCTCGTACTCGTCGGCCGCCTCGGGCGCGGCCGCGGGGCGGGCGCGGGCCGGCGCCGCCTGACCGGCGGCCTTGCTGCGCGTCTCCTGCCCGGTTAGCTCGGCGATGCGATCACGGGCCCGGCCCGCGTAGTCGCTCTCGCCGCCAGCGACGAGCCGATACAGCTGCAGCGCCCGGTCGGTCTGGCCCAGTGCGCGATAGCTCTCCGCCGCCTCGAACCACACCCGGTCGAGATCACCGCCACCGGCGCTGGCGAGGAAAGCCTCGAACTCGCTGACCGCCTCCCGATGGCGGCCCTGCGCTCGAAGCCGGCGGGCCTCGGTGAGCCGGTCGGCGCCATCGCGGGCGACCTCCTCGCGCTCGGCAGCCGCCGCTTCGCCACGATTCGAGCGATCGGCAGGCGCCGCGGCGCCGGTCGCCTGCACGGCCACCACATCGTCCGCTTCTTCGTCGGCGACCGCGTCGAAAGCCAACCCGTCATCCGCTGCGGGGGCCCGCTCGGCGGACCGTCGCTGTGCCGGTACCCGTTCGGCCTCCGCCGGCGCGGGCGGCGGCGGCGGGGCGTAGGCCCGGCTCGGCGCCGGTACATCAGCCGCAGGTCGAGGCGCGCCGTCCTGTTCGCGCAGCGCGTCTTCGAGCATGGCCTCTTGGGGTGCAGCCTCGGCCTGCTCCGGAACAGCGGGCGTCGGCTCTGCTGCCACCGCGCCGCCCAGCGGCATGTCGTCGCTGCGGCGGGCCTGCTCTGCGCCATCTCCCCCGCGGGTCGTGATGTCCTTGGCCGCCTCCGGACCGCGGGCCAGATCGTCGGCGCCCGTCGGTGTAGCCGGCGGCGCCTGGGGCGCCTGGGGCGCGGCGTCCAGACCCTTCAACAGGTCGCCGACATCGGCTTTGGCCTGCTTGCTCGGCGCCTTGCTGCTCGGCGCCTTGCTGCGCGGCTTCTTGCGCGGGCGGGCCTTGGCCTTGGCCTTGACCGCCTTCGACCGCCGCGCTGCGCGCTGCTCCTCCTCGGCTTTGCGCGCCTTGCCGCCCGACCCCTTGGCCTCGGTCGCCGGCGCCTCGACCCCGTCGATCGCGCCTGCCCGGGCGCCGGCGGCCTCTTTCTCGGCCTTGACCGCAGGCGCCTTGGCGTCGGCTGGCCCCGCAGCGGAGTCGCCGTCGTTCCCATAGCCCGCTCGGGCCGCGTTCTGCGCGCCGGCCTCGGCCGACGGATCGGCGCCTTCCTGCCACGGGGCTTCGCGCTGATCGGCCGGGGCCGGCTCGGCGGGCGCGTTGGCCGCCACCGGCTGGGGCACGGCCGCGGCGCCCGGTGCCTCCTCGCCGAGGGTTCGCCCGTCCGCGTCGAGCGCGGTGGTCGCCGCCTCCTTCGCCGGCCGGGGCGCCTTCTTCTCGCCCGTGGACTCTTCGAGCGCCGACTCCGGCGCCAGCGCCGTATCGTCGATGTCCTCCAGATCGGTGCCCATTCGCAGGGTCAGCCCGGCGGCGAGCACCACCAGCAGCAGGCCGGCGAGGGCCGGTGTCAGGGTGAGCTGCTCCAGCCAGGCCCAGATGCCCGACGGCTTGCTCGCCGCATCGGCCGCTTTGCGCGCCTCGCGGATGATGTCGTAGTGGATCTGCGGGTCGGGCTCGAGCTCGGGCAGCTCGGCGACCACATCGCGGATCGCCTGCCACTGCGCCAGCCGCTCGAGGCTCTCGGGCGACTCGGCGGCCAGCTTCTCACGCAGCGCCGCGGCCTCGGCCGGCGGCAGCTCGTCGTAGAGCAGCGCGAGCAGCGCGTCGTCCTGGGGTCGATCGTTCATCACGCTCGACTCCTCGCCGGCACCGGATCGACCGCGCCCGGCAGCTCCGCCGCGTAGTCGGCCAACGCCAGCCGCAGGTTCTCGAGCGCATAGCGCATGCGGCTCTTGATGGTGCCTTCCGAGACCCCGACCACCCGGGCGATCTCCTTGAACGGCATGCGCTGGAACTCGCGCATCACGAAAACTTCCCGCTGCTCGTCGCTCAGCGCCCCGATGGCCACCTCGACCCGCTCGCGGATCTCGCCGGCGTCGGTGGTCGAGAAGCCCTCGGGGCTCTGCCCGGCGACCTTCTCGCCGAGCGTGCGCCCCTCGGGATCACCCCGACGGGGCTGATCGAGGCTGGGATGCCGCCGATGCTTGGCGCGTCGCAGCGCGTCGATGCTCTGGTTGCGGGCGATGGTGTACAGCCAGGTGGTGAACTTGGCCTTGGGGCTGTACCGCTTCGCGTTCTTGACCACCCGCAGGAACGTCTCCTGCGTGAGGTCGTTGGCCAGCTCGCGGCTGCGCACGTAGCGATAGCAGTAGTTGAAGATCTTGCGCTCGTAGCGGCCGAGCAGGATCTCGAACGCGCGGGCGTCCCCGTTCTGGTAGAGCTGCATGAGGTCCTCGTCGGTCCCATCTTCTCTCGCTGCTTCCCGTCGTCGCCGACGAAAGGCCATGAGGATGAGTTGGAGCATGTGAGCTGCTCTCCCCGAACGGATGGACCGACGGAATGATCCATTCTGCGCGAAATTCGCACCGACCGCGGCCATTCAAACCCGTCGGCGCGCCCGACGCCAGCCCTCCGTTCGGTATACGGCGGCGCGGTGTGCGCGACGGCCCGAGCGCGACGTGTCCGTCAGGCCCGCGGCTCGTCCAGCGATACGAGGTGACAGGCCACCCGATGTCCGGCGGCGTCGGCGCGCAGGGCGGGGCGATCGGCGCGGCAGCGGTCTTCAGCGAGCGGGCAGCGCGGATGGAACGCGCAGCCGTGGGGTGGGTCGAGCGGGCTCGGCGGCTCGCCGGCCAGGGCGGGCGGGTCGTCCCGGCGGCGGGGGTCGGGGGTCGGCGCCGCCGCCAGCAGCGCCCGGGTATAGGGGTGCTTCGGCGCGCCGAACAAGGCCGCTGACGAGGCCAGTTCGACCACCCGACCGAGGTACATCACCGCCACCCGATGGGCGATGAGCTCGACCACCTTGAGGTCGTGGGCCACGAAGAGATAGGCCAGCCCGCGCTCGGCCTGCAGGTCCATCAGCAGGTTGACCACGCCCGCCTGCACGCTCACGTCGAGCGCGCTGACCGGCTCGTCGGCCACCACCACGTCGGGGTCGAGGGCCAGCGCCCGGGCGATGCCCACCCGCTGCAGCTGGCCGCCGCTGAACGCGTGCGGGCGGCGGTCGGCCACGTCCGGCGTCAGCCCCACCCGCTCGAGCAGCTCGGCCACCCGCCGCGCCCGGCTCGCGCGGTCGCCGACCTTGTGCACCACCAGCGGCTCGGCGATCGACTGCCCCACCGTCATCCGCGGGTCGAGGCTGGCGTGCGGGTCCTGGAAGATCATCGCTGTGCGCCGCCGCAGCGTCGCCAGCGCCTTGCGCCCGCTGCGCTCGATGATGTCTTCGCCGAACGCCGCGAGGCGCCCGCCCGCCGGCGGCTCCAGGCGCAGCATCGCCCGACCCAGCGTCGATTTGCCGCAGCCGCTCTCGCCCACCAGGCCGAGCGTCTCGCCGGCGTGCAGCACCAGATCGACCCCGTCGACCGCCCGCACCACCGCGCCCCGCGGGCCGGGGTAGTGCACCTTCAGCCCCTCGGCTTCGAGCAGCGGCGTCATGTCCCGGCCTCGGCGGTCTCGTCGACGTGTGGGTGCAGACAACGCCACTGCCGCTCGCCCGCGTCGCTGATCGGGATCGGTGTCGCCCGGCAGTCGTCGGCCGCCCGCGGGCAGCGATCGGCGAAGCGACAGCTCGCGGGAAAGTCCGCCGGCGCCGGCACCGCGCCGGGGATCGACCACAGCCGCCCGTCGGCCCGCGGCGCCACCGCGCCGGGCACCGCTTGTAGGAGCCCGCGGGTGTACGGGTGGCGCGCCCCATCGAACAGCGCCTCGACCGGCGCCTGCTCGACGACCTGCCCGGCGTACATCACCACGACCCGGTCGACATAGCGCGCCACCAGCCCCAGATCGTGGGTGATGAGCAAGAGCCCCATGCGCCGGGCCCGCTGCGCCTCGCGCAAGAGCCGCATGATCTGGGCCTGCACGGTGACGTCGAGCGCGGTCGTCGGCTCGTCGGCGATGACCAGATCGGGATCACAGGCCAGCGCGATGGCGATGACCACCCGCTGGCGCATGCCGCCCGACAGCTCGTGGGGCCAGGCGCGGGACCG
Source organism: bacterium (assembly GCA_030427205.1). Lineage (GTDB taxonomy): Bacteria > Myxococcota_A > Bradymonadia > UBA7976 > UBA1532 > JACKDM01. The sequence continues at coordinate 638,341 of JAUHXC010000001.1, read as the reverse complement.
CTCCGCCGCCGCGGGGATGCCCACCTGCCCCAGGAGCTCGACCGCGCGCTGCGCCGCCGCCTTGCGGTCCAGGCCGCCGTGGCGCCGCAGACGCTCGGCGATCTGCTCGCCGACTCGATAGACCGGGTTGAGCGCGGTCATCGGGTCCTGAAAGACGAAGCCGACCCGCGCCCCCCGGATCCGACGCAGGGCGCGATCGGCGGCGCCGACCAACTCCTGCCCGTCGAAGCGCACCGAACCGGAGACGCGGGCCGGCGGCGCGGGCAGCAGGCCCAGGATCGACTTGGCGGTGACGCTCTTGCCGCAGCCGCTCTCGCCCACGAGGGCCACCGCTTCGCCCCGACGCACCGCGAAGCGCACCGCGTCGACCACCTGCACCGGTCCGCGGCCGGTCTCGAAGCCGATGGACAGCCCGTCGACGTGCAACAGCGGATCGGGAGAGTCGGTGGGGCTCATCGGGTGCGGCTCCCCGCGGCGGGCGCGGCCGGGATCACTCCGCGAGCGCGTCGAGCAGCTCGTCGAGGTCGACCAGACCGCGCCGGGCCAGATGGCGGATGAGCACCACCAGCAGCCGGGCGGTGCCCGAGCGGGCGTCGCCCAGGGCCCGATCGAGCGCGGCGAAGACCTTGTCGCCGCTGGCCGAGGGCCCGTCGCCGTAGCGGTCGAGGAAGTCGCTGAGCACGTGGTCCGAGCCCGATTCGCCCTCTTCGGGGTCGCTCACCATGCGCTCGAGCAGGCGGCGCACATCGAGGCGGTCGCTGGTCTCGCGATCGTCGATGACCCCCTCGGGCGTCGGCGGCTCGACCTCGAGCTCGAGCTCGAGCACCTCGCCGGCGTGCCGCGAGGTGGGCATGCGCGCCGGCGGCGGCGACGTGCCCGGCCGACGGCGCGGCTCGGGGCGGTTGGTCGTGCGCTCCGGGCGGCGGCGGCGGCTGCCCAGGCTCGGCGGCAGGGCGGGCAGCGGCCCGGGGGTCACCCCGGCGGGCGTCGGCGGCAGGTTGCCGGTCTCGACCTGACCCCGCGAGCGTTGGCGGCGCGAGCGGCGGACCAGGCCGTAATCGCCGCCCCGGGGCCGAGCGCCGGAGAGGGCCAGCTCGTCGGGCCCGGCCACGGAGCCCATCGCCGAGTGATCCAGCGCGTCCATCAGGTCGTTGTCCAACCCGCGGCGGATGACGTTGGTCGCCCGGTTGGACGCCGCGCGCCCCGCGTCGGGCGGAATGAGCGGCTGAGCGGGCGGCGGCGGCGGAGGCGGCGCAGGGGGCGACGGCATCTCGATGGCCGACGGGCGCCGCGGCGATCGACCCACCTGAGGCAGCGGCGTCGACTCGCGCACGGTGGGCGCCGGGCCGCGGCTCGGACGGGACGGCGCGGGGTCGACGAAGAGATCGGCGCTGCTGCCGGCCTGCTCGGCGCTGGGGGTCTCGCTGCCGTAGAAGCGCTCGATCGCCGCCCGGATCGCCCGCGCCGGCGCCAGCAGCGGCCGGATGCGGCGGCGGGCCTCCCGGGTGACCGCCTTGATCGCCTGCACGTCGGTCGGGTTGGCCATCGCCACGTGCAGGTGCTCGCCGGTGCGGCTGCGCTCGACCTCGATGGGGATCAGCCGATGGCGCAGACACAGCGCCCGCGGCACCAGGGCCAGCGCCCGCTCGTCGGGGCGGGCCTGATCGAGCCCGACGCTGGGCAGGTTGAGCGCCTTGCCCACCGCCTGCAGCATCGCGGCCTCGTCCACCAGCCGCCGGGCGACGAGCACCTCGCCCAGGTCGACCGGCTTGTCGCCCAGCTCGGCGAGCACTTTGTCCAGCGTCGCCCGGTCGAGCACAGCGGCCCGCACCAGGATCTCGCCGAAGCGCTGCTTTTCGTTCAAAGCACTCCCCCGTGGAGAACGGCTGCCATCTTACTCGGGGTACCTTCGAGGCGAAAGCTCACCGTCGGGGCCACGATCGTTGCTCAGAGGGTCTCCACCCGCACGCCGCGGGGCGGCTCGAGCACAAAAGCCTCTTCGGGCAGGTCGGGGTTGAGGGTGTGGTCGACCACCGCGATGTCGACCCGCACCTCTTCAGCGGGCACCTCGAAGCGCATACGCCGCGGCACCACCGCGTCCCCCGCGCCGGAATAGTCGCCGAACCGGGCCCGATAGCGCAGGCGCTCGCCGTCGAACGCGCGCAGCGAGACGACCCGCAGCGCCTCGGGCTCGAACTCCACCTGCTGCAGACGCGGCCCCTGCTGCAGCTCGAGGCGATAGGCGCCGCTGCTCGCGTTCCAGGTCACCGTCGCCCGCTCGTGGGCCATGATCGGCACCGCCCCGCGCATCAACGCCGCGAGGGTATCGGGCTCGATGTGCACCGGCAGCAGCCGGGCGAGATTGGCCGGGGTCGCCGCGCCCACCCGGAAGGTCTTGTCCTCCAGGGTGTAGATCTTCAGCCGCGACCCGTCGCTGACCAGGGTCGACAGCGGCTGCCCGAACGGTGAGAGCACGTCGATGCGCAAGCGCCCCTGCCCGTCGACCGCCACCAACTGCTTGAGCCGCACCCGCTCGTCGTCCTGCCAGGCCTCGATGGCCAGCTCGGCGGTCAGCCGCTGCACCGCGTTCGACCGGCGCTCGACCGCCGCGGTCAGCCGCGCGGGGTCGTCGGAGTAGTCCGCCGGCGGCGGATGCTGTGTCGGGCAGCCGGTGCAGGCGAGCGCCAGCGACAGCGCCAGCAGCAGCCCCCCGAGCCGACCGCCGTCGAAACCCCTCATCGCCGCCCTCGCTTGCCGGCCGCCTTCTCGTAGCGGGCCTTCTCTTCGGGATCATCCGCCAGCTCGATGGCCCGGCGATACTCGGCCGCCGCCGCCTCGCGCTGCCCCAGGGCGCGCAGCGCTTCGGCCAGATGGAATCGGATCTCCGCCTCTTCGGGCTGCCGGGCCGCCGCCTCGCGCAGCACCTCCACCGCCCGCTCGAACGCGCCCTGGCGGAAGAGCACCCAGCCCAGGGAGTCGATGATCGCCCCGTCGTCGGGCCGCGCCTCGAGCGCCCGGCGGATCATCGCCTCGGCCTCTTCGAGGCGCTCGCCGCGCTCGGCCCAGGTGAAGCCGACGTAGTTCAGCGCGCCCGGATGCCCCGGCTCGAGCTCGATGACCTTCAGCATATGGGGCAGGGCCGCGTCTTCGCCGTCCATCTCGTGGGCCACCAGCCCCAGCAGGTACGCCAGCCGCGCGTCCTCCGGCCACTGGGTCGCGGCCACCGTCAGCTCCGAGCGGGCCTCCGCCAGTCGCCCGGCCCGGTGCAGCGCGCCGGCGAGTTGATAGATCACGTCGGGGCGGCTCGCGCCCGCCGAGCGGGCCCGGCCCAGCAGGCGGGCGGCCTCGTCGGCGTCGTCTTCGATGATCAGCGCCGCCTGCATGCGCAGCGCGTCGGGCCACTCCCGCGAGCCCGGCGGCACCCGCTCGAGCTGCCGACGGGCCTCGCCGGGGCGATCGACCTGCACCAATATGCCGGCCAGCATGTAGCGCGCCGCGCCGTTGTCCGGCGAGCGCCCCAGCAGCCACTCCAGCTCGTTGGCCGCCGCCAGCAGGTCGCCGCGCCGGGTCAACAGGCCGGCGATGGTCAGCGAGCCGGCGTCGGGCCCCGCCTCGGGCCCCGCCATGCGCCCGGCCACGGCGCGGGCGGTCTCCCGATCGCCGGCCTCGATGGCCATCACCAGGATCTTGCCGTCTTCTCCGCGCCGCTCGGCGTCGAGCTCCGCCGCCCGGTTGAGCGCCTGGGCCGCCGGCGCCAGCCGACGCAGCGCCAGCCGCGCCTCGCCCAGGGCCGCCCACCAGCCGGCGTGGTCCGGCTGCTTCTCCACCGCCAGCGCCAGGTGATGCTCCGCCTGCTCGGCGTCGCCCCGCTCTGCGGCCAGGAGCCCGCGCCCGGCGTGGGGCACGCCGCTCTCCGGGGCCTGTTCGGCCAGCGCATCGTAGACCGCCGCCGCCTCGTCCCGGCGCCCGGCGGCCACCAGGGCCCGGCCGAGCATGTCGCTCGCCCGGGGCACCGCCGGCGCCAGCTCGACCGCCCGCTGCGCCCGCTCGACCGCCGCGTCCCACTCGCGCAGCGCCATGCGGCTGCGGGCCGCCGCCAGCCAGATCTCCAACGAGCCGGGATCGGCCGCCGCGGCGTCGTCGTAGAGCCGCGCGGCCTCGGCGTGATTGCCCGACTCGCTCATCAGGCCCGCCGCGGTATACGGCCGCACCGCCGCCGGCGAGGGGCCTCGATCGACCGCCGTCGCGCCGCCGCCACAGCCGATCAGCGTCGAGAAACAGAAGAGGAAGCCAGCCAGCCGGCCGGCCCGAGCAGGGGAGGATCGCATGTCGTGTCAAACTACCGACGGGTCATCGGGCGGTCAAACCCCGTCGCGGGCCGGGCTCATTCCCGCCGACGCGGCACCAGCTCGCCGCCGTAGGGCATGACCAGCAGCGGCCCCGCCGGGCCCGTCGCCCGGGCATCGGCCAGCGCCGCCTCCACCGTGGGCGCCCACTCGGCGAAGGTCGGCGCGACCGCATCGGGGCCGTGATCGGACACCAGCACCACCCGGTGCCGCGGTGGCAGGCTGTGCACCGAACCCAATCGGTAGATCGCCTCGTTGATCACCGCCACCGGCCCGATGCCCGCGCCGCACTGCGCCGCGAGCACCACCGTGCCCCCGTCGGCCAGCGCCGCGCCCGCCGGCGGCAGCAGCTTGCACGCTTGATACAGGTTCATGGTCACCGGCGCCCGATCGCTGACGAGCACCACCGGATAGCGCCGCTGCAACGGCACTTCGAACAGCGCCCGGGCCCGCTCGACGCCCACCCGATGGGCCACCACCGGATCACCGAAGACCGCCGTCACCGGCGACCCGTCGGCGCCGCGCACGACGTTGAGGATGACGCTGGGACCGGCCAGCGCCGCCGCCTCCTCCATGTCGGCCCGACACGGGTTGCCCGCCAGCCGCCCCAGCCGAGCGCCCGGCGCCGCCTTGAGCCGATGGTTGTGCCAGATGCCCGGCTCGCCGGCCACGCCGGGGAAGATGCCCTTCGCCCCGCCGGCCCAGCCGGCGAAGTAGTGGGGGCGGATCTCGCCGACCACGATGCGCAGGTCGGCGTCGAGCACCGCCGGCGGATACGCCACCTCGGTGCCACGGGCCGTCTCGCCCACCACCCGCAACGAGGGCGAGCGGGCGTCGTGCACCCAGTCGGTGCCCGGCGGCGGGCTGTACGGCGGGTGCTTGCCCGTGGCCACGCCGACCGTCGTCGGCACCCCGTCGAGCAGGGGCAAGAGCAACGGCAGCACCCGCCGGGCGACATCCTTGCGGGTCTCGTCGGGCACGATCACGCAGACCCGACGCACCGTCTGCAGGCGCGCGGACAGCGGCCGGGAACCCAGCGGATCGGCCAGCGCCTCGGCCACCACTGTCGACCACGCCCGGCCCGGCGGCCCGACCGGCGGCAACAGCACGGCGGCATCCGATGGCACCTGCACCGCGCGCGGCGCATCACCCCATCCGATCGTGACTTCCCGGGTCGAACCCATGCCAATCCTCCGCGATCGGCCGCCGAACGCCCGGGTGAGCCGGCCCGCGGCGCGATCGACGATGACCGTGCTTCTTGCGTTTCGGGCCCCGATGGGGCACGACCTTGCGTCTCGTCTGCTGTCGGACATAGATTTACGACATCATGGACCTCCACCGCACCGCCGTATCGCTGGGTCTCGCGCTGGTCGCGACCGCCTGCAGCCCCGACGCCGACGGGACCGATCCGGCCCCGACGAGCGACGACGCGGTGGCCGAGGCCCGCTTCGGGCTGGTGGTGCTCGCCCGCGACGGCGACGAGCCGGGGGTGACGGTCAGCGGTCAGCTGCTCGCGACCCGCGGCCCCGACCGGGCCGCCGCGCTGCACGCGCTGACCCAGCCCGAGCAGGTCTGGCTGACCACCGCCGAGGTCGACCCCGGCGAGTGTCGGGTGATGCACACCGCGCACGGCGAGCTCGCGCCGGGCAGCGTCGTCGACCTGCTCAGCGTCGGCGAGTTGACCGTCTCGGCCCCCGACCGCCGCGGCAGCCCGCTCGAGCTGCCACCCCGGGACTTCCCGCCGGCCTCCTTCGCGCTCGGCGGGGTGGTCTACGACGGCGACGCCCCCGAAGCGCTGCCCTATCGCGCCGCCGGCCTCTATCGGGTCTCGGCGCCCGGCGACCAGCTCGGCCCGCTCGGCGGGGCGGTGGTCGCCCCCGAGCCGATGCACGTCGACACCCTGCGCTTCGACGACGACGGCGCCCTGCAGGTGGGCTGGCACGGCGGCGACGCCCGGGTGGTCATCGCCCGCGACCGGGGCGACGACACCATGGGCGTACTCTGCCGCGGAGACGGCGGGCTGCGGGTGCCCGCCGAGGCCCTCGAGCGCCTCGGCCCGGGCGCGGCCCAGCTCGCCGCCGCTCGCATCCGCCGGGCGCCCCTGCTCGTCGACGGGCTGACCGACGCCGAGCTCTTGTTCGTGACCCGCGACACCGTCGACCTGTCGATACCGGGCGCAGAGAACCGACTCACCGAGGAATCGCCGCGATGAAGCTGACCTCCGCCGGCCGGACCCACGTCGGGATGAAGCGGGCCCACAACGAGGACAGCCTGAGGCTGTTCAGGGAAGAGAACCTCTTCATCGTCGCCGACGGCATGGGCGGCCACGCCTCGGGCGAAGTCGCCAGCCAGATGTCGGTGGAGACCCTCGCCGAGTTCTTCCGGGCCACCGCCGAAGACGACGAGATCACCTGGCCCTACAAGATGGACAAGGGCCGGCGCTACGAAGAGAACCGGGTCGTCACCGGCATCAAGCTCAGCAACCGCCGCATCCACGAGGCCGCCGCCCGCGACGCCAAGCTCAAGGGCATGGGCACCACCATCGTGGTGACCTTCTTCATGGGCGGGGTCTGCTACATCGGCCACGTCGGCGACAGCCGGGTCTATCGCTTCCGCGACGGCAACCTGGTGCAGCTCACCGAAGACCACTCGCTGCTCAACGACTACATCAAGATGCGGCAGCTCACCCCCGAAGAGATCGAGGCGTTCCCCCACAAGAACGTCATCGTGCGCGCGCTGGGCATGAAGGACTCGGTGCAGGTCGACATCATGCACGAGGCCGCCGAGCCGGGGGACGTCTACCTGCTGTGCTCCGACGGCCTCTCGGGCATGATCAGCGACGAGCAGATGGCCAACATCCTGCGCGGCGGCGGCGACCTCGACGCCCAGTGCGAGTCGCTCATCGACGGGGCCAACGAGGCCGGCGGCACCGACAACATCACCGTCATCCTGGTGCGCATCGACAACGACTGACGTGCCGCCCGCCGCGTCATCCGGCCCGCGCATCGTCGCGCTCGGCCCGAACCTGCCCCCCGACATCGGCCCACCCATCGCCCGGCTCGCCGCCCGCGATCTGACCGTCGGCGAACAGCGGCTCATCCTCGACGCCTTGATCCCGCGCCTCGCGGCGATCATCGGCGCCGCCATCGACGGCTTCGCGCTCTACGGCTCGGCGCGCAAGGTCGACGACCCCGGCGACATCGACGCCCTGATCACCACCGCCGAGCCCATCCGCGGCGGCCTGTGGGGCGACGCCGGCGGCCACGAACTCGACGTCTTCATCGAGCCGCTCGACACGGTACTCGAAGGCCCCGTCGACCGCTGGCCGCACCTCGCCCGGGGCGTCGCGCTCTTCGACCCCACCGGCCGGCTCGCGCCGTTCATCGAATCGGTCGCCGCCCACCGCGCCGCGCCCGCGCCGGCCCCATCGGCCATCGACGCGGTGCAGCTGCCCGTCTGGGCCCGCCGCCAGCTCACCCGCATCCGCCGCCGCAGCGCCGCCGACCCGGCCCTCGCCGCGATGCATCGGGCCGGGCTGATCGCGATGTTGCCTCAGCTCCATGCCCTCGCGCGCAAGGCCCACGGCACCTCGCCCACCGACTGGATGCGCCAGACCCGCGCCCACGATCCGACCCTCGCGCCGCACCTCGCCGCGCTCGCCGAGCCCGCGCGGGTCGACGCCGCGCTCGAAGCGATCATCGAGGCGCTCTTCCCCAGCGGTTGACACACCCCCCGCCCCTGATTCACTTTTCGGCCCCCGCCACCCCCGCCGGGAGGACCCCATGCCCGCGCCGCGCAGCGAAAAAGACCGGCTCTACAAGAGCCTCAACCGGCGCATGATGCGCACCGTCGACGCCTGGGACCTCGTCGAGCCGAACGACCGGATCATGGTCTGCGTCAGCGGCGGCAAAGACAGCTACACCCTGCTCGACCTGCTCTACCGCGCCCGGCGCAAGTCGCCCTTCGACTACGAGGTGATCGCGGTGCACCTCGACCAGCAGCAGCCGGGCTACGACGGCGCGCCGCTGCGCAGCTGGCTCGAAGGCTATGGCGCGCCCTACGAGATCATCAGCCGCGATACCTACAGCGTCGTGCTCGAGCTCACCAAGCCCGGCGGCACGTACTGCAGCCCGTGCAGCCGGCTGCGGCGGGGCATCCTCTACGACACCGCCGAGCGCCTCGGCTGCAACAAGGTCGCCCTCGGACACCACCGGGACGACGCGCTCGAGACCGTGCTGATGAACATGTTCTTCTCGGGCAAGCTGCAGGCGATGCCGCCGAGCTACACCACCGACTGCGGCCGCTTCCGGGTCATCCGCCCGCTGATCGAGTGCGCCGAGGCCGACATCGCCGAGTACGCCCGGCTCACCGGCTACCCGATCCTGCCGTGCAACCTGTGCGGCAGCCAGAGCGGCCTGCAGCGGCAGGCGATGACCCGACTGCTCGATACGCTGCAGACAGACATCCCCAACGTGCGCGAGGTGATGCTCGCCGCGCTGAAGAACGTCAAGGCCAGCCATCTGCTCGACCGCGGGCTGATCGAGCGGCTGGCCGGCGCCTCGGGCGATGACGCCGTCGACGATACGGGCCCCGAGACCATCGGCTGCGGCGACCAGCCCGCCCCGGGCGCCGCCCACATCGAGCCAGTGATCACCATCACCGGCTGATCCCATTCGAAAGAGCCGCGGCCCCGCCCGAGCGAGGCCGCGGAGCGCCCCGGCGAACGCTCAGAACAGGCCGTTGAAGAAGCCCACCACCGCGTTGACCGCGCCGCCGACGCCCCCGGCGACCGCGTTGCCGGCCTGCTCGATGGCGTTGACCGTATCGTCGACCGCGGTCGATACTGCCGACCCGACGGTCGCGCCGAACTGGACGACATCACCGGCCGCGGCGGCCATGGCGCCTTCGACGCTGCCCGTGGTGTTCACGAAGGCCTGCTCGACCTGCTCGGCCGTCCCGGTGAAGAACGCTTCGGTGGTGCCGGCGGCGGACTTCACGCCCACGACCAGCGTATTGGACGAGCGGGTGAAGAAGATCCCGGTGTCGAGCGCGGCGCTCTCGAACGCCGCCTGGACCTCATTGCCCGCGCCGCTCAGCTCGGCGCGCACCACCCCGAAAGCGTGCTGCGCGAACGCGGCGCTGTCCTTCGTCGCGCCCTCACCCCAGCCGACGGCGGCTCGACCCCAGCCGGCGGCGTCGCGCACCAGCCGCCGGCCCAGAGCGATCGCCCGGCCGCTGACGTTGCGCGCGTCGTCCTCGTGCACGTAGATGGCGATCGACACCGGCACCTTGGGCACCTGCAGGGAGAAGCCGTACTGCCCCTTGCGGCCCCAGCTCGCGGCGGCGAAGGCGCCCTCACCGTCGGAGCCGGTGACGCTGACGTAGCTCCGCTCCTGCCGACCGCCGGTGAAGGTCACCGCGACCATGTCGACGCTGCCGCCCACGGCGAAGCCGTCCTCGGTGGCGGTGAACTCGGCCGTACTGGTCTGCGACTTGACGTTGAGCGTGGCGTAGCCGTCGCTGGTGTTGATCTGGGCCTCGGTCCGGCCGGAGCGCGCCGGTCGCCGGGTCGCGGCGGAAGAGGCCGAAGCGCTCGCCGGTGCTCATGAGGACCATCAGGCCGTTGTCGAGCAGAACGTCTCCCCCATGGAAGTCGTCCCGGTTCCCGTGGAGTTGCCGCAGCTCCTGGCGCTCGGTGACGGCCACCCGGAACGCCCGCGGCTCGAACCCGATCGCGGCGCCGGGGGTATCGCTCGTCGCGTCGCCCGCCGCCTCGACGTCCAGGGTCGCGCCGCGGCAGTTCGGGTCGCGGTAGAGCCGCAGCAAGGCCGTGCCGACCCCGGGGCCCTGCAGGGTCAGGCCGTCGAGCGCCCCGCGGACGCCGAAGTCGCTGAGCTTCTGGCAGACGGGCGTCATGCCGCGATAGGCGATCGACGCGCCGCCGCCGTCAGCGGTGAGCAGGTCGAGGGTGGCGTTCGGGTTATCGCCCGGGTCGCCGACGGCCTTGCCGGTCACGTCGGCGTCGGTGGTGTAGAGCAAGGCGCCGACGGCGACGGCGGCGGTGAGGGTCAGCGCGATGCGGACGGGGGTCGCGAGCGTCATGGTGTCTCTCCGAGAAGAAGTTCGCCTGTGGAACCCGCCACCGCGCGCGACGGGCAAGGCGCGGGGATTCTCTTCGAGACATCGCCGCGGTCGCCGGCGCGACCCGATTCGAAACGCCGAAAACCCCGCCCGGTGGGGCGAGGCTTCGGTCCGCGCGGCGGCGCTCAGAGCTTGCGGATGGTCCAGTTGCGCAGGTTCGAGCCCGGCTCCCAGCGATCGAACTCGGCGTCGGGGCGCAGGCTGACCCCCGTACCGCAGGCGGCACCACCCACGGCCCCGCCGCAGGGCGAGAGGAAGCCGCTGTGGCCCTCCCAGCGGGTGGCGATGGCTTCGAGGGTGATCACGCCATCGGTCATGACCGGCTGCCCCGCGGCGCCGCCGCCGACGATCCAGGTGCGCAGGTTCGAATCGGGCTCGTGGATCGTGAACTGGCTGTCGGGGCGCAGCGTGACGCACCGCCCGCACGGGGTCGGCTGCCCACAGGGCGAGAGGTAGAACTCGCCGCCGGCGAACTGACTCATCGTGGCCCGGATGCGCACCCGATCGCCGTAGGCCAGCGGCCCGGCCCCCGCCTCGCGCTCGATCTGCCAGCGGCGCATGTTCTGCCCCGGCTGGAAGCTCGCGTCGGGGCGCAGCGAGACGTCGAGGCCGCAGGCGCCCGTATCACCGCAGGGTGAGAGGAAGCCGTCGTGGCCCGCCCAGCGGCTGGCCATCGCCTGCAGCGAGACGAAATCTCCCGAGGCCAGGGCCCCCGCCGGCACCGCCGGCACTACAGGGTCGCGGGGCGTCTCCAGGTCGAGGTCGGCGATGGTCTGGCCGTGCTCCCGCAGCCACAGGTCGACCGCGGCCAGGCCGGCGTCGATGGCGGAGAGCTCGGCGTCGAGCGCCGCCCGGATGGCGTCGTGGGCGGCGCCTTCGAGGGGCTGCTCGATCTGCGTGGCCAGGTCGAGGCCCCGGGCGCGGCCCGCCTGATACCAGCCGGCGACGCAGTCGACGTCGGCGGCGGTCGGCGCCACGGCGGTGTCGATGTTGCAGACGCCCAGCGGATCGACGACCTGGGCGTGGGCCGAGGTCAGGGTGAAGAGCGAGAGCGCGGCGGCGAGGGCGGTGACGAGCCTCATGGGACGATCTCCGAATCGGGTTTCGCTCGTGGAACCCGCCAGCCGCCGACCCGGGCAACCCGCCCCGAAGATTCTGCCCGCGCCCCCGGTCGTCGCCCGCTCGCCACCGCCGTGATATATCTGCCCCGCGCCATCCGCGCGGAGGACCGATGATCCACCTGCCCGAGGGCCCCGTGCGCCGCCTCGTCGGCGCCCTGCATCGCCGGCCGTATCTCGCGTTCGCCGTCGCGATCGCCCTGTCGGCGGTGATGCTGCAAGCCGGACGCTCGATCACCCTCAAGAGCAAGATCCGCGACCTGCTGCCCGAGTCGGCGCCCAGCGTGCAGGCGATGCAGGTGCTGCAGGAGCGCCTCGGCAGCGCCGACATCCTGGTCGTGGCGCTGATGAGCGACGACTTCGAGAAGGTCAAGCCGGTGCTGCCGCAGCTCGCCGCGGCCCTCGAGGCGCACCCCGACATCAACGAGGTGATCTACAAGCAGGACGTCGACCTCATCGACCGCAACGCGCTGACGATCTTCCCGACGGTCGAAGAGCTCGAGGACTACTACGAGGAGCTGACCGAGACCATCAAGGCCGAGGTCAAGAAGCGCATGGTCCTGCTCGACGACGACGACGAGGAGGACGACGAGCGCGCGCCGGGCGAATACGCCGAGTACACGTTCTCCTGGGCCGAGCACGAGAAAGACGACGGCCTGTCGAACCTGGGGCGCACCTTCCGCCGCGAGCGCGGGGCCTATCGGGAGTATTTCTACAATCGGGCCTACACCACCATCGGGCTCGAGGTGTACCCCACCAAGAGCAGCGGCGACCTCGAGTTCGCCCGCCAGATCCTCGACGTGGTCGATACCATCACCCACGAGACCCTCGGCGAGCTGCTGGGATCGGTGGGCCCCGGGGCCACGGTCAGCCGGGTCGTGCTCGGCGGCGGCTACCGCAACGTGCTGCAGGAGAGCGACCAGATCAAAGACGACATCGCCTCGTCGGTGGGCTGGTCGTTCGGGCTGCTGGCGCTGGTGGTCATCCTCTGGTTCCGCAGCATCCGGGCGTTCTTCTGCGTCTTGCTGCCCCTGGCGATGGGGGTGAGCTGGACGGTGGGGCTCGTCGCGCTGACGGTGGGTTACCTCAACCTCATCACCGCGTTCATCTTCGCGGTGCTGTTGGGCCTGGGCATCGACTTCGGCATCCACTTCTACGGCCGCTATCGCGAGGAGCGCGCCGCCGGGCACGACGTCGTCGAAGCGGTCGTGCAGACCTGGCTGTCGTGCGGCGAAGCCAGCGTATTGGCGGCGATCACCACCTCGGCCGCCTTCCTCGCGCTGACCATCGCCGACTTCCGCGGCTTCTCGCAGTTCGGCGGGGTCGCCGCCGGCGGGGTGCTGCTGTGCCTGCTGGCGGTCTTCTGGGTGTTCACCTCGCTGGTCTTCATCTTCGAGCGCTGGGTGCCGCTGAAGCTGATGGGCTACTCGGTCGACCGCACCGTCGACGCCGGCATCGCGCGCAAGCGCTTCCCGCTGGGCGCGAAGCTGGTGGTCGTCGCGGCGCTGGTCGGCATCGCGGGCTATGTCTCCGCCTCGCAGATCGAGTTCGAGATGGACTTCAACCGGCTGGGCGCCAAGGAGAAGGAGAAGCACGAGTTCCAGGAGATCACCCAGGGCACGACCCAGGCGACGAGCCCGGCGGTGATCTTCGCCGACAGCGCCGAGGAGGCCCGCTCGCTCTACGACCAACTTGAGCAGCGCACCGCCGAGAACCCCGAGCACCCGCGCATCAAGAGCTACGAAGCCCTCTTCGCGCTCATCCCCGAGCAGCAGAAGGAGAAGGCGCGCTGGGTGAAGAAGATCTGCCGCAAGCTCAAGCGCAAGGTGAAGCTCTTCGAGGGCGACCCGCGGGACGGCGCCGACGAGCTGTTGACCCATTGCGACCCGGTGGAGTTCACCGTCGACGACCTGCCGGCCTGGGTCAAAGGCCGCTTCTCCGACAAGTCGGGCAAGCTGGGGGAGTTCATCTTCGTCTCGCCGCGCGGATCGACCAACGACGGCGAGGTGGCGCTGGCCTTCCGCGACGAGATGCTCTCGCTGAAGGGGCTCGACGGCGAGCCGCCGGTGGTCTCGGGCAAGCCGATGATCTGGGCCGACGTGCTCATCGCCATGAAGACCGACGGGCTGAAGACCACCGTGGCCTCATTGCTCACCGTGGTGCTGCTGCTGTTCTTCTTCGAGCGCAGCCTGGGCGGCACGCTGTTGATCCTGCTGCCGCTGACGATGGCGCTGGGGCTCACCGGCGGGGTGATGGCCATCTTCGGCATCAAACTGACCTTCTTCAACATGCTGGCGCTGCCGACCATCATCGGCATGGGCGTCGACGACGGGGTGCACCTCTACCACCGGCACAAAGAGCTGGGCGCCGACAGCGCGGGCTATGTGGTCAAGACGACCGGCATGGCGGCGGTGCTGACGACGATCACCACCTCGATCGGCTTCGGCAGCCTGCTGCTGGCCAACCACTACGGGCTCAACGGCCTGGGGCTCTTGTCGATGATCGGCATGGCCGCGGCGCTCCTGGTGACCCTGTTGGTGCTGCCCGCGGCGATGCAGTGGGCCGACGATCGGGCTCGACAGGGCTGATGGGCGAGGCGACGGCGTCACGCCTGCCGAATCGCGCCCCGACTCCCGGCTTCGGCTATCCAAACCATCCGCTTCGAACCTCCTCCAGCAACCGACACTTGGATCGTGCTGACTTCGGCTCGGGCCTGCAGGAGGTCGCCGGGGCGCGCTCCGGCAGTCGCTCCGCGGGATCCAATGGGAGGGAGTGAAATCTTCGAATTGGGAAGCGGGACGCACGGCGGACAGCGCCCCACCGACCTCCTGCAGGCCCCTGTCGCAGCCGAAGAGATCAAATGACTATCGATGTAGGAGATCAGAGGCTCCTGCTCTGGATAGCCGAAGCCGGGAGGTGGGGCGCTGGCCGATGGGCGGACCGCCGGGGCGTTGCCCGACGCCGCTGAGGCTCAGTAGCGGTAGTGCTCGGGCTTGTAGGGGCCCTGCTCTTCGACGCCGATGTAGGCCGCCTGCTCGGGGGTGAGCTGGGTCAGTGTGACGCCGAACTTCTCGAGGTGCAGGCGGGCGACCTTCTCGTCGAGGTGCTTGGGCAGGGTGATCACCGTCGGCTTCTTGCCCTTGGGGTCGGCGATGATGTTCGCCCCGTAGGCCTCGGCGTTCTCGTGCAGCTCGATCTGGGCGATCGTCTGGTTGGTGAACGAGGCGCTCATCACCAGCGAGGGGTGGCCGGTGGCGCAGCCCAGGTTCACCAGCCGGCCCTCGGCGAGGATGATGATGCTGTGCGGGCCGCCGTTGGGGCCGTGGGTGCTGTCGAGGAAGCGGAACTCGTGCACCTGGGGCTTGATCTCGATCTTCTCGACCGTGCCCGCCTCGACCCGGGCTTCGAGGCCCGCCATGTCGATCTCGTTGTCGAAGTGGCCGATGTTGCACACGATCGCGTTGTGCTTCATGCGGGCCATGTGGCCGACGTCGATGATGCGGAAGTTGCCCGTCGCGGTGACGTAGATGTCGTAGCCGGCCCCGATGGCCTGCTCGATGGTGGTCACCTCGATGCCCATCATGCACGCCTGCAGGGCGCAGATCGGGTCGATCTCGGTGATGGCCACCCGCGCGTGCTGCCCCTGCAGCGACTGCACCGAGCCCTTGCCCACGTCGCCGTAGCCGCAGACGAGCGCCTTCTTGCCGCTGATGAGGAAGTCGGTCGCCCGCATGATGGCGTCGACGAGGCTGTGGCGGCAGCCGTAGACGTTGTCGAACTTCGACTTGGTCACCGAGTCGTTGACGTTGATCGCGGGGAACAGGAGCGTGCCCGCCTCGACCCGCTCGTAGAGCCGGTGCACGCCGGTGGTGGTCTCTTCGCTCACCCCGCGGATGTGGCGCGCCATCTCGGTGAAGAAGCCGTCGCCCTTGGCGTGGCGCACGTCGCGCAGCACCGAGAGCACCACCTTCAGCTCGGCGTTGTCGGTGGTCGAGGGGTCGGGCATCTCGCCCTTCTCCTCGAGCTCCTTGCCGAGGTGCACCAGCAGCGTCGCGTCACCGCCGTCGTCGAGGATCAGGTTCGGGCCGCTGTGCCCGGGCCAGACCAGCGCCTGCAGCGTGCACCACCAGTACTCGGCCAGGGTCTCGCCCTTCCAGGCGTAGACCGGCACGCCGGCGGGCGCCTCGACGGTGCCCTCGGGGCCGACGACGGTCGCGGCGGCGGCGTGATCCTGGGTCGAGAAGATGTTGCACGAGACCCAGCGCACGTCGGCGCCGAGCTCGACGAGGGTCTCGATGAGCACGCCCGTCTGGATGGTCATGTGCAGCGAGCCCATGATGCGCGCGCCCTCGAGCGGCCGCTTGCCGGCGTACTCGGCGCGCAGCGCGGCGAGGCCGGGCATCTCGTGCAGGGCCAGCTCGAGCTCCTTGCGGCCGAAGCGCACCGTCGCCGGCGACATGTCGGCCACCTTGAACGGCATATCGGCGAAGAGCGGCAGCCCGGTGTCGAGGAAGGTCTCGTGGTCGAGCGTCTTGGCGTGCATGGGATCCTCTCGGGTCGATGAGCGTCGGGTCGATGCCGTCGGCGACGGCTATTCATTCATATATCTACATGAGTGAATCTATTCCATGATAAAAACCGCCCACCCGAAGTTTCACCGACCCGACACGGGGATCGAACCGAGGCGACATGAGCGACATCCACCAGCGGTTGAGCGTGCTGTCGGTGCCCCTGCGCACCCGCATCCTGCGGCTGGTGGCCGCCGAAGAGCTGGGCGTCGGCGAGATCGCCCGGGTGGTGCAGACGCCGCAGCCGACGGTCAGCCGGCACCTCAAGGCGCTGCTCGACGACGGCTGGGTGGTGCGGCGCAAGGTGGGCACGTCGAGCCTCTACGAGCTGGCGCCGGGCCTGGGCGAAGCCGAGGCGGCGCTGTGGGCGCTGGTCTCGGGCAGCCTGGAGGGCCGCTGGCCCGACGACCACATCCGGCTGACGGCGACGCTCGCCGAGCGGCAGGACGGGCAGCACTTCTTCGGGCGGGTGGCCGAGCAGTGGGTCGAGCTGCGGCGGGAGATGTTCGGCGAAGGGCA
Organism: bacterium; assembly: GCA_030427205.1. GTDB lineage: Bacteria > Myxococcota_A > Bradymonadia > UBA7976 > UBA1532 > JACKDM01. The sequence goes on along the minus strand of JAUHXC010000001.1, from coordinate 621,649 downwards.
CCTCATCCCGGCGATCGCGGCGCTGTTGCCCGACGGCATCCGGGTGGCCGACCTGGGCTGCGGGCCGGGCGACCTGACGGCGCATCTGGCCGAGGCGGGGGCCCGGGTGGTGGCGGTCGACCGCGAGCCGAAGATGCTCGAGACCGCCGCCCGGCGGGTCGAGGGGCTGGCCCACGTCGAGCTGCGTCGCGGCGAGCTGGAAGATCCGCCGCTGGCCGCGGGCGAGGTCGATCTGGCGCTCTTCTGCCTGGTGCTGCATCACATCGCCGATCCGGCGAAGGCCCTGGCGGCGGCGGCCCGCGCCCTCGCGCCCGGCGGAGCCATCGTGGTGCTCGACATGGTGGGCCACGATCGGGCCGAGTACCGCCGCACCATGGGGCACGTGCACCTCGGCTTCGAAGACGCGGCGGTGAAGGAGATGGCGGCGCAGGCCGGGCTGCACATCACCCGCAGCCGGGTGCTGACCCCACAGGCGGGCGCGACGGGGCCGGCGCTGTTCCTCGCCCGAATGGTGCCTGAGACACAGCTGGCCCGTATGGTGCCGGTGACACAGCTCGCCCGGATGATGCCTGCAGCCGCGGCGGACGATCCGCCGACGGCCGCGCGCTGACGGGCCGTTCGCGCCCGATTCACCGTCGATCGCATACCGTCGCTTGACAAGCCTGCGACCCCGACCTAAACACAGTATCCAAGCACTGAATGACCGTTCATTCAGACCCCGGACCCGGACACCCGAGGGAGAGCCCCATCAGCCAGCCGGCCCCCACCGCAGGCAAGCGCGAGCGCATCATCGAGGCGGCGATCAAGGTCTTCGCCGAGCGCGGCTTCTATCACGCGCGGGTCAGCGAGGTGGCCGCCGAGGCGGGCGTAGCCGGGGGCACGATCTACAACTACTTCCGCAATAAAGACGACCTGCTCATCAGCCTCTTCGAAGACCGGATGGAGGCCATCCTGGCCGACTTCCGCGCCGAGTTGGCCGGCATCGACTCCGCCGCCGGCCGCCTGCGCCGCTTCGTCGAACTGCACCTGCGCATGGTGGCCCAGAATCCGCCGCTGGCCGAGGTGCTGACCGTCGAGCTGCGCCAGTCTTCGAAGTTCATGCGGGAGTACAAGGCCCGGAAGTTCGGCGAGTACCTCGCCCTGCTCGAGTCCCTCATCAGCGAGGGCATCGAACAGGGCCTGTTCCGCTCCGACGTCGACCCCAAGATCCTCAAGCGTGCCCTGTTCGGGGCCATCGACGAGGTCAGCTTGTTCTGGGTCGGCCACCAACGCGCAGGAAACCCACAGCCCTATGCCCTCGACCACGCCGCCGAGCAGATCTGGCGGCTGTATGCCGGGGGCCTCATGCGACCGCAGGAGAGCACACCGTGAAGATCCTGGTCTCGGCCAAGCGGGTGACGGACCCGTATTCGAAGATCACCGTCGGCAAGGACGGCACCCTCAACACCGAGGATGTCGACTACAAGATGAACCCCTTCTGCGAGATCGCCGTCGAGGCGGCCCTGCAGATCGCCGAGGACGCCGATGATCCCGAGGTCGTCGTCGTCGCCATCGGCGAGGACGAGGCCACCAAGGAGGTCCGCACGGCCCTGGCGATGGGCGCCGACCGCGGCATCCTCGTCGAGCACGACGAGGCGGAGCTCGACTCGGACCTCACCGCCCGCATCTTCGTGAAGATCATCGAGGACGAGGAGCCCGACATCGTGCTGCTCGGCAAGCAGGCGGTCGACGGCGACAGCAACCAGGTGGCCCAGCTCATCGCCGAGTACATGGGCTGGCCCCAGGCGTGCTTCGCCTACAAGATCGAGGTCAACGACGACGAGGACGGCGCGACCGTGCAGCGCGAGGTGGACGGCGGCGTCGAGACCGTCGAGCTGAGCTTCCCCGCGGTGCTGACCACCGACCTGCGCCTCAACGAGCCGCGCTACGCCAGCCTGCCGGGCATCATGAAGGCCAAGCGCAAGCCGCTCGAGGAGACCGACCTCGACGACCTCGGCATCGAGCCCGGCCTCAAGGTCGAGGTGCTCGGCTTCGAGATGCCGCCGGAGCGCAAAGCCGGGGAGAAGGTCGGCTCGGTCGACGAGCTCATCGCCAAGCTGGCCGACGAGGCCAAGGTCATCTGATTCGCCCGAACGGGAAGGAGCACTCATCATGAGCAACATCATCGTTCTGGCCGAACAGCAGAACGGCAAGCTGGCCAACGCGACCCTGCACGCCATCGGCGCGGCGAAGCAGCTCGCCGCGCAGGTGGGCGGCGGCTTTGACATCGCGGTCGCCGGCAACGGCGTCGGCGGCGTGGCCGAGCAGCTCGCGGGCTTCGGCGCGGGCAAGGTCTTCCTCGCCGAGCACGGCAGCCTCGAGAAGTACACCGCCCAGGCCTACGCCCAGGCGCTGCACAGCGCGGTGGCCGCCAGCGGCGCCCGGTTCGTCGTCGCCGCGGCGACCTCCATCGGCAAGGACTGCGTGCCCCGGGTCGCCGCCCGGCTCGACGCGGGCATGGCCAGCGACATCGTGCGCATCAACGACGGCCCGACCTACACCCGCCCGATGTGGGCCGGGTCCGTGCTGGGCACCGTGCGGGTCAACACCGACATCCAGGTGCTGACCGTGCGCCCGACCGAGTTCGCCAAGGCCGAGGCCACCGGCGGAGCGAGCCCCATCGAGTCCATCGACGCCGGCGTCGACGCGGGCAGCCTGCGCATGAGCTACGTCGGCATCGACGCCGCCGAGTCCGACCGCCCGGCGCTGACCGACGCCGACGTGGTCATCTCCGGCGGCCGCGGGCTCAAGGAGCCGGGCAACTTCGCGCTCGTCGAGAAGCTCGCCGACCTGCTCGGCGGCGCCGTGGGCGCGACCCGGGCGGTGGTGGACGCCGGCTGGGTGCCCAACGACTGGCAGGTGGGCCAGACCGGCAAGGTCGTCGCGCCCAAGCTGTACATCGCCGTCGGCATCAGCGGCGCGATCCAGCACCTCGCCGGCATGAAGGGCTCGAAGACCATCGTCGCCATCAACAAGGACCCCGACGCGCCGATCTTCACGGTGGCCGACTACGGCATCGTCGCGGACCTCTTCGACGTGGTGCCCGAGCTGACCGAGAAGCTCGCCGCCCGCTGATCGGGTGGTCGATCTGCCCACCGAGGGGGCCGTCCTGGCACCCCACGCCCGCGTCGCCGCCCGCACCATCGGCGGGCGCGCGCTGATCCTCGATCCCCGCGCCGACGACCTGCAGCGGCTCAACGCCGTGGGCTCGTTCATCTGGGACCGCATCGTCGAGCGCCGCTTCGACCGCGCCGGGCTGCTGGCGGCGGTCTTGGATGCCTTCGACGTCGATCCGGCGGTCGCCGCCGCCGATCTGGACGCGCTGCTCGCCGAGATGCGCGCGCGCGACCTGATCACCGAGGTCGAACGGGAGACATGAGTCAGGGGCGTCGATTCGCTTTCGACGCCGCCGATGTGGATGATTCGCCCACCGTCTCCCGACTCGGGGCAGAGCATGATCCGTCGCGTCTCGCTGGTGTTCGTATGGTCGCTGCTGGCCGCGGGCTGTGATGACGACCAGCCCCAGGCCGTCGTCGACGCAGGGCCGGTCGACATGGCCGGCGATGCGTCGATCGACGCCTTCGACCCGCCGCCCGATCGGGGCGCCCGTGGGCGGGTGCGCATCGTCTCGCCGATGGACGGCGCGCGCTTCACCGGCGCCGACGATCTGGACGACGACGCCAACAGCGGTGTGCGCATCGCGGTGCAGGTCGAAGCCGAAGGCACCGACGACGGGCAGGTGCGGATCCTCGTCGAAGAGCGGGACTATATCGTCGACGTGGTCGACGGGCAGGCGACGACGGTGGTCGCGCTGCCCTCGGCAGAGCAGCAGCGGGTGCGCATCCGCGCCGAGATCGTCAGCGACGGCGAACCGCGGGTGAACGAGGTGGAGGTGATCGTCGCCGTGCGCGAGGCGCGGCTGACCGTCGAGCCGTTCCCCGGCGGCGGCTGTGACTTCGGCACCGACGCCGACCTCGACCCCGACCGCCCGGGCATCCAGCGCACGCTGCGGGTGGCTGGCGAGGCCCTCGACAGCGTCGAGCTGGTGGTGACCGGCGGGCAGATGCAGGTCTTCCCGGTCGAAGGCCCGTCCGTCGACATCCCGACGACCTTCGCCGACGGCCAGACCGAGATCCGACTGATCGGGCGGGCGGCGGACGCCCGCGACAGCACGCTGGGGCCGCTGATCTACGGCGCCCGCACGACGCCCAGCCGCATCGTTCTGGGCGACATCACCCCGGAGATCTACGGGCTCGCCGACGCCGAGATGATCGGCGAGCGCGCGGTCTGGCGCTTCACGGGGGCGAGCAGCGGCTTCGAGCCGGGCGCCGCGCTCGACGTCGAGTGGCAGGCTCCGCTGCCCGGCGGCATCGATGAGACGATCGTCGACGCCGACGGCCGCTTCACCCTCGAGGTCGGCCTCGCGCCGGGTCAGTTCTGGCGCCGGCGGGTGACGGTGCGCGGGGTCGACGGGTGCGGCAGCGAAGCGGCGGCCGAGGCGCTGCTCTCCCTCGACGCGGTGGTCCCGACGGTGCGCATCGTCGATCCAGCGCCGGGCAGCCGCCTCTCACCGCTGGACGATGCGTATCCCGAGCGGCCCTTCACCCAGGTCGCGTTCACCGTGGAGATCGACGACCCGCGCCCCGACGACGACTATCGGCTGTCGCTGTGGTGCGCTGCGCCCGGCGAAGAGCCCGAACCGCGGGGCATCGAGCCCGGCGACGAGACGACCCGGCTGGCCGAGCCGCGCGTTCTCATCGGCAACTTCCGCACCGACGAGACGGGACGTATCGAGTGCAGCGTTCGGGCGGAGGGCGCGCGCAACGGCGCGCAGGCGGTCTCGGCGGCCTACGATCTGTTCTTCGAGCGGCCGCTGTTCTCGGTGGCGGTGCCCACCGTCGACGATGGGTGCAGCAACGACTCGCTGATCACCGTGCAGGGGCAGGGGCGGCATCTCGCCGGGAACGACCCGTCGCTGACGGTGGTGGCGGTGGACGCGGCGGGCAACGCCCGCGATCCGATCCCGCTCGAGCCGCTGGGCGACGAGGTCTACGGGGCCCGACTCGACCAGGCGGCGCTGCCCGACGGCGCATGGACCCTGCGGGTGCAGGGCACCGTGCTCGACGGGCTGCCGATCATCGTCTTCCCCGAAGAGATCCCGCTGGTGGTCGACCGGGTCGACCCGACGCTCGAGTTCCTGGCGCCGACCCGGCCGTTTCTCGCCGATGAGGACCCGGCGACCGCCGGCTTCCAGACGGCGGTGCGGGTGCGGGTCTGCGGCGCGGCGGGTGAGACGCTGGCGGTGGCGGCGGACGGCTTCATCGAGGGCGCGCCTTATGCCGAGCAGGTCCCGGTGCCCGCCGGGGACTGCGCTGACCTCGATCTGCCGCCGTTCACCGCGCCGCTGGGGCCCATCTCGCTGACGGCCACCGCCCGCGACGCGTGCGGCAACGGCGCCGAGCTTCGGGTGCGGACCCGCATCGACCCGGCGGCCATCGGGGCGTCGATCATCAGCCCGACGGACGGCAGCGGCATCGACGCCGGCGTGGATGCCGAGCCGGCACGGGCCGGCTGCCAGGTCGATCTGGAGGGCTTGATCGCCGGGCCGGGACCCGAGGCGCGGGTGGTCGTCTGCACCGCCGTCGACCAGGGGCGCCCGGCAGAGGACTGCCTCGGGCAGGACAGCGCGCTGGCCGGGCCGTGCGTCGTGATGGGCGTGGCCGACGCCGGCACCACCGTGCGCTGTCCGCTGACCCTGACCGACGGCACGCACAGCCTGACCCTCGCCGCGATCGGCAACGCTCGGATCGAGTCGGCGCCGGTGCAGGTCCGCGCCGACTGCAGCCCGCCGACGGTGCAGCAGCTCGTGATCGAGCAGGATCTCGACGGCAACGGCTGCCTGCATCGCCAGGAGCGGGCCAACGCGGCGGATGCCAGCGACGAGGCGCAGTTCACCGCCGTCTTCACCGTCGACGGCATCCAGGACGGCGCGAGCGTGCGCCTGCGCACCGAAGGCGGCGTCGATCTGGGGGTGGCCGCCCTCGCCGACGGGGCCGGGCGCATCGACGCGCGGCTGCCGCCGGGCGTGCACCGGCTGTACCTGCGCGGCCAGGATGCGGTCGGCAACCGGCTGCCCGAACCGGGCGAGGCGGGGATCACCCTGCGCCCGATCGAGATCGATACCCGCCCGCCGACGCCGACCCTGATCGGGCTGGACGGCGGCGAGTGCCTGGGCGTCGACGACGATACCGACGTCGGTCGACCCGGCCTGCAGCGTGATCTGAGCGTATCGACCGGCCGCGCGGCCGACGAGTCGGTGGCGGCGGCGCTGCTGATCGACGGCGTCGAGGTCGAGCGTCGGCGAGGCGCGGTCGACCGGGTCGACTTCGCCGGCGACCTGCCCGACGGCGACCGGGCGCTGGCGGTGCTGGTCACCGATACCTGCGGCAACGTGGGCAGCGTCGCCGGCTTCGAGTCTGCCGGCGGGCTGCCCGACTGGGATCGACCGCGGGGCGTGAGCCTGCGGGTGGACACCGTGCCGCCGGGGCTGGCGCTCGTCGGCATCGACGACGGCGCGGTGCTCACCGCCGAGGACGACGCCGACGGCGACCCGGGCGACGGGTTCCAGCTCGATCTGGCGGTGCAGGCCGATCCGGCGGCGCCGCTCGAAGCCGGGCGCCCGGTCGAGCTGTGGATCAACGACGCCCGCGCCGCGACCGACCCGCCGGCGCTGACCGTCCCCGCCGACTTCGACGGCCTCTTGCCGGCGCGGCTGACCATGGCCGCCGGTCTGCAGCGCATCGAGGCCCGGGCGATCGACGCCTGCGGCAACGGCGGCGCTTCGACGCCCGTCGCGGTGACCGTCGACGTCGAAGGCTGCGCCAGCCGCTTCGTGGGCTTCGCCGAGAACCCGGCCGTGCGCGGCGATACGACGCCGTTCGCCATCGAGGGCGCGGTCGATCTGATCGATCCGCGCTGCGCCGGAGCCCGGGCCGAGCTGGTGATCGACGGCGCGCCGGGTCCGGTGACCGTCGTCGGCCCCGACGGCCGGGTGCGCTTCGACGGCGTCGAGCTCGACCCGGGAGGCCAGACGCTCACCCTGCGCATCGGCCCGGTGGCGGCGGTGACCCTCGACTCGCCGCCGCAGCAGATCATCATCGATCCGCTGACGCCCACGGTGGCGCTGACCCGGCCGGCGGGCCCCGATCCCGCGTCGCTGCTGACCGATGATCGCCCCGATCTGCAGGGCCAGCAGGTCACGATCATCGCGGCGATCGACGAGGCCCGGGTCGATACGCCGCGGCGGGCGCGGTTGACCATCGGCGGGCGCGCCGTGGACGAGCAGCCGGTGCCCGACAGCGACCCGGCGACGGTGCAGTTCGCCGACGTGACGGTGCCGTCGGGGCGGCAGACGCTCGAGGTCTGCGTCATCGACGCGGCGGCGAACGTCGGCTGCGGGCGGCGGATCGTCGACGCGGACCCCGCGCCGCCCGGCTCGGTGGCGCCGGTCGAGGTGGCGGTGGTCGACCCGCGCGAGACCGCCGTCGAGCTGCGCTTCACCGCGCCGGGTGATGACGGCGCGCTGGGCGCGGTGACCGGCTACGCGCTGCGCCGGGCCGACGCGGTATTCGTCGACGAGGCCGACTGGGCCGCCGCCGCCGCCAGCGAGATCATCCTGCCGCCGACGGTCGACGCCGGCCGGCCAGAGACCCTCACCCTGCGCGGCCCGGGGCCGACGCTGGCCGAAGGCCTGAGCCTGAATCGATCCCACGCCGTCGCGATTCGGGCCCTCGACGACGTGGGTCAACCGGGGCCGCTGGTCTCGGTGACGGTCGATCTGCGGCTGACGATGGCCAGCGGTGATGTGCCGTCGCGCAGCGGCGCCTGGAGCGGCGGCGACGTACTCAATACGACCTCGCCCGCCATCGGCGTCGGCGATCTGGACGGCGACGGCTTCGACGACGTGCTGCTCGCCGTCAGCCAGCTCGCCGACGCGACCGGCGCGGCCCTGGTCTTCGGCGGCGAGGGCGACTTCGAGACCCGGGCCCTCGATCTGGCCCCCGGCATGGGCGACGCCTTCTTCGGCGCCATCGCGGCGGCGTCGGGCGACCTCAACGGCGACGGCGCCCCCGACATGGCGGTGCAGGGCTACCTCGACGGCTTCGCCGGCGCGGCGGTCGCGCTGTACTTCGGGTGCACCGACCCGTGCGACCGGGCCGAGGTCATCGCGCCGGACGCGCTGGTGGTGACCGTCGGCGGCCGCTTCACCAACAGCCTCGCCGGGGTGGGCGATGTCTGGCGACCGACGGGCGCCGGCTTCGACGACCTGCTGGTGGGCGGCTCCTTGGGGGACGATACGGACGCCTTCGTGATCGCCGGCCGGGCCGAGTGGCCGGCGCTGCCCGACGCGGTCCGCATCGGCCCGGGTGGCGACGGTGTCGACGTGGCTCGCCTGATCACCCCCGAGGGGCCGACGGCGGTCTACGCGGCGGGCCTGGGTGATCTCGACGGCGACGGCTTCGACGACATCGGCTTGAGCGCCGGCGGCGCAATCAATACCAGCTACGTCTTCTACGGGGGGCCGTGGCCCGGCGCGGTCGCTTTCGCCGAGGGCGACCCCGATACGGTGCGGCTGGTCGATCCGTGCCCCGCCGCCAACCCCAGCTTCGGCACCGCGTTCGTCGGCGGGGCCGACCTCGACGGCGACGGTCGGCCCGACTTCGCGGTGGGCAACCGGGCGAACAAGCGCATCGTGGTGTTCGGCGCCGACCGCGCCGCCCTCGACTGCTTCGGGCGCTCGCCGGTGCAATACGGCCGCTTCTTCGATCTGGCCGGCGACATCGACGGCGACGGCTTCATCGATCTGGTGGCGACCCACGGTGATCCGGCGGTGCCCGCGGCCCACATCTTCTACAACGACGGCCTCGGGCGCTTCGGCGTGGGGGCGATGGTCTCGCCCCGCGGGGCCGACGTGGTGCTCGACATGCCCGCGCGGACCAAGCTGGGCATCGCCGGCGCGGGCGACGTCAACGGCGACGGCCGCGCCGACGTGGCGGCGGTGGTGCTCGACGGCGACGCCATGCGCTGGATCGTCTACTATTGAGCCGATGACCCGGGAGGACCGATGAGCGCGTCCAGAAATCGCCCCGAAGATCGACCCGCAGCCCCCTCGAAGAAGCGGCCCTACGAGAAGCCGGCGTTCGAGCGCTCGGTGGCGTTCGAGCGCAGCTCGCTGTCGTGCTCGGGGGTCAAGAACACCGCCGGCTTCCCGGTGGGCAACTGCTCGATGCAGAGCTGATCGGCGGCGTGCCCGCCGACGCCTGCCGGATCGCCCTGGGCGGCCTCGCCCTCCGGCTGAGCCCGGCGCCGCTCGTCCGCGCCCGCGCCCCGTGGCTCGATGTCTTCGCCGATTCCAAAGAGCGCAGCGACGCGGTCGATCTGACCCTCGACGTGGGCGATCCGGCCGACTGGCGCCCGCCGCTCGCCGCCGGCTTCACCTACGATCGCTTCGACCTGCGCTTCGTGATGGATCCCGCCCGGCGCCGGGCGGCCGCCGTCTTCGACGGACACCCCGACGGCCTGCTGGCGGTGCTCGAGCTGGCGGTGGCCGGCGCGCTGGCGCCGAGCGGCGGGCTGCTGCTGCACGCCGCGGGGGTGGTCATCGACGGGCGCGCGTGGCTTCTGCCCGGGCCGTCGGGCACCGGCAAGAGCACCGCCGCGCGGGCGCCGGACATCACCCGGGTCCTCAGCGACGAGCGGGTGATCGTGCGCCGCACATCGAGCGGCTGGCGCGCTTGGGGCACCCCGTGGTGGAGCACGGGGCGGACCCGACCCTTCGATTCGGGGTACGCTGCCGTCGGCGGCATCGCGCGGCTGCACAAGGCGCCGCGGTTGGCGCTGCGTCCGCTGGCGCCCGATACGGCGGCGACCTGGCTGCTGCGATCGGTGTCGTTGTACGAGGAGACGCCATTCGCCCGGTGGGCGGCCTTCGAATCCGCCTGTGATCTGGTCGAGGCGGTGCGCTGCGTAGATCTCGAACTGCCCCGGGAGGGCCGGTGGAGCCAGTCGATCAGCCAGGGGTGAAGGGTCTCTTGCAGGCGGCGATGGCCGAGGCCCTGCCGCTGTCGGTGCATTGGGACATCACCTGGCGCTGCGACCACAAGTGCGTGCACTGCTACCTCACCGAGCGGCGCCAGCCCGAGCTGAGCCTCGACGAGTGCATCGGCGTGCTCGACCAGCTCGCCGAGGCGGGCACGCTGATGCTCCTGATCAGCGGCGGTGACCCCTTCCTGCGCCCGGACGCGGTCGACTTCTTGCGGGCGGCCCGGGACCGCACCTTCGACGTGCGGATCAACAGCCACGGCAACCACATCGACGCCCATGTCGCCGACGCCCTGGCCGAGATGGGCATCGCCCGGGTGGCCCTGTCGGTCTACTCGGCGGTGCCCGAAGACCACGATCGGGTCACCCGCATCCCCGGCAGCCAGCAGAAGACGATCGCCGCGGCGCGCTTGCTCGTCGAGCGCGGCGTCGAGGTGCGCTTCAAGACGCCGGTCATGCTGCACAACCGGCAGAGCTTCCCCACGGTCGGGCCGCTCGCCGCGTCGGTCGGCGCCAGCTGGGAGCTCGACGCGCACATCGTGCCCGACGACCAGAGCGACTTCGGCCTGTGCACCATCGGCGTCGACCCCACCGACCGCATGCTGGCGATGCTGCACGACCTCGCGCGCCATCGAGAGCACGTCACGCCGGTCGCCGAGCTGGCCGATACCCCCTCCGACGCCCGCACCTGCTCGGCGGGCACCGCCAGCGCCTTCATCGGCCCGGCGGGGCAGCTCTATCCGTGCATCAACTGGCGTGACCCCATCGGCGACCTGCGGCAAACGCCTTTCGCCGAGCTGTGGCGCGACAGCCCGACGGTGCGCCGCCAGCGGCAGATCACCCGGGCGAGCTATCTCGGCGACTGCGACGGCTGCGGCTTTCACGGCAAGTGCGGCTATTGCCCCGGCATCTCCCACGCCGAGACGGGGGACGCCGGCCGACGCAGCGCCTACGTCTGCGAGCGCACCCACCTGACCATGGCGGCGATCGAGCACATGGACCGGCTCAACCGGACGAACGCGCCCGTACCGCAGCCCGGCAGCCCCGAGGCGGCGCGCCTCTTCGATCGACCGACCTTCGCCGAGCGCCAGCTCGCCGCCCGCCGCGCGGGGGTCACCCGCCCCGCCGACCGCCTGCCGCTGCGGGTGCCGCTGGTGCACATCGGGGAGCCGCGATGAGCGCGCCCGATCTGCGGGCGGCGGTCGATCTGGCCCGCGAGCTGCTGGCCCGCGGGCAGTCGGTGCGCTATCGCGCCCGCGGCCGCTCGATGTGGCCGACCATCCTCGACGGCGACCGGCTCACGCTGGCCCCGCTGGTCGACGCCATCCGCCTGGGCGACGTGGTCTTCCTGCCCACCGACGACTTCGGCCTGGCCCATCGGGTGGTCGCTCGGGTCGGTGATCGCTACTGCCTCAAAGGGGACGCGCGCATCCGCCCCGACGGCTGGCACCGGGCGCAGGCCTTCACCGCCCGGGTGGTGCACATCGATCGCGGCGGGCGGTCAGTGCCGCTGCGTCGCGGCTGGGCGGCGGCGGCGGCGGGCTGGCTGCAGAGCGCCGCCCGCCTGGTGGGCCGGCTCGGCCCGTAGCGTATCCGGCTGGCGGGATCAGTCGATCGGGCGTCGCTCGATGGCCGCGCCGAGCGCGAGCAGCTTCTTGTCGATGTTGGCGTAGCCCCGCTCGATCTGGCGGATGTTGTAGATGTGGGTCTCGTGCACCGAGGTCAGCGCGGCGATGAGCAGCGCCATGCCCGCCCGCACGTCGGGGCTCTGCACCCGCCCGCCGCGCAGCGTCTGCGGGCCGGTGACCACCACCCGGTGCGGATCGCAGAGGATAATCTGGGCCCCCATGCCCTGCAGCGCGTCGACGAAGAACATGCGCCCCTCGAACATCTTCTCGAAGAAGAGCACGGTGCCGGTGCACTGGGTGGCGACGGTGATGACGATGCTCATCAGGTCGGTGGGGAACTGGGGCCAGATGCCGTCGTCGATCTTGGGCACGTGCCCGTGATAATCGCTGCGGATCTTCATCGGCTGGTCTTCGGGCACGAACAGCTTGTCGCCCTCGACCTGGGTGTAGATGCCCATGCGCCGGAAGACCATGCGGATCATGCGCAGGTTCTCCCGGTCGACCCGGTTGATGGTGATCGGGCTGCGGGTCGCCGCGGCGAGGCCGATGAAGCTGCCGATCTCGAGGTAGTCGCTCTGGATGCGGTGGTCGGCGCCGCCGAGGCTGTCGCGGCCCTCGATGGTGAGGGTATTGGTGCCGATGCCCTGGATGCTCGACCCCATCTGCACCAGCAGCCGGCAGAGCTGCTGCACGTGCGGCTCACAGGCGGCGTTGCGCAGGATGGTCGTGCCCTTGGCCAGCGCCGCGGCCATGATCGCGTTCTCGGTGCCGGTGACCGAGGCCTCGTCGAGGAAGATGTCCGCCCCGAGCAGCCGCCCGCCGCGGATGTCGTAGCTCGAGTCGACGCCGACGCTGGCGCCCAGCGCCTGCAGGGCCTGGAAGTGCGTATCGAGCCGGCGGCGGCCGATGACGTCACCGCCCGGCGGCGGTAGCTCGACCCGGCCGAAGCGGGCGACGAGCGGCCCGGCGAAGAGGATCGACGCCCGCACCTTGCGACACAGCGCGTGGTCGAGCACGGCCGCTTCGAAGTTCGCGGTGCAGATGCGCACGACGTCGTCTTCGAGCCACTCGACGGTGCCCCCGTGCTTCTCGATGACCTTGCACATGACCTCCACATCCTTGATGCGCGGCACGTTGCGCAGGGTCACCGGCTCTTCGGTCAGCAGGGTCGCGGCCAGCACCGGCAGGGCCTCGTTCTTGTTGCCCCCCGGGGTGACCGAGCCGGTCAAGCGCCGGCGGCCTCCGATGACGAACTTCTCCACCTCAGTCCTCCTGCCGGGTCACGACCCCGGCTTCGACCCGCCAGATCCGACGCTCGGCGTCGATCTTGAGAAATCCCGGATCGGTCGTCGTGATGAAAACCTGGCCCTCGAACGCCGCGAGAAACTCGAACAGCCGCGCGTTGCGCCGCGGATCGAGCTCGCTGGACACGTCGTCGAGCAACAACACCGGGGTACACTGCCGGATCTCTTCGAGCAACTGAATCTCGGCGATCTTCAGCGCGAGCACGATCGCCCGCTGCTGACCCTGGCTCGCGTAGTTGCGCGCCGAGCGATCGAGCAGGGTGAAGCCGACGTCGTCCGCCTGCGGCCCGCGCTGGGTGAAGCCGCGCTCCCGATCGCGGGCCCGGTCGCCGATCCAGCTCTGGTAGAGCGCCTCGACGAGCGCGTCGTCTCCCGCGTCGTCGGGTATGGCCAGGCTGGGGCGATAGCGCATCTCGACGCCCAGTTCTTCACCGGCGACCGCGGCGACGATGGCCGCGAAGCGCGGGGCGAGGCGTTCGACGAAGGTCTGTCGGGCCCGCATCAGCCGGGCCGCCTGCTGCGCGAGGGTGTACTCGTAGACGTCGACCAGATCGTCGGGCGCGCTCTCCCGCAGCAGCCGATTGCGCCCGTCGAGGGCCCGCTTGTAGTCGAGCACCGTCGCCAGATGCGCCGGCCGACCGGTGAAGATGGCCCGGTCGACGAAGCGCCGCCGCAGCTCGGGTGAGCCGCGCACCATCGCGACGTCGTCGGGGGTGAACATCACCACCGCCAGGGCCCCGAAGTAATGCGCGGTGCGCGCCTGCTTCTCCTCGCGCAGCGCCCGCCGCTCGCCGTCGCGCACCTCGACCGCCAGCCGATGGATCAGCCCGTCGCGCTCGACGGCGCCGTCGACGCGAGTCGCCTTATGCCCCCAGCGCACCAGCTCGCGCAGCCGTGAGGCGCGGTACGGGCGCAAGGTCGCCAACCAGTAGATCGCTTCGAGCAGGTTGGTCTTGCCCTGACCGTTCTCGCCCCAGACGACGTTGAAGCGGGGGTGCGGGTGCACCTCGGCCTCGGCGAAGTTGCGGAAGTCGCGCAGCGCGAGGCGGGTGATCTTCAAGAGCGGCGGACGGCCGGGGCCGTCAGATGCGCATCGGCATCACCACGAACAGATAATCGTCGTTCTGATGCTCGCGGAAGAGGCCCGGGGAGAGCGCCTCGTTGAGGGCCATCTCGACCTTGGGCGCCGAGAGCGTCGAGAGGATGTCGCGCACGTAGCGCGCGTTGAAGGCGATGATGAGCTCACCGCCCTCGTAGCCCTCGATGGGCATCTCTTCGCGGGCTTTGCCCAGGTCGGGGTTGTCCGACAGCAGGGTCATGCGGCCCGGGCGCAGCTCGATGCGCACCCCGTGGGTCCGCTCGCTGGCCAGCAGGCCGATGCGCTTGAGCGAGTTGAGGAAAGGCATGCGATCGAGCACCACCCGCCGCTCGCTCGACTTGGGGATGACCTGCCGATAATCGGGGAAGGCCGCGTCGATGAGCCGCACGAAGAGCACCACCCCGCCGGCCTCGACGATCAGGTTGTTGGTGGTGTTGTTCTGCTCGAGAAAACCGAAGCGCACCGAGACCTTGGCCGAGGTCGCCTCGTCGAGCAGCTTCTTGAGCTCTTCGACGCCCTTGCGCGGGATGATGACCCCCTCCCGCTCGGGGATCGGCGCCTCGTCGGCCCGGGCGTCGCGCTCGCCCTGGCTGAGCCGGTGCCCGTCGGTCGAGACCATGCGGATGCGGCCCTCACCCATGCAGCGGAAGAAGACGCCGTTGAGGTTGGGGCGCGACTCGTCGGTCGAGACCGAGAAGCGGGTGCGGTCGATGAGCTCCTTGAGGCCCTCGCCGTCGACCGGGATGAGATCGACGCCCTTGGCGTCGGGCAGGCCGGGGTAGTCCTCGGCCGGGTTGCCGAGCAGCATGAACTCGGTGTTCTTGCAGCGCAGCACCAGCTTCTCGTCTTCGCCGACCTCGATGTCGACCTCTTCACCCGGCAGGCTGCGCACCACGTCGAAGAGGCGCTTGCCGTCGACCGTGGTCCGCCCCGGCTCGGCGATGCGGGCCTCGACGAAGCCGTCGAAGGTCACGTCGAGGTCGGTCGCCGCCACCCGCAAGCCGCCGTCACCGGCCTCGATGAGCACGTTCGAGAGCACCGGCAGGGTCGCTTTGCGGCTGAGCACGCCCTGAATCCGGGACAGGGCCCGGGTGAACGAGTCGCGGTCGACGACGAACTTCATGTCGGATCTCCCTGACTGAGCCGAAGACCCGAGTCAATAACCGGAAATCACGACGCTTTGCAATCATTCATCGAGCCCGAGCCCGCGCGCTGGCGGGCCTGCTCTCGACTGTTCGAAACAGGGAGAGATCAGATCATCTGATCAGAGCACTCATCGTCATAGTAAGGGCTGTGAAAATGTGGAAGACACCAGCAAGTCTCCGCCGACATTAAAGGATCTGTCTGTGGATGTTCTGTTGTCTCTTCTGCATGGGGGCTGTGGGTCTTCATGGGCTGCGATGCCGTCCACAGATGTCCGGTGATCGTCCACAAGGCAATCCACGGCGACGCGCGCCGCTTTCCCCAGGTCTTTCACAGGCTGTTCACATCTCGATGCCGTCGGAATTCTGAGTCTGTGGCGCCCCGGCGGTCCGGCTCTGCCTCGACCCGGGTCCGGTTCTGGTAGTCTGCCGGCCCATGATCTACCCCGTCGCCCGTCGGCTGCTGTTCTCTCTGCCCCCCGAGGTCGCCCATCGCTGGACGTTGGGCGGTCTGCGCGCCGCGTTGGCGGTGCCCGGCGGGCGCAGGGCCGTCGCGGGGCTGACCGCTGCGGCGCCCCGGCCGGTGCAGGCGCTCGGCCTGAGCTTCGCCAATCCGGTGGGGCTCGCCGCCGGCTTCGACAAGGACGCCCGGCACATCGACGCGATGGCCGCGCTCGGTTTCGGCTTCGTCGAGGTCGGCTCGGTCACCGCCCGGCCGTCCGCGGGCAACCCGCAGCCGCGGCTGTTTCGATTGAAGGCCGACGGGGCCCTGATCAACCGCATGGGGCTCAACAACCAGGGCGCCGAGGCGACGGCGGCCCGGCTGGCGGCGTTGGCAGAGCGCCCGGTGCCGATCTTCGTCAACGTGGCGAAATCGCACGACAAGACCCTGTCGGGGGACGCCGCCATCGGCGACTACGTGCGCTCGATCACGCTGATGGCGCCGCTGGCCGACGCGCTGGTGCTCAACATCAGCTGCCCCAACTCGGGGGATGGGCGCACGTTCGAAGATCCCGAGCTGCTCGGGCCGCTGCTGACCGCGGTGACCGCGGCGCTGGGCGCCGATGGTCCGCCGCTGCTGGTCAAGATCTCGCCCGATCTCGATCGCGCGCGGCTGGAGGCGGTGGCGCGCCTCGCGCTCGACGCGGGCGCGGCGGGCTTCACCGCGACCAATACCACCGTCGACCGCAGCGGGCTGTCGACGCCGGTCGCCGAGCTCGACGCCATCGGAAACGGCGGGTTGAGCGGGGCGCCGCTGCACGCCCGGGCGGTGGAGACGGTGCGGCGGCTGCGCGACTTCGTCGGACCCGCGGTGACGCTGGTGGGTGTGGGCGGTATCCGTGGCCCGGCCGAGGCGCGGGCGTTCATCGACGCGGGCGCCGATCTGGTTCAGCTGTATACCGGCTTCATCTACGGCGGCCCGCGCACGGTGCGTCGGATCTGTGCCGGTCTCTGACCGCGCGGCGCGCCGCGGTCAGATCATGGGGTCGAGCATCGAGGCGGCCAGGGCGCCGTCGAGCATGTGGCGCATCGACTTGCGCACATGATCCTCGACCTCAGCGACGGTGCGCAGCGCGGCGATCTCGGCCACCAGCGCCTCGCACTCGTCGATGCGCAGATCGCGGACCATCGACTTGATGAGCGCCACGCTGTTCTGGTTCATCGACAGCGTGCGCAACCCCAGGCCGAGCAGGACCGGCAGCGCGAGCGGCTCGCCGGCCATCTCGCCGCACATGCTGACCTCGATGTCCGCCGCCCGGGCGGTGCGCACGACGTGGGCGATGGTGCGCAGCATCGCCGGGTGCAGCGGGTTGTAGAGGTGGGCCACGTACCGGTTTCCGCGGTCGACGGCCAGGGTGTACTGCGTGAGGTCGTTGGTGCCGATGGAGAAGAAGTCGACCTCTTCGGCGAACCAGTCGGCCAGCGTCACCGCGGCGGGCAGCTCGACCATGATGCCGAACGGGATCTCGTCGGCCAGCGGTTGGCCTTCGGCGCGCAGCTCGGCCCGGCAGCTATCGTACAGCGCCCGGGTGGCGCGGATCTCTTCGAGGCCGCCGATCAAGGGCAGCATGACCCGCAGCTCGCCATGCACGCTGGCCCGCAGCAGCGCCCGCAGCTGCACCTTGAAGAGGTCGGGCCGCTGCAGGCACAGGCGGATGGCCCGCAGCCCCATCACCGGGTTGGCCTCCGGGCCCAGGCGCAGGGAGGCGGCGAGCTTGTCGCCGCCGATGTCGAGGGTGCGGATGGTCGCGCCGCCCGGGCCGGCGGCTTCGAGCACCGCCCGGTAGTGGGCGAGCTGCTCCTCTTCGTCGGGCGGCACCTCGCGGTTCATGTACAGATATTCGGTGCGGAAGAGGCCGATGCCCGCCGCGCCGTGGTCGAGCACGCCGGCGGCCTCGTCGGGGCGCTCGATGTTGCCCCGCACGACGATCCGGTGCCCGTCGTCGGTGGTCGCCGCGTCGTGGCGCACCGCGTCGATGCGCGCCCGCTGCGCGCGGTAGACGAGCTGCAGCGCCTGGTAGCGCTCCAGCTCGGCCCGCGGCGGGTTGATGATCACCCGGCCGGCGGTGCCGTCGATCACCAGCACGTCACCCCGCCCGACGTGGTCGGTCAGCCCGCCGACAGCCACCACCGCCGGCAGCTCGAGCGAGCGGGCGATGATCGCGGTGTGGCTGGTGCGCCCGCCGGCCTCGGTGGCGAAGCCGAGCACCGGGCTGCGGGTCAGCTCGAGGGTATCGGCCGGCGAGAGGTCGTGGGCGACGATGATGCCGCTGTGGGCGACCCCCGAGACGGTCGGCTGGCTCATGCCGAGCAGGTTGCGCATGAGCCGGTCACCGACGAAGTCCACGTCGGAGCGCCGCTCGCGGAAGTACTCGTCGTCGATGTTGTCGAAGACCTGCTTGATGCTGCGCAGCACCTTCTTGAGCGCCCACTCGGGGTTGATGTGCTGCGCCCGCATGGTCTGGCAGACCCCGTCGACGAGCATCTCGTCCTGCAGCATCAGCTGGTGGGCGTCGAGGATGAGGTAGTGCTCCTCCCCCGATACCTCGAGGCGGTTGCGCAGGGTGCGCACCTGCTCTTCGGAGACCTTCAGCGCCGCCCGGAACCGCTCGATCTCGGCGTCGAGCTGCGCCGGTTCGAAGTGATACTTCGGGATCTGGACCCGGCGGCGGTCGACGAGATACGCCCGCCCGATCGCATAGCCCGGGGAGACCCCCAGGCCGCTGAGGATCCGGCTCGCGCCGGTGTGGTCGCCGGGTCGGGACACGGGCTACTCGGCCTCCCCGAAGCGATCGTTGATGCAGGCCCCGATGGCCTCGAGGGCCTCCTGCTCGTCGGGGCCGCTGCACTCGACGGTGACCGTGGTGCCCTTGGCCGCCGCCAGGGTCATCATGCCCAGGATCGACTTGCCGTTGACCCGCTGCTGGTCGCGGGCGACGTGCACCTCGGCGCTGAACTTGCCGGCGACCTTGACCAGGACCGCCGACGCCCGGGCGTGCAGGCCGAGCCGGTTGATGATCTCGAAGTCTCGCGATACCGACATCACTGCCTCCTAGTCGATGAGTGGAAAGAGGGCGTTGAGCCCCGCCATCAGGGCGATGCAGCCCCCGGTGAACAGATAGAGCAACAGCGGCATGGCCATCTTGCGCTTGATGCACAGCACGCAGATCACCGTCAGCGTGGCGAGCAGGAAGGGCTCGAGGCCGTCGCCGATGCCCACCGGCGAGCGCATCGCCCGATCGGCGAAGAGCGCGCCGGTGGCCCCGAGGAAGAGCCCGGTGGCGATGTGCAACCGGTCGGCGAGCCGCACCAGCTCGATGCGCTCGATGCGCTGGATGATCGCCTCCGCCGAGCGGTGCCCGGCGAACAGCCCATAGCCCCGCACCGCGACGTGGAACAGGTTGTAGAGCAGCAGGAAGGCCAGCGGCGCCCAGATGACCCCGCTGAGCACGCCGGCCACCGCCCAGGCGGCGCCGAACGGCCTCAGGCTGGCCCAGAAGAAGCTGTCGCCCACCGCGGCGAAGGGGCCCATCATGCAGCGCTTGAAGGCCTCGACCTCCATCGGCTGGCGGCGGCCGGCGGCGATGTCTTCTTCGATGCGCACCGCGGCGCCGAGCAGGGCGCCGGCCATGTACGGGTGGCTGTTGAAGAACGCCAGGTGACGCTCGACCGCCTCGTCGAGCGCGCGCCCCCGATAGAGCCGGCGCAGGGCGGGCAGCATGGCGTAGGCGAAGCCCACGTTCTGCATGCGCTCGAAGTTGGTCGCCGAAAGGAAGAAGAAGCTGCGCCACAGCACCCGCAGCAGCGTACCGACGCCGACGGTGCCCTCGGCGGGGGTCTCGGAGGCGGTGGCGGCCACGGTCACCCGGCACCGCCATGGTCGAGCATGATCGCCACCGCCACGAAGGTCAGCAGGCCCAAGGCGATGCCCCGGCGTCGGCGGATGAGCGAGAAGGCGACCGCCAGGCCCAGGGCCGGCACCAGATACATGCCCGCGGTGGCGACCGCCACGAGCACCGCCCCGTCGAGCAGCGGGTGCACCGCGGCGAGCACGATGAGCCCGACCCCGCTGCCGAGGGCGATCAGCGCGGCGTGGATCGAGAAGACCCGGCCCAGCGCGATCCACGGCAGGCGATCGATGATCTCGACCCGGCTCTCGGCGACGGCGGCCAACGCCCGCTGGGACAGCGCGAGGTTGAGCCGCTCGAGGCGCACGTCGATCGCTCGACCCAGCGGCCCGAGGGGCACGGCGAGCAGGATGCCGATGGTCATCACCGCGATGTCGGGGGTGGCGATGTGCTTGCCGTAGAGCAGCACCATGCCGCCGGCGACCATCGACGCCAGCGTCTCGTTGGGCGGGGTATTGGCCCCGAAGAGCATCGACGACATCCACAAGAGCTGCAGCGTCGCCCCGAGCGCGAGCCCCACCTCGAGCTGACCCAGGAGCGCCCCCAGCAGCGGCACCGCCACCAGGGGCTGGCTGATCATGGCCTGAAAGGCGCCCCGTCGATCGAGGCCCACCAGCCCTCCGCAGGCGGCGATGAGGGCCAGGTCGATGGCGACGGTCGCCGGCTCCATCAGCGAGTGAGCCGGGCGGCGAGGTCGAGGGGCGGCTCGTCGGGCAGGCTGCGCACCTCGATGCGCATGCCCCGGCGGGCCAGATCGGAGAGCAGCGAGAGCTCCTCGGGGCCGAGATAGACCGCGGGGGTGATCGGGCTGCGCCCCGGCGCGTGGTGCACGTTGCCGATGTTGAGCGCGGGGAAGGGGTGGCCGGCGGCGAAGAGCCGCGCGGCGTCCTGCACCGACTCGAGCAGCACCATGGTGCGCGCCTTGCCGTAGCGCTTGTCGTTGAGCCACGCCGCGGCCTCGTGCACCGGCAGCGCGTCGAACTCGGCCGGCGGCGGCACGCACATCTTGAACATGGTCATCTGCAGCGTATTGGCCGGCACCGTATCGCTGGCGACCAGGAAGCGCTGCAGCCGGTGATGCGGCAGCCAGGTGGAGATGATCTGGCCGTGCACCAGCCGGTTGTCGACCCGGTAGATCGGCTGAGCCATCGCGCTAACCCTTCTTCCGCAGCAGATCGCCGGCGACGAGGATGTTGTCCCGGGTGTGCGTTGCCACCTGACGGGCCACCTCGTCGAGCGGCCCCTCGCGGTGGGTCCACAGCTTGAGCAGCATCGGCAGGTTGACCCCGGTGACGACCTCGCGATCGTCGCCGAGCAGCGACAGCGCCAGGTTCGACGGCGTACCCCCGAACATGTCGCACAGCAGCAGGACCCCCGAGCCGTCGTCGACGGCCTCGACCGCCTTCGAGATGCGGTCGCGGATGACATCGGGCCCTTCACCGGGCTCGACGGCGACCGCCTCGGCGGCGGCGTACTCCCCCACGATCATGCGGGCCGATGCCAGCAGCTGCTGGGCCAGGGCGCCGTGGGTACAGACGACGACACCGATCATGTTCGCTCCTTGTGCACGTCGCGATGACGCACGGTGGGGCCGTGCCCCGCGCTCTGCAGATGAGCCCCGATGCGCTCGGCGAGCGCCACCGAGCGGTGACGGCCGCCGGTGCAGCCGAGGGCGATGGTCAGGTGGCTCTTGCCCTCGTGGGCGTACGACGGCAGCACCGCGTCGATCAAACCCAGGAAGCGCTCGAGGAAGGCGGCGGTCGCCGGCTGGCCGAGCACATAGGCCGAGACCTCGGGGTTGATGCCCGAGTAGGGCCGCAGCGCTTCGATGAAGTGTGGGTTGGGCAGGAAGCGCACGTCCCAGACGATGTCGGCCTCCGCCGGCACCCCGTGGCGGAAGCCGAAGCTCATCACGGTCAGCGCCAGGCCTTTGGGGCGACCGCCGGTGGCGAACGACTGCACCAGCCGCTTGCACTCGTGCACGTTGATGTCCGACGTATCGATCAGGTGCCCCGCCCGCTCGCGGAAGGGGTGCATCACCAGCCGCTCGGTGCGGATGGCGTCGGGGATCGGCAGCCCGTCGCGCCCCAGGGGGTGCGGCCGGCGGGAGACGCTGAAGCGGCGCAACAGCACCGCGTCGCTGGCCTCGAGGAAGACGATCGACAGCTCGACCCCGCCCTCGACCAGCCCGTCGAGCAGCGCGAGGGTCGCCGCGACGTCCTGCACGTTGCGCGCGTCGAGGCCGATGGCCAGCCGGTCGAAGCCGTCCACCTGACGGGCGAGGTCGAGCAGCTTGGGCAGCAGCGGCGGCGGCAGGTTGTCGACGCAGAAGAAGCCCAGATCCTCGAGGGCGTTGATCGCCGTCGAGATGCCCGAACCCGAGAGCCCGGTGATGACCGTCAGCCGCAGGATCTCGACCGGCGCGCCGTCTTCTCCGTGCTGTTCGACCGCGTCATCGTCGCGCATCACGTCTCCCCTTCGTCTCCGCCACGCGCGCCGTGATCCCCATCGTCCACCGGGGGCAGGATCCCGCTCGCGCGTCGGGCGCCGTCGGCGATGTGGGCCCCCAGCCGGGCGGCGAACGCCCGCGCCGAGTGCGTACCTTGAGCCTGCAACAACCGATTGCGCGCCGCCACCTCGATGATCAGGCTCAGCGAGCGGCCGGGGCGCACCGGCAACGTCACGTGCTCGACGGCGATCCCGGCGAGGTCCATATGGCGCGTCTCGAGGCCCAGGCGCTCGTATTCGCCGTCGGCCTGCCAGTCGACCAGCTCGACGATCAAGTCGACCGCCGCCCGATCGACCACCGCCGCCGCGCCGAAGAGATCCTTGATGTTGATGATGCCCAGGCCCCGGATCTCCATGTGGTGCCGGGTCAGCTCGGGGCTGTGGCCGACCACGCCGGCGCCCTCTTGTTGCAAGAACACCAGATCGTCGGCCACCAGGCGATGCCCCCGGGCGACGAGCTCGAGGCCCAGCTCGCTCTTGCCGATGCCGCTCTTGCCGATGAGCAGCATGCCGACGCCGAAGACCTCCACCAGCACCGCGTGGCGCGACTCACGGGGGGCCAGCCAGCGGGCGAGGGCGGTCTGGATGCGCGCGGTGGCCTCGATCGATTCCAGGGCGGTGAGGACCAGCGCGATGCCGGCGCGCTCGCACAGCGTGAGCAGCGCCGCGGGCGGGGTCTGCCCGGTGGTGAGCACCAGGGCCGGGAAGCCCACCGCCACCAGCCGCTCGAGGCGGGCGTGGCAGACATCGGCCGGGGCCCGGGCGAGATAATCCGCCTCCGAGCGGCCCATCATCTGCAGCCGCCGGGGCACGAGGTGCTCGGTATGCCCGGTCAGGGCTACGCCGACCCGCTGCACCGTCGGCTCGGTGATCGAGCGCTGCAGCCCGCGCACCCCGCCGGCGACCATGCGGAAGGCCTGCGCCCCGGCGGGCGCTGTGCTCGCGAGGTGGCTGAACAGCTCGCCGACGGTCACCGCGCTCATCGGGCCTCCACCTGCGCAGAGCCCGGGCACATCCCCAGGCGGGGCATCGCGCGCGACCATCGCCGACGATCCATCGGGATCAGAGCTTGCCGTCCTCGTCGACGAGGACGGCGTACATCGCCTCGGCGTCGGCGGCGTCGAGCAGCGCCTGGCGCACCCGCGGCTCCTTGAGCAGCCGCGAGACCCGAGCGAGGGCCTTGAGGTGCAGCCCGTGCTCCGACTCGGGCACCAGCAGGGTGAAGAAGAGGTGGGTCGGCATGCTGTCGAGGCTCTGGAAGTCGACCCCCGCCTTGCTGCGCCCCACGCAGGCCATCACCCGGTCGACCGCCGGGGTCTTGCCGTGCGGGATGGCCACCCCGTCGCCGATGCCGGTGCTCTGCAGCTTCTCACGGCGCAGCAGGGTCTCGACGAGCTGATTGGGGTCGAGGTCGGGGGCCACCCGCAGGACGAGGCCCACCAGCTCGCGCAATACACCGGGCTTGTTGGACGCGCCGAGATCGGCCTCGACCGCGCGGACTTCGAGAAAATCTGAGATGAGCATTCGGGGAGGTTCCCTCGCGATGGCCCGCAGCCGCCACGGCGGCCCGGGCAGGGCTTCAGAACAGGCGCTTGCGCTTCGAACTGGGCAGGATGCCCATCGCCTCGCGGTACTTGGCGACGGTGCGACGGGCGATCTTGACCCCGTCCTCCTTGAGCAGCCCCACCAGCTTCTGGTCGCTATACGGCTTCTTTGGGTTCTCGTTGGCGATGATCTGCCGGATCTTGCTCTTGACCGCCTCGCTCGCCAGATCACCGCCCTCGGTCTGGATCGACGAGTTGAAGAAGAACTTGAGCTCGTAGATGCCTTGCGGGGTGTGCACGTACTTGTTCGTCGTCACCCGGCTGACCGTCGACTCGTGCATGCCGATGTCTTCGGCCACATCGCGCAGGATCAGCGGCTTGAGGTGCTCGACCCCCTTCTCGAAGAAGTCCCGCTGGTGGCGGATGATGCTGTCGGTCACCTTGACGATGGTCTTCTGCCGCTGCTGGATGCTGCGGATGAGCCACTGCGCCGAGTTGAGCTTCTCGGTGACGTACTTCTTCGCCTCCGAGCCATTCGCCTGCTTGAGCGCGTTGCGATAGAACTGCGAGATCTTCAGCCGCGGCATGCCGTCTTCGTTGAGCACCGCCTTGAGCTCACCCTCGTCGTCTTTCTTGATGTAGATGTCGGGGGTGATATAGCGCGGCGCCTCGCCGGCGAAGGGCCGGCCGGGGCGCGGCTCGAGCTGGCTGATGATCTTGGCCGTCTCGATGACCTCGTCCATGTCGAGGTCGAGGTCGCGGCCGATGGCGGCGTAGTTCTTCTT
The DNA here is from genome assembly GCA_030427205.1 of bacterium. Lineage (GTDB taxonomy): Bacteria > Myxococcota_A > Bradymonadia > UBA7976 > UBA1532 > JACKDM01. The sequence goes on along the minus strand of JAUHXC010000001.1, from coordinate 597,090 downwards.
CTCGAGGTTGGGCAGGTGCTTGTCGATGACGTCTTCGACGATGGCGCCGAGCTCGTGGAACTTCGCCTGGATGAGCAGGCACTCGCGCAGGTCGCGGGCCCCGACCCCGATCGGGTCGAACGCCTGGACCATCTCGAGCACCTCTTCGACGTACTCGACGTCGTTGCCGAGCTGCTCGGCGAGGGCGTGCAGGTCGTAGTTCTTGAGGTAGCCCTCGTCGTTGATGTTGCCGATGAGGGCGACGGCGACGGCTTCTTCCTGCTCGGTGAAGTCGGAGACCTGAAGCTGCCAGATCAGGTGGTCGAACAGCGTCGTCTCGCGGGTCAGCGTCGCCTCGTAGCCCGGCAGGTCGTCATCCCGCAGCCGCTGGGTGCCGGTGCCCGGCATCGGCGAGCTGTAGTTCTCGAAGTACGCCTCCCAGTCGATCTGCTGGTCGGCCTCCTTGATGTCGGCCTCGCCGGTGGCCTCGGCGGTCTTGTCCTTCTGCTCCTCGCGCTTGCGCACGTCCTCGGTCGTCTCGACCTTGGCTTCACTGGCGGCGATCTCCGACTGCTCGTCGAGCAGCGGATTCTCGAGCAGCTCCTCGCGGACGGCGTCGATCAGGTCGGTGCGTGACAGCTGGAGAAGTTTGATCGCCTGCTGCAGCTGGGGGGTCATCACCAGCTGCTGGCTCATCTTCAGCTGAAGGCTCAGTTCAAGGCCCATCTCGTCTCTGATCGACGCGCCGTGGGGCGCGGGCAGTGCCGACGACGTCGGCGGTTGTGCCCTCCGCGGTGCGGGCGGGCGAATCGAACGTGGTGCCGAGGTAGCGGGCGCGTACGACCGGGTCCTGTCGAACGTCGGCGGTGCTTCCCGCCCCGAGCACCTGTCCGTCTGCGAGTATATAGACCCGGGCACACACCTCCAAGGCTTGCCGCACGTCGTGGTCGGTGAGCAGCACCCCCAGGCCGCCCGCCGCGAGGTACCGCAGATGCTCGGCGACCGCCGCCACCGCCAGCGGGTCGAGCCCGGCGAAGGGCTCGTCGACCAGCAGGACCCGCGGTTCGGCGGCGAGGGCCCGCACCAGCTCGACCCGCCGCCGCTCACCGCCGCTGAGGGTCTCGCCGCGGGCAGCGGCCAGCGCGCCGAGTCCGAAACGCTCGAGCAGCGCCTCGACCGCCGCCCGCCGCTCACCGCGCGGTCGATGGCCCATGCCGGCGGCCACGTTCTCCGCCACCGTCAGCCGGCGGAAGATCGACCCCTGCTGGGGCAGATAGCCCAACCCGGCCCGCGCCCGACGCCACAGCGGCCGTCGGCTCACGTCGCGCCCGTCGAGCCGCACCTCGCCCCGGTGGGGGCGCAAGAGGCCCGCGATCATACGAAACGTGGTGGTCTTGCCCGCGCCGTTGGGGCCCAGCAGGCCGACGATCTCGCCCGGCGCCACCGCCAGCGAGAGGTCGTGCACCACCACCCGCCGCCCGAAGCGCCGATGCAGGCCGAGCGTCTGCAGGCCCTCGCTCACCGGTCCCGGCCCAGCGGCGGCGGGGTGAAGCGCCCGCGGGCCTGCTCGACGACCACCCGCTCGTCGTCGGGCCAGACGAGCACCCGGGCGCCGCGCAGCACGTCGCCGCCGCGGCGGATGTGCGGGTCGCCGGTGAGCACCAGGCGCCCCGCGCTGCGATCCCAGACCGCCCGGGCGGCGGCGGCGGTCCAGCCCTTGCCCGAGAGCCGCACGTCGCCCGTGGCCTCGAGGCCCACGATGTCGCCCTCGGCGTAGCGCGCCTGCAGTCGAGCGCAGCGCAGGGTCAGCGCGCCCTGCACCACCTCGACCGCGCCCTCGAAGCGCGCTCGACCCGCCTTCTGGTCCAGCTCGAGCCGGTCGGCGCGGATGTCGACGGGGGCCGGCGCGGTCGCGGCGGGCGTCGGGTTCACCGGGGCAGGGCTCGACAGAACGGGGCTCCACAGAGCAGGGCTCAGCAGGATGGCGAGCAGCGGCGCGATCATCGGCGCAGGGTATCCCGCCAGCGATCGTGCAGCCAGACCCACTCCGCCGGATCACGGCGCACCGCGGCCTCGATGCGCGCGGTCACCGCCGCGAGCGGGTCGGCGCCGACCACCGGCTCGAGCACCACCTGATAGCCGGTGCCGCGTCGCTCGGCGTGAATGAACAGCGGGCGCGCGCCGGTGAGCGCCAGCAATCGGGGGAACGTCGTCGGCGTCGGCGCCGGTCGACCGAAGACGGGCAGATCACGGCAGCGGCGGCCGGTGGCCTGATCGACGAAGAGCGCCGCCGCCTGCCCCGCGCGCAGCCGCTCGACGAGTGTTCGGGCCCCGCCGCCCGGCGCGATCACCGAGACCCCGAGCCGCGCTCGATGCGCCGCCAGCCAGCGATGCAGCGGACCCGATCGCGGGGCGGCGGCCACCGCGTGCACCGCGAAACCCCGCGCGGCGAGCGCCGCGGCCATCAGCTCCCAATTGCCCAGATGGGCCGTCGCCAGCAGGACCCCCCGGCCTTCGGCGCGGGCCGCCGCGAACGTCGCGACGGCCTCGGGTGCCAGGGTCACGCGGTCGAGCATGCGGTCGGCGAGGGCGAACTCGACCGCCCGCCGGCCCAGGGAGGCCCAGCACGCCCCGACCGGCGGCGCGTGCGATCCCAGCGCTTGGCCCAGCCGGTCGGCCATGGCGCGCCGCTCGCGACGGGCCACGAGCCCGATGCCCCGCCCCAGGGCGGCGCCGAGCCTGCGGGCGGTGGTGACGGGCAGCAGCCGCAGCAGGCCGAAGAGCAGGCGCAGGGCCACGGCGGCGAGCCCGTGGCGGGCCGGACGGGTCAGCCGGCGGATCGTCACCGGCAGCGACCGCCAAGGTGTGACAAAGTGTGCCAAAGGCGGGGGCGCGCGGTCAGAGGCTGCGCGGTCAGAGGCTGCGCAGCAGGTCGCGGGCGATCGGCGCGTTGTCGCCGTTGGGCGCCAGCTCGATATAGCGCTCGCAGTGCTTGCGGGCGGTGGCCTTGCTGCGCTCCTTGAGCCGGGTGCACAGCGTGTAGTGCGGCTCGGCGAGGGTATCGTCGTAGCGGATCGCCTGCCGCGAGAGCTGCTCGGCCTGCTTCATGTTCGGCGGGCGCTTGCGCAGGTGCGCCGCCGCCGAGAGCGCGTAGGCCTTACCCATCTCGGGCGCGATCTTCGTCGCCCGGCTCAGGTCGCGGATCGCGCCGTTGGCGTCGTTGGTCTCGAGCTTCATCTTGCCCCGCAGGAACCACGCCTCGGCGTTGTCGCCGTCGCACGCGATGGCCCGACCGAAGTCGTCGATGGCCCCCTGCCACTCGGCGAAGCGCGCCATCTGCATGCGCCCGCGGCGCACGAAGACGTCGCACAGCGCCTTGGCCAGGTGCTTGTCCTCGATGGCCTGATTGGCCACCGTATCGTACTCCTGGCGCGCGGCGGCGAGCTGCGCCGGCTCACCGGCCGCCTCGAGGGCCCGGCCGAGCCAGTAGCGATAGGTGTAGTTGCGCTTGTCCATCTCCAGCGCCTGCTTGATGTGCTGGATCGCGGCGCCGAAGCGCGCCTGGGCGTAGGCCACCCGGCCCAGATAATAGTGGGCCGCCAGGCGCTTGCTGTCGGCGGCGATGGCCCGGTCGAGCAGCCCGCGGGCCTCGTCGAAGTTGCCCTTCTCGAAGTGCGCCGAGCCCGCCCCGAGCAGGACCGCCGGATCCTCGGGGGTCTTCTCCAGCGCCTTGGCGTAGTGCTCGATGGCCTCGTCGAGCCGCCCGAGGGCCTGCTTCGCCCGGCCGAAGTCGAACTCCAGCTCGATGTGGAAGTCGGGGCGCGCGGCGAGGTGCTCGAGCTCCTCGAGCGCTGCCTTGGCGTCCTCGTTGGCCAGCAGCACGGTGATCAGGTCGCGGCGGGCCCCGTTGAGCGAGGGGTCGATGCGCAGCGCCGCGCGGTAGTCCTTGATGGCGTCGCCGAGCAGGTCGCGGCGGCCGCCGGTCTCGGCGAGGCGCTTGTTGAGGTCGGCGATGCCCACCAGGATCAGCGCCCCGTCGGGGTTCTTCTTGCGCGCCGCCTGCAGGTAGGCGATCGCCGCGTCGACCTTGGCCTCCTTGACCAGCAGATCGGCCATGGCCAGCCGCGCCTCCTGGTACGAGGGGTCGACCTCGAGCGCTTTCTCGTAGGCCTTGCGCGCCTCGGCGAACGCGCGCCCCTTGACGTGCATGTCGCCCAGGGCGGTGTGCACCATCGCGTCGTCGGGGAAGTCGACCGCGGCCTTCTCGAGCACCCGCACCGCCCGCTCGGCCCGGTTGAGGGCCTCGTGGGACTGCGCGATCTTGATGGCGATCTGCGGGCTCTGCACTCCCGCGGCGCGCAGCGCCTCCAGCTGGTCGAGGGCCTTCTCGTAGTTGCCGGTCGCGAAGTGGCGGTCGCTCAGCAGATCGAGGGCTTCGAGGTTGCCCGGCCAGGCCCGCACCGCGGCCTCCAGATCGGCGAGGCTCTTCTCCTCGTCCTCCGCGCCGAGGGCCATGCGGGCCCGCAGCAGCAGCGCCCGGGAGCGGGCCCGGCTGTCGAGCCGCTCGGGCGGCAGCGCGAGCGCCTGATCGAGCAGCTTGCCGACCCGCTCGGTATTGCCCTGGCGCAGCTCGATCGCCGCCAGCGCGTTGAGCACCGACGGGGCGCCCGGCGCCACGCTGTACAGCGCCTCGAGGTCTTTGCGCGCCGCGTCGAGCTCGCCGGCCTTGAGCCCCAGCTCGCCGGCCATGCGCCGGGCGCCGAGCAGCGTATCGTCGGCCTCGGCCGCGCCGCGGAAGGCCGCGAGGGCCTCGCCCAGATCACCCTGCGCGAGGTGGGCGTGTCCCGCGAAATACCGCGCGCGGGCGTCGTCGGCGTTGGCCTCGGCGTGCTCGACGAGCTTGCCGCCGGCCTCCGGGTTGCCCTCGGCGAGGGCCGCGATCAGCGTCGCCCGGCGGCCGGCGGGGCTCTCGGCCGCCTCGCCGATGCGGGGCAGCATGCTGCCGGCGCTCTTGGCCCAGCGGTCGTTGCCGGCGAACTCCAGCGCGCCGAGCGCGTACAGCTCGACGAGCTCGATGGCCCGCTCGCCCTCGAGGGTCTTGGCGTGCGGCTCGAGGCGTCCGATGGCGTCGCGATAGCCGGCCACCTCGGCCAGGGTCGCCCCGCTGGTCGGGATCATGCCGTCCTCGTCGGGCGTCGCCGGCTCGAGCGGCGCTGGCGGCTTCGCCGGCTCGAGCGGCGGCGGCGCCTTCTCGACGACCTTGGGCGGCGTGCGCCGCCGTCGCGGCTGCTCGTCGTCGGCGAACGGTCCGATGCCGGCGACCATCAGGCCGCCGACAGCGAGCGCGATCAGCGCCACGCTGACCCCGGCGGCGATCAAGATCCGCGTGCGCTTGCCGCCGCCTTCGGCGGGCGGCTTCTCCAGCGCCGGATCGACCGGCGGCGGGATGTCGGGACGATCCTCGGGCGCGATCAGCGCGTCGCCGATACCGCGCTCGCCGGGCAGGCCGCCCACGCCCGCCTCGGTGGGCAATCCACCCACCCCGCGCTCGGTGGGCAGGCCGCCCACGCCCGCCTCGGTGGGCAGTCCACCCACGCCGCGCTCGCCGGGCAGGCCGCCGACCCCGCGCTCGCCGGGCAGGCCGCCGATGCCGCGCTCGCCGGGCAATCCGCTCACGCCGCGCTCGCCGGGCAGATCGGTGAAGCCGCGCTCGCCGGGCAGGTCGGTATAGCCCCGCTCGCCGGGCAGGTCGTCGTAGCGGGCGCTGGGCGCGGGCAGATCGTCGTAGCGGGCGCTGGGCGCCGGCAGGTCGCGATAGGGGTCGACCGCCTTGGGCGCCGGCAGATCGTCCAGATCGTCGAAGAGGTCGCCGAGCCCACCGCCGGACGACGGCGGCGCGGGCGGCTGATCGCCGCCGCCGAAGCTGAAGTCGAAGTCGTCGGCCTGCACGTCGGTGCGCCCCGACTCCGACCCGCCCCCGCCGCCGAAGCTGAAGTCGAAGTCGTCGGCGTCGGCCGCGGTGCGCTCGATCGCGGCGTTCGAGCCGGTCGCCGGGCCCATCGACGCGCCGCCGAAGCCGAAGTCGAAGTCGTCGACCGCGTCGACCTCGCCCTGGGTCACGCTCATCGCCGCGGTGGGTGAGTGGGCCACGTCGAAGCCGTCGCTGTCGTCGAACTCCTCGATCTCTTCGATCTCGTCGACGATCTCGACCGGGCCGGGCGGCGGCGGTGGCGGCAGATGCCCCAAGCCCGAAGGCGGCGCCGGCGGCCGCCCGCTCAGCGGGCTCGCGCCCGGCGGCGGGGGCGGCGGAGGCGGCGGCGGCGCGAGCGCCGGACCCGCCGACGCCCGCCCGGCGCTCGCCGCCGAGGTGCTGGTGCCGTCGCGGTGGGCCAGGAAGCTGTGCAGACAGGCGGGGCATTTGATCTGGAGCCCACCAGCCGGGATCTTGCCCTCGCTGATGTTGTAGCCGGCTGCACAGTTGGGGCAGGTGATCTTCATCCGGTCCTCATGGGGGCCGAGCGTCCGGGTCGCGTGTGGGGGTCGAGCGCTCGGGCCCGGGTCGCCATCGTCGCCGCGATGGTAGCCCCAAACCACCGGACTCGACAATCTCGCGGCCCGGAGGCGGGCCACGGCGGGCTCACCCGGCCTTCGCCGCCCCCGGCACCGGCTGCCACTCGCGGCCGAGCATCGGCTCGGGGCGGTACTCCAACAGGGTCATGCCCCGGTGGTTGGCGACCTGGTGGAACAGCGGCCACAGCGCCTCGCGGTCGTCCAGCGGCGCGACCTCGAGCAGCACGTTGGCGTTCTGTGGCGTGGCGGTCCACATCTGCAGCTTGAAGCGGCCGTCTTCGTCCTCGACGATGCGGCCACCGCACTCGAGGGTCTCGCGACGGAAGAGGACGCGGAAGAGATATCGCTCGACTTTCGATTCCATACCGTGCAATTCGCACGACCCACCGCCCGACGCAAGCACCGGAGACGCCCCAGACGATGAGCGCCAGGTCCGACAAGCCCGCCGGCCGCTCCCCGTCGCGCCGCTCGAGCACGGCCAGGAGCCGCGGCGCCGCGGGCGCGGGCAAGCGCAAGAGCGCCCGCAAGCCCGGCAAGAAGAAGCCGACCGCGAAGAAGGCCCCACCCAAGCCGAGCCTCGGCCGCCGGCTGCTCAAATGGGCGCTCGTGCTCGGCCTGCTCGGCGCGCTCGCCGGGGTCGGCGTGCTCGTCGGCGGCTACTGGTACTTCGCCCGCGGGCTGCCCGACTTCGAAAAGATCGAAGACTGGCGCCCGCCCCAGGTGACCCGCATCACCGCCGTCGACGGCACCGTCATCGCCGAGCTCTTCGACGAGCGGCGCACCGTGGTCCGGCGGGATCAGATCCCCGACGTGCTGGTGCACGCGGTGCTCTCGGCCGAAGACGCCGACTTCTACCGCCACGAGGGCCTGGACTACACCGGCATGCTGCGGGCGCTGATCAACAGCCTGCGGGCCGGACGCATCACCGGCAGCGGCAGCACGATCACCCAGCAGACGGTCAAGAACCTGCTGTTGACCCCCGAGAAGCGCTTCGAGCGCAAGGCCAAGGAGCTCATCCTGGCCAAGCGCCTCGAAGACCGCTTCGACAAAGACCAGATCCTCACCATCTACATGAACGCGATCTACCTCGGGCACGGGCGCTCCGGCGTCGCCGAGGCGGTGCGGTTCTACTTCGGCCACGAAGACCTGCGCGAGACGACCGCGGTGCAGGCGGCGGCCATCGCCGGGCTCATCCAGTCCCCCGAGCGGCTCTCGCCGCTCAAGCACCCCGAGCGCAACGCCGAGCGGCGGGCCTTCGTGCTGCGCATGATGGTCAAGAACGGCTTCCTCGACGAGGCGGAGGCGGCGCGCGCCCGGACCGCCGATCTGGCGCTGGCCGAGCCGGTCGACCCCTTCGTCGACGAGGCGCAGTGGTACGCCGATCACGTGCGCGGGCAGCTCTTCGACGCGTTTGGTGAAGAGGCCGTGCGCCGGGGCGGGCTGCGGGTGCGCACCGCGCTCGATCTCGACCGTCAGCGGGCGGCGCTGGCCGCCGTGCGCGACGGCTTGAAGGCGCTCGACGCCCGCCAGAAGTACGCGACGCCGCGCAATCGGGTGCCCGACGACGAGGCGGCGGCCTGGCGGGCGGCGCAGCTGAAGATCGTCGGCGACGGCCCGCCGCGCGCCGGGGTGCCGGTGCGGGCCCGGGTCAAGGCCATCGAGCCCGACGACCTCGTCGTCGAGTTCGGCGTCGGCGAGGCCAGCGTACGCCGCGACGCCCTGAGCCGCTTCGCCGATCCGGAGAACCCGCAGGCCTCGCCCTATGGGGTCGGCGACGTGATCGTCGTGGCGGTGCGCGCCGACGGGCCGCAGCACCCCGAGCGCATGCAGGCGGTGCCCGCCGCCGCGCCCCAGGCGGCGCTGGTGGTCATCGAGCCCGGCAGCCGCCACGTCCTGGCGCTCGTCGGCGGCTACGATCACCGCGACTACCCCTTCGACCGGGCGAGTCAGGCCCGCCGCCAGCCGGGCAGCGCCTTCAAGCCCTTCGTCTGGGGCGCCGCGCTGGCCTCGAAGCGCTACACCGCCGCGTCGACGCTCATCGACGCCCCCGAGACCCTGCGGGTGCACCGGGGCAAGTTCTGGCAGCCCAAGAACTACACCGGCAAGTTCCAGGGCCCGATCTCGCTGCGGCTGGCGCTGGCGAAGTCGATCAACAGCGTCGCGGTGGCCCTCGCCGAAGACGTGGGCGTCGGCGCGGTGCAGGAGTTCGCCCGCAGCGCCGGCGTCGAGTCGCCGCTGGCCGACGGGCTGGCCATGGCGCTGGGGGCCAGCGAGGTCTACCCGCTCGAGCTGGCCAACGCCTACGCCACCATCGCCGCCGACGGCCGCCGGCTCGAGCCGCGGTTCATCCTCGAGGTCGAGGGCCCCGACGGGCCGCTGACGCTCGAACACGGCGAGCCGGTCGAGGCCATCGACCCGGCGGTGGCCCACGTGCTGCGCTCGGTGATGCGCTCGGTGGTCACCGACGGCAGCGGGCGGCGGCTCGCGGGCTTCGCCCGGCCGGTGGTGGGCAAGACCGGCACCAGCAACGAGGCCCGCGACGCGTGGTTCGTGGGGCTCCTGCCCGAGGTCGCCGTCGCCGCCTGGGTCGGCTTCGACGTGCCCAAGCCGCTCGGTTCGAAAGAAGCCGGCGGGCGCACGGCGCTGCCGCTGGTGCAGGGCTACCTCGAAGCGGCCGAGGCCGAGGGCCCCGACTGGCCGCCGCCGCCCGAAGGGGTCGAGGTGCGGCGCATCGTCGACGACGGCCGGCTGGCCCCGCCGGGCGCCGAAGCCGGGCGCGAGGAGGTCTTCCTCAGCGGCACCGCGCCCACCGAGGTGGCGCCCGCCGCGGGCGAGATCGACGCCAACAGCTTCTTCCGCGAAGAGATGGGCGCGCCTGCGCCATCCGACGGGCCGTCTGGCGGACCCGCGCTGGCGGTGCCCGCCGTCGACGTGGCCCCGCTGCCGCCGACGCTCAAGCCCATCGCGCCCGCGGTCGGCCGACCGGCGCCCGCCGGGCTGGACGACGAGGGGGGCGACGGCGGCGAAGGCGACGGCCCGCGGCTGGTGCCCATCGCGCCCGCCGCCGGCGGCGACCCCGAAGATCTGCCCCCCTGACCGCGCCCCGACCCGGGGGCGCATTGACTCCCGGCAGGCCCCCTGTTAGCGTCCGCGCCCGTCGACCGGCCCCCCTCGGCCGGGCTCTTCAGCATCACGGCGGGAGTCCCATACCCCATGAGCAGCAACCGCAGCACCAAGCACATCTTCGTGACCGGCGGTGTCGCGTCCTCCATCGGCAAAGGCATCGTCGCCGCCTCGATCGGCGCGCTGCTCGAAGCGCGGGGCCTGACCGTCACCCACATCAAGCTCGACCCGTACATCAACGTCGACCCGGGCACGATGAACCCGTTTCAGCACGGCGAGGTCTTCGTCACCGACGACGGCACCGAGACCGACCTCGACCTGGGGCACTACGAGCGCTTCACCTCGGCGATCATGAGCCGGTCGAGCAACGTCACCACCGGCCGGATCTACGCCTCGGTCATCGACAAGGAGCGCCGCGGGGACTACCTGGGCGGCACGGTGCAGGTCATCCCGCACATCACCGACGAGATCCAGGCGTTCGTGCGCCGCGGATCCCGTGACGTCGACGTCTGCATCACCGAGATCGGCGGCACCGTCGGCGACATCGAGTCGCTGCCCTTCGTCGAGGCCCTGCGCCAGCTCAAGCTCGACGCGGGCCGCAGCAACGCGATCAACGTGCACGTCACGCTCGTGCCCTACATCCCCGCGGCCGGCGAGCTGAAGACCAAGCCGACCCAGCACTCGGTGCGCGCGCTGCGTGAGATCGGCATCCAGCCCGAGATCATCGTCGCCCGCACCGACCGCGAGCTGGCGCCCGAGCTCAAGAAGAAGATCAGCCTCTTCTGCAACGTGGCGCCCGAGGCGGTGATCACCGGCATCGACGTGAAGTCGATCTACGAGGTGCCGCTCGAGTTCCACCGGGAGGGGCTCGACCAGCTCATCGTCGACTACCTCAACATCTGGACCCGCGAGCCCAAGCTCGACAAGTGGCAGGCCATCGTCGGCAAGCTGCGCGACGCCTCGCGGCGGGTCACCATCGCCATCGTCGGCAAGTACGTCGACCATACGGACGCCTACAAGAGCCTGCACGAGGCGCTGCTGCACGGCGGCATCGCCCACGACGCCCGGGTCGCGCTGCGCTACATCGACAGCGAAGACATCGAGAAGCGCGGGGCCGGGCCGCTGCTCGACGGGGCCGACGCCATCCTGGTGCCCGGCGGCTTCGGCGACCGCGGCACCGAGGGCAAGATCGCCGCGGTGCGCTACGCCCGCGAGCGCCGGGTGCCCTTCTTCGGCATCTGCCTCGGGCTGCAGCTCGCCGTCATCGAGTTCGCGCGCAACGTCTGCGGCCTCGACGACGCCAACTCGGTGGAGTTCGACCGCGAGCCGCCGCACCCGGTGATCCACCTCATGCCGCACCAGCACGCGGTGACCCGCAAGGGCGGCTCGATGCGCCTCGGCAGCTACCCCTGCGCGCTCGGCGAAGGCACCATGGCCGCCCGGATCTACGGCGCCGAGCGCATCGACGAGCGCCACCGCCACCGCTACGAGGTCAACAACGCCTACCGCGACCAGATCGCCGAGCACGGGCTCGTCTTCTCCGGGCTGTCGCCCGACGAGCAGCTCGTCGAGATGATCGAGCTGCCCGACCACCCGTGGTTCCTCGGCTGCCAGTTCCACCCCGAGTTCAAGTCGCGGCCCTACGACCCGCACCCGCTGTTCGCCGCTTTCGTGGGCGCGGCGCTCGCCGGCCGCGAGCGCGGCTGACCGTCGTGTACGCCCACGCGTCGTCGGGCAGCGCTGCCGCCAAAATGCTGCTATGTTGCCGCCCATGAACGATGACGCCCTCGTCGAACTGATCGCGCAGCAGGTCCGCGCCCGGCTGATGGCCGGGGGCCAGGGCCCGGGCTATACCCGCGCCCCCGCTGCCAGCCGCCCGTCGCTCGAGACCCACTCCGCCGAAGAACTGCGGGTCATCCCGTGCGACGAGCCGCCCGAGACCTGCAGCGGCTGTGGCATGTGCGCCGTACGCCGCCCCGAGGACGCCGAGGCCATCGTCGACGCCGGCGCGGCCCGCATCGGCGCCGGCGGGGGCACCGGCCGGGTCGAAGGCGGCCTCGCCGGCTATATCGACCACACCCTGCTCAAGCCCGAGGCCACCCGCGACCAGCTGCACGCGCTCGCCGAAGAGGCGCGCAAGCACCGCTTCGCGACGGTCTGCGTCAACTCGGCCAACGTGCGGCTGATGGCGCAGTTCCTCCAGGGCAGCGGCGTGCCGGTCTGCGCGGTGGTCGGCTTCCCGCTCGGCGCGATGACCCCGCACGCCAAGGCCTTCGAGACCCGCGAGGCCATCCGCTGCGGCGCCCGCGAGATCGACATGGTCATCAACATCGGCGCGCTCAAGAGCAACGACCACCGGCTCGTCTTCGAAGACATCAAGGCCGTCGTCGACGCCGCCAAGCCCATCGCGGTCAAGGTCATCCTCGAGACCAGCAAGCTCGAGCACGACGAGAAGGTCGCCGCCTGCGCGCTGTCGAAGGCCGCCGGGGCCGCGTTCGTCAAGACCAGCACCGGCTTCGGCGGCGGCGGCGCCACTGCCGAGGACGTCGCGCTCATGCGGCGCATCGTCGGCGGCGACATGGGGGTCAAGGCCTCCGGCGGCGTGCGCGACCGCGACGCGGCCAACGCCATGATCCAAGCCGGCGCCAACCGCATCGGCGCGTCGGCCTCGGTGGCCATCGTCACCGGCGGCAAAGGCGCCGGCGGCTACTGACGGACGCGACCGCGACGCCCGCGCGATCCTCGAATCGCAGAGAAACCGACCAGATACCCGGAGGACATCATGGCCAAGTCCGTGCGCATCAGCCGCCCCCACAACACCACCGCCGAGGCCGCGGTGCAGAAGCTCAGGGCCCTCGCCGGCGAGATCGAGTCGCGCTACGGGCTCGACGTCAGCTGGAAGGGTGATGTGGCCCACGTCACCGGCAAGGGCGTCAAGAAGGGCAGCACCGCCTCGGTGGACGGCAAGAACGTCAGCGTCGACCTGGCGCTGGGCATGCCCGCCAGCCTCGTCGCGAGCAAGATCGAAGACGGCATCCAGGCCGCGATCAAGCAGCACTTCGGCTGATCGGCCCTACTGGGTGTCGACCGCCAGTTCGAAGGCGCCCTCCGCCCCGTTGAAGCCGTCGACGACGATGTAGTAGGCCACCCCCGCCACCGCGTCGAAGGTCACCTCCGACTGCAGCCCCACCGCGTCGTCGTTGCACGCCACCGAGTTGGCCGGATCGCACGCTTCGAGCACGTACAGGATGGTGTCGAAGCCGCTGCCGGCGGTCGAGGCGGTCACCACCGTATCGACGGGGAAGGCCACCACCAGGATGTCGTCGGGCGAGGCGCCGCTGTTGCCGCACGGCGAGTCGTGCTGGTTGACCAGCCCCACGGTATTGCCCTGCCACGCCCCGGGCACCGCGTCGGCCAGCGTCGCGCCGGCGCAGGCGGCGGGCACCGCCGGGATGCAGATCGCGTTGGCGCAGTCTCCGCCGCACATGTCGTCGCAGCCGGCCGGCGGCGGCGGCACGCAGGCCCCGGCGTCGCAGACGTTGTCCCCGGGGCAGTCGGCGTCGCCCTGGCAGAGCACGTCGCCGGTGTAGCTCAGCAAGACGTCGCCCTCGCCGCCGAAGTAGCCCTCGGCCACCACGAAGTAGCGCACGCCGGCCTCCGCGCGGAACTCGACCCGCGAGGTGGCGCCCTCGCCGCCGTCGTCGTCGCAGGCCACGTCGGCCGCGTTGCAGTCGGCCCACACCGACAGCACGGTGTCGAAGCCGGTGCCGCTGGTATCGAGCACCACGTCGGTCGGCCCGTCGAGCTGGAAGCTGAAGACCACCTCGGCGCCCTCGTCGGCCGCGCCGCAGCTGCCGTCGACCTCGTCGAGCCGGCCGACGTTGCTGCCGACGTAGTCCCCGAAGCCGTCCATCTCGATCGCGTCGCCGCACAGCGGCGGCGGCGGATCCTCACAGGTCCCGTCGGCGGTGCAGATCTGGTCGCCGGGGCAGTCGCCGTCGGCCAGGCAGATCTCGACCCCGGCGAAGTTGATCACGATGTCGCCGGTGCTGTTGGCCGAGAAGCCGTGCACCACCGCGTAGTAGGTCACCCCGGCCATGGCGTCGAAGGTCACCGCCGAGCGGGTGCCGTCGCCGCCGTCGTCGTCGCACGCCAGCTCGTCGCCGGGGCAGCCGGCGTTGACGGTGAGCACCGTATCGAAGCTCGAGCCGTTGGTATCGAGGCTCACCCGGGTATTGGCGTCGAGGGTGAACTCGAAGACCTGCTCCCCGCCGTCGGCGCCGATGCAGCCGGCGTCGATCGAGTTGGGCAGGTCGACGTTGCTGCCCTGATACTGGCCGAAGCCGTCCATCACCACCGGCAGGTCACAGCTGCCCGCGCCGGGGCGCAGCACGCACACCCGGTCGGCGCACTGCTGGAACTCGTTGCAGTCGGCGTCGTCCCGGCACAGCGGCTCGTCGGCCGGCACGCAGTCCCCCGCTCGGCACAGCTGGCCGTCGGGGCACTCGGCGTTGGCCACGCACGGCGGCACGGCGCAGGCCCCGTCGATGCAGGCCTGCCCCGCGGGGCACTCGGCGTCGGCGACGCAGATCTCGACCCCGGCGACGTTGAGGGTGATCGCACCGGTCGAGGCGTCGCCGTAGCCGTTGACCACGATGAAGTAGGTCGTATCGGCCACCGCGTCGAAGGTCAGCTGCGACTGCAGCCCGTCGCCGCCGTCGTCGTCGCAGGCCAGCTCGGCCCCGGGGCAGGCGCCGAGCACGTTGAGCACGGTGTCGAAGTCGGTGCCGTTGGTATCGACGGTCACCCGGGCGTTGGCGTCGAGGGTCAGCTCGAAGACCTGCTCCGGCCCGTCGTCCGCCGGCCCGCAGCTCGACGCCAGCGAGTCGAAGCCGCCCACGTTGCTGCCCTGATGGGCGCCGAAGCCGGGGATGACCACCGTCGCGTCGCAGCTGCCCACCCCCGGCGGCAGGGCGCAGACCCCGTTCTGGCAGGTCTGCTGGCCGGGGCAGTCGGCGTCGTCGATACACGCCGGCCCGGCGTCGGGCACGCACTGGCCGTTCTGACAGGCCTGCCCGATCGGGCAGTCGAAGTCGTCGACGCACATCGGCTGCCCGCCGGGCATGCACGCGCCGAAGTCGCAGAACTCACCCGGCCCGCAGTCCTCGTCGAAGAGGCACAGATCGCGGCAGACCCCCTGCACGCAGGTCTGGAAGAAGCAGTCGAAGTCGTCGACGCACTGATCGCCCGGCCCGGGGCCGCCGCCGCCGGTGCACTCGCCGTTCTCGCAGGTCTGGCCCGGCCCGCACTGCAGATCGTCGGCGCAGCAGGTGCGCCCGGGGAAGTCCTCGTCGACGTTGCCGTCGCAGTCGTCGTCGTCGCCGTCGCACACCTCGGGGGAGGGCACCGCCGGCGGCGCCTCGCAGATCACCGACCGCTGATCGGCGCCGCAGACCCGCACGCCGTTGGAGCTGCAGCCGTTCTGATCGACCACGCAGCCCACGCCGAGCCCGGCGTAGCCCTCGTCGACGGTGCCGTTGCAGTTGTCGTCGTGGTCGTTGCACAGCTCGCCGACCGCCTGACACGGCCCGAAGCGCCCGTCGACGCAGCTCGCCACGCCGCACGACTCGACGCAGACCCGGGTCTCGCCCTCGGCGCAGTCGCCGCCCGGCTCGGGGCCCGGCTCGGGCTCGGGGTCGGGCTCGGGCTCGGGGTTCGGCTCCGGCTCGGGGCTCGGCTCCGGCTCGAGCAGCGGCACCCCGTCGTCGGGATCGGGCGCGGCGTCGATCTCGGCGATGTCGCTGTCGCCGGGGGCGAGCACCCCGCGGTCGCGGGTCGAGCCGAGGTCGGAGAGGCCCGGGCCGGCGGCGTTGTCGTCGCAGGCGAGGACCGAGAGGGCGCAGAGCGCGAGCAGGCTGATTCGGATCTTCATCGGCGTGACGCTAGCGCCGCGCCGAATAAAAGACAAACTCCGGTCACGTCGTACGGATTCTTCTTTGAAGCCGAAGGGTTGCCCCCATGCGGATCATCCCGGGGCCAAGGAACGCGCGACCGCCGGCACGAAGGTCTGCGCCAGCGGCGCGTCGACGTGCAGCGCCGGCCCCTGCCACGCCGGCCGCCCGAGGGTCACGATCGCCACCGGCGCCCCGTCGCGCGCCGCCAGCCGGGGCAGGCCCGCGGCGGGGAAGACCTCGAGCCCGCTGCCCAGGACCAGGCACAGGTCGCAGCGCTCGGCGGCGCGCTGGGCGCTGTCGAGCACCGCCGGGTCGAGCGCGTCGCCGAAGAGCACCAGATCGGGCCGGATGACGCCGCCGCAATGCTCGCAATCCGGCGCGCCGTCCCCCGCCCGCACCCGGCCCATGATCTCGGCGGTCGTCCACGTGGCCGGGCAGCCCATGCAGCGGCAGTGGGTCTGGGCGCCGTGCAACTCCAAGACCCGCTTCGAGCCGGCGGCCTGATGCAGCCCGTCGATGTTCTGCGTCGCCACCGCCTCGACCCGCCCGGCCTGCTCCAGCGCCGCCACGGCCCGGTGGATCGGGTTGGGCTGCGGGTCGCCGATGGTCTCGGCGATGGCCCGCATCGCCTGCCAGAACGGGCGTCGATCGACCCCGGGCCCCTCGATGGCCGGCCGGCTGAGCATCGCCGGGTCGATGCGGGTCCAGACCCCGCCCGGGCTGCGGAAGTCGGGGATGCCCGAGTCGACGCTGACCCCGGCCCCGGTGAAGACCAGGATGCGCCGATGGACGCCGATGAGCGCGGCGAGCGCGTCGACCGCCGCGGCCGGATCACGGATCGTCTTCATCCTTCTCTCCTCTCGAGGGCCCGGGCGCCCATGCGCATCGGCACCACGTGGGCCGCCACCGACAGCAGCACCGCGCCGAGCAGCATGGCCGCGAACTGCAGCAAACGCGCCGTGCGCGGCACGTAGCCCGTCTCGAGCCAGTAGCCCAGCGCCGCGATGGGCCAGCCGACCAGGATCAGCGTCAGCACCATGTAGAACAGCCCGCCGAGCATGAAGAGCACCCCGCCCATGCCGCTGGCGATGCGCGCCGGGTTGGCCTCGTGAAACCGCGGCGCGGTGGCCCCGAGCCCCACGCCCATGCCGCACAGGGCCCAGGTCATCAGCGCCGCGATGACCGCCGAGGCCGGGATCATCCACGTCGGCAGGCCGACGATGAGGTCCGAGGCCACCGTCAGCCCCACCGCCAGGGCCATCAGCGGCCACAGCCCCCAGCGCACGTGGGCTCTCAGCAGCTGCGCCGCGGTGATCGGGGCCACCTGCACCGCCCAGTAGGCCCGCCCCTCCAGGCTCACCGCCGGGTAGAGGAAGCGCACCGCGACGGTGGTCACCACCAGCCCGCCCAGCACCAGGTTGACGAAGAACAGGCCGCGGTCGCCGATGATGCCGGTGGCCTGCAGCGTGCGGAAGTACTTGAAGTTGAACAGGTAGACCACCACCAGCGCCGCCACCAGCAAGAGCTGGGTCCACTGGCCGGTGGTGCGCACGAACATGCGGTTCGAGCGGCTGACGAACGCCGCGGTGACCGAGCGCGGCACCTTGGGCGGCCGCCGCCGACGCATCAGCGGCCCCAGCAGACGCAGCAGCAGCCCCTGGCCCTCGACCCGCCCCTCCTGCGCCCGGGTGAAGCTGCGCAGGTAGACCGCCCGGGCGAGCCACGCGCCCAGCGCGCAGGCCGTCGCCGCCGAGAGGTATAGCGTCGCCGCCGGCAGCAGCGCCACGCCGGCCTCGCCGCGCAGCAGCGAGAACAGGCTCGAGACGACCCAGTCGGCGGGGGTCGACAGCCCCGCGTCCGCCTGCAGGCTGCCGATGAGCGCCGCCAGATCGGCGAAGCCGCCCGGCTCGAGGAAGCGCTCGGGCTCGGCGAGGCGGAAGGCGATGTAGACCACCAGGAAGCCCACCATCGCCAGCACCAGCAGCACGTCGTGGGTCCGCTGCGCCGGCAGCCAGCGGGCGAGCGCCATGGTGACGATCGAGCCCACCGCGGCGCACAGCACCGTCAGCGGCAAGAGCAGCAGCGGCAGCACCAGATACCAGCCGAGCGAGGCCCCCAGGACCGACCCGCAGCCCGCCAGGATCGGCAGGGCGAAGACCAGCATCATCCACGAGGCCTGGGTCCAGGTATCGACCAGCCGGGCCAGATAGAGCCGGGCGGGGCCGACGGGTGAGCTCACCAGCAGCGGCAGGTCGTCGGCCAGATACAGGGTGGTGAACGCGGCGATCGTATTGCTGAAGACCAGCAGGCCGATGAAGAACAGCAGCACGATCTCGAGCACCCGCCCGATGAGCAGCTCGGCGAGCACCTCGAGCTGCAGGAACTGGGTGAACATCCAACGGGCGCCGGCGAAGCCGCCGACCATGAAGCCCAGCCCGAAGACCGCCAGCACCACGTAGCGCAGGCGACCCTGGCGATCGCGGCTGCGGGGCAGGTTGACCATACCCCGCCAGCGGGGCCAGAGCAGCCAGCCCAGGCCGGCGGCGGGCCCCGTGCGGGCCTTGGGCAGGCTCATCCGCTCACCCGGCGGTGAAGCCGCCGTCGATGACGTGCACCTGCCCGGTGACGAAGCTGGCGTCGTCGCTGGCGAGGTAGACCACCAGCCCGGCGATCTCGTCGGGGGTGGCGTAGCGCTTGAGCGCCGCCCGCTCGGTGTACATCTTCGCGATGTCGGGGGTGCTGGTGAGGATCGAGGCGAACTTGGTGTCGACGAGCCCCGGCGCGACCGCGTTGAAGCGGATGCCTTGCGGCCCGCACTCCACCGCCAGGGTCTTCGTCATCGAGATCAGCGCCGCCTTGGTCATGCCGTAGACCCCCTGCAGGGGCGAGGCGCCGAGGCCCTGGATGCTGGTGATGTTGACCACCGAGCCCTTCGCCTCGCGGGCGATCATGCGCTGCACCACCCCGCGGATGGTATTGAACGGCCCCTTGAGGTTGACCTCGAAAGTCTTGTCCCACGCCGGCTCGCCGGCGGTGAGCAGCGGGCCGAAGTGCGGGTTGGTCGCCGCGTTGTTGATCAGCACGTCCACCGGGCCGACGGTGTCTTCGATGTGGGTCAGCGCGGCCTCGATGGCCTCGGGCTGGCCCACGTGGCACGGCACCGCGGTGGCGCCGATCTGCTCGGCGGCGGCCGACAGCGGCCCCGCCTTGCGCGACGAGATCACCACCCGACCGCCCTCGGCGACGCAGCGTTCGGCGACCGCGAGCCCGATGCCGCGGCTGCCGCCGGTGATCCAGACGACCTTGTCTTCGAGCCGGCTGCCCATCGGGCTGCCTCCACGGGTTGATTCGACGTGTCCGCAGAGTGCGGGTTGTCCCGGCGAGGCGCAAGGCGCGACCGGCGCAGGCGAACGCTCGCCGCCGTCGTCGGCATACGCCCGGCGCGGATTGCCCGACCCCGAGCCCTGGTGTACGGTTGCTGCGATGAAGAGCCCCATCTCCTCCCAGGCGACATGGCTGGCGCTGTCGCTCGGCCTGCTGGCCGCGCCCGCGCTGGCCCAGACCCCCGCGGACGCCCCCGCAGCGCCCGCGGATGCCCCCGCAGCGCCCGCCGAGGCCCCCGCAGCGCCCGCCGAGGCCCCCGCAGCGCCCGCCGAGGCCCCCGCACAGCCGGCGGCCCCTGCAGAGGCCCCCGCGGATGCCCCCGCGGCGGCCCCAGAGGCCCCGCCCGCGCCCGATCCGGCACCGGCGGCCCCGCCCCCTGCCGCGCAGCCTGTTCCGGCCCCTGCGGGCGACGGGGTGCCCCCGGTGAGCCCGCTGGACGGCGAAGGCAGCGCGGTCGACGAGATCGGGCGCCGGTCGCGCCGCCTCGCCGACGAGCTGCGCAGCCCGTTCTGCCCGGGCAAGACCCTGATGACCTGCACCAGCTATCAGGCCTTCGAATTGCGCCGCGAGATGCGCGAGATGATCGAGCGGGGCCTCAGCGACGCCGAGATCATCGACACCCTGGTGCAGCGCCACGGCGAAGAGGTCCGCAACCCGCCGCAGCCCTGGTACACCATCCTGGTGCCGGTGCTGCCCTTCATCGTGCTGGCGGTGCTCTTGTTCTGGATCTTCCGCAAGTGGAAGGAGCGCGATCAGCGCACCCCCGAGCAGGCCCCGCAGGCGCTCGACCCGGCCGATGTCGAGCGGCTCGCGAAGCTGCAAGCCCGCACCAAGGCCGAGTTCGAATAGCCGGCCACCCCGACCCAACCCCGACCCGGCCCGCCGGGCCCTGGAGTATGTGCATGCGAACCCTCGTGACGACCGCGGCGATGACCGCCGCCCTCGCCCTGGCCCTCTTCGGGTGCAACAAGCAGGATCCGGCCACCGGCTCGAAGACCGGCGAGCAGACCGCCGCGCCGGCCTCGACCCAGAAGGCCCCGGCGCCGGCGCCGGTCCAGCAGGCCCGGGTCCAGGGGGCCGCCGCGGCGGCCCCCGGCTCGCAGCCGACCTCGATGCCGGTCAACCCGCACGCGGCCGGCAAGCTGCCCCCGGGCCACCCGCCCGCCGGCGGCATGCCGCCCGGTCACCCGCCCGCCGGCGCCGGCAAGCTGCCCCCGGGCCACCCGCCCGCCGGCGGCATGCCCCCCGGTCACCCGCCCGCCGGCGGCGCGCCGGCCATGCCCGCCCCGGGGGTCGGCGGTACGCTCACCGGCAAGATCGAGCTCGACGCGGGCATGAAGGCCAAGGTCAAGGCCGGCTCGGTGCTGTTCATCATCGTGCGCCAGGACGCCGGTGAGGGTCAGCGGGGCATGCTGCTCGCCGCCAAGAAGGTGCCCGTCACCGGCGCCGACATGTTCCCGCTCAACTACACCGTCGGCCCGCAGGACGTGATGATGCAGGGCACCCAGCTCGGCGGCAACGTGCGGGTCGAGGCCCGCGTCGACC
Organism: bacterium; assembly: GCA_030427205.1. GTDB lineage: Bacteria > Myxococcota_A > Bradymonadia > UBA7976 > UBA1532 > JACKDM01. The sequence continues at coordinate 576,535 of JAUHXC010000001.1, read as the reverse complement.
AGGACGGCGACGCCATCAGCAAGACCCCCGGCGACGTGGTCGGCGCGCTGGGCAAGGCGGTTCGGGTCGGCGCCAAGGGCCTCGACTTCACCCTGAACCAGAGCCTCTGATGCGCGGCCGGTCGGGCGCGCCGCTCGCCCTCGCCCTGGTGTTCGCCGTGACGGCGACCGCCTGCGGGGGCGAGAGCGCCGATCCGACCGACGCCGCCGGCGACATGGCGCTGGTCGACGCGGCCACCCCGAGCGACGCTGCGCCGAGCGACGCCGCGTCGGCCGACGCCGCGCCGCCCGACGCCCACCCCGGGCTCACCGACCCCTCGCTGGCGATGGACCGCGCGCCCGAGACCTACGCGGTCTACGTCGAGACCACCGCCGGCGTCTTCTACATCGACGTCACCCGCGCCTGGTCGCCCAACGGCGCCGACCGCTTCTACAACCTCGCCCGCATCGGCTTCCTCGACGACTGCGCGTTCTTCCGGGTCATCGACGGCTTCGTGGCGCAGACCGGCCTGCACGGCGACCCGCTCGTCGGCGCCTACTGGCAGGGCGAGCCGATCCCGGCCGACCCGGTCGTCGAGTCGAACGTACGGGGTACGGTGAGCTTCGCCACCTTCGGCGGCGACCCCGAGACCCGGCGCACGCAGTTCTTCATCAACTACGGCGATAACAGCCGCCTCGACGGGCTGGGCTTCTCGCCCTTCGGCATGGTGCGCGACATGACCGCCGTCGACGGGCTGTACAGCGGCTACGGCGACGGCCCGCCCGACGGCATGGGCCCCGACCAGGCCCGGATGCGCGGCGACGGCAACGCCTACCTGCGCGCCGAGTTCCCCGAGCTGGACTACATCGTCGAGGCCCGCGTCGTCGAGTAGCCGCGACGCGCCGACCGGCTCGGCCTGGGGCGGCGCGGCGGGCGCGCGGACCTATGCGTCTGTCGGCGCGCTCGGTGAACCGTCGGGGGCGAGCGAGGCGCCCGTCACCTCTTCGAACTGTTCAATCTGGGTCCTCAGGTCAGCGGGTGGCTCATCGTAGACCGCGCGCGCGCGAGTCAGGATCGCCCCCGCGAGTTGAGCGTACACCGCCGGCGCGTCGACGAAGAGCGGCCAGATGGCCCGCCGCGCCTCGTCGGCGAGGGCCCGGGCCAGCTCGCTTGGGCCCGACGCGGCCTCGATCGACGCTCGGAGCGCGATCCCGAGCGCGCGCCAGGTCGAGCCAGCCGGGGTCATTGGGGTCGTCGATCACGGTCAGGGACTGCAGCAGCGGGCGCAGATCGTCGCCGTCCAGATCGGCCTGCTCATCGCCGCTGTCGAGGTTGCGACGGACGGCGTTGAGGAGCTCGCGGTTGCGCTGCACGAACGGGTTGTAGTCCTTGCGCAGCTGGTGCAGGGCCGAATCGAAACAGGTGAGATCCGCCCGCGGCTTCTTCAGCATCGCCGCGGTCTGCAGCGCGTGCTGCAGAATCCGGCACAGCTCCCGAAAGTTGCCGCCGCTGTACCGCAGGAGTCGGTCGAACTGCGCCTCCCGAGGTCGAGATAGGTCTCGATCGGCTCACCGCTCAGGCGCGCACTCACGAAGCGACCCATGACACGCCGGCCCTCGGGGAGCAGGGCGCCTCCGCGATATTCGGTCAGCTTCACGTTGGCCAGCACGTAGTAGTTGGCCTGCTCGTTCTTCAGCCGGCTGAAGCGGGCGTCGTGGTGCAGCTCGAGGGGGAAGGTATACAGCGCGGCGCAGTCGGGCCGCAGCAGCATCGGCAGTTGCAGGTTGAAGACCTCCTGCTGCACCGGCGTGGCTTGAATCTTGTCGAGGTCATCGATGATGAACAGCACCGGCTTGTCATCGCGATAGCGCTTCACCTGCGCGAGCAGATCGTCGAACAGGCCCATGACCTCGTCGAAGTGCCCGTCGATGTACGCGCGATATGCGGTTCGAGCCTTCTGCGAGGTCTTGAAGACGGCGGTGAACCAGCCGAACGGGAAGCGCGAACCTCAGCTTGAGTCGTGGGTCCTCCGGCTCTGCTTCGACGATCTCGATCGGGTCGATGTGATAGTCCCAACTCGCCGAGCTGGTGTGCGGCTGCAGCGGCTTGAGCTTCCAGCGCTGTCTCCACCGCGCCTGCTGCCCATAGACGATGCCGGGCATCAACGGCCTGTGGGCGAACCGCGCTTTGAGCTCCATCATCGACAGCGTCATCGGTGCCTCCGTCGGGATCGGAGCTTGCTCGGGACACCATGGACTGTCAACTCTGGCGCCGGCTGCGCGGGGTCACCGCGGCGCGTCGATCACTCGTCGACCGGCTCGGCCTGGGGCGGCGCGGTGGGCGCGCGGAAGGTGGGGTCTTCGGCGGGGAACTGCTCGCCGCCGCTGTTGGGCTGGCCGGGCGTGGCCACCACCTGGCCTTCGTAGCCCTGCCGGATCTGGCTGGTCAGCTCGGGCTCGGGGTCGGTGCAGGCCTGCCAGCTCGACGCGTCGCGCCCGTTGCGGATGATCTGGCAGTCGGCGCCCTGGCCCTCGCAGTCGAAGTGCATCCGCTCCATCGAGCGCACCCGCTGGTTGCGCGGGTCGTCGGTGGGGCCGGTCCACTCGCGGCCGCCGGTGAAGGGCGGGCCGCCGTCGCCGGCGATGTCGATGACGTTGCCCCGCGGGTCGAGCAGCCGCAGCTGGAAGCGCGCGTTGGACAGGTTGAGCCGCAGGAAGCGCTGGTCGTTGGCCATGTTCATCACGAAGTCGGCGCCGACGTAGGCCCCGCCGGGCTGCTGCGGGCGCAGGTCGTCATAGGCCTCGACGTTGTGGTCGACGATGAGGAAGCGCTCGTAGGGCCCGATGATGGTGCCCGGGTAGAGCCCCACCACGAAGTCGTCGGGGGCGGCGATGGTCCACAGCGAGAGGTCGATCGGCTGGTCGGTGGTATTGAGCAGCTCGATGAACTCGTCGTTGAAGGTGAAGTCCTGCGGGCGGGTGCTCTCGCTGTTGGGGCTCTCGGCGGGGTCGACCCGGCCGTTGTAGCCGTCCCAGCCGATCTCGTTGAAGATCACGTGCCCCCGCTGCAGGCCGCTGCCGTCGCCGAGCCAGCGCTCGCCCATGCGCTTGGCGAGGCGGTAGAGGTAGTCGAAGTATTCGGCGTACTGCCGCCCGAGGCGCTGGCTGTGCAGCACGAGCAGGGTCTCGTCGTTGGCCAGGGTCGCGCTCGACGACCAGTTGAACGAGCCGGTGAGCACCTGCGCGTTGTCGGTCAACCCGTCGATGATCATCGTCTTGGAGTGCTGGCGGCCGCCGCCGGCCTGGTAATCCCCCGGCTGGCGGCTGTTGTCGTTGCCGTCCATGCGCACGTCGACGCCGTGGGTGATGAGCCGGTAGACCTCGTGGTACGGGCCGTTGGAGTGCAGCTGGCTGCGGTCGATGACCCCGCGCACGTACTTGCGCACGAAGGGCTCTTCGCAGGTGATCTCCGCTTCGCAGAAGGCGGCCTCTTCGCCCTCGACCGGCGCCGCCTCGGGGTCGCAGCAGCGGTTGTACTGCTCGAACTGCTCGTGCTTGGCGACGAAGAGCGAGCCGAGCTGGTCCTTGGTGAAGGCGAAGATGAAGAACTCGATGCTGTGCTCGGCGCTCTCGACCGCCTCGAGGATGCGCCCCATGGCGTCTTCCTGCGGCGAGAAGTGCACTTCGACGACGGTGTCGCCCACCTGGTAGGTATTGCCGTTGTCGATCGGGATCTTGGAGTAGCCGAAGCGGCCGGCGAGCTGCTGCTCGAGCTCGGCGGTGAAGTCGGCGGCGACCTGGGGGCTGTCGATGCGCACCCAGTTGTTGTCGTTGCGGCCGAAGCCGGTCGGCGTGATGTTGCCGGTGCCGGTGATGGTGTACCGCCCGTCCATCACGAAGAACTTGTCGTGCATGATGTGGTTCTGGTTGCCCACCTGCATCTCGATGCCCAGGCGGTCGAACTCCTGGTACGCCCGCTGGTGGCCGAACATGTGCTTGGCGTCGCCGACGAAGCGCAGGCGCACCCCGCGGTGGTGGGCCCGGATGAGCGCGTCGATGATCGTATCGCGGCTGAAGCCCATCACCGAGAAGTCGATCGTCGACCGCGCCCGGTCGATCATCTGCACCAGGATGTCGTCGGTATTGTAGTCGGTGCCGTTGGCCTCGGTGCTGCCCGGCGCGTTGAAGACGGCGCTGACCCGCGGCTGCAGCATCATGCGCGCGTCGGCCGGGTCGAGCTCGCGGGCGCAGCCCGTCGCGATCAGCAGCAGGGCCCCGAGGGCCACGAGAGCGAGGGTGCGGCTCATCACTCGACCTCCACGGCGGCGTCGAACAGGCGCAGGAACTGCTCGCGCAGGACCCGGTAGTCCTCGGTGTCGTCGGGTCCGCCGTGCACCGCCCACAGGTGGGCGTCGGTGAAGCGGTCGGACGGGCGGGCCTCGAGGTCGAGGCCGTCGGGGCGCACGCCGGTGATCGCGTAGGGCACCGACTCGAGCAGCGCCGCGCTGAGCACCAGCGCGACGCCCGGCTGCTTGTCGTCGCCGGCGAAGAACGGCTGCCCGTCGAGGATGATCAGCGTGCCGCTGCCCGCGAGCGCCGGCAGCACCCGGAAGGCGGGCAGGTCGTCGCCGCGCTGCTCGGCGAGGTCGGCGAAGACCGCCGGCAGCGCGCCGGCCTCGTCCTGCGCGGTCTGCTGGCCGCTGACGACCAGCCGCACGTCGAAGCCCGCGGCCCCCTTGTACCTCAGAGCCCGGGCGATCTCGCTGTTGAGCATGCTCGACGTCGCGATCCAGACCGCCGAGCGGGCGGCGTAGATCCGGTCGATCAGCTCCTTGACCAGGGGCTCCTGCGGGCCGAAGTAGAGCTCGATGATGCTCTCGTCGGTCTCGTAGAGCGTGCGGTTGTTGGAGTCGCTGACCACCGACTGGTCGAAGTAGGTCAGGGTGGTCGCGAAGACCTCCCCGTGCAGCTGGTCGAAGATGTTGCCGAAGTCGCGGGCGAGCACCTCGCTGTCGGCGGCGAAGCCGGCCTGGCCGATCTCGCGCACGTTCTCCGGGAAGCCGGCGGACAGCGAGATCAGCCGCTGGCGGTCGGCGATGATCACGTTGTGGGTCATGCGGTTGTCTTCGCCGGTGCGCAGGATCGGATCCTCGCCGAAGACGCCGTTCCACAAGAGCTCGCCGTCGCCGTAGACCGGCGCGAGGTCGGCCTCTTCGAGCATCTCGAAGCCGGTCTGTGCGCGGCGGTCGATGTCGCCGACGACCCGCACGTCGACCCCGCGGTCGACGGCGTCGATGATCGCCTGGGCGATCTGGGCGTCTTCGAAGTCTTCGAGCATCACCTCGAGCGAGACCTCGGCGCTGGCGACGAGGGTGCGCACCTCGTCGACGGCGGCGGCGTAGCTCCACGCCGGGCCGGCGCTGGAGCCGGCGGGCTCGATGAGGATCGTGCGGAAGAGCGTCGCGGCGGCCCGGGTCTCGTCGTTGACCTCGAGCAGGTCGTCGAACGGCGCCGGGTCGGTCTCGGGCGTGGTCTCGCAGGCGAGGCCGCCGAGCGCGGTGAGCGCGGTGAGCGCGGTGAGCGCGCGGTGCGTGAGTCGGCGGCTCATTCGAACGACCCCGAGGAGATGTAGCCCGAGTAGTCGGGGCTGTTGGGCCGGCCGGGGGTGGCGAACGTCAGCGGGCGCCACTCTTCGCGGATCCGATCGCGCAGCGTGCCGTGCAGCTCGCCGCGCTCGTCGGTGTCGAAGTCGTTGAGGCTGTAGGTGTGCCACGAGCCGTCGCGGTTGCCCCGGTTGTTGAAGATGAGCTGGATGCGCTCCATCGAGCGGGCGGTGACCCGGTCGAAGGCCCCGGCGAAGGCCGGCTTGCGGGTATCGCCGCCGCCGTCGATGAGGCGGTCGTCGATGTCTTGCAGGGTCAGCGCGAAGTTGGTCCGCGGCAGCTTCAGGTCTTCGATGTAGTAGTCGGCCTCGAAGGCGCCGTCGCGCTTGGCGGCGATGACCACGAACTCGTTGGGCTGCACCGGCTGCTGGTTCTCCCGCCGGGGGATGATGTAGGTCACCCGGGAGCGGTCGTCGCGGTCGGCGCGGCGGAGGCCGTCGAGGTTGTGCCCCACCTCGACGGTCAGCTGCCAGCGGGTGAGGTAGATCGGGCGCGGGTGCTTGTTCTGCAGCTCGATGAAGACGTCGTCGGGGTCCCACTCGCGGTCGGCCCCGGTGCCTTTGACGCTGCCGGCCCACATGATCTCGTTGATCTGCACGTTGCCCCGCTCGCCGTTGGACAGGTAGCCGTCTTCGACGGTGCCCGAGCGGTAGCCCACTTCGCGGGTGATGCCGGTATTGGGGTCGCGCTCGCAGCCGCCGAGGCACAGCGGCAGCCCGAGCAGCAGCGCGATCGATGTGCGGGCGGCGCGGCGCATCAGAACGACACCGAGGCGCCGAAGTCGAGCAGCCAGAAGGTCTCCTGCCCGCCGAGCGCGGTCTGATCCTCACCGGCGAGGCGGTCGACCTCGATGCGGTAGTAGGCCCCCGGCATGAAGAGGCTGTAGCCCGCCTCGAGCTGCACGATCTCGCCGACCGGCTGGCTGAGGCGCAGGTCGAGGGCCTGGCCCAGCTCGAGGCCGAGGCGCTCCTGGGCCCGGAACTCTTCGCGGGTATAGCCGAAGGGCGGCTCGGGCATGGCGTCGATGCCGTCGAGGTCGAGGAAGGTGCTGCCGGTGTCGCTCAGCAGCCAGTAGTCGGCGGTGAGCCGGGTGCCGTAGACGTCGACGCCCAGCCGCCCGAAGACGTGCTGGGTGCCGCCGACCCGCTCGAGGTCGTGGGGGGTGTGCTTGACCCCCGCCGGGTCGACGTGGCTCGCCGGGCGCCATCCCGAGAGCCGGCCGACGGTGCGGCCGCCGACGCGGGCCCCCTTGAAGCCGACGAAGCCGCGCTCGAACTCGAGGCCGTCGCTGGCGTGGTTGCTGCCGTCGAAGCGGTAGAACTCGGCCCCGGCGATGAGGGTGATGGTATCGCTGGCGTCCCACTCGAGGTCGATGCCGCCGCCGAAGGCGTTGCCGACGGTCTCGACGTCGCGGGCCTCCTCGGGCTTGCGGTCGACGCCCGCCGAGCGGGCGAACTCGCCGTAGACCCGCACCTGACCGCCGTTCTCGAAGTCGCGCACATAGGCGGCGCGCAGGCCCATCATCTGCTGGTAGTCGGCGTCGCTGTAGTTGCCGTTGAGCCCGCCGCGGGTGATGTCGGCCCCGCTGTACTCGATGGGGCCGCCGCCGATGCTGGCGTAGAAGTAGTAGGCCCGCGCCTCGATGGGCAGGTCGGGCTGCGCCTCGCGGTCGAACTCGTAGATCGCGCCGGTGCGCAGGGTGACGGTGTCGCCGCGCAGGCCGAAGGTGGTCTCGCGCCCGCTGCGGTAGCTCTGGTAGCCCAGGGTCGGCAGGTCGTGGCCGCCGAAGAAGTCGACCGCGAGGATGCGCAGCCGCCCGGCGGCGCGCAGGTCGACCCGCCCGGTGATCGCGTCGAGCGCGCCGGCGAGCATGTAGTCGCGGGGCACGCCGCCGATGGAGAACGACTGCCGGCCGAACTTCATGCTCAGGCCGATGTGGTCGGTGTCGAGCAGCGCGACGTCGGCGTTGAGGTCGAAGACCCGCAGCTCGCCGCCCGGCCCGCGCGCGCGGCCGGTATCGTCGGTGGGCCAGACCGCGTCGTACTTCAGCCGCAGGTTGAAGACCGTGGGGTCCACCGGGCGGTACGAGAGGGTGCCGAAGAAGTCGGTATAGCCGAAGATGCGCCGGTCGTCGGTATCGAGGATCGACTGATCGCTCGACTCGTCGAGCGGCCGGAAGTCCCGGTTGTCCATGCTGTGGATGCCGGTGCTGGCCTCGATGAGCCAGTAGAGCGACTCGTCGACCGCCAGCGACTTGCCCGGCTCGAACGTCTCGCCCGGCTGGGCGACGAACGCCGGATCGGCCTGCGGTTCGGTCGGCGTCGCCTCCTGGTCGGCGGTGTCTTCGACGAGCACGTCCTGCTCGTCACCCACCTGGGCCAGCGCCGGGGCGCCGATCAGGCAGGTCCCCAGCAGGATCGAGCCGAGCTGCCATCGCATCGCGTCACTCCTCATCGTCGAGCACCTCGACCTGGCCCAGCCGCTGGACCCACATATCCATATCGAAGCTGTTGAAGACCGGCCCGTAGATCGCCAGCCGGGTGCCCTTCTCGGGGCCGAAGCCACGCCGCTGCAGCTCCTGGTCGACATTGGCCGGCCAGCAGGCGGGCAGCGCCTCGTCGATGCCCGCGTTGCCTTCGATGCCCGCCGCGCAGATCGCCGCGCAGATCTCGCCGCACGTCTCGCCGCACTGCCGCCGACGGCAGCGGGTGGGGCACGACTCGCGGCAGACCACGCTGCCTTCGCCCGCGTCGGGGTCGGCGCTCGGCGCCGGCTTGCTCGCCAGGATCAGCTGGCCGAAGTTGGTATTGTTCGGCGACTGCATGACCACGCCCTCGATGCGGCGGGTCTCGCTGATGTCGGCGATGGAGAACGGCTCTGCGAGGCGCTCGTAGAGCACGAAGCCGGCCTCGCCGTCGGGCGGATCGGCCCGCTCGACGTCCGCCGAGACCACCACCCGGGTCGAGGGATCGCGGAAGGTGAACATCATCGCGCGCACCGTCAGCTTGACCCGGTCGCCGGCGGTGTATTGCGCCACCCGGCTGTTGCGCAGCACGACGATGCCGCCGGTATCGTCCTCGACGACGAACGAGCCGTAGTTGCGCTCGTCCTGATCGCAGATGGGCACCTTGAGGTACTGCCGCGGGTGCACCGTCACCACGCCCTCGACGGTGATCGGCAGGTCGTCGACCACGTTGACCCGCTCCCGCGACGGGCAGGGCGGGATGTCGTCGGGGCCGGCCCAGATGTCGGGGTCGCCGCCGGCGATGGCCGCGTCGGGCAGCAGCGCGATCAGATCGGCGATGCCCGGCTCGCCGTCGCGGGGCAGACCGTAGCTGCGCCCCGAGAGGCGCTCGATATAGCGCACCGGCTCGCTGACCGGCCGCTGCTCGCCGGGGGTGTCGAACTGCCCCTCGAGGTCGGATTCTTCGCGCAGGTCGGGCGTACAGCCCATGCCGCACGTCAGAGTGACGGCGGCGGCGAATATCGCCACGTACCGCATGCACCGTGGGCTCATCGCCGCCTCCTCCCCCGCGCGGGGCCGCTCAGTCGTACAGCCGATGCCAGGTGAAGTTGACCGCGTCGTACTGCGGGGTGTCGTTGAACCAGCCCAGCGGGCCGACATAGGTGGCGCAGCCGCCGGTCACCGCGAACTGGCTGCGGGTGCGGAAGATGCCCAGGTTGACGTCTTCGTCGGGGGCCGACATGAGGTCCCAGCACAGGTTCTCGCCGCCGCAGGGCTCCTGGTTGCGCAGGATGCCGGTGACCCGCACCAGCTTGTGCACGTCGCCGGCGGTGAAGGGGCCGCCGGTATCGTCGATGTAGACCGGCTGGTCGGTCTCGACGAGTTCGAAGTTCGTCGCCTTGGAGATCTGGCCCCGGGCGAAGTAGCGGCCGAGTTCGGTGACCTCGAACGAGATCTTGTGGCCCGTCCGGATCTGGAAGTCGGGGGTGGCCCCCTCGACGCTGAAGTCGAGGAAGAGCTCGATGGCCCCGTTGGCGTCGGCGACCCAGAACCGGCTCTGGTTGGGCGGCACGTCGAAGTTGTCGGTGTAGTAGTTGGTGGCGATGACCGTCGCTTCGGTCACCTGCAGCGGCATGTCGGCGAGGTCGACGACCGCTTCGTGCATCTCGGGCACCATGCCGATCACCGCGCCGATGCCGGCGTCGTACTCGGCGGGGTAGGGCTCGAAGGTCGCCTCGCCGCCGTCGGGCACCTCGGGCATGTCCTGGAAGCCGGCGACGATCTGGCCGACGTAGTTGATCTCCATCGGGCAGAAGCCGGGGATCTCGCCCTCGCCTTCACCCTCGCCCTCGCCCTCGCCTTCACCCTCGCCTTCACCCTCCCCTTCGCCCTCGCCTTCCCCTTCACCCTCGCCCTCACCTTCCCCTTCGCCCTCGCCTTCCCCTTCGCCTTCGCCTTCGCCGCCATCGACCGGCACGCCGCCGTCGACGATGGCCGCGTCATCGGAGCTGTTGGGGTCTCCCGATGGTGTACAGCCGAAGATCAGGCCCGCGGCGGAGATGGTCACCAGAAAGCAACGCAGGGCACCCATGGCAGCTCCTCGGTCGTCAGCGGGCCTCGAACCCGCGGCTCGAAATCGCGGCATTCAGCCGCTCGCGGCGCGCGAAGAGGCGACGGGCAGGTGACGAGTCGGTGACATCGTCGGTCGCCGGGTCACGCCTTCGGCGCCTCGGTCGGGTTCCATATACCGGCTCGGGGTGCACCGCGGCCAGTGCAATTCCGTGTCGGCGTCGTGGCGGGATATACGGCCGCTCGTCGGAGGACGTCGGCCGCCGTCGAGGGTCACCGAGGAGGCTGTAGGGCGTAGACGACCGAGCCCGGTGCGGGGCCGTTCGCCGAGTTCAAGGAGGAGGGTCGCAGAAATACTCGAAGTATTTCGAGCGCCTGACGACGCCGAAATCGGTGAACGGGACCGTGCTGGGCGATGTGTCGGGCTATGCACTACAGCCTCCGAGACCCCCTTCGGCGTCGATCAGCGGCTCGAATCGCCCTCGCCGTCGAGGTGGTCGGAGAGGTCGGCGAGCAGGTGGGCGAAGCGGTCGTTGACCGGGCTGCGCCCCAGCTCGGCGGCGACCCCCAGGCCCGGGCCGCCGATGAGCGGCAGCTCCTCGGCCGCGACCATGTCGTCGTCGATGCGTCCGTGGCTGAGGCCTTCGATCTCGGCGATGGGCGGCTCGGCGGCGCTGCCGTCCACCGAGGCGCTCGGCGTGGGGTTGCTCGCGAGGCGACGGGCCATGCGCTCGATCGCGTCGCGCACATCACTGGAGATATGGCTGGCGCTCACCTCGATGGCGTTGGGCTCGCTATCGGCCCGCGCGCCCGGTCGCATGTCGGCCAGCGCCGCGCCGGGCGGGTCGATGGCGGTCATCCGTCCGGGGCCCTCGGCGGGCGGAGGCGCCGGGTCGAAGGGCAGGCTGTCGATCCGGCGGCGCTCGGCGAGCTCGTCGGCGAACGCGCCGGCGATGGCCTGAGGGGCGATGCGCTCGGTATCGTCGTTGGATGTATCGACCGCCGGTGGCTCGTGGCCGGGGTCGAAGACCGCGGCCGGCGAGGGGCGCGGCGCCCGGGCGCGCCGCGGTCCGAGCGCCATGTCGACCGACGGGTCGTCGGGCAGCAGCAGCGGGATCGAGCCGGTCTCGGCGAATACCCGGGCCGTCGCCCGGCCGCGGGCCTCCGCCAGCCGCACGCTCTCGACCTTCTGCCCCACATCCAGGCGATCCAGAGCCCGGGCATGGCCCACGCTGGCCGACGCCCACTCGAGGAAGGTGGCCAGCAGCTTCAGCGCGCCGGGGCGTCGCGCCCGCCCGGGCTCGCGCACGATGATGACCGCGGTCACCGGGCCGTCGGCCCCCGCCCGCACCCGGCCGAAGACGGTGTCGGTGTCGTCGTCGCGGGTGAAGATCGGCGTGGCGCCGCGGCTGGCCACGTCCACCGGCGGCGCGGGCAGCCGCTCGCCGGCCGCCAGCCGGATCTGCTCGCCGTCGATGGCGTAGACCGCGACCCGCTCGGCGGGCAGCACCTCTTCGAGGGTCAGCGCCAGGCCGGTGTAGATGGCGTCCTCGTCGGTGACGTTGAGCAGGCGCGCGTAGCGATAGAGCAGCCGCGGCAGGTTGCCGGTGTTCGGTCGGCGCGCCGGGGCCGTCGGCTCGGGCGCCGGGTCGGGCGTCGGGTCGGGCTGCGTATCGATCGTGATCGGCCGGCTCTCCCGCCGCAGCACGCTCACGACGTGCTCGAGGCGGATCATGCGCGCGCGCAGCCGGTCGATGACCCGGCCCACGAACGCTGCCCCCAAGAGCAGCGCCGTCGTGCCGATGAGCGCCGCGTCTCCGGTCTCGGAGCCGTGGGCCACCACCAGGACCACCGTGCATCCGATCGCCATCGTCAGCCCGGCGATCGCGCCGGCGACCACCGCCGCGACCAGCACCGCGCCGGTATACAGCGGCACGGTCAGCCCCGGCGGCAGCGGCAGCAGCAGGTCGGCGCCGAGCGCAAAAACCGCCGTCAGGGCCACGATGGCCGCGCGTCGATCGGCGGGCTCGGCTCGGTTCTGGGGAGATCTGGGCGTCATCACAGCGCCTTCCGCGCAATGCGGCGTACGGTTCCGAAGATAGCACCGTCGAGGCCCCGATGGCGGCTCGTCGGCGATCGGTTGCGCGGAAATCCCTTTACCATGGCCGGCCGAACGCCTATAAAGCGCGCGCCGAATACCGTGTTCGGCCCTTCTTCATCCCCGAGCGGATCGGGGCTTTCATGAACACCACGGCCGCCGGGAACGACGGCCGCTGAGGAGCAAGAGTCCACATGCCGGACCTGGCCCACGACGATTGGGCGGCCGACGCGCTGCCCGACGATCGACCGATCGACCTCGATGACGCCGAGCTGGAGTTCGTCTCTGGCCCCAACCGCGACGCGGCTGCCCCGGCGCCTTACTACGCCGAGCTGGTCAAGCAGGACGGCGCCCGCCGCCTGATCTACCGGACGTACTTCCACGACATGGATCAGCTCGGGCTGCACCCGCGCAGCCACTCGCGGGTCGCCGGCCTGTTCCGCAACGCGGGCAACCTGTTCATCGATCCCCGCGGGGGTCAGCCGCGGTGCTCGACGCTGCGCGGCGTCGTGCAGGCCTACCCCGACGACGACAACCACCGCTGTGTCGTCATCGACCGCGACTTCCAGGTCGCGCCTCGGGCCAACGACCCCTTCGCCCGCCGCAAGCGCATCATCACCGCGAGCGCCTGACCCGCCCCGGCTTCCGAGCGGCGCGCCACCGCGCGCCGATGGACGACCGCGTGCATCGACCGGAGTGCTCCGGTAGGATGCGCGCGCTTCGCCACCGGAGGTCTCCATGGTGTCCCGACTCTTCTTCTTGTCTGCGGCTTTGCTCGGTCTCCTGACCCTCGGGTGTGCCCCGAGCGGCGGCCGCGGCGGCAGCAACGACGACTGCACGCCGGGCGGCACCGACGTGTGCACCTGCGCCGACGGCTCCGAGAGCACCCAGATGTGCGGCGATGACCGCAACTTCGGCCCGTGCATGTGCGCCGACGCCGATATGGGTATCGGCGGTGAAGGGGAAGGCGAGGGCGAAGGGGAAGGCGAGGGCGAAGGGGAAGGCGAGGGCGAAGGGGAAGGCGAAGGGGAAGGTGAGGGCGAAGGGGAAGGCGAGGGCGAAGGGGAAGGTGAGGGCGAGGGTGAAGGGGAAGGTGAGGGCGAAGGGGAAGGCGAGGGCGAGGGCGAGGGCGAAGGGGAAGGTGAGGGCGAGGGCGAAGGCGAGGGCGAAGGCGAAGGCGAGGGTGAAGGCGAGGGTGAAGGTGAAGGGGAGGGCGAAGGCGAGGGCGAATGCCGGCTGCTCGACGACTTCACCGGGCAGATTCGGCCGGGCGCCGAGGTCCCCGCGGGCGGGGTGCCGCTCTTCGGTCGCTGGCCGGCCAACTACGACTCGGGCCTGGACGATGTCATCGCCGCCGGCCCGGGCATCGACGGCGAGGTCGCCGAGGTGCAGGTGCAGGTGGTCGAAGCTACGGTGACCGCCACCATGTTCCGCTCGGAGAACGTGCCCGTGCCGCCGAGTCAGACCCGCTTCTGGCTCGGTGACGGTCAGGCCACCATGGAGGTCTATCTCGACTTCAACGACGCCGAGGCCATCCCGCCGTTTGATATCCGCGTCGGTCAGCGGCTCTCCTTCACCGTGACCCGCGTCGGGCAGTTCGACGGCGTGCCGCAGATCCAGTTCGCCGCCAACTGGGTGCTCGTCTCCGAAGACAACCCGGTCTCGATCCTCGACGCGGCCGCCGCGCCGCTGCCGGGTGATGTGGGGCGCATCGTGCGCGTCGCCGGCACGCTGGACGGGGCGGGCACGCCGTGCGGCGGCTCGAGCACGTGCTGGGACATGCGCACCCTCGACGGCTGGTCGCTCACCTTCCGCAGCGCGAGCGAGTTCGTGCAGGGCGGCGACTGTCTCACCTTCGTCGGCCCGCTGCGCGCGTTCGCCGGCAACCTGCAGATCGACACCCTCAACTTCGACTGGTACTTCCGGCTCAATCTGGGGCGCTGAATCCCGCACGGCGCGGGCGCCGCGGCCGATCCGATCGAGACCGGCACCGAGCTGTTTCCCAGCTGTCACATCGAGCGCGTATTGCGAGAGCATGCGCACATCCGCCCAGCTGGCCTTCGGGCTGGCGCTGGCCCTCCTCCTGCCGCTCTCCGGTTGCGACGCGCCGTCATCGGACGCCCGGGTGAGCTGGCTGCAGTCGACCATGGTCGACGACAACCGCATCCTGCTCGAGCGGGCCCCCGACGCGGTGGCCGACAAGTTCCGCAAGATGGCGTCGCGGCCGTACTACTACTTCCGCGGCAACATGCGGGTCTTCATCGACGATACGACCCGCCCCGGGCCGGGCTCGGTGCCCACCCGCTTCGCGTCGGGCCCGGCGTCGCGGGTGCTGCTGGTGGGTGATCCGCACCCGGAGAACCTGGGCACCTATCGCCCGGCGGAGGGCGTGCTCGTCTTCGAGTACAACGACTTCGACGCGGCGATGTACGGGCCGTTCCATCAGGACGTGCGCCGGCTGGCCCTGGGGTTCGCGATGGCGCTGCGCGAAGCGGGCCTCGACTTCGAAGCGCTCGCGCCGGTGGTCGAGGCGGTCGGCGCGGGCTATGTGGCCGAGATCGCGGCCCTCGACGCCGGGCAGCCGCCGATCGAGGTGCGCCCGCGGGCCGGCTTCGGGGTCATCGTCGACGACCTCTTCCGCCGGGCGAAGCGCGACGGCGACGTGCAGGAGGCCCTCGACGAGTACACCGTCGTCGAGGGCAGCGCGCGGGTGATGTTCCACGGCGACGTCGAGCGCCCGGTGGATGGCCTGATCACCGATCGGGTCACCCCGCTGGCGCCCGATGAAGATCGCCTGGTGCGCGGCCTGCTGAGCGGCTACCCGGCGACGCTGTTGGGCGCCGAGCCGGCCGGCTTCTTCGCGATCAAGGGCATCTCCCGCCGCCTGGGCGCCGGGGTGAGCAGCTATCCGCTGCGGCGCTACTACGCGCTGATCGAGGGGCCCACGCCGGCGCTCGACGATGACCGGCTGCTCGAGATCAAAGAGGTGCTCGACCCGACCCGCGGGCCGGCGCGGCACCTCAGCGATCGGGCGTTCGTGGGCAACGGCCGGCGGGTGGTCGAGGCGCAGCGTCGGCTGCACGTGCGCCCCGACTGCGATCCGCTGCTCGGCTGGTCGGAGGCGGAGCCGCTGCAGGTCCGTATCCGCGAGCGCACCAAGTATCAGAAGGGCATCGACGTCGAGCGCATCGTCGACCGCATGGCCGAGAGCCGCTGGACGGTGCAGGACGTGGCCGATCTGGCCCGGGTGGCCGGGCGCCTGCTCGCCCGCAGTCACGCGCGGGCCACGACCCTCGACGGCCAGCCGGGGCTCGACCCGATCGTCGCCGCGCTGGGCGACGCCGCATCGGCGTTCGTCGGCGAGACGACCGGCTTCGTCGAGCAGTACCTGCCCCGCACCGAGGCCGACTACGCGGCCTTCGTGCAGCTCCTGGCCGAGGAGGGACCATGGCTGGGCTATCGCCCCGCGTCCCGTTGATCGCCCGGTTCGCGCCGGGCCTCCTGTTGCTGTGTTCGATGGGCGTCGCCGGCTGCGGTGAGCGCCGGCCCGACCCCTTCCCCGGCGGAGACGACCGCTCGCAGCTCACCGTGCAGGGCGAGATCTTCACCGGCTATGGCTACGCCAGCCGCGCCCGCGGCGGCGGCGACGACGAGACGGCCAACGCCTTCTTCGTCGACCGGGCCGAGCTGGGCGCGGGCTACTTCGCGTCGTCGGGGCTCGGCGCCGAGCTGCGGCTGGAGGCGGTGCGCACCGCCGCGGCGGGCAGCTATATCGGGGTCGCCGGCAACTCGCTGGTCATGCGGGTGCGGCGCGCCCGGGGCTTCTACACCGGTCAGCTGGGTCCGGTGGGCCTCGACATCGAGCTGGGCCTGACCCGCGACCCGTGGCTCGAGGCGCTGCTGCCCCGGTTCCATCTGCGCGCGAGTGGAGATCTGCTCGCCGAGCAGTTCGGGCTCTTCGACGCCAACGAGCTCGGCGCGGTGGTCGGGCTGCGCTTTCTCGACGACATGATCACGCTGGCCATAGGCGCGAGCAACGGCGAAGGGCGGGCCGAGACCGAGCTCAACGAAGGCAAGAACTTCACCGCCCGCCTCACCCTCGAGATGCCGCTGGCCGAGATCGACGGGGCGCCGCTCGCGGTGGGTCTGCACGGGGTCGCCCGCCTGGGTTCGGAGGGGCCCGAGCCCGATCCGGCGCGCAACGACCGGCTCGGCGGCGCGCTGACGGTGGACCACCCGGACTACGGCCTGGGGCTGATGTACCTGCGGGCGATGGGCATCGAAGGCCGCGGCGACGAGGATGGCGAGGCGCTCGAGGTGTGGGCCGACGCCCGGCTGGTGGCGGAGTGGCTCGGGGTGGCCCTGCGCTGGTCGACCTTCGATCGGCGGCCCGAAGGCGGATCGGTGGTCGGTCGGCAGCGGCTGACCGCCGGGCTCTTCGGCGACCTCGACATCCTGCTGCCCGGGCTGTCGCGGACCCGGCTGTACCTGCTCTACGACGACGAGCAGCTCGATCCCGGCGCGTCGACGGTGCCCGGCGTCGAGGAGCAGACCACCGGGATCAGGCTGGTGCTCGAGGTGGCCGGCAGCCGCCGTTTCTGAGCCTGTCGGACCGATCGCGCGCGCCCCGATCGGACATCTCACTGCCAAGAGGGCTGCGCCGAGCGGCGAGATCGCGCACAATCGGCTACGGATTCGACCCAGGGGGACGCGTTGGGTGGCTTCGCGCCGTATGGCGCCGATCGATATCTGCGGTGGCCCGAGGTGGAGGCGTGGTGTCGCGCCGCCGCCGCGGCCCACCCCGAGTGGTGCGCGCTCGAGACGCTGGGGCAGACCGCCGAGGGGCGGCCCCTGCTGCTGTTGACCCTCGGCGCGGCCGGCGCCGATCGCGACCGCCGCCCCGGCTTCTGGCTCGACGGCGGCACCCACGCCGCCGAGTGGACCGGGGTGATGAGCGCGGTGCACACCGCCTCGCGCTGGCTCGAGGGGCTCGTCGACGGCGACAAGGCGCTGCGCCGCTGGTTCGAGGCCCACACCGCCTATGTGATGCCCTGCATGTCGCCCGATGGCTTCGACGCGATGCGCGAGGGCAGGCCGTACCTGCGCTCGTCGCTGCGCCCGCCGCCCGAGGGCACCGTGCGCGTCGGCCTCGACCCGCAGGACATCGACGGCGACGGCGCGGTGCGTTGGATGCGCTGGCGGCACCCGGCGGGCCCGTTCGTGCCCGACCCCGACCTGCCGGTCTTCATGCGCCCGCGGCGGCTCGACGACGACCCGAGCGAGGCCTTCTTCTTCTGCGACGAAGGGCGGCTGCTCGAGTGGGACGGGCACCGCTGGATCAGCGCGCCGCTGGCCCACGGGTTCGACCTCAACCGCAACTTCCCGGCCCATTGGTCGCCATTCTCGATGTTCGGCATGGACGGCGGCGACTACCCGCTCAGCGCGCCCGAGAGCCGGGCGACGGTCGACGCCTTCGCCGCCCGCCCGGCCATCGGCGCCGGGCTGACGCTGCACACCTATACCGGCGCGCTGCTGACCCAGCCCTATCGCAAGAACAGCCCGCTCGACGGCGGCGACCTGCTCTTGATGGAGCAGCTGGGCAAAGAGATCGTCGAGGGCACCGGCTACGGCTGCTCGAAGGTCTGCCCCGACTTCATGTACGACCCCGACAAGCCCATCGTGGGCGTCTGGGCCGACGCGATGGCGGTCACCTTCGGCGTGCCGGGCTATACCCTCGAGCTGTGGGATCCGTTCAAGGCGGCGGGGGTCGAGAACGAGAAGCCCACCGACTTCTTCGTCAAGCCCGATCCCAAGGTCGTGCGCGGGCTCCTGGCCCACTTCGCGCAGATCGACGGCGCGGTGACCCCGTGGAAGCCCTTCGATCACCCGCAGCTGGGGCCGGTCGAGATCGGCGGGCTGGACTATATGCACACCGTGCGCAATCCGCCGGTGGCCGAGCTGGCCGCCGAGTGCGCGCGCGGGTTCGCGGTCGCCGACCGCTTGCGGCGCGCGCTGCCGCGGGTCGCGGCGACGGCCCACATCGCGCCGCTCGGCGACGGGTCGAGCCGCATCGAACTGGTCTTGGAGAACGGCGGCTATCTGAGCACCAGCGGGCTGGGCCGGGGCGCCGGCCTGCGCGGCACGCCGCCGGTCTCGGCCACCCTGCACGCCGGCGACGGCCTCGAGCGGGTGCACGGCGCGGCGGGGCAGGGGTTGACCCACCTCGACGGCTGGGGCGGCAACCGCGGCTGGGGCGGACACCCGATCTATCCCGGTTTGCCCGCTGGCGGTCATCGGGCCGTGGCCAGCTGGATCGTGCGCGGATCGGGCACGGCGCGCATCGAGTGGTCCGGCGGACGCGGCGGGCGCGGCGCCCTGCAGGTGAAGATCTAGCGTTTACCCGTGCCGGCCCGACCGGCGAGGCGATGGAGAGCGGCATTGGCCGACTGCGGCACAGAGGTTAGACTCGCCCCATGAGCAACGAGTGCCCCTCGTGCGGCGAGACCGTGCGCGCCGACGACCTGTTCTGCATGTTCTGCGGCGCGCCGCTGCGGGACGACGCCGGCCGGCTCGGCACCCAGGCCGAGCGCTTCGAGCAGATGGAGCGCTGGAATCAGGCGGTCGAGACCCGGCTCGAGCTCGCCGAGGCCATCGACGATCCCGAAGAGCGTGGGCGCCAGTTCTACGCCGCGGGGGTTCTGCAGCAGGAGCGGCTGCAGGATACCGCCGCCGCCGCCCGCAGCTTCGACAAGGCGCTCGACGCCGACCCGACCCGGCTCAAGGCCTTCGAATCCCTCGATCAGCTGCTCGTCGAGACCGGCGACGTCGTCGAGCAGGCCCGCTCGTATCGGCGCATGATCCGGCGGGCGCTCGACGCCGAGGCCGAGGAGCGGGTCATCATCGCCCTCGCCCGCAACCTGGCCGACATCTGCCATACCCGGCTCAAGCAGCCGCAGGAGACCATCGACGCGCTGCAGCTCATCCTCGAGCGGCGGCCGGGCGACATGGCGGCGCTGACCCAGGCGGCGGAGGCCTATGACCAGCTCGGCGACGTCAACCACGCCGCCGAGATGCACCGCCGCATCCTCGAGATCGACCCGCGGCGGGTCGAGAGCTACCAGTCGCTGCGCCGGCTCTTCCTCAATACCGAGCGCTACGACGCCGGCTGGTGCGTCTGCCGGGTGCTCTCGGTGCTCGGCCAGGCCAACGCCGACGAGGTCTCGTTCTACGAGCGCTACGCGACGACGACGCCCACCCGGGCCGAGCGCCCGCTCGAGCAGGGCCACTGGCCGCTGATCGATCATCCGCTCAAGAGCCCGCTGCTCGACGAGCTGCTCACCCGGACCCAGGACGCGCTGCTGACCCTGATGGCCCGGCAGCCCAAGGCGCTGGGCATCAAGCGGCGGCGAGACGCGATCGACCTGTCGGACATGACCCGCTTCGCCAACGTCATGGGCTACCTCTTCGAGTTTCTGCCCGTGCCGCCGGTCGACCTCTTCCGCTCGTCGGACGTGCTCGGCATGCAGCCGGCCCTGCTCGAACCGCCGGCGATTCTGGTGGGCGCCGACCTGCTCGAAGAAGACCTCTACCTGCTCGCTTTCGTCGGCGCGCGGCAGCTCGTACGCAGCCGGCCGGCGCACCTGCTCGGCGCGCTGCAGGCGCGGGTCGCCGAGCGGCGGCCGTTCTTCGAGCGGGTGCTGGCCACGCTGCGGGCCACCTTCCACTTCAAGTCGCGGGCGCTCGACCACGACGCCCAGGTGCGCGAGGCGCTGCAGCGCAACCTGCCGCCGCGCGAGGTGCAGGCGTTGACCGAGCTCGTCGAGCGCATGAACGACGACGCCGGCCAGCACTGGGACGCCGAGCGCTACCTCAAGGGCATCGACCTCACCGCCGATCGGGTGGGTCTGATCTTCGCCAACGACCTCGAGAAGGCGCTGGCGATCATCCGCAGCGAGCCGGCGGCGAGCGCGGCGCCGACGGTGGGCGAGCGCGCCACCGAGCTCATCCGCTACGCCTACTCCGAAGAGTATTTCCAGGTGCGCCGGCTCATCGGCCACAACATCGACTGACGTCCGTCGAGCGCGGCGTGAGTCAGAGCCGGACGGGCACCCGCTCGACCAGCCGCGCCTGCTCGGCGTCGATCTCCAGGCGATAGGCGATGATCTCGACGCCCGCCGCGGCCGCCGCGCGCAGGGTCTCGCCGTAGGTCGGGTCGATGTCGTCGGCCGGGCCGACCCAGCGGGTATCGCTGCGGCTGGCGCAGAAGGCCAGCACCGCCCGATCACCCGCCTCGACGACGCCCATCAGCTCGCGCAGGTGCTTGGTGCCCCGGGTCGTCACCGCGTCGGGGAAGCGGCAGCCGCCGTCGCCTACGCCGAGGGTGACGTTCTTCACCTCGACATAACACCGGGCGGTGGGATCACCCTTCGGGCCGCTCTCGAGCAGCAGGTCGATGCGCGACTTCTCGTTGCCGTAGCGCACCTCGCGGCGGATGCGCTCGTAGCCCGAGAGCTCGGCGATCGTGCCCTCGGCGATGGCCTCCTCGACGAAGGCGTTGGGCCGGGCCGTATTGACCATCGCCCGGGCGCCGTCGACCTCCACCGCTTCGAGGCTGTAGCGCAGCTTGCGCTTGGGGTTCTTCGAATCGGAGATCCAGGCGCGGCCGCCCTCGGGCTGACAGCCCTTCATCGAGCCGGAGTTGGCGCAGTGCACCGTCAGCTCGGCGCCGTCGGCCAGGCGCACGTCGGCCAGGAACCGCTTGTAGCGCCGCAGGAAGGTGACCTCGATGAGGGGCTCGTCGAAACGCATGGGTCTCCGCAGGATGGGGTGGCCGGGCAGGGTAGCCGACCGCCGCGCGGGTCAAAACCCGCTTGCGGGACCGGCGCGATCAGTACGGCGGGGGCGGGGCGAAGCGGCGGGGGAAGGGCTGGGGCGCGGGCGGCTGCGGCGCGTAGCCGTAGACCTGGATGCCGCGGTTGGCCAGCCCGCGGGCGTCGTCGTAGTACAGCGACAGAATCTGGTTCGGGCGGCTGCTGCGGGCCCGCTCGAAGGGCACCTCGACCACCGGGCTGTACTGACTCTCGCCGTAGCGGGTGCCCAGGTTGTTCTGCTGCCGCGGCGGGGCGTAGCGTCGGCTGGCGCGACCGCGGGCCGCCGAACCGGCGACCGCGTCGTCGGCGAGAGCCTCGGCCTCCATCGGCGCCGCCGAGGGGGCGTCGGCCGCGCCCGACTTGCTCGCCTCGGAGCGGGCGTCACCCAGCCAGCCGCCGTTCCACGGGCTGCGTCGGGGCGGCGGGGGCGGCGCGACGGCCACCGGGCGGCGGTGCTTCTCGCGGAAGACGGCCACGCCGACGACGCCGACGTGCTGCGCGCTGCCCCGCCGGCCGCTGTAGCTGTCGCCGGGCGAGGTGAAGCGGAAGGCGGCCACGTTGCTGTTGCTCTGGCGGAAGCCCTCGACGAGCACCGAGCCGTACGGGTCGATGACGTAGCCCCGCTGCCCGGTGTAGTCGCCGAGCTCGCCGGAGATCGCGTCCCGTCCGTCGACGGTGACCACCGCTTCGATGCGCTGACCGCTGTGATTGCTCACCCGCACGTTGTAGCGGGTGCCGTAGTGCCCCAGCACATAGGTGCTGCCGCGGTGGTGGTAGGTCGACAGCGTGCGACCGTACTCGTCTTCGAGCTGCAGGCTGTAGCCGCCCGCCGCCGCCGGCGCGGCGTGGGCCAGGGCCGGCAGGGCGAGCAGGGCGCCGAGGGCGAGGGCGGCGCCGAGCATGGCCCGGACATGCGACGGGCGGAAACGCAGCGGGCGAAAGCGGGGCTGGGGGCGCGACATCTGAGGACCTCCGAGAGCGGGTTCGGGTGGGGTGCACGCGCGAACCCGGCGTGGGATCCATTCTACTGTGATTTTTCTGTGATCTGTCCGCTCGCGCTCAGCGAACCCGGCCCGGCGAGATGCCCGCCGCCGCCTGGACGATGCGATCCTGGATGCCCCAGATGCGCCAGGCGGCGCCGGGGAAGTCGTTGATCAAGATGGAGAAGACGCCCGGCGTACCGTCGGCGAAGGTCAGGTAGCCCGAGAGGCAGACCACCCCGTTGAGCGTGCCGGTCTTGGCCCGCACGCTGGCTTTGTCCACGTCCTTCATCCGCCGGCGCAGGGTGCCGTCGGTGGCGCCGATGGCCAGCGAGGCGCCGTACTCGGGCATCGTCGGCCGCCGCCGATGCATGTGGCGCAGCACCTGCACCATGTCGCGCGCGCTGAACGCGGTCTCGCCGAAGAGCCCCGAGCCGTTGACGTAGGTGAAGCCGTCCCGCAGGCCGACCTCCTTCTTCAGCCAGTCGCCGACCACCCGGGTGCCGGCGGTCCAGTCCCCCGCGTCGCCCTTCTCACGGCCGATCGTGCGCAGCACCGTCTCGGCCATCATGTTGTTCGAGAGCTTGTTGACGTCGTCGAGCGCGTCCGCCATCGACACCGAATAGACCCGCGCCAGCCGCCGCCGCTTCTTCGGCGCCGGCCCCAGCTTCACCTCGCCCTTCACCTCGATACCCGCGCGCTCGAGGAAGAGCTTCGCCGCCATGCCGGCGTACAGCGACGGGTGATCGATGCGCCGGCGCACCGTCACCCCCCGATGTCGGGCGGGGATGCGCCCGCCGACGATCACCTTCGTCCGGTCGCCGTCGGCCACCGCCGAGACCTTCAGCCGCTCGCGGCCGCTGCCGGCGGTCGTCGCCCGGTTCTCGACGATGACGTAGCCGCTGTCGGGGCGGATGCGCACCACCGGCTTCTCGCCCGCTTCGCCCGGCGCGATGTTGATCACCACCGCGTTGAAGTTGAAGCTCGCCGCCGAGCTCGCCGCGCGATAGGCGCTGTCCTGCTGCTTGTCGTCGAAGCCCGGCGCCATGCGATCGGCGGTGAAGTAGCTGTCGTCGACGATCAGATCGCCCTCGACCGCCTTCAGCCCGTTGAAGCGGGCGTCGTCGACCAGCTTGAAGAGCGACTCGCTGACGAAGCGCGGGTCGCCGCCGCCGATCAGGTACAGCGTCTCGGCCTTGCCGTCGGCGTAGCCCGTCGCCGCCAGATCGGTGCGCCAGCGAAACGCCGGCCCGAGCAGGTCGAGCGCGGCGGCGCTCGTCACCAGCTTGGTGTTAGAGGCGGGGTGCAGCCGCTGGTCGGGGTCGACGCTGTAGAGCGGCTTGCCGCCGTCGGCCCGCTCGACGAGGATCGAGACCCGCGCCCCGGCGAGCGCCTTCTCGGCCAGGATCGGGCGGATGGCCTTCACCAGCGCCGGATCACCCCGGCCGACCAGGGCCTTGGGCGGCGGGGCGTCCTCCGCGGTCTGGGCCAGCGTCCAGACGGGCAGCAGCAGGGCGAGACAGACGATCGAGGCACGCATGGCAGCGGTCTAGCACGCTCCCGCTGCAAGATTGAAGCGGCACCTGCTACAACCGCCAGCATGGTCCGCCCGCTCATCCTCTGCCTCATACCGGTCCTGCTCGCCAGCGGCTGCCGCAGCGACGGCACCGCCGGCGACCGACTGCCCCGCGGCGAGCGCATCGCGGTGCTCTTCCCCGAGGCGATCCGCGGACCGCTCGACCCCCGGCTCAATACCCGGGCGTGGACCGGCAAGGTGGTGCAGCTGATGTACGAGGGCGTCGTCTCGGTGCACAACGAGGCGATGGAGCCGCGCCCGGCCCTCGCCGAGCGCATCGACCAGCCGAGCCCCACCGTCTACGAGATCACGCTGCGGGCCGACGCCCGCTTCCACGACGGCAACCCGGTCACCGCCGGCGACCTGAAGGCCACCTACCAGAGCGTGGTCGACCCGCAGCTCGGCAGCCCGTTCCGCGGTCTCTACGCCCGGGTGCAGTCGATGGAGGTGCTCGGCCCCAAGCGGCTGCGCATCACCCTCGACGCGCCGCACGCGCCGTTCATCTCCGACCTCTCGCTGGGCATCGTGCCGGCCAAGCTGATCGGCGCCGACGGCCAGCTCACCGCGCCGGTCGGCGCCGGGCCCTACGCGTTCTCCGCCCGCGACGGCGAGCGGGAGGTCGTTCTCGAGCGCTCGGCCCACGCCTGGCGCGGGCAGCCGCGCACCCGCTACCTCGTCTTCCGCACGGTGCGCGACGAGAATACGCGGCTGCTGGCGCTGATGGGCGGCGACGCCGACCTGGTGCAGAACGCGGTGACGCCGCGGCTGGTGGACGCGGTGCGCGATCGGCCCGACATCGAGGTCGGCGGGGTGCCGGGCGTCGGCTATAACTACCTCGCCTTCAACCTGCGCGACCCCATTCTGGCGAAGCTGGAGGTGCGGCAGGCCATCGCCCACGCCATCGACCGCGCGCGGCTCATCGAGCACAAGTTCCGCGGCGTCGCCAGCCCGTCGAGCGGCATGCTGGCCCCCAACCACTGGGCCCACGCCGACGACGTGCCGCGCTATGGTCATGATCCCGCCCGCGCCCGCGCGCTGCTCGACGCCGCCGGATACCCCGACCCGCCGGGCGAGGCGCCGCGCTTCACGCTCAACTTCAAGACGAGCACCGACAAGTTCCGCCGCAACCTGGTGCGGCTGATGGCCGATGACCTGCAAGCGGTGGGCATCGCGGTCGACGTGCAGGGCTTCGAGCTGGGCACCCTGCTCAGCGACGCCAAGTCGGGCAACTTCCAGCTCTACACCCTGCAGTGGCCCGACCCCGGCGAGCCACACTTCTACAACTGGCTGTTCCACTCGTCGCGCATCCCGACCCCCGACGCGCCCAACCGCGGCGGCAACCGCGGGGCCTACGCCAACGGGCGGGTCGATGCGCTCATCGACCGCGGGCGTATCACCACCGATCGCGCCGCCCGCGCCGGGATCTACCGTGAGCTGCAGCGGATTCTGCAGGCCGAGCTGCCCTACCTCAGCCTGTGGCACGAAGACGTGGTGGTCGTGCATCGCGCCGGGCTCGAAGGCTACCGGCCGCTGCCCAACGCCAGCCTCTTCGAACTGTGGCGGGCCGGCTGGTCCGCGGCCGACGGGCGTTGAGTCGCCGTCATTCTTCGAGCAGAGCCACCCGCAGATCGATCTCGGCGCTCTCGCCCGGATCGAGCCAGACGAACAGCGGCTCGCCCTCGCTCAGATCGACCTCCACTTCGACCCCGGTGGCCCACTGCCCGTCGACGCAAGCCAGATCGCGCGCCGCGTCGGGCCCCTCGGCGACGCCGCAGGTCGTCCGCACGCGCATGCTCGGCGCCGAGGCCCCGTCGAGCGCCCGGGCGCTGACCCGATAGCGACCCGTGGCGGGGGCCTCGAAGCGGTGCAGGCTGCGGAACCCGTCCGCGCAGTCGCCATCCATGCGCGGCGGCGGGAAGGGGCCGGTCACCCGGGTGCTCCAACGCCCCGGGCTCGCCACGAAGAAGCGGCCCGCGGCGCAGCACCCGGCGGCGTCGACCTCGACGTAGTCCGCGCCGCCTTCGCCGTCGGGCACCACGTCGACCGCGCGCCACGATTCATGGCCAGCCGGGTCGACGCAGCGGGCGTGCAGCCGCTGGGCCGTCGCCCGCTCGTCGGCGTCGAGCGCCAGCAGGCCCACCGTGCCCCGCGGCCCCTGCCCCACGATCGCGCCCGCCCGGCGACCGCCCTGCAGCGTCGTCTCGACCCGCTCCGGCCAGCCCGGCGGCGGCCCGGCGTGGATGCGGTGCAGCCCGTCCTCTGCGGTGACGGTGATCTCGCAGCGCGTCGGCGTCGCGGCGCCGGTCAGCCAGGCGTTGATGGCGTGATCGCAGACCGGACAGAAGCGCCTCGCCTCGCCCCGGCCCATCCGGCAGCTGAACGGCGGGTGGTAGACCCCCGACGCATAGCCGCCGCTGCCCGGGCGGGCGCCGTCGGCGAGGTGCGCCCAGCGGCGGCCGTCGCCGTAGATGCTCAGGTTGGCCGCGTCGCGGGTGAAGTGCGGCTCGGGGTGCGGCCAGGTGCCGAAGAGCATCTCCGGCGCGGTGAAGTGCGCCGAGCCGTCGACGTATTCGTCGCCCAGACCGACCAGCGCGTGGCCCAGCTCGTGGTCGAGCACCAGGAAGTCGTCGCTGCGGCTCAGCCGGACCGTCGGCGTATCGACCAGCCCGCCGGCGCTCGCCCGCAGGCCGTCGGTATCGACGAGCACCACCACCACCTGCGCCGGCCCCGCCGCCGAGGCGGCCAGCGCCGCCCGCCGGTCGTCGATCCGCAGCAGATCGCCGCCGCTGCGATCGCCGGCGCAGGCCCCGAGCAGATGCGCGCCGTCGTCGGCGAAGAGATCGACCCGATGAAACGAGAAGCGGTCCGGCGCCCGCCCGATGATCGTGCTCGTATCGCCGAGCACGCCCTCGATCAGCCGCTCGACCCAGCGGGCATACAGCGCTTGATCGCCGGGCCCGAAGCCGTCGCCGACGAAGACCACCCGCATGGTGTCCGGATCACCGGAGAGGTGGGTCACCGGCAGGTCGCACAGCTCGGGCGCGTCCTCGCAGTCGATCCGGCCGCCCGGTCGCGACTCGGGGCAGGGCGGCAGGCCCTCGTCGAAGCAGCCGGTGAGGGCCGCGGCCAGCAGGAGCAGGAACGCCGGCGTGTGCCGGCGACGTTCGTCGATGTATCCCATGGGCCACCAACGGCGGCGACGCGCCGGCATTCACCGGGCATGTTCGAGCCCCGTCACCGGGCGTGACCAAAAAACACCTGACATTCCTAATACTGCTCGCCCATCCTGATCGCGGGGCATGGGGGTGCCCGGTGCGAGGGAGGTGAGGATGAAGACAGCCCGGATGCTGTGGGCGATATGCGCCTTCGTCGGTGGGGGGTGTATGCCGGTCGACGATCGAGCCGGGGCCGACGATCCGCCGACGCTCTCGACGCCCACCACGCTCGAAGCGCCGGCCCCGGCTCACGCTGCGATCCCCGCCGCCGACCCCTACGCAGACGCCTGGCGCGCGCCCCAGGCCTCGATTCACCGCGCCGCCGCGCCGCCGCAGTGCGCAGACGACGCCGTCGAAGAGAACGACGTGCGCACCGACGCGACGCCGCTGAACCTCATGGCGCTGAACTGGGGCTTCGCCACCTTCGACCAGCCCTCGGGGTTGCGGCTGTGCGACGGCGACGACGACTGGTTCGAGGTCGACCTCGAGAGCCACGGCGCCCTACACGACCAGATCCGGGCCTGGGCCCGGCCCTACCTCTTCCTGCGGGTCCGCATCGCGCGCGTCGGCCTGTGCGGGGCCAGCTGCGGCGAGCCGACCCTGCCCGACAGCCCGGAGAATACGTTGACCGTCGAGGTCTACGCCAAAGACAGCGGCGCGCTCATCACCCGCCATACCAGCGCCGGCGGCAACGTCTGGATCACCCACGGCGACGCCCGCTATCGGGAGAATCACCTCATCCGGGTCGTGGCGCCGCCCACGGCGCACGACTACATCCTGCGCATGGACCTGCGCGAAGACCTCTTCGAAGACGAGTGCGAGTGCTGAGCCGATCGAGCGTCTGCCCGCTGCTTCTGCTGGCGCTCGTCGGCTGCCGGAGCGGAGATGGCCCGCCCGCCGCGCCCGCCGCGCCCGCCGCGCCCGCCGCGCCCGCCGCCGCCCCGCCGATCGGGACCCCACCGACCATCGACATGCACGTGCACCTGACCGACGCCCACGCCGTCGACCTGCTCATCGAGACCATGGATCGCCACGGCGTGCAGCAGACCGTCGTGCTCGGCACGCAGAATACCCTCGGCGGCCGCGGCCCGGGGCAGGGCATGCAGGGGCACACCGAGGGCAACGCCATCGCCCTCGCCGCCGCGAAGGCCCACCCCACGCGGTTGATCCCGTTCGCCGCCGTCGACCTCGAGGTGGACACCGCCGAGACCTTCGACCGCTGGCGCGCCGCGGGCGGCTGCGGCTTCAAGATCGCTCAGGGCGACCGCCGGCTGCGGGTGCGCCCGCTCGACGATACGCGCTATGGGCCGCTGTGGGGCCACCTCGCCCGGCTGGGGGCGCCGGTCCTGATCCACGTCAATACCACCCGCTTCCGCGCCGAGTTCGAGCGGGTGCTCTCGGCTCACCCGGGGCTCAACGCGGTCTGCGCTCACTGGTGCAGCAGCCGGACCGCGCTCGACCGCTTCGAGGCCATCGCCGCCGCCCACCCGCGGCTGCGGTTCGACGTCAGCAGCGGCGGCCCCGGTCCATCGGCGGCGGGCACCGCCAACCTCTCCGCCCGGCGCGAGCGGGCGCGGGCGCTGGTGATGCGCTGGCCCGAGCGCTTCCTCTTCGGATCGGATCTGGTGACCCACCCCGTGGGGGACTGGCGCCCCGAGTGGCGCGACCAGATCGAGATGGACCGTCGGTTTCTCACCGCGCCCGCGGTGCGCACCTGGGTGCCCGGAGAGATGGCCGGGGCGACGGTGCGCGAGGTGCCCGCGCTCGATTTGCCCGACGCCGTCGCCCGGCGGGTGCTGGCCGACAACGCCCGCGACTGGCTGAAGGGCTGCCCGGGCCGCTGACGGCCCCTTCGAAAATACCGCGCCCGCCGATCGTCGACCGGCGGGTGCGCGCGAGGGGTGGCGCTCAGGGGGTGCAGGCGCTGTGCCCGTCGATGTCGTAGCAGGCGCTGTAGTTGCCGCTGCCGCTGGTATTGCTGCTCATGCTGCTGCTCGCCGCGAAGGTGACGTCGCCGCCGGTATTGTGGTTCGACCACGCCCCGCCGATGGACTCGGCGTGGTTGCCCGACAGCGAGCTGCTGGTCACGATCGTGGTGCCGTCGATGTTGGCGATGCCCCCGCCCATGTAGCCCTGGTTGCCGATGATGGTGCTGTTGCTCACCTGCAGCGTGCCGGCGTTGTTGATGCCGCCGGCGAAGTACTCACCGACGTTCGCCTGCACCACGCTGTTGCCGACCACCTGCAGGTCACCGGCGTTGAGGATGGCCCCATAGTTCGCGTCGTGGTCGCGCACATCGCAGCCGGCGAGCACCAGCGTGCCGTAGTTGAGCACGCCGGCCATGCCGCCGCCGTCGCTGATGCGCAGCCCCTCGATGTCGACGTCGGCGCCGAAGCCGACCGTCAGCGCCGGCCCGTTGCCGTCGCCCTGCAGCTCGGCGCCGGCGGCGGCGTAGATGACCCGCGGCGAGTTGATGTCGACGCTCTCGGCGAAGGTCTCCGCTTCGAGGAAGAGCACGTCCCAGGTGGCGGTGCCGTCGACGGCGGCCTGGATGGTCGTGAAGTCGCAGCCCGAGGCGCAGACGTCGTATTCGGCGGCGGCGGCGTGGCCGGCGAGGGCGGTGAAGGCGAGGGCGGCGGCGGTGGCGATGCGGTTCATGATGGCGCTCCGTGGTGCGTGCCCCGTCTCGGGGCGTGGGTTGATGTCTCCGTGGACGCACCTTTGCCTCTTCATGGCCCGTGCCATGTCCTCCGCATCAATGATTTCGGGGGTTTATGGCTGCCTGCCCGCGGAGCATGGCCAGCGGGGCGTGTCGCGCGGGTTGTCCGGACGACCCCGGGGTTGTCCGGACAACCCGGATCAGACCAGCATCTTGCGGGCGTCGGCCTCGAACTCGTCGACCGTCTTCTTCTGCGTGCGCGGCGGCACCGCGATGCCCCGCTGCGCCGCCGGGCGCTCGGCGATGCGCTTCACCCACGCCGACAGGTGCTCGAGGTCGTCGATCTCGACGCCCGACCAGAAGTGGGTGCGCACCCAGCACCAGTTGGCGATGTCGGCGATGGTATAGGCCTCGCCCGCCAGCCACGTATGCTGCGCCAGGTGCCCGTCGAGCACGGTGAACAGCCGCCGCGACTCCCGCTGATAGCGCTCGATGGCGAACGGGATCTTCTCCGGCGCGTAGCGTGAGAAGACGTTGGCCTGCCCCATCATCGGGCCGACGCCGCCCATCTGGAACATCAGCCACTGCAGCGTCGCGTAGCGCCCGGCGGGGTCGGTGGGCATCAGCCGGCCGGCCTTCTCGGCCAGATAGATCAAGATCGCCCCCGACTCGAAGATCGTCAGGTCGGCCTCGCGGTCGATGATCGCCGGGATGCGCCCGTTGGGGTTGATCGCCAGGAACCAGGGCTCTTTCTGCTCGTTGGCCGCGAGGTCGATGCGGCGGGTCTCGTAGGGCAGCGCCAGCTCTTCGAGCGCGACGGAGACCTTGTGACCGTTGGGGGTCGCGGCGGTGTACAGCTCGATCATCGTGACCGCTCCTGCAGTGTAGGCATCGGGTGGACACCCGGGAGGTACGCCGCGTCGCGCGCCGTGTTTCGCAGGGTGCGTCCGCCGCGATCTTGACCGCGGCCGCCGACCGGCATGAACTCCAGATATGCAGGAGGCCACTTTGCCCGCCCGTCCAGTCGCTCGATCCGTGCCGTGGGCGCTGCTCGCGGCGCTCGTCTGGATCATCGGCCCCGGATCGGCCGTCGCCGCCGACGCCGGGCCGCCGAGCGCGCCGCCGGCGATCGACGCGCCGACCCCCGACGGGCTGGGCGCCGAAGACGGCCTGGCCGCGTTGGCCGCGGGCCTGCCGCCCGACGACGACGCGCTGCGCGAGCGGCGGGCGTCGCTGCAGCGCAGCCTCGACGACCTGCCGCCGCCGTCCGACGAGGCGCCCGAGCCCGAGAGGGCCGCCCGCGCCTCCCTCGAAGCCCGCCGGGCGCTCATCGACGATGTGCTCGCCGCCCGGGACGCGACCCGCGCGGCCGAGGCGGCGGTGGCCACCGTCGCCGAGCGCCGGCGCGCGGTCGAAGAAGAGGCGGCGGTACTCGAGAAGACGCCGCCGCCCGACGTGCCCGAGACCGTCGACGCCGACGCCCTCGAGCGCATCGAGAGCCGCACCGAGGGCTTGCGCGAGGCGCTCGACGCCCGCGAAGCCGAGCGGCAGGCCGCCGAGGGCCGGCTCGACCGCCTGCCCGGCGAGATCCAGCAGGCCCGCGGTCGAGCCCGCTCGGCCGAGGCCCGGGTCACCGATCTGACCGGGCGCCTGCGCGCCGCCGAGGGCGCCGAAGCCGAGCAGCTGCGCGCCGACCTCGAGCAGGCCCGGCTGGAGGTGCTCGCCGCCGAAGCCCGCGCGCGCCAGCTCGACGCCGAGCTGCAGCAGCTGCGGGCGGAGACCGAGCTGCGCATCCGCCGGGTCGAGCTCGCCCGTCAGCGGCTGCAGCCCTTCGAGGCCCGGGTCGAGCAGGCCCGCGATCGCTTCGAACGCACCCTCGAGGCCCGTCAGGCGGACGTGCAGCGGCGCCTCGACGAGGCCCGGGCGACCATGGAGGCGGCGGAGGGCCCGAGCGCGCGCTTCATCGCCGAGGCCCGGGTGCTGCTCGCCGAGTCGCGGGTCGGCTCGGCGGAGGCCGCCCGGCTGCGGGTGGCCATCGACCGCGACCTGACCCATCAGCGCAAGCTGCTCGGGGCCGAGAAGGCCGAGCTGTCGAGCATCGCCCAGCTCGTGCGCCGCGATACCAGCCAGCGCACCGCCCAGACCCTCAAGGGGGTCTTCCAGCGGCTCGATCGCCGCTTCGAAGAGCTGCGCCGGGCCCGCTCGACCGCCGGCCTGTCGCGGCTGAGCGATCTGCGCAACCGGCGGCTCGAGGTGGCGACGCAGGTCTACGGGCTCGACGACGCCTGGCTGGCCCGGATCGAGGCGCTGCCCGACGCCGACGCGCGCCAGATCGCCCAGGGGTTGCGCGAGACGCTGCGGGTGGCCCTGCGCAGCGAGCGGGACGTCATCGCCGAGGCTCTGGCCAGCGGCGAGGCTCTGCAGGCGGTGCTCGGCGACCGGGAGAGCGTGCTCGCCGAGCTCGACGCGCTGGTGCGGGCGCGCATCTTCTGGGTGCAGGACAAGCCGCCGCTGGGCGCGGCCTTCCTCAGCGACGCGCAGGCCGAGACCGATCGACTGCTGCGGGTGGCCCTCGACCGGCGCACCTGGACGGTGAGCCACAGCGCCGAGACCTGGGCGCCGGGCCTGCTGGCGTCGCTGGCGCTGGTCGGCAGCCTCTTGATCCTGCTGGCGTGGTGGCAGCTGCGTCGGCGGCTGGCCGCGGTCTGGCTGCAGCGCATCGCGGCGGTCGAGCGGCGGCGGGCCGATCGCGCCCGGCAGGAGGCGGCGGCCGAAGCCCGCGCGGCGGCCGAGGCCCGGCTCGAGCGGGGCGCGCAGGGCGCCGACGACGCGGCCGAGGCCCGTGAAGCGGCGGCCCGCGCGGTGGCCGAGGCCCGCGCCGCCGAGGCCCGCGCCGAGCGAGCCCGGGCCGAAGAGGCCCGCGCCGAGGCCGAGCGGGCGGCGGAGGATGAAGACGCCGCGCGCGACGCCGAGCCGACCCCCGCGAGAGAGCGGCCCGGCGACCGGACGCCGTCCAGCGCCGACGCCGACCGCTCCGCCGCCGCCGAAGACCCGGCCGCCGACGGCGACGAAGACCCGCGCCCCGAGCTGCCCTCCGGCGTCCGCTTCGTGCTGCTCGGCGCGGCGACCATCACCCTGCTGCCGCTGCTGCTCGTCGCTCTGGCCCGGCTCATGGAGTGGGCCCCGCTGCCCACCGTGGTCCGCCGCCCGTCCGCCGCCGCCATCGACATGCTGGCCGTCGTCGCGCTGCTCGTCTTCTTCACCCGCTTCCTGCTGCGCGAGCGCGGGCTGGCCCAGGTGGAGCTGGGCCTCGCCGCCGACACCACCACCGCCCTGCGCCGCTCGACCCGCACCGGGCTCGTCTTCGCCCTGGCCACCCTGGTGCCGCTGGCCGCGCTCTCGGCCCAGCCGCTGGGCTTCGAGGCCTTGCCCCGCCTGTGCTACTCGGCCTTCGAAGTGGCCCTGCTGGTGCTGTTGCTGCGCCTGCTGCGCCCCCGCTCGCCGGTGGTGCGCGACATGCTCGGGCGGTCGCCCGACGACCCGCCGCTGCGCGGCACGGGGCTCGCGTGGTCGGCCCTGGCGCTCTTCGGGGTGGTGGTCGTCGGCATGGACCTCGGCGGCTACCGCTACGGCTCGCAGTGGCTGGCGAGCAACGCCCTCGGATCGCTGGCCGTCGGCGGCGTGGGCATCCTCGTCTGGCCGCCGGTGCGCGAGCGGGTCGCCCCGGCGCTGGCCGGGCTCTTCGACGACGGCGATACGCTGCAGGCGGCCTCGCTGCGCCGGGCCCGCCGCGGCCTGCGGGCGCTCTTCCTCGTCGGCGGCGTCGTCACCCTGGGCCTGATCTGGGACATCGACCGCCGGGCCCTGGGCTTCCTCGACGCGGTCTCGCTCTACACGCTGGGCAGCGGCGAGACCGCCGAGGCGGTGACCCTGGCCGACATGGCCGCGGTGATCGTCACCCTGGCGGTGGTCGTCGGGCTCTTGCGCTGGCTGCCGAGCCTCTTCGGGCTGTCGCTGTTCCGCTACGTCGACGTCGAGGCCGGCGCGCGCTACGCCATCGTCACCATCGCCCGCTACGCGGTGTTCTTCGTGGGCATGGTCGTCGCGCTCGACGCGCTGCACATCGACCTCAGCAAGCTGAGCTGGCTGGTGGCCGCCGTCGGCGTCGGCCTCGGCTTCGGCCTGCAGGAGATCGTCGCCAACTTCGTCAGCGGCATCATCCTGCTCATGGAGCGCCCGATCCGCATCGGCGACTGGATCACCATCGGCACGACCGAAGGCACCGTTCAGAAGATCCAGATCCGGGCGACCACCCTGCTGACCCTCGATCGGCAGGAGATCATCGTGCCCAACAAGGACTTCATCACCCGCGAGGTCATCAACTGGACCCACCGCGACCGGGTGGTGCGGCTCTCGGTGCCCATCGGGGTGGCCTACGGCACCGACGTCGAGCGGGTCCGGCAGCTGCTCATCGACGTGGCCCGCAAGAACCCCGAGGTGCTCGCCGATCCGGCCCCCAACGCGCTGATGATGGGCCACGGCGACAGCTCGCTCGATTTCCAGCTGCGGGTGCACCACCTCGACCCGACCCGCCAGGCGCCGTTGAGGAGCGCGCTCAATACGGCCATCAACAAGGCGCTCGTCGCCGCCGACATCGAGATCCCGTTCCCGCAGCGCGACCTGAACCTGCGCACGGGATGGCCGATGACCGAGCAGGCCGCCGATGCCGCCGACGCCCGGGGCGCTCCGGCCGACGAAGAGCCCGGGCCGACCGGGTGACCCGCGGGTCGAGCCGGCCGTCGACGATGATACAAAACCCCCGCGCGCCGCGTATCGTGGCCCACCGCGCGCTGACCGGATCCCCACGGCGATGCACGACGTGCAGGCCCGCATCGGCGGGCTTGTGACCCTCGGCGGTCGGCGGTAGCGTGCCCCCAGACCTCACCCGGCGGCGGACGAACCGAACCCCATGGCCCGCGATACGATCACCATCCTTCGGGTGCTGCTCGTCGAGGACAACCCCGGCGACGCGGTGCTCGTGCGCGAAGCGCTGACCGACGCGCCCGGCGCCACCTTCGCCCTCGACTGGCGCTCGACGCTCACCGAGGCGCTCGTGGCGCTGTCGACGGGCACCTACGACGCGCTGCTGCTCGACCTGACCCTGCCCGAGTCCCGGGGCATCGACACCCTCGACCGGGTCCGCGCCCGCCATGACGGCCTGCCGACGCTCGTGCTCAGCGGCATCGACGACGAGCAGACGGCGCTCGCGGCGCTGCACGCCGGGGCGCAGGACTACCTGGTCAAGGGGCGCTTCGACGGCGCCCTGCTCGCCCGCGCCCTGCGCTACGCCATCGAGCGCAAGCGGGCCCGCGACGAGATCGAAGCGCTGGCCGCCGACCTCGAGACCCGCGTCGCCAAGCGCACCGCCGAGCTCGCCGCCGCCAACAACGAGCTCGAGGCGCTGCTGCACTCGCTGACCCACGACCTGCGCACGCCGCTGCGCAGCATCCACGGGTTCGCCGAGCTGTTGCTCGACGAGCACCGCGAGCAGCTCGACGGAGACGGGCAGGACTACCTGCAGCGCATGGTCGGCGCGTCCGAGCGCCTCGAGACCGTGCTCGACGCGCTGCTCGAGCTCTCGCGCACCTCGCGCACCACCCTGCGCTGGGAGCACATCGACCTCGGCGCCATCGCCCGGCGCGTCGTCGGCGACCAGCGCCGCGGCTGGCCCGACCGGCGGGTCGAGGTGACCATCGACCCCGACCTGCATGCGGTGGGCGACCCGCGGCTCATCCGCATCGCGCTGGGCCAGCTGGTGGCCAACGCCTTCAAGTTCACCCGCGACGCCGCCGACCCGCGCATGCACATCGGCCGACGCAATGACGCGTTCTTCGTGACCGACAACGGCGTCGGCT
Organism: bacterium; assembly: GCA_030427205.1. Lineage (GTDB taxonomy): Bacteria > Myxococcota_A > Bradymonadia > UBA7976 > UBA1532 > JACKDM01. The sequence goes on along the minus strand of JAUHXC010000001.1, from coordinate 541,047 downwards.
TCGACATGGCCTTCGCCGACAACCTCTTCCGCCCCTTTCAGCGGCTGCACGCCGACCGCGACTTCGAAGGGGTCGGCATCGGCCTGGCCACCGCCGCGCGCATCCTGCAGCGGCACGGCGGGCGCCTGTGGGCCGACAGCCGCCCGGGTGAGGGGGCCACCTTCTGGTTCACCCTCGACGACGAGCTGCCCGAAGGCGTCGACGGCTGACGCCCGAGCCGAGCCCACTGTGCCCGCAAACGGGCGGTAACCCGTCACGAAGCACCCGAATCGACAGGGGCACCCCCGCGAGGAGCCCCATGTCCCAGCCCGACGACGTCGACGACCTGCTCGCCCTGCGCATCCACGTGCGCAACGACCGCCCGCCCGCCGCCGATCGGGCGTTCGTGCTCTACTGGATGACCGCCGCCCGGCGCCCGACCCACAGCTTCGCGCTGCAGCGGGCGGTCTTCTACGCCGCCGAGCTCGACCTGCCGCTGGTGGTCTTCGAACCGCTGCGCATCGGCTATCGCTGGGCCAACGCGCGCCACCATCGGTTCATCCTCGACGGCATGCACGCCAACCGGCGGCTCTTCGCCGAGCGCCCGGTGAGCTACTACGCCTACGTCGAGCCCGAAGACGGCGCGGGGCGCGGGCTGCTCGCCGCCCTCGCCGAGCGCGCGGCGGTGGTCATCGGCGACGAGAGCCCGATGTTCTTCTACCCGCGTATGCTCGCCGCCGCGGCGAAGCAGATCGAGACCCGCTTCGAGACCATCGACGGCAACGGGCTGCTGCCCCTCGAAGCCGCGCCGCGGGCCTACCCCCGGGCCCACAGCTTCCGCCGCGCGCTGCACAAACACCTGCCGCCGCACTTCGACGCCTGGCCCGCCGCCGACCCGTTCGACGGGGTCGAGCTGCCCCGGCTCGACCGGCTGCCCGACGCCATCCTCGAGCGCTGGCCCGCGGCGGGTGACCTCAGCCGCGAGGCGGCCCTCGAGCGGCACCTGCCGCTCGACAACAGCGTGCCGCCCGTCGCCACCGTCGGCGGCCCCATCGCCGGGGCCGAGCGGATGACGCACTTCATCGAGCACGTGCTCGACGACTACGGCCAGAACCGCAACCACCCCACCCGCGACGGCAGCAGCCGCCTCTCGCCCTATCTGCACTACGGCCACGTCGGCGCGCACCAGGTCTTCGACGCCGTCGCCGAGCGCGAGGGCTGGACCCCCGAGAAGCTGGCGCCGCAGCCCACCGGCAAGCGCGAGGGCTGGTGGGGCATGTCGCCCGGCGCCGAGAGCTTCCTCGACGAGCTGGTGACCTGGCGCGAGGTGGGCTACCAGTACGCCCACGCCGCCGACGAATACAAAACCTTCGACAGCCTGCCCGACTGGGCGAAGACCACCCTCGCCGAGCACCGCGGCGACCCGCGCCCCGACCTCTACACCCGGGTGCAGTTCGAGAACGCCGAGACCCACGACGCGCTGTGGAACGCCGCCCAGAACCAGCTGCGGCGGGACGGCATCATCCACAACTACCTGCGCATGCTGTGGGGCAAGAAGATCCTGCACTGGGCGCAGACCCCCGAAGAGGCGCTGTCGATCATGATCGAGCTCAACAACCGCTGGGCCATCGACGGGCGCGATCCGAACTCGTACAGCGGCATCTTCTGGGTGCTCGGCCGCTTCGACCGGGCCTGGGGCCCCGAGCGGCCCATCTTCGGCAAGATCCGCTACATGACCAGCAAATCGACCCGCAGCAAGTACAAGGTCGACCCCTATATCGAAGAGTACGCCGACCTCGAGCGCGGCCAGCTGCGCCTCGACGACGCGCCTTGATCGCGGGTCGGATCGCGGCGCGACCCGCGCCGCCCCGGGGCATTCCGCCCCGTTTTGCCCCCGCCGAGCCGCCCGAAGCGCCCGGAGAGCCGCCAAAGACGGCGCTGGCACGGGCGCTGCACTGCCTCCGACCCGTCCATTCACCGCAGCATGAACGCTGCCACAGACGCCCAACAGGAGGCACATATGAACTGGGACCAGGTCGAAGGCAACTGGCGCAACGTCAAGGGCAAGATCCAGCAGAAGTGGGGCAAGCTCACCGACGACGACCTCGAGCAGAGCGAAGGCCGCCGCGAGCGGCTGGTCGGCAAGATCCAGGCCCGCTACGGCGAGACCAAGGAGAAGGTCGAGCGTCAGATCGACAAGCTCATCGACAACCTGTGATCGCCGCGGGGCCCCGCCCCGCTACACCGCGCCCACCCACCTCCAGCCCGCGCTGAACCGCCCCGACGGCCCCGTCGGCCCGCGTTGACAGCGACCCGCCCGCGGCGGCACCGTGCCGCCATGGCCCATCGACCCAATCGCCGGGACTTCATCGGCACCGCGGCCCTCGCCGCGGGCGCCCTGGCGGTGGGCTGCGTCGACCAACCTCCCGCGACCGCCGATCCGGACGCTGCGCTGCGCGGGCCGCTCGACGGCGAACCGCCCGATGCTGACGCCGCTGACGTAGGGCCCGACGCAGCCCCCGACGCGGCGCCCGAGGCCGACGCGGCCTCCGAACCGGACGCGGCGCCCGATGCGGCGCCCGAACCCGACGCCGACCTCGACGCCGACCTCGACGCCGCCGCCGATGCAGCGCCCGAGCCCGACGCGGCCCCCGACGCGATGGCCGAGCCCGACGCAGCCCCCGACGCTGCCCCGGACGCCGGCCCGCCCCCGTTCGATCCGGCCGTCGAACTCGCCGAGCTCGACGTCTTCCCCCTCGGCGTCTCCGCCGGCGACGCGCTGCCCGACCGGGTCGTGATCCAGACCCGCCACACCGGCAATACGCCGCTCGCGCTGTGGATCTGGCCCGCGGCCGGCGAGCCCGACGCGCTGCGCATCGCCGAATACCCCGCGCGCCGCGCCGCCGGCGGCTTCGTGCACGTCGACGCCGCCGAGCTGCGCCCCGCCACCCGCTATCACTTCTGCTTCGTCGAGCGCGCCGAGCCGCCCGCGCCGCCCGTCGGCCGCAGCCCGGTGGGCACGGTGCGCACCGCCAGCGCCGCCGACAGCCTCGATACGGTGGTCTTCGCCGCCTGCGCCTGCACCTCCAACGGCAACGCCTTCGACGCGCTCGACGACGCCGCCGACCGGGACGACCTCGACCTCTTCGTGCTGCTCGGCGATACCACCTACGCCGACGGAGCGGTCACCCGCGACGACTACCGCCGCAAGTGGGCCGAGAACCTGGGCACCGCGCCCTATCGCCGGCTGCGGGCCTCGACCGGCCTGCTCGCCACCTGGGACGACCACGAGGTCGACAACAACTGGAACCCCGAGACCTTCGACCCCGCGGTGCGGGCGGCGGCCACCGGCGCCTTCTTCGAGCACCTGCCCCTGCGCCGCGATCCGATGGCCCCCGACCGCATCTGGAAGTCGCTGCGCTGGGGCCGCACCGCCGAGTTCTTCGTGCTCGACTGCCGCGGCGAGCGGCGCCCGTCGACCCGCCTGGGCCCCGACGCCGAGTACATCTCCGCGGCGCAGTTCGACTGGCTGCTCGCCGGGCTGCGGGCCAGCGAGGCGGTCTTCAAGATCGTGTGCACCTCGGTGCCCGTCGGCGACTTCCCCTACCCGTCGGGCGAAGACCGCTGGGCGGGTTATCCCGCGCAGCGGGACGCGCTGCTGCAGGCCATCGAGCTCGATGGCATCGAGGGGGTCGTCTTCATCTCGGGCGACTTCCACCACGCCTCGGCCGGGCGCCTGACCGCCCAGGGGCCCGGCTCGACGGTGCCCGAGTTCCTCTGCGGGCCCGGCGGGCAGCTGCCCAACCCGGGCTACCTGCTGCTGCCGGGGCTGCCCCACTTCGACTGGTCGACGGGCATCAACAACTACGCCGTCTTCACCCTCGACCCCCGCGGGCGGCAGCTGCACGTGCAGTGGATCTCGGCGCTGGGGCGCAGCCTGCACGAGGCGCTGATCGCGGTCTGACGGCGCGACCTTCAGCCCGAGCGCGCCCGGCGGGCGGCGTCGGCGAGGAAGTCCGCCAGCCGGCTGCTGGCCTTGGCCGAGATGTCGACGAAGCACAGCGCGTAGCCGACCCCCGGCTGGCCGTGCACCACCCGCCCGTCGATGCGCACCCGGTCGTCGCCGAGGTGCAGCACCACCTCCGCCGCCGTGCCCACCGGGCGCACCCGCGGGGCGAAGACGTAGACCCCCTGATCGCTCAGGTCGCGGCTGGTCAAGAGCGAGCGCTCGTTGGCGGTCTGCACCTCGACCCGCACCGCGCAGGGCACCCGCTCCACCGCCCGCCGATCGGCGACGGCGGGCCGACCGGGGGATGACGCCGAGGTCCAGACGGCGTCGGGCAGGGGCGGCGGCCGTGAGGCCCGATCGCGCACCAGCGCGCCCACCGGCGGCTCGATGCGCGGCGAGACCAGCTCTTGGGTATCGCCGAGGCGCGACGGCGGCCGCCGCTCGGGCGAGGTGATGTCGGCGCCGGGCAGCGACTCCGCCCCGTCGTCGATCGGCGACTGCGGCGCGGTATCGTCCCCCGGATCGCTCACCGGATCACCCGCCGCCGCCAGCCGGGGGTCGGTCGGCACCTGCATCTCGGGGCTCGTCTGGTCTTCGGGGCGATGGCGGGGGTTGGTATCGATGCTGTCGAGATCGTCCATCTCGTCGGTGCGATCGGGGTCGATCGTCGCCGCCCGGTTCGACGGCCGGGGCTCGCGGACCGGCTCGACGTTCTGCGAGCGCCGATCGGCCACCGCCCGCCGATCGCGCTGCGGGGTCATGTTCTGCGAGCGCCGGTCGGAGACCGAGCGTCGATCCCGCGGGGGGCCGGCGTCGAGCGAGCGTCGATCCCGCGGGGGCCCGGCGTCGATCGAGCGTCGATCGCGGGCCTGGGCGGCGTTGCGGGCGTCGATCGAGCGCCGGCGGCTGATCTTGCCCACCACCCGTGGCCGCCGCCCGCGCTCGACGCTGTCCTCGGGGCCCGCCTCGGCGTCCCGCCGCATGCGCTTGCGCGCCTGATGGGCCTGCACCAGGAAACCCAGCCGCAGGAACTGGTGCTCGATCTCCCGGTCGAGCTTGAGCACCTCGTCCTCGGCGGTGCGCTGGGCGTCCTCGAGCCCCACCAGGGTCGCCTGCCGCTCGGCCTCGACCGCCAGCAGCTCGCGCTTGATCTCGATGACCTGCAGGTTGATGCCGCTCACCGCCCGATGCTGGGTCCGCAGGCGGGTGCGCACCTGGGCCTGGGAGTCGGCGAAGAACGCCCGCGACTGGTGCAGCGCCTCCATCTCGGCCAGGCAGCGGGGCACGCTGACCGCCGCCGGCTGCTCGGCGTTCTCCTCCGACAAGAGCCCGTCGAGGGTCTCGTACTGCCGCAGGTAGCGCCGGTCGATGTCTTCGATGCTGTCGGCGATCTCCATCAGCGCCGCCGTCGACTGCAGATAGCGCTCGCGCACCTCGGCCTGCCCCTGCTCGAGCTCGGCCCGGGTCGCCTCGAGGGTCCGCTTGCGCCCGTCGAGCTCCTCGGCGAGGGCCGAGGTCTGCCGGCGCAGCTCGCGCACCCGGGCCGCCGCGCTGCGCCGCCGCTCCTTGAGCCGGTCGAGCGCCACCAGGTCGTCCTCGAGCGCCTGCGAGCCGCCCTCGCGCACCGCCCGGGCCACCCCGGCGATGATGCCCGCCCGGATCTGCTGATGGTCGGCGATCTCGTCCATCGCCAGGAACTCGTCGGTGGGCTCCGGCTTGGGGCGGTCGGCGGGCGTCGACGGCTGGGCGAGCTCGAGGGCGTTGAGCACCGAGCCGGCGTCCGGCGGCCGATCGCCCGGCTCGGGGGCCAGCAGCCAGCGCACCAGGTCGCTCAGCTCGGGCGGCAGCTCGGGCGGCAGGGCCGGGGCCTCGGTCATCAGCGCGATGTGGCGCAGCACGTCGACCACGTCGCCGTCGGGGTGCGGCGGCTCGCCGGTCAGCGCGTGGTACAAGAGCGCGCCCAGCCCGTAGAGGTCGGAGCGGGCGTCGATCTCACCGCCGCGGGCCTGCTCGGGGGCCAGATAGCCCAGGGTGCCCACCACCAGCCCCACGCCGGTGCGCACCAGCCGCGCGGGGTGGTCGGCGCCCAGGTGCACGATGCCCAGGTCGAGCAGCTTGATGGTGTCGGCGGGCACCGTGCACAAGAAGACGTTCTCCGGCTTGACGTCGCGGTGCACCCCGCCCTCGGCGTGGATCGCCGCCAGCCCGCGGGCGATATGGCGCGCGATGCGGATGGCCTCCCACGGCTCGAGCCGCCCGCGGGTCAACAGCCGCTGGGAGAGCGTCTCGCCCTCCAGGCGCTCCATGACGATATAGGCCGCGCCGCCGCCGGCCATGCCCCACTCGTAGACCCGCACCACGTTGGGGTGGCGCACCGCCCAGCCGACCCGCCCCTCCTGCACGGTGCGCTCGACGAGCTTGGCCGGCTGCCCCGGCTGGGGGCGCACCAGCTTGACCGCCACCTGCTGCCCGGTGGCCTCGACCGTGCCGGCGTGCACGACGCCGGTCGCGCCGGCGCCGATGATCTTGCCCAGCCGGATGCCGGCGATGACCTGGTCTTGATGCATCGGCGGGTGGGTGCCCCTTCGTCGGTCGTGGCGTCGCGCGCCGACCGCGGCCCGCGCCGTACGCACTATATCCCAAGCCGCCGCGCGCCGCGCCCCGATCATCACCCGCGCGTGACGATCCGTGACCGGTGACATGCCCCACGGGGACCCTCGGCAGGGCTCCTCAGCCGGGTCCCATGGGCCGACCGGGCGGCGGCGGGGCCTCGGCCGGGGTCGGGCCCGAATCGGGCCGCCGGCGGTCAGCGGGCGGCCCTGGCGAGCCTTCCGGGGCGTCCTCGTCGGCCCCGCCGCGCTCGGGCGCGTCCTCGTCGCCCACCCGCGGGCGATCGGGAGCCTTGGGGCGGGCGGCCGGCGCGGCTTGCTCGACCTGCACCGGCGGCGCGCCCGCGGGCACGTCTACCGGCCGCCTCAAGAGCGGCGGCGGCACGTCGTCGCGCAGCGTGCGCACCCAGCGGAAGCCCACCGTCGCGTTGCGCCCGTCGGGCGGCATGCGCGCCCGCAGCGCGACCCGTGGCTCGCGATCGGCGAAGCTGCCCCCGCGCACCACCCGCTGCAGCCCCAGGTGGTTGATCGGATCGGCGGCCCCGTGGCGCGGATAGCGCCCGAAGCCGTCCCAGACCCACTCGGCGACGTTGCCCAGCATGTCGTGGACGCCCCACGGGTTCGCCAGCCGGGTATTGAACCCGTGCGGCCCGCAGCGCCGCGGGGTGGGCGCGCGGCTCCAGGCGGCGCAGTCGACCCCGTCGGCGTAGTCCACCGCGCTGTTGGCGGCGGTCCACGCGATCTCGTCCAGCGCCGAGCCCTGCCCCGAGCCCTGCGCCGCGCCGGGGTAGGGCCCGACGGTGCCCGCGCGGGCGGCGAACTCCCACTCGGCCTCGGTGGGCAGCCGATAGCCGGCGCAGTCGAGGCCGACGAAGCGCACCGCGGCGCAGGTGAAGCTGCTGCGGCAGAGCAGTTGGTCGTCGGGGCAGCCGCCGCCGGGCTGACCCACGCAGCCTTCGAGCGGATAACACGCCGGCAGGCCCTCGGCGCGGGACAGGCGGTTGAGGTACTCCAGCGCCTCGTACCAGCTCACCCGCTCCACCGGGCAGTCGAGGCCGCAGCCGGCGAAGCGGCTCGGGTCGTGGGGCACCAGCATGCGCCACTCGCGGCGGGTGACCTCGCCCTTCTTGAAGCGGATCGGCCGCGAGATCACCACGAAGTGGCGCGCCTCGTTGCGAAAGCGGCCCGCCTCGCGCTTGGGCGAGCCGCGCTGATAGTCCCCCGGCGACAGGTCGACCGCCGCCTCGGGCCGCGGCGAGACATACGGCAGCGGATCGGCCGGCGGCAGCGGCGGCGGGGGCTGCGGCTGCGCCGGCCCGGCCTCGACGCAGTCCTCGCCGTCGGCCCGCAGGCCCGCGGGGCACTCGGGCTCACCGTCGCAGTGGCCCGCCCAGCGCTGCCCGGGCCAGCAGCAGGCGCCCTGCACCTCGACCCGCCCGCCCTCGCACTCGAGGGTCACGCAGTCCTCGCCGTCCTCGTCGGGCAGCATGCCCTCGGGGCACTCGGCGAGGCCGACGCACTGCTTGTACAGCCCGGACCACGCCTGGCCCTCCCAGCAGCAGTGGCCGGCGGTGTCTTCGTTGCGCACCTTGCCCTCGGGGCATACGTCGTCGTCCGGCGCGGCGAGGGCCGGCGCGGCCGGGGCCGACGCGACGAGCAGCAGCAACAAGAGCCAGAGGGTGCGCATCGGGCGGATGGTCGCCCGGCGGCGCGGGCGATCACAAGTTCTCGGCCCGCCGGATGCGGATCGGCCCGCGGAAGCCGCCCGGGTCGACGACCCGGCCCTTCTGGGTGATCTCGACCGCGCCGGCGTGGGCCATGCGGCGGGCAGCGCGGCGCACGCGCTCCATCAGCGGCCGCCAATCGTCGGGGCGTACGGCGCGGGCGGCCTCGCTGGGGCAGATGGTCTTGCCCGGCCCGCGGGCCTCGAGCAGCGCGGCGATGGCCGCTTCGAGCTGCCCGTCGAGCGCGCCCGGCTTGTGCCGTCGGCAGCCTGTCGAGCAATAGCGCACGTCGTCCCACTCGGCGGCCCACTTCGCCCGCCACTCGAACGGCCGGCCGCAGGTGGCGCAGATCTTCGGCGGATGATCCATCGGCTCAGCGCTGGCAGCCGGGGCAGGTGTAGATCCGCCGCCCGGCCATGTCGCAGCGCTCGATGGCCGCGCCGCACTCGAAGCACGGGCGCCCGTCGCGGCCGAAGACGAAGTGGCGATAGGCCCGCCGCCGGGCGCCTTCGGCCTTCATGCGCGCCACCCGCTCGGGGTCGTTGGTGACGCCCGCGGTGGTATAGGCCCGCTGGCCGATGGTGATGGTCGCCTCGGCCAGCCGGCGGCGGTCGCTCTCGTCGAGGCTCTGCGCCTTGCGCCGGGGGTCGAGGCCCGCCACGAAGAGCATCTCGCTGCGCAGATAGTTGCCGTTGCCCGCCAGAAAGCCCTGGTCGAGATACAGCGCCGCGAGCCCCCGCCGGCGGAAGCGGTCGTCGGTCAGCCGCCCCTCGACGGTGCCGGCGGTGGTCGCGGGGTCGAGGATGTCGGGCCCCAGCTTCGCCAGGTAGGGGTGGCTGCGCAGCTCGGCGTCGGGCAGCACCTCGATCTCGCTGGCCGAATACAACAGCGCCGCCTTGCGCGCATTCTCGACCACCGCCCGCAGCTGACGCCGGGTCTCTGGCCGCTCGCCGGCCCGGCGCACCATCCAGCGCCCGTAGAGCTGGTGGTGGGCGTAGAGGTTCATGCCGCCCTCGAAGCGCACCAGGAACGCCTTGCCCCGCGGCTCGACGGCGTGCACCACCGCGCCCTCGAGGGCCGGGGCGTAGCGCTGCAGGCGCTCGAAGGCGAACCACACTGCGCGGGTCGGGCGGCCGGCGAGGGCGGTCGCGAGCTGGTCGCACTGACGGCGAACCTCGGGTCCTTCGGGCATCTGCGGCGGCCTCCTGACATCTGTCGGCACGATTGGATGCATTCGGTGAGCCGGGGTCACAGGCCGCTTTTTTCGTACGGGTCGGGGGCGGTATGGTGCCCGGCACACGTCTGGGGAGGAGATCGTGACGACACGTTTGGCCTGGCTGCTGACGCTGGTGATGGTCTGGGGTATCGGCTGCGCCGACCCGCCGTCGAGCGGCGGCGACGACGACATGGGCCCGCGCGGCGGTGAGGGCGAGGGCGAGGGCGAAGGGGAAGGTGAGGGCGAAGGGGAAGGCGAGGGCGAAGGGGAAGGCGAGGGCGAGGGCGAGGGCGAGGGCGAGGGCGAGGGCGAGGGCGAAGGGGAAGGCGAGGGCGAGGTCAACGTGCCCGCCAACGCCGCCGATCGCTTCGCCGACGCCGTCTGCGGCTGGCTCGAGCGCTGCGAGCTCGACGCCCTGGTGACCGGCGGGCTCAACGAGCAGTGCCGGCCTTTCATCGGCCGCCAGTTCGAAGACCAGACGCTCGCCGTCATCCGCGACGCGATCACCGCCGGCGAAGTGAGCTACGCGCCGGTCAACTTCGAGGCCTGCCTGTCAGGCTTCGCTCAGCTCGACTGCGCCGCCGACTTCGCCAACCTCGGCCAGCAATGCGCCGACGCCTTCCTGGGGCTCGCGGGGCCCGGTGGGGCGTGCAGCCTCGACGACGCCTGCCCCGACGACAGCTACTGCAACATCCAGGGGGCCTGCCCCGGGCAGTGCACCGCCCGCAGCGGCGTGGGCGGCCCGTGCAGCGCCGAGGCGCTGCGGTCGTGTCAGGACGGGCTGACCTGCGTCAACGACAGCTGCTCGGGCCCGGTGGGCCAGGGCGCGCAGTGCGGCGACGGCTTCCCGCCGTGTGAAGGCGGCCTGGGCTGCGTGATCGAGTTCGGCATGGAGGTCGGCACCTGCGAGCCCGTCGACGACCGCCAGGTGGGCGCGGGGCAGGCCTGCGGCTTCAACGGCCCGTTCTGCCAGGACGGCCTGTCGTGCGGGCTCAACACCGGCACCTTCGCGCTCGAGTGCATGGGCATGGTCGCCCCGGGCGGCGTCTGCGCGCCGGCCTTCCCCGATGTCTGCGGCGCGGGCAACTTCTGCGCTGGGCTCGACCCCGAGGCGTTCGTCTTCGAGGGGACCTGCCAGCCGGTGCCCGGCCCGAACCAGCCCTGCGGCCAGGGGCTCTTCGAGGTCTGCGGGCCGGATCAGGTCTGCGAGGGCGTCACCTGCCGCGATCGGGCCCGCAACGGCGAGGCGTGCGCGGTGGACACCACCTGCTACAGCGGCAGCTGCGCCGGCGGGGCCTGCGCGCCGCCCGATCGCTGCGGGCTGTGATGTCGCCGGGCGACGCCGCGCCCGCGCGTCGCTCTCACGCACAGCGGCCCACGCACGCCGACCCACATCGGCCCACGCACACCTACGCAATGCCTTGCCAACGCACCCCCGCCGCGGGTATTGCCTTGCTCGGTTCAACCGTTCATGGCGCAAAATCGGGCCCGTGAGCGGCGGACGATCTTCGGGTATCGCCGCCGCCGTCTCGCCCGTTCCGTCGAGGTCCATGCTGCACCGTCTCTCCCGCCATCGCGCGCTCCGGCCGGCCTCGCGGCCGCCGTTGTGGGTCGTGGCGGTGCTGCTTCTGGGCTGTATCGGGTCGGCCCTGGCCGCACCCGACGCGCCCGAGGCCGACGAGCCCGTCGATCCGCTCATCGCCCTCGGTCTCGAGCCCGCGCCGCCCCCGCCGCCGCCCGAGGTGCCGCTCGCCGAGCGGGTGCCGCGGGTCGAGCTGGTCTTCGTCGGCGTCTCCGAAGACGTCTACAGCCTCTATGGCCACGCGGCGATGCTGGTGGTCGACGACCCCGACGTGCCCGTCGAGGACGCCGAGCTCTTCAACTTCGGGGTGACCGCGTTCACCGAAGACGACTACGTGCAGAAGTTCCTCGGCGGGCGGGTCGAGTTCTGGGGCGACAGCCGGCGCTACGGCCGCCAGCTGCGCCGTTGGATCAAGGCCGATCGCACCGTCAGCCGGCGGCCGGTGAACCTGAGCGTGGCGGCCACCGAGCGGCTGATCACCCACCTGCGGCTCGACATCACCCGCGAGCGGCGGGACTACGTCTACGATACCTTCCGCGAGAACTGCGCCACCCGGCTGCGGGACTATCTCGACCTCTACACCGGCGGCGCGGTCTACGGCGCGCTGGGCCCGATCGCGACCGGCGAGAGCTTCCGCGACGACGTGCGGGTGGCCTACGCCGGGCTGCCGCCCCTGCTGCTGCTCACCGAGGTCGTGCCGGGCATCGAGCTCGACCGCGGCCGCACGCTGTGGGAGCAGGCCTACCTGCCCGCGGCGCTGTTCGACGGCCTGGGCATGGTCACCACCGAGCGCGGCCCGCTGCTCGGCGAGACCATTATCGATCACGCCCGCGGCGGCGACGATCCGCGGGCCGGCTGGCCGCTGATCGGGCAGGCGCTCATCGCCGGCTGGGCGGCGCTGCTGCTGCTGCTCGCCCTGCTGCTGCCGCGGCTCTCGCGGCGGGTGCGCGGGGCGGTGCTGGCCCTGCACGCGCTGGCGGTGACCGGCCTGGGGCTGCTGCTCATCGTCGTCGGCCTGGGCAGCGACTGGCCCGATATGCAGCGCAACTGGCTGCTGTTGGCCGCGCCGCCCACCGACCTGCTGCTGCTGATCCCCGCCTTCGCGCTGCTGCGCAACCGCCCCGCGGGCGGCGGCATCACCCGGGCCTATCTGGGCGTACGGCTGGCGCTGGCGGCCCTGCTGCTGGTGCTGACCCCGTGGAGCGCCGTCGAGGGCCCCGTCGCGCCGCGGCTGGCGGCCCTGTTCGGGGTCGTGCTCGCCTGGCGCGCGCTCGAGCGGCCGGCGGCGGTGCAGCGTCCGCGGCGGCTGGTCGGGCAGCCGGCCGGGGTCACGTCGGCCCGGCGCGCGACCCGCGGGATGCGTCGCGAATGCGTACCTGTTCGTACTTGTGCGGAGGTGTAGGACATGCTTAGACTGCGTCGTCGTCTGGAGAGTGACCGATGAAGCCGATCATGACACGCATCCGCCGTGGGGGCAGCGCGCTGGCCCTGGTCGCCGCCGCCGGCATGCTGGCGCCGGCCCATGCCAGCGAGCCGCTCATCGACCCGACCGCGCTCGACGCCGCCTCCGCGTGGAGCAGCCCGCTGTGGCGCGGCGTGCGCGGCCCGTCCGACCCGCACGTCTACGCGGCGTTCGAAGACGAGCTCGCCCGCATCGACGACGCCGAGGCGGCGGTCGAGGTCGAGATGGCCGCGGCGCACGCGCTGCACGAGGAGCAGCACGCGCACGCCGAGCACGCGCACGCCGAGCACGGCGCCGAGGGCGAGAGCGGGGCCGCCGCCCCGGCGGCCGGGCCGAGCTGGCCGCACACCGTCTCGATCGGCAAGCCCAACCGCGGCTGGCTGGCCTACGGCGAAGCACTGCAGGCCGGCGAGCACTTCACCGTGCGCGACAAGTTCCGCTACGGCACCCGCGAGGCCATCGCGGCCATCGAGGAGGCCGCCGCGGCGGTGCACGCGAAGTTCCCCGAGACCCCGCGGCTGCACGTCGGCGACATCTCGTCGAAGAAGGGCGGCAAGCTCAAGCGGCACCTGTCGCACCAGTCGGGGCGCGACGCCGACATCGCCTACTACCTCGAGGCGGGCCACGACGAGACCTACCTCAAGCGGGCGACCGCGCGCACGCTGGATGTGCCGCGCACCTGGGTCTTCATGCAGACCCTGCTCGAGAGCGCCCGGGTCGAGTACATCTTCAGCGACCGTCGGCTGATGCGCCGCCTCGAGACCTACGCCCGGGCCTCGTCGGGCCTGTCGGCCGAGCGCCTCGACGAGATCTTCGGCACCAAGCAGCGCGCCGGCATCATCCGCCACCTGCGGGGCCACGCCGACCACATGCACGTGCGCTTCGACGCGCCGGCCTCGGTCGCCGCGGTCAAGGAGTACGTCAAGCGCCACGGCATCAAGGCGATCAAGCCGCTGCCGGTCTACACCAAGGTGCGCCGCGGCGACAGCCTGTGGAAGCTCGCCCGCCGCCACCGCACCAGCATCAAGAAGCTCACCCGCTGGAACCGCATCAGCCGCAAGAAGATCCTGCGGCCGGGCCAGAAGCTGATCATCGGCTGGAAGCGCCCGTCCCTGCCCGAGATCGACGGCGACAGCTGATCCCGCGCTCGCCGCGGGTCCGCCCATGATCAACGCCCACGAGATCGTCACCGCGCCCGACGCCGCGCCGCACCGGACCGCCTTCGTGCTGCATGGCATCCTCGGCTCCCGCGGCAACTGGCGCGGCTTCGGCCGGGCGCTGGCCGCGGCGCACCCCGAGTGGCGCGTCGTGCTCGTCGATCTGCGCGGGCACGGCGAGAGCCACGGGGTGAAGCCGCCGCATACCGTCAGGGCCTGCGCCGCCGATCTGACCCGGCTCGCCCGCCACCTGGGCTGGCGCCCCGAGGCCATCGTGGGTCACTCGTTCGGCGGTAAGGTGGCGCTGACCTACGCCCGGGAGCACGGGGCGGGGCTCAAGGCGGCGTGGTCCCTCGACTCGCCGCCGGGCGTGCAGGCCATCGACGGCGAGGTGCGCCACGTCATCGAGACCGCCCGCGCCCTGCCCACGCCCGTCGCCGATCGCCGCGCGGTGGTGGCCCATTTCACCGCCGCGGGTCTGTCCGAAGGCATCGGCCGCTGGATGACCACCAACCTGCGCCGCACCGCCGACGGCTTCGTCTGGCGCTTCGACCTGGACGTGGTCGACGCTCTGCTCGCCGACTACGCCGCCCTCGACCTGTTCCCCTTCTTGGAGAACCCGCCACCCGGGTTGGCGCTGAACCTGGTGCTGGCCGGGCGCAGCAACCGCTGGGAGGGCGAGACCGGACAGCGGATCGCCAGCCTCGAGCGGGTCGCGACGCATACGCTGAAAGACGCTGGCCATTGGGTACACATCGACGACCCCGACGGCCTGCTGCGCGTGCTGGCGATGAGCTTCGCCTGAGCCCGGGGCTCGTCTGTCACAGGATGTGGCCGCCTCCCCTTCAATACTGACAAATATGTGACGGCGTTACGGTCCGTGACATGTTTCTGTTCGCCCTGATTCTCCAGCGGGTCTATATGTGCGGCTTGTGGCGATTCGCCTCGGGAGGGGCGTGATGCCACACGTCAAAACACCCTTGGGGGATCTCATGGGCGCATCCGCAGTGTTGGCGTGGGGACGCCGCGCCGTTCTCGCGCTTCTCGTCATCGGCTTCGCCGGCGCGGCACAGGCCCAGCCGTTCGGCGTGCCGGGCGACTTCATCGAGTTCACCGGCGACGTCGAGGTCGACTTCCCGATCGCCGGGCCGGACGCTTTTCCGATCTCGATCCTGGGCTTCGACTCGCTCGAGCGGGACGTCGACCCGCCGCAGGGGGCAGAGGTCCTCTTTCCCTGGCTCGATGCGGACTGGCGCAGCGGCATCGACATCAAGGACGTGCGGGTGGTGGTCTTCAACCGGCCGCCGGAGATCCCGCGGCTGTACGTCGGGCTGAACATGCACGGCATCGCCGGCGACATCGACGGCGACGGCGACCCGGAGAACGCCCGCGACCCGAACGCGATCGTCGACGTGCCCTGGGGCGTCGACATCCCGACGGCGCTCAGCTTTCAGATCGAGTTCGACCTCGACGACGACGGCACCTTCGACCTGATCGCCCGGGTGCCGGCGGGGCAGCCCTACGCGGCGCTGCAGGCCCGGGGGCTGGTCGCCGCCGGTGAGGATCCGCCGGGCGATCCGGAGATCTTCGTCGCCCCCGCCGCCCCGCCGTTCCCCGACGCCGGCTGGCCCGACGTGGAGTTCGTCATCCAGAACTTCGCCAGCATACCCTTCAGCGGCGGCCGCCCGCGGGTGCCGACCCGGGTCGGGGTGCAGGCCCGCTTCAGCGGCGGCGACGGCGACGACCTCACCGAGGACCGTCTGCCGGCCTTCGGCGAGCGGCTGGCCATCTGCGCCCGCCCCGAGCCGCCGGCCCAGGAAGACTGCAACCTGATCGACGACGACTGCGACGGGCGCATCGACGAGGGCTTCCGCACCTGCGGCTGCGAGACCGGCGAGCCCGGCGCGCCCGAGCTGTGCAACAACCTCGACGACGACTGCGACGACCGGATCGACGAGGACGTCGCCGACTGCGCGCCGTGCCGGTTCCGCGGCGTGGTCGCCATGCCCGAGATCTGCAACCGACGGGACGACGACTGCGACGGCAGCGTCGACGAAGACACCGCCGACTGCGTCTGCCCCGGCGGCCCGCCGGTCGACGAGACCTGCGACGCGCGGGACGAGGACTGCGACGGGCAGGTGGACGAGCACGTCTACGCCTGCGTGCCCGATTGCGACCCGGCCCGGGCGGTGCCCGAGACCTGCAATCAGCGGGATGACGACTGCGACGGCACGGTCGACGAAGGGGTCGCCGACTGCGACTGCATCGAAGGCCGCCCGCCGCTGCTCGAGGTCTGCGATCACCGCGACAACGACTGCGACGGGCTGGTCGACGAGGGCCTCGTCGATTGCAGCCGCTGCACCGAGGGCCGCGGTCTGATGCCGCCCGGCGAGCGGGATGAGCTGTGCAACCGGCTCGACGACGACTGCGACGGGCTCATCGACGAGGGGGTCGAGGCCTGCGAGTGCAGCTGCCCCGGCGGCGACTGCAGCGATCTCTACCCCACCGCGCCGCTGCCCGAGCTGTGCAACGGCGTCGACGACGACTGCGACGGGCGCATCGACGAGGGCACCGGCCCGCCGACCGCCGAGGACTGCAACGGCGCCGACGACGACTGCGATGGGCGCATCGACGAGAACTTCCACATCGGCACCTGCGCCTGCGAGGACGACGGGCCGGCCGCGCCGGAGACCTGCAACGGCGCCGACGACGACTGCGATGACCGGGTCGACGAGGGGCTCGACTGCCTGCCGTGCGCCCTGCCCGGCGGGCGCCCCGCGGCCGAGATCTGCGACCTGCGCGACAACGACTGCGACGGCGAGGTCGACGAGGAGCTGGCCTGCGCCTGCGATCCGCCGGCGGCGAGCGAGGCGTGCGACGACGAGGACGACGACTGCGACGGCGACGTCGACGAGGGGCTGGCCTGCATCTGCGACGTCTTCGCGGCCGAGCGCTGCGACGGGCTCGACCAGGACTGCGACGGCGCGGTCGACGAGGGCCTCGACGGCTGCGACGCGGGCTGTGATCCGGCCGCTGGCGTGGACGAAGTCTGCAACCGGCTCGACGACGACTGCGACGGCACGGTCGACGAAGATCTGGTCGGCTGCGGCTGCACCGACGATGGCACCCCGGGCGTCGAGGTCTGCAACCGGGTCGATGACGACTGCGACGGCCTGCTCGACGAGGGCCTGCGTGGCAGCGACGGCAGCCTGTGCGACCCCTGCGCGCTGGGTGTGCCCGCCGCCGAGGAGCGCTGCAACCGGCTCGACGACGACTGCGACGGGGTGCTCGACGAGGGGCTGGCCGACTGCGAGTGCCAGTGCGACGGCGGGGACTGCGGCGACATGTACCAGAACGCGCCGCTGCCCGAGCTGTGCAACGGCGTCGACGACGACTGCGACGGGCGCATCGACGAGGATACCCGCGGGCCGACCGCCGAGGACTGCAACGGCCTCGACGACGACTGCGACGGGCGCGTCGACGAGAACTTCCGCGAGTGCGGCTGCAACGGCGGGGCGACCGGCGGCGAAGAGGTGTGCAACGACGCCGACGACGACTGCGACGGCTTCACCGACGAGGGCCTCGCCGACTGCCTGCCGTGCATGTTCGACGGGGTGCGCTCGCTGCCCGAGATCTGCGACCTGCGCGACAACGACTGCGACGGCATGGTCGACGAGGGGCTGGGCTGCAGCCAGTGCCGGCCGTACGCGGTCGAGACCTGCGACACCGTCGACAACGACTGCGACGGGGTGGTCGACGAGAACCTCGACGGCTGCGATCCGGCGGTCTGCGTGCGCAGCGGCGAGCCGATCTGCGACCGGGCGGACGACGACTGCGACGGGCTGACCGACGAGGGGCTCAACCCCTGCGGCTGCGGACCGGGCGGCGTGCCGAGCACCGAGCGCTGCAACGACGTCGACGACGACTGCGACGGGCTGACCGACGAGGGGCTGCCCGGCTGCGACCCCTGCGCGCTCGGCGCGACGCCGCGGGCCGAGGTCTGCAACCGGCGGGACGACGACTGCAACGGCGTCATCGACGACGGCGTCGAGGCCTGCGGCTGCAACTGCCCCGACGGCGACTGCGGCGACCTGTACCGCATCGCCCCGCTCTCCGAGCTGTGCAACCAGATCGACGACGACTGCGACGGGCGCATCGACGAGGACTTCCCCGACGGCTGCGTCGAGCCCTGCGATCCGGCGCCGGAGACCTGCAACGGCATCGACGACGACTGCGACGGCACCACCGACGAAGACACCGACCCGCCGCACAGCGAGGACTGCAACGGCGTCGACGACGACTGCGATGGCCGCATCGACGAGAACTTCCGCATCTGCGGTTGCCATGACGGAGGCGAGCCCATGCCCGAGGTATGCAACAACGGCGACGACGACTGCGACGACCGGATCGACGAGGGGCTCGACTGCTCGCCGTGCACGTTCGACGGGGTCATCTCCCAGGCGGAGGTCTGCGACCTGCGCGACAACGACTGCGACGGCAACGTCGACGAGGGGCTGGGCTGCGTCTGCGGTCCGGCGGACGCGACCGAGGCCTGCGACGGCGACGACGACGACTGCGACGGGGCCATCGACGAGAACCTCGAGCTGTGCGCGCCCGACGTCTGCGTCGGCGACGGCGACGAGGTCTGCGACCAGCGGGACAACGACTGCGACGGGCGCATCGACGAGCGGCTGACCGGCTGCGGCTGCATCGACGGCCAGCCCCGCTCGGCCGATGTCTGCAACGACATCGACGACGACTGCGACGGCCTGATCGACGAGGGGCTGCCCGATTGCGACCCGTGCACCCTCGGGGTCTCGCCCCGCGACGAGCAGTGCAACCGGCGGGACGACGACTGCGACGGCATCCTCGACGAAGGCCTCGTCGGCTGCGAGTGCACCTGCCCCGGCGGCGACTGCGGCGATCAGTACCGCACCGCGCCGCTGCCCGAGCTGTGCAACGGCATCGACGACGACTGCGACGGCACCGCCGACGAGGGCGCCTGCATCGACGGCTGCGTGCTGCGCGTCGTCGGCGACGCCGGCGTGGGCGGCGAGGTCTGCAATAACAACGACGACGACTGCGACGGGCGCATCGACGAGGGCTTCGGCGCCGACTGCATCATCCCCACCGGCACCGACATCACCGACTGCAGCGCCGCCGGGCGCGGCGGATCGAGCTGGCCGGCGGCCCTCGGGCTGCTGCTCGGCCTCGGCGTCGTCATGCGCCGGCGGCGGCGCGCTCGCGGAACCGCGGGCCGGGCGGCGCAGATCGGCGGGTCGCTGCTCGGGCTGCTGCTCGTCATCGGCCTCGGCCCGCGGGTGGCGCAGGCCCAGGACGTGCAGCACTTCCAGCCCCAGGCGGGCATCCTGAGCTACTTCACCGTCGAAGGCAGCCGCACGCCGCACCCGTTCCAGCTGGTGCCCTCGCTCTACCTCAGCCTGGCCGACGACCCGCTCGTCAGCCGGACGGTGACCGACGATCAGGTCATCGACGACCTGGACTTCGTCTCGCTGCTCGGCACCCTCGACCTGCAGCTCTCGATGGCGCTGCTCGAAGGGGTCGAGGTGAGCCTCGACGTGCCGGTGCACTACACCGAGGGCACGTTCATCGAAGAGAACGACCAGGACGGCTTCGGCCTCGGCGACATCCGGCTGCTGATCCGCTGGGCCTTCTGGCAGACCGACGAAGACACCCCGATCAGCGTCGGCGTCTCGCTCGGCGGCACCCTGCCCACCGGCAACGTCGAGGGCTTCGTCGGCGAGGACGCGCTGGTCTTGACCCCCAAGCTCTTCGTCGAGTTCATCGGCGAGAAGCTGCGGGCGGCGATCAACCTCGGGCTGCGGTTCCGGCCCGACGACGACGTCGACGAGCTCGAGCTGCGCAACGAGCTGATCTACGGGCTGGGCGTCGGTATCCCGATCACCGCGCCGTTCGAACTCATCGCCGAGGCCATCGGCCGCATCCCCGCCGCCGAGGTGGGCGACCGCAGCGCCAGCTCGCCGGCCGAGGCGCTGCTCGGCGGGCGCTACCTCTTCGAGCAGGGCCTGGCGCTCACCGGCGGCGTCGGCACGGCGCTCGAGGCCGACTACGGCTCGCCCAAGGCGCGGGTCTTCGTCGGGCTGGCCTACATGCCCGACCCCTGCGGAGACGACGAGGACGGCGACGGCGTCGGCGAAGAGTGCGATACCTGCCCCGGGCAGGCCAACGAAGACCAGACCGACAGCGACGGCGACGGCATCGGCGACGCCTGCGACCTGTGCCCCGAGGCCGAGGGCGGCCGGGAGGACAGCGACGGCGACGGCATCGGCGACGCCTGCGACCTGTGCCCCGAGAGCGAAGGCGGCGCGGTCGACAGCGACGGCGACGGCATCGGCGACGACTGCGACCTCTGCCCCGCGCTGGCGAGCACCGAGCCCGAGGCGACCACCGACAGCGACGGCGACGGCATCGGCGACGCCTGCGACCTCTGCCCGCAGAAGGCCGGCGAGAACACCGATACCGACGGCGACGGCGTCGGCGACATCTGCGACCTGTGCCCCGACGTGCCCGACGATCAGTCCGACATCGACGGGGACGGCGAAGGCGACGCCTGCGACTGCAGCATCTCGGTGGGCCAGGTGAACTTCGACACCGCCAGGTGGAGCATCAAGGGCCAGGACAGCTACGGCACCCTCGACAAGCTCGCCGAGGTGCTCGAGGCGCTGCCCGAGATCGAGCGGCTCGAGATCCAGGGTCACACCGACACCATGGACACCAACGCCAACAACCTGACCCTGTCGAAGAACCGGGCGGCGGCGGTGCGCAAGTACCTCGTCGAGCAGAAGAAGGTCGACGCCGGTCGGCTGATGGCCTGCGGCTACGGCGAGGAGCAGCTCGCGGTGCGCACCGGCGACAGCGTCGCCGAGCCGCGCAACCGGCGGGTGAACTTCGTCATCCTGGTGCTCGACCCCGAGCGCGGCGGCAACCGCAAGGCCTGCGGCAGCCGCGACGCGGCCAAGGTCTGCCCCGACCCGGTCGCCGCCGACTGGGTGCCCGACGCCGCGCCCGACGAGCAGCCCGCGCCCCAGAGCGCGCCGCCGCCCGCCCCCGCCGAGTAGCCGAGCGGCGGGCGCCTGCGGCGATCAGCCCGCCGGCCGCGGCGGGGGCGCGATCACCAGCGTGCACGGCTGATTGCTCAAGAGCTTGCGCGGCGTGCTGCCGAGCAGCTCCCGGGCCGAGTGCCAGTGCCCGGTATGCCCCAGCACCAGGACGTCGATCCGCTCCGCCCGGCAGAACTCCACCAGCCCCGTCTCCGGCTCGCCGGCGCGCACCGCCACCGTGGTCTCGACCCCCGGCAGCCGGGCCTCGGCGATCGCCTGCAGCTCGGCCTCGGCGCCGCCCATGACCTCCGCCGCCTGCTCGACGGAGAGCAGCTCGACGACGCCCAGCATGCGCGGCGTCTGGAAGATGTGGGCCAGGGTCAGCCCGGTGCCCGACATGGCCGCCAGCGAGCCGGCCACCCCCACCACCTCGGCCGTCGATGGGGCGAAGTCGATGGCGGCGGCGATGCGCGGGGTATCGGTGAGGGTGAAGCTGATCGGGTCGACGATCACCACCGGGCACGGCGGCATGCTCACGATCTGCTGCACCCGCGAGCCGACCATGGTGCGGGTGAAGCTGCCCTTGCCGGTGCTCGCCATCACCAGCATCGCCGCGTCGTAGGTCTTCGCCGCCTCGGTCAGCTCGTGCACCGCGTGGCCCACGTGCACCTCGACCTGATGGGCCGGCTCGCCGGTGGCGTCGGCGTACCACTCGGCCACCCGCTTCTCGGCCGCCGCGCGCATCTCGTCGTCGACCGCGATCTCGTAGCGGCCGTGCAGCCAGTTGTCGAAGCCGATCTCGACGACGTGCACCGCGATCACCGGCATGCCGGTGCGGGTGGCCATGTCGCGGGCCCAGACGGCGGCGCTCTTGGCGGCCTCGGAGAGGTCGGTGGCCAGGACGATGCTCGAACTCTTCATTGCAGACTCCTCGGTCGGGCACTTCGGTGCGCAGCGGCGCGCGGCAGCGGGGCGATGGTGCCGCACCCGCGACCGCGCGCGCAACGATGGCAAGGGTTGTGCCGGCCTGCGAAGAGCACGCCGGCTTGGGCTTTCGAGCGGGCCGGACGGACGAGGACGCCGTGGGCGTCACGAGACGGTGACGGCTCCCCCGCCGATCAGTCCCGGCGCGGGAACGCCGACCCACGGCGGCGCCGCCTCGTCCCGAACCAGCGTCGCCCGCACCGCCGCGTGCGCCGCGCGCAGGGTGTGATCGACGATACCCGTGCGCAGGATGCGGTGGGCGATGATCAGCCCGTCGGTGACATCGGCGGCCCGCACCGGACGCCGCGCCGCCTGCGCCGCGCGCAGCCGGGCCACCGCGTCGGCCAGATCGAGCCAGACCTGCAGCCGCCCCAGCCCCTGCAGCAGGTCGATGCCCAGCACCGACCGGTGATCGGCGAGCGCGCCGCGCAGCGCGATCCGCCGTGGGTCGGGGGTACCGGCGGGGGCGGGCACCGCGGCGGTGGGTGGCAGCCGGACCGCGCCGGTCTGCACCAACAGCGCCTTGCGCACCAGCTCCGCCTGCTCCTGCTCGACCAGATCGCGCCGGCCGGCCGCGTCGCGGGTCAGCCAGGCACAGGCCCCCATCAGCTGATGGGGCAGGGCCTGACGCAGCGCCTTCATGTCGACCGGCGGCGCCGGCGCGCCGGGCCAGGCCGCCGGCGACAGCCACGGCGGCGCGGGCCCCAGCTCGGCCCGGCGGGCCTCGACCAGCGCGATGGCCGCCGGCAGCGCGTCGGCCAGCCGCTCGACCCGGGCGTGCGCCGCCCACCAGTCCAGATAGCGCTTCGCCGGCACGAACAGCCCCGGCCCCACCGTCACCGGATCGGGCAGCCGGGAGACCAGCGCGCCGTCGGCGACCACCTGCGCCAGCTCCGCGGCGCGCACATCGAGCGCCACCTTCCGACCGGCGGTGGCGCTCTCGACCAGGCTGCGACACTCGAACTGCAGGCCCACCGCGACGCCGTCGGGGGTCGCGGTGAAGGTATAGGGGAACTGGCGGCACCCGGCGGGTTTGGCCGCCTCGCCCGCGGCGGCGTGGATCGCGCAGCGGTCGCCCTCGCGCAGCATGATGCAGGCCCCGTCGGCGTGCCCGAAGACCCGCACCGGCCCCTGCTCGGTGATGCGCCGCTGCACCGTCTCGGCGGCGGACTCGGCGTCGGCGGTGCCCTGCCACAGCCGATGGGCATCGACCGCCGCCAGCGTGCGGTCGCTGATCGGGCCGATGTCGACCCCCAGGCAGGACGACCCGCAGCGCACGCAGCGATGGCGCAGGTCGGGATCGAGGATCAGCCGCCCGTCGTCGACCGCCGGCGTCGAGCCGAACAGCGGCGCCTGCGCCCGGAAGCGGTCGTCATCGAGCAGCAGCGCGTCTCCGATCTGGCGCATGCGGTCGCGCACCACCGGCGGCGGCAGCGCGCTGACCGCGGCGCACAGACCCAGCGGGCTGTCGTGCCCCGCCGCCCGCGCGCGCCAGACCGCCGCGCTCTCGGCGCCGAGGTGGGTCCGGTGACCGGTGAGCGGATCGCTGACGATGAGCGTGTCTTCGTCGGCCGACTCGACTCGCAGGTCGCCGCGCAGCGGGGGCAGGTGCAGCATCGGGCGAGCATACAGCAGCCGGGGCGCGATCGCCCGGCGACAAGCGGCGCCGACACCGTCAAGCGGGCTTGGCACCGCGGGCGCGGGCCGGTGTCGCGTTCGATTGACACCCGCGGATACACCCTGCGGATTTCGCATGCTTTGTGGCTCTTCAGCGTTGGCACGCCGGCTGCAGTACTCCGCCGCGCTGACTGGGACACCCCACATCATCACCCGGAGTTGCTCATGTTCGTCCGCAATCTGCGCGCCGTCGCCTTCCTCACCGCCTGCTTCGCCACCGCCGCCTGCGCGCCCGTCGAGCAGTCGAACGACGCCGACTTCGAGCGCTCGATGGTCGAGCTCGAGGCGGCCAACGAAGGCAACGCGATGCGCAATCGCGGCTTCGAGGACGAGGACGAGGCCGGCGACGAAGACGGCGACGCGGCCGAAGAGGGCGAGGCCGAGCGGCCGGCCCGCGGCGAGCGGCCGGAGCGTGGTGACGCCGAAGAAGGCGACGACGAGGGCGAGGCCGAGCGGCCGGAGCGCGGCGAGCGCCCCGAGCGCGGCGAGCGGCCGGAGCGTGGTGACGCCGAAGAAGGCGACGCCGAGCGGCCGGAGCGCGGCGAGCGCCCCGAGCGCGGCGAGCGGCCGGAGCGCGGCGAGGACGAGGGCGACGCCGAGCGGCCGGAGCGCGGCGAGCGGCCGGAGCGCGGCGAGCGGCCGGAGCGCGGCGAGCGGCCGGAGCGCGGCGAGCGCGACCACGATGACTGCGAGCGCGGCGAGCGTGGCGACGACGAGGGCGAGCGGCCGGAGCGCGGTGAGCGGCCGGAGCGCGGCGACGCCGACGACGGTGAGGCCGGCGCCGACCGCGAGCTGCCCCCGATCTGCGAAGAGCTGGGCGCCGAAGACCTGCGCGAGTGCGCCGGAGCCGTCCGCGAGCGGGTCCGCGGCTGCATCGAGGCCTGCCGCCCCGAGGCGCGGGCCGCGATGGCCGAGTGCGCCGAGTCGGGCTTCGACCGCGAGGTCTGCGTGGACGCGGCCCTCGAAGCCGCCGACGCCTGCCACAACGCCTGCCCGGATGCCCCGGGCGCCGATGAGGGCGAGCGACCGGCGCGCGGCGAGCGCCCCGAGGCCGGCGACGAGGGTGACGCCGAGCGTCCCGAGCGCGGTGAGCGGCCGGAGCGCGGCGAGCGTCCCGAGGCGGGCGACGAGGGTGACGCCGAGCGGCCGGAGCGCGGCGAGCGTCCCGAGCGCGGCGAGCGCCCCGAGGCGGGCGACGAGGGTGACGCCGAGCGGCCGGAGCGCGGCGAGCGTCCCGAGCGCGGCGAGCGCCCCGAGGCGGGCGATGAGGGCGACGCCGAGCGGCCGGAGCGCGGTGAGCGTCCCGAGCGCGGCGAGCGCCCCGAGGCCGGTGACGAGGGCGACGCCGACGAGGGTGACGCCGACGCCGACGAGGGCGATGACGAGCGCCCCGCCCGCGGCGATCGGCGCGGCCAGCGCTGAGGCCGGCGGCCGATGCCCGTGACGCGGGGCCCTGCGGGGCCCCGTTCGTCTTTCGAATCGTCCTCGAGGGGCCCGATCGAGGGCGCGGGCTCGCGTCTCGCCGATCGCCAGCAGGCCATCCCCCGGCCGCCGCAGGCCCCGATCGCCGCCCGGCCTGCCCGACCCCTCGCCCGAGCGCGCTCCGGCCCGCCCGGGGCCACCTGGGGCCCACCGAAGACCGACTTCGGGCCCACCGAGGGCCGGTGCCGGTCCGGTGACGACCGCCGCCTTCGGCTTGAGCCGGTCCATGCGCGCGGCTACACTCTGCAACATCACTCGACAGAAGGCGTTTCGGCCAATCGGGCACCGCCGGGCGCCCACCGAGGAGGCACCGTGATCGACAGGCGTTCGATCCCGCTCACCGCGCTCTTGACGGCGCTGGTGCTGGCGGGCTGCGAAGAAGGCCCCCCGCCGCCGGAGGCCCTGCCGGGGCCGATGGGCGAGGTGCCATCCGACCCGTTGCCGACCCAGCCCGAGCCCGAGCCCGAGCCGGGTGAAGAGCCCGAGCCCGAGCCGGGTGAAGAGCCCGAGCCGGGCGAAGAGCCGGAGCCGACGCCCGAGCCCGAGCCCGTCGCCGACCCGACCTGCGCCGACGACCCCGGCCGGGTGACCCTGCGCCGGTTGACCCGCACCGAGTACGACAATACGGTGCGCGACCTGCTCGGCGACGACTCGCGGCCGGCGCAGAACTTCCCCGAAGACGACATCGGCTACGGCTTCGACAACATCGGCGACGTGCTCAGCGTCTCGCCGGTGCACGTCGCGCAGTACGACGCCGCCGCCGAGGCGCTCGTGCAGCGGGCCGTCGAGGCCCCCGCCGTGCGCACCGAGCGGACCTACGAAGCCGAAGACGTCGGCGCCGACGTGGGCGCGGTCTGGCGCGACGAGGCGTGGAACATCTGGAGCAACGGCGAGCTGACCATCGACGCCGACTACCCGGTCGCCGGGCGCTACGCGGTGCAGGTGCTCGCGTTCGCCACCCAGGCCGGCGACGAGCCGGCGCGCATGGCCATCCGGCTCGACGGGGCCGAGGTGCAGCAGTTCGAGGTGCTCGCCACCGCCGACGCCCGCGAGTGGTACGCGCTCGAGATCGACATCCCCGCCGGGCAGCACAGCGTCGGCGTGGCCTTCCTCAACGACTTCACCGACCCCGAAAACCCCGATCGGGCGCTGCGCGACCGCAACCTGATCGTCGACGCGGTGGTCATCGACGGGCCGGTGGGCGCCGCCGCGCCGCCGGTCATCGAGCAGATCTTCGAGGCCGAGGACGTCGGCGGCAGCGCGGGCGGCGACGCCGGCGACGCGTGGAACCTGTGGTCCCGGGGCACCATCGACGTCGAGCTCAACCTGCCGGCCGGCGGCGAGTACGACATCCAGGTGCGCGCCTGGGGTCAGCAGGCGGGGCCCGATCCGGCCCGCATGGCCCTCAGCGTCGACGGCGGCCTGATCGAGACCATCGACGTCGAGGCGACGGTGGCCGCGCCCGAGTGGTACGTGCGCCGGGTGCCGCTCGCCGCGGGGCCGCACATCGTCTCGGTCGAGTTCATCAACGACTACTACATGCCCGACGACCCCGACCCGGCCCAGCGGGACCGCAACCTGCTGGTGGACGTCATCGTGGTCGAGGGGCCCTTCGGCGCGGCGCCCGACGAGCCCGCCGAGCCCGCCGAGCCCGCCGAGCGCAGCCCGTACTTCGTCTGTGAGCTGGCCGATCAGGACGACTTCGGCTGCGCCGCCGACGTGGTGCACGCCTTCGCCAGCAAGGCCTGGCGCCGCCCGGTCGCGGCCGAGGAGGTCGAGCGGCTGATGGGGCTCGTCCGGCTGGCGCGCGCCGAGGGCGACTCCATCGTCGAGGGCATCCGGCTGGCGTTCCGGGCGGTGCTGCTCTCGCCGCACTTCATCTACCGCGTCGAGCTGGACCCCGACCCCGAAGACCCGACGCCGCATCGGCTGACCGACCACGAGCTGGCGACCCGGCTGTCGTACTTCTTGTGGAGCACGATGCCCGACGACGAACTGCGGGCGGCGGCCGACGAAGGCCGGCTGTCGGACCCCGAGCAGCTCGACGCCGAGGTGACCCGCATGCTGGCCGACCCCAAGGCGGGGCAGCTCGTCGACAACTTCGCCGGGCAGTGGCTCTTCGTGCGGGCCATGACCGACGTGGCGCCGGATTACGCCGCCTTCCCCGACTTCGACGACCTGCTGCGCGGCGCGATGGTCACCGAGGCGCTGACGGTGATGGAGCACCTCTTCGCCGCGAACGTCTCGCTCGCCCGGCTGATGGACTTCGAGACCACCTGGCTCAACCCGCGGCTGGCGCGGCACTACGGCGTCGACTTCGAGACGGGGGTCGAAGACCCCGACGGCCCGCCGGGCTTCCGCCGCTTCGATCTGGCCGGCTCCGGCCGGGCGGGCGTGCTGACCCTGGGCAGCACGCTCACCGTGACGTCCTTCCCCACCCGCACCTCGCCGGTCAAGCGCGGCAAGTGGGTGCTCGAGCAGCTGATGTGCGACGAGCCGCCGGCGCCGCCGCCGGGGGTCGAGGCCGAGCTGGGCGAGGTCGATCTCGAGGGGTCCTTGCGCGAGCGGCTGGCCCAGCACCGGGAGAACCCCGAGTGCGCGGTGTGCCACGACAAGATGGATCCGATCGGCCTGGGGCTGGAGAGCTTCGACGGCATCGGCGCCTTCCGCGAGATGGACGGCGAGCACCCCGTCGACGACTCGGGCATCATGCCCGACGGCACCGCCTTCGTCGGCGCGGTCGAGCTGGCCGACATCCTCAAGGAGGACCGCCGGCTCTACACCTGCTTCCAGGACCAGTTCACCACCTACGCCCTGGGCAGCGGGGTCGACCGCGTGCGCGACCGCGGGCAGCGCCGCTGCCTGGTCGAGATGGCCGACGAGCTCGACGCGGTCGACTGGCGGCTGCAGGACGTCGCCCGGGCCCTGGTGCAGAGCCCGATGTTCACCATGCGCCGCGGCGAGTCGCCGGCGGAGAGGGCCGAGCACATGGCCGCGATGAACGGGGAGGACCGCTGATGGCCCGCAAGACCCGCAAGAGCCGCTTCGACTGGAGCGGCGGCCGCGCCCCGGGGATCTTCCGGGCCCCGCTCGACCGGCGCACCTTCCTGCGCGGATCGGGGCTGGCCCTCGGGCTGCCGCTGCTCGACGCGATGATCCCGTCGTTCGCCCGGGCCCAGGGCGGCATGCCCGCGCGCCCGCGCAGCCGCTTCATCGCGTTCTACGTGCCCTGTGGCATCCACATGCCCTCGTGGGACCCGCAGACGCTGGGCCCCGACTTCGAGATGACGCCCATATTGGCGCCGATGGCCCCCTGGCGCGACCAGATGACGCTCATCGGCGGGGTGCACAACCGCCCCGCGCGCCCCGACGGGCCCGGCGACCACGCGGCGGGCACCGGCTCGTTCATCACCGCGGCCCACTGCTACAAGACCGACGGGGCCGACATCAGCAACGGCATCAGCATCGACCAGGTCATCGCCAACCGGGTCGGCCAGGGGCACCGCTTCCCGTCGCTGGTGCTCGGCGCCGAGGGCGGCGGCAACGCCGGCGGCTGCGACTCGGGCTACAGCTGCGCCTACAGCCGCAACATCTCGTGGATCGACGAGAATACCCCCGCGGCCAAGGAGACCAACCCGCGCTCGGTCTTCAACCGCCTCTTCGGCACCAACGCCGACGGGCTGCCCCCGGACGTGGTCGCCAAGAAAGCCCTGTATCGGCGCAGCATCCTCGACTACGTGCGCCAGGATACCCAGCGGCTCAAGGGCAAGCTGGGCGCGCGCGACAAGCTCAAGATCGACGAGTACCTCGCCGGCCTGCGCGAGCTGGAGCGGCAGATGGATCTGTCCGAGCAGCAGGCGTGTGACCCCGGCGTGCGCCCGGAGCGCCCCGAGGACTTCCGCGATACCATCCAGCAGATGCTGCAGCTGACGGTCACCGCCATCGAGTGCGACCTGACGCCGGTGGTGACCTTCATGCTGGGCAACGGCGGCAGCAACCGGCCCTTCCCCTGGCTCGACATCGCCGAGGGGCATCACCAGCTCAGCCACCATCAGGGCAACCCGGTCAACCACGCCAAGCTCGAGACGATCAACATCTGGGAGATGCAGCAGGTGGCCTGGCTGTGCGAGCGGCTGCAGGCCATCGACGAGCCCGACGGGCGCACGGCGCTGGAGAACTCGGTCATCTTCCTGTCGAGCGAGATCGAAGACGGCAACTCCCACAGCCACTTCGACATGCCGATCCTGCTGCTGGGCCGCGCCGGCGGGCAGCTGGCCGGCGGGCAGTACGTGCGCTACCCCGGCGACCGCCAGACGGGGCCCTCGGTGGCCAATCTCTTCATCAGCCTGGCCCGGCTGTGTGGCGTCGACGACCTGCAAGAGTTCGGCGACGACTCCACCGGCCCGCTCGACCTGCCCCTGGTCTGACCCGCTCCCGGCCTCGCCCGCTCAGCCCCCGCTCGGCCGGGGGGCGAAGACCACCGCGTCCTGCAGCAGGCGCCAGCCGGCCTCGGTGCGCACGAGGGTCCAGGTGCCGTCGAAGTCGGCGCGCGCGCCGGCGAGCCGCCCCTCAACCTGCGCCAGATCACCGCTCACCCGCACCCGGTGGATGGTCAGCGTCCGGCGATCGCCGCCGATCTTGCCGGCCTTGGCGGCGCCCACGTATTGCGCCCGGCTCATCAGGGTCAGGCCCGGCTTGCCTTTCACGGTGAAGGCCACCCGGAAGTCGGGGTGCAGCAGCCCCTCGAGGGCGGGCAGGTCGCGGGCGTCGCCCGCCGCGGCGAACGCGGTCACCTGGGCGCGCACGGCGGCGTCGTCGGCGGCGGCGGTCGGCGCGCCGAGCAGCACGCTCAAGAGCATCATCACGGGCATGGGGTCCTCCTGATCGGTTGCCTCGGCAACCATTCGGTCGTGGTGGTTGCCGAGGCAACCATCGAGTCATGGTGGTTGCCGAGGCAACCGGTGGGGCGACGGCGCGGCGATACGCGCCCCGCCGCCGCGGTCAACTGTCGTCGTTCAGGTTGGCCTCGAGCCGGGCGAGCCCGCGGTGCAGCGCGTCCATCAAGTCGTCGTCGATGCCGGCGAAGACCGCGGCGCGGGTCTGGGGCACGATCGCCGCGAAGCGATCGTGCAGCGCGACCCCCTCGACCGTGATGTGCATGCGCTGACGGCGGCCGTCATCGGGGTCGGGTCGGCGGGCCACGAGGCCCTTGCGCTCCAGCCCGCGCAGCAGCCGGGTGATGTTGGGCCGGTCGGCGAAGATGGCGTCGGCGAGCGCGCTCGGGTTGCGCCCGTCCTCCTGGCGCAGCTTGTTGAGCACGAACCACTGCTCGGGGGTCAGGTCGATGCCGTGGCGCGCCGCGAGCCGCAGGAAGTGCCGCCGCTGAGCCCGGGCCGCGCGCCACAGGCGATAGACGATCGAGTCGTCGATGCGGATGGGTCTCTCACCGTTCAAGGCGCTTCGCTCCCACAGCTGGTTGCCTCGGCAACTGATTGCGTCAGCAACTATATGGTCGGGCCCCGTCGGGATCAAGCGCGATGAACCCATGCGTCGACGGCGCCGGTCGCGGCCCGCCGCGGGGCCCCTCGCGACCGCCGACCGGCTCGGGTATCGTCCTGCGCGAAACGAGAGAGGTGCTCCGATGGACGACGCCCACGCCCCGAATCACGACCCCCGCGAGGGGTTCTGGATGCGCATCATCCTCATCGTCTCGGTGCTGCTCGCCGGCGCGGTGGCCTTCTTGATCCTGGGGCCGCGCCCCGAGGGCATGCGCGGGGCGATCGACGTCTCGATGCTGCCCACGGTCAACGCCAGCCTCAACGGCGCGGCGACGCTGCTGCTGTTGATCGGCGGGTTTCTGGCCAAGAGCGGGCGCCTCGAGGCCCACCGCCGGGTGATGCTGAGCGCGTTCGCGGTGTCCGGCGGGTTCCTCGTCAGCTACGTGATCTACCACTGGTTCAAAGAGGCCCCCAAGGCCTACGCGGGCGAGTATCGCGGGGTCTACCTCACGATCCTCTTGAGCCACATCGTGCTCGCGGCGGCGATCGTGCCGCTCTCGCTGACGACGCTGTATCGCGGGTGGCGCGACCAGCGGAAGAAGCATCGCAAGATCGCGAAGGTCACCTGGCCGCTGTGGCTCTACGTCTCGGTGACCGGCGTGGTGATCTACCTGATGCTCTACACCTGAGCGGCGGAGCGGGTCGGGTCGGGTCGGGCAGGTGCCGGCCGGCGTGCGCCGGGCCGGGCGGGAGGCGCGCTACTCGGGCTTGCCGTAGTAGTACTTCGTCTCCTTGGGGATCTCGATGATCGGGGCGATCTCGGGCTTCTCGATGTCACCGCAGGCCTCGAAGCAGGCCGAGGACGCCCGGGAGTCGAGGGTGCAGCGGTCCTGATGCCAGTTCCAGTCGAGGTCGCACTTGGCGGTGCAGCACTCCAGCGCCGTCTTCAGCGCGGGCGTCGCCTCGTAGGTCGGCAGCTTGCGATCCATGACCGCCGACTCGTCGTCGACCCCCAGCGCGCGCTGCACCAGCCAGTTGCCGGCGGTGCTCGCCGCCGGGCCGACCACCGGGATCAGGAAGAAGCCGATGGTGCCGAAGACCACCAGCAGGGCTTTGATTCCAGGCTTCATGGGCGCGCCTCGTCGACTGGGATGCGATTGCACCCCCAAATAGAGCAATCCGCCCGATAGATCAATCCCGTTTGCCGTGCTCGACTACGGCACCCCGGCTGCGCCGGGGCGGGATCTCCGGTCGATGCTCGGGTTCGCCTGCGGCTCACCGCTGCGCTCTTCCTCCGACCCGTCCGGGCCGGCCCGGATGCCTTCGCTGCGCTCGGCGGCTCGCTCTCGCTCGCGTGCTCAGGCCTTCGCCCTTCGCGTCTCGCGCTGCGCGCTCGACCTGCTTCGGCATATGCTCGGGAATTCGCACGCGGCGCGAGCGAGTCCCGATGTCATGGCACGGAGGGCCGCCGTCGACGCCGCCCGTGCGTCCGCCGGGGGGTGCAGCGATCTGCACCCGCCACCCCCGCCCGCCGGTGCACTGCCCGCCGCTCCGCCCGACACCTACCCTGGAGCACACACGCACTCCTCATATTCCTCCATCGACAGGAGCCCTCCCATGACCGCGTCGATCCCCGCGTCGTCCGCCCCGGCCCCCGGCCGGGCCCTGCGCCAAGCCGCTCGCCCCGACGCGCGTCCGCCCGACCCCGGGCTCAGCCCGGTGCCCCGCGAGCCGCCGCCGGCGCTCGTATGTCGCCGGCTGCCGGGGCTGCTGCTGCTCGCCGTGCCGCTGCTCGCCGGGTCGCTGACGGGCTGCAACGAGCACCCGCTCGTCGAGCTCGAGCAGGCGGTGCAGGCGGCGATGCGCGAGACCATCGACCTGCCGGCGCGCACCGCGATCGACCTGCTGTTCGTCATCGACAACAGCGGCACGATGTGCCAGGAGCAGGCCGCGCTGGTGGCCAACTTCGAGCGGCTGGCGGACTTCTTCTTCGAAGACCTCGGCAGCGGGGCCGACCTGCGCATCGCGGTGACCACCACCGACGTCGGGGCCAGCGACGGCGCGTTCTTGTCCCATGTGCCCGAGGGCGGCAGCCTCGGCTGCACCGGTGACTTTCAGCCGCCCGCCGGCGATTGCAGCGACGTGCTCGACGACCCGGTGTTGGCCACCGGCCCCGACGGCAACGTGGGCCGCGACTGCGTCGGCCTGCCCGCGGCCGAGGCCACCGCCTGCGTGCGGGCCGACCTCGAGCGGCGCTTCCGCTGCCTCGCCTGGCGCGGCGCCGGCGGGTCGGCCGAGGAGAAGGGGCTCGAGGCGATGCGCCGGGCGCTGTCGTGCGATGGCCCCAACGGCGCGCGCTTCGGCAAGTGCTGCACCGCCGCGGGCTACGACCCCAGCTGCGCCGGCGAGGGCCCCGAGCCCGAGTTCCTGCGCCCCGACGCGCTGCTGACGGTGGTCATCGTCAGCGACGAGGACGACTGCTCGACGCCCGCCGACAACCGGGCGCTGACCAACCGCATCATCTGCCGCGATCCCGGCCTGACCGATAACGACGGCGACGGGGTGCCCGACGCCTTCGGCGACCGCGCCGGCTGCGGTGGCCTGGGCGCGGCCGACTGCCTGCGCCGCGAGTGTGGCGACCTCTCGCCGGGCGAGTGCGCCGCGGCGCGCTGCGACGTGCAGGGCAACGACTACTCGTCGTGCGTCTGGGAGGACGAGGTGATGACCCCGGTGGGTGACTACGTGCGCTTCCTCGGCCGGCTGAAGGCCGAGCCCGCCGACCAGCTGCTCGTCGCGGCGATCGTCGGCGAGCGGGTCTATACCTCCGACGGCTTCCCGGTGACCTTCGAGCCGCCCGGCGCCGATCCGGCCTGCAGCGCCGAGCGGCTCGCCGCCGAGGGCCCGAGCGACGCCTGCTGCCCCGGCGGGGTCTGCCAGGGCTCGATCGTCGCCGCCTGCCAGACGCAGACCGGCGGCGCCGACACCGGCGAGCGTTACCTGCAGCTCGCCGAGACCATCGGTGCGCTGGGCCTCGACTGCGTCGCCGAGGGCACCAGCCTGTGCGAGGGCGACCTGGTGCAGCCGCTCGAGGCCTTGTCGGGCTGCATCGGGCGGTCGCTGGTGCGCTTCTGCCTCGACAAGCCGGTGGTGCACGCCGGCGAGGCCCGGGTGAGCCTGTCGTGCCTCGACGAGCGCCGCTGCGCCACGCTGCAGCCGCCCACCGCGCTGACCGCCGAGCAGTTCTCGGTGGGCTACGACCCGCGCTGCGCGAGCGCGTGGACCCTGCGCCTGGCCGAGCCGCCGCCGCCCGGCGCCCGGCTGACGGTGGATTACCTGGTCGCGCTCTGATCGCGCCGAGCGCGCCGTCGATGACGGCCGGAGTTGGCGGCTGGCCGATGGCTCGCTATAACGGGACATCCCAGGCATCCGGGGGTCCCCATGCTCGTCGCCGGCGTCATCCTGCTCGTCCTGACCGTGGTCTTCGCCATCATCCACGTGGTGCAGCGGCGCAAGATCGGCCACCTGCTGACCGCGAAGCAGTCGACCATCGGCGAGCTGACCAATACGGCGCGGGCGGTGGCCGGCGAGCTCGGCGGCGGCGGCTTCGAAGAGATGGCGGCGCTGACCGGCACCGTGCGCTGCGACAGCCCGCTGGTCGCCCCGCTCAGCGGCCGGCCGTGCCTCTACTATTCGATGAGCGTCAAGCGGCGCTACGAAGAGGACTACGAGCGCGAGGACAGCAACGGCAACCGCCGCCTGGAGACCCGGCGCGGCACCGAGACCATGTCGACCCAGTCGGAGGGCACCGGCTTCGCGCTCGTCGACGCCTCGGGCACCCTGCCGGTGCAGGCCGACGGGCTCGACTGGGACGCGAAGATCGAGACCGTCGACCGCTTCGAGCCGCAGCAGGGCGGGCTCAACATCGGCTTCGGCCGCTTCTCGATGACCGTCTCGGCCCCCGGCGGCCGGCGGCGCACCCTGGGCTACGAGTACGAGGAGCACATCGTGCCGGTGGACGGGCAGTTCACCGTGGTGGGCAAGGTCAGCGACAAGGGCGGCACCCTGGCCATGGGCCGCGGCGGGCCGATCTTCGCCCTGTCGCGCCAGACCCGCGACGAGCTCATCGGCAGCGCCAAGGGCACCGCGCAGTGGACCGGCATCGCCAGCGGCATCGGGCTGATCGCGGGGGCCATCCTGACGATCGTCGGCGCCTTGACCTGAGGGCGGGCGGCTATCGCCCGCGACCGACCATGCGCCGCAGGTCGCGCAGGATGCCGTGGGTATCCAGGTCGCGGTGCAGCTTGAGCCCGGTATTCTGCCCCAGCTCGACGACGAAGTGGGCCTGACGCCAGCGCCCCGCTTCGAGCAGCGCCAGCCGCACCTGCTTCTGCAGCAGCCCGCGCATCTGATCGGGCTCGAGCAGGCCCGCCTCGACCGCCAGCCGGCCCAGGGGCAGCCACGGGTCGCGGGCGTATTGCCGGGCGACGAGGGCTTCGATCTGCTCGGAGGTCATGATCGACGAGGCCCGCATCAGGTCGCCGAGGCGCGCGGTATTGGCGTTGGTCGCGCCGGCCAGCTCGCCGTCGACCAGCTCGATCTCGGCCAGGCCCTCGTGGGCGATGAGGCGCACGGTGCCGGTCACCCGCTCGGGGCCCAGCAGCTCGAGCAGCTGCACCAGCCCCACCCGGCCCAGCCGGCCGCAGAGCACGATGCGCAGCAGGCGATCGGCGCCGCGGCGCGGGCCGTGCTGGGCCAGGCCCTCGATCGCCAGCCCGATCAGCTTGACGTAGCGCTGGTCGATGGAGCCCGACAGCCCGGTCATGAAGACGTCGATCGCCTGCACATAGTGCTCGGCGCGCATCAGCAGCTGGCCCAGCTGCAGCCGGGCGCGATCGTCGTCGGGCTCGCGCTCGACCCGCTGCCGCTGCGCGCGGATGCGGGTCTCGAGCCGGGCGTCGAGGCCGGCGGCTTCGGGCGGCGGGCGCAGGCCGGCGGCGGCGGAGGCGCCCTCGCGGTCGTCTTCGACCCCGCTGAGCAGCGCGGCGAGGGGCAGCTTGACGGTGCGGCCGGTGCGCGAGGGCGGGTCGGCGTGGGCCACCATGGTGAACCAGCCCACGCCCCAGCGCAGCACCTCGGAGACCGTTGCGAAGACCTGGTCGATGACCGTCGCGTTGACGTTGGGCGCCTCGAAGAGCCCGGTCTCGACCAGCCGATCGAGCAGCGACTCGCCGTCCTGCGCGCCCCAGGTCAGGTCGCCGAGCGCGCCCCGTTGATTGGGGCTCAGCCGCTGGGGGTGCTGCAGCACCTGGGCCAGGGTCGGGCGGTTGCTGGCCGAGGCGCCGGTGAGGCGGCCGGCGCGGAACTGCACCTCGGCCTGCCCCTGCGGGGCGTTGAGGCCCACCGCGCCGCTGAGGTGCCCGCCCTCCATGAAGCGCAGGACCCGCGGCAGCCAGAAGACGGCGTGGCTGCCGGCGATGAGCGCCGTCTGGCTGCGCAGCGACGGGCTCGCGCGGCCGCCGAGGCGCTGGCCCGGCGCGCCGTCGCGGGACGCGGCGGGCTCGGGGGGCGGCGTGGGCTCGGCGGCCTTCTCGGCGGTCGGCGGGCGCCAGCGCTGCAGCGCGTCGGAGGTGGTCAACAGCGGGTCAGTGCGCGGCGCGGCCCCCCAGGCCCCCGCCTGGGGCGTGGGCATCGGACCCCCGGGTGAGGTACGGGGTCGGGCCCGATCACCCCGCCGGGAGCGCCCGCTGCCGCCGGGGGTCGATCCGGGCTCGCCGCGGTGGGTCAGGCCTTGCCCCACGGTCATCTCGGCGAAGGGCTGGCGCTGCGGCAGCGACGGCAGCGGGCCGGTGGGGCCCGAGCCGGGCGGCGCGTCGAAGCGGCGGTGCGCGCCGGAGGGGTGGCGGCTGCGCCGGCTGCGGCCCACGCCGCGGTCGCCCATCGAGCCGCCCACCGAGCCCGCCGCCGATCCGCCGACCGAGCCGCCGACGGAGCCGGACGGGCCATGGCTCGGCGGCATACTGCTCGGCGGGACGCTGCTCGGCGGGCCGCCGAGCGAGCTCGCGCCGGGGTGATTCGAAGGCGGCGGGGCCGAGCTGCGCCGGCGGCGGGCCTCCGGGGGACGGGCTGGGGGCGCGCTGGACGGCCGCGGCGCGAGCAGCGGCAGCGAGCCGGTGCTGCGCCGGCTGCGCCGCCGCGGGGGGAGAGCCTGCGTCGGCGACTCGAAGGGCGGGTCGGGCTCGTCGAGGTTGGCCACCGACAGGTCGCCGGACAACGAGCCGAAGGCCATCAGCGGCGGCAGCGGGTTGTCGAGCGGCAGCGGCCCGGTCTGGCGCCGCTTGGCCGGCGGCGGGCCGAGCAGCGCGAAGGCCGGGGCCGGCGCGCGCGCGCCGCCGGGGGACGAGAGCGCCTCGCTCTCGTCGTCGAAGGAGTCCTCCAGATCGACCGACGCCGTCGCCGCGGCGGGGATGTCGGCCTGCAGCCGCGGCATGTCGTCGCTGGACGGGTCGGGGTCGACCGGCGGCGCGAGCAGCGCCGCGGCGGGCGGCTCGGCGGGCTCGGCGGTCGGCTCGATCGGCGCGTCGGCGCCCAGCCGCACCGGCGGGCTCAGCTCGACGCCGCCGTCGTCGAAGACCAGCTCGGCGAAGGCCCGCTCCACCGAGTCGCCCGGATCGAGCGGGGGCGGCGGCACCGCGGCGGGCGGCGGGGCCAGCGGGAAGCGTTCGAAGGTCGGCGTGTCGTCCTCGTCGTCGGCGGGCGCGACGGGCGCGCGGCGCGGCGCGGGGCCCGACGGCGCGTGGGCCCGCTGCTCGGCGGCGGGCGGCTCGGCGGCGGGCTTCTCTGCGGACTCGTCTGCGGACTCGTCTGCGGGCTCTTCTGCGGCCGACGGCCCGAGCGGCGGTGGGATGGGGCCCGTCGACGGGACGGCGTCCAGCGGCGGCGGGATGGGCCCCGGCTCGTCGTAGCTCTCGTAGCTGCCGAAGTCGTCCATCGAGATGTCGAGGTCGAGGGTGCCCAGGGCCGCCTCCACCTCGCCGGTGGTGACGTCCCCCAGCCGGCGCTCCTTGCCGGGCACCGGCACCAGGCTCTCGAAGCCCGCCGGCAGCGAGCCGTCCACCGAGACCAGGTCGTCCTCGTCGAGCTCGACGATGGAGTCTTCGAGCGCGATCGCCTCGTCGATGGCCGCCGAGAGCCGGCGGGCGGCGTCCCGGCGCCGCGGGTGCCGCGCCTCGAGCCGCTCGAGGCAGCCCCGGGCGTCGTCGACCCGCTCGCTGCGGGCGTAGGCCAGCCCGGCCTCGACGAGCACCTGGGCCGAGTCGCCGTGGGTCTCGAGCGCGTGCTCGTAGAGCGGCAGCGCCTCGGCGGGCTTGCGGGCCCGCATCCACAGCGCGGCGATGGCCAGGGTGCTGCGGCGGTCGTCGGGGTCGATGCGCCACGCCCGATACAGGGCGACCCGCGCGTCTTCGAACTCGCCGAGGCGCAGGGCGATGCGCCCCAGCTCGAGGTGCATGTCGGGCCAGTCGGGGGCCACCTGGCGCGCCCGGCGCACCGCGGCGAGGGCCGGCGCGTCGCGCCCGCTGCGCAAGAAGCACTGGGCCAGCCGCAGGTGGGCTTCGGCCGCGTCGGGGCGGTGGTCGACGAGGAAGCGCAGCGGCTCGACGGCCTCGTCGTAGCGCTCGAGCACCATCAAGAGCGCCGCGCGCACGGTGGCCTGATCGACGGCGTGGCGCGCCTGACGCAGCAGGGTGTGGAACAGGTCGACGGCGGCCTGGGTCTCGTCGAGCAGGTTGAGCAGTCGGCCGACCTCGAGCCCCTCGGGCAGGCTCATCTCGGTGAGCAGGGTCTCCTTGACCACCCGCCGGGCGCGATCCCGATGGCCCCGCTCGAGGTGGGCGTGGGCGTCGACGAGCAGGCTGTCGGTCTCGCTGGGGCGGCGCTCGGTGCGCCAGCGGGCCGCGCCGCTGTGGATCGGGCGGCTCATCGTCCCGTCTCCGGGCGAACCTCGCCGCGGGCGGGCGACTCGACGGTAGGGGTCGCTCGGCGGCTCATGCCGACGCGGTCTCCACGGCAGACGGGACGGGCGCGGCGCTCTCCGATGCCGCGTTCGTCAAATTACTCTACAAGCCCGGGGTGTCGAAAGGGGGTCGGCGGTGTTCTGTGACAGCACGCTGCGTCATTGCGGTGCACCAGCATGGCGCAGGGCGCGTCGGGTGACCGCCGGAGGGCGCCGTCGAGCGGGCGGCACGGGCTTTGCGCAATGGAGGGCCACACGTCGCAGGAGCCGCGCCATGGCCGTCATGCAGATCGCGACCCGCGCCCGCCACGATACCGGCTGGCGCGGGGGCAAACCCGTCGAAGACCCGGAGAAGATCAAGCGCTGGGGGTTCGTGACCGCCCGGCCCTCGGAGTACCTGGTGCACGTACGCCGCGGGCGGCTGCGCCGGCGCAGCTCGGGGCAGGGGGCGACCTGCTTCAAGTGGCCCTGGGACTCGGTGGCGGTGGTGCCCACCTCGCTGCAGCGGCTGAGCTTCCGCGCCGATCAGATCACCCTCGAGCGGGTGGGGGTCGAGGTGGTCGGGCTGGCGGTCTACCGCATCGCCGAGCCGCTGCTGGCCTATCGGGTGCTCAACTTCAGCTTCCCCGAGCGGGCGCAGGAGAAGCTCGAAGAGACGCTGACCTCGATGTTCGTCGGCGCGACCCGGCGGCTGGTGGCCAACCTGGCGGTGGACGACTGCCTGCAGAAGCGCAAGCAGGCCCTCGCCGACGAGCTCTTGCGCGAGATCGCGCCGGTGGTGGGTGGCGAGGGGCGGCCCGACGACGAGACGAGCAAGGGCTGGGGGGTGGTGATCGACTCGATCGAGGTGCAGGAGGTGCGGGTGCTCTCCGAGGCGGTCTTCGCGGCGATGCAGGCCCCGTATCGGGCGGCGCTCGACCAGCAGGCGCGCGCGGCGCAGGCGGCGGCGGCGCAGGCCGTGGCGACCCGCGAGGCGACCCGCGATCGGGCCATCGAAGAGGCGCGCATCGCCGCCGAGCAGGAGATCGAGGCCCGCCGCGAGGCGCAGGCGCAGCAGCGGGCCGAGGCGGAGCAGGCCCGGCGGCTGGCCGGTGTGGCCCGGGCGGCGGAGGTCGAGCGGCGGCGGGCGGCGGCCGAGGCCGAGGCCGAGCGGGCGGCGCTGGACCGGCAGGCGCAGACCGCCGCCGAGCGCACCGCCCACGAGGTGCGCCGGCGGGGGCTGGAGGTCGAGGCGGCGCGGGCGGAGATCGAGAGCGCCGAGGCCCGGCTCGCCGCCGAAGAGGCGCGCATCGCGCTCGCCCGGCTGCGGGCGGAGGCCGAGCGGGCGGGGCGCGCGGCGGAGGCCGAGCTGAGCCGCCGCGAGGGCGAGGCACAAGCGGCGGTGCTGCTGGCCGAGGCGCGGGCGGCGGAGGTGCGGGCGGCGGCCGAGGCCCGCCGGGTGACGGCGCAGAAGCTGCCCGAGCTGGCGGCGGCGGTCGGCGGGCGCGTCGGTGAGATCAAGCTGACCCAGATCGGCGGCGAGGCGAGCCATCCGGTGGTCGGCGCGCTCGCGGCGGTGGTCGAGCTGGCCCGCGGTCTCGGCGAAAAATCGACCTGATCGGCCCACGGACGGTCGGATGAACTTGCGCCCATGGGCCCCGACCCGCACGATCGCCCCGCAAAACTCGACCACGGGGGAGGGCCGATGCCCGATCTCGCCATCATGGGTGGACTCTTTGGGGTGCTGGCGGGGCTCGGCGTGCTCGAAGACCGCCGGCATCGGCGCAACCTGCGGCGCATCCCGGTCCGGATCCACGTCAACGGCACCCGGGGCAAGTCGAGCGTCTGCCGGCTGATCGGGGCCGGTCTGCGCGCCGGCGGCAAGACCACCTGCACCAAGACCACCGGCACCCTGGCCCGCATGATCTTCCCCGACGGGGCCGAGGCGCCGGTCTTCCGGCCGGCCAAGGCCAACGTCGCCGAGCAGATCCGCATCGTGCGCACGGCGGCCGAGGCGGGCGCCGAGGCGCTGGTCATCGAGTGCATGGCGCTGCAGCCGGCGCTGCAGTGGCTCAGCGAGTGGCGCTTCGTGCAGGCGACCCACGGGGTGATCACCAACGCCCGGCCCGACCACCTCGACGTCATGGGCCCCTCCGAGGTCAACGTGGCCCAGGCGTTGGCCGGCATGATCCCGCCGGGGCAGAAGCTCTTCACCGCCGAGCGGGACCACCTGCCGGTCTTCGCCGCCGCCTGCGAAGACCGCGGCACCGAGCTCGTCGCCATCGGCGAGGAGGAGGTCGCGGCGATCTCCGCGGCCGATCTGGCGGGCTTCGCCTACAAGGAGCACCCCGACAACCTGGCGTTGGCCCTGGCGGTCTGCGCCGATCTGGGCATCGACCGGCAGGTGGCGCTCGACGGCATGTGGGCGGCGATCCCCGACCCGGGCGCGATGACCGAGCACGTCATCGAGTTCTTCGGCCGGCGCCTGATCTTCGTCAACGGCTTCGCGGCCAACGACCCCGAGTCGACCCGCTACATCTGGGAGCAGGCCCTCGCCCGCCACCCGGGCGGCAAGTCGGTGGCGCTCTTCAACTGCCGCGCCGACCGGGCCGACCGCAGCCGCCAGCTCGGCGAGGACTACGTGCGCTGGCAGCCCGCCGACCACGTCGTGCTCATGGGCACCGGCACCTATATCTTCGCCCGGGCGGCGATCCGGGCCGGCGTGCCCAGCGGGCGCATCGTGACCGTCGAAGATGTCGGGGTCGACGAGATCTTCGAGAGCATCATCGGCCTCGTCGGCCGCACCGGGTTGGTGATGGGCATGGGCAACATCGGCGGCCAGGGGCTCGAGCTGGTGCGCTACTTCAAGAACCGCGAGGTGCTGGCCGAAGGGTCGCTCGCCGCGGCGCCGGAGAACGTCTGATGCTGGTGGAGTTCCTGCCCGAGGCCATCGGCCTCGGCCTGCTGGTGAGCCTGCTCTTCACCGAGCTCTTCGGCCTCGCGGCCGGGGGCATGGTGGTGCCGGGCTACATCGCGCTGTACATGACCGACCCGCTGAGCGTGGCGGTGACCCTGCTGGCGGGGGTGCTGACCTTCCTGGCGGTGCACGCGCTCAAGAGCGTGGTCATCCTCTACGGCCGGCGCATGACCGCGATGGCCATCGTGGTCGGCTACCTGGTGGGCATGGCCGGCAGAGCCATCGCGCCCGGGGCGCTGGCCGGGGTCGCCGACTTCGAATTCATCGGCTACATCATCCCCGGGCTCATCGCGATCTGGATCAACCGCCAGGGCATGGTCGAGACGCTGACCTCCATCGTGACCGTCTCGGCGGTCACCCGGCTGGTGCTGGTGCTGGTCGTCGGCGAGGAGCTGATGCGATGAAGCGCATGTACTGGCGGCCGCACAAGGTCAGCCGCATCGAGCTGGGTCTGGTCATGCTGCTCGCCGTCGGCGGGGTCTTCGCCGTCGAAGAGTTCACCGTCGTCGAGAAGCAGAACCACTACGAAGAGAAGATCGACGCCGCCCGCAAGACCCGGCGCGCCTTCGAAGCGATCCGCAGCGCGCGCATCGCCCAGGGCACCCGCTTCGACCCCGACTCCGACCCGGCCGGCAGCGGCATCGTCGGCACGCTGGTCTCGCCGGTGACCACCAACTGGGGCAGCCTCAGCGCCAAGCAGGTCTCGGTGAACCCCAACTTCGGCGCGCTGGCGGTGCACTACCTCAAGCGGCTCGACGTCGAGAAGGGCGACGTCGTCGCGGTGGGCCTGTCGGGGTCTTTTCCGGCGGTCAACCTCGCGGTGATGGCCGCGCTCGAGACCATCGGCGCCGAGCCGATCATCATCAGCTCGACGTCGGCCTCGCAGTGGGGGGCCAACGACCCGCAGATGCTGTGGCCCGACATGGAGGCGGTGCTCGTCGACCGCGGGGTCTTCGAGACCCGCTCGGTGGCGGTCAGCCGCGGCGGCATCGAAGACAAAGCCATCGGGCTGAGCAAGCAGGGCAAGGCGCTGCTCGACGCCGCCATGGCCCGCTCCGGCGCCCGCGAGATCCGGGCGGCCAACTACGCCGCCAGCGTCGAAGAGCGCATGAAGCTCTACGACGAGAAGGCCGCCGGCCGCCCGATCAAGGCCTATGTCAACGTGGGCGGCGGCACCAGCTCGGTGGGCACCAAGATCGGCAAGCGGCTGTTCAACCCGGGCATCAACCGCTCGACGCCGCTCGGCGCGAGCGAGGTCGACTCGGTGATGACCCGCTTCGTGCTCAAGGGCGTGCC
The DNA here is from genome assembly GCA_030427205.1 of bacterium. Classification (GTDB taxonomy): domain Bacteria; phylum Myxococcota_A; class Bradymonadia; order UBA7976; family UBA1532; genus JACKDM01. The sequence goes on along the minus strand of JAUHXC010000001.1, from coordinate 498,323 downwards.
GGTCATCCACTTCGTCAAGATCGCCAGCCTCGCCGACCGCTACGGCTTCCCGCTGGTGATGACCGAGATGCCCCAGGTGGGCCAGGGGCGCATCTTCAGCCGCCGCGGCTACAACGAGTGGCTCGCCGGCGGCTTCGTGCTCGGCGTGCTGGGGCTGATGGTCGCCTTCGTGCGCCGCGACTGGGGCTTCCGCATGTTCAAGGTCGCCGCCCGCCGCGAGTCGCGCAAGCCGCCCGAGCAGATGGTCTGATCGCCGCGGTTCTCATGGCGTATGCCGGCTTGCCCGGGGCGGCAGATCCGCGGTACCCGGCCCCATGAGCATCCGCCGGCGCCTCGTCATCGGGTTCGTGGTCCTCTTCGCGCTGTCGGGGCTGGCGGTGGCCATCGCGGTGGACGCCGCGCGGGCCAGCAACGACGCGCTGCGGCGGGTGGCGCGGCTCACCGAAGACGGGCGGCGGCTGGCGCGGGTCGGCGCGCTGGTGCGCGAGTTCTCGATGCACCAGAGCCACCTGACCCTGGGCATGGACCGCGGCGAGCACCTGGGGCACAGCCACCACGCCCGGCATCTGCTCAGCGAGGCGGTCAGCCAGCTCGGCGAGACCGACCCCACCGTCGAGCGGCGGGTGGCGCTCGATACGCTGCGCGCCCGGCTGACGACGCTCGAGAGCCAGTTCGACCGCGCTTTTCTGCCCGCGCTGGATGCCGGGCGGCAGGCCGAGGCGCGCCGGCTGCACGACGCGGCGGTGGGCGAGGTGACCGCGCTGGTGGCCGGGCTGGAGGCCGACCAGGCCGCGGTGGCCGAGGCCATCGCCGACGCCGAAGCCCGGGCCGACGAGCGGGCGCAGGCGGCGACCTTGCGCTCGGCGGCGGCGCTGGGCGCGGCGCTCTTGATGGCGACGCTGGTGGCCGGCTGGGTCTCGCGCACCGTGAGTGATCCGGTGGCCCGCTTGACCGCCGCCGCTGCCGATCTGGCCGAGGCGCCGCCGGGTACGCGGGTGCCCGAGGCCGGCCCGCCCGAGGTCGCCGGCCTCGGGCGCACGCTCAACCGGGTGCTCGGCGACCTGGAGGCCCAGCGGCGGGCCCGGGTCGAGGCGGAGACCCTGGCGGCGCTGGGGCGGGTCGCCGGCGGGGTGGCCCACGAGATCAACAACCCGCTGGGGGTCATCCTGGGCCACGCGCGGCTGATCGAGCGGCTGGGCGGCGCGGCGGCCGACGACGCGCAGGCCATCGCCCGCGAGGCCCGGCAGTGTCAGGCCATCGTGCAACAGCTCCTGGATTATGCCCGCCCGGGCGTCTTGCAGAGCGACCCGATCGACCCGGCGGAGGCGGCGGCGCTGGCCGCCGAGCGGATCGACGGCGTGACCCTGCGCTGCGCCGACGGCCTGCCGACGGTGCGCGCCGACCGCCAGCGGCTCGATCAAGTGCTCTACAACCTGCTGGGCAACGCCGCGCAGTTCGGCGCGGCGATCCGGCTCGACGTCGAGCCGGTCGACGGCGGGGTGCGCTTCACCGTGCGCGACGATGGCCCGGGGGTGCCCGCGGCGGACGTCGAGCGCATCTTCGAACCCTTCTTCACCACCCGCCCCGAGGGCACCGGCCTGGGGCTGGCCATCGCCCGCAGCGTCGCGCAGGCCCACCGCGGCACCCTGCGGGCGGCGCCGGCCGAGGTCGCCGGCGGCGGGCAGGTGGAGCTGTGGCTGCCGGCGGAGGGCAGCTCATGAGCCGCATCTTGATCGTGGAGGACAAGCCGGCGCTGCGGGCGATGCTCGGGCGGCTGCTGCGCGAGGCGCACACGGTCGTGCTCGCCGCTGACGGCGCCGAGGGCCTCGCCCGCATCGAGGCCGAGCCCTTCGACCTGGTGATCACCGACGTGCGGCTGCCCGGGGCCGACGGGTTCACCGTGCTCGAGCGGGCGCGCGCGCTGGCGCCGGAGACCGAGGTCATCCTGATGACCGCCTACGCCACCGTCGCCGCGGCGGTCGACGCGGTGAAGGCGGGGGCCTACGACTACATCGCCAAGCCGTTCGAGCCCGACGCGCTGCTGCTCAAGGTCGCCCGCGCCCTCGAGCGGCGCACGCTGCGGGCGCGGGCCCGTCAGGCCGAGGCAGCGCTGGCCCGGCTGGAGGACGGCGGCGAGATGATCGGCGACAGCCCGGCGATGCGCCGGGTGCGCGGCCTGATCGAGCGGGTGGCCGGGCTCGACGTCACCGTGCTGCTCACCGGCGAGAGCGGCACCGGCAAAGAGCTCGCCGCGCAAGCGATCCACCGGATGGGGCGCCCCGAGCGCCCGTTCGTGGCGGTCAACTGCGGCGCGATCCCCGCGCAGCTGCTCGAGAGCGAGCTCTTCGGCCACGCCCGCGGGGCCTATACCGGCGCCGATCAGGCCCGGGCGGGGCTCTTCGAAGAGGCCGCCGACGGCACGCTCTTCCTCGACGAGATCGGCGACATGCCGCTCGACCTGCAGGTCAAGCTCAACCGCACGCTGCAGGAGCGCACCTGGCGCCGGGTGGGCGAGGGCCGTGAACGCCGGCTCGCGGCGCGGGTGGTCGCCGCGACCCATCGCGACCTCGAGGCCGAGATCGCCGGCGGGCGCTTTCGCGAAGACCTGTACTTCCGGCTGGCGGTCTACCCCATCGCCCTGCCGCCGCTGCGCGCGCGCGGCGACGACCTCTTCGCGCTCGCGGCGCGCTTCGTGGCGTCCGCCGCCCGCCGCTTCGGGCGGCCGGTGGAGGGTTTCGCGCCCGACGCGCTGCGCGCCCTGGCGGCCCACCGCTGGCCGGGCAACGTGCGCGAGCTGGCCCACGCCGTCGAGCGGGCGGTGATCGTGGCCGATGGCGACCGGATCGGGGCCGCCGACCTGCCCGAGAGCGTGGTGCAGCGCACGCCGCCGCCCGGCGAGACGCCGCTGGCCGAGATGAGCTATCGCGACGCGATGGCCCGGTCGCGCGATCGGGCGCTGCGGCGCTACCTGGACGCGCTGCTCGGGCGATTCGAAGGCAACGTCACCCGCGCCGCCGAGCAGGCGGGCGTCGAGCGGGAGAGCCTGCATCGGCTGCTGCGCCGGGCGGGGTTGGACGCCGACAGCTACCGCTGAGCGGCCGGGCCGCTGTCGAGAGTTTGTGGGAAGGTTCAGAGCGCGGCCGGGGCCCGCCATCCAAGGTGCGCGTCGGCTATGCCAAACGTCCGGGCGCGCGTTTCCCCGGCGTGAAATTGTTAGCTATCGGAACGTGGATGGTTGCTTGCGTTTGCCGTGCTCGTCTACGGCACCCCGGCTATGCCGGGGCGGGATCTCCGGTCGATGCTCGGGTTCGCCTGCGGCTCACCGCTGCGCTCTCCCTCCGACCCGTCCGGGCCAGCCCGGATGCCTTCGCTGCGCTCGGCGGCTCGCTCTCGCTCGCGTGCTCAGGGCTTCGCCCTTCGCGTCTCGCGCTGCGCGCTCGACCTGCTTCGGCATATGCTCGGAAAATCCCGATGTAGTAGATCAGTCTTCGTCGATCGGCCGGCCGCGCATCGGCGGCGACGGCGGGGCCTTGGGCGCGCCGCGCATCGGCGGCGATGGCGGGGCTTTGGGCGCGCCGCGCGTCGGCGGCGATGGCGGGGCTTTGGGCGCGCCGCGCATCGGCGGGATCGACGCCCGGCTGGCCGGCTTGGGGGCGCTGGCGACGCGGCTGCGCGGCACGGGGCGCCCCCGCGGGGCCGGTCGGGGCGCGGACGGGGTCGACGCGCGCGGCCGGGGCGCCGCGGGCTTGGGCGCCGCGGGCTTGGGCGCTGGGGGCGGCGGCGGCTGGGGCACGCTCGACGGGCCCGCCTTCGGCGCGGCCGGCTTCGGGCTCGCCGACAAGCCGCCGACCAGCCCGCCGCTGCGGGCGCCGAGGCCCTTGAGGCCCTTGAGGCCGCCGAGGCCGCTCAGACCCTTGGGCTTCGCGCTGGCCTGGGTGGGCGGTGGCGCGGACGGCGGCTTCGGCGGGGCGGGGGTCGAGATACGCGACGGCGGCGCCGAGACCCGTCCGCCCATGGGCGCGCCGCGCAGCCCCACCGGCGGGTGACCGCCCGACGGCCGCGCGGTCGGCGCGCCATCGCCCACCGGCTGACCGCGCAGCCCCACCGGCGGCCGGCCGCCCGACGGCCGGGCCGGGCGCTCGATGCCTTTGCCCGGGGTGAGCGTCTCGCGCACGATCTCGCGGGTATTGACCGACGGCCGCTCGGCCACCGCTTGTCCGCGCATGCCGACGACCGGGCCCGCCTCGTCGACCGCCTGGCCGCGCAGCCCGACGCTCGGCGCCGCGCCGGTGAGCTGGGCCAGGAACGCCGCCGCCTCGTCGCCCACCTCGGCCGCCTTGCGCTTCGCCTTCGCCTCGTCGCGCTGCGCGACCGGGGCGCGGGCCTCGTCGCGCTTCTTCGCCCGGAAGTCGGCCTTCTTGAGATCGCGCTCGTAGGTGCCCTCTTCGATGGCCCGCAGGATGCGGTTCCAATAGCGATTGTAGGTGCCCAGCCGCTGCACCAGCCCCTGGTGGCGGAACTTCTCCACCGCGTCGTTGCCCGGCGTATAGCGGCGGATCGCCCGGCTGACCTCACCCCGCTGGCGGGCCGGCATGCGCTTCTCGACCCCGATGAAATACTTCTCGAACTCGATCTTGAGCGCTTCGAGGTCAGCGGCGAGCTGATCGAGACGGTCGGCCATCGGCATTCTCGGGCAGATACAGACGTCGAAAAGGGTATCGCGCATGCCCCCGACCCGCAACGGCGCCCGCGATCTCTCGCCCCCGACCCGCCGGCGGGCGAGCTTGACCGCCCGCAGGGCCGGTGATAGCGTCCGACGGTCGAAAAACGGCGGGTTTCTGAGGAGTTCGGCGTGAAGCGCACCCCGGTGACGACGCTGCTGCTGGCGCTGGCCGTCGGGCCCTTCGGCGGCTGCGCGGTGGACGGCGAAGATCTGGCCGCCTGGGAGAACGTCGCCGAGGGCGAGGGGCGGCTGGCGGCCTATCTCGCCGACGGGCAGCGGCCGGTCGAGCTGCGGGCGCAGGCGCTGTCGATCCTGCTCAAGATGCGCGACATCGACCACATCATGGGCGTGCTCGAGGTCGCCGAGCCGCAGCAGCGCACCATCCTGCTGCGCATGTACGCCACCGCCATCGTCACCGTGCTCACCAAGATGTACAGCCAGTCGGAGAAAGAGGCCGCGGCGACGCTGGCCTACGACATCTTCGAGCACGTCGACGAGCTGACCGGCGGCACCGACGGCACCGGCGAGCCCCGCGACCGCCTGCTGGTCGACACCGTGGTCGAGTGGTGCCTCGAAGAGCTGGGCAAGCCCAGCGCCAAGCGCGCCCGGCCGATGCGCAAGATCGAAGACATCCTGCTCGCCGCCCTCGCGGTGCGGCCCGCAGTGGCCGGCCCGCGCATCGCCGACAAGATGCGGGCGGCGCAGACCCCCGAAGAGCTCTTGGCGCTCGACCTGCTGCTCTCGAAGGTGCGCGACCCCGAGATCCGGGCCCGGCAGGCGGAGCACCTGCTCGGCTTCGCCCGGCGGGTGCACCCCGCGGTGCCGCCGCCGGTGGCCCAGGCGATGGTGAACAACCGCAACGAGACCCTGCTGCGCTACCTGCTCGACGCCGCCCGCGACCCGCGCGTGCCGCCGGGCACCCGCGAGATCGGGCTCATCGCCGCCCGGGACCACCTCAAGGCCGAGGCGCTCGGCGGGCTGTTCCTGCTGCTGGCCGCCGACGACCCCAAGCACCGCAACATCATGCGGCTCAACGCGCTCGACCTCGTATGGGACCACGGGGGCAGCGCGCGGCTGGCCGACGCGCTGCGGGCGCTGCCGCCGAGCGGCACGTGGTGGCCGGCGGGGGTGCAGTTCCGGGTCAACGTCGACGCCTTCTGCGACACCAGGCTCGCCCCGGCCCGCGACGCCGTCCGCCCCGTGCTCGAGCGGCTGGTGGACGACCCCAACTGGGTGACGCGGACCTACGCCATGCGCTGCGTCGAGCGGCTCTATCCGGCCGAGGCGCCGCTCCTGCTCGCGCCGCTCGTCGAAGACGAGACCCCGCTGCCGGGCTGGAGCGCCGAGGCCGACGTCACCATCGGTCAGCACGCGCAGGCGGTCATCGACGCCGCCGAGGCGGCCGCCGAGGCGCAGTGATCGCCGCGGCCCGCGCCCGCTGACGTGGAGTTCTTCGGCCTGCTGCTGGGCGCCCTGCTGGCGTTGATCGTCATCCTGTCGATCCGCGGGCCCGTCGCCCGACGCCGGCCGCCGGCCGACCCGCCCGACCTGCGGCGGGTCAGCAAGCTGGCCCACCACCTCACCGGCGACGCCATCCGCGATCGACCGCTGCTCAACCGCATCCTGGCCCTGGGCCCCGACGTGGTGCCGACGCTGCTCGGCGAGCTGACCGAGTGCCACCGCAGCCCCGACCGCCATACGCCGGCCCGGGCGGCGCGCCTCGAAGAGGTGGTCGCCGACTTCGGGCTGGCCGCGGTGCCCGCGGTGAGCGACGCCCTGGCCCGGCTGCACCCCACCGCGCCGCTGGCCCCGGGGCTGGTGCGCATCCTGCGCCGGCTGCGCGGACCGGGCACCCGGGCGGTGGTCGACCGGGCGGTGCGGGTGACCGAGCTGGCGCCATTTCTGCCGCGCTTTCGCTTCGACACCCCGGGGCACGACGCCACCGGCGCCATCGTCGCCGCGCTGCGCGGGGTCGACGCCGAGCGCCGCCGGCTGGCGCTCGACCTCTGCGCCGGCCTGCTCGAGCCGGCGGCCATCGAGTCGCTGTGGGCCGCCTGGGGGGCCGACGGGCGGGGCGAGCTGCTGCGCTGGCTGGCCGACTGGCTGCCCATCGCCCGCCGGGTCGAGCTGGCGCCCCGCGGGCTGCGCGATCGTGACCCGGCGGTGCGCCTCGCCGCGGCCCGGCTGGCGACCCTGCTGCCCGAGACGGTGGACGTGGCCGCCTTGTCGACCGCGATCGAAGACGACGACCCGGCGGTGCGGGCGGCGGTCTGTCGGGCCATCGCCGCCCGGCGGCCATCGACCCGGGTCCTGCTCGACGAGCGCCTCGACGACAGCGACCCGCGGGTGGCGCTCGAGGCCCTGCTCGGCCGCCTGAGAGACAGCGAGCGCGCCCCGCCCGACCTGCCCGGCCCGATCGGCCTGATGCTCGCCGACGAGCGCCCGGTGGACGCGGCGCTGGCCGGCCTCGAAGACGCCGACCCCGCCGTGCGCCGGGTCGCCGGGCACCTGCTGGGGCGGCACCACGCCGACCCGCGGGCCCGGGAGCGCCTGATCCGCATGGCCGACGCGCCCGAGCCCGACGGCCCGACCGCGGTGCTGGTGCTGGCCCGCGCCGGCGACCCGCTGGCCGGCGACCTGCTGGTGCGGGTCGTGCGCGGCACCCGCACCCCGCTCGACCTGCTCGACCTGCAAGAGGCCGCGCAGCGCATCGGCCCGACGGTGGCCGCGCCGCTGGCCCGCCGCCTGCGCCCGCGCCCGCCGAGCCGGGTCGAGGCCGCCCTGGCGGTGCTGCGCGCGGTGCCCTACGCCGAGGCGGTGCCGCCGCTGCTGCGCGGGGTGGAGGACGCCCGCAGCGGCGCCCTGGAGGGCCGGCTGGCGGCGACGCTGCACGTGGGCGGCGACGCGGTGCGCGCGGTGGTCGGCCGGGCCTTGCGCCAGCCGACCCGCGGGCTCCTGGCCCCCGCGCTGCGCTTCCTGGCGGGCTATGGCGACGCCGACGACCTGCCGCTGCTCATCGAGCTCTTCGACCGCCACCCGCCGCTGCGGGCGGTGCTGCTCAACCTCATCGAGGGGCAGGGCGAGGCGGCCATCGAGCACCTGCGCGCCCGCGTCGACGAGGGCGGCGACGACGACATCGTCGAGCAGCTCGAGCAGCGGCTGGCGATCCTGGAGGCGGTCTACGCCGACTGAGTCGGGGCGCGCAGCGCTGTCCACAGACCTGCGCAGCCCGCCGTCGGGCTCTACGAACCGGCCGACAGACCTGCGGAGCCCGCGGTCGGGCCGCGCAAGCCCGTGCGTCTGAGGCGTCGGCCCGCGGTCGGGCCGCGCAAACCCGCGCGTCTATGGCGTCGGCCCGCGGTCGGGCCGCGCAAACCCGTGCGTCTGAGGCGTCGGCCCGGGCTCGGGGCGCGCAAACCCGCGTATCTATGGCGTCGAGCCCGCGGTCGGGCCGCGCGAGCCCGTGCATCTATGGCGTCGAGCCCGCGGTCGGGCCGCGCGAGCCCGTGCATCTGTCGTGCGGGCTTCGCCATCGGGCCGCGCAAACCCGTGCATCATGGAGTCGGCGGGGTCGATCACGGGTGATGCACAGCGCTGCGGAGCCCGGCGTCGGGCCGCGCAACTCTGTCGCACGCCGCGGATGGCTCGACGTTGGGGTTCGCGACTCTGTCGACAGCTTTGCAGGGCCCGATGGCGGGGATCGCGGGCCTGTGGACAGATCGGTGGGGCCCGATGGCGGGGTTCGCGGGCCTGTGGACCGATCTGCGCCGCCCGGCCGGCGGGGCGGGCCGATCGGTCGCCGGGGCCGGCCGATGGGTGCGCTCTCGGCGGAGACGGCGGGCGGAGCGAGGAGTGGAGCGGAAAGCCCTTTCTCCCCGTGGCCTTGCGCCCTTGCGGCCCGTGACCCGCCGAACGTGACCAGACCGCATGCCGGCACCCGATTTCGGCCCCGCGACCCCGATTCTGCCCCTCGCTGGCAAGGTGTCGACCATATGTAGAGGCGGCCCGTGACCCGCCGGGCGTGACCCAACCGCATGCAGGCACCTGGCAAGGTGTCGACCATATGTAGAGGCGGGACGGATGCTTGGTAGCCCTGATGCCAACCCGGATGCCCGAACACGGTAAGCAATGCCGACTGCGGGCCACATGGGCCACATCGCCAGCCTTGAGCGGCTCCTCGCGACCGACGCGCACCCGCCCCCACGGCCACGAGCCAGGCCTCCAGACACACCCATCCGCCCCGCCATACGACGCCACCGACACCACCATCCTGACCGAATCAATCGGCCGCGCAGGAAGCTACCCGCCCGGCGCCACCGCCATGCAGGTTGGCCGACACCCCTCGATCGGGAACCCGAACCCATCGACCTCGGCCAGCAGCGCCTTCAGCGCCCGGCGGTAGGTCTCGACAAAGGCCCGATACGCCGCGCGCCACTCGATCCGTTGCAGCTTGGTGCTCGCGTGCACCGCCGGCGCGGGGCTGCGCTTGCTCGTCTCCGGCTGCCCGTGCGGATCGACCCTCAGCACGCCCGCCGGGCCGAGGACGCGCGCCGGAGCCGGATCGCGTGCCTCGGCGATGTCGACCACCTCGCGCCACAGCACCTGCCGCTCAGTCTCGTCGAGGTGGGCCCACATCGGCGGCGGCGTCAGCGTGACCGTCCGCCGCTCGGCGACATCGGCCAGCACCGGGCGCCTGCCCCGCTTGCCCTTCGGCTTCGCCGCCCACGCCACGAGCAGCCGGTACAGCCGCGAGCGGTCGTACCATACGCCGACGAGCGGCTCGCCCCGGGTCACCGCCGGCACCCACCGCACCCCCGGCCAGTCGGCCGCGCGCCGCACCAGCCCGGCCCGGGTCGCCTGCCCGGCGACATACACCAGCCGCTCGTACAGCGCCGCGTCGTCGAGGATGGGAATATCGGTCGACCGCCGCTCCCAATGGCAGCCCCGCCAGTCATAGAGGTCACCCAGCTCTTTCGACAGATTCGTGCGCACATGACACGTCCAGCGCGCCTTGATCTCGGCGCTGCGGAAGGCCGCGACGAGGTGGATGTGATTACACGTACCCCCCGCGAAGTAGAGGTGCACATCGTCCGGCTCGAACAGCCGCATGGCCTGCCCGATCACACCGATGATCCGCCGATTCGCCTCCGGCCCCGGGCGCAGCAGGAAGCGGCCTTGTATGCACCGCCACGTGAGTTCGAACGGCTGCATCTCTCGCGCAACATATCTGAGCACCCGGCCCATGAGTCGACCTCCGCTGTCGTCAGAGAGGTCATCGATCACCGGGCGGCGATGTTGCGCAGTTTCTCGTGATTCTCGCCGTTCGCGGCTCGGTCGCGTGCGACCCGTCTCGGTGATGCGGTGCTGACGCACGCTTCATCGCGGGCCGCGGCACAGGCCGTCGGCGCACGGCCCATCCGGCCGAATACATGGCCGGCTCCTGCTCCGGTGGACCGATCGGCGGGGCCCGATGGCGGGGCGGGCCGATCGGTCGCCGGGGCCGAGCGGGCCGATGACGGGCCGCCGGCGGGCGAGCCCGCCCGCCGTCGCCGCGCGGCGCTTTGATCAGCGGGCGGTCTGCTCGACGTAGTCCCGCAGGCCCTCGACCACCGCCGGCACGATGGCCTCGAAGCACAGCGTGCGCGCCTGCTGCACCGTCTGCGCGTCGGGCGACGGGCTCAGGGTGACGGTGCCCCGCTGGGTCGCCGACGCCCGCAGGGCCTGGGAGGCCCGCTCGATGATCGACTGCTGGGCGCTGCAGCGCAGCACGCTGCGGCCCAGGTGGCCGGCGAAGCTGCTGTCGAGGCGCACGTCGAGCCGCAGGCCGCCGCGGCTCTCGCCGAGCGCCAGCCGCGGGTCGTCGGCGATCTGCGCCCGCAGCTGGGCGCGCACCCGGCGGCTGTCTTCGCCGCCGCCGATGACGCGCAGCTCGACGGGCGCCGCGCTGTTCGAGCCGACCGACGGCGCGGGGGCCGGCAGCGCCGAGCGCGTCGGCGCCGACGGGCAGGCGGAGTCCGGGGGGCGGGGCGCGGCGCCGGCCGGCGGGGGCGCGGCCGCGCAGATGAAGCTGAAGGACAGGGCGATGGCGCAGGTGATGAGGTGGCGCATGATGAGGCTCCTGGATGGGGTTCGCCTCGATCTAGGGCGCCGGGGGCATATCCTTTCCGGGTGATATACGCCGGCCGCGCGTCAGGGCGCGCGGTCGAGCGTGATCACGTCGCCCGACGGCCAGTGCAGTTCGAACATCAGCCGCCGGTCGCCCTCCCGCTCGAGCCGGATCTCGCCGGGACGGGCGCCGTCGGCGGCTGGCCCGTCGTAGGTCCAGGCCAGCTCGCCGCGTACATAGGCCCGCACCGTGACGAAGATCGGCCCGTAGTCGATGGGGTCGACCCGGTCGTCGGAGCGATAGTACTCGACCCCCACCGCGTAGGGCGCGCCCAGCGGGCCGGTGGGCTCGGGCACCGCCAGCCGCACGTTCTCCGGGCCGCCGCCGCCGATGTCGTCGACGTCGAGGATCGGGTCGTCGGCCGGGTTGTCGAGCTGGCCCCAGTCGGGCACCGGGTTGGCGTAGTGGCAGTCGTAGGGCACGCCGCCCCACTCGCCGAGCGGGTGCAGCAGGTGCAAGTCGGCGTCGGGGCCGGCGCCGTCGCTCGGGTCGGGGTCGCCCGGCGCGCGCCAGGTCAGCTGCACGTGCACCGCTTCGTCGGGCACCGCCTGCACCGCCACCCGCTCGTCGGCGTCGCACACCGCCGAGGTCAGGCCCAGGGTGTCGGTGACCTCCAGCCGCAGCCGGTACAGGCCGGGCACCTCGGGGCAGAAGAAGGCCGTCGGCGTGCCGGCCAGATCCGCCGGGCCGCCGTCGCAGGGGCGGGCCGGATCGAAGGGCTGCTCGAAGGGCAGCGCGAGGCTGCCGGCGGGGCCGTCGATGATCGACCAGCGCCACTCGACCGGGCGGTTGTCGGGGCCGTCGAGGTCGACCGAAGGGCTGCCGTCGAGCACGATCGCCTCGCCCGGCGCCACCACCACGTTCGCCTCGGCCGCGCGGGCGAGCGGGCAGGCGTTGACCGCGCCGCGCCCCAGCAGCGGGATGCGGCGCAGCGGCTTCTCCGGGTCGTCGCTGGCCACCAGGATCGCGCCCCGGTGCAGGCGCTCGGCGCGCGGGGTGAAGCGCACCTCCACCGGGTGGGCCGGCAGCGGGCCGACGCTGTCCGCCGGCGGCAGCATCAGCGGCACATCGAGCGGCACCAGTTCGAACGCCGGGTCGCTGCCCGCTTCGAGCCGCACGTCCTCGACGGTCACCGCCTGCCCGCCGCAGCTCTGCAGCGAGAGCCCGCGGGTATCGCTGCGGTCGACGAGGCTCGAGCGGAACTCCAGCGCCGCCGGGCTGGCCACCAGGCAGGGGATGCCGGCGTTGCCGACCAGCGGCACCCCCAGCTCGGGCTGGTTGGGGTCGTCGCTCGTCAGCCACAAGACGCCGCGATCGGGCCCCTCCTGCCGCGGGCCGTAGCGCACCTGGAAGGCCAGATCGCCCTCCGGCGCGATGACGTGGGGGAAGCCGGGGGCCACCGCGCGGAAGTCCCGCGAGCCGTCGGTGCGCGGCGCCTGCAGCGTCAGCGGCTGCTGGCCCAGGTTGCGCACCACGAGGGTCTCCAGCGCCACCTGCCCGCCCTCGACCCGGCCGAAGTCGATGCTCTGGCGATCGAGCGCGATCTGCGGCGAGCCCTCGTCGAGCAGCAGCGGGATCGCGAGCTGCGGCTCGGGCAGGTTCGTATCGAGCACCACCCGCCCCGGCCCCTCGGGCGCGTCGCCCAGCGGGGTCCACGCCGCCTCGAAGTACAGCGCCGCGCCGGGCTCGATGCGCAGCGGATAGGGGAAGGCATCCGCCCCGTCGACCAGCCCCTCGCGCAGCGCGGCGGCGTCTTCACCCCAGCGCAGCGCCAGCGTATCGCCGGTGGGCGGGACCTCGAGCGCCACCCGCTCGATCACCAGCGGCGCGCCGCCGATGTTGCGCAGCTCGACGAGGCGCGTCGCGGTGCGCCCCTGCACCACCCGGCCGAAGAAGAACTGCGCCGGCTCGAGCTGGGCGACGGGGAAGCGCTCGCCCAGGCTGTCCTGGCAGCCGGCGGTCGCCGACAGGCACAGCGCGAGCAGAGCGAGCAGTTCGAGAGAAGAAAAACGATGACGACGTGACACCTGGCGCATGGCCTGCCTCCGCGGAGGCGAAGCGAGCGCGGACCGTCCGCCTCGGCGCCTCCTCGGGTCAGCCATGTGACCGCCCCGGCGCCGCTGATCGCGGGTGCAATCGATTGCACCGCGCGCCTTCGTGCCCGCGGCGCGCGCCGACCGCGCGTCCTGGCTGGTTTTACCCCACTCGCAATCGTACAATTCCGGCGGAACCGGCGCGAAGGGGGAACCATGCGTCCGATACTCGCTCTGCTCGTGGTGTCGTCGATGACCCTCGGCGGCTTGGGGGCGGCCTTCGCGCTGCCGCACACCATCATGCAGGAAGGCCTCGTGCTCGACGGGGACGACCGCCCGGTCGACGGGGTGCACCGCATCCGGGTGCGGCTGTACGACCGGGCCGCGGCGGGCAACGTGGTCTTCGAAGAGACCCACGCCGCGGTGGAGTTCTTCCAGGGCTACTACGCCATCCCCATCGGCGCCGAGGAGGACCTGCCGCCGGATCTCTTCACCGCCCCCGGCCTGTGGCTGGCCATCAGCATCGACAACGGCGCCGAGCTGGCCCCGCGCACGCCGCTGATGCAGGTGCCCGCGGCGATGGTGGCCGAGATCGCGCTCAACGCGGTGGGCGACATCACCCCGCGCACGGTCAACGTGGGCGGTGGTCTGGTCATCGACGGCGACGGCCGCTGGGTGGGTGACCCGACCGGCCTGCGCGGCCCGGAGGGGGCCCGCGGCCCGGCCGGTCCGCAGGGGCCCCAGGGCGAGCAGGGCCCGCGGGGTCCGGCCGGGGTGGCGGGCGGCGACGGCAGCCCCGATACCCCCGAGCAGGTCAAGGACAAGCTGGTGCAGGTGGACGGCGCCGGCAGCGGCGTCGACGCCGACCGGCTCGACGGGCTCAACTCGAGCGCGTTCATGCGCACCGACCGCAATACCGGCACCAGCGGGCGGCTCAGCGCGGCCGGCGGGCTCTCGGTGACCGCCGGCAACCGCCCGGTGGCCACGGTGACCGTCGGCGGCGGCGGGCCCGACGTCGACCGGCTCCTGCAGCTCGAGCCGCAGGACGGCGCCAACGAAGGCGGCCACATGATGCTGCGCGGCGCGGGCACCCACCAGGACTGGGCCATCGACACCCACAACGGCAACCTGCGGCTCTACGAGCCGGCGCCGTCCCGTGACCAGAACCGCAACCGGGGCAGCGTCCAGATCGACGGCAATACCAACGTCAGCGGCCGGCTCAGCGCCGCCGAGATCGACCTCGGCGCGCTGTCGATCAACGGGCGGCAGGTCTTCGACCGCAACGGCAAGCTGCACCAGGCGCAGTGGGATCTGTACGCCGAGATGCGGGTGCTGACGAATACCACCGGGCGCCCCGACCGCAACATGTACCTCAACTACCCCAACCGCGCCGACAGCCGGACCCACCTGTACAACGACCCGGTGGTGCACGGCGCGCTCAACGTCGAGGGCGCGGTCTATCTGGGCGGGCAGTTCATCTACGACCGCGGGGTGACCTACACCTGCGAGGCCGGCGGCGGCGCGCTCGGCGCCTGCCCCAACAGCGGGCACTGGACCTTCGACAAGATCGTGCTCGAGCACGACCACGCCAACGTCGCCGGGCGCATGGCGGCCATCCCCGACGCCTCGATGAACATCGCCGGGCTCTTGCGGGCCGACGGCTCGATCACCGGCGGCTCGATGCACAGCCGCGGCGAGCTGCGCGGCGACGGGCACCTGCGGGTGGGCGGCAACGTCTACCTGGGCGGCAGCACGATGTACGACGTCGGGGTGACCTACACCTGCGAGTCGGGCGGCGGCGCGCTGGGCAACTGCCCCAACAGCGGGCACTGGACGTTCGACAAGATCGTGCTCGAGCACAACCACCGCGACGTGGCGGCGCGCATGAACGCCATCCCCAACGGCTCGATCAACGTCGAGGGGGTCATCCGGGCCGACGGCGAGATCCGGTCGAACGGCAACATCGTCGCCGGCGGGCGGCTGCAGGCGGGCAGCGCGGCGTTGTCCAACGGCTCGCTCAAGCTGGGCAACGGCGCCAACCAGACCCTCAGCGCGGCGCAGCTGGCGACCCTGCTCGGCGGGGGCAACGCCGACGCGCTGCATACCCACGCCGGCTCGACGAGCCCCTGGCGGCGGGTGGGCACGCTCAACGACTTCTGGGACATCCGCAACCGCTACCCGATGGAGCGCTTCGAGTTCGGGGTGACCTACAATACCCAGAGCATCCTGCCGATCGTCTTCTCGAACTGGAACGGCGGCTGGCGGGCGACGGGGCAGTACGACTATGTGATCGGCGACCGCTTCCCGTGGGAGGGCGGCAACAGCTACACCATGGGCGGCGCGGCGTGGTTCTGGGGCACCCAGGGCGGGCAGGACAACAACTGCAACAACCGCAGCTCGTGGTACCACATGTACTACTACCACCGCGGCGACCCCAACCCGTGGAACAGCCACGGCGACACCTACTGGTGGGCGTCGAACGGCTGCAGCGTGCCGTCGCTCTACGTGCGCGAGCTCTGACGGCGCCGTGCGCCGCTTCCCGAGATACTCTCCGAGGGCATTGCCGATGGCATTCTCCATGACCTCCGCCAAGGCGTGCCTGCTGGCGTGCCTGCTGGCCACGACGCTCATCGGCTGCGGCGGCGAAGAGGCGAGCACCGCCGACGCCGCGGTCGCCGCCGAGCCGGAGCCGGAGCCGGGCCCCGAGCCGAACCCCGAGCCCGATCCGGGCCCCGAGCCGGAGCCCGAGCCCGGGCTCGACGCGGGCCCCGACCTGGCCTTCGAGGTGCCCGACGGCGGCCCGCCGGCGGACGCCGCGCCCGACCTCGCGCCGCCGCCCGACGGCGACGGCGACGGCATCGGCGACGAGAGCGACAACTGCCCCGATGACCCCAACGCCGATCAGGCGGACGGCGACAGCGACGGCATCGGCGACGCCTGCGACGCCTGCCCCGAGGCGGTGGGCGATCGGGACGCCGACGGCGACGGGGTACCCGACGTCTGCGACCTGTGCCCCGACGTCGCCGATCCGGATCAGACCGACGCCGACGGCAACGGCCTGGGCGACGCCTGCGAGATGGCGGGCATGATGGACACCGACGGCGACGGGGTCGTCGACGGGCTCGACAACTGCCCCGAGGTGCCCAACCCCGACCAGGAAGACGAAGACGGCGACGGCGTCGGCGACCTGTGCGCCGTCGAGGCCCGCGACGCCGACGACGACGGGGTGGCCGACGCCGACGACAACTGCCCGTTCGTCGCCAACCCCGACCAGGAGGACGAGGACGGCGACGGCACCGGCGACGCCTGCCAGGACATGCCGCCCGATCCGTTCGACCGCGACCGGGACGGGGTGGCCGACGACGACGACAACTGCCCCGACGACCCCAACCCCGAGCAGCGGGATACCGACCTCGACGGGGTCGGCGACGCCTGCGACGCCGGCGGCATGGGCATGGACGCCGACGGGGACGGCGTGCCCGACCAGGACGACAACTGCCCGTTCGACCCCAACCCGATGCAGGCCGATACCGACCGCGACGGCCTCGGCGACGTCTGCGACAACGGCGGCGAGCCCGACGCCGACGGCGACGGCGCGCCCGACCGGGTCGACAACTGCCCGTTCGACCCCAACCCGATGCAGCTCGACAGCGACGGCGACGGCATCGGCGACGTCTGCGACCCGGACAACCCGCCGCCGATGGAGGACGACCGCGACGAGGACGGCGTGCCCGACGTGCGCGACAACTGCATCGACGTGCCCAACGGCGGGCAGATCGACTTCGACGGGGACGGCGTCGGCGACCTGTGCGACAACTGCGACGCCATCCCCAACCCGGAGCAGGCCGACGTCGACGGGGACGGGCTCGGCGACCCGTGCGACGACCCGCCGGGGCCGCTCGACTTCGACGGCGATGGGGTGCCCGACGACGAGGACAACTGCCCCGGGCAGGCCAACCCCGACCAGGCCGACACCGACGAAGACGGCGACGGCGACATCTGCGACCCCACCTTCGACGGCGACGGCGACGGGGTGCTCGACGGCCGCGACAACTGCCCGTTCGTGGCCAACCCCGATCAGGCCGACGGCGACATGGACGGAGAGGGCGACGCCTGCGAGCCCGACGGCGACGGCGACGGCGACGGCGTGCCCAACGACCGCGACAACTGCCCCGACGTGGCCAACCCCGACCAGGCCGACGCCGACCTCAACATGATCGGCGACGCCTGCGATCCGGCCGGCGACCCCGACGGCGACGGCACGCCCAGCGCGCAGGACAACTGCCCCGACGTGGCCAACCCCGACCAGCGCGACAGCGACGGCGACGGCATCGGCGACGCCTGCGAGATGGGCTGACGGCGCGCGTATCCGTCGATGCCCGATCGCTCGCGCCTGACGGCGGGCCCCGACCGACGCCGCTCAGCCCTGGCGCCACTCCCCCGGGCTCTGCCCGTGCCAGCGGCGGAACGCCCGGTGGAAGGCGCTCTCGTCGGCGTAGCCCAGCATGAAGCCCACCTCGAGCACCGTCAGCGCGCGGTCGCCCAGGTAGCGCTCGGCCAGATCGCGCCGGGTCTCGTCGAGCACCGCCTGATACGACGTGCCGTCGCCCCGCAGGCGTCGCTGCAGCGTGCGCGGGCTCATGCCCAGCCGGCGCGCGGCGTAGCGCAGCTCGGCCCGCCCCTGCCCCAGCAGCCGGCGCAGCTCGGCGGCGACCGTATCGGCCAGCGTCTCGGGCACCGCCAGCGTCGCGTGCAGGTGCTCGGCGTGCTGCCGCAAGACCGCCGCCAGCTGCGGGTTGCGCCCCTGCAGCGGCAGCGCCCACTGCCCGTCGTCGAAGACGAACATGTCCCGCGGCGCGCCGTAGACGATGTGCGCGCCGTACAGCCGCCGGGCCAGCGCCCGATCGCCGAGCGGCGGCCGCACCAGCTCGGTGCGCGCCGGCGTCGCCGCGGGGCCGGCGAGCAATACGAAGCGCGGCGACGTGATCGCCATCGGGAAGCTGCCGTCGCCGCCGGCCCGCCCCGGGCGGTAGACGAAGCGGTGCTCGCCGCCCTCGTGCTCCACCTCGAAGCCCACCGACTGGTGCACGATGCAGAAGTAGCGGGCCAGCGCGGCGTAGCCCTCGCCGAGCGTATCGGCGCTGCCGGCGACGAAGTCGATGACCTGAAACGCGCCGTGCGGGATCTCGGGCGCCAGCCGCAGGTGCAGCAGCGGATCGCCGCTGGCCTCGATGATGCGCCCGAAGAGCGCGTCGGCGGCCGGCGCCGGCAGCCGGGCCTGCGGATCGTCGAGCAGCGCCCGCTCGATACCCGACTCGGCGATCAGGCCGGCGACCGGCACGCCGCGGGCCTCGGCGAAGCGCACCAGCGCGCGCAGGGCGGTGCCCATGGTGCTCGGCAGTTCGCTCGGTCGGCGCATCGATCGGCCCATCGCGGTTGGGGTGCGTCACGAGGATGCGCGAGCGCACCCCGGGTGGCAATCGTGGCGCGCCGGGGCGGTGATATGGCGCGGCAGGCCAGCGCCGGGGGCCAGCATCGCGGCGCGCGGGGTCAGGTGTCCGGCCGCCCGGATCGGGAAGATGGTGCATGTCGAGGCCGCGGTGACACCTTCGGGCCGCCGCGGTTTTGCAGACCCGACCGCCGCTTGGGAGCCGCATCATGTCCCGTCCCGTCCTGCCCGTCCTGCGCTCGCCCCGCCTGACCGGGCTCATCGCCCACCCCGCCGGGCTGCTGCTCGCCTCGGCGCTGAGCTTCGCCGCGATGGCCGCCGTCGCCGGCTGCCAGTCCCGCGACCTGCCGTCGGCCCCCGCGGGCAACCCGCTCGCCGACGTCGAGCCGAGCGCGGCCCGGCTCGCCGGCCGGGTGGTCGAGGTGCTGCCCGCCGGCGATTACACCTACTTCCGCCTCGCCGAGGGCGGCTGGGCGGTGGCGATGGGCCGCGGCCCGGCGGTCGGCGAGCGGATCGACGCCCGGGTCTTCGCCGAGAAGCGTGACTTCCGCTCGCGGCGCCTCGAGCGCACCTTCGACGTCGTGCGCTTCGTGAGCCTGACCGGGGCCTGAGCCCCGCCGAGACCACCGACCCCGATCTACGACCGAGACCACCCGCGCGGCGCGGCCGCGCATCACCCGAGGAGCGTCCCCATGACCCGTCTTCCGATCGCGCTCGCCTGCGCCCTGACCCTGCTGGCCTGCGGCGAGGAGCCGAGCACCACCGACTACGTCGACGAGCCGCCCGCGCCGGCCCCCGCCGACCGCACCGACTGCCAGGAGGCCGACTTCGCCGGCGCCCCGCTCGCCGGCCCCGGCTTCGAGAACGGGGTCTACGTCGGCCCCACGGACGCGCCGCTCGTGGCGTCGAGCACGGTGCTCTACCTGCGCGATACGCCCGAGGCCGGCCCGCGCTTCGAGGCGCTGATGGTCGAGGTGCAGGGCGCGCTGATGCAGAGCGAAGGCCTGCTCGGGCTGGCGCTGGGCGGCTCGCAGCAGTGCGGGGCCTATCGCACCCTCGCCCTGTGGCGCGATACGGACGCGATGCTGGCTTTCGTGACCAGCGAGGCGCACTACCGGGCCATGGCGGAGACCCCCGACATCGCCGACCGCGGCAGCCGCACGGTTCACTGGACGCTCGATCCGGCCGCCGAAGCCCTCGACTGGGCCGCCGGCATCGACCGGACCGCCGCCGCCGACGCCATCGAAGGGCTGGGGACCGACTGAACGGTCGGGCCGCTCCCGTCGGCGGCAGGCCGCGCAAGCCCGTCCGGCGACGTTGTTTTTGTGCGGTTGGTTTCTCTGTTCGCGGCCGGTGACGTACACTACGCCGGCGCTGGCGACGGCGCACCCGTGTGCCCTCGCGGGCCGGTGGCGGAGCGGAGATGTCGACGGTCGACCAGGGAGAGTGGCGCTGCATCGGCTGCGGGCGGTCGTATACCGATCGTGCGCCCGGCGACCAGTGCCCCCACGACGACCGGGTGCTCGTGCCGACCCCCACCGCCGAGCGCTTCGGCGGCGACGCCCTGCTCGGGCGCACCCTCGCCGAGAACTACCTCATCTTCGACATCCTCGGCCTCGGCGGCTTCGGCGCGGTCTATCGGGCCATCGACATCGCGTCCGACCGGCGCCAGGTGGCGATCAAGACCATCCGCCCCGGCGCCGAGCGGCACAACGCCGACGCCCGCGCCCGCTTCACCCAGGAAGCCCGCCTGCTCGAGCGGCTGCGCGACCCGCACATCGTCGAGGTCTACCATTACGGCGAGGCCGACGACGCGCTGTTCATGGCCCTCGAGCTGGTGCCCGGCCGCTCGCTCAAGCGCATCCTGCGCTCGAAGAAGCGGCTCTCGCCGCGGCGCGCGGTGCACATCACCGTCCAGATCCTCAGCGCGCTGGAGCACGCCCACGCGCTGGGGCTGGTGCACCGCGACCTCAAGCCGGCCAACATCCTGGTCGTCGAGCGGCGGGACGACACCGTCAAGGTCATCGACTTCGGCATCGCCAAGGTGCTCGAGGCCGAAGACGAGGACGAGGGGCCCAAGACCGGCACCGGGCTGGTGCTGGGCACCGTGCGCTACATGGCGCCCGAGCAGCTGCGCCAGGGCGGTGAGATCGGCGCGGCCACCGACTGCTACGCGGTCGGCATCATGTTCTACGAGATGCTCGCCGGGCGCGCGCCGTTCGACGGCTCGCAGGCCGAGATCGCCGCCGCCCACCTCTACCAGACCGCGCCTTCGCTCGACGCCGCGCTCGCGCCGCCGACCCTGCGCGCCTGGCTCGAGCGGGTGCTGCTCAAGGATCCCACCGCGCGCTTCATCGACGCCGCCGAGATGCGCCGGGCCCTGCTCGAGGCGCTGCCCGGCGCCGCGGGAGACGACGGCCACGACGAGAGCGGCGGCCTGCCCGCCATCGCCGACGATCGACCCAGCGGCTCGATGGACGGGCTCTCCGGGCCGTCGGAGGGCGCCCTTCGGGCCTCCGCCGCCCGCGTCCCGCAGGCCGAGCCGCCCGGGACCCCGATCGAGTCGGTGATCGTGAGCGACGATCCGACCACGGCGTCGGCAGAGCAGCCGGCCGCCGAGCCGCCCGCGGTCGAGCCAGCCGCCGCGCCGGGCGACCGGCGATCGAGCGCAGAGTCCGACCATCCGGCGTCGACCCTGCCCGACGGCGCGCTGCAGGCCGACGCCGCGCAGCCCGACGCCGCCGTGCAGCCCGACGCCGCCGCGCAGCCCGACGCCGCCGCGCAGCCCGACGCCGCCGCGCAGCCCGACGCCGCCGCGCAGCCCGACGCCGCCGCGCAGCCCGACGCCGCCGTGCAGGACCCGGTCGAGCCGCCGCGCACCGCCCCCTCGCCGCGGGTCACGGCGCCGGCGGACGGGGCGCCGGCCGCCGACGCCGAAGACGAGACCCTGCTCGAGCCGCCGACGGTCGAGTCGCCCCTGATCGTCGACGCCGCGCCGATGACCGTGGAGAGCCCGCGGCCCGTCGACTCCGATCTGGCGGCCCTGCCCAACCTGGCGCCCGATGGCGCCTCGGGCTGGGGCGACATCGATCAGGGCGCCGCTCTGCGCGAGACGAGCGGCACGATCCAGGCCGCCCGCGGCGAGCTGGGCCTGATCGAAGAGCCCGCCGACGACAACCGCCGCGTGCTGTGGCTGGTCGGCGCGGTCGTGGCGGTGGCGGCGGCGGTCGTGCTCGCCGTGGCGCCATGGGGCGGTGACGGGGCGCCCGCGGACGAGCCGGTGGAGACCATCCGCTTGTCGGTCGGCAGCCGGCCGACGCCGCCCCCGGTCGAGCCGCCGGTCCGTCGCGCCGTCCACCCCGACGCGGGCGCCGACGCGGCCGCCGAGGCCGCCGTCGACGCCGCGCCGGTCGACGCCGTGCCCAAGCCCAAGCCGCGCAAGCGGTCGATGAACTGGCGGCAGGTGCAGCGCCTGGAGCGCCCGATCACCGACGCGTTGTCGGTCTGCCGCTGCAGTCAGGCCCGCGGGCTCGTCGGCAAGCTGCCTCGCGACTTCCCCCGCGACCGCCGCCGCCGCCTCGAGCGGCGGATCGACACGTGCAAAGTGCCCCTGGTGGATCAGCAGTGCGTCGACGGCGAGGTGCGATGAGCGGGCCGGCCGCCCGCGTCCGCCGGCACGCCACGGGCCGACGACGCGCGCGCCCCCGCCCGATCTGGCTCGTCTGTGCGCTGATCGCGGCGCTCGCCGGCCCGGCGCGCGCCGCGCCGAAGCCGGTGGACGACGACTACTACGCCGGCACCGAGGCGTTTCGCGCGGGCGACCTGAAGACCGCGATCGCTCGATTCGACGCCGTGCGCGCCCGCATCGAGCGCGACCACCCGCTGTTCGCGCCGGTGCACTACAACCTGGGCCGCTGCGCCCAGCTCATGGTCGAGCGCGGGCAGCCCGACCCGCCGGTCTGCGAGGGGGTGGGCTGGTTCGATACCTTCCTGGCCCACGCCGACGAGCGGCGCAGCGAGGCTGCCCTGGCCCGCGCCCGCAGCGGGCGCGCGCTCCTGAGCACCCGCTGCACCGCGCTGACCGCGCCCCCGCCCGCCGAGCCGAAGGTGATCGAGCGGGTGGTGCAGCCGCCGCCGCCGGATACCACCCGCTGGTGGCTGGCCGGCGGCGCGGCGGGCGCCGCGGTCGTCGGCGGCGTGGCGCTGGTGCTCGCCGCCGACGCCGACGCCGACGCCGAAGACGCCTTCGCCCGCTACGCCGACGCCGAGACCGAGACCGAGGCGCAGCGCTGGGCCGAGTTGGTGCGCGAGGCGGAGGGCGAGGCGACGACCCGCTCGGTGGTGGGTCTGGTGGCCCTGGCCGGCGCGCTGGGTCTGGGGGTCGCGGCCCTGATCCGCGAGGGGGACGCCCGACCGGCGGCGGCCGCGGTCGGCCCGGGCGCGATGGAGCTGGTCTGGCGCTTCTGACCGCCGCGCACAGGGAGGTGGCCATGGCGCCGCGCTCACTCGTCTGTTGGTTGATCTTCGCCTGCGCGCTCGCCGGCTGTTTCGAAGTCCGCACGCTCGACCGGCGCTTCGACGCCGGGCAGGACGCCGCGCCGGGGGCCGATTCCGGGGCCGAGGCGGGGCCCGGCTGCGCCGACATCGACAAGAGCTGCGACGGCGTCGACGACGACTGCGACGGGCGCTACGACGAGGACTTCGCCGAGGCCGCGGCGTGCGGCGTCGGCCAGTGTCGGGCGCTGTCGACCCCCGCCCGCTGCGTGAGCGGCTTCCCCATCGACTGCCTGCCCGGCGCCGCGGCCGACGAGGCGTGCAACGGCGTCGACGACGACTGCGACGGCGAGGTCGACGAAGATCTGGTCGAGAACTGCGGCGGCTCGCGGGGCATCTGCCGCCGGGGCGCGTCGCGCTGCATCGGCGGCGTCTGGTCGGCCTGCGATGGCATCGAGCCGACCGACGAGACCTGCGACGGGCGCGACGAAGACTGCGACGGCGAGACCGACGAGGGGCTGACCCGGGCCTGCGACGGCGCCGGGCAATGCGGCGACGGGTTCGAGCTCTGCCGGCAGGGCGAGTGGCAGGGCTGCGACGGCATGGGCGAGGCCGAGGAGCAGTGCAACGGGGTCGACGACGACTGCGACGGCGTGGTGGACGAAGCGCAGCCGCCGCGCCCCTGCGGCTCCGACCTCGGCGTCTGCGCCGGCGCGATGCAGGCCTGCGAGGGCGGCGGCTGGGCGGCGTGCAGCGTCGAGCCGGCGCCCACCGATACCTGCGACGGGCTCGACGAAGACTGCGACGGCCGCGTCGACGAAGGCGAGGGGCCCTGCGGCGCGTGCACCCTCGACTCGCGGCCGATCTGCCCGCTGGGCGTCGACCCATGCCCGGATGCGCCGTCGATCTCGCTGTGCATCCGCGAGCTGCACCGCGTCGACGGGCTGGCGGACCTGAGCATCGGGCGCCGGCTCGTCGACGGCGGCGACCTCGACGGTGACGGGCTGGACGACATCGTCGCCGGCGGCCAGCGCGGCGCCTGGGCGATCTCCAGCGCCGACGGCGAGCGGCTGTGGTCCCGGGATTCGCCCGCCAACGAGCTGGGCGCGCTGGCGGCGGCCGATCTGAACGGCGATGGGCAGCGGGAGACGATCCTCGTCGACGTCGGCATGGGTCGGGGCGAGGTCATCGTCTTCGGGCCGGGCGGCAATCGACGCGGATCGGTCGAAGGGCAGCTCGCGCGGCCGATGCACGGCGGGCTGGCGGCGGTCGACGGGGCGGCGGTCTTCGGCGTCGGCATGCCCGAGGGGCTCGAAGGGCGGGGGCAGATCCGCCTGCTGCGCTACGAGGACGATCAGATCGCCCCGAACTGGACCGACGTCAACCTCGAAGACGAAGACGCCAGCGGCTTCGGCGCGGTGCTCGCCGCCGGGCGCCTCGCCGATGGCCGACCGGTGGTCGCGGCGACCGCCGGCGCCGCCGACGCCCGGCGGGTCTGGGCGATCCCCGACGGGCTGGCGGATGAGGGTCGACCGGCGGTGGAGGTCATCCCGCCGGGGCGCGGGGTCGGCGGCCGGCTGATCATCGGGCAGCTGGTGCTCGACCAGCCGTCGGCGCTGGCGGCGACCAACGACGTCCAGCCGTGGGTCGATCTGGCCGAGTTCGTCGGCGTCGGCCAGGCGCCGAACGGGGTGCGCCTGCCGCTGGACGACGTCGCCCGGGACATCG
The DNA here is from genome assembly GCA_030427205.1 of bacterium. Taxonomy (GTDB): domain Bacteria; phylum Myxococcota_A; class Bradymonadia; order UBA7976; family UBA1532; genus JACKDM01. The sequence continues at coordinate 473,730 of JAUHXC010000001.1, read as the reverse complement.
CGCTGGTGCCGGCCCGCGACGGGCGGCCGCCGCTGCTGGCGCTGCTGGTGGGCGACGGGGTGCGCCTGCTGGCCATCGGCCCCGACGGATCGGCCGGCATCGTCGAGCTGGCGCTGCCCGACGGGGCGGCGACGGCGATCGCCGGCGCCGCCCACGGGCCCGAGGGCAGCCGGCTGCTGGCCATCGGCCGCGCCGGCGGACGGGGCGACGCGGGTCAGGTCGTGATCTACCGGATCGATTGAGCCGGGCGTCAGCGCCCGCCGAGGCGGCGCTGCACCCCGGGCGGCGCGCTGGCGACCAGCGACATCCAGCGCCGCGGGTCGTTGGCCCCCGAGCGGCGGTCGGTGAGCAGCGGGCGCAGGAACTTGTAGGCGTCGGGCTTGAACGGCGCCAGCTCGATCGCCCGGGTCAACAGCTCGACGGCCTGCCGGGCGTAGACCTCGCCGGCCGCTTCGGCCATCTCCGAGGCGAGGCCCATCAGCCGACCCAGGCGCAGGTTGATGTAGTACACCGACCACATCAGCCCCTCGTCCTCGCCGGGCTCGACCCGGGCGAGCTGCAGCCGATTGGCCTGCCGGGCGAGGAAGGTGGCGATGAGCTCCATCAGCGCCCGCTGCCGCTTCTTCGCCCGCAGCCGGTCGATGCGGTCGAGCACGCAGCGGCTGAGCCACGCCAGCTCGTCGGCCCGGGCCGGCACCTCGTCGGGGTCGCCGAGATCGAGGGCCAGCTCGAGATAATCCCGGGCCCGATCGGGATCACCCATGCGGTTGAGCACCCGCCCGACGGCGCCCGCCGCGACCACGTCGGGGCCGCCGCGGTCCATCGCCTGCACCGCCAGCGCCACCGCCCGCCGGGCCCCGGGCAGGTCGCTGTTGCGCTGCAGGACCTCGGCGGCCAGGGCCGGCGGCGCGGGCGGGATGGGCAGGCCGCGCTCGGCGAGGCCGGCGAGCAGCAGCAGGCCGTCGCGCACCCCGTCGATCTCTTCGCCTTTGAGCTGCTCGAGCTCGGCGGGGCTCTGCAGCGCCCACGCCAGCTTCGAACTGGGCCCCAGCGTGCGCCGCACCACCTCGCTGACCTCGCGGGTCAGCGCGTCGATGCCGGGCAGCTCGACGTGCGGATCGACCCGGGCGCAGAGCCGCTCGACCCGGGTCTCGAGCTGCGGCACGTCGGGCGCGTCGATCACCTCGAAGCCGCGGTCGCTCCAATGGGGGCGCCACAGGCTGTTGTGCATGCGCATGGCCAGCACCGCGGTGCCCGACAGCGGGGCGAGCGCGTCGACCAGCCAGCGCAGCAGCGGGTCGCGCGGGCCGAAGCCGTAGAACATCACCGGGCCGCGGCGCACCGCGCCTTCGAGCCGGGCGAAGACCGCCGGCCGCAGGCGCGGCAGCTCGCCGAGCCGAGCCGGGGTCAGCAGCATGTCGCCGAGCAGCAGGTCGCCGCGCAGCTTGATCAGCGTGCGCTCCCCGGGCAGCGGGGCCGGGCGCACCACGAGGTCGCTGTCGTCGGCCAGCGCGCGCACCGGCTGGCGACGCGCGCGCAGGGCGGCCTCGACCAGATCGCCGATGGTGCAGTCGACCACGGTGGGGAAAGGCAGCGCCAGCAGCCGGGTATGGAACGGGCGCACCTTCTCGGGCAGCACCTCCACCGAAGGCAGCAGATCGCCCAGCGTGCGCGCCAGCGTGCCCTCGCCGAGGGACTGCGCCGCGATGGTCAGCCGGTCGTCGAGCTCGAGCGCGTCCCAGCCCGAGCCGTCGGTGAGCTGGTCGCGCAGGCCGTCGAGCAGCGCCTCGAGGTCGAGCTCGGGCAGGCCGTGGGCGAAGTCGGGGCCGATGAAGAGCACGCCGCGCCGGGCGGCGAGCCCCTCGCGCAGGCGGACCAGTCGGGCGGGCAGACCGCTCACGGCTCGCGACAGAGCACGAAGCAGTTGGGGGTCTCCCGTCCGCCGCGATAGGCCCGCCCGATGGTGACGTGCGCGCTGACCTTGCGCATGAAGTCGAGCATGCCGGCGTAGACGAAGCGCGAGATGCCGCGCTCGTTGAACTTGATCGCCGGCCACTCGGCGGGCTTGTTGGGCGGCACCCGGGTGTAGTCGATCACCGTCTCGCCCCGGCTGTCGCCGTCGGTGGCGCGCACCACGAAGTACCCCGGCCCGACCACCGAGCGGGTCACGCCCTCGTTGTAGCCCCACAGCGTCGTGCGATCCTCGCCCTCGGGCGGACGACAGAAGCGCTTCTCGAACAGGGTGAACGCCGGCAGCGTATTGCGCCCGAAGTGCCGCACCGGCTGCATCGCCGCCCGGCCCTCGGGCACGAAGTCCTCCAGCCGCGCCACCCGCCCGCGGCACAGCCGCCACAGCGCCCGCTGGGCCTTGGGGGTCAGGCCGCGGGTCTCTTCGAGCCGGCGCGCGGGGTCGAGGCCATCCAGCCAGGCGGCGATGGTCCCGATGTCGGCGTCCGGCTCCAGGATGCGCTCGGCCAGGGTCATGGGGCGGTCTCCTCGTGGGGGTCCGATGGGGCGGTGAGCTGCAGGGTAGCGAGCGGTCGACCGTTCGTCACGTCCCATGCCCGCAGGCGGCGATCGGCGGCGAGGGTCCAGGCCCGGTCGGCGCCCGCCGCCACCGCGGAGAGCGGCGCCGCGTCGGGCGCGGGCTCGACGAGGCCGATGACCCGATCGGGCAGGGCGAGCGCCGCCGAGCCGTCCTCCACACCGACGAGCGCGCCCCACGGGGCGGCGGCGATGGCCACGATCGCTTCTTCGGCCGCCGCCTGCCCCGTCCGCTCGACCGGCGTCTGCCCGTCGCCGGGCAGCACCCAGCGGGCCAGTCGGCCGTCGCTGTCGCCCACCAGCAGCCCGGCTCGGGTCCAGGCCAGCGCCGTGACCCACCCTTCGGTGGGGCGCCAGCGCAGCGTCTGGGCCCCGTCGGCGGTCCAGACGGTCACCGCGCCGTCCGCGCCGCCCGCCGCGACCCGATCACCGGCGGGCGAGGCCGCCACGGCGAAGGTCGCCCGCCCGTGGCTGCCCCGGCGGTGCCAGCCCGCCCCGTCCAGCCGGGCCACCGACCCGCGGTCGGCGCCGACCACCAGCCCCGGGCCCTCGGCGCCCGGCGCGACCAGCGCCACGTCGTTGAGGGTGTGCTCCTGCAAGCGTCGGCGCCAGCGGCGCTCGCCGGTGATGCTCCAGCGGGCCACCGAGCCGTCGCCGGCGGTGATCAGATCGCCGTCGAGCGGCACGATGCGCCGCACCGCGCCCCCATGGGCCACCCAGCGGGCGGTGGGTCGGCCCTCGCCGTCGTACAGCGCCACCCCGCCGCCTTGCCCGCCCACCGCGAAGCCGCCGCCGGGCAGCAGGCTCAGGGCGACCGGGCGCCCGGCGGGCGGGGCCATCTCCGCGGTCACCGGCGTGGTCGGCGGCCGCTCCGGCCCCGCCAGGACCAGCCACAGGGCGATCGCGCCCGCCGCCAAGGGCCAGATCAGGCGCCTCATCGCGCGCCCTCCGGCTGCGCGGGCAGGACCGCTCGTAGGGCGTCGAACTCGGCGGCCACGCAGGCGTGCAGGTCGCCGTTCTCCAGCGCGGCGCGCTCGGCGGCGGGGATGACGTGCCAGGTATAGGTCTCGATCTCCAGCTGGGCGCAGGCGTCGGCCGCCACCGCCGCCTTCACCGCCGCCTGCCAGTCGGCGCGGGTGGTGCCCACGGTGCCGTCGCCGCCCCACCAGATCGGCACGTGGAAGTGGCAGCGCCACGCGTCGGCCGCGATCCACTCGGCGGTGGGATGGGCCAGATCGGGGATATCCAGGGTGCGCAGCACCGCGCCGGCGGCACGAGCCGTGGTCTGGTGCAGATAGCGCGGCTCGGCGAAGCCGGCGAGGGCCGCCCGGGCCTTCGGATCGGCCGGGCGGTCGATGTGCAGCGCGCTCGAGACCTGGATCTTGCCGATGGGCACGTCGGCGGCGACCAGCGCGCCGATCGCGTCGGTCGGATGTTCGAATTGCACCGCCTGGTGGCAGCAGTCGTAGCACAGCCCCAGGTGGTCGCGGCCGACCTGACCCAGCGGGTGGATGTGGCGCCGCCAGAAGTCGATGACCTCAGCGGTGGTCTCCAGGGTGGTCCACGGCTCCGGCTCGAGGCACAGCCGGATCGAGACCCCGGTGCGCGCGGCGAGCCGGGCGAGGTGCGTCGCGGCGGCGCCCAGGTTGACCGCGATGCGCCCGCGGGCCTCGGGGCTGTCGGTCTCGGGGCGGAACCCGCCGGCCACCGTGCTGATGGTGCGCTCGGCGGGGCCGGGCAGGGCGGCGAGGGCCTCGGCGACCCGGGCGGTATAGGTCACCCGCTCCGCCGACGTCCAATCGGGGCGATAGACCGCGCTCTTGACCGACTCGGCGGCGAAGTCGCCATAGGGGAAGCCGTTGACGGTGAAGGCGTAGAGGTCGAGGTCGGCCACGTGCTTGGCCAGCCGGTCGCGGGCCGAGGGCTCGGCCAGCTCGAGCGAGGCGGCATTGCCCAGGCGCAGGCCGAGGCCGAAGGGCCGCCCCGGCGCGACCCGATCCCGCACCCGGGCGACGTCGTGCATCAGCACCCGCTCGATCTGCGCCAGCGACTCGCCGGGGTGCACGTTGGTGCAATAGCCGAGGTGAAGCGGCTCGCGCTGCGGTCGTGGGTGATGCATGTCGGCCTCCCCGGCTCTGCGGCTGCCGGGAGGATGCACCGAAGCGCCGCGCGATTCCCAGAGGCGAGACCCAGGATGTTTCGGCGCGCCCCGTCAGCGGGTGATGGCCACCGTGTTCGGGTCGGCCGGCGCCGCGGCCACGGCCTTCTGTGCCCCGTCGTCCGCCGTCGGCCGCGCGGCGATCAGCGCCCGCAGCTTCTCCTGGATCCGCCCCTCCAGCCCGTCGGCCGCCTGCTCGAGCAGCCCCTCCTTGAGTCGGCGGGCGGTGCGGTCGGTATGCCAGATGCCGGCGTCCTCCTGCCCGTCGACCCGCTCGAAGACGGTGAAGAGCAGCGTGCCGCTCTTGACGTCGAACAGCGTCGCCTCGAGCACGCCGGCGGTCTCGAAGGTCTCGCCGGGCACCATCATGCCGCCGACGATCGTCAGCCAGGCCCAGCTCCAGGCGTTGGTATAGCGCCGCTCGACGAAGCGGTGGCGATACAGGAGCAGGTACTCGGAGCGATAGCGGGCGGCCAGCTCGCGCAGCCCGGCGATGCTGCGGGTCGAGGGCCAGTCGGTGCTGACCTCGCTGACCACCTCGAAGATGCCCGCGTCGGCCAGCCGGTCGGCGAGCAGCCCGGTCACCGCGGTCAGCGGCAGGCCGCCGTCGGGCTCGTAGCGCTCGACCACCGGCACGATGCCGATGCGCGCCTTGCGCTCGAGGAAGACCGGCGCGGCCAGGATCTCGCGCACTTTGTCCTCGTCGAGCCCGCCGATGCGGTCGCGCTGGAAGTGGTTGGTGACCAGCGGCGCCGGCCTGGCCTCGGTCGCGACGGCCAGCGGGGCCATGGCCGGCTTGGTCATCGGGCTCGCGGCGCCGCAGGCGGTCAGGGTCAGGGCCGCGAGGGCCAGCAACAAGAGCGCGGGGTGGGGGATTCGAGCGTGCATCGGTGCCTCCGTCGTGATGGAGACAGCATGCCGAACGGGGCGCGCCGGGGGGTCATCGGGCCATCACCGGATCATCACGAAAGCATCATGCCGCCCGGCGGACCCGGCGCTGTCGGCTCAGGAGCAGCCGGTGGTGCCGCCGCAGCTGACGCACTTGAGGCAGGCGCCGTTGCGCACCAGGGTCAGCGCGCCGCACTCGGGGCAGGGGTCGCCCTCGTAGCCCTTCTGGCGGGCGATCTGCACCGCGCGGGCGGGGGCCGGCTGCGGCGCGGGCGCGGTGACCGCGCCGCCGTTGGCGGCCACGGTGGTCACATGCCCCATGGTCAGCTGGCCCGCGGTGGTGGCGGTGGCCTGGGCCTGACGCACGGCGGCGTAGGCCACCGGCTGGTCGACGCCGCGGTTGAAGCCGACGCTGTCGTGGGCGTTGTCCTCGGCGCGGGCGGCGGTGATCTCCAGCCCGTTGACCATGCGCCGCTGCACGACCACCTCGTCGGTGTACTCCGGCTCGTCGACGCCGCTGCCCATGGTGTCGCTGCGCAGGTCTTCTTCGCTGACCTGGGCCAGATCGTTGCGCCCGAGGTAGGTCACCGCCACCTCGCGGAAGAGGTAGTCGATGATCGACGTCGACATCTTGATCCGGTCGTTGCCCATGACCATGCCGTTGGGCTCGAAGCGGGTGAAGACGAAGGCCTCGACGAACTCCTCGAGCGGCACCCCGTACTGCAGGCCGAGGCTGACGGCGATGGCGAACGAGTTCATCAGGCTGCGGAAGGCGGCGCCCTCCTTGTGCATGTCGATGAACAGCTCGCCGAGGGTGCCATCGGCGTACTCGCCGGTGCGCAGGTAGACCTTGTGCCCGCCGACGGTGGCCTTCTGGGTGTAGCCCCGCCGCCGCTGGGGCAGCCGCCGCCGCCGGGCGAGGTAGCGCACCACCACCCGCTCGGCGATCTGGGCCGAGGCCGCCGCCGGGCGGTCGACCTGCACCGGCAGGTCGAGCTGGGTGGCGTCCTCGGTGCCGATGTCGTCGTCGTCGTCGAAGTCGAAGAGCGTCGCCGACAGCGGCTGGCTGAGCTTGCTGCCGTCGCGGTAGATCGCGTTGGCCTTGAGGCCCTTACGCCAGCTGTGCAGATACGCGGTCTGCACGTCTTCGATGCTGGCGTGGTTGGGCATGTTGATGGTCTTGCTGATCGCGCCGCTGATGAACGGCTGCACCGCGGCCATCATGTCGATGTGCGCCTTGTAGGCGATGAAGCGCGTGCCGCGCTTGCCGCACTTGTTGGCGCAGTCGAAGACCGGCAGGTGGCGCTCCTCGAGGTGCGGCGCGCCCTCGACGGTCATCGTGCCGCAGACGTGGTCGTTGGCCTCGGCGATCTGCTTGCGGGTCAGCCCCAGGGCGCCGAGCAGGTCGAAGTCGGGCTTGTCGAGCTGCGAGGCGGGGATGCCCAGCTTGTGCACCAGGTACTCGTCGCCGAAGGTCCAGCGGTTGAAGACCATCGACAGGTCGAAGGCGCCGGGCAGCATCTCTTCGATGCGCCGGATGTTGGCCTCGTCGAAGCCGTGGTCCTTGAGCTGCGCCGGCGAGAGGTGCGGGCAGCCCTCGAGGGTGCCGTGGCCCTTGCACCACGCCACGATCGCCTCGGCCTGCTCGGCGGTGTAGCCCAGCTTGTCGAGCGCGAGCGGCACCGACTGGTTGATGATCTTGAAGTAGCCGCCGCCGGCCAGCTTCTTGAACTTCACCAGGGCGAAGTCGGGCTCGACGCCGGTGGTATCGCAGTCCATCACCAGCCCGATGGTGCCGGTGGGCGCGATGACGGTGGCCTGGGCGTTGCGGTAGCCGTGGCGCTCGCCGAGCTCGATGGCCCGATCCCAGTCGCGGCGGGCCGCCTGGATCAGGTACTCGGGGCACTGCTCGGGGTCGAGGGCCACCGGCACGGTCGACAGGCCCTCGTACTCCTCGCCCGGCACGCCGTAGGCCGCGCGGCGGTGGTTGCGCATCACCCGCAGCATCGGGTCGCGGTTGTCGGCGTGCCCCGGAAACGCGCCGAGCTCACCGGCCATCTCGGCGCTGGTGCTGTAGGCGACGCCGGTCATGATCGCCGAGATCGCGCCGGCGAGGTTGAACGCCCGCGGCGAGTCGTAGGGGATGCCGAGCACCATCAGCACGGTGCCCAGGTTGGCGTAGCCCAGCCCCAGGGTGCGATAGCGCCACGACAGCTCGGCGATCTCGGCGCTGGGGAACTGCGCCATCGTCACCGAGATCTCGAGGGTGATCGTCCACAGCCGACACGCGTGGCGGAAGGCCTCGACGTCGAAGCGGGCGAAGTCCGGGCTCATGAACTTCATCAGGTTCGTCGACGCCAGATTGCAGGCGGTGTCGTCGAGGAACATGTACTCCGAGCACGGGTTCGACGCGTTGATCCGGCCGCCGGCGGGGCAGGTGTGCCAGTCGTTGATCGTCGTATCGAACTGCAGGCCGGGATCGGCGCAGGCCCAGGCGGCGTGCGCGATCTGATCCCACAGATCGCGGGCCTTGAGGGTCTTGGCCACGCTGCCGTCGGTGCGGTTGGTCAGCTGCCAGTCGGCGTCGTCGAGCACCGCCTTCATGAAGGCGTCGGTCAGCCGCACCGAGTTGTTCGAGTTCTGGCCGCTGACGGTGTTGTAGGCGTCGGACTGCCAGTCGGTGTCGTACTCGGGGAACTCGATGTCGACGTAGCCCTGCCTGGCGAGCTGCAGGATGCGCTGGATGAAGCTGGGGGGCAGGTCGGAGCGGCGGGCGTCGCGCAGGGCCTTGCGCAGCGCCTTGTTGTGCTTGGGGTCGAAGCGGTCGCCGTCCACCTCGACCTGACAGGCCTCCATCAGCCGGGTCAGGTGCTTGCGGGTCGACTTGGAGCCGGCCACCAGCGCGGCGACCTTCTGCTCCTCGGTGACCTTCCAGTTGATGTAGGCCTCGATGTCGGGGTGGTCGATGTCGAGGGTGACCATCTTGGCCGCGCGGCGGGTGGTGCCGCCGCTCTTGATCGCGCCCGCCGCCCGGTCGCCGATGCGCAGGAAGCTCATCAACCCCGAGGAGCGCCCGCCGCCGCTGAGCGGCTCGTCCTTGGCCCGCAGGCTCGAGAAGTTGGTGCCGGTGCCCGAGCCGAACTTGAACAGCCGCGACTCGCGGATCCACAGATCCATGATGCCGCCCTCGCCCACCAGGTCGTCGTCGACCGACTGGATGAAGCAGGCGTGGGGCTGGGGTCGCTCGTAGGCGCTCGTCGAGAGGTGGGACGCGCCGCTCTCGTGCTCGCAGAACCAGTGCCCCTGGGGCGGCCCCGAGATGCCATAGGCCCAGTGCAGCCCGGTATTGAACCACTGCGGGCTGTTGGGGGCGGCCATCTGCCGGGCGAGCATGTGGCGCATCTCGTCGTAATACGCCTTGGCGCTCGGCTCGTCGTGGAAGTAGCCGTGCTTGTAGCCCCAGTACGTCCAGCAGCCCGCCAGCCGGTCGAAGACCTGCCGCGCGTCGTGCTCACCCTCGGTGCGCGCCTGCTCGGGCAGGTCCTTCAGCGCGGCCTGGTCGGCCTCGCTGCGCCACAGCCACTCCGGCACACCCTCTTCGGGCACCCGCCTCAGCCGCGCCGGCACCCCCGCCTTGCGGAAGTACTTCTGCGCGAGAATATCGCTGGCGACCTGGCTCCACGCCGCGGGCACCACCACCCGCTCGTTGAGAAAGACGACCGAACCGTCGGGGTTTCGGATTTCACTCTTGCGCTCGGTGAAATCGATGCCGGCATACGGGGAGGAGTCGTCTTGGGTGAAGCGTCGCTGAATGCGCATGGGTGGGCCTTGTCCCGCCTGATGGTCAGGGATTTGGGGTGAAGGAATAATCCTAAGAGTTATGTGCTGCTTATCCGTCCGCCGTGGCCTGCGACGCGCCCGGGTCGTGGGCCGATCGGCGCGAACGGGCTATCCTTGTATCGGGTCGACCGACGCTTCACAAGGGGGTCCGGGGGAAAAAAGACAACCCCGCGACATCCCGGTGATTTGCCCCCGACGGCTGAGCAGACCCCATATATGGGGGTCGCCGGCCTCACCGACGTCAGATGTTGTGTCCGATGTGGTTCGTCCGGTGTCGCGGCCCTGACGAGTGTGACGCAAGGCGTCAAGCGCGGCTTCTCGCCGGTCACGGCCCGTCGTGGCGCCGCCGTCGCCGGCCCGATGATCGAGCACGACGCATCGCCGCCCGACCGGCTGAAACATTCATGGCAGGAATATATGGCGCGGCGGGCGGTCAGCGCCGCCGGGCGCGCCGCGCGGCTCAGGCGGTGGCCCGCTGCAGCGTCTCGCGCAGCGTCGCGAGGGTGTACGGCTTGTCCAGATATCCATCGGGGGCCACCGGACCCAGGTGGTCTCCGGTCGCGCCGGGGTTGGACCCGCTCGACACGATGACCCGGGCGTCGGGTCGTCGCTGTTTGATCTCGGCGAGCACCTGCATGCCGTCGATGTCGGGCAGGCCCAGGTCGAGGATGACCAGGTCGATCGCCTCGCCCGAGGCGAAGGCGTCGAGGGCCTTCTGCCCGCGGTCGGCCTCGATGACCGACCAGCCGAGCCGGCCCAGCATGCGCCTGGTGACGCGCAGGATCGAGTGGTGATCGTCGACGAGCAGCACGGTGCGCGTGCTCTCCGTCGAGGGGTCGTTGCTCATGGGCTCCTCCGTTCCACGGTATACAACGAACGACCGGTGTCCCGGGTCACGCTGTCGAACGCCTTGATGGGCTCGCCTTTGCTTTAGGTCCGCCGAGCGCTCGTCTTTCACATGTATCGCGCAGAAGTTACGGTTTTCGACCATCGAAGAGGCGCGGCAGAAAACCCGGATAGTCCTCGTCCCCCGCCAGCCGCCACTGGCCGGTCGCGTCCCGGCTCACCGTCACGAAGTCCTGGGTGCCGGCGCAGTTGACCCGGATGCGCTTGTCGGCGCCGCGATTGAGCACGCCGCGCACCTCGCAGGTGGCGGCCCGGCTCATCACCCGCACCAGCGCCTGCCGGATGCGGGAGCGGGTACACGGCGGGTGGCGGAAGTCCTCGCAGGGGTCTTCGCCGCGGGCGGCGGCGGCGACCACCCACCGGCCGCGGTTGCCGCCGAAGCGGCGGGCGATGCAGGCGTCCCGCCGGCACGACAGGTCGGCGGCTTTGGCGATGTCGGGTCCGAGCACGTCGATCGCCCGCACCGGCCCGTGGACTTCGATCACCTGCACCAGCATGCGGAACGGCGCCGCCGGGTCGTCGTCGGCGCGCTTGATGATCCACATGCTCAGCAGGACGATCACGCCGATCGCCTGCACGAGCAGGGTGATGGTGATGAGTCGGTTCATCCCGGGGAGTGTGCCACACAGCGCCGCGATCTCCCCAGATCGTGTGCCGCCGAGCGGCGACGTGCGGCTGGCGATGCGGTCGTCGGTCCGGTAGAAACCCGCTGCGAGACTTCACCGCGAGGCGAACAAAGGAGCGACGAGTGACGATGAAGGTCAGCCGCTACATGACGGCGAAGGTGATCACCGCCCGGCCCGAAGACGGGGTTCGGGAGACGTTCTTCCGCATGCGCCAGCATCGGGTCCGGCACCTGCCGGTGGTCGACGAGGCCGGCAAGCTCGTCGGCTTCATCAGCGATCGCGACCTGCGCCGGCCGGATTGGGTCGACCAGGACGTCGACATCAGCCACGCCTACCAGCTCGACGACAACCTGCAGGTCCAGGATCTGATGTCGACCAACCTGGTGGTGGCCCACACCTACGAGTCGGTGGCCAAGGTGGTCGAGATCTTCCTCGACCGGCGCTATGGGGCGCTGCCGGTGCTCAACAAGGACGAAGAGCTGGTGGGCATCCTGTCGGCCATCGATCTGCTCAAGGCGCTCGCCGATCTGCTCGATCAGCAGCGGCAGAAGTAGCGGCGCCGCGCCCCCGCCGTCAGTGCACGCCCAGCCGGTCGAGGGCCCAGCGCAGCGCGTTGCGTCGCGGCCCCTCGACCCGCAGCACCGCGGCGGCGCCCGGTCGCATGCCGGCCGCGGGCACCGCTGCCCGATAGACCCCATCCGCCCCCGCGCGCATCGTCGATTCGATGGTCTGCCCGGCCACGGTGATCGTGGCGCCGTGGCCGTCGGTCAGCCACCCGCTGCCCGCCGACGGGTCGAGCACCACGTACAGCGGATCGAGCGTCTGCAGCGTACACAGCGTCCGGCCGGCCTCGACCGTCGCGCCGGGGCGAGCGCCCGCAGCGGCGGTGACCCGGCTCGTCGCCGGCGCCGGCAGGGTGATGTGCAGGCGCCCGCCGAGCGTCGCCCGGCGATGCACGAGGGGCCCGATCTCGGTCGAGGCCCCCGCGGGGCCCGCCCGGCGGTCGGCCCGGCGCGCTTCGAGGGCCTCCAGGCGCCCCCGGCGCTCGTGCACCGTGCGCCGGGCGTCGAGATAGGCCCGCTCTTCGAACGTCGGCCCGGGGCGGGCGCGCGCGGCCATCGTCCGCTCCGCCTCGTCGAGATCGAGTCGCGCGGCGTCGACCGTCGCCTGGCGGACCCGCCCGTCGCCGGCGTAGACCTCGAGCGCCCCGATCCGCTGCGACAGCCGATCGAGCTCGGCGGCGATGGCCTCGTCGGCCAGCCGGGCCAGCGGTTGACCCCGGGCCACGCTGCGCCCGTCGGGCGGCGGCGAGAGCAGCGTGCCGCGCACCGGCGCCTGCACCGTCACCGGCGGGCCGGGTTGCAGGGTCGCGCTCACCTCGAGCGTCTGCGACACCGGGATCAGCCCGGCGACGGCCACCACCGTGACGAGGACCAGCGCCGCCACCCCGTAGCGCACCCAGCGGGGCGCCTCGGGCCGCAGCGCCGGCACCGGGCCAGTGCGTCGGGCGAGCTCGAGGCCGCGATCGTGCACCACGGTGTGCACGTTGGTCGGCCGGCGCACGGGCGGGCGCACCGCCGAGGGCGGCGGCGGCACCTCGCCGGCGAGCACCTTGGCCACCATCGCCCCCAGGGGCGAGAGATCCATGATCGTGCGGGTGTCGAAGGCCCGCGGGTCGTGCCCCTGCAGCCGGGCTTCGAGCATCGCCGCGTCGGCCCGGGGCGGCGCCGCGCCGGTCGCCGTCTCGGGGGCCGCCTCAACCCGCAGCCGGAAGCGGTGGGGGCCGATGGTCAGCTCGGCGCCGCCGGGCACCGCCGCGATGCCGCCCAGCGGCTGGTCGAAGACCCGGGTCCGGGCTTCGGGGTTCAGCGGCACCGCGTAGATGTGCTCGGCGTCGTAGGCGTCGACCCGCAGGTGGTGTCCGGCGACCCCCGGCCCCTCGAGCGGCAGCTCGGCGTCGCGGCCGATGGTGGTCGACGGGCCGGCCGTCACCCGGCGGGTGCCCGCCAGCGGCCCCTCGACGAACTCGGCCACCAGCCGGATGGGGTTGTCCCGCCGGCTGTAGAGGAAGCGGATCTCGGCGTTGCCCACCCCCAGGACCGCGCCGTCATCCAGCCGGATCGGCCGCTCGGGGCGCAGCCGGCTCTCCTCGAGGTGGGTGCCGTTGGTGCTGCCGAGGTCGGTGAGCCACAGCGCCGAGCCGCGGGCCTCGATGGCGGCGTGGCGTCCGCTGGTGGCGCCGTCGTCGATCTGGATCGCGCAGTCCGGGTCGCGGCCGAGCACCAGCGGCCCGCGGGCGAAGCTCGCCGGCAGCAGCGCGTACCACTCGACGTGGTCGTCCGCATGATGCACGTACAGGTTCGCCCGGAAGGTGTCCGGTGGGAACCCCGGTGGCGATTGCAGCGCAGCGCCGGGCGGGCCGTCGGCCGACACGATCCCTCTACACGTCGTGGGGCATGCAGCATAACACGGTCGCCTGGCATGAGCGCGACATCATCCGGCGCCGTCGGGCCGCCGCGCGGCCGTCGTCGGGCCCCGCCGGCGAGCGGAATCACCCGCCGGGCCGGTTGACAGCGAGGGGTCGGTGCGTATAGGGCACGCCACCGACGCGACGTCAGGAGCAGGCCATGCCCATCTACCGCTATCGCTGCGAGGCCTGCGGGACGACCTCCGAGGTCTTCGCCCGCATGAGCGATCCGCCGCCCGACACCTGCCCCGAATGCGGCGGCGGGCCGATGCGCAAGGCGGTCGCCCGCACGTCCTTCCAGCTCAAGGGCGGGGGGTGGTACGCCCAGGGCTATGCCGGCGGCAGCGGCGGCTCGACCGGCGGCGGCGACAGCGGCGGCTCGACCGGCGGCGGCGACAGCGGCGGCGACAGCGGTGGAAGCGACAGCGGCGGCGGCTCGCCCGGCGGCGGCGACAGCGGCGGCGCGAGCGCCGGCGACCCGTGAGCGCCCGGCGGTGGCCCGCCGGCCTGCGGTGGTCGGCGGCGCTCACGCTCGCGCTGGCGGCGGGCGCATGTATCGAGGACGGCCCCGGCGAGCAGCCCGACGACGCCGGCCCCGAGGCCGGCGAGGGCACCCCCTGCGGGCGCGGGCCCATCTCGCTGAGCCTGGGCGTCGGCAACCCCTTCGAGGCCCGCCCGGCGCACGACTTCGTCATCGAGCAGGGGCTGCAGGGCGGCTTTCACATCGACGTCTCGCTGCGCGGTCAGGGCGCGCTCGACCCCGACCACGTCGACATCCAGATCGACCTGCTCGACGGCGAGACCCGCATCGCCCGCCACCTGACCACCGACTGGCTGCTGCACATCGACCGCGCCGGCCCGTGGTGCGATTACCCCCGGGCCCGGCTGGTGCTCACCGACGGTGAGGGCGGGCTGCTGCCCGCCGAGCGGGTCGAGGCGCTCGTCGGACGCACCCTCGAGCTGGCGGTCTACCTGCGCTCGCCGCTCGGCGACGGCGACGGGCGCTTCGACATCGTGGTCAGCGAGCTGATCCGCTTCCGCTGACCGCTCCGTCCGCTCGGCCGTCGTCGACCCCTCGAGCCGGCGCGTCGCCGCCCGCCCCCCAAAGAAAATCGCCCCGCCCGGCCAAGAAGCCGACACGTCATGGTGCGAAACTTCTTGCGCGGCGGAGAGGGCCGGGATAGACGGTCCGCGGGAGGGAGCGAACATGGAACTCAGCCGTCCGACGATCGAGTCCGGACTGACCGGGAGGTCGCGCCCGGCGCCCGCCGGCCAGCGACGGGCCGGTCCGCTCGGTCTGCCCGAGCGGGCGCGGCTGTGGTTGAGCTATCAGCGCTACGCCCTGCTGATGGGCGGCCTGCCGGTCCTGGTCTGGGCCGGCATCGTCTTCGCCGCGCCCGGCGCGTGGTGGGCCTGGGGCCCGCTGGCGCTGGTGATGCTGTGGTTCGTCGGCCAGGCGGTGCCCATCTACCGCCGCTTCCCGCGCAAGATGCGGGCGACGCTGCTCGCCGACCGGCGCATCGCCACCGGCCGCTTCCACCCGCGCACCATCCGCCGCTACTGCGGCGACCCCTGCTTCCGGGTGGTCGCCCGCGAGATCCTGCGCCGCGCGGGCACGCCGCCCGCCGAGCGGCGCCGCTTGATCGAGACCTTCGCCGCAGAAGAAGCCGAGCGGGGCCACACCCTGGTCTTCGCCCGCGCCGACGGCAGCGTACACATCCACGTCGACGGCAAGAGCGTTCGCCGTCTACCCCAACCGGGCGCGAGCGCGCCCATTCAGACAGGAGAGTGAGAACATGGCCGGAGAGCTGACCCCCAAGGCTCAGGAAGCCCTCGCCGACGTCGTCCTCATGCAGGGCGAGGAGATCCAGTACTGCATCCAGGCCGACGGCTTCTTCCTCGGCACGCTGCCGATCCAGAAGCTGGTCGCCACCTTCCAGGCCTTCATGGCCAAGGTCACCGGCGGCCACATCCGGGTCTTCCTGGTGCTGACCAACATGCGGGTGCTGCTCATCCAGTCCCAGGCGCAGTGGTGCGGCTGCACCAAGGTCAAGGGCATCAACACCGTGGCGAGCAGCGCGGTCATCGAGGCCGGCTCAGCCAAGGAGACCCGCATGTGCTTCCTGCACACCCGGGTGGTGCACATCGAGACCAAGAGCGCGCGCTACACCCTGGCGGTCAAGAAGCTCAAGGACGCCGACATCCAGGCGTTCGTCACCCACATGAGCCAGCTCCTCATCGCCAACAGCCAGGCGCGCACCGCCACCTGAGCCGCGGCTCTCGCCGCCTCGTGGGCGCCGTCTCGGCTCGGCGCTCACCCCCGCCCCCGCACGTCCGCCGTCGCGCGCGAGCGCGATCGCGTAATGCACTTCGTCTTTCCGCAGAGGTCGGTTTCCTGCGATGATGCAGAGGTCGCGAGGCCTCCCGTAAATCCCGACCGCGAAAGGACGAACCGATATGCGAACCCGACATTGGCTCTGCGCGCTGATGGCCCTCGGGCTGACGGCCTGTGGCCACTTCGACCCCCACGACTGGTTCGGCGGGCACCCCGATGAGGGCGACGCGCCGGCCGACGAGCGGCCCGACGACGCCGACCCCGCGCCGGGCGCCGACCGCTGTGTGGCCCATTGCGAAGCGGCCATCGAGCACGGCTTGCGCCGCTGTGGCGACCACGCCGCCTGCGCCGATCGGGTGCACGCGGTCGGTGAGGCCTGCCTCGACCAGTGTCACCCCGAAGAGGTGCCGCCGAGCTGCGAAGACGCCTGCCACGAGCGGGCGATGGCCGCGCTCGAGCGCTGCCTGCAGGGCGCCGACGGCCGCGACGCGGCGGGCGCCTGCCGCGAGCGGGTCCGGGGCATGCTCGGCGAGTGCCTGGAGGGCCACTGCGGCGACGGCGACGACGAGCCGGCCCCCGAGCCGCCGCCCGAGCTGAGCTGCGCCGACGCCTGCCAGGCCCGCGCGGCCGCCGCCGTGGAAGGCTGCATCGCCGACAACGGTGAAGCGGCCGCCGACGCCTGCAACGCCCGCGGCGCGGCCGCCGCCGAGCGCTGCATCGCCGAGCGCTGCGCCGACGACGCCGACCCCGAGCCGCGGCCGGAGCCCGAGCCCGAGCCGGAGATGGACTGCGCCGACCGGTGCAACGCCGCCGCCCGCGAGTTCAACCGGGCCTGCGTGGCCGAGCACGGCGAGGAGAGCGCCGAGCGCTGCGCCGCGGCCGCCCGCGAGCGCGCCGCGCAGTGCGCCGCCAACCGCTGCGGTGAAGGTGAGCCCGAGCCCCGGCCCGAGCCCGAGCCGGAGCCGGAGATGGGCTGCGCCGACCGGTGCCACGCCGCCGCGCGCGAGATGTTCGAGCAGTGCGTGCGGCAGCACGGCCGGGAGAACGCCGAGGCGTGCGCCGCGCGGGCCGAGGAGATGGCCCATCGCTGCGCCGCCGAGCGCTGTGACGCCGGCGAGCCGGAGCCCGAGCCGGAGCCGGAGCCGGAGATGGGCTGCGCGGACCGGTGCCACGCCGCCGCGCGCGAGATGTTCGAGCAGTGCGTGCGGCAACACGGCCGGGAGAACGCCGAGGCGTGCGCCGCGCGGGCCGAGGAGACGGCCCGCCGCTGCGCCGCCGAGCGCTGTGACGCCGGCGAGCCCGAGCCGCCCGTCGAGCCCGAAGAGCCGCCGTCCTGCGAAGAGGCCTGCGGCGCCCGCGGGCGTGAGGTGCATCGGGCCTGCGTCGAGAGCGGCGGTGAGCCCGAGCGGTGCCGCGCCCGGGCCGAGGCCGTCGTCGGCGAGTGCGTCGAGGGTCATTGCGGCGGGGCCCCCGAGGTCCCGGCGCTCGGCTGCGAGGACGCCTGCCGGCTGCGCGCCGAGGCGTCGATCGCCGCGTGCGTCGAGGCCAACGGCGACGAGAGCCGCGAGCGCTGCCACGACGCCGCGCGCGCCGCGGCCGAGGCCTGCGTCGAGGCCCACTGCGGCTGACAGCGCCGCCAGGGGCCCCCGCGAGGCCCCGCGAGGCGCCGACTCCCCCGGCGTCTCGCGGGGCCGGGTGAATCGAGGTCTCGCCCCGAGTCACCGCCGCTCGTATACTCCCCCGCATGACACAGCAAGACCTCGCCGCGCTCCGGTCGGAGATCGACCGGATCCACGCCCGCTACGACGCTCATTTCTCCGGTCAGCCGCGGGTCTCCCGCGATCCGACCCTGCTCGACGAGATGGTGAAGCAGACCGACGCGCTGCTGCCCCGGGTCCGCGCCGCGGGGGACGCCGGGCTCGTCGAGACCCTCGAGAAGAACCGCACGCTCTACAGCAACGAGGCCCGCGCGGTGCGCGAGGCCCAGGCGGCGCCGCCCGAGGTGCTCTCGGCCCACGAGCTGGGGGCCTGGGCCAACCTGACCTTCAACCGCTATCGGCGGCACTTCGCCGGCAAGTCCCGGGCGACCCGCGATCTGGGGCTGCTCGCGGAGATGATCGACGATCTCGGCCGGGTCGAGCGGGCCGTCGAGGCGCTGCAGAAGCGTCTCGATCAGCCGGTCGCGAGCGTCGACGGCACCCTCAAGGAGGTCAGCGACAGCCGGGCGCTCTACACCCGCGAGCGGGCGGCCATCCGCGAGGCGCGCGGGGCGGGCACGCTCGACGAGCAGGGCAGCATCCTCGCCAGCGTGGCCAACGATCAGTTCCAGCTGTATCGGCACCACTTCGCGGGCAAGTCGCGCCTGTCGCGGCGGCCGGCGTTGATGGAGCGCATGATCGCCAGCCTCGAGCTGGTGCTCGAGCGCATGAAGGCCCTCGAGGCCCAGGGGCTGCGCAGCGACAGCAATACCCGCAACATCGGCATCGTCGACAGCCGGCTGACCCTCTACCGCGAGGAGCTCTCGAAGATCCGCGAGACCCGTCAGCAGAACTCGTTCTCCCGGCTGGTCAGCGCCTTCGGTGAGTCGGCCAACGGCCTGTTCGAGAAGTACCGCGAGGGCTTCGCCGGCCAGGACCGCAAGACCCGCGACCCCGACGCGCTGTCGGTCCTGTGCGACGGGCTGTACGATCTGGCCCGTCAGATGGACGATCTCGATCGGGTGCGGGAAGACGAGACGAATCAGCACAACCTGGCGGTCGTGCTCGACCAGCTGCGGCTCTACGAGCGGGAGCATCGCATGGTGGTCGATGCCCGGGCCGACGGCGACTGATCCGGCAAGGGGGGCATCGATATGCGAGAGCGTATTTCACTGCGGATCCGGGGCAAGGTGCAGGGGGTCTGGTACCGGGCGAGCGCCCGGGAAGAGGCCCGCAAGCTGGGGGTCGAAGGCTTCGTGCACAACTGCCCCGACGGCTCGGTGGAGCTGATCGCCGAGGGCACCCGGCCCAAGCTGGAGCGGTTGATCGCGTGGTGTCATCAAGGGCCGCCGGCGGCGCAGGTCAACCTGATCGACGCCGAGTGGCTGCCGCCGACCGGCGAGTTCGAGGGATTCGAGATCAAGCGCTGAAGCGCGGGCTGCGCCGGCTGTGGCCGGTGGGGCTCGTGATGGGTTTCGCGATGGTATGGCCGGCGCAGGGCGCGGCCGAGTCACGCTTCGTCTATCCGCTCGCCCATCCGCCGCGGGTCAGCTCGACGTTCGGCACCTATCGCATCGGGCATCATCACGCGGGCATGGATCTGACCACCGACGGCGATCCGACGGTGCCGGTCATCGCCGCGGCCGACGGCGAGGTGGTGCGCATCCAGCGCAACGACCGCGGCTTCGGGCGGGCGGTCTACGTGGCCCATCCGGGCGGCTGGGTGACGGTCTACGCCCACCTGTCGGGCTTCGCCCCGGCGCTCTTGCCGGCGGTGCGCGCCGCCGAGCGGGACGGCTTCAAGTTCAAGGTCTACCAGCGGCCGCCGATCGCGGTGCGTCAGGGCGATATTCTCGGCTGGATCGGCACCAGCGGCACCGATCTGGTGCACCTGCACTTCGAGACCCGGCACAAGGGCACGCCGGTCAACCCGCTGACCCACGGCATGCCCCTGCCCGATACCCGCCCGCCGGTCATCCGCCGCCTGCTGGCGGTGCCCCGGGCGGCGGGCAGCCACGCCCACGGGCGGCTCGACGAGCGCATGTACCGCTTCGACGGCGGTCGGCTGATCGACGGGCCGGTGCTGCTGCGCGGCGACGTGCGGCTGATGGTCGAGGCGGTGGACTTCATCGACGGGCTGTCGCGGGCGGTGACCCCCTACGCGGTCGAGCTCTACATCGACGGCGCGCTGTGGCACCGCTCGGTGTATCGCGAGGCGTCGTATGCCGAGAAGGGGCATACCGAGCTGGACTATCACCCTCGGCTGCGCGCCGAGGGCGAGGGCATGTTCCATACGCTGGTGGGCGGCCCCGGCCCGCGGGTGCGGGCCCACCGCCGGGTGGGGCGCTCGCTGGCCCGGTTGAAGGACGGGCGCCACCCGGCGCGCATCGTCGCCCGGGACGCGGCGGGCAACACGGCCGAGGCGCGCTTCGACCTCGAGGTGGCCCGCCATCGCCCGTGCGAGACGCGGCGCCGCAGCCTGGGCAAGCCGCGGGCGGTGCTCGACGCGGTCGCCGAGGGGCCGCCGCCGCTGCTGCGCGATCGCATGCTCGCGATCCCGGTGCCCGAGCTGTGCGACGGGCCCTACGACGTGCGGGTCGACGGCAAGCGCAGCCGGGCGGCGGTGGCGACGCTGGTCGGCGAGCACCCCGCCCTGGCGCTGACGGTCGCGGGGGACGAGCCGACGGTGGTCGAGGTGGGCACCAAGGGCCCCAAGGGCACGATCTGGCGCCGGGTGCAGACCATCGCCGGGCCGATGGACACCCCGATCGAGGCCGATCCGATCTGGCTCGAGCTGGGGCGCGACAGCCGCTTCTGGGACTATCCCACGCTGTTTCTGGGCACATTCGAGCATACCGGCGCGCCGGGGCTCGAGCCGGTCACGCCGCTGTATCGCCTGGCCAACGGCTGGGTGCCGACCAAGGCCGGCAGCACCCTGGGGTTGGCGGTGCCGCGGGCGCCGAGCGGCAGCGCGCTCTATTTTCACGAGCGCGGCCGCTATTGGTGGATGGGCCGGACCCGCCGCGGGCGCCACCTGCGCGGCTGGACGGTGCACTTCGGCGAGTTCGCGGTGCTGCGCGATACCGAGCCGCCGCAGATCGGGCGGCCGCGCATCGAGCCCCACCCGGCCGGGGCGCGCCTGATCGTGCCGGTGCAGGACGAGGGCAGCGGCCTGCGGCGGGTGCGGGTGCACGTCGACGGGCAGGCGGTGCGCTTCGAGCGGCAGCGGGGCTGGAATCGGGTGGTCTGGCTGCCGCTCGATCCGCCGACGCCGGGGCCGTACACGCTCGAGGTCGAGGTCGAGGATCGCATCGGGCAGGTGGACCGGCTCTCGACCCGCATCGAGTGGCCCGCGCCCGCCGCGAAGGCGGCAGCGGGCGTGGATAGCGACGCCGGCGGTGCGGCCGACAGCGCCGGTGCGGATGCCGGCGCCGACGCGGATGCCGCCGGCCCGGCCGCGGCGGCAGGCGGCATGTCTTTGCCCGCCGATGCCGGGCCCGCGTCCCCGGCCGATGCGGGCCCGTCCGCCTCGACGGCGGCCGACGGCGGCGCCGACTGAGGCGACCGCCGGGGGTGCGCCGAGCCCACGCGACCAGTACACTCCGCCCGAATCCATTGCCCCGAGGCCCGCCGATGCCCCGCGCTCTGCCCGCCGCGTTCTGCGCCGCCCTTGTGATTCTCATCGGATGCGCCGCCCCGGCCGACGCCGGCGCGCCCGCCTCGACGCCGCAGGTCACCGATGTCGCCGATACCGGCTTCGTGCCCCGGGTCGACCCGCCGCTCGAGCTCGACGAGACCGCCCGCCGCTACCTGTTGTGGTACGCCCGCCAGGCGTGCGGCGGCGGCCGCGGGCTGGCGCGCATGGTGCCGCCGCCGGGCATCGCCGAGGCGACGCGGCCGATCATCGTCACGCTGTTTCACGCCCGCGGCGACCGCCGGGTGCGGCGACGGGTGGACGGCGACGCCCCGCTGACCGAGAAGCTCGACCGGGTGATGCCCGAGGTCTGCGCCGGCCTCGATCAGGCCGGGCTCGCGGCGCATCAGATCCACCTGATGGTGGTGACCCGCACCGTGCGCACCCCCAACTTCGGCTTCAAGGGCCTGTTCAGCAACAAGGTCTTCGAGCCGCAGGTGATGGGGCTCGCCTTCGAACTGAAGGGCAAGCGCACCGAGCGCGATCCCATCGAGCAGGTCATGTACAACCACGGGCCCAAGTCGGCGCGCAAAGCGATGATGAAGGACCTCGGGCTGGCGCCGACGATGATGGGCATGCAGAACGAGATGATCGTCGAGTTCTACGAGGTGGCCCACTTCGCCGAGCGGCCCGGTGACCACGCGTTCACCGACTACTTCCGCGGCTTCTCCCGGCTGACGCCCGACGCCGTCGACCACGACCTGCTCATGGCCCGCCTGCGGCTGATCGGCGACTGGTATCGGCACAACATCCGCCCCGACGGGCAGGTGACCTACGAGTTCTCGCCGTCCAATCGGCAGGAGTACGACGCCAAGCGCACGATGGTCCGCTCGACGATGGCGGTGTGGATCCTCAACCGCCTGGCGCAGTTCCTCGCCGACGACGAGCTGAAGCGGCTCGGTCGGCAGGGCATCGACACCTACCTCGAGCGGTATTTCCAGATCGAGAAGTCGCGGAGCGCGGGGCGCATCGTGCCCTCGCCGGTGCCGCTGAAGAACGGCAACCTCGTCGACAACCGCTACACCGTCGCCAGCTTCATCGCCGGCGCGATCATGGAGCGCGCCGATTGGAAGGCGAGCGCCGGCGACGTCGAGCTCTTGATGACCTACGCCATGAGCAAGCAGCGGCCCGACGGCCTCATGTGGACCCAGTTCGCCAACAGCCAGTACTTCATGCCCGGGCAGCTGATGCTCATCGTCTCCTACGCCGCCGAGAAGACCGGCGACGCCCGCTACACGGCCTTCTTCGACAAGATGCTCGCCGCCTACGGGCCGGCGCTCGAGGGGCAGATGGCGCTCGCGCCGCCGCTGTGGGTGCCCTACGCGCCGGCCTGGTACACCCAGCCCTGGGCCCATCGCTACCTGCAGGCCGCCGACGACCGGCTGCGCGACCTGGTCTTCGCCATCAACGACCGGGTGGTGCGCCACCATCGCTACAACGCCGACAACCAGCGGCATTACGACTACGACGGGGCGATGACCCCCAAGCGGGGCTACTACGGCAACAACTCGGTCACCGCGGCCTCGCTCGAGGCGCTGGCCGACGCGGCGATCGTCGCGAAAGCGGCCGGCGACAAAGAGCGCTTCGCCCGCTACCAGACGGCCATCCGCCACATCACCACCTACCTGTTGCGGCTGCAGTTCACCCCGGAGAACGCGTACTGGGTGCGCGACAAAGAGCGGGTGATCGGCGGCTTCAAGACCGACCTGATCAACCAGAAGGTCTGGATGGACAACGTCTGGCACCTCACCAGCGCATTCATCAAGATCCACCAGCATCGGCTGCTCGAGACGCCAGCGGCCGCACCGACCGGAGACCGCCCATGACCCGCATTCAGATCCCCAACGCCAAGACCCCCGCCGAGGGCATCGTCACCGGGGGCCAGCCTTCCGCCGAGCAGTATCGCGCCGCGCGCGAGGCGGGCTACCAGACGGTGATCAACCTGCGCACCGCCGCCGAGCCGGGCGTCGCCGAGGCCGCCAAGCTGCTGCCCGAGCTGGGCTTCACCTACCACCACCTGCCGATCGCCGGCGGCATGGGCGTGACCGTAGAGAACGCCAAGGCCTTCGCCGCGCTGGTCGACAGCGCGCCCCGGCCGATGCTCATCCACTGCGGCAGCGGCAATCGCATCGGCGCCCTGGCGGCGATGCGCGCCTTCCACATCGACGGCAAAGGCGCCGACGAGGCGCTTCAGATCGGGCGGGCGTGGGGGCTGACCGGCCTCGAGCCGGCGGTGAAAGAGAAGCTGCAGGGCTGATCGGGCGGCGGGGGCTACTCGCCGCCGCTGAACTCGAAGTGCTCGAGGTGGAAGTCGGGCCGCGGATCGAGGCTCAGCCGCAGGTCGAGCCGGGCCTCGAGCTCGGCGAGCATCGCCCGCTCTTCTTTGCCGAGCGTCTCGGCCACCCGCGGGTGCAGCGCGATGCGCACCGCGCGCTCGCCGTCGCCCATGACCTCCGCCTCGGTGACCATCGAGCGGTAGATCTGGTGGCAGACGGTCGTCCGGCTCTTGAGCAGGCCGGTGCCGTCGCAATAGAAGCAGGGCTCCGACATCGAGCGGGACAATGACTCGCGCACCCGCTTGCGGGTCATCTCGACCAAGCCCAGCTCGCTGATCTTGAGGATGTTCGTCTTGGCCCGATCGCGCTTGAGGGCCTCGGTCAGCTCGCTGAAGACGCGGTTCTTGTTCGACTCGTGATCCATGTCGATGAAGTCGATGATGATGATGCCGCCGATATTGCGCAGCCGCAGCTGGTGCACGATCTCGTCGATGGCCTCGACGTTGGTCCGGGCGATGGTGTCTTCCAGGTTGCGCCGGCCCACGTAGCGCCCGGTGTTGATGTCGATGGCGCACAGCGCCTCGGTCTGATCGATGATCAGATAGCCGCCGCTGGGCAGCCACACCTTGCGCCCCAGCGCCCGGTTGAGCTCGGCCTCGATGCCGAAGGCGTCGAAGATCGCGTCGGGGCGGTCGAAGAGCTTCACCCGGTCGAGATAGCGCGGCATGAAGCGGCGCATGAAGCGCACCAGCCGGCGATACTCGCCCTCGTCGTCGACGTGCACCGCCTCGATCTCGGGGGTGATCATGTCCCGGGCGGTGCGCAGCACGAGGTCGAGGTCTTCGTAGAGCGTCACCGGCGCCGGCCCGCTCTCCATGCGGATGAGGATGTCGTTCCACACCTGGCTGAGGAACTCGAGGTCGGCGCGCAGCTCGTCGGGGTTGCGCCCCTCGGCGGCGGTGCGGGCGACGAAGCCGCCGCCCTGGGGCACGAGCGCTTCGAGGATCTCCTTGAGCCGCTTGCGCTCCTCTTCGTCGGTGATGCGCCGGCTGATGCCCACGTGGTCGACGGTGGGCATGTAGACCAGGTGCCGGCCGGCGATGCTGACGTGGCTCGTCACCCGGGCGCCTTTGGTGCCCAGCGGCTCCTTGGCCACCTGCACCATGATCTCCTGCCCTTCGTGCAGCAGGCTCTGAATCGGCCGGTGATAGGCGTCGCGGGTCGCCTCGGAGATCGTGCTGTCGCGGGTCTCCGCCTCGCGCTTCTTGGGGTCGACGATGTCGGCGACGTAGAGGAACGCCGCCCGCTCGAGGCCGATGTCGACGAAGGCCGCCTGCATGCCCGGCAGCACCCGGGTCACCCGGCCCTTGTAGATGTTGCCGACGAGGCTCTGGTCTTTCCTGCGCTCGACGTAGACCTCGACCGGCCGCCGGTCTTCGACCGCGGCCACCCGGATCTCGTGCGGCGAGCAGTTCATCACGAGGGAATCGGACATGCCGCCATCGTCTCTCACCGAGGGGGTGCGCCGCCAGGATGCGGCACGGTCGGGGCGGCGCGGGTCCGGTCAGCCCCGGGCGCCGACCCGGGGGCGGCTCAGGCGCCGGCGCCGAGCCCGGCCGCGGCCCGCAGGGCTTCGGCCTTGTCGGTGCGCTCCCAGGGGAACGCCCCGTCGCTGCGCCCGAAGTGCCCGTAGGCGGCGGTATTGCGGTAGATCGGCCGCAGCAGGTCGAGGTGCTCGATGATGCCTGCCGGCTTGAGCGGGAAGTGCTCGCGCACCAGCGCCGAGAGGGTGTCCTCGTCGACCTTGCCGGTGCCGAAGGTGTCGATGCTCACGCTGACCGGATCGGCCACGCCGATGGCGTAGGCCAGCTGCACCTCGGCCCGCTCGGCGAGGCCGGCGGCGACGACGTTCTTGGCCACGTAGCGCGCCATGTAGGCCGCCGAGCGGTCGACCTTCGAAGGGTCCTTGCCGCTGAAGGCCCCGCCGCCGTGACGGCCCATGCCGCCGTAGGTGTCGACGATGATCTTGCGCCCGGTCAGCCCGCAGTCGCCCATCGGGCCGCCGATGACGAAGCGCCCGGTGGGGTTGATGTAGAACTTGGTATCGCCGTCGAGCAGCGCGGCGGGCAGCACCGGATCGAGCACGTGGGCCTTGATCTTCTCGCGCAGCTCGGGCTGCTCGACGTCGTCGTCGTGCTGGGTCGACAGCACCACCGCGGTGATGCGCGTCGGCCGACCGTCGACGTACTGCACCGAGACCTGGCTCTTGCCGTCGGGGCGCAGGAAGGGCAGCGTGCCGTCCTTGCGCACCGCCGCCAGCCGCTGGGTCAGCTTGTGGCTCAGGGCGATGGGCAGCGGCATCAGCTCGTCGGTCTCGTCGCAGGCGTAGCCGAACATCAGCCCCTGGTCGCCGGCGCCCTGCTCCTTGAAGTCGCCGCGGCCTTCGTCGACCCCCATCGCGATGTCGGGGGACTGGGCGTCGATGGCGAGCAGCACCCCGCAGGTGTCGGCGTCGAAGCCGATCGCCGAGCTGGTGTAGCCGATCTCGCGCAGCGTGCGGCGCACGACCGCCGCGTAGTCGACGCTCGCCTTGGAGGTGATCTCGCCGGCGAGGTTGACGTAGCCGGTCTTGATCAGGGTCTCGCAGGCCACCCGGCTGTGCGGGTCCTGCTCGAGCAGGGCGTCGAGGATCGCGTCGGAGATCTGGTCGGCGATCTTGTCGGGGTGGCCTTCGGTCACCGACTCGGAGGTGAACAGGAAGCTGCGGGCCATGGGTGCTCCAGTGGATCGGGCGGCGGGAAAATTCGAGCCATATTGGGCAAGTGACCGGTATGTGTCAATGCGGCTCGGGACGGGGCGCGGTCGGGGCGAAGTTTCTTTCGCTCCGGGTCGCGGCGCGATCGGCGGCACGCTCGGCGACAGAACGCAGGGAGGCGCCGATGAGCACGCACGACACCCGAACCCCCGCCCACGCCGCAGCCGGCCGCGCGCGACCGGGCCTGACGGCGGCCCTGGCCGTCGCCGCGCTCGCGTCCACCGCGTGCGAGGGCCAGCCGATCGCCGACGAGGTCGCCGAGGCGATCTGCGACGCGATCCCGATCACCGCCGAGCACCGGGTCGAGCCGGGGCGCTATCGCATCGAGGCGGAGACCGGCAACAGCGCGCTGGCCGGGCTGTGCCCGATGAGCGACTTCAGCATCGCCCGCGGCCGGGACGCGCTCTTCGCCTTCACCGCGCCCCACGGCGGGCGCTACGCCTTTCGCAAGGTGGGCCGCGGCACGATGGTCTCGCTGCACGCCGGCTGCGACCGCGACCCGGCCCCGCTGGCCTGCGCCCCCTCGCCGCATTATCACGACCCCGGGCTGGGCTCGAACCCGCTGGGCGTCGAGTACACCCTCGAAGCCGGCGAGTCGGTGGTCATCCAGGTCGACGGCTACGGCGGCATCGACTGGCCCGAGCGCCTGGGCCTGCAGATCCTCGGCCCGGTGCCCGCCGGCGGCGCGTGCGGCGACTGGATCTGCGAAGACGACGACTACTGCCACAGCCCGAGCTGCGCCCACGGCGCCGAGTGCTACGAAGGCACCTGCCAGATCGCGCCGCCGCCGGGGGACGTCGGCGCGGCGTGCGACGGCCTCGCCCGCTGTCTCGACGATCTCTACTGCGCCGCCGACGGCGAATGCGCGGTGCGCCCGGCGCCGGTGCTGCTCGACGGCTGGGCCCACCTGCGCGACGGCACGGTGCATGTTTCGCTGACCGTCGACGACCCCGGGCGGCTGACCGCCGGCTCGCAGGTGCACATCGGCGAGGCGAGCGGCGGCTGGGGCAACGCGCAGAACCCGACGATCGTCGAGTTCTCGCGAGCGGTCGACCCGGTCCCGGCCACGGTCACGCTCGTTGCTCGGGACGGACGGATCTGGTTCGAGGTGCCGGTGATCGACCAGCCGGTGCTGGCGCCCGACGACCGCTGCGCCCCGGGCAGCGAGGCGGCCCGCTGCCCCGAAGGCACGCTCTGCGCCGGCGGCGACGGGGCCCGCTGCCGGCCGGTCGAGGTCGCGCTCCTGACCCACGACCGCGAGCCCGATCAGGTGGCCCTGGTGCTGCGCGGGGCCGATCTGTCGGAGTACGGCTGGCTCGCGGCCCCCGGCTTCGCGGCGCAGGCCGACGCCGACGGGGCGCGCTGGGTGGGCTGGGCCGATCGGACCGACGGCCCGGTGGACGTGCGCGCCGGCCGCGACGGCCACCTCATCGCCGCCGCGGTGCTGCCTGCGCCCGCGCCGGTGCGGGCCGACCGCGAGGCGTGCGACCCGGCCCGCGCCGAAGATCAATGCGTCGCCGGCTCGGCCTGCATCGGGGCCATCTGCCGCCCGAGCTCGCCGCCGGTCATCGACGAGGCGGTGATCGTGCAGAGCCGCGTCGGGCCCGAGGGCTGGACCCACAGCGCCATCCGCGTCCGCGGCCGCGACCCGCAAGGGGACGTGACCGGCTTCTACATCGACCGGCGGGGCGGCCTCTTCGTCGCCAATGGCGTCGACCGCGAGCTGGACGACCCGTGGACCGCCCGCCACATCACCACCGACGGCGAGCTCTTCGAGGCGTGGTTCTCGGGGCCCGTCGCGTTCCGGCGCGATCAGCCGCTCGTCGTCATCGACGGCGAAGGCCTCGAGAGCGCGCCGTTCGAGGCCGAGTGGCAGCGCCCCGACGAGCAGGCGGCGGTGGGCGAGGGCGCGCTGTGCGACCCGCGCGGGCTGCTGCTGCCCTGCGCCGACGATCTGATCTGCGACCAGACCGACGGCGTCGACGGGCCGCCGCGCTGCGTCGCCGTCGAGCCCGCCTGCCCCGAGGCGCTCGCGCCGGCGCTGGTCGTCGACGAGGCCGGCTGGTTCGGCGAAGAGGGCGCCGGCCTTCAGACCCGCGTCGGCTGCGGCTGGCCGCACAACCCGGCTGCCGATCACTACTTCAGCTTCGTCGCCCCGGCCGACGGCCGCTACCACGTCACCGCCGAGACCGAGGTCAGCGGCTGGCTCTTCGGCGCGGCGGTGCGCCGCGGCTGCCTGCAGCGGCGCTCGGAGCGGGCGTGCAGCGGCGAGCTCTACCGCACCAACGCCGCGGGTATCGGCGGCCACGGGTCGGGCACCCGGTTCGTCTTCGAGGCTGAGGCCGGCGAGACGCTGACCGTCGTGCTCGACGCCGACGGGCCCGGCTTCGTGATCGTCGAGCAGTTCTGATGGTGTGGCTCCGGCCGGGCGCTCAGGCGCCGCCGAGCCACCACCACACCGCCGCGCCGCCCGCCGCCGCGCCGAGCAGCGCCGCCGCCAGGCAGGCCCCCGGCCCGCGCGCCCGATCGAGGGGGAACTCCACCGCGCGCAGCCGATCGCGATCGGCGTCGTAGAGCAGCACGCCGTGCACCGGCGCATAGGCGGCGTATTCGAGCAGCTGCCGGCGCGTCTCCTGCTTCTCGGGCCGGGCCGCGCCGCCGGTCTTGACCTCGACGAGATACCGGCGCCCGCCGCGCTCGACCAGGAGATCGGGCGCCAGCTCCAGGGTGCGCGGCGCGTCGTCGACCCACCACTCGACCGACAGCGCGGGGTGGCGCTCGATCACCCGATAGCCGTGACGCTGCAGCGCCGCCGGCGCGCGATCTTCCATGCGCCGGCCGTGGCTCGACGCCCGCAGCCGCCGCCGACGCCTGCGCCAGCCCGACCAGCGGGCGCCCAGATACAGCCCCAGCGCCGCGGCGACGGCGACGCACCACGGCCAGAGCTCACTCCAGGACCAGTTCTCGGGCCGGACGGGCATGCGGGGGGCGCCTCGCGGGGTCGGATGGGGTATACAGGGCCCATCATGCCACGCCTCCGCTCACTTCTCGCGCCGTCGCTCGCGCTCGGCGGCCTGCTCGGGCTCGGCTGCACCGATCTGCCCGAGCGGCTGATCGCCGAGAACGACCGGGTGGCGCTCAAGGCCGGCCTCGAAGCGGCCGAAGCCGCCGGGCGGATCAAGCCGCTCGACGCGCGGTCGGTGCCCGATACGGCGGCGCTGGTGGCGATCCTCCAGCGCTCGCTGACCGCGGCCGAGCTGCCGCCGATGACGCTGACCCTCGGCGCGACCTACGCCATCGAAGACCCCGACGCGCCCGAAGCCGAGGACGCGCCGCCGGCGGACGCCCCACCCGAGGACGCGCCGGCGGACGATGCGCCGCCCGCCGCCGATGCCCCGGACGCCGCCGATGCCCCGCCGCCGGCGCCGCTGCCGCCGCCGCGCATCGAAGAGACCCGCACCCTGCGGCTCGGCCCGGCGGGCGCCTTCGCCTACGACCAGCTCACCACCGCCGGCGGCGGCGACCTGCCGCTCGCCGAGGACGGGCGCCGCTGCATCTGGGTCGACGGCGACTTCTACACCGGCCACCGCCACGGCCCCTACACCGCCTTCGACGCCGTCGCCGACGAGCACCACCGCTGTCTCGACGGCGCGCTCGAGCCGCTGGCCACCGTCGTGCGCCTCTTCGCCGACCGCCTCGAGGTCGCCGTCGAAGGCCCGGCGGTCGTGCTCGGGCGCGACGTGCTGCCGGTGACCTTGCGCGCCATCGCCGGGGGCAAGCCGCCGCCGCCGCTGGACATGACCTACGGCGAAGACGGCCTCGACGAGGGGCAGTCGCCGGCGATCTTCGGCCTGCGCGCGCCGTTGGTGGTGGGCTACACCCACCTCGAACACTTCGACGCCCGGCTCCTGCTCGACGCCGACAGCGGCCAGCCGCTCGGCGGGCGGATCAGCGCCCGGCTGCCGTTCTCCAAGGCCGGGCGGCGGGCGACGTTGACCCTCGAGTTGACCCTCGAAGCGAGCCCGTTCGAAGGGGCGATCGAGGCGCCGACCGACCCGCGGCGCTACGGCCCGCGGCAGCGCATCTTCGACGACCGCCGTCGACTGCTCGGCGAGGCGAAGGCCCCGGCGGCCGGCGTGCCCGCGCTGCCCGCGCCGGGGGACGCGCCGCGGCTCGGCATCGACGAGGACGGGCAGCTGCGCACCGAGGGTGCCGGCCAGCCCGACGCGCCGGCGGCGCCCGACGAAGACCGCCCGCCGCCCGCCGAGCGCCCGATACCGATCCCGCCGCCGACCGGCGGTGTACAGGACGAGGACCGCCCCGAATGAGCCTCACCGCCCGCCCCCCGGCCCTCGGCGGCGCCCGCCGCCCGGTGATCAAGATCGGCAGCGCCGTCCTGCGCGACGGCGGCGACTTCGACCGGGTGACCTTCGCCTCGCTGGTGCGCGGCATCGTGGCCCTCAAGCAGCAGGGGCTCGAGCCGGTGATCGTCTGCAGCGGCGCGGTGGCGCTGGGTATGCCATTGCTCGGCCTCGACAGCCGCCCCGCGCGCATCGAGGTGCTGCAGGCCACCGCCGCCGCCGGGCAGGGCCGGCTCATGCGCATGTGGGCCGACGAGCTGGCCTACTACGGCATGGTGCCGGCGCAGGTGCTGCTGACCCATGACGACCTGCGCGACCGGCGGCGCTTCCTCGCCGCGCGGCATACCCTGCGGGCGCTGCTCGAGCTCGGCGCGATCCCGATCATCAACGAGAACGACACCGTCGCCTTCGACGAGATCAAGCTCGGCGACAACGACCTGCTCTCCAGCCAGGTCGTCAGCCTCGTCGAGGGGCAGATCCTGATCATCCTCTCCGACGTGGCCGGCTTCTACGCCGGCGACCCCAAGGCGCCCGGCGCGCTGCCCGAGCGCTGGGTCGAGCAGATCGACGACCGGATCCTGGCGCTGGCCGGGGGCAGCACCACCGGCCTGGGCAGCGGCGGCATGCGCACCAAGCTCGAGGCCGTGCGCCAGGTCAATCAGCTGGGCGTGCCGACCGTCATCGCGCCGGGCAAGCACCCGCGTATATTGCGCAGCCTCTTCGCCGGCGAGGCCCTCGGCACCTGGTTCGCCGCCGACGCGGTGCCCATCCGCCGGCGCAAGCACTGGATCGCCTACGCCCCGCGGCCGGCGGGCGTCATCACCGTCGACGCCGGCGCCGAGCGGGCGATCCGCCGGCGGGGGCGCAGCCTGCTGCCCATCGGCATCACCGCCGTCGAGGGCGAGTTCGGCATCGGCGAGACGGTCAGCATCGTCGGCCCCGACGGCGAGGAGTTCGCCCGCGGGCTGGCCCTGCACCCGGCCGAGGCGATCCGGCGGGCGGCCGGGCGGCGCTCCACCGAGCTCGAGACCCTCGACCTGCCCAGCCCCGAGGCGGTGCACCGCGACGACCTCGTGCTGCTGCGCGGCCCCGAAGGCGGCTGAAGCGCGGGGTCGATCCGGCCGAATACCGCATTCGGAAGCCGCTGCGGGCCGGTGTCCGGGGGGTGGCACCGGCCCGGATCCCCGGGCTATGCTGCCGACGCTTTCACGCCATCCGGGGAGTCCGCTCCATGTCGCACAGCGCCGCGCTCCGCCGCTTCTGGCCCGGCCTGCTCGCCCTCGCCGCGCTCACGGCGCCCGCCTTCGCCCAGGAGGTCAAGCCGCGCATCCTGCTGATCTTCGATACCAGCGGCAGCATGGGCTTCGACATCGAGAGCGGGCTGTCCACCGGCGGCGACAACTCGGTCGAGTACCCCGGCAACGGCGGCATCAGCCGGCTCTTCGTCGCCAAGCGGGTCATCCGCTCGATCGTCGAGACCACCGCCGAGGTCGAGTTCGCGCTGATGCGCTACCCGCAGTTCGAAGACGTCGACCTCAACAACGGCATCGGCCGCGAGGGCTTCAACGGCTACGCCGGGTTGGACGAGAACCCGCTCAACTACGAGGGCTCGTGCAACGGCGGGACCTTCCAGGACCCCGACTTCCCGCTGCGGCCCTACGCGCTCGCCGCCCGCTTCGAGCCCGACAACGAGAACCGCATCCTCGCCTGGATCGACAACGTCGAAGACTACCCGGCCAACCGCGAGCTGCGGGCCGAGGGGCCGACGCCCATCGTCGAGTCGCTGCGCCTCGCCGGGATCTACTTCGGCCAGGAGCTGCGCCGGGACGACGCCGCCCGCTGCCGCCGCAACTACGTGGTGCTGCTCACCGACGGCGCCGAGAGCTGCGTGATCGACGACCCGCAGAGCGCGGTGAACCGGGCGGTGGAGAACCTGCGGGCGACCGACGTGCCCGGCCTCGACGACCCGGTGGACATCCGCACCTTCGTCATCGCGTTCTCGGTGGACGATCTGGTGGCCCGGGCCCTCGACGAGGCCGCCGAGGCAGGCGGCGCGACCCCCGACGGGCGCGCTTTCCGGGCCGACGACGAGGCGGCCTTGCGGCGGGCGTTCGTCAGCATCCTGGCCGAAGCGATCCCCGGCGAGGTGTGCAACGGCGAAGACGACGACTGCGACGGGCGCATCGACGAGGGCGCGCTCAACGCGTGCGGCCTGTGCGGCGAGACCCCCGCGGAGGTGTGCAACGAGGCCGACGACGACTGCGACGGCCTGACCGACGAGGGGGTGCGCAACGCCTGCGGCCGCTGCGGCGAGGTGCCCGCCGAGGTGTGCAATACCATCGACGACGACTGCGACGGCCTCGTCGACGAGGGGGTGGCCAACCCCGAGGGCAACTGCGCCCCGCCCACCGACGAGGTGTGCAACGGCATCGACGACGACTTCGACGGCCGGGTCGACAACCGCCCGGGCACCGACGAGCCGATCACCCGCGGCTGCAGCACCGACACCGGCGCCTGCGAGGTGGGCAACGAGTACTGCATCATGGGGCGCTGGGGCGGCTGCGACGGGGTATTGCCCACCGACGAGCTGTGCAACGGCGAAGACGACGACTGCGACGGCATCACCGACGAGATCTCGCGCCCTTGCGGGCCGGCGGTGAACATCGGCGACATCGGCCAGTGCCGGGTCGGCCGCCAGGACTGCACCTTCATCGCCTGCCTCGACGACCCCGACGCCTGCGAGGACGGCGGCTGGTCGGCGGTCTGCGACGACGCCCGCGGGCCGAGCGAAGAGGAGTGCGACGGCATCGACAACGACTGCGACGGCATGGCCGACGAGGGGCTGTTCAACGCCTGCGGCGAATGCGGCATGGCGCCGCCCGAGGCGTGCAACGGGCTCGACGACAACTGCGACGGGCGCATCGACGAGGACGCCAACTGCCCGCGGGGCTATCTGTGCTGGTTCGGTGAGTGCGTGCTGCCCTGCGTCAACGGCGAGTGCGGCGGCGAGACGTTCTGCCGCGCGGCGTGGCCCGGCAACAGCTTCTGCCACCCCGACCCCTGCGTCGGCGTCGACTGCGGCGAGACCTTCGCCTGCAGCGCCGACCGCAACGGCTGCTTCGACGCCTGCATGGGCGTGCAATGCGCCGCCGGCGAGGTCTGCGACCCGCGCACCGGCGCCTGCGTGGCCGAAGACTGCCACGCCGACGGCTGCGGCGCGGGCCAGCGGTGCGAGGGCGGGGCCTGCCTCAACGACCCCTGCGCCGCGGTGCAGTGCCGCGCCGACGAGTTCTGCCGCGAGGGCGAGTGCGTCGCCGTCTGCCGCAACGTGCAGTGCGAGCCCGGCCAGCGCTGCCTCGACGGGCAGTGCGTGCCCGATGACTGCGGCGGGCGCTGCCTGCGCGGCGAGCGCTGCGACCCCAGCGACGGCGCCTGCGTCGCCGACCCGTGCCGGGACGTCGTCTGCCCCCGCGGGCAGGCCTGCGACGACGGCGCGTGCAGCCCCGACGCGCCCTGCGTGCACATCCGCTGCCCCGCGGGCACCGTGTGCGTCGACGGCAGCTGCACCGACCACACCCCGGCGGTCGAGCCGACCCTGGGCCGGGTCGTGCCCGACGCCGGACCCGACCTCGGGCCGCGGCCCGACTTCGCCCCCGACATCGACGAGGGGCCCGAACCCGACGGCCGGCTGTTCGACGAGGGCCCGCGCGACGGTTCGGGCGAGGATGACGGCGAAGAGCCCGGCGGCTGCGATTGTCGGGCCGACGGCGGCGGGCCGGCGGGCTGGTGGCTGCTGCCGATGGTGCTGTTCGGCCTGAGCCGGCGGTGGGCCCGGCGCTGAGGCGGGCCGGCGGGCTCTGCCTGGGGGCGGGTCGGCGGCCCCGGAAGGCCGGGCGCCCGATCGGTCAGAGCGGCTCGACCACCAGCTCGATGCGGCGGACCGGCGGGCTGACCTGATTGTTGTACACGTAGTGCACCACCCACAGCTCGCCGTCGACCACCGCGGCGCTGGCGTAGAAGCCGTGGGCGCCCTCGTAGTTCGCCTCGTCGCCCCGCAGCACCTCGCGGCCGGCCCAGGGGTTCTCCACCATCGGATCCTGAACCGGGCGGGTGCGGCGGCGCATCAGCAGGGCCTGCAGGGTCGAGTCCTGGAAGACGATCACCGGCTCGCCGGCCCCGTCCAGGCGCACGTTGCAGTCTTCGCCGACCACATGCACCGCGTAGGCCCGCCCGCCCACGTCGAGCCAGACCCCGTCGTCGACCCACTCGTCGCGCTCCAGCGTCGGCGCCAGGTAGCGCAGGGAGTCGGTCATGCCGTCCTGGTAGCACAGGTGCGGGTTGCCCTCGCCGTCGACGAAGAGGTCGACGTTGGCCCCCATGTCGCCGTCGCGATCGGGGTCGGGGTGGCCCCAGCCGGCCATCATCTCCGGCTCGGCCCAGCCGGCGTCCACCAGCGTCGACCACCACAAGCGGCCCTCGGTGCGGTCGTACCACGCCAGCTGCAGCCGGTCGTCGGGGCCGTGGGTCAGGCTGTTGAACAGCCCGGTGCCCTCGGGGTAGTTGCCCGTCTCCGGATTCTGCGCCGGCAGGGCCCGGCTCTGCACCACGAACGGCTCGCCCCAGTCGCCGGCGGCGGTCGGCGCCGCGCCGTTGGCCACCTTCACCCGCACCTGGCTGACGAAGCCCTCACCCTCGGCGAGGCTGCCCACCCGATACGCGATCGCCGGCACCCCGTTGCTGTCGAGCGAGAGCGAGGCCCAGCGGCCGGCGTCGTCGGCGTCGAGGATCACGGTGGTCCAGTCGTGGGTCCCATTGTCCCGCGGCGCGCCGTGGGCGTACTTCAGCGCGCGCCCGTCGACGTCACGATACGCCACGTGCAGCGACCCGTCGGCCGCCGCGGCGATCGAGGTGTACTGGCCCACGTCGGGGCCGTCGTCGTCCACGCCGCCCCGCGGCCCGCTCGGCGCGCCTTCGATCGCGCCCTCGGGCACGCCGTCGACCCACTGCCAGATCCAGCCGGCGACCTCGTCGAAGCGGCCGACCACCAGATCGCCATAGTCCTCGGCGTAGGCCGAGACCCAGGCGGTGCGGTCGTGCACCGTCAGGTCGACGAAGCGCCCGACGAAGCCCGGATCGAGCGGATCGAGCTCGACGCAATCACAGCCCACCTCGACCCGCTCGCAGGTGGCCGCGTCGACCCGACCCTCGTCCACCAGCGCGCCTTCGAAGCCCGCCGGGCAGTCCATCGCCCCGCAGGTGGCCGCCGGCGGCATCTCGCAGGCGTTGCGCGCCTCGCAGCAGAACTCGCCGTCGCCGCAGCCGTCGGGGCAGAAGGGCAGGCAGGCGCACAGCCCCTCGTCGCAGGTCGCGCCGCGGTTGCCGCAGTCGAGCGCGTCACACACCGACGGGTCGTCGGTGCAGGTCACCGCGACGCAGGCGCCCTCGACGCAGACCTCGCCGTCGCCGCACGACTCGTCCGAGGTGCACTCGGGGGCCAGCCCCATGTCCCCCGACGGGTCGCCGGTCGAGTTGGCGTTGTCGTCGCAGCCGAAGGCCAGCGCGGCCAGGGCCGCCAGCAGGGCGAGACGCGTCTTCGACATCGGATCACACACCCTCTGGCTCACTGATCCTCTCCACGGCGGCGCCGACGCAGGCCGACGATGAACAACAGGCCGCCCAGCGCCCACAGCGGCACGTTCGGCGTCGAACCGTGCCCCGCGCTGCAGCCGCCGCAGCCGCCCTCGACCGCCTCGGCCGACGGGTCGGAGCGCCCGATGAGCGCGTGCTGCGAGACCGCGATGCGGGTCTCGGTGGTATTGCCCGCCTCGTCGGTCACCCGCACCTCGATCGACTCGCCGGCGCCCTCGAGGGCCACCTCGGGGCCATCGAGCGCGACCCACGGGCCATCGTCCCAGCGGGCGGCGTAGCGCAGACCCTCGCGGCCGCTGACCCGGTCGTCGGCCACCAGCCGCCAGCGGGCGCCCATGGGCTCGACCGTCAGGCTCGGCGCGACGCTGTCGATGATCACCTCGACGCGCGCCGGGGTCGGGTCGAGGGTGCGGTAGTCGTCGATGCGCCGGGCGCGCACCTGCACGGTGTGCTTGCCCTGCAGCGCGAACTGCGGATGGCGCACGGTGATCTCGGTCGCCGGCGAGAAAGGCGTCCAGGTCGAGTTGTCGACCTTCCACGAGAACTCCATCGGCGCCTCGTCGTAGCCCGGCTGCCAGCCGTCGAGCGACAGCTGCACATAAGGCGCGCGCCACGAGTCGGCGTGGGTGATGGCGAAGGCCTCGGTTGGCGGGATGCCCACCTCGACCACCTCGACGGCGGTATCGGCCGGGAAGCGCAGCATCGCCATCTCTTCGGGCGTCGGCGTCTGGCGCAGGCCGGCGAAGATGGCCAGCATCGTATTGTTCTCGATGCCCGCGACCGAGCCGTCCTGCAGATCGAGGGTGAAGCCCATGATGTCGGGCAGCGCGATCGGCTCGGCCAGCCCGCTGGCGATGTCGCCGACGAAGGCGTTGAGGATGACCGGCAACAGCCCCGCGATCAGCGCCGGGTTGTCGCGCATCACCTCGCCGTTCTCGGTGCGGATGTTGCCGATGCCGCCGGCGATGTCGCCCAGGATCGGGATCAGCCCGTTGTCCGGGTCGAAGGCCAGGCCGAACGGGATCGAGACGTCGGTGTGCAGCGAGAAGATGCGCACCCAGCGGTCGTCCATGAAGACGTGGAAGTCGAGCCACAGCTCGTCGAGCTCGACGGTGAGCAGCGGGTCGTCGAGCACCCGGTTGCCCTCGCCGTCGTCGATGAGCGTATTGCTGCCGATGACCACCCGCGGCAGCTGCTGCGGCGACATGGTGATGCCGATGGGCGCCGCCGGATTGCGGGCCAGCGCGCCCAGGCCGGGCAGGGCGATGCCCAGGGTGGCCGCGGTCAGCTGCTCGACGGCGTCGGTGGTGATCTCCAGGCACAGGGTGCCGGCGTTGAAGATGGCCCACATGAAGTGGCCCACGATCTCCTCGGTGACGCCGATGCCCACCTCGTACTCGTTCTCGTTGACGTCGATGTTGCCCCGCAACAGGTCGGTGCGCAGCGGCTCGTAGACCTCCGGCTGCGGCTTGGTCGGCACGCAGCGGGCCCGCTCGCTGATGGCGCCCGAGATCATGCCCAGCGAGATGCCGCCGTTCTCCACCGCCACGTAGCTGCCCGGCACCGCGTGATAGGCCACCTCGGCCTCGAGGCCCGGGCTGAAGCCCGACAGCAGGCTGCCGACGTCCAACAGCCCCTCGACGCCGAGCGGCGCGGGCACGCACGACTCGTCGGGCATGCGGCAGACCCCCTCGACGCAGGCGGCGCCCTCGGCCACCCGGCAGGCGCGGTCACCGTCGCAGGCGCGGCAGGTGAAGCCCTCGAAGGCCGCCGAGATCTGGTCGACGAGCAGGCCGTCGACCAGCCCCTGCAGCGCGTCGAGGATCAGACGGCCGATGAACGGGAAGTTGAGCACCCCATCGATGGCCGAGCAGAGGAAGCCCAGAAAGCCGCCGTCGTTGGAGAGCCCGATCTCGAGGTCGGAGAGTTGATACTCCGGCGCGCCGGCGATCGCGAAGGTCAGCTCGCGGGTCGGCTCGGGGGTCGACAGGGTCAGCGGCAGCCCCACGGTGAAGCCGGCGCCGTTGATCGACAGCGCGCAGTCGACCACCGGGCTCGCCTGGATGGGGATGCGGGCCGACAGGTCGCCGAAGGTCACCGAGGCCCGGATCTCGTCGGGCGGCCGCGCCTCGAGGTTCACCTCGCCGATGGCGATGTTGAGGTTGCAGCCGTTGCCGCCCTCGGGACACACCTCGTCCTGGCAGTAGCCCCACTCGACGAGGCCGATGATGTCGCCGCCGTCCCCGGGCAGGCAGATGTTCAGCCCGTTCTCGGGCAGCGCCTCGGCCAGCAGCGGCTCCAGGTTCTGCTCGAGGAAGTCGACCCCGCCCCGGGTGACGCGGACCTGCACGGCGCTGTGCACTTTGTCCTTGCTGGGGAAGGGCGGCGCTGCGCCCTGCTCGTCGCAGCCGCCGCAGCCGGTCGACTGGCCGCAGGCGGTCAGCATGCTCAAGACGAAGACGGCGCGCAGATAATGACGCCAGGCGGGCAGTTCGGACCTCATGGGCTCCTCCCCGGTCGGTGGGCAAAGCTAAGTCGGCGAGTGGATGTGGGTCAAGCAAGGGCCGGGCCGGCAGCGGAGATCGACCCGCCGGTGTCCGTAATCGGTCTGCATCGAAGCCATCTCGGCCCGCGCGCGGCGCCGTTCGCGCGGCCTCGGCGGCGGCCCCGATGATGGTCTCGGCAGGAATGGTGGGGGAGAGAGTTGCCGGTTGCGCCCCGCCCCCATACAATCGGCCCCGGTCCAACCCCCGCCGGCCCGAGACGGACGCGCGCGTGCAAGAAGGCTCCAAGTTCGGCCCGTACCAGCTCATCAAGCGCATCGCGTTCGGTGGTATGGCCGAAATCCACCTCGCGAAGGCCACCGGCATCGGCGGCTTCGAAAAGCTCCTGGCCCTCAAGGTCATCCATCCGAAGTTCTCGGAGGATCAGGAGTTCATCGACATGCTCGTCGACGAGGCCAAGATCGCCGTGCAGCTGTCGCACGTGAACGTCGGCCAGATCTTCGATCTGGGGCATATCGACGGCACGTACTACATCGCGATGGAGTTCATCGACGGCAAGGACCTCTACCAGCTGCTCGTCAAGTGCTCCGAGCTCGACATCGCCATCCCGTTCGACGTCATCGCCTTCATCGCGATGGAGACCTGCGCCGGGCTGCAATACGCCCACACCAAGTCGGACAACTACGGCCGCCCGCTCAACCTCATCCACCGCGACATCAGCCCGCAGAACATCCTCATCTCGTACGACGGCGAGGTGAAGATCGTCGACTTCGGCATCGCCAAGGCCAGCCAGCGCAGCCGGGAGACCGAGAGCGGGGTCATCAAGGGCAAGTTCTTCTACATGTCGCCCGAGCAGGCCTGGGGCGACGACATCGACGGGCGGACCGACATCTTCTCCACGGGCATCTGCCTCTACGAGATGATCACCGGGCAGATGCTCTACAACGAGGACAAGGCCCTCGCGCTGCTCGACATGGTGCGCCGGGCCGAGATCCCCGACATGCGCGGCCTGCGGCCCGACCTGCCGCCGGCCCTGGCCCAGATCACCCTCAAGGCCCTCGCCCGCGAGAAGGAAGACCGCTACCAGAGCGCCGGCGCGCTGCAGGGGGCGCTGTCGGGCTTCGTCTACGGCAACTGGCCCGGCTTCAACCGCCGGCGGGTGGCCGACTTCATGCGCCAGGTCTTCGGCGACAACCGCTTCGTGCTGCCGATGCCCAGCGAGCAGCCGGCGGTGCCCGAGGTCAGCCGCGAGATGCCGCTGCCCGACCTGTCGAGCGGCGGCGACAGCAGCCTGCGCATGGAGGCCACCGACTTCCCCGTCGAGCAGCACAGCGTCATCTTCGACCTCGAAGCCGCCGAGGCGGCGCGGGGGGTTTCCCACGGTCGCCCGGGCGACGTGGGGGAAGAAGACCGCACCATCGCCACGCCCTACGACGCCGGCGACGACCTGCCCGACTATCTGCGCGAGGTCGAAGAGGCCGAGGACGAGCGCACCATCACCGAGGCGGTGTGGTCCGGCATCGGCGACTTGGACGACGAAGGCGAGCGCACCATGGCGATGTCGTCGATCCCCGACGACATCGCCGGGGTCGCCGACCCGCCGACGAACATGTACGACGCCGCGGCGCTCGCCCGGGCCCAGCCCCAGGCGGCCCAGGGCATGGAGGCCACCCGGGCGCTGATGAGCCCCGGCCGCCGCGCCGAGCCGATGCCGCAGACCGCGCCGCCGCAGATGGAGTCGACCCGGGCGATGCTGAGCCCCGGCGCCCGCGCGATGCCCCAGCCGGCCCCCGCGCCGCCGGGCGCCCGCGCCACGCCGACCCCGATCGCCGCGCCGGTGGGCTCGCAGCCCGGGGTGCCGGTGGGCGCCCGGCCTGTCTCGGCGCCGCCGCAGCCCGCCGCGCCACAGCCCCTCGTCGGCTCGGCCCCGCGGCCGGTGCCCCAGGCGCCGCAGCCCGCCGCGCCCGGCTCGCCGCTGCGCAGCATGAGCGGCATGCCCTCGCTGGCGCCGGGCGACGTGGGCACCATCTCGGTGGCCCGCCGACCCGGCAGCCGCGACCCCAAGGCGCTCGCGAAGAAGCTGCTCAACCCGGTGGCGATCTCGGTGCTGGTGGTGGTGCTGCTGCTCGGCTACGGGCTCTTCGCCTTCCTGCCGACGCTCTTCGCCGAAGAGCCGCCGACCCAGGTCACCCTGATCATCGAGTCGTTCCCGCCCGGCGCGACGGTGGCCCTCGGCGGGCAGGACACCGGCAAGACCACCCGCGCCGAGATCGCCGACCTCGACGTGGGCCAGCCGTACGCCATCCGCCTCGAGCGCAAAGGCTACGAGCCGCTCGAAGAGACCATCGTCTTCAAGCCCGAAGACGCCGTGCCGCCCGACGGCAGCGAGGCCCAGGCGG
This sequence comes from bacterium, assembly GCA_030427205.1. Classification (GTDB taxonomy): domain Bacteria; phylum Myxococcota_A; class Bradymonadia; order UBA7976; family UBA1532; genus JACKDM01. The sequence continues at coordinate 432,571 of JAUHXC010000001.1, read as the reverse complement.
AGATCGAGCGGCGCTTCTTCCTGCGCCGGGCCAAGCGCTCGCTGGTGGTCGAGTCCGACCCCGAGGGGGCGGAGGTCTACCACAACGGCAAGTACATGGGCGATACGCCGCTGACCAAGAAGGACGTCGACCGCACCGAAGACAAGATGGTGCTCATCCTCAAGAAGGCCGGCTTCCGCGACCTCCAGATGACGGTGAACTGGGGCGACGACACCGAGAAGACGGTCAAAGGCGAGCTGGAGAAGAAGAAGTAGCGCCGGCCGCCACTACAGACGCCTATGCGGTGCGGCTCTCGCGCCCCGTCAGCAGCGCCGTCAGCTGCTGGTAGGCCTCGTTGATCTCCTGCGCCCGGGCGTGCGCCCGGCGCTCCTCCACCGGATCGTGGGCGAACTTGTCGGGGTGATTCTCCCGCATCTTGCGGTGGTAGGCCTTCTTGATCGTCTTGAGGTCGGCCCCCGGACCCAGGCCGAGCACCGCGTAGTAGTCGTCGGCGCTGCGGGCGCGCACCACCTGCCGCTGGGCCCGCTGGGCCTCCTCCTGCATCTTGTTGATCCAGGCCCACAGGTCGCGCTCGATCTCCTCGAAGCGCTTCTCGGCGGTCTCGCGGAAGTCCTCGATGCGGCGCCGGGCCTCGTCGAGGCGGCGCTTGACCGACGGCTGCTGCATCGCCGTATCGGCGGCGGTCCGGCCGGCGCTCGCCGCGGCCGACGCCGCCCGGCCTCCCGCTTCGCGCAGGCGGTCGAGAATACTCATCGCTCCTCCTCGATCGACAGGCCGCGGCGGCGGTAGCGCCGCCCGCAGGCCTCGCAGGCGCCGTGCTCTTCGCCGTCGGGCTCGACCCCCAGCGGCAGGCGCACGCCACAATAGCAGGCCCAGCCCCGCAGGCGCGCCGGGTTGCCGTAGACCAGCCCGTGGGCCGGCACGTCGCGGGTGACCACCGCGCCGGCGCCGACGAAGGCGTACGGCCCCAGGCGCACCCCGCAGACCACCGTCGCGTTGGCGCCGATGCTCGCCCCGCGGCCGACGCGGGTCGTCTGGTAGCTGCCCTTGCGCGGAAAATGACTGCGCGGCGTGCCCACGTTGGTGAAGACCATCGACGGCCCGCAGAAGACGTCGTCCTCGAGGATCACCCCCGAGTAGACCGAGACGTTGTTCTGGATGCGCACGTTGTCGCCGATCTGCACGTGGCGCTCGACGACCACGTTCTGCCCCAGCGAGCAGCCCGCGCCGATGGTGCACGGGCCGAGCAGCTTGCTGAAGTGCCACACCCGGGTGCCCGGGCCCAGCTCGACCGGGCCGTCGACCGCGACAGTGGGGTGCAGCGTGGCCCCGTCGGCCCGCGGCGGCGTGCTCTCTCCGGGCACTGCTCGGCCGGCCAGCGCGCCCAGGAACGCCCACGCCGCGGCGGGCCAGCCGTCGATCACCAGCGCCCGCGCCGGGCCCGCGGCGGGCGAGACCAGCAGCCACGGCGGGTCGGCCACCACCAGCAGCCCGCCCAGCGCCCGCAGGCCGTCGAGATCGTGCGGCCGGCCGGCGAGCAGCACCGCCTCGCCCCGGGCCAGCGCTGCGCGGGCCGCGTCGGCCTGATCGGCGGCGAGCACCCGCCCGTCGGGCGCCGCGTCGACCGCCTCGACCGCGTCACGCAGCGCCGCCACCGCCGCCGCGGCGGCGGGGTGATCGGTGAGGTGCAGGCGGGGCGTGGTCATCGGGCCTCGGGTGTCGACGGATGCACGGAGTTCGGGCGCGCATCTTGGCCCGGAGCCGCCGACGATGTCCATCCGGGCGAAGCCGAGGACGCCGCCCGGGTATCGAGTGGACATGCGCGCCGCCGAACTCCGCCTCGACGCCCTGCTCGACTTCGCGCCCGACGGGGGCCTGATCACCTTCGCCGGGCGCCGGGCGCTCATCTTCGACGCCGTCGCCCTCGGGCTCTTGCGGCAGCAGCTCGTCGAGCTGTTGGGCCTCGCCGCCGCCCGCGGCGTGCTCACCCGCTTCGGCTACGCCCACGGCTGGCGCACCGCCGAGGCCATGCGCGACGCGCTGCCCTGGGCCGAGGCCCGCGAGTGGCGCATCGCCGGCGGGCGGCTGCACCGGCTGCAGGGGCTGGTGCGCTTCGAGCCGGTCGACGACGTCGGCGACGCCCGCGCCGCCGCCCGCTGGATCGACTCCTTCGAAGCCGAGCAGCACCGGCTGCACCTCGGACCGGCCGACGCGCCGGTCTGCTGGAGCCTCACCGGCTTCGCGAGCGGCTACCTCAGCGCGGTGCACCAGACCCCGATCTACGCCCTCGAGATCCGCTGCGCCGGCTGCGGGGCCGCCGACTGCCGCATGGAGGCCCGCACCGCGGCGCAGTGGGGCCCGCGCGTCGAGCCGGTCCTGGCCGATTACGACCCCGACTGCCTCGACGCCGCCCTGCGCGCGGTGCAGAGCCGGCTGCTCGACGCCGAGGCCGCCCTCGGCCGCACCCGGCGGGCGGTCGAGGCCGCGCAGGCCCGCAGCGCGCCGCCGGTGCAGGGGCTGGTGGCCAAGAGCCCGCAGATGCAGCGGGCGGTGCAGATCGCGCGGCGGGCGGCCCGGGTCGACAGCACCGTGCTCGTCACCGGGCCGAGCGGCTCGGGCAAGGAGCGCATCGCCCGGCTGGTGCACGACGCCTCCCGCCGGGCCGAGGGCCCGTTCGTGGCGGTCAACTGCGGCGCCATCCCCGATACGCTGGTGGAGAGCGAGCTCTTCGGCCACGCCCGCGGCGCCTTCACCGGGGCGTCCACCGACCGGCTCGGGCTCTTCGAAGCCGCCGAGCGCGGCACGCTGCTGCTCGACGAGGTCGGCGAGCTGCCGCCGCAGGTGCAGGTCAAGCTGCTGCGGGTGCTGCAGGAGCGGCGGGTGCGGCGGGTCGGCGAGACCACCGACCGCCCGGTGGACGTGCGCATCGTCGCCGCGACCCATCGCGACCTGCAGGCCGAGGTGGCCGCCGGGCGCTTCCGCGAGGACCTCTTCTATCGGCTGCGGGTGGTGCGCATCGCGCTGGCGCCGCTGGCCGAGCGGCGGGCCGACATCCTGCCGCTCGCCCGGCGGTTTCTCGAGACCCTGCGGGCCGAGATGGGCTGCCCCGCCGAGCGCTTCGACCACGGCGCGGTGGCCGCGCTCTCGGGCTGGCGCTGGCCGGGCAACGTGCGCGAGCTGCGCAACGCGGTGGAGTTCGCCCTGGTCATGGCCCGCGGCGAGGCGATCACGCTGGCCGACCTGCCGCCCGAGATCGCCGCCGCCGCGGCCCCCGCCGCCCCGCGGGGCAGCGAGCGGCTGGCGGACGTCGAGCGGGCGCACATCGAGGCGGTGCTCGCGGCGGCCGAGGGCAACCGCACCGCCGCGGCCGGGCGGCTGGGCATCGGGGTGTCGACGCTCTATCGCAAGCTCAAGGCGTGGGGCCCGGAAGATAGCTGATTCGGTCAATTTGACCGCCTGAGGGGCGTTTTTCTCTGAATGACCGGCCCATTCGGGCCGGAGACCGCCAGAATCCGTCGCCGAAGGCTGGCACGGCATTTGGAATACAAGGCGGGCGAGCCGGAGAACCCCATGAACCCCCACCGACGCGCTGAGCGGATTGACCGGCGCGGCCCTCAGCGCCGCGCTGCCCGCCGGCGCGCTCGGCCGGACGCCCACGACCCGAGGAGGCACCATGCAGATCGACGTGCGCAAGAGCGACGCCCGCGGCCGTGCGAACCACGGCTGGCTCGACAGCCGGCACACCTTCTCGTTCGCCGACTATTACGACCCGGCGCACATGGGCTTCGGCCCGCTGCGGGTCATCAACGAGGACCACGTCGCGCCGAGCCGCGGCTTCGGCACCCACCCCCACCGGGACATGGAGATCATCTCCTATGTCGTCGACGGGGCGCTGGGCCACCGGGACACCCTGGGCAACGGCTCGGTGATCCGGCCGGGCGAGGTGCAGCTGATGTCGGCCGGCTCGGGCATCTTCCACAGCGAGATGAACCCCGCGCCCGACGCGCCGGTGCACTTCCTGCAGATCTGGATTCAGCCGAAGCGGCGGGGCGGGCAGCCGCGCTACGCCCAGAAGCGCTTCGAGCGCGATCCCGCGCAGCCGGTGCAGCTCGTCGTCTCGCCCGACGGGGCCGACGGCTCGCTGGTGATCGGGCAGGACGCGCGCATCTACCGGGCCCTGCTGGGCAAGGGCCAGGCGGTCGCCCAGCCGATCGACGGCGGGCGGCGCGCGTGGGTGCAGGTGGTGCGCGGCACGCTGGTCCTGGGCGGCGAGGTGCTCGAGGCCGGCGACGGCGCGGCGATCACCGACACCGGGACCCTGCCGCTCGAGGCCCTGGCCGACGTCGAGGCGCTGGTCTTCGACCTGCCGGGCTGACGGGCCGCCGACCGCCTCGCCGACCGCTCCACCGCGGGTTCCCTTGACTTGCTCGTCGGGGAGATCAACAACCGCGGACCGTGTACTGGACAGGAGCGCGGGGTGGACGCATTCGGCGAGACGGTCAACTTCATCTGGGAGGTCGCCGACGTCCTGCGCGGCGACTTCAAGCCGCCCGACTACGAGACGGTGGTGCTGCCCTTCACCGTGCTGCGCCGCTTCGACTGCGTGCTCGAGGCCAGCAAGCCGGCGGTGCTCGCCGCCGCCGAGGGCCTGTCCGGCGGCGACGCCGAGGCCGACCATCGGGCCCTGCTCGACGCCTCCGGCGCGCCCTTCTACAACCGCTGCCCCGACGACCTCGACCGGCTGGCCGGGCTCGCTCCAGCGGATCTTCCCGCGCGGCTGCACGCCTACGTCGCCGGCTTCGACCCCGAGGCCCGGCGGGTGCTCGACCGCTTCGGGCTCGACGACACCATCGACCTGCTGGCGCAGAAGCGCCTGCTCGCGCCGGTGGTGCGCCGCTTCGCCGCCTTCGACCTGTACCCGCCGGGGCGGGCCCCCGACGGCCGGCGCACCGTCGACAACCACGAGATGGGCTACATCTTCGAAGAGCTCATCCGGAAGTTCAAAGAGCAGAGCGGCGCGGCCGGCGAGCACTTCACCCCGCGGGAGGTGGTGCGGCTGATGGTCGACCTGCTCTTCTGCGAGGACCCGCCGCGCCCCGGCGCGACGCTGTTCGACCCGGCCTGCGGCACCGGCGGCATGCTCTCGGCCGCCGAGGAGCGGGCGGCGGAGCTTCGCACCTCGGTGCGGGTCTTCGGCCAGGAGATCAACGACGCCTCGTTCGCCATCAGCCTCGCCGACGCCGTCTTGCGCGGGCGCGGGGCCGACAGCGTGCGCCGGGGCAACTCGCTGACCGCCGACGGCTTCGTGGGCGAGCGCTTCGACTACGGGGTCAGCAACCCGCCCTACGGGGTCAGCTGGAAGAAGATCCGGGCGCCGATCGTGGCCGAGGCCCGCCGCGGCGGCGGCCGCTTCGACGCCGGGCTGCCGCGGGTCAGCGACGGCTCGCTGCTGTTCTTGCAGCACATGCTCAGCAAGACCCGGGCGCCAGAGGACGGCGGCAGCCGCATCGCGGTGATCTTCGCCGGCTCGCCGCTCTTCACCGGCGCGCCGGGCACCGGCGAGAGCGAGATCCGGCGCTGGATCATCGAGAACGACTGGCTGGAAGCGGTCATCGCGCTGCCGCCGGGGCTGTTCTACAACACCGCCATCCGGACCTACGTCTGGCTCGTCTGCAACCGCAAGCGGCCGCGGCGGCGGCACAAGATCCAGCTGATCGACGCCACCGACCTTTGCGCCCGCATGTCGCGCTCGCTGGGCGACAAGCGGCAACACATGACCCCGGAACACATCGCCGAGGTGGTGCGGCTCTACCGCGGCTTCGCGCCGGGGGTGCGGGTGCGCATCTTCGACGCGGCGGCCTTCGGCTTCCGCCGGGTCAACGTCGAGCGGCCGCTGCGGCTGAGCTTCGTGGTCGACGCCGCCGCCCGGGCCCGGGTCGAGGCGCTGCCCGCGTTTCGTCGGCTGGCGGGTGAGCCCGACGGCGCGCAGCAGCAGGCGGCCATCCGCGCGGCGCTCGCGGCGCTGCCCGACGAGCGCTGGCGCGACCACGCCCGCTTCGCGCCGGTCTTCGATCGAGCGCTGGCCGCCGCCGGCGTGAAGCCCAACGCCCGGCTGCGGCGGGCGCTGCTCTTGACCATCGGCGAGCGCGACCCCGACGCGGCCCCGTGCCTCACCCGGGCCGGGCTGCCCGAGCCCGACCCGCAGCTGCGCGACACCGAAGACGTGCCGCTCGACGAGCCCATCGGCGCCTTCCTCGCCCGCGAGGTGCTGCCCCACGCCGCCGACGCCTGGGCCGAGCCGGAGAAGGCGCGGGTGGGCTATCAGATCCCGTTCGACCGCATCTTCCATACGTGGTCCGACCCGCGGCCGGTGGCCGAGATCGAGGCCGAGCTGCGCGCGCTCGAGGCCGAGGCCGCGGCGCTGCTCGCCGAGGTGCTGCCCGCCGCCGGCGAGGGGTGATGCGCACGGTGACGCCCATCGACGAGGCGCGGCTCGCGGCGGTGCCCGGCCACTGGCGGGTGCTGCGGCTCAAGCACCTCGCCCGGCTGCAATACGGCGACGGGCTGCCGGCGCACAGCCGCGAGGGCGGGCCGGTGCCGGTCTACGGCAGCAACGGCGTCGTCGGCCGCCATCGGGTGGCCAATACGCTGGGGCCGGCGGTGATCGTCGGGCGCAAGGGCAGCTTCGGCAAGGTGCACCACAGCGCCGAGCCGGCGTTCTGCATCGACACCGCGTTCTACGTCGACCGGCGCCACGCCCCGGGCGTCGACCTGCGCTGGCTGGCGTGGCTGCTCGAAGGGCTTCGGCTCGACGCGGTCTCGCAAGACACCGGCGTGCCCGGGCTGAGCCGGGAGATGGCCCACCGGCTCTACGTGCCCGTGCCGCCGCCGGCGGAGCAGCGGGCCCTCGCCGACCGCCTCGAGGCCGACTGCGCCGCCATCGACCGGCTCATCGAGATGCGCCGGGCGCGCCTCGACCGGCTGACCGAGCTGCGGGCGGGGCGGGTGCGCGCGGCGATCCGTGGGGTGGGCCTGCCCGGCCCGCGCCACGCCAGCGACATCGGCTGGATCGGCGACATCCCGCGTCACTGGCGGGCGGTGCGGCTCAAGTGGCTGGCGGGCATGGCCACCGGGCATACCCCCTCGCGCGGCGACCCCGAACTGTGGGTCGACTGCGAGATCCCGTTCGCCTCGCTGGCCGATACCCGGACCCTGGCCGCCCGGGACGTCATCGCGCGCACCGAGGTGATGCTCAGCCGGGCCGGGCTCGGCTCGACCTCGGCCCGGGTGCTGCCGGCGGGCACGGTGGTGCTCACCCGCGACGCGAGCATCGGCCTGGCGGCCATCGCCGGGGTCGACATGGCCATCAGCCAGCACCTCGTCGGCTGGATCTGCGGGCCCGAGCTCGACGCCCACTGGCTGCTCTACGCGCTCTACGCCATGCGCCCCGAGCTCGAGCGGCTGGCCACCGGCGCGACCATCGACACCATCGGCCTGCCCGAGCTGCGCCGGCTGTGCATCCCGCTGCCGCCGCGGGCCGAGCAGCGGCCGATCATCGACGCCCTGCGCGCCCGGGTGGCCCGCATCGACCGGCTCGTCGGGCTGACGCGCCGCGCGCTGGCCGCGCTGGCCGAGCTGCGGGCGGCGCGCATCTTCGGGCTGACCCACGGGCGCATCCCCCTCTGACCGTCGCGACCCGTCGTGGTAGTCTGGTGCGGCTCGATCCCCGCTGGCCCGCCGGGCCCAAGGAGTTCGCCATGGCCGACGATCTGCCCACCGTCGAAGCGCTGAAGGCCGAGCACGACCGCCTCGAAGCCGAGCTGAAGCGGCTCGGCGAGCTCGCCGACCTGCTCGAGAACGACGACGGATTCGACGAGCTCGATCGACTCTCCCAGGTGATGAAGGCCGACCTGGACCACCACTTCCCCGCCGAAGAGAAGCTCGCCCGCCAGCTGTACGGCGCCGACGACGAAGGGGTGGTCGAGCTGCGGCTGCGGCACAAGGCGCTGACGACCCACTATCGGACGCTGCTGGCGATGATCCAGGACATCCGCGACGACGTGCTCGTCGACCGCGAGCGCTTCATGACCACCGTGCGCGCGGTGCGGGTCCAGCTGCGGGCCCACCTCGACGCCGAGTCGCGCTTGCTGCTCTCGCGGTCGGACCAGGGCTGAGCTTGCGCTTCACCGCCGCGTCGCCGCGCCCTGCGACTACTCGATCCGCATCAACGACGCCTGCGGCATCTTCGACCGCTGCCGCGGCGGTATCGGCTGCGACGTGGGCCGGACCCATACCGGCGCGGTGGAGCTCGACGGCAGCGACGACCTGCTCATCTGGTTCGAGACCCCGCCCGAGCGGGTCGACGGCGCGGTCTTCCACCTGCTCGGGCGCTCGCTGTGCCCGGCGGCGTCCACCGACTTCGACCTCGACAGCCCCACCGACGGCTGGGCGACGCGCGGCGGGCCGGTGGGCCAGCAATTCGAGTATCAATGGCACAGCGTCGCGCTGCCCGGCTTCGTCGGCGACGACCTGGCCCTGCGCTTGACCGCCGGACCCGGCTGCGGTCGGCTGGGGGTGCAGGCGTTCGAGATCTGCGTGCCGTGAGAACTGTGTGCCCTGAGAACTGCGCCCCCTGCGGGCCGAGGAGAGACCCCCGTGTGCGGCCGCTACCAGCTCACGATCGACATCGACCAGATCGCGCTCGTCTTCGACGCCGAGGCGCGGATGGCGCACGGGCCGCGGTTCAACATCCCGCCGACGAGCACCGTGCCGGTCGTGCGCCGCCTCGACGCCGACGGCGAGGCCCGGCGGTTCGTCGACGGGCTGGCCTGGGGGCTGGTGCCGCATTGGGCCCGGGAGAAGAAGATCGGCGCCCGCATGATCAACGCCCGCGCCGAGACGGTGGCCGACAAGCCGGCGTTCCGCAGCCCGTTCAAGCGGCGGCGCTGCCTGGTGCCGGCCACCGGCTTCTACGAGTGGCGCCGCGAGGGCAAGGCCAAGGTGCCGCACCTCATCCGCATCCGCGACGCGGAGGTCTTCGCGATGGCCGGCATCTGGTCGTCGTGGACCCCCAAGGACGCCGCCGACGATGCCCCGCCACTGGAGACCTTCTCGGTGCTGACCTGTGACCCGGAGGGCGCGCTGGGCGATCTGCACCACCGGATGCCGGTGATCCTGCACCCCGACCACTGGGGGCTGTGGCTCGACCCGCAGAGCGACCGCGAGACGCTGCTCGGGCTGGCCCGCGGCACGCCGGCGGAGGTGCTCGAGATCTACGAGGTCGATCGGGCGGTCAACAACGTGCGCAACCAGGGCCCGGAGGTCGCCGCCCGGGTCGGCTGACGGGCCGGCGGTCAGGGGGTGCGCGGCAGGCCGCTGTTGGGGTCGTCGGCCACCGCCCGCCGGTTGGGGCAGGGGCCGGCGTAGATCAGCTCGCAGGCGGTGTTGTAGACCAGATCGCCGCCGCCCGGCGCGATCGCGCGCCACGCGTCGCCGATGTTCGGGTGCCGCCGCAGCTCGATGGGCACCACCCCCAGCACGGCGAGCGGCCCGTCGACCTGCTCGGCGTCGGGCCCCGCGGCGTCGACCCACAGCCGATCGCCGGGCGCGATACCGGCGGCGACCAGATCGACATCGGCGGTGAACGCCCGATCCCGCGGCCCCAGGTACAGCTCGACGCCCTCGGCCTTCAGCGCGCCGTCGGGGCCCTCGATGCGCCAGTCGAAGGGCCCGCCGGGCTCGACGGCGACCGCCAGGCGCAGCTCGCGGCTGCCGGGCAGATCGGCGAGCACCGCCGGCTGGGCCTGCCACAGCCGATCGACGAGCTGGGCCATGGTCGAGTCGCCGACGCAGGGGTGGCTCGAACCGCAGAGCATGCGCTCCGGCTGGGCGCGGGCCAGCGCGACGAGCGGCTCGAGCTGGCCTTCGAAGGGGTTGAGCGCCTCCTCGGGGGTGCGCAGCGAGCCCAGCCCGCCGTTGGTGCGCCCGACGAGCCAGACGCCGGTGCGCTCGAGCCCGCTCAGCGCCGGGAAGCGCTGCGGGTTGGCCGGCCCGGCCAGGGCGATGCTCAGCTCGACCCCGCCGGTGCGCACCTGCAGCCGCACCTCGTCGTCGCGGTCGTCGGGGCGGCCGTCGACGTCCAGATCGGTCAGGTTGCGGCCGTCGCCCAGACTCAGCCGGGCCTCCGAGCGGCCGTCGACGTAGGCCCGGTCGAGCGCGCCGGGCGTGGTCACCAGGGCCAGCGGGCCCAGATCGAGCAGGTCGAGGCGATAGCGCAGGCAGCCCAGGCCGCCGCAGCCGGGCACGCTGCCGCCGTCGACCCAGGCGTCGGTCGGCACCCGCTGGCGCAGCCAGTCGCGCAGGTGCGGCAAGAGCCCCAGGCGGGCCGCCAGCCCGATGCGCGGGTTGTGCAGCGGCACCCAGGCGTAGCGCTGGACCACTTCGAACTCGGCGGGCTGGCGCGGGGCGTCCGCCAGGGCCGGCAGCAGCCGCCCGACGATCGCCGCCGCCAGCGCCGCCGGCGGGTCGTCCGCCGGGGCCGCCTCGATCGGGTCCTGCACCGGCTCGCCGTCGGGGCCGACGAAGCGCCCGTCGGGCAGCGCCGCGGGCATCGGCGCGCCGCCGCCGGCCCGGAAGCCGTCGCCCGCGGCGCCGGTCAGCCACACCGCCACCGCGCCGGGGAACTGCGCCTCGAGCGCCGCGCGCACCGCGCCGGGATAGTCGGCGTCGAGCAGCGCCGCGGCGGCCGGCGCCGTATCGGGGGCGGCGCTCCAGCCGGCCAGCAGCACCCGCGGGCCGCCGTCCACCGCGTCGAGCGCCAGGAGCCGGACGCGCCCGTCGAGCAGCGGCGGCAGGTGATCGTCGCGGGCGATGGGCGGCGGCGCGGTGCGCCAGGCCGCCAGGTCGTCGGCGTCGTTGATCACCCCGTCCCCGTCGGCGTCGGGCAGCGCGATGGCGCCTTCGAAGCGGCGGTCGTCGAGCGGCAGGCGGTCGCTGACCTCGCGCAGGGAGACGGTGCCCGAGTCGGCGGCGGCCTGGCGCGCGGCCGCCGCGATCCGCCCCGGCAGGGCGGCCCACCAGCGGGCGTCGACGCCGCTCTGCTGGGGCAGCTCGCCCATCAGGCCGGGCGCGTCGGCCAGATCGTCCGCCAGCGCCCGGGCCCCCGGCTCGCCCGAGGCGGCCAGCGACGGCCCCCACAGCCCCAGCGCGTCGGGCCCCGAGCGGTTGCCGGTGGCGTGCAGCGCGATGCGCGCCGGCTCGATGCCCAGGCGGCGGGCGATCCGCTCGGCCAGCTCGGCGCTGCGGGCGGCGTCGATGGCGTAGACGTCGAGCGTCACCAGGGCGAAGACCTCGGCGCCGCGCACGAAGAGCACGACTCGGCCTTGCGGCGGGCGGCCTTCGGCGACGCCGCGCGCGGGCCGATCGAGCCCGGCCCCGGCCATCCACACCGCGTCGAAGCGGCCGTCGCCGTTCAGATCGTCGAAGCCGTCGCGGCACGGGTCGTCGGGCGCGGCGGTGAGCAGGTCGCCGTCGAAGACGCCGGGGCGGTTGTCGGGGCAGTCCGGGCCGGCGGCGTCGAACCACGACTCGAGGTAGTCGGGCAGCAGGTCGAAGCGCGCCCCGCCGACCCGCAGCAGTTCGTCGGGGCCCGCCGGCCACGGGTCGGCCGCCGGGCGGCAGACGCCATCGGCGCCGCAATAGCCCGCCCCGCACGGCGTATCGTCCAGGCAGCCCTCGACCTCGACCCCCAGGTCGGGCCCGGCGTCCAGCGTCGGCGCGGCGTCGGGCTCGAAGCCGTCCGACGCGTCGGGGCGCTCGACATCGGCGTCGGCCGCCGCCTGCATCGGGCGCTCGCTGTCTTCGTAGCAGCCCGCCAGGCCGGCGCACGCCAGCGCCAGGGCCAAGGCCCCCGGTGTCGCCCTCACCGTGCGGCCTCTTCGCCGGGCAGCACCACGTAGATCGCGTCCTTGCGCCACAGATGGCGGATGAAGCGTCGGGCCAGGGCGACCTGGGCTTGATAGTCCCCCTGCAGGCCGGCGGCGACGAGCACCTCGCGCACCGTGCGCCGGCCGTCGATGGGCCGGTACAGGGCCTCCTGCAGCGGGTCGCGGGGGTCGTAGGGCAGCGGCGGGTGGCGCACCCCGGTCGGATAGCGCCGGCCGATGACCCAGGCCAGCAGATCGTCGGCGTCGCAGTCGACCCGCCAGCGCCCCGGGCGGTCGGCGCGGCAGGCGACGAACCAGTGGTCCAGCGGCGCGGTCAGCCGGGCGCAGGCGGCCCAGCGCTCGGCGGCGGGCAGCTTCTCGAGCGCCACGTGGGCCGGGCTGCCGGGCACGAAGAGCGCGTCGGGGTGATACGGCGCGTTCTGCAGCCAGCCCTGAAAATCGAGCCCGGCGTCTTCGACCATCGCCAGCACCGCCGGCACGTCGAAGGTCGCCTCGCGGGCGGGCAGGAAGGCGTCGATCAGGTGGGCGTCGATCGCGCCGCTCTCGCCGGTGCGCGCCATCCAGCCATAGGCCGGATGCTGCGGCGACAGCGCCGCGATGACCTGGCGCGCCGTCTGCCGGCCGCTCGCGGTCTGCCGGTCGAGCCCCATCGCCGACAGCGTCGCCTGCAGCGCGTTGAGCCCCGCCCGGGCGTGGCGCCCGTAGACCGCCGCCGAGATGACCCCCTGCTTGCGCAGCGCGCCGCCGAGGGCCGCCAGCCCCGCGGTCGGATCGGCCAGGTGGTGCAGCACGCCGGCCACGCTGATGAAGTCGAAGCGCCGCTGCAGCTCGCCGGCCCGCTCCACCGGCAGCTCGATGAGCTCGAGGTTGACCAGCCCGTGGGTCGCCGCCGTCGTGCGCTGCTGCGCGAGCGCGGTGCGGCTGACGTCGATGCCCACCACCTGCGCGTCGGGGTGCCGCCGGGCGAGGGCCGCCGCCTCGACGGTGCCGCAGCCGGCCACCAATATCTCGAGCCCGCCGCGCCGGGGCCGGTCGGGCCAGTACAGCGTCGAGAACGTGCCCGGGTCGTTGAGGCTCACCCGCCGATCGAGGTCGACCCCCGGCTCGGGGTAGGGGTGGGCGGTGTACTGATGGGTGACGGGGTCGGACATGGCGCCGCTCGAAGTCGGTTTTGGGGATCACACGCGGTGATCCGCAGTCGCTCCACAGTGCCGATGGGTAGCACGAACATCCGGGGCTTGTCGCGCCGCCGGTCGGCGTGCATCCTGCGCGCGCACAGCGCCCCCCGGGGCCCAGCCCCGATCCTCAGCCCCGACCCGAGGAGTCACCGATGCCGCTCGACCCCACGCCGCTCGACGACGACCTGCGCCGCGAGATCGTGACCACCATCCGCCTGCTCGCCGCCGACATGGTCGAGAAGGCCAACTCGGGGCATCCCGGCGCGCCCATGGGCCAGGCCGACCTGGCGTTCGTGCTGTGGCACGAGTTCTTGCGCTTCGACCCCGACGCGCCCGACTGGGCCGCCCGCGACCGCTTCGTGCTCTCCTGCGGCCACGCCTCGGCGCTGATCTACAGCCTGCTGCACCTGTGGGGCTACGGGGTCGAGATGGGCGACCTCAAGCGCTTCCGCCAGTGGGGCAGCATCACCCCGGGCCACCCCGAGGTGCACGAGACCCCGGGCATCGAGACCACCACCGGCCCGCTGGGGCAGGGGGTCGCAAACTCGGTGGGCATGGCGCTCGCCGCCAAGATGCTCGACGCGCGCACTGTTGTCGAAGGCGACGCGTTTCGGCCGATGACCCAGCGGGTCTTCGCGCTGTGCTCCGACGGCGACCTCATGGAGGGTGTCTCTGCCGAGGCGGCCTCGATGGCCGGGCACTGGGGCCTCGACAACCTCGTCTGGCTCTACGACGACAACAAGATCACCATCGACGGCGACGTGGGGCTCGCGTTCTCCGAGGACGTCGCCCAGCGCTTCGCCGCGCTCGGCTGGCGGGTCGAGTACGCCGACGGCCACGACCACAACGCGATCCGCGGCGCGCTGAAGGCCGCCGAGGCCGAAGAGCGCCGGCCGACGATCATCATCTGCCGCACGCACATCGGCTGGGGCAGCCCGAACAAGGTCGACACCTCGGGCGTGCACGGCAGCCCGCTGGGCGACGCGGAGCTCGCGGCGACCAAGGCCAACCTCGGCTGGGCCGATCGCACGCCGTTTCACGTGCCCGGCGCGGTGCGCGACTGGTTCACCGCGTCCAAGAACCGCAAGGCCCGCGAGCACGCCAACTGGGAGAGCGCGCTGCACGGCTGGCGCATGCGCAACCCCGAGGCCGCCGCCACCTACGACGCGCTGTGGACCACCGCCACGCCGGGCGATCTGGTCGAGCAGCTGATCGCCGCGCTGCCGGAGACGCCCAACGCCACCCGCAAGCTCAGCGCCGCGGTGCTGCAGGCGGCCTACGCCGCGGTGCCCGCGCTCGTCGGCGGATCGGCCGACCTCACCGGCAGCAACGGCGTCGCGCTGAAGGCCGCCGGGCTGCTCGGCGACCCGCGGCGGGACGGCCCGGCCGCGTTCGGCTACGACGGCCGCCAGATCCACTTCGGCATCCGCGAGCACGCCATGGGCTCGCTGACCAACGGCATGGTGCTGCACGGCGGGGTCAAGCCCTTCTCGGGCACCTTTTTGGTCTTCAGCGACTACTGCCGCCCGGCGATCCGGCTCGCGGCGCTGAGCCACATCCCCAATACCTTCGTCTTCACCCACGACTCGATCTTCCTCGGCGAAGACGGCCCGACCCACCAGCCGGTGGAGCACATGTGGGCGCTGCGGGTCATCCCCGGGCTGGTGGACTTCCGCCCGGCCGACGGGCTCGAGGTGGCGCTGGCCTGGGCCTACGCGCTCGAGCAGGCGAAGGGCCCGGTGGCCATGGCGCTGACCCGGCAGGGCGTGCCGACCATCGAGCGGCCCAGGGGCTTCGCGCCGCGGGATGTCTGGAAGGGGGGCTACGCGGTGATCGAGCACGCCGACCCCGAGGTGGTGCTCGTCGGCACCGGCAGCGAGCTGCACCTCTGCGTCGAGGCCGCCGCCGATCTGACCGCGCAGGGGCGGCGGGTGCGGGTGGTGTCGATGCCCAGCGTCAACCTCTTCGAGCAGCAGGACGCCGCGTATCGCGACGGGCTGCTGCCCGCGGGCGCGAAGGTGGTCACCGTCGAGGCGGGGGTCACCGGCCCGTGGCGGGCCTACGCGGGGCGGGGCGGGCTGTGCATCGGCCTCGACCGCTTCGGGGCCTCGGCGCCCGCCGCGGTGCTCGCCGAGCAGTTCGGCTTCACCGGCAAGGCGGTCGCCGCGAAGGTGATGGCCCTGCTCGATCGCTGAGCCAGCGTCTTCCAGGCCAGCGCCTTCCAGCTCTGCCGGAGAAACCCCCTCGCCGCGGCCACCGGTTCGCGGTGGGGAATGCGAGGTGCCGACGCCGCGGCGAGGGAGCAGAGAACCAGCCCGGTGACGATCACCGGGCGAGGGAGACGGCGGCCACCGGCGCGACCACGGTGAAGGCGGCCCGGGCGATGGCCGTGCCCTCCGCGTCGAGCACCTCCACCGTCCACTGGCCCACGTCGCGCTTGCCCAGCGTCTTGTACGACCAGGTGCGCCAGCGCGGGCTCGTGCCCACGTTCACCGGCAGCGACTGGATGATCCGCCCGTCCCGGCGCCAGACCATGGCCAGCGCCGCCTTCGGGCCGGGGTTGTCGACGACGATGCGGGCGTAGACCCGGCCGCCGTCGGCTTCGAAGCGGGCGCCTTCACCCACCAGCTGTCTGTCGGCGATGCCGGTGCCCGTCTCGATGAGCGTCACTTCGGGCAGGATCTCGGCGGCCGGCGAGACGCCCGCGTCGGAGAGGTGGCCGGCGGCGCCGGGGCCGGCGAAGGCCGGGCCGGCGAAGGTGAACAGGGCCGTAGCGAGCAGGGCGGCGAGGGCGTTGAAGCGGAGCATGGGGACCTCCCGGGTCTTCGAGTCGTGGTTGATGTCGGCGGCGTTCGGCGCGGTCGCCGGGAGCCGCGGTTGCCAGGAGGGAGTGCGAGGGCCGTGCCAGGTCAAAAACGCCCCGGATCGGGGCCCCGCGGCCTTGAATCGGCGCCTTTGGATCGAATTCATGTCGAGTCGGACACGAATTCGATCCACAGGGCGCTCAGATGTCCTGCGCGCTCTGCAGCAGCTCGGGGTTGAAGGTGGTGCGGATGCGGATCAGCGAGCCCGGCGCCGTGCCCGCCCGCCCCTGCACCCAGTCGCCGTCGGGGTTCTTGGTGCGCCCCTCGACGTCCTCGGGGTCGAAGTCGTGCTCGGTCACCGGCGCGTACTGTACGGCCGGCGCCTCGGCGGCGGGGGTCGGCGCCGGCGCCGGGTCGCCCTCGGCGAAGGCGACGGCGGGCAGCAGGCACGCGCAGAGCAGGGCGGCGAGCGCGGCGGGCGGGTGCATGCGGGGCAGGGGCATCTGGTGCGGGCGGATACGGCGGAACATGCTGATCTCCTCGTTCGGGTTCGGTGCGAGCGCGCCGGCCTCGGCCGGCGACGCCGGCCGCTACGGGCCACACCCGCATCACGATCTGATCCGGCGCGTTTTTTCTGCCGCGGCCCGAGTCTCCACCGGGCGTCGACCCGCGCTCTCCGCCGCCCGCTGACGGGCCCCATGGGATAGACTGCCGGCGATGACCCTCTGCGTTCACCTGCTCGACGGCCCCGACGCCGGCCTGCGCCGCCCGCTCGACCGCCCGCTGCTCATCGGCCGATCGCCGGCCTGTGCGGTGGTGCTCGCCGACCCCGACGTCGCCGAGCGGCACCTGCGGCTGACCCCGGTCGACGGCGGGGTGCGGGTCGACGCGCTCGACGGGGCGGTGCGCCATGGCGACCTGCGGGTGCACAGCGCCGTCGCCGCGCCCGGCGCGGTGCTGCACATCGGGCAGAGCGCGCTCGAGCTGTGCAGCGCGCCCCGCCCCCGGGCCCGTGAGCGCTTCGGCGCCGTCATCGGCCGCTCGGCGCCGATGCAGACGCTCTTCGGCCAGCTCGAACGGGTCGCGCCCTCCGAGCTCGCCGTGCTGCTTCAGGGGGAGACGGGCACCGGCAAAGAGCTCGTCGCCCGCGCCATCCACCGCCACAGCCATCGACGCCACCGGCCGTTCGTGGTCATCGACTGCTCGGCGATGCCGCGCGACCTCATCGAGAGCACGCTCTTCGGCCACGAGAAGGGCGCGTTCACCGGCGCCTTCAACCGCCACCGCGGGCTCTTCGAGCAGGCCGACGGCGGCACGGTCTTCCTCGACGAGATCGGCGAGCTCGACGCCGAGCTGCAGCCGCGGCTGCTGCGGGTGCTCGAGCGGCGCGAGCTGACCCGGGTCGGCGGGGGCGCCGTCATCCGGATCGACGTGCGGGTCATCGCCGCCACCCACCGCGACTTGGCGGCGATGGTCGAGGCCGGCGCCTTTCGCGAAGACCTCTACTTCCGCATCGGCGGGGTGCACCTGCGCCTGCCGCCGCTGCGCGACCGCCGGGACGACATCCCGCTGCTCGCCGAGCACCTGCTCGCCGAGCTCGCCGGCGACAGCCCGCCCAGCCGGCTCACCGCGCCGGCGCTCGCCGCGCTCGTCGAGCGCGACTGGCCGGGCAACGTACGCGAGCTGCGCAATACGCTCGTGCGCGCCGTGGGCCTCGCCGATCGCCCGCTGCTCGAGGTCGAGGCGCTGATGCTCGACGCCGTCGACCGGGCGCCGCCCAGCGTCTCGCTGCCCCTCGACGCGCCCTTCAAAGACGCGCGCAAGGCGGTGCTCGAGCACTTCGAGGCGCTCTACCTCGAGCACCTGCTCGCCGAGCACGGCGGCAACATCAGCCGCAGCGCCCGCCGGGCGGGGCTGACCCGTTACTACCTGCGCGAGCTGCTCAAGAAGCACGGCCTGCACGGGCCGCAGTGAACCGTCACCGGTGTAACCCACCCCATGGCTCGGCCCTCTGAACGATGAGCCCAAAACAGCACGTCTCGCCGCCGAGCCGGCCCAGCCCATCGCCCGAGGTCCACCATGATGCTGCACTGCCCCGATTGCGACGCCCGCGCCTTCCTCTTCGACCACGGCGTCGTCGAGCGCCCGGCGTGCCTCGAATGCGGCCGCCCGCTGCCCATGCCCGGCGCCGGCGCGCGGGTGGCCGGCCCGATGTCACCCTACCCCGAGCAGCCGCGGCGGCGCCCCTCACGGCGGCAGCAGCTTCACGCCTGACGGCGCTCAGAGCGTCCAGGCGCCCCAGGTCAGCATCCAGGCGGTGATCACCACCCCGCTGCCGATGTTGATCCACAGCCCCGCCCGGGCCATGTCGCCCATGCTCAGCATCTCCGACCCGTAGACGACCGCGTTGGGCGGCGTCGCCACCGGCAACATGAACGCGCACGACGCCGCCAGGGTCGCCGGGATCAACAAGAGCGCCGGATCGATGCCCATCGCGATGGCCAGCCCGCCGACCACCGGCAGGAGCACCGTCGCCGTGGCGGTGTTCGAGGTGACCTCGGTGAGGAAGGTCATGAACAGCACCACCCCCAGGATCACCAGCGGCAGCGGCCAGCCCGACACCGTCTCCGCCATGCGCGCGCCCAGCCAGACGCTCAGCCCGGTCTCCTGAAAGCCCTTGGCCAGCGCGAAGCCGCCGCCGAACAACAGCAGGATGTGCCACGGGGTGCGGGTCGCCGTCTGCCAGTCCATCAGCCGCGCCGTGCGCCGATCGTCGCGGGAGACCGGCGTCGGCAGCAAGAACAGCGCCGCGGCCACCGCGATGGCCACCGTCGTATCGGTGATCGCGTTCTTCTCGAAGCCCAGGCCGGCGATGACCCAGCGGCGGCTCACCCAGGCGGCCACCGCCAGCACGAAGATCACCGCGATGCGCTTCTCCGCCGGCGACCAGGCCCCCAGCCGCTGCGACAGGGCCGCGCGGGCCGGATGATCCGCCGGCAGGTCGCGCCGCCCGACGGGGAAGGCCAGCCGGGTCAGATACAGCCAGATCAGCCCGATGAGCAGCAGCGACAGCGGCGCGGCGAAGATCATCCAGTCGCCGAAGGCCACGTCGACGCCGAAGGTCTGGCCGACGCCGCGGAAGACGCCGTTGGGCGCCGTGCCCAGATAGGTCGCCATGCCGCCCACGCTCGCCGCGTAGGCCAGCCCCAGCATCAGCGCCTTGCCGAACGGACCGCCGTGGGGCTCGTCGGGCTCGATCGCCCGGGCCACCGCCATCGCCACCGGCAGCATCATCAGCGTCGTCGACGTATTGAGCAGCCACATCGACAAGAGCCCCGAGGCCAGCATGAAGCCGAGCACCAGCCGGTCGGCCTGGGTGCCCGCCACCCGCACCAGGGCCAGGGCGATGCGCCGATGCAGGTTCCAGCGCTCGATGGCGAAGGCCAGCTGAAAGCCGCCGAAGAAGAGCCACACCAGATCGTGCCCGTACTGCGGGGCCACCAGCTTCGCCGGCGCGATGTCGGCGAGGGGGAACAGCACCAGCGGCAGCAGCGCGACGATGGCGATGGGCACCGCCTCGGTCATCCACCACGCCGCCATCAGCGCGGTCACCGCCGCCAGCCGCTGACCGGGCACCGACAGCCCCTCCGCCTGGGGCAGCAGCAGGACGAGCCCCGCCAGACCGAGGCCGAGCCACAGCCCGACGCGGGCCGAGCGGCCGCGGGCCTCGGGGGCGGGCGGGCTGTAGGACTGCACGCTCATCGACCACTCCCGCGCCGAAACGGTGCCATCGGCGTGCCACACCGCCGCGTATTGCGCAACCGCGGCCCCCGGCCTCGCCCGGCCGTCGCGCGCCCGCCGGCCCTCGCCGCATAAGCAATTCGAGAAAAATTACGGGCCCGCCCTCAAGCCGCCGGCCATTCTGCCGATGCATGGGGTGTAGCCGATGAGATGCCATCTCGGGCGCTGCCGGGGACCAGGGTCGGTCCCTCTGGGTCACTCAAGAACGAGGTCGAGCGATGTATCTGGCGACGACGGATGACGTGTTTTTCATCGGACGGCGGGTCCTCGGACTGCTGCGCGACCCCCGCTCCGACGCCCGCAGGCTCGCCCGACTCATCGACTACGTGCCCGCCCTCGCCGCCGCCATCAACCGGCGCGCCGAGTACCTGCTCTCCAGCGACCGGCGGGTGAACAATACCACCCACGCCATCACCCTCATCGGCTTCGACCGCCTCGAGCGCGCCGTGCGCGGCTTCTTGCGCTCGGAGTACGCCCGCCTGCGCGCCGCCGAAGAGAAGGCCGAGGCCCAGGGCGAGGTCGTCGACCGCCCCACCCGCCGCATGCTGCAGGCCGAGGTCCGCTACGCCGCCATGTAGCGGCGGCATATCCCTCCAGCGAATATCCTGCGGGGCCCCGCAGATCATCGCGTCGCGGCGCTTGCGCTGCCCGACCGGTTCATCGTATATCGCCGATGAACGGAGTCGAGATGAACGACGCGACGACATGCTGCCCGCCGGCGAGCGCCGAGCCCACGCCGGTCGACGAGGCCGAGGCCGATGCGCGCCTCGCCCGGCTGGCGAAGGCCATCGCGCACCCCGCGCGGGTCGCGATCCTGCGCATCCTCATCCGCCGGCGAAGCTGCATCTGCGGCGAGATCGTCGACGAGCTGCCCCTCGCGCAGTCGACGGTGTCGCAGCACCTCAAGCTGATGAAGCAGGCCGGGCTGATCCGCGGCGACGTGGACGGCCCGCGGGTCTGCTACTGCGTCGAGCCCGGCGCCATCGCCTTGCTCAAGGCGCTCGTCGCCGACCTCTGACTCAGCCCCATCGACTGCGCCATGCCTCACCACCGCCCGCATACGAACGCGCGTATAATCGTTTTTCGCCGATAGGCGATTGGAGGTTCGATGGGTCTCTTCGAAAGGTTCCTCTCCGTCTGGGTCGCGCTCGCGATCGCCGCGGGGGTCGGCATCGGGCTGCTCGCGCCCGACCTGTTCCAGGCCGTCGCCGACCTCGCCGTGGCCGGGGTCAACCTGGTCGTCGCCGTGCTCATCTGGCTGATGATCTACCCGATGATGCTCAACGTCGACCCGAGCTGCCTCGCCGACGTCGGCCGCAAACCGAAGGGCCTCGCGCTGACGCTGGTCGTCAACTGGCTCATCAAGCCGTTCTCGATGGCGGCCCTCGGCGTCCTGTTCTTCGAGTACGTCTTCGCCGGCTGGGTGCCCGTCGAAGACGCCCAGCAGTACATCGCGGGCATGATCCTGCTCGGCGTCGCCCCGTGCACCGCGATGGTCTTCGTCTGGAGCCACCTCACCCGCGGCGACGCCAACTACACGCTGGTGCAGGTCTCGGTGAACGACCTCATCCTCGTCTTCGCCTTCGCCCCCATCGCCGGCCTGCTGCTCGGCGTCACCGACCTCGAGGTGCCGTGGCGCACCCTGGTGGCGTCGGTCGTGATCTTCGTCGTCGTGCCGCTCGCGGCGGGCATGCTCACCCGCCGACGGCTGATGCAGCGCCGCGGCGTCGAGGCCGTCGGGCGCCTCGCCGAGCGGCTCAAGCCCACGTCGATCATGGGGCTGCTGGCCACCGTCGTGCTGCTCTTCGGCTTTCAGGCCGAGACGATCATCGCCCGTCCCGAGCGGGTGGGGCTCATCGCCATCCCGCTGATCATCCAGAGCTACGGCATCTTCGCGATCGCCTACGGCCTCGCCCGCGCCCTGAAGCTGCCCCACCCGATCGCCGCCCCCGCCGCGATGATCGGCACCTCCAACTTCTTCGAACTGGCGGTCGCGGTGGCCATCAGCCTCTTCGGCCTCTCGTCCGGCGCAGCGCTGGCCACGGTCGTCGGCGTGCTCATCGAGGTCCCGGTCATGCTGTCGCTCGTCGCCTTCGCCAACCGCACGCGGGGCTGGTTCCCACCCGCGTAGCTATTTCATTTTCGGCACCCTGGTGCGTGTGTTGCGCTGTTTCGGGTGTTTTTGGTTGAGATAAAGGCATCATTGCCTATACTCAGGCATGCCTTTCTCCCGCCATGCATGCCGAATGGCTGTACTCGCGTGCCTGCTCGACCTCGGTGCAGCCGCGGCTCGGCCGTGTCCGGCGGTCATCGAGGAGGTCAGGGTCGCCCGCGACGTCGCCGAGGCGCAGAGCCTGGCCCGCGCGGCCGTCGCCGCCCGCGTCCGCTCGACCATCGACGGCCGCAGCGTCCGGGCGGTGAGCGAGCAGCTCGGCGGCGACGACGCGGGCGTCGTCGAGCGGTGGAGCAGCATCACCGAGGTGCACCACACGTTCGCTCACGGCGAGCTGATCGAGCTGCAGACCGTCGAGACCGCCGAGGGCTACGCCGCGACCGCTCGGCTCGTGCGGGCATCGGCGGCGCGTCATGTCGCGGCGCTCGCCGCCGACGAGCGGGCGCGACTCGACGCGGCGCTCGTCGCGCTGCGGGCCGGCCCGAATCGATGCCCCGACGGCGGCTGGTCGGCGCTCGACGGGGCGCTCGACGGGGCGCTCGACGCCGAGCTGCTCCGCGCCTCGTTGACCTGCCGCCCGCCGGACGTCGCGTGGGTCGTCGACGCCCGGGCACGGGTGAGCGCGGCTCGACGGCGGCAGGCCTCCACCCCTTGGGTCTGGCGCGGCCCGCCGGCCCTCTTCGACGCCGCGTCCGCCGCCTGGCGCGCGGCCGGGGCTGCACCTCTCGTACGCTCGGCGCCGCCGGCGTCGGCTGTGGCGGTGCAGGTCACCGTCGATGACCAGACGTCGGTGCACGCCGACGGGCTGACCTGGGCCGACTCGACCGCCCGGTTGACGCTCGTCGATGGCGAGCGCGCCCTCGAGAGCCCGTCGACGTGGTCTGCGCGTCAGCCGGGCGTCGACGCGGAGACCGCCCGGCGCCGCGCCCGCGCGCTGCTCGCCGACCGCGCCGCGCGCCCGCTGGCGGTCGCCGCGTCCGCCGCGGCCTGCGCCGCCGACGACGCCCCGGGCCATCCAGACGCGGCGCGCGCTGCCCGAAGGCCGCAGCCGCTGGTTCTGATCTACGCGCCCCGCCGCGCGGCCGATCGGCTGACTGTTCAGGCCGTGATCGACGGGCGCGCGGAGGTCTCCCGGGTCGACGGGCCGGCCCCGCTCGCCCTGTACCTGCGCGACCATCACGCGCCCGACGCGCGCCGGCGGCGGACCACCGCGACTCTGCTGAATACCGAGTCCGGGCAGGTCGTGCGCGCCGCCGAGCACATCTGCTGCGGGTGCACCGCCGACGGGCACAGCCGCGGCCTGCCGGCGCTCGTCATCCGCGCGCTGGGCGGCCGCGCGGGCGCGCCCCCGGGCTGGGCCACCGGCCGCAGCCACGCCGTGACGGGCGCGCCGGAGGCCCTGCGAGCCGAGGTCGAGGCGGCGCTCGTCGCCGCCGGCGGGCGGATCGAGCCGACGGGGACCCCGCTGAGCGTCGAGGCCCGCTGCGAGGACGAGGGGCGCAGCAGCACCGGTCAGGTGGCCCGGGTCGCCTGCCGCGGCGCGCTCGACGGCGACGGGCGGGCGGTGGTCGCCCGACAGGCCGGCTTCGACCGCACGCCAGTCGGGGCGCGTCGGCGGGCGCTGCGCCGGCTGGTGGCGCGGCTGCTGGAACGCTTCGGCCGGGTATGTCCGGACCACTCCACCGCAGCAGAGGCAGGATCCCATGCACCGTAGCTCGACCGATCGATACGAGGGGCGCGGGCGCGCGCTGCCGATGCTGCTCGCCGTGCTCTGCCTGGCCGGATGCGGCGCAGCGCCCCCTGCCCCGACGCAGGAGCGACTGGCGCTGCGCGACTCGGTCGAGACGCTGTGCGCTCATCTGGTCGACGACCTCAGCGCGCTCACCCGGGCCCGGCGGGTGGATGAGCCGCTGCACGTGCCGACGCTGGCGGTGCTGCCCTTCGTCGACCGGGCCGGCGAGCGGCAGGCGGCCCACGCCTACGGGCATACGATCGCCGAGCTGGTGCAGGGCTGCCTCATCCGCGGGCGCGGCCTGCGGGTCGTGGAGCGCGCGCAGCTCTCGAAGGTGCTCGACGAGCAGCTCGACGGCGCGCTCTTCACCGGCGCCGAGGCCGAGGCCGAGCTCGGCCGGCTGCTGCAGGCCAACCTGCTGGTGCTGGGTTCGGTGGGCGAGGCGGGTGATGCGGTGGTGGTCTCGGCCCGGATCACCCAGGTGCGCGACGGCATTCAGCTGGCCGCCGCCGAGGTGCTGATGCCCCGCGCGCCGATCGACGCGCTGAGCCGCTACGCCGAGCGGACCTGGGTCGACGCCCTCGGCCGCTCGCTGCTGCTGCCCGGCTGGGGACAGGCGTACAACGGGCGGCCGGTGCTGGCGGCGACGGTGTTGGTCAGCGCCGCGGCGCTGGGTGCGGCCGCCGGCGTGATGGATTGGCGGGGCGATGGCGCAGCGGACGACTACAACCGCGGGAGCCGCACAGATCCGGCCGTGGTCGATCGACGCCACGACGCGATGCACGCCTACCGGGCGCGCAACGGGCTGCTGTGGACCATGGGCGCCGTCTGGGCCCTCGGCGCCGCGCACAGCGCGCTGGACACCGCCGGGGTCTTCGGCGCCCGCGCGCCCGCGCTGCTGCCCGAGGTGAGCGTGGGGCCCGCCGGCGCCCGCGCGCGCTGGCGCTTCTGACACTGCACGACGACCGAGACCACGACGGGCGCACGCCCGCTGGAGGCACGATGACATCCACGACTCTGCGCCGGCTGTTGGCCCTGGGGCTGCTGGTTCTCGCCGCGGGCTGCGACCCGACGGTCGAGGCCACCCACCCGCTCGACCCCGATACGCCGGTGCACGAACAGCGGGGCGAGCCGCTGCGGGTCGAGTTGCGCATGGCCGATGGCCTGCCGATCCCGGCCGACAAGGTCATGGTGCTGATGACGCCCACCGGCGGAGGCGACCCGATCGCCCGCTGCGGCGCGGTCGTCGATGATCGGGTCGTGGCGGAGTTCGCCTACATGCCGGATACGAGGCAGACCGCCGACGGGCCCCTCGAACCGTGGCCCCCCGGCACCTATGCGCTCTCGGTGCGGGACCTCTCGTTCTCCGGTGAATGCAGCGGGACCGATCCGCTCGTCGGCGACCCGTGGCCCGTCGACGCGTGGCAGCCTCAGCGCCTGGCCGGCGTCGCCGACGCCCCGATGGAGGAGGCCGCGGCGACCGGCCCGGGCCTCGCCGAGATCGAGCTGGACGTCTCCGGGCGGCAGTGGGTCGTGCGGGGCACGCTGGCTCGGCGCATCGCGCAGCGGCCGGTGCGGCTCTCCGTCGACCAGGATGTCGAGCTCGATGGCGCGCAGGCCGTCGCCCGGGTGAAGGGCGGGACGTGGCAGGCCGGAGACGGCGCGCTGAGCCGGCCGTTGGTCGGCAGCCCGGGCGCTGGTGAGCTGGTCCTCTCGGGCGTGCCGGTCGGCGTGGGGGTCGGTCTGCGGCTCTACGTGCCGGGCTATGACCGCTTCGAGACCACGCTCGACGTCCAGCCCGACGGCACACCCGACCGGCAGGACCCGATCGAGCTCCGGTCGCTGACCGCGGAGGTGGAGATCACCGGCATCGAAGAGCAGGGCGGGGCGACCCGGCAGACCTGCCTCGAAGTGCACCTCGACGGGCTGGACATCGACGCCGAGCCGGGCCAGCTCGCCGCCGCGCTCGAGGTGGCCGAGCTCTCGGGGCGCGCCATCGAGGTGGCCTCGTCGAAGCCCGATGGGACCATGGGCGCTTGCCTGGTGGGCGAGCGCGTCGATCTGGCGCGCCCCGTGCCGCTGCCGGACGAGTCGAAGCGACGCACCGTCTGTGTCTGCTTGCTGCGCCTGCTCGGAGACTCCGGCGGCGAGGGTGACGCGTCGCCCTTGCTCGACGGGCGGTATCGGGTCATGGCCCGGTTCTTCGCCGACGGCAGGTCGATCCACGACGCGCAGGCCGGCTTCGAACTCGACCGCGCGTCCGTCGCCCGGCATGGCCTGATCGTGCTCGATCCGACCCGCGGCGAAGGGCCGCTGCGGCTCATCGAGCCCGACGACGCCGTCGAGCCGCTTCACCTGCGCGGCGGCGCCGCCCTGCGGCTGTGGGCCGACGAGAGCGACGTGGCGTTCGAGCGGGCGTGGGCCCACCCCGAGGCGGACTCCACCGAGCTCGCGATGTCCGACGGGCCGCTTCGCCAGCTCGCCGAGTCCATTGAGTTCGGGTGGTGCGCCGACCCGGACGCCTGCGCCGACTGGGAGCGGCTGTCCACGCTGATCGCGACGGTCTCCGACCGGGCGGGCAACCCGGCCGAGGCCGAATACAGCGCCTGCCTCGATACCCGCCCGCCGAGCCTGGGCGGCCTGGCTCTCGTGCACCGCGACGGCGGCGAGCCGGGGGCGCGGCTGTCGGGCCGGGACGGCGAGTATCGGCTCTTCCGCTCGACGGCGCTCGATCTGGTCGTGGGGGCGGCGTCCGCCGAGGGCTTCGCCCGCGAGAGCGGCTGCGCGGTCGACGCGCCGTTCGCCGACGCGCATCGGCTGAGCGTATCGTACGAGATCGGCGGGCGGACGCACGACGGGCCCGTCTTCACCTTCGACGGGCCCATCGCGCCGGGGCCGCTGTCGTCGTCCCTGGGCCTGCCCGCCAGCGACGGGCAGCGGGTGATGCTGCGGCTCGAGGCCACCGACCGGGCGGGCAATACCACCGTCGAGCGCTGGCCGGTGCAGGTCGACCTCGCGGTGCCCGAGCCGCCGCGGCTGACGGCGACCCAGCGGCTGCCCGGCGGGGGTGTGCAGACCATCTCCGCGCCCACGCCGCTCTCGACGAATGGCAGCGGCGAGGCGGATGGCAACGGCGAGGCGGACGGCAGCGGCGAGGCGGATGGCTGCGGCGGGGCGGATGACTGCGTCAGCGTCACGCTGTCGCCGGCGGGCGAGGTCCGGGACTGGATCAGCGCCGAGTGCAGGCTACAGCGATTCGACGCCGACGGCGTCCTCACGTTCGAGCGCCTCGAAGCATGTGATCCGGACGATGACTGTGGCGCGTGCCCCATCGACCTCGAGCCCCTCTTGGCGCTGGACGCGACCACCGCGCAGGCGGTGGTCACCGCCCGGGTCACCGACGCCGCGGGGCATATCAGCGGCTGGTCCGAGCCGCTGCCGGTGATCATCGACCGCGCGCCGCCAAGCCTCGAGTTGAGCCTGCTGCCAGAGCCGCCCGACTGGGCGCCCTGCGATGAGAGCGACGACTGCCTTGTCCGTCGCTTTGGTGCGGCCGATGAGGTGGAGCTGCAGCTCGCGGCCAGCGACGACCGGGCGGCCGACGGGCTGTGGGTCATGTGGGGCGAGACCGGCCCGGTGTCGATCGACGACCCCTGCACGCTGCCGTCCGGCTGGCAGATCGTCGGTCCCGGGCGGGCGGACTTCGGCGAGTCGACAATCGACATGCGCCACCCGCTCACCGACGACAAGGACCACCCGCTCAACGACGACAACTCCATGCTGTCGGTGCGCGTCTGCGACCGGGCGGGAAACGCCTTCGACGCGTCTCGGATACTGCGACGCAGCGAGCCGCCGGCGTTGCAGGCCCGGGTCGAGTCCACGGGCCAGATCGCGGTCCACGGGGGGGTCTGGTGGTTCGGGCCCGAACCGGACGCGTGGCTCGCGCTGCAGGTCGGGCCGCCGCCGGCCAGCGCGTGCCTCGGCTCCCCAAACCGGAACCGCGTCGACCTCCCGCCCGACAACGGCGCGCCCGTCGACCTCCAGCCCGAGCCCGCTACGGTCGATGCGGTGCGCGTCACGGTGAGCGGCGAGCGGGCGAGCGCGCTGCTGCCCGATGGATCGGGGGTCGCCTGCCACCCCCTCGACGCCGACAACGACGAGGCGCGAACGCGGTGGTCGCTGAGCGCGCAGGCCCAGGACGCCGCCGGGCAGACAAGCGCCCGAGTCGACGTGCGGGTGGCCTACGACGATCGCCCGCCGACGGTCGAGCTCGCGATCAGCGAGGGCCAACCGCTCGACCCCGACGGCGCGGCCTGCGAGGCGCCGTGCGTCGGCGTATCCTCCGCGCCGCGCGTCACCCTGCACGCGTTCGACGCGGGATCGGGCGTCGATAGGGCGCTGATCGACCGCGAACCCTGCCCGGCCGACGCGCCGGCGGTGGGTGAAGCGGACCCGCTGGCCTGGCTGCGTGACGGCGGCTCGACGCGGCTCGAGCTCGGGCCCGGCGACCACCGGCTGGTGGCCTGCGCCTGGGACCGACTCGGTCAGCGCGCGGAGGCGGCGATGACCGTCCGGATCGACGACCGCAGGCCGCAGCTGCGGGTCGTGGACGTCGAGGTCGTCGAGATCACCGGCGACGAGGTCGAGCGCCGGCCGGCGGCGTTCGACGGTCAGACCCATCATGTGCCTTCGCAGAGCGCTGGGCGGTGGATCGAGGCCACCGTCGAGGTCGGCGAGCCGCTGGGCGCCGCGTCGCCGCCCGGCGAGTCCAACCCGCTGGCGCGCTACATGCTCTGGCTGCAGATCGAAGGCGCGGCGCCCGACCAGACGTTTGTGCTCGAAGCGGGGCCGCTCGACGGCGAGGGCCCGGCGGACTCGGTGCGGCATACGTTCCCGCTCGACGACCTGACGGCGGGGGCGTGCGGCGGTGCCCATGGGTGTCGGCTGACCTTCACCGCCCGCGATACGGTCGGCAACCAGGTCGTCGAGACAGCGCGGGTGCGGGTGGACGATACACCCCCCCGCCTGCTCGGGTGGGCCATCCAGGACCGGGTCGTCGAGCGCGAGCAGGGTTGGATCGTCGACGACGACGCGCTCCACGGTGGTGTCGTCGAGGCCGACGAGGCGCTGTACCTCTCCGCCAGCCGGGTGCCCCTGTGGGTGCGCGTCGGCGACGAGGGCGGGCCGTGGACCGCGCTGAGCTACCTGTTCGCGCGCGACGGGTGCCCCCGATCTCCGAGCGCCGCCGAGGCCCTTCCCGTCGACCTCGGGGCGTCGGCGACCGGCGTCTTCCAGACCTACGTCGACGTGCCTGCCACCGGAGGCGAGCCGTCGCCCGTCTGGCTGTGCGTCTACGCCACCGACGCGGCTGGCAACGCGCTGGACGTGCCCTATGGCGCGCGCCTGCACGTCGACGAAGACGACCCTGCCGTGCAGGTCCGGATACAGCCCCTCGTCGGCGCCGCTGACGAGCCGCCGGCCGAGCTGAACCAGCGGGCTGGCCGCTGCCGACTGGGCCGCTCGCTCAACGCGGTGATCCAGGTCTACGTCGACTCGGCCGACGAGCTGCCCCTCGGATCGGCCCTGTGCGGCACCGGGGGCGTCTCGGACTGCATCGGCAGCGATACGCAGGGTTGCCGGACCGACGCCGACGAGGACTGGGACGCGCTGATGGCAGACCTGGAATCGATCACGATCCAGCGCGATGGTGCCTCGGTGGTCGAGTGCGTCCGCGAGGCGCGCGATGAGGCATGCCGGGTCTTTGCGCACCCGATGGGCCTGACGGGCACGCGGGCCCTGAGCGTGAGGCTCGTCGACGTATTGGGGGTGCCTGCCGACGAGGACGATGGCGCAGACGAGGGCGAGCACGATAGCACCGAGCTCATCACCGTCCGGGTGGTCGATCGGGCCGGCAATACCCGCGAGGTGCAGCGCATGGTGCACATCGACCTCACCCCGCCCGAGTTCCGCGTCACCGAGATCGCCGGCCGACCGCTCGCGCCATATATGTCGCCGCCGCCCCCAGAGGATTCCGCAGAGGACGACGCCGAAGACGACGCCGACGACGCCGACGACGCCGAAGACGACGCCGACGACGACGGCTGCGACGCCCGCGAGGTGCCATGCGGCACCGACGACCCCGCCTGCACCGTCGAGGTCTGCGCCGGCTACCACCCCGATCATCCGCTGATCATCGGCACCAGCAACCCGACCATCGACTTCGCGCCGCGCGTCGCGCTCGACGACCTCCACATCGCGCTGAGCGCGACCACCAACGAGGCCTGCGCCGCCGAGAACATCTCCGACTTGGACTACGCGCGGGCGCTGGATCTGGACGATACCCACCCCCTCGGCGGCACCGGCGCGCAGACGCTGTGCGCCGCCGCGCGGGACGGCGCGGGCAACCTCAGCGACGAGCCGCAGACGATCTACCTGTACGTCGATACCCGCGCGCCGAGCTTCGACCTGGCGGTGCGGGCGCAGTGCGAAGGCGGGGGCTGCCCCCAGGCCGAGGCGTCGTGCGACTGTGGGTCTCGACCCGTCTCGCCGACCTTCGGCACCCGTATCCTGCGCGGCGAGCAGGCGGTCCTCTGGCTCGACATCCGCGACGGCGAACCGCCCGACGCGCCCGATGCGCCCGACGAGGCCGGCGGCGAGCTGGATGCAGGGGTCGACGGTGGATTGGATGGCGGCTTGGACGGCGCGGTTGACGCGGCCGACGCGGCCGACGCGGCGTCTGAGGAGCCGCGTTGCCGGCCGTACGCCCGGGAGGACGGGGACGGGGACGGGGACGGCCGCTACACCATCACCGCCTCCGACGGGCAGACCACCCGGGTGTGGCACACCGACGAGCACGCCGTGAAGGTGCCGCCGCTCGACCCGGAGGCCGAGCGGAGCGAGTTCGAGATCACGGTCACCGACCGGCAGGGCAACGTCTCGGACCCGCATATCGTACGGCTGGTGCAGGATCACGAGGCGCCGGTGCTGCACCACGTGCAGTTC
This sequence comes from bacterium, assembly GCA_030427205.1. Taxonomy (GTDB): domain Bacteria; phylum Myxococcota_A; class Bradymonadia; order UBA7976; family UBA1532; genus JACKDM01. The sequence continues at coordinate 401,936 of JAUHXC010000001.1, read as the reverse complement.
ACCGCGTTCGAGGAGACGCCGTGTGGCGACGGCGAAGTCTGCGACGCGCCGCAGGCGCTGACCGCGGCCCGCAGCCAGCCGGTGCTCGTGGACTACACCGACGACCCCGTCGGCCCTGCGCCGACGCCGCCCGCGCTGCACCTGGCGCTCGTGCCCGGCGGTGACTGCCCGTCCGCCTGCGCCCTGACCGGCCAGACCCCCAGCTCGGTGCTGGCGAGCACCCTGCCGATGACCCGGGGCGACGACAGCACGCTGTGCGCGGTGCTCGTCGACCGCGCCGGCCACGTCAGCGAGGTCTACCGGCGCGCGCTGCACATCCGCCCGTCGCCCGCGGTCACGTTCGATGTGCAACCCGGCGCCGGCAGCGTGATCGCGCGGCAGGCCGGCGAGCGCGTCGAGGTGCGCTGCGCCCGATCCGGGTGCGACCTCGACGCGCTCGGGGTCGAGGTCGGCGGCGCGCTGACCTACCCCGACGGCACCGGCGACGACGATACGCCGCACCTGACCGACTGCCGACTGCTGCACTGGGCGCCGGACGGCGAACTCACCCGGCTGCGATGCCCCGATCCCGGCCGTGACCTCGCGGTCGGCGAGTGGCGGGGCGAGCTCTCCGACGACCCGCACCGCTTCGAACTCTCCGATGGCACGCACCTGTTCGAACTGGAGCTGACCGACGACCTCGATCAGGCGGCCATCGCCCGCTTCGAGGTGCGGGTCGACGCCCGGGCGCCGGCGATCACCACCGCCCGCGTGAACATGCCCTTCCGCGGCAAAGAGGTGGCCGGTTGCCAGCCGGTGCCGACCACGAACCCCGGGATCACCGTCCGTGGGGAGGCGGGTGCGTCGTACGCGGTCGTCGAGCGTCCGGGCGGCGTCTGTGGAGACCCCGACGACGCCGGCTGGCTGGACTCACCGCCGCGGTTCGTCGACCTCGCCGACGCCAGAGGCGAAGACCAGGCGCGGTGCATCTTCGCCCGCGACGCGGCGGGCAACGTCAGCCAGCCCGTGCAGGTCTGCGCGATCTACGACCCCGATCCGCCCCACGTCGAGGTGACCCTCGACGATGTCTCGATACCCCGCGGCGGTGACATCGTGCTGTCGAGCGCGGACGACCCGGTCCGTGGCAGGCAGCCCACGCTGACCATCCGCGCCAGCGGGCGTGCAGGCGAGCAATACCACCTGCTCGTCGACGGCGATCCGAACCCCGTGGACTTCGCGGGCGACTCATTGGCGTTCGCGCCGCTGAAAGGCGCCGACTGCGATCCGAGGTTCTGGCCGTGTCCGCTCGACAGGGAGCCGCCCGCGCCGACGCTCGAGGCGTGGCCCGTGCTGCGGGTGTACGACATGGCCGGCAACGAAGCGCGGTTCCCGGTGCACTTCTGGTGGGACGGCGAGCCGCCCCCCAAGCCCGACACCGTGCGCATCATCGAGGGCGGTGTGCAGAGCGTGAACGGCGAGGGCGAAGACCACGCCGTGTGGATCGTCGACCGGCGGGAGCTGCGATTCAACGTGTCTGTCGCCGGCGAGCGTCGCGATGGCGGGTTCGATACGCTCTCGGTGGGGGTCGGCGACTGCGAGCAGGACATATCGAGCTGGACGCCACTCATCGGAGGCTTCGCCATGCTCGGCGCGACCCTCGCTGGTGAGGATGAGATCGAGGTCGGCGAGACGCAGACCTTCTGCTTTCGGACGCGCGATCGGGCGGGCAATATCAGCGACCCGCTCAGCGTGGACGTGCAGCTCGACGACCGGCGGCCGCTCTTCGACGTTGCCCTCGAGCCGCCAGCCACCAGTCGGGAGCCGCAGGTCGTGCGCGCAGGGTCGGACATGGGCATCGTCGTGACAGAGTCGACGGTCTCTTCACTGACCGCCAGCTTCATGACCGGCGACAGCGCGCCCATCGAGACCTGCAGCGGGCTCGAGTTCGGACTCGACGAGGAGCCGGACAGCACCCCGCCGGTCTACGCCGGCGACTTCCCATGGCACGAGTTCGAAGACTGCGAGCTCGACAGCAGCGGTCGGTACCTCGTCGCGTTGACCGGGAGCAATCAATTCGGCGACTCCGTCACCCGGACCTTGGGGTTCACCGTCGACGCCGAGGCGCCGCAGGCGACGCTGCGCCACATCGTCACGGCGAGCGGCGTCGACGCTCTCTTCGAGTTCGGCGCGCGCCGCTGGGTGGAGGCCGAAGACGGTGGCCTGCGGGCCTGGCTCACCAACGACCCGGACGTCGTCGAGGCCCCGCTCGACGCCGACGTCGCCCACATCGTGCAGTGTGGGGGCGACGGCTTGTGCGTGAACCGGGCCAATCGGGCGGTGATGTGTGGAGAGCAGGAGATCGGCTTCGGCGTGCGGGGCGGCGTCGACTACCGCCTCTCTGCCGCGAGCGGGCAGGCGTGCCTTCGGATGACGCCCAGCGACGCCGCCGGGCCCGGCGAGCCGGTCGAGCTGTACCTGCACCGCGGCCCGGCCCCGCTCCACACCTTGGGGATCGTCGTCGACACCTTCACCGCAGCCGCGGGCGACGACAGCGCCCGAGTGCTGAGCCCCGATGACGACCAGACCTACACCTTCGCGGCAGGCCCCGACCGCCTGCGCCTGCGCCTGCCCGACGGCCTCGACCTCTCGACGATCACCGACTGGGCGGTGGTGATCACCCTGCGCGAGAGGCGCGACGCGGAGGGTGAGCAGCCCGCCATCGACCCATGGCAGGAGACCGACGAGGCGGCGATCGGTGATGACCGGCCGCCCGCGCTGATCATCTCATGGCCACCCGCAGAGCCGGACGACGACGGCGGCGAGACCCCGCTCGAGCCGGATCCCGACGCCACGTATAGGGTCGCCGTCTTCGCGCTCGACGGCGATCGCGACGGCGAAGACGCCGTCCAGGTGGGCGCCGCGCGGCTGAAGTTCGTGCCGGCCGCAGAGCCCGAGCCGCCCGGCTTCCCGTTCTTCGACCCCTGACGCCGCACCCGGGCGCGTTATCGGGCGTTCTGAACGGTTGTTCGGTGTGATCCAATGTGCTACCTCACCTCCGTTCCGCCCGATGTTCCACGAGCCCAGTGATGCAGATGGATCTGTTTGCAGACGACGACCGCGGTTCGGGGGGCACCATCGCCCCCGTCCGACTGCACGAAGCGACCCGTAAGTCCTATCTCAACTACGCGCTGTCGGTGATCACCAGCCGGGCGCTGCCCGACGTGCGCGACGGCCTCAAGCCGGTGCAGCGGCGCATCCTCTTCGGGATGTACAAAGACCTGCGCCTGCGGGCCGACTCGCGCTTCCTCAAGAGCGCGCGCGTCGTCGGCGAGGTCATGGGCAAGTACCACCCCCATGGCGACCAGTCGATCTACGACGCCATGGTGCGCATGGCGCAGCCCTTCTCGCTGCGCTATCCGCTCGTCGACGGCCAGGGCAACTTCGGCAGCATCGACGGCGACGCGCCGGCGGCGATGCGCTACACCGAGGCCCGCATCCGGGCGCTGTGCGAAGACCTGCTCTCCGAGATCACCAAGGGCACCGTCGACTGGCGGGCGACCTACGACGGCCAGCTCAGCGAGCCCGTGGTGCTGCCGGCGCAGGTGCCCAACCTGCTCGTCAACGGGGCGGCGGGCATCGCCGTCGGCATGGCGACCAACATCCCGCCGCACAACCTGGGTGAAGTGGTCAGCGCGCTCATCGCGCTCATCGACGACCCGGCGCTGACCACCTACGACCTCTGCCAGCACGTGCGCGCGCCCGACTTCCCCACCGGCGGTGAGATCCTCAACTCGCCCGAAGAGATCGAGGCGATCTACGCCAGCGGGTCGGGCCCCATCAAGCTGCGGGGCAGCTACACCGTCGAGACGATCAACCGCAAGAAGTGCGTGATCCTCACCGCGGTGCCCTACGGGGTGAACAAAGGCACGCTCGTCGAGAAGATCGCCCAGCACGTCATCGCCAAGAACGTGCCGCAGATCGTCGACGTGCGCGACGAGAGCACCGACGACGTGCGGGTGGTGCTCGAGCTCAAGCGCGGGGCGCAGCCCGAGGTGGCCATGGCCTACCTCTACAAGCACACCCCGCTGCAGCAGAACTTCAACGTGAACCTCACCTGCCTGGTGCCCACCGACCAGCCGCAGGTGCAGGCCCCGGCCCGGGTCGGGCTGCGGGAGATGCTGCGCCACTTCCTCGACTTCCGGCTCGAGGTCGTCACCCGCCGGCTGCGCCACCGCCTCGCCGAGCTCGAGAAGGCCATCCACCGGCTCGAAGGCTTCGAGATCATCTTCGACGCCCTCGACGAGATCATCGCGCTCATCCGGGCCAGCGAGGGCAAGAGCGACGCCGCCCGCAAGATGATGGACCGCTTCGACCTCGACGAAGAGCAGGTCGACGCCATCCTCGAGCTCAAGCTCTATCGGCTGGCCAAGCTCGAGATCCTGCTCGTGCGCCAGGAGCTCGACGACAAGCGCACCGAGGCGGCCAAGATCAGGGGCCAGCTCGCCGACGAGGAGGCCCGCTGGTCGATCGTGCGCTCCGAGCTGCTCGAGATCCGGGCCACCTACGCCGACGAGCGGCGCTCGATCATCATCGGCCCCGAGGTCGAAGAAGAGTTCGACGCCGAGGCCTACATCATCAAAGAGGCCGCCTGGGTCATCGTCAGCCGCATGGGCCGGCTCAAGCGGCAGAAGGGCTTCAGCGAGGTCAGCTCGATCCGGGTGCCCGAGGGCGACGAGGTGGGCTGGGTCATCCGCACCGATACCCGGCAGACGGTCACCTTCTACACCCAGTTCGGCTCGGCCTACGTCATCCGGGTCGACGACGTGGCCCAGACGACGGGCTACGGCGAGCCGGTGCAGAGCTTCTTCTCGTTCGCCGACGGCGAGCGCATCGTCGGGGTGAGCTGCAGCGACGACAACCTGTACGTCTGCGACCCCGAGGCCGAGCCCGAGCTCGACCCCGAGGGCCCGCAGCTGCCGTTCGGGGTCAGCATCACCCGCGGCGGCAAGGCGACCCGCTTCCCGCTGGCGAGCCACGCCGAGGTCAGCACCAAGAACGGCCGCAAGTACCACAGCCTCGCCAAGCACGACGAGGTGGTGGCGATGCACATCTGCGAGGGCGGCGAGAACGTGGCGCTGGCCACCGAGAACGCCCGGGCGCTGCTCTTCCCCGCGTCGGACATCCCGCCCAAGGAGAACGCGGTGCGCGGGGTCAACGCCATCAAGCTGGCCAAGGACGACGCGGTGCTCGGCTTCTGCCTGACCATCAAGAAGCGCGACGGCCTGACGGTCTACACCAACCGCGGCGCCGAGAAGATCATCCGCGAGACGAGCTACAAGCCCACCAGCCGCGGCGGCAAAGGCGTCGAGGTCATCAAGCGGGGCAGCTTCGTCAAGTACGACACCGCAGTGGCGATCTACCAGCCGGGGGCCGACCTCGAGCAGGAGGGCGACGAGTGAGCGCGGCGAGCAAGGCCGGCGAGTACGGCGCCGGCGACATCACGATCCTCGAAGGCCTCGAGCCGGTGCGCAAGCGGCCGGGCATGTACATCGGCGGCGTCGGCAAGGAGGGCCTGCACCACCTCATCTGGGAGGTGCTCGACAACGCGGTCGACGAGGCCATCGCCGGCTTCGCCAGCACGATCCAGGTCACCCTCGAGGGCGACGGCACCACCATCGCCATCGAAGACAACGGCCGCGGCATCCCCGTCGAGAAGCACCCCACCGACAAGCTCGGCCGCTCGACCCTCGAGGTCATCTACACCGTGCTGCACGCCGGCGGGAAGTTCGAGCAGGGGGCCTATCGCACCGCCGGCGGCCTGCACGGCGTCGGGGCCAGCGTGGTCAACGCGCTCTCCGAGCGGCTGTGGGTGCGGGTCAAGCGCGACGGCAAGACCTGGGAGCAGAGCTTCCGCCGGGGCAAGCCCCGCGGCCCGGTCGCGGCGGTCGGCCCGGCGCGCGGCACCGGCACCTTCGTGCGCTTCACCCCCGACCCCAAGATCTTCCCCAAGACCCAGTACGACCCCGAGCTGATCGCCCGCCGGCTCGAGGTGAAGACCTACCTGCACAAGGGCCTGCGCATCGTCTTCCGCGACGAGACCGCCGCGGCCGACCAGCAGTACACCGAGTTCAAGCACGACGGCGGCATCGTCGAGTACCTCGACGACCTCATCAAGGCCCGCAAGCGGCGCAAGGTCGTCGACGAGAACTTCGTCTTCGAGAAGGACGAGCCCGGCGAGGGCGCCTTCGAGGTGGTGCTGTGCTGGACGGAGGCCACCGACGTGGTGGTGCACAGCTTCGTCAACGGCATCCCGACCCAGGACGGCGGCACCCACGAGTCGGGGCTCAAGGACGCCATCAACAAGGCGGTGCGCGAGTACGTCGACGTGCACGAGCTGACCCCGCGCGGGGTGAGCATCACCCCCGACGACGTGCGCGAGGGCATGACCGCGACGGTCAACCTCTTCATCAGCGAGCCGCAGTTCCAGGGGCAGACCAAGGACAAGCTCAACAACCCCGAGGTGCGCGGCTTCGTCAGCTCGGCGGTGCGGCCGATGCTCGAGCAGTGGCTGCACCAGCACCAGACCCAGGCTCAAGCCATCGTCACCCGGATCATCCAGGCGGCGCGCGCGCGGCAGGCCAGCCGCTCGGCGGCCCAGGCGGTGCGGCGCAAGAGCCCGGTCAGCCACAAGCTCAACCTGCCCGGCAAGCTCGCCGACTGCGCGTCGACCGACCCCAGCGAGAGCGAGCTGTTTCTCGTCGAGGGCGACAGCGCGGGCGGCTCGGCCAAGCAGGGCCGCGACCGGCAGACCCAGGCGATCCTGCCGCTGCGGGGCAAGGTGCTCAACGCCGAGCAGGCCACCGACCGCAAGGTGATGGCCAATAACGAGCTCAGCGACATCGTGCAGGCCCTCGGCTGCGGGCTCGGCAAGGACCTCGACCTCGACCGGCTGCGCTACCACAAGGTCGTGCTCTTGATGGACGCCGACAGCGACGGCCATCACATCCAGACGCTCTTGCTGACCTTCATCTATCGCTACCTGAAGCCGCTCATCGAGCAGGGCTACGTCTACATCGCCCAGCCGCCGCTCTATCGGGTCGACATCGGCAAGTCGACGTGGTGGGCCGCCGACGACCGCCAGCGGGACGCCATCATCAAGCGCCACGGCCGCCGGGGCAACGTCGAGATCCAGCGCTTCAAGGGCCTGGGCGAGATGATGCCGGCGACCTTGTACAAGACGACGCTCGATCCGGATCACCGGCGGCTCTTGCAGGTGCGCATCGAAGACGAAGACCGCCTGGTCACCGAGACCACCATCACCGAGCTGATGGGCAAGGACCCGCAGGCGCGCTACGACTTCGTGATGTCACAGGCCGCCGACGCCGACGCGACGGCGTTGGACATCTGAGGGGGCCCGGGCCGGCCGTACCACCGACGGGCTCGCCGCGTGCGGACGCGGTGATAGAGTAGACGTCATGCCTTCTGCAGAGCGCATCGTTCGCATCGAAGTCGTCGAATGGCCACGCCCGACCGAGGGACCCTGTGTCTATCTCAAGAAGGACCGCTGGGATGACTTCTCCCGCCGGGTGACGTTTCGGGCGTGGCTGGTGATCGGCGCCGAGCAGCACCGGCTGGGGCTGGTCAAGATCCTCGAGCGGGACAGGCAGAGCACAACGCTCGGGCCAGGCGCGCTCGAACCGCTCGGGCCGGACTTCATCAGCCTCGGGCAGTCGGCGGCGTACTACGACGTGCTCGACCGCTATGGGCTGCGGCAGACCGTATGTCGGGCGCTCAACGACCTCACCCTGCACCCCGAGCGGCGGGCGGACTTCGCCGACCAGGATCTCGACCGCAATCTTCTCCGCGATCCACGGGCCGCCAAGCTCTTCTGGCAGGCGTCTTCAGCGGAGGCTGATCCTGCGGTCTCGGCGCTCTTCGAAGACACCACCACGACCCTCGCGCTGCGCGTGAGCCTGGACGGCTTCGACGGGCCGCATGTGGTCGACTGGCACTTCGCGGACGGCGTGCAGCGCGTGGGCGTATTGGTGGGCCCCAACAGCTCGGGCAAGACCCGACTGTTGGACATCATCGGGGGCGTGCATTGCGGGCGGCTGGTCGCCGGTAGGGATGTGCCCGCCCTCGGGCTACGCGACCTGCACGTGCCCGACGGCTGGCGCCGCGGCGGGGTGCTGGCCATCTCGTTCAGCGCCTTCGATCCGTTCCGCCCGGTGCTTCACCGGACAGCCGCTCGCACGGCGTCTGCACTGCTCTACCAGCACGTGGGGCTGCGGGTCGGGCCCGGACGACTCGACCTCGAGAAGATGATCTCGCAGCAGCGCGACGCGATCACGGCGATGACCCCCGAGCGGCGAGCGGTGTTTTCAGTCGGGCTCGAGAGGCTGAGCGCGGTGCGCGATGCGTTGCCCGGTGGGCTCGATCCCTGGGCCGACGCGGAGTCGTTCCTGGCCGCCGTGCGCGACGCGTCGTCGGGTCATCAGGTCGCGTTGCTGACCCTGGCGAGCCTCGCCGCCCACATGGCGGACGGCTGGCTCGCGCTGCTCGACGAGCCCGAGAACCACCTGCACCCCGGGCTGCTGTCGACCCTGCTCGCGGCGCTCGGAGACGTGCTGGATCGCCTCGGCGGGCACGCCGTGCTGGCGACCCACTCGCCCATCCCGCTGCAGGAGACGCCGGGTCGCATGGTGCGCATTGTGCGGATGGAGGGCCGGGTCCCCTCGATCGTGCCCTACCCGGGGGAGTGCTTCGGCGAGGACCTGACCCGCATCCTCGTGCACGCCTTCGAAACCGACCCTCGCGAGCGCAACTTCCGCGATCGCTTGCGCGCCGTGTTCGAGCGCGGTGGACGGGCAGCGGTCGAGGCGCTCTTCCCCCATGGCCTGGGGCTCGGCGCCGAGATCGCGCTGCGGTCGTTGGAGCGGGGGCGCTGATGTGGAACTTGCCGCGTCCTGCGTTGGCCGACGCGCTCGGCTACTTCGATGATGTCGTCGACAATACTCGAGGGGCTCAGCGGACACAGGACCGCCGCGACCTGAGAGCCCTCGTGGTGCGACGCTACGCGCTCTACGAGAAGCACGCATCTGCCGGCACGCTGCGCGCGCGCTTCGCCGCTCTCGGGCCGTCGTTGGGCGCATCGCAACGAGCGACGCTCAACGGCATGTACGAGTCGAGAGACGGCGGCGCGTGCGGCCGGCTCAAGAGCGCGATCCGCAGGGGGCAGACGGGGCCGAGGTCCGCCCGGTGCCCCTACTGCGCGGTCGGGCCGCCCACGCAGTGGGACCATGTGCTGCCCGAGGCGGTCGCCCACTTCCCCGAGCTGGCCGTCCTGAACCTGAACCTGGTCAAGACCTGCGGCACGTGCAACGGGCGCAAGGGCACGGTGTGGAAGCCGATCCTGCATACCTACTGGGACGCTATCGACGGCCTGCCCGGCTGCCTGAACGTGGCGCTCAGCGTGCAGGGCGCGTCGGTCGAGGCGACATTCACGGTCGAGCGTCCCGCGAATACGAGCCGCGACGTCGATCGGGTCTATCGGACCTTGGCGGCTCACTGCGCGCGGCTGGGCCTGTGCGATATCTGGTCGAGCGAAGCGCAGCTCTGCATCGCCGAGATCCGCGCCGAGCTGGCCCTGGGGGTCGAGGATGGTGACGATCAGGCGGATGTAGAGAGGAGCCTGCGCCGCAGAGCCCGGAGCCTGGGTAGGCTCTATGGTCCCAACTACTGGGAGGGTATCCTCTACGCCGCGTTGGCCGACTGCGCCCCGTTCGTGGAACTGGTATGCCCATGACCGACCTCACCCTCCGGATCGCGCTCGAACGCTCGCTCGACGAGCTGCCTCTCTGGATCCACGATCTGGAAGACGCGGTCGCGGTCGAGAACATCCTGCTCGAGCTGCAGGACGACCTGCGGGCCTTGGACGGCGACGAGGCAGGCTTCGGCCCCAAGCCGCTCGATGTCCTGCTCGCCCAGGTGAGCGGGCTCGATCCGGAGGCGGCGCGCGCCGCGGTCGAGCTCTCCGAGCTCGCCGCAGCGGGCAGCTATGGCGCGTTGTCCGAGGACGCCTGCGCCCACGGCACGCAGCAGCTGGAGATCTTCAGCGGTTGCCTGCAGGCCTGGGTCGCCGCGCAGCCAGCGGCGTGACGGCCTGGACCGACCAGCAGCTGCGAGACGTGATCGCCGAGGCAGGTGGCGACTGGGCGGCGATCAGCCAGGCCGCCAGCGAGATCATCCTCTTCGGCTCGCGCGCCGCGGGGTGCGCCGACTCGACGTCGGACTGGGACATCCTGTGCATCGGCAGCGGCCGACCTCTGCATACGGCGCGCCTCGACCTGATCTGGAAGAGCGCCGACGCGCTGAAGGAGCCGGACTGGCTGGATGACGAACTGGCGCTGCACATCCGAGACTATGGCGTGTGGCTGAAGGGCGAGCCCACCTGGCTGGCGTCGGTTCATGTCTCGCCGCGAACGGTTTCTCGAAAGCGCCGCATAGTCGAGGCACGCGCCGACTGGGCCGAGAGTCGGTGGGCCCGCTGGCGCCCTGGGTTCCGCGCGAGCCAGTCTGCTCGGATCCGCCGTGATGTCCAGCGGTTGGCCCACTTGCGTGCGCAGCGGGCGATCCCCCCTCGAGCGGCGCTCGACGACGCCTGGGCGGACTCTCCGGATCCGAGCGCCCTGCTCCTCGACGCAGGCCTCGATGGACTGGCGGTGCGCAAGGCGCTGACCGAGGCAGCGACGTCGCGAAAACCATCGCAGTGGCCGCGCGATGGCCTGGCCGCCCGCTGAAGCCCGCTGCGACTGCGTGATGTCACAGGCCGCCGACGTCGCCACCGCGCTCGACATCTGAGGGCAGCCCCCGCGGGCCGCCGATCCAGCGATGCCAGGTGGCGTCGCCCCCTAGCAACCGGTCGACCGCCGCGTGGGCCCACGGGATCAGACCGGGTTGACCGCTCGGGATGCGTCGGTCGGCGTGATCGGCGTCGAGCCAGTCCAGCTCCCCGCGCAGATAGAGCCGCGCGTGTCGATCGGACAGCGGGGCGTGCAGGTCGCCGAGATCGGGCATACGCGCCGACCAGTCGGCGGGCAGCACCCCGCGCAGCGCGTGCAGGCTGCGTCGGATACCACCGCCACCGACGCCGGCTCCGAACGCCGGGCTGCCGGCGATGGCCTCGACGAACGCGTCGCGCGCCGCGTGCGTCCACAGCCGCGGCGCCGGCTCGACCGCGCACAGGCCCGGGATCGACTCCAGCCCGTCGAGCTGAACGAGGCGCACATCGCCGGTGAGCCAGCCCACCGCCGTCGTCCGCGCGATCTGCCGCCGCAGGTGAGCCAGCCCCCGTCGAGCCCGCGCGCCCCACGCGCCCGATCGGGCGTCGTCGTCCGGCAGCGCGGGCGAGCGGACGTACAGGCCGAACGACGCCTCCCGCTCGGCCACCGCCACGAGGCCGCGCTCCCACTCCATCTCGTCGAAGTATCCGCGGATGTCGCGCAGGCCCCAGCGACCGATGAGCGCCAGGGCGCCGAGCGCCTTGGCCCCGCACAGCTCGGGCAGGGCCCGGAGCCCGACCGGCCTGTTGCGCGCCGAGCGCGCGGGCCGGTCGAGGCGCTGCACCGCCAGCAGGCACACCTCGTCGTCGGCGCGGATGACGAAGTCGATACACGGGCCGCGCGTCCAGGGCAGCACCCCGCGGCGATAGACCCAGCTGTCGGCCACCTGAGTGACCGCGGCGCTCGGCTCGAAGAGGAAGGCCTCTCCCTCGGCGATGAAGACCTGGGTCATGGCGCGTCCAGCGCCGCGGCGTAGTGCGCAGAGAACGCGTCGGCGATGGGGTTGGCCGACAGGTCGAGCAGGCTCTCCGCCGCCTCGACCTCGACCCCGTCCGCGCCGTGGTGGAACAAGAAGAAGCGGCTGTGCCTGTCGCGGGGCTTCGCCCGCTCGGCGGCCAGCGAGAGCGCCTCGGTCAGCAGGTAGTCCTGGCTGGCGATGAACACCTGCACCCCGCCGTCGACGAGCGCGTGCAGCAGATCGACCAGGATCGGCGTGGCGCCCGGGTCGAGGCCCGCGGCGGGCGCATCCCAGAGCAGCGCCGTCGACTCGGCCAGGCGGCCGTCGAGCGCGAGGTGCATGACCGTCGTCAGCCGGCGCAGGCCCGCGCCGGCCAGATGTGCCTCGACCCGCCCGGCGTCGGACTTCACATAGAGCCGACCGCCCTCGGCGACGAGCCGGGCGCCGAGGCGCGCCTGCAGCTCGGCGACCGCCGCCCCGAGCGACCCGCCGCGGCGCGCGCGCCGGCCCTCCGCCAGCGCCAGCGCGGGCCACAGGTCACGGCAGGTCTCGTCGGGCGCCCCGTCGCCCGGCCCGACGAGCCCGGGGTACAGCGACATCACGTCATGGGCCGGCAGATAGACCGACCCGACCTTCAGCCCGGGCAGCCCGGCGTCGGATACGACCCGTTTTCGGGCGCGTGCGGAGAACGCGTAGTCGACGTCGAGCGGATCGAGGCGCACGCGGCCCGGCGCCACGTCGAATGTGACGGAGATCCGAGCGGTGCGGGACCCGGGCGCTCGTCGCACGAGCTGCCCCAGGCGCTCGGGGCGGAAGACGCCCTTCAGCCGATCGGCGAGCTGCACCTCGGCGTCGAGCGCGGGGCCCGCCGTGCCGGCCCGCCGCGCCGCGGCGTCGACGCCGCGCAGGGTGGCGGACAGCAGCTTCAGCATGTGGCTCTTGCCGGTGCCGGTCTGGCCGACGAAGACGTTGAGCCCGCGGACGAACACCAGCTCGGCCCGGCCCAGGCACGTGAAGTCCTCGACGATGGCGCTGTGTATATCGGCGGTCTGATTCGACATGGGCCTCCTTCGAGATGGCTTCACGCTAGCAGCGCGATCGAGGCCCCGACCAGAGACGACATACTGCCAGACGCGCCGCCGACGATGGCCCGCGAGGGCCGCCCTTGAGCGCTGTACGCGGCGCCAACCCTTCGCGACGGCGAAAGCCCCGCGCTGTACGCGGCGCCAACCCTTCGCGACGGCGAAAGCCCCGCGCGCTGCGCCTGCCCGGCTCCCTTCGAAGGCGTCGGGCACCTGCTCTCCGCCGAGCCCACTCCGCTCGCAGGCGTCGACGTCGCGCTCTACGCCGCGGCGGATCCGCCCGAAGGCGACGACCGCGCGCTCTACGCCGCGGTGGATCCGCCCGAAGGCGACGACCGCGCGTTCTCCGGCACGCCGGCGCCGCCGCAGGGCCTCGGCCGCGGATTCTACGCGACGCGAGGGCCCTCGGGAGGGCCCCGAGAGCCCGTATCTCAGCGGGTGAGGGCCCTCGGGAGGGCCCCGAGAGCCCGTATCTCAGCGGGTGAGGGCCCTCGGGAAGGCCCCGAGAGCCCGTATCTCAGCGGGTGAGGGCCCTCGGGAGGGCCCCGAGAGCCCGTATTTCGTCCGGTGAGGGCCCTCCAGAGGGCCCGACGATCGCGTGCGCCGCGACGGTCTGGCCCGCGTGACCGTCTGCGGCGGTGAAGCCCGCGCCGTCCGGGCTGGCCGGCCACCCACCAGCGCGCAGAGTTCGCGGCCGGGGCCCGGTCGGCCATCCGCCAGCGCGCAGAATTCGCGGCCGGGGCCTCGCCGACCATCCGGCTGCGCGCAGAGCGCGGGGTCAGGCCCGCCCGCGGCGCAGGCGCCTTCAGGAATGCCGCGCGCGGCGCGAGGTCGAGGGCAGGACCGTTCTGTTCGGTCATGTTTTCTTGCCGTAGAGTGCCGCGGAGCGGTAGTTCAAAAATCCGTCAAGAAAGAAACATTTGACGGATCGGATACGGCGCGCTACTTCTTTTGGCACGGCAACTCGTCACACGACGGGCACACACGACACTCAACCACCTCCTGAGGAGGCTCCCATGGTCATCAAGGGCTATACCAGCCGTATCAACTTGCGCCTGCAGCCGCCGGGGCGGGCCAAGCAGTCACTCATCACGACCCGCGCGCTCGCCGACGCCGAGCCCGACCCGACGCTGCTGCGCATCTGCGACTACGGGCTCGACGGCGTCGGGCTCTACGTCGACCTGCGCGCCCGCCGCCGCATCCAGCGCGTCGCCCGCTCCGCCGGCGAGGCGCGCACGCTCGATCGGGCGGTCGACATCTTCATCGGCGACATCGTGCAGGCCCTCAAGCGGGTGCCCGGGCGCTACCCGCACCACCCCGAGCGCCACGAGTGGGCCCGGGTGCTGCTCGCCACCTACTTCCCCGACGGCGCCCTGGCGATCACCAACCTGCCCTATGAGGAGGAGCTGATCGTCGCCGAGTACATCCACCACCACCTGACCACCGAGCACGCCGACTGGTGCCGCGCGCTGCGCATCATGGGGCTGCTGGACGATCTGGGTGAGATCCTGCCCGCCTACCGCGAGGCGCTGACCCCCGACGAGCTGATCTCGGTGGATGACGTCAACGCCGCCTTCGACCAGATCCAGCACGCGCTGTGCGCCGCGGTGGCCCACGTGATGGCCCGCTTCTGGCGGGTCGAAGACAGCGAGCGGCGAGACCACTTCCTGCGGCCCATTCTCGACCAGGACGCGCGCATGGCCGAGCTGCTCGCCGCGCGGCGCAGCAACGGCGGCGGCGGCGACGTGGTCGAGCTCGACGTTCTGCCCGAGGGCGACGCGGGCGACGGGGTGGCCGATCTGGAGGACGGCGGCGAGGCGGCGGTCGAGGTCCCCGCCGCCGTCGAGGCCGCGCCCGAGGCCGACCCGCCGACGCTGCGTCCCCTGCCCCCGGGCGACGGCTGAACGCCGCGGTCGCGAAGGGCTACCAACCTCGGCGCGGTTGTGGGACGGTCGCGCCATGCTGCACCGACGGCACATGCTCACCGGCGCGGCCGGGCTCGCCGGGCTGATGCTCGCGCCGGGCCTCGCCGCGGCCTATCTGCTGCCCACCCCGCACGTCTTGAAGAAAGCCACCGCCCGCCTGCGCGGCTCGAAGGGCATCGAGGCGGCCATGACCGGCGAGATCCGGACCGACGGGGCAGGGCAGCCGATCGCGGTGGGCGAACGGTGGCGGTTTCTCGCGGCGCTGCAGATCGAGGTCAACGGGCCCGACGGGCGCCGTGCGGCCTTCGACGCGCGGCAGGGGGTCGGCAGCCGCTCCACCGGCGCGACCGAGCTGCTGCCGCGCCAGCCGGTGCGGCTCGTGCTCGGCGCGCTGTTCACCCAGGCCGACGTCAACGGGTTGATGGGGCTCATCGGGGCCCGGCTCGACGCGCAGCACCTCGACCTCATCGGCCAGACCCCGTGCCACGTGCTCGGGGCGCCGGCCGGCGACAAACGCTCGAACGCGATCTGGGTCGATCAGGATGACTTCGTGGTGCGCCGGGTGCGCTTCGGCACTGACGCGGGGGCCTGCGACATGCGCCTCGACGACTGGCAGGGGCCGATCACCGGCGGGCGCTTCCCCCATCGGCTGAGCGTGCGCCTCGCCGGGCGGCCGGTGCGGGTGCTGACGGTCACCAAGGTGGCACGGTAGGCGGGCCGGTTTCGGGCGCGGTAGAATCGACGGGTCAGCACAGGAGGGATCGTGGCCGACGACGCCGCGCAGTTGTCGCTCGTCGACGATGACGCCGAGGGCTTCGCCCATACCGCAGCGGTCGCGGTGCCGACCGCCGTTCGCCAGCTCTTCAGCTACGGGGTGCCCGAGGCGATGCACCCCCTCGCCCGGATCGGCGCCCGGGTGCGGGTGCAGTTCGGCCCGCGCACGCTCGTCGGCTACATCGTCGAGCGCGATACGCCGCCGCCGGAGGGCATCGACCTGCGCCCGATCAACGCGGTGCTCGATCCCGAGCGGCCGACGTTCACCGCCGAGATGATCGGCTTCGTGCGCTGGATGTCGGATTACTACCGCCAGAGCCTGGGCGAGGCGCTGCGCGCGGCCCATCCGCCGGGCACCAACCTCACCGCCCGGCGGGCCCTCGTGATCACCGAGGACGGCCGCACGGCGGTCGCGGCGGGCGAGGGCGATCGCGGCCTGGCGATGCTGGCGTCCGCCGAGGGCGCGCTGCCGGTGGACGTGCTCGACGCGCCGGCGAGCCGAGTGAAGCGCTGGGTCGACGCGGGCTACGCCGCGCGCACCGAGATCGTGCTCGGGCCCGCGATCACCGTGAAGACCGTGCCCGCCTGGCGCGCGGTGGCCCCGCCGCCGAGCGAGCCGCGCGGGCCGGGCAAGAAGCCGCTCAAGCGGGACGTCATCCACGCGTGGCTGGTGGGCCGCGGCGCGGTGCAGGCCGGCGAGATCGAGGCCGAGCACGCGCCGGCCCGCAGCCACCTCAACCGGCTGGTCGAAGAGGGCACGGTGGTCGTCGAGCAGGTCGAGCGCCTGCGCGATCCGTTCTTCGGCGAGCCGGTCACCCGCGACCGGCCGCGGGACCTCAACCCGGCTCAAGCGCGCGCGGTCGAGGCCATCGTGGCCGCCGAGGGGTTCTCGGGGCTGCTGCTGCACGGCATCACCGGCTCGGGCAAGACCGAGGTCTACCTGCAGGCCATCGAGCGGGTGCTCGCCCGGGGGCAGGGGGCGCTGGTGCTGGTGCCCGAGATCGCGCTGACCCCGCAGCTGGTGCGCCGCTTCCGGGCGCGGCTGGGCGACGAGCTGGCGGTGCTGCACAGCGGCCTGGGCGCCGGCGCGCGCTACGACCAGTGGCGGCGGCTGCGGCGGGGCGAGGTCAAGCTGGCCATCGGCGCCCGCTCGGCGATCTTCGCCCCGGTGCCCGACCTGGGGCTGATCGTGGTCGACGAGGAGCACGACCCGTCTTTCAAGCAGGGGGACGGCCTGCGCTATCACGGCCGCGACATGGCGCTGGTGCGCGGCGCCCGCTGGAGGTGCCCGGTGGTGCTGGGCACCGCGACGCCGTCGCTGGAGAGCGAGCACAACGTGCAGGCGGGCAAGCTGACCCGGCTGGTCCTCAGCGAGCGGCCCACCGGCGGCACCTTGCCCAAGGTGCAGATCGTCGACCTGAACACCGCGCCGCCGCCGGAGGACGGGATCGACTTCCTCTCGCGGCCGCTGCGGGCGGCCATCGGCGAGACCCTGGCCCGCGGCGAGCAGGCGATCGTCTTCCTCAACCGCCGCGGCTTCTCGACCTTCGCCCAGTGCGCCTCGTGCGGTGAGGCGGTGGAGTGCGAGAACTGCGCGATCTCGATGACGTGGCACAAGCGGCGGCGCCAGCTGCGCTGCCACTATTGCGACGCCGCCCGCCCGCTGCCGCCGCGCTGCCCGAGCTGCAACCACCGCGAGATATTGCTGCCGGGGCGCGGCACCGAGCGGGTCGAAGAGGCGATGGCCGGGCTGTTCCCCCAGGCGCGCATCGCCCGCCTCGACCGCGATACGGCCAACCCGCGGCGCATGGAAGAGATATTGGCGGCGATGCGCCATCGGCGGCTGGACATCCTGGTCGGCACCCAGATGGTCACCAAGGGGCATGACTTCCCCTACGTGACCCTGGTGGGCGTGCTCGACGCCGACGCGGGGCTGCACTTCCCCGACTTTCGCGCGGCGGAGCGCACGTTCCAGCTGCTGGCCCAGGTGGCCGGGCGCGCCGGGCGCGGCGAGCGGGCGGGGCGGGTGCTGGTGCAGACGCGGCACCCGCAGCATACCTGCCTGCAGGCGGCGGTGAACCACGACCACCCGCGCTTCGCCGCCGACGAGCTCGCCGAGCGCAAGGCCTTCGGCTGGCCGCCGTATACCCGGGCGGCGATGCTGCGCTTCGAAGGGCGCGATCCCGAGCGGGTGGCCGAGCTGGCCCAGCGCACCGAGAGCGTGCTGCGCCGGGCGGGCGTGGGCCACGACGGCACCGTGCTGCGCGGGCCGGCGCCGGCGGTGCTCGAGCGGCTGCGCGGCCGGACCCGCTGGGCGCTGATGCTGACCGCGCCGCGGGTGGGCCCGCTGCATCGGCTGCTCGCCGCGGTCGACGCCGCCAGCCTGACCCGGGGCAGTGAGCCGCGCCTGATCGTGGACGTCGACCCGCACGACCTGATGTAGTGGCGGGCGTTACCGAAGGGTAGCGCTCTCGCGGCCGGTCGCGGTGTTGTCGAGGCCTGACGCCGGCGTCATGGCGCGCAGCCGGGCGCGCAGGTTGGCGCGCGGGTTGCTTTGAGCCCGCCCCGTGGCCACGATCCGGATACCCATGCCCGCCTCGACCCCTTGCACCGGCGCCCGATACCTCCCGCTGGGGCACGTCTGCTCCGGTGGGCCGGTGTGCCTGTGCTCCCCACCGGGTGTGGTCCGATGAGCCCGCTCGACTCGCCGCTGGCCCCGGCCGACCGCCGCCTGATCGAGGCCATCCTGCCCCACCGCCCGCCGTTTCTCTTCGTCGACCGCGTCGTCGACCGCCGCGGCGACCGCCTCGAAGCCCGCTTCACGGTGCCCGCCGACGCCTCGATCTGGCCCGGCGCGGCGGTGATCGAGGGCCTCGCCCAATGCGCCCAGCTGGCCGTGAGCCTGGAGCAGGTAGGGGGACAGGGGCCGGCGGCGCCGAGCGGGCAGATGGCCGCCGCGGGGCTCGTAGGGCGCATCCAGGCCACCGTGAGCGGCCCGGTCGAGCCCGGCGCGGTGCTCGACTACGTCGTCGAGCGGCGGCAGGTGCTGGGCGCGATGATGCGCTTCTGGGGGCAGGCCACCGTCGGCGGGCGCCCGATCGTCGAGGCGATCCTCGTCGCCACCCGGAGGGTCGGATGAGCCGGCCGTTCGACGTGGCGATCATCGGCGCCGGGCTCGCCGGCTCGACCATGGCGCTTCAGCTGCGCGGCGCCGACCCCGCGCTGCGGGTGGTGATGATCGACCCCGAGCGCGACCGCGGGCCGTCGGTGGGCGAGTCGATCGTCGAGCTGGGCGCCTGCCACCTGCGCCGGCTGCCGGGCGTCGCGGACCACCTCGATACCCACCACCTGCCCAAGATCGGGCTGCGCTTCCACCTGACCGGCGACCGCCCGCGGCCTTTCGCCCGGCGGCTCGAGGTGGGCAGCGCCGAGGGCGGGCCCCTGCCGCCGGGCTGGCCGCGCCCGGCGCATCACGTCGAGCGCCCGCTGCTCGAAGACTTCCTGCGCGCGCAGGTCGATACGCCGGGGGACGCCACGCCGGTGCAGCGCCGGCGGGCCCGCATCGACGCGGTCGAGATCGGCGAGCCCCATCGGCTGCGCTGCGTCGACGGCCCGCGGCGCTTCACGGTCGACGCCCGCTGGGTGATCGACGCCAGCGGCCTGGGCGCGGTGCTGAGCCGGCAGCTCGACCTCGCCGTCGACGTCGGCCACCCGGTGCACGCCGCCTGGGCCCGCTTCGAAGGGCGGGTCGACCCCGAGGCCTGGGAGAGCGATACCCGCTGGAGGGCCGCGGTGCCCGCCGGGCTGCGCTGGCAGGCGACGAATCACCTCATGGGCCACGGCTATTGGGTCTGGGTCATCCCGCTGCCCGGGGGCGATACCAGCGTCGGCATCGTCGCCGATCCGGCGGTGCACGGGCACGGCGCCGTCGCCCGCTTCGACCGCTGGGGGCGCTGGCTCGAAGCGCACGAGCCGGCGCTGGCCGACGACCTGCGCGGGCGGGCCCACGGCGGGTTTCGCATTCGCCGACGCATCGCGCGGGGCTGCCGGCGCACGGTCTCCAGCGCGCGCTGGGCGGTCACCGGGGACGCCGGCCTGCGCCTCGACCCGCTGTACTCGCCGGGGCTCGACTTCATGGCCCTGCAGAATACCGGTCTCGGCCGGCTGATCGCGGGCGACCGCGCGCGGCGGGCGCCGGTCCGCGCGGTGATGGGCCACGAGCTGTTGCTGCAGCGCATGGCCGGGCACTACTTCGACGGCTATCGCGGCTATGGCGACCTGCTCGGGCGGCCGGCGGTGATGGCCGAGAAGCTCGCCTGGGATGCGGGGCTGTACTTCGGCTTCACCCTGACGCTCTTCGACGCCGGCTGGCTGCCCGATCCGGTCATGGTGCACCGCCTGCGCCGCCGCTTCGCGCGCATCGAGCAGCTGCAGACGCGGGCGCAGGCGTGGTTCCGGCGCTGGGCCCGCGACGCGGCGACGGTGCCCGCGCCGGCGGTCATCGATCAGCTGACCCAGCGCGATATCCGCGAGATGTACGTCGGCAGCGCCGTCGCCCGTGACGCCGAGGGCCGGGTCGACGACGCCGCGCTCGTGGCGCAGATCGACCAGAACCTGGGCCGGCTCGAAGGCCGCCTCGCGGCGCTGGCCGGGCGGGTGGCGGCATGAGAGGTACCCCCGTGAGCGCCGTCGCCGTCGACCAGACGCGCCCGGCCCGCCGACGGGCGGTGGCCCGCCGCTGGCTGGCCGGCTGGGCCGACGAGGCCGTCGCCGGGTTCGCGGCCCCCGCGGCGCGCGCGGCCATCGCCCGCTTCTTCGGCGGCTACCGCGCCGCGCTGGCCGGGGCGCCCGTCGAGGACGACCCGTTCGCCGTCGAAGGCGCCGGCATGGCGCTCGCGGCGCTCGACGGCCTCGACCCGGACGGCCCCTCGGCGCTGGCGGCGGCCATGGGCGGCCCCTGGGCCCACGATGCCCTGCGCGCGGTGGGCGCCGGCTGCGCGGTGGCCCGGCTGAAGCGCCCGGCGGCGGCCCGCGGCGTGCCCGGCGCGCTGGCCCACGCGGTGGCCGACGGGCGCGGCTTCATGACGGTGCTGCTCGCGCCGTCCAATGCCGCCGGCTGGGCCGATGTCGACCCGGCCCGCGACCGCGGCGTGGGGCGCGGGCTGTGGTTCGCGGGCGGTGAGCCATCGGCCATCGCCGCCCGTATCGCCCGGCTGCCCGCGGCCCGGCGCCCGGCGATCTGGCGCGGCGTCGCCTTCGCCGCGGTCTTCGCCGGCGGGTGCGCGCCGGCCGCCGTGCGCGACCGCTTCGGCGACGCGCCCGACGACGCGCTCGACCGCGGCGCCCGTGACGCCGCCGCGCTGGCCCACGCCTTCGAATACACCCCGACAGGAGACCCCAGATGAAACGACGTGCCTTTCTGCAGACGGCCGCCGCGCTCGGCGGCGCCGGCGCGGCGACCGGCTGCGCGTCGCTCTCGGCCCTCGACCCCGGCCCGACCCTCGACCCGGCGCGCATGCAGCAGCACCTCGCCCGGCTCGATCAGGCGGTGCGCGGCATCGACCACCACATGGTGCTGCCGCGGCCGCTCGACGCCGAGCGCGATCGGGCCGCCCGCGACGTGCTGGCGTCGCTCGTCGAGGTGGGCGCCTTCATCGAGCTCAGCCCCGAAGATCAGGCCCACCCGGGCATGCAGGCCCGGATGAACGCCGCCCTGCCGCGCATCGACCGCGCCCTGCGCGACTCGCTGAGCCGGGTGGCCGACATGACGCCCACCGAGCGCGCCGACCTGCAGCGCGCCCTGCGGGAGAACCCCGACGCGGTCGACGACCTGGGCGCCTTCGTCGATCGCCACGCGGCCTTCGCCGACATGCCGCTGACCCAGCGGACCCGCTGGCGGCAGCTGCTCAAGCGCATCGGGCCCAAGCTGCGCCAGTCGCTCGACATGACCCTCGACACCTACTGCCGCAAGACCGAGGCGCTGATGGCCCGCTCGGGCGACGCGGCCGAGATGGAGCGCACGATCATCGGCCACATGGGCCAGGCGGCCTACGCCGAGCGGACCCGCCGGGTCGAGGCCGCCGCCCGCGGTTGGGCCGCGCTGGGGGTGAGCGCCTCGACCGGCTCGGGGCGTACGACCGCCGCCGAGCACGAGGCGCCCGAGCGGCCGATGGTCCGCACCTACGAGCCGTTCAGCGCCTCGGCGACGACCCTCGGCGTCGGCGCGCTGACCACGCTCGTCGGCTTGATCCTCATCGGCATCGGCGGCTCCGCCGCGGGCCTCGGCTTGGTGCTGGGGGTGACGGTGGGCCCGATCATCATGGCGATCGCGCTCTTGTGGCTGCTCATCGACGTCTTCATCTACGCCGCCCGGGACTGAGCGCCGTGACCGAGACCCGCACCCGGCTCGACCCGCGCATCATCGGCGTCGGCGCGGTGTCCGCCTTCGGGGCGGGGCGCGCGGCGCTGTGGCGCGGTCTCGCCGAGGGCCGCTGCGCCATCGGCCCGGTGCGGCGGTTCGACACCGCGCCCCTCGGGACCCACATCGCCGCGCTGGTGCCCCCGGCGGTGCTCGGCCCGCTCGGCTCGACCGCCGGCGAGCCGCCCGACAAAGAAGCCCCGACGGCGGCGGCGGTGCGCATGACCGTCATCGCCGCCCGCGAGGCCCTGGCCGACGCCGCGGTGCCCGCCGACGTCACCGTGGGGCTCGTGCTCGGCACCAGCCACCTCGAAGGCGGGGTGCACCGGCTCGCCCGGCGGGTCGCCGCGGCGCTCGAGCTGACCGGCCCGGTCCTCACCGTCTCCACCGCCTGCGCCTCGTCCACCAGCGCCCTCGGCCCGGCCCGCGACCTGCTGCGCGCCGGCGCCGCCGACGTGGTCCTGCTCGGCGGGGCCGATCTGCTGACGCTGGAGATCTTCGCCGGCTTCGACCGCCTGGGGCTCTTGTGCGCCGAGCCGTGCGGCCCGTTCGGCGAGCGGGAGGGCACCACCCTCGGTGAGGGCGCCGCCTTCGTCGCGCTCGCCGGGCCGACGCAGGCCTTCGGCCGCCGTTGGGGCACGCTGCTGGGCCACGGCACCGCCAACGACGCGTGGCACGCCACGACCCCCGACCCCACCGGCAAGGGCCTCGCCCGGGCGCTGAGCGCCGCGTTGAGCGACGCGGGCCTCGCGGCGGACGATGTCGACTACGTCAACGCCCACGGCACCGGCACCCGGGCCAATGACGCGTCGGAGTGGCGCGGGCTGCAGCGGGCGCTGGGTCCGCGGGCCGAGGCCATCCCGATCAGCGCCACCAAGAGCATCCTGGGCCATACCCAGGGGGCGGCGGGCGCGCTGGAGCTGGTCACGACGCTGTGCGCGATCGAAGCGGGCACGGTGCCGCCGACCCGCAACCACCATCGGCCGCGGCCCCACGCGCCCCGGGACGTGGTGTCCGGCGACCGCCCGCGGCCGCATCCGACGGGCCACATCGTCTCGTGCAACGCCGCGTTCGGCGGGGTGAACACCGCCGCGGTCATCGCCGGGCCGCAGATCGAGCCGCCGACGCGCCCGGCGCCGCGCCGGCAGTCGCTGCGCATCGCGGGCCTGGGCGCGGTCATGCCCGGCGCGAATGGCCGGGTCGCCGACCTCGACCTGCGCGCGCTCGGCCTGCCCGCCCGGCGCACCGACCCGGCCACCGGCTTCATCGCCGCCGCGGTGCAGCGGGCCATCGGCGACGGCGAGATCGACCCCAGCACCGGGCTCTTCGTGGTGCAGCCGCGCCTGTCGCCGCAGGTCGTGCGCGCGTTCGAAGGGCGCCTCGAGCGCGGGCTGGCGGCGCTCTCGCCGGCGATCTTCGCCCGGATGGTGCTCAACGCGGGGGCCGGCACCTGCGCCCGCCTCTTCGACCTGCACGGGCCGACGAGCACCATGGCCGCGGGCGCCGCGGGCGGGCTCTTCGCGCTGGTGCACGCCGCCGAGCTGTTGACCCACGATCCGCAGACCGCCGGCATGCTCGTCGCCGCCACCGACGAGCTGCCCGAGGGCTCGCCCGACGACGATGACGCGGCCGTGGAGGGCGGCGCCGCCGTGCGCCTCGACCGTCACCCGGGCGGCGCGCGGCTGCTCGCCTGGGCCATCGCGCCGCCCGGTCGGCTCGCGCAGGCCCTCGCCGACGTGCGAGCCCAGGCCGGCCCCGCCGAGCCGCTGCCGCCGCGCCGCGCCCGCGCCCCGATGGCCCCGCTGTGGCAGCTCGCCGCCGCCGCCGCCCGCCCCGGGCGCCACATCATCGCCGTCGACGACCCGGTCGGTATGGCCGTCGCCGTCATCATCCGAGGAGCCGCCCCGTGAACGACGCCCTGCGCGCCCGGCTCGCCGCGCGCGAAGCCCTGCTCGAACAGCTCGTCGAGGTGATGATCCGCGACCTCGACCTCGACCGTGAGCCCGACGAGATCGACCCCGACACCCCGCTCTTCGCCACCGGGCTGGGCCTCGACTCGGTCGACGCGGTCGAGCTGCTGGTCATGCTCGAGGTCGACTTTGGGGTGAAGCTCGACGGCGAGGCCGAGGGTCGGCGGGCGCTGCGCACCGTCAACGGCATGGTCGACCTCATCCTCGACCGGCAGGAGGCGGCCTGATGCAGGGCTATCACGCCATCCGCCACGCCGTGGGCCTGCAGCGGCAGACCGACCGCGTCGCCCTGCGCTTCGAAGGGCCCGACGCCGAGGCGTGGCTCGACGCGGTCTGCCCCGCCGAGCTCAACCTGCAGCGCGGCCAGATCAAACACAGCGTGCTGCTGCACGACGACGGCCGGATCTTCGCCGACGCCTACGTCGCCCGGCTGGGCCGCACCCGCTACCTCTTCGCCCGCGGGCCCGATCGGGAGACGCTCTGCGCCTGGCTCGACGCGCGCCGCCCCGCCGACTGCGACGCCACCGCGCACGACGAGGCCGCCGCCGCCATCGCGCTGCACGGGCCTTTCGCCTGGGAGCTGGCCAGCGAGGTGGTCGGCCCCGACATCCTGGGGGTGCCCTACCTGGGCATCGGCGAGCTGGGCGGCGTGCGCTGCCTGCGCATCGGCGAGACCGGCGAATACGGCTACACCTTCCTGGTGCCGCGGGCGACGCTGGCCGACTTCGAGGGCCGCCTGGCCGAGCACGGGCCGGCCTTCGACCTCGAGGCCGTCGATGACGCGGCCCTGGCCCAATGCGCGCTGGAGAACGGGTTCCTCGACGTGCGCCGGGCCGGGGTGACCGGGTGTACCCCGCTCGAGCTGCAGCAGCAGTGGCGGCTGAGCCGACGCAAGCCATGGCCCGGCGCCGACGCGCTGAAGGCGCGCCGCGCAGCCGGTCTGGCCGAGCGCAGCGTCACCCTGCTCGCCGACGGCCCGCCGATCGCCGACGGCGCCGAGGTTCTGCTCGACGGCAAATCGGTCGGGCGGGTGCTCTACAGCGGCGCCTCGCCCGCCCTCGCCCGGCAGGTGGCCCTGGCCCTCGTCGAGCGGCCGCTGGCCCACCCGACGGTCGACTTCACGCTCGCCGACGGCCGCCCGGCGCGCAGCGTCAGCCCGCCCGTCATCGACAACCGCAGCATCTACGTCGACCCCTACCGCCACAGCTACGCGTCCCGGGCCGAGGTGGGCGCGTGAGCGCGGCGGTCCTCTTCGCCGGGCAGGCCGCCGGTGACCTGCGCGCGGCGGTGCGCCGCCTCGACCTGCAGGCGCCGCTGCTGGCCCACGCCGCGGCCTGCGCCGACGTGCCCGGCGACCGCTGGCTGCGCGGCGACCTGCTCGACGAGACCCGGCTGGCCCAGCCGGTCCAGGTGGCGGTCTGCCTGACGCTCTACGCCGCCCGGCCGCCGGTCGACGGGCCTTGCGTCTTCGGCGGCCACTCCCTCGGCGCGCTGACCGCCGCCGCCGCCGCCGGCGCCCTCGAGCCGGCCGATGCGGTCTTCGTCGCCGCCGAGCGCGGGCGGGCGATGGCCCGGGTCGCCGCCGCGCACCCCGGCGGCCTCGTCACCGCCCGCATGGATCACGAGACGCTGCGCGCCGTGCTCGCCGAGCCCTGGGCCGGCGCGCTGGCGCTGGCGGCGCAGAATACCCCCGACCAGGTCGTGCTCGCCGGCCCCGAGAGCGCCCTGCTGGCGTTGACCACCCGCTATCCGGGCACCCGGCTGGTGGCCGACGGCCCGTGGCACCACCCGGTGATGGCCGCCGCCGCCGACCCCCTGCGCCGGGCCCTCGCCGGCCGCTTGAAGGCCCCGCGCCACCCCGTGCTCTGCGGCCTCGACGACCGCCCGCTCAGCGACCCCGCCGCCATCGGCGCCGCGCTCGTCGATCTCTTGACCGCGCCCGTCGACTGGCCCGCCACCTGCCGCGGCATCGCGCGCGCCGGCGCGACCCGGCTCGAGATCGTCGGCCCCGGCCGGGCGCTGCGGGCGCTGATGCGGCTCAACCTGCGCCGGCTGCCGCTGACCCACACCACCGGGGCCCCGTGATGCAGCTCGACGTCGGCGCCGAGGCCATCGCCCGCCTGCTCGCCGCCCCGCGCCCGTGGCGCATGCTCGACCGCCTCGTCGAGTGGGATCCCGCGCGCCCGGCGCTGACCGCGCAGCGGCTGATCACCGCCAACGAGCCGATCTTCGAGGGCCACTTCGCCGCGCTGGCTCTGTGGCCCGGCGTCGCCACCACCGAGGCGCTGCTGCAGACCTGCGCGGTCGCCCAGCGCCTCGCCGCGCTCGCCGAGGCCCACGGCGCCGAGGCCATCGGCGAGACGCTGCGCGCCATCCACCGTCTGCACCGCCTGCTGCCCCACCGCGGCGCGCTGCTCGACCTGGGTGAGCCGATCGCGCCGCTGACCCGCTATCGGGCCGACGTCAAGCTGCTCGCCCCCGTCTTCGCCGGCAGCCGCCTCGACCTCAGCTGCGCCGCTGGCCGCCGCGGGTGGCGGGTCGAGGCCCGGGTCGACGATCGGGTCGTCGCCCGGGGCACCGTCGAGACGTGAATCGCGCCCTGATCCTCGGGCTGCTCGGCAGCACAGTGCTCGGCACGCTGCTCGGCACGCTGCTCGGCGGCTGCACCGCCGTCGTCTGGCGCGGTCACGACCCGGCCCGCACCCAGCCGCTGCGTATCGTCGAGACCGCCTGCGGGCAGCGCCTCTGGCAGGGCGAGCAGGCCGGCCCGATCTTCGACGGTATCGCCGCCGACGGCCTGGTCTTCGACGCCAATGGCCGACCGGTCTACCCCGCCGAGATCGACGACGGCTGGGCGGTCGTGCGCGACGGCCGCCCCGGCAAGGTCTGGCAGGCCCTCGGCCCGCTGATCATCGACCCCGACGGCGAGCCGGCCTACGCCGCGCGGGACGCCGCCGGCTGGCGGGTGGTCACCGCCGCCGGCGAGGGCCCGCCGCTCGCCGGAATCTACGGGCCGCTGCGCTACGCTGGCGCGCGCTTGATCTACGTGGGCGGCACCGCCGAAGGCCAGCGGGTCTTCGTCGACCACCGACCCGGCCCGCCGCTGGACGCCGTGCGCCAGATCCGGACCGGCGGCGGCCGCGTCGCCGCGTTCGGCCGCCGCGGTGAAGACGAGGTCGTGCTGGTCGACGGCGCCGAGCACGGGCGCTTCGCGGAGGTGGCCGACGTGCAGCTCGACCGGCACCACGTCGCCGTCACCGCCCGCCGCGACGGCCACTGGCACGTGGTGCTCGACGGCGCCTGGAGCCCGGGGCACGCCGTGATCTCCCGGGTGCATCTGGCCGACGGCCGCGTGCTCTACGCCACCGGCGACGCCGACGGCCAGCGGGCCTGGCTCGACGGCGCGCCGGGCCCGCTCTACGCCGCCGTGCACATGGTCGACCTGCGCCTCGACCCGGGCGGCCCGACCTACAGCGCCCGCGAGCCCGCCCGCTCGACGAGCACCGGCCGCCACCACCCGTGGACCCTCGTGCTCGACGGCGCGCCGATCCTCACCGCCGACGACCTCGGCCGACTCACCCGCATCCCCGGCGGCCACTGGGCCATCGCCGCCCGCCGCGCCAACGCGCTGCACCTGGTGCGCGACGGCGCCTGGGGCCCGGCCTATCACGCGCTCGGCCGGCCGGTGCTCTCCCCTGACGGGGCCCACGTCGCCGCGCTCGCCGACGGCGGCCAGACCCGCGGGCTGCTCTTCGACGGCCGGATCACCCCCGTCGAGGACCCGCTGGACGGCACCGTGGCCATCAGCCGCGACGGCCGCCGGGCGGGCTGCGTCGGCCGCGACGGCGAGCGCTGGGTCTTCGCCTTCTCCGACGGCACCCGCCGCCCCTTCGACCTCGACGAGCTGATCGCCGCGCTCACCGTCACCCCCGCCGCGCAGCGCCCGCTCGACCCCGACGTCGCCGGCATCCTGCTGCATTGGGTGCGCATCGAGCTCGAGCGCGCCGACCGCTGACGGCTCTGCGAGGCGTGGAGCAACCGGCCTGTGGGACGCGCGCCGCGGGCGGTGCTACCGTGGCGGCCATGCACGTGCTCAAGCCCCCGACCCCATTGCCCGCCACGCTGCCCGGCCCCGCGGTCTTCCTCGCCGGCTCCATCGAGCAGGGCCGCGCCGAAGACTGGCAGGCGGCGGTGACCGCCCGGCTCGCCGACCTCGCGGTGACCGTGCTCAACCCCCGGCGCGACGCGTGGAACCCCGACTGGGTGCAATCCATCGACAACCCGCTGTTCCGCGAGCAGGTCGAGTGGGAGCTCGACGCCCTGGACCGCGCTGACGTCATCGCGCTCTACCTCGCCCCGAGCACCAAGGCGCCGATCAGCCTGCTCGAGCTGGGCCTGCACGCCGCCGGCGGCAAAGTCGTCGTCTGCTGCCCGGCGGGCTACTGGCGGCGGGGCAACGTCGAGATCGTCGCCGCGCGCTTCGGCCTGCCCTTCGTCGAGACCCTCGACGCGCTGATCGACGCCGTCCGCCAGCGCCTCGACCGCTGAATCGGCTGCGCGGCCCGCCGCCTCGGGTCATCGCGAGCGGAGCACGCTCTGCATGTCGAAGATGAACTCTCGCCAGCTCGTCGTCGGACCTTCGCCGATGTCTTCGGTGAAGCCCTGCTGCATACGCAGGCGCACGTCGAACGGCATGAAGTGCCCCAGGAGATGCGCGCTGGCGTTCTCGAAGTCTGCCCGCGAGCCCAGGTTCCACTCACCGTAGACCGGCAGCGTCGCGACGCGCCGATCGGGGGACAGCGTCGGCGGCAGCGTATGGTAGTCGGGCTGCACGCTGCCGCGGCGGGTCGGTGGGCCGTCGAGGCGCAGTTTCTCGGCGATGCAGGCGCGGGCGAAGACCAGCCACAGCCGGCAGCCGGACTCGAACTGACGGAAGCCCACGTCGTCGAAGCCCTCGGGGTCGCGCAGGTGCAGCCAGCGGTCGGCGACGCTGTCGAGGTCGACGGTCGGCGGCAGCTCGGCCGTGCTCACCCGGCTCACCAGGCGGCCTCGGCGGTGCACAGCCAGCCGGCATCGCCCCACAAGCGCCAGCGCAGGATCATGCCCTTCGGCGGGGCCTCGCCCTCGGCCAGCATCCACTCGATGCGCGCGGTGCCCGCGTCGGCGTCGGCCGGATCGGGCCAGATCGCGACCTCCTTGAAGTCGACATAGCGCCGGTAGCGGGGGTCGATGGCCTTGTAGACCGCCTCTTTGAGCGCGAAGCGGCGGATCAGCTCCGCTTGCTGCCGCGCGGCGGGGCGGCTCGCCAGATCGACGGCTTCGGGCTCGGTCAGCAGCATGCGCTGCAGGTGCAGCCCGCCGCGGGTCGGATCCTCGAGGTCGATGCCCCGGGTGCGGCCGTCGGCGGGCGCGGCCCAGGCGACGGCCCAGCGGTCGGTATGGGTCAGGCTGGCGCTGACGCTGGCGGGCAGCGTCGGGGCGCGGCGGTCGTCGGGCAGGATGGGCCCCGGCTCGATGCCCACCGCGCGGCAGGCTTCGCGCAGGGCCATGCGGCCGGCGATCCAGGTGTTCTGCCGGCGGGGGCCGAACTTCGCCGCGTGGGCCCGCTCGGCGGGGTCGATGGGCCAGTCGGCGACGGCTGGGATGGCGTCGGGGGCGGGCACCGGCACGACGACGGCCCGGCCGCCGTCGAGGTCGAAGTGATGCACGGTGAGCGGCGCGGCGGTCGCGGGCGGGTCGAGCATGGGGGCAGTATCGCCCATTGCGAGTGGGGTACGATAGCCGGGCGCGTGTGCGGCGCGCGGGGAGGTCGAGAATGATTCGGATCGACGAGCGGGCTCTGGGGAGAGCCCTCCTGGTCGCGGCGGCTGCCCTGGTGGTCGGCTGCGTACCCGCTGGCAATAACGACGACGGCGACGGCGACGGTGAAGACGGCGGGGTCATGGCCCGCGACCGCGGCGCGCGGGACGACGCCGAGGCGCGCATCATCGACGCCAGCCCGACGCGGGTCGACGCCGAGGCGGAGCCCTGCGAGCCCACCGGCGACGACGTCTGCAACGGGCTCGACGACGACTGCGACGGGGTGGCCGACGAGGGCTACGGCGTCGGCGGCGAGTGCTCGGTGGGCGAGGGGGCCTGCGCGGCGACCGGCGTGCGGATCTGCGAGGGCGGCGGGGCGGTGTGCGACGCGGTCGCCGGCGACCCCGCTGCCGAGACGTGCAACGGGGCCGACGACGACTGCGACGGCGCCGTCGACGAGGGCTACGACGTGGGCGTGGCCTGCTCGATCAACGAGGCGGAGTGCGTCTCCCGAGGGGAGATGGTCTGCAACGCGGGCGGCGACGGCACCGTGTGCGGCGCCGCGCCGATCGTGGTGCAGGACGAGCTGTGCAACGCGGCCGACGACGACTGCGACGGCTCGATCGACGAGGGCATCGTGCTCGGCGAGCTGTGCGAGGTCGGCGAGGGCCTGTGCCGCCGCGGCGGCTTCACCGAGTGCGCCGAAGACGGGCAGGTGATCTGCTCGGGTCGGGCCGGTCCGCCGGGCGAGGAGGCGTGCAACGGCTTCGACGACGACTGCGACGGCGTGCCCGACGAAGACTTCGGCGGCGAGCCGTGCTCGGCGGGTATCGGCGGCTGCCTGCGCGAGGGCTTCCGGGTCTGCACCGAAGCCGGCGACCTCGCCTGCAACGTCACCGCCGGCGAGCCGCGGGCCGAGGTGTGCAACGACATCGACGACGACTGCGACGGCACCGTCGACGAGGGCTACGCCGAGCTGCTCGGCGAGCCCTGTACCGTCGGCCTGGGGGTCTGCGCCCGCGAGAGCATCTACCAATGCGACCCCGAAGGGCGCGGCGGCGGCTACGCCTTCGAAGGCATCCGCCAGAACGTGCCGCTCGAAGAGATCGTCGACGGCGGCTTCGAAGAGTGCTTCTCGGGCACCTTCAACGGCCGGGAGAACATCGCCCAGATCCTGGAGAACTGCTCGGAGGGCGTGCTGCTGCTCGGCTGCATGCCCAACGGCGCCGAGGCGCTGACCCTGGCGGCGATGGGCGAGCGGGGCGAGGTGCTCACCGACGTGGGCAACGGCAACGCCGCGGTGCACAACCACAACGGCGTCGACTGGTACTTCAACGACTCGCACTCGTGGGGCTTCGCGCCCGAAGGGGTCGGGGTCAGCCGCAACTCGTGCGACACCAACAACATGCAGCCCGAGCTGCGCATGTGCTGGCATACCAGCGCCGGCGGGCTGAGCAGCGGCTATCGCTGCGGCAACCAGTTCCTCAACGGCAACGCGGGCTGGACCCGGGTCGTCTATCACAAGCCCGACGGGCCGGGGGTCATCTGCGACGTCGCCGAGGGCGAGCCGGCGGGGCCCGACGCGTGCAACGGGCAGGACGACGACTGCGACGGGCTGACCGACGAAGAGACCCCGGGCCTCGGCGAGCCGTGCGAGGGCATCGAGCTCGAGGTGTGCCAGGCGGCGCAGATCGGCTGCACCGCCGCGGGCGAGATCGAGTGCGTCGCGGTGCCCACCGAGCCGCAGGAAGAGTTCTGCAACGACTACGACGACGACTGCGACGGCACGGTCGACGAGGACTTCGCGCTCGGCGAAGCGTGCGCGGTGGGCGTCGGCGCCTGCACCCGCGAAGGGGTCACCGTCTGCGACGACCTCGGCGGCGTCGGCGGCGGCCGGCTGGCTTTCGAAGGCATCCGCCAGGACGTGCCCTTCGACGAGCTGCGCGCCGCGGGCTTCGAGCCGTGCTGGCAGGGCACCTACGGCGAGCGGGCGCCGGCGGTGGCCCAGATCCTCGAGCAGTGCGACGGCGAGCAGCTGCTGCTCGGCTGCGGCCCGATCGCCGCCGACAGCCTGCAGCTCGCGGCGACCGGCGAGCGGGCGGAGGTGCTCACCGACGTGGGCAACGTGCAGAACGCGGTGCACAGCCACAACGGCGTCGACTGGTACTTCAACGACTCGTACTCGTGGGGCTTCACCGGCGAGGGCGACGGGGTCAGCCGCAACTCGTGCGACACCGCCCAGGTGCGCCCCGAGCTGCGCATGTGCTGGCATACCAGCGCGGGGACGATGAGCACCGGCTACCGCTGCGGGGCGACGACGGTGTCCAACGGCACCTTCCGCCGGGTCATCTGGCAGCGGGCCGGCGGGCCCGGGTCGGTCTGCTCGGTCGAGCCGGGCGAGCCCGAAGTCGAGGCGTGCAACAACCTCGACGACGACTGCGACGAGGCGATCGACGAAGAGATCCCGGGCACCGGCGAGGTCTGCGACGAGGTCGAGCTCGCCGCGTGCCAGGCGGGGCTGACCGCCTGCGTCGACGGGGCGGGCATCGAGTGCGTCGCCGTCGACCTCGAGCCGGGTATCGAGTTCTGCAACGCCATCGACGACGACTGCGACGGCACCGTCGACGAGGACTTCGCCGAGCTGGGCGAGCCGTGCGTCGAAGGCGTCGGCATCTGCGCCAACGAGGGCACCTACGCGTGCCAGCAGTTCGAAGGCGGCGCCGGCGGCGGCGGGGCCGGGCTGCCCTTCGTGGGCATCCAGCAGAACGTGCCGCTCGCCGACATCGAGGGGCAGGGCTTCGAGCAGTGCTGGGCCGGCCTGTATGGCGGCAACGAGCCCATCGCGCCCATCCTCGAGGCCTGCGGCGAAGGCGTGCTGATGCTCGGCTGCCGGCCGGTGGGCGCCGACGCGCTGACGTTGGCGGCGGCCGGCCTGCGCGACGAGGTGCTCACCGACGTGGGCGTCGGCAACGTGGTGCACAACCACAACGGCGTCGACTGGTACTTCAACGCGGGCCAGTCGTGGGGCTTCGCCGGCGAGGGCGACGGGGTCAGCCGCAACTCGTGCGACACCGCCAACGTGCGCCCCGAGCTGCGCATGTGCTGGCACACCAGCAACGGCAACGTCACCAGCGGCTACCGCTGCGGCGGCACCTTCCTCAACGGCAACAACGGCTGGGAGCGGGTGATCTACCAGCGCCCCGACGGCCCGGGCATGGTCTGCTCGGCCCAGGCCGGCGAGCCGCTCGAGGCCGAGGTGTGCAACGGGGACGACGACGACTGCGACGGGGTCACCGACGAGGAGATCGAGGGCGTCGGCGACGACTGCTTCGAAGGCGTCGGCGCCTGCGAGACCGGGGTCAGCGCGTGTGACCCCGACGGGGGGCTGATGTGCCTGCCGGTGCCCATCGAAGAGCCCAGCGAAGAGATCTGCAACGGCTTCGACGACGACTGCGACGGCGAGGTGGACAACCTGCCCGGCCGCGGCGACGCGTGTGGCTTCGGCGTGGGCCGCTGCGCGACGCCGGGCACCCTCGACTGCCCGGCCGACGGCGGGGTGCAGCTCATCGAGGGGGTGATGAACGACGTGGTCATCGCCGACATGCAGCGCATCGGCTTCGAGCAGTGCTACGCCGGCCGCTACAACGAGAACGTGCCCATCGCGCCCATCCTCGAGGGCTGCCCCGGCGACGTGATGCTGATCGGCTGCCGCGAGGCGGGCCAGGAGAACCTGCGGGTGGCGGCGATGGGGCTGCGCGAGGACGTGCTCTTCGACACCGGCGACGGCAACGCCGCGGTGCACGAGGCCAACGGGGTCAACTGGTACTACAGCGACCTGTGGTCGTGGGGCTTCGCGCCCGCCGGGCAGGCGGTCAACCGCAACTCGTGCGATACCAACGGCGGCGGCGAAGACACCCGCATGTGCTGGCACACCGGCGGCGGCAACCTGGAGTTCGGCTGGCGCTGCGGCTCGAACACCGCCGCGGGGGCCAATACCGAGCGCTTCGTCTTCGTGGCCGACCGCATCGGCGGCGACCTGGAGTGCGTGCCCGACCCCGACGCGCCGCCGCCGCTCGAGCCGGTGGGCGAGGCGTGCAACGCCATCGACGACGACTGCGACGGCACCGTCGACGAAGACTTCGACGACGGCGGCCCCTGCGCCGCCGGGGTCGGCGCCTGCCGGGCGGCGGGCACCCTGGTGTGCAACGCCGACGGCAACCGGGTCTGCGACGCGGTGCCCGGCGAGCCGGGGGTCGAAGAGTGCAACGGCCGCGACGACGACTGCGACGCCCGGATCGACGAAGAGCTGCTCTGCCCCTGACGGTCCACCGCCAGCCGAAGGCCGCCCAGCGGTGCGCGGGCCATCTTGACAGCGGGGGCCGCGCGCCGGAGGATGCCCCTTGATGCGCAGACTGCTCCCTCACATCGCGGGCACCCTCGCCCTGACGCTGGCGGCGTCGCCGGCGCTGGCCCAAGCGCCGGCCGGCGCCAAGACCAGGGCCGGGGCCAAGACCAAGGCCGGGGCCGAGGGCGATACGGCGCAGCCCGCCGCGCCGGAGAAGCAGCTCACCGCGCAAGAGCAAGCCGCGGTCTACTTTCAGGAGGGCCGGGCCTTCTTCAAGGCCAAGGACTACCGGGCGGCGGCCGAGAAGTTCCAGGCGGCCTACAACCTCGATCCGGTGCCGATCCTGCTCTACAACATGGCCCGCGCCGCCGAGGAGATGGGCGATCCGGAGGCCGCCATCGGCCACTACCAGTCGTACCTCAAGCGGCTGGGCGCCGACGCCGAAGACCGCGGCGAGGTCGAGCGACGCATCCGGGTGATGGAGAAGACCGTCGCCGCTGCCCGCCGGGCCCGCATCCGCATCGCCGGGCTGCCGCCCAACGCGAAGATCACCGTCGACGGTCAGCCGGTCGAGCTCGAAGACGGCATGGTGCGCGCCGACCCCGGCGAGCGGCGCATCGTCGTGCTGCCGGTGGACGGCAAGCCGTGGTCCAAGACGCTCGGCCTGGCCACCGGCGAATACGTCGAGGTGGCCTATGGCGCGGTCGAGAAGACGGAGGAGCCGGCGACCGGCATGAGCGTGCGCGCCATCGCCGGCTGGTCGGCGGTCGGCGCCGGCGCGCTCTTCGGCGCGCTCGGCACCGTCTTCTACGTCGAGGCCTCCAACGCGTCGGACGACTGGCAGAACGCGGTCGACCTGCTCGAGATCACCGACGACGAAGACGAGCAGCGGGCGCTCGTCGCGCAGAAGAACGAGGCCTTCGACACCGCCGACGGCAGCGGCACGGCGGCCTATATCTTCTGGGGCCTGGGCGCCGCGGCCTTGATCGGCGGCGGCGCGCTGCTCTACCTCGAATACGCTGGCGACGACGGCCCGGAGACCTCGGCCTCGGTGGTGCCGCTGCCCGGCGGCGTGGGCCTCAGCGGCACCTTCTGACCTGCGGAC
Organism: bacterium; assembly: GCA_030427205.1. Classification (GTDB taxonomy): domain Bacteria; phylum Myxococcota_A; class Bradymonadia; order UBA7976; family UBA1532; genus JACKDM01. The sequence continues at coordinate 366,740 of JAUHXC010000001.1, read as the reverse complement.
GGGATCTGATAGCCTCGATCCCGGAGGCCCGATGGACGAAGAGACCCAGAGCAGGCTCTATGCGGCGTGTCGGCCCGACGAGCCGATCGCGCCCGACGATCCGCGACACTTCGACTTCGACCAGTTCGGGCTGCGCGGGCGCCCGTGGCGCACCAAGCTGGCCAAGATCATCCGCATCACCCCCGAGCCCACCGCGCAGGTCATCACCGGGCTGCCGGGCAGCGGCAAGACCACCGAGCTGATGCGCTTGCGGGCCGAGCTGACCCGTCAGGGCTGCCACGTCGTCCTGGCCGACGCGGGCGCCTGGATCCGAGATGACCGGCCGATCGCCGTCGAGGATCTGTGGCTGGCGATGGTGCTGTCGGTCTACCCCGACGGTGGCCCGGACGCGCCGGTGGGCTGGCTGGCCGACTACGCGAAGCGGGCGTGGGCCTTCCTGCAGTCCAAGGTGCACATCAAGGATCTCGGCCTCAGCCTGGGCCCGATCAAGCTGCGCACCGAGTTGAGCAGCAACGACACCCTCTTCGCCCGGGCGTCGAAGGTGCTGCGCGAGGGCCGCGACCTGCGCCAGGATGTCTTCGCGCTGCTCGAGCATGCGGCCGCCGGCGCGCGCGCAGCCGGCACCCGGCTGGTCTTGATCCTCGACGGGGTTGAGAAGCGGGCCACCGGCTCGGTCTTCGGCAGCGAAGAGCAGTCGCGTTATCGCAACCACTGGTTCGACGCGTTCTTGACCCGGGCCCGCGACCTCAAGCCGCCGGTCGACGTGGTCTACACCGTGCCGCCGTTCATGATCCGGCGGGCGAGCGAGCTGGGCGCGCAGTTCGGGCAGGAGCTGGAGTTCTTGCCGATGGTGCGCATCTGGCAGCGGCAGGACGAGGACGGCGGCAAGCCGCGGCCCGACCAGATCGGCCTGCGCGCGATGCGCGAGGCGCTGCTTTTGCGGGTGCCGCGGGCGTGCTTCGCCGACGAGGCGGCGATCGACCGGCTGGTGCGCTTCAGCGGCGGTTACATGCGCGATCTGCTGCGGCTGGCGTCCCACTGCGTGCTGTTCGCGGACGAGACCGAGAGCATCGACGGCGAGTTGGTGGAGTCCGCGCTGGTGCGCATCCGGCAGACGTACCTCGAAGGGCTGCGTCAGGCCGACGTGGGGCTGCTGACCCAGGTGCAGCGGACGAAGTCCTTCCCCCAGAATGAGCAGACGGCGCCGTTCATGGATCGCCTGCTGCAGAGCTATACGATGATGCGCTACCACAACTCGCACTTCTGGTACGGCGCCCACCCGCTGCTGTGGAGCGAGATCGGCGTCGCCGGACCATGAGCCCCGAAGAGTGGCTCGATATCCGCACCAACCGCAGCGAATGGGCGCGGCTGCAGAAGCACCTGAGGCTGGGTGATCACTTCCGGCTGCTCGCGGCCCGGGCGATGAGCGAACACGCCGAGCGCATGCTCGGCGTCTGCCTCGGACAGGCCGCCGCGTCTCGCGGGGTCGAGCTGCGCAGCCTCGACCTCTCGACGATCAGCCCGGAGACCTCCCCGGTGCGCGCGCTCCTGGATCGGCTGGAGGGGGCGCGCGACCCGGTGTGGTACTTCGTGCGCGGCGGGCTGTCGCCCTACCCGCTCGACGAGCTGGCGCCCTACCTCAACCAGAAGCGCGACGTGCTGCGCGCGCGGCTGCCCGGCGCCTTGATCCTCACGCTGCATCCGATCGACTGGGATGTCCTGCGCAGCCACGCGCCAGACCTGTGGAGCATCCACACCGACGCGCTGTGGTTCTGTGACCCGCCGCCCGCGGGCCGTCCGACCTTCGTGGACGAGCCTCTGTTCGAAGGCGTCGACGATGTCTAGGTCGGACGGATACCTCTCGTTGGACGAGCTGCGCGCGCTCGCCGAGGTGGGGGCAAAGCACGATCTGGGTATCTCCCCGCGACGAGAGCTGCTGTTCGGCGCGATGTCGCGGGACTTCATGCTTCGGCTACCGGTGCACAGTATTCCTCAAGCCCAGGTGTACAGCGACCTGTTGATGCTCAACTTCGCGCCGGCCCAAGACTTGATGGCTTATCTCGAGGCTGCCGACTGGCTGTCCCGGCAAGAGGAGTTCGGGCGGGCTCTACGCAGGGTCCGAGAGCGGGCGCGTGCTGCGAAGGGTACGGCCACCCGGGCCGACATGCAGAGCGCGATCACGCGCCTGATTCGAGCGGTCGACGAGAACGCACCCCCGCCGCAGGTGGAGGCTGCCATCTCCGAGACGAAGCGCGTGGCCGAAAGGATCCAAGATCCGGCGTTGTACGCTGAAGCCCACGCACGGATCGCCTGGGCTCGCGCCATGCTCGGCGATCAGCGCTCGGCGCGGATCGACGCTGCAGCCAGTGGAAGTCACTCTGGCGCCCTGCGCCGGTTCCTCAAGTGGCTCGCGGAGCAGCCCGGCCGAAAGAAGTCCTTCGCGGAGCAGCCCGGCCGAAAGAAGTCCTCTGGCGGCTCCTGAGGCCCCGCCCGGGCCCGCTGATGGCCGTCGAGTCATGCCGCCGCGCGCCGCCCTTTCCGATCCCGACCGCAACCTCTCCCCACCCCGACCGTAGTGCGGAACATGACCGCCGCACGCCACCGTCTACGCACGAGACCGGCCCCGCTCGCCCTGCTGGCTCTGCTCGTCGGCTGCGGCGGCGCCCCGAGCGCGGCGCCGGCGACGCCCACCGATCGGGGCTGGGCCGTGGCCTGGGTCAACGGCGTCGGCATCTCGCGCGCGACCTTTCACGCGCGCTACGTCGAGCATACGCGGGACTATCGCTATGCGCTGCGCCCCGCGAACGCCGCGGCCAAGCGGGCCTGGGTCATGCGCGTGCTCATCGACGAGGCGTTGCTCGAGCAGGCGTTCGCCGCGGCGGTGACCGCGCGCGAGCGGGCCGCCGTGAGCGCCGAGATCGACGCGCAGGTGCGCCGGTATGCCGATCCGTCGGAGCGGGCGCAGCTGCGGGCGCGCCTCGAGCGCAGCCGATGGCTGGACGCGCTGATCGACCCCGATGCGCTGACGGTGACCGCGGACGAGGTCGAGTGGGCCTACACCGTGAACAAGCGGTTGTACGTGGTGCCGGGGCGGATCCGGATCCGCCGGATCGTCATCCCGGTCGCGCCGCTGACCGAGCCGCGCCGTCGGCCGCTGGTCGACGCGATCGCCGCCCGCGCCCAGAAGCCCGGCGCCGACTTCTACGGGCTGGCCTTCGAACACTCGTGGGGCCCGGAGCGGCGCCGCGGCGGTGATATGGGTGAGCTCATCGACCGCGATGGCGCCGGGCAGATCGTCGACCGGGCGACGCTGCTCGCCGTCGGCGAGGTCTCCGATCCGTTCGTCGTCGACGGCAGCTGGCACATCATCCAGGTCACCGCCCGTACGCCCGCGCGCCTGACGCCGCTGTCCGAGGCCGAGGGGTCGATCCGCGAGGCGCTGGCCCGGGGCAAGCGCGCCGAGGCCGGGGTGCAGCTCATGGCGCGGTTGAGGGCGGCGGGCACGGTGGAGATCCTCATCGACCTCGCCGACGGCTCGCCCAGCGCGCCGCGGCCGTGGGTCTACACGCGCTGACCGACGTGCGCTGATGCCCCGCAGCGCCCCGCAGCGCCCCGCAGTGCCCCGCTGTGGCCCGTCGCCGCGCCGCCGCCGTCTCCCTGCTCACGACGATCGATCTGACGTCTCCGGGCCTTCTGGTGGCGCCTGCGGGCATTCCGCCGCGTCTTCGCCCTCTGCGTCGTCGTCGCACAAGAGCTCGACGACCTCCCGCGGGCTGAGGGCGAAGTCGGTGTCGGCGAAGCGGGCGCGCAGGCGGCTGCGGGCGATGGTGCGCCGGGCGGGGCCCTTGAAGCGGGTGAGGTGCAGCGGCACGCCGCGGCTGTCGAGCGCGTCGAGCAGGTCGCGCAGCACGCCCACCGCGGTGACGTCGATGCCGTTGATGCCGCGGCCGTCGAGCACCACCGCCGAGACGTCGTCGCCGCGGTCGACGTGCTCGATCACCGTGCGCCGGATGTGCTCGGCGTTGGCGAAGTGCAGCGTGCCGTCGACCCGCAGGACCAGCGCCTCGGGGGCGGCCTCGGTGCCCGGGTTGAGCGCCCGGTCGACGAAGCGGCCGGTGTCGGGGTGGGCCTGCAGCACCGCGACCCGCGGGCGGCTGGTGCGGTAGAGCATCAAGAAGAGCGAGGCGCCGATGCCCGAGAGCACGCCCTGCTCGATGCCGAGCAGCAGGGTCACCGCGCAGGTCAGCAGCGCGATGGCGCCCTCGGCCCGGTGCAGGTCGTAGATCCGGCGCAGCTCGACGAGGTCGATCATGCCGATGGCGGCGACGATGATGATCGCCGCCAGCGCCGGCAGCGGGATGTGGGCCATCGGCTCGCGGGCGAAGAGCGCGGCGGCGATGACCGCCAGCGCGGCGAAGCCGTTGGACATCGGGGTCTGCGCGCCGGCCTGCCGGTTGACCGCGGTGCGGCTGAAGCTGGCCGACGTGGGCGGCGCCTGGAAGACCCCGCCGAGCATGTTGGCGATGCCCGTCGCGCACAGCTCGCGGTCGGGCGAGATGACCGTGCGGGTCTTGCGGGCGACGACGCGGCCGAGCGAGATCACGGTCATCAGCTGGATCGCCAGCAGGGTCAGCGCGCTGGGGAAGAGGTCGTCGATGAGGTCGGGGCGCAGCGCGCCGATCGCCGGCACCGGCACCGCGGCGGCGATGGGTCCGAGGGTGGCGACGTCGTCGAGGCCGGCCAGCCAGACGACGACGCCGCTGGTGGCCACCACCAGCAGCGGGTGGGGCAGCTTGGGGGCGAGCCGTCTGCCGAGCACCAGCCAGACGCAGCCGCCGAGGCCCACCGCGGCGGTGGCGCTGTGGATCTCGCCGATGTGGCCGGCGACGCCGCCCATCAGCGCGCCGACGGTCGACCCGCGGGGCAGGTGCATGCCGGTCAGGTTGCCCAGCTGGCTGAGGCCGATGATGACCGGCGCGGCGGTGGTGAAGCCGACGATGACCGGGCGCGAGATGAAGTCGGTGACGAAGCCCAGCCGCAGCGCGCCGAGGGCGAGGTGCAGCGCGCCGACCATCAGCGAGAGGGTCAGCGCGACGCCGACGGCTTCGTGCGGGGTCTCGGCGAGCCGGGCGACGACGCCGCCGACGATGAGCATGTCGAGGGCGACGATGCCCGCGGCGAGCTGGCGGCTGCCGCCGAAGAGGGCGTAGGCCAGGAGCGGCACCATCGACGCGAAGAGCCCGTAGACCGGCGGCACCCCGCCCAGCAGGGCGTAGGCCATGCCCTGGGGCACCAGCATCACCGCGACGGTCAGCCCGGCGAACAGGTCACCGCGGGCCGCGCGGCGGTCGTAGGCGCCGAGCCAGATCGGGGTGAGCCATCGCCTCCAAGGGATCATCGTGCGCGCGCTCCGCGGGTCAGACCGGCCAGACGAGCGGGACCATCAGCGCCACCGCCGCCGCGCACAGCGCCGTCAGCGGGCCGCCGAAGCGCAGATAGTCGGCGAAGCGGTAGTTGCCGGGTCCGTAGATCAGCGTGTTGGTCTGATACCCGATGGGCGTGGCGAACGCCAACGACGCGCCGAAGGCCACCGCCATCACCAGCGGCCGGGGGTCGATACCCAGGGCGTGGCCGGTCTGGATGGCCAGCGGGGTGAGCAGCGCGGCGGCGGCGGCGTTCGAGATGAGGTTGGTCAGCAGGTTGGCCAGCCCGAAGACCGCGGCGACGATCAGGCCGGGGGCGAGGCCGGCGGTCAGGCCCAGGAGCCCGTCGGCGATCAGGCGGGCGGCGCCGGTCTGCTCCATGGCGACGCCGAGGGGGATGACCCCCGCCAGCAGCATCACGATCTTCCAGTCGATGGCCTCGTAGAGCTTCTCCGGGCTCAGGCAGCCGCACAGCAGCATCGCCAGCACCCCGACCATGGTCGCGCCGGCGGCGGGCAGGGCGCCGGTGGCGGTGGCCAGCACCACCCCGAGCATGATCAGCCCGGCGATGGGCGCCCGCCGCCGCCGCCAGCGGGGGGTGCCCAGCTCGGAGACCACGAAGAGCCCCGCCCGGCGCAGGCCGTCGAAGCGGTCGGGCGGCAGCTTGAGCAGCAGGCTGTCGCCGGGGTGCAGCTTGAGGTCCGCCAGGTGGCTGTGCTCGACCCCGCCGCGCCGCCGCACCGCCATGGGTACGGCGCCGAAGCGGCCGGGGAAATCCACCGCGTTCAGCCGCCGCTCGGCGATGTCGGAGCCGGCGACGACCGCCTCGACGAGCACGTCGCGGCCGGCCTCGAAGTCGGCGTCGGACCAGACCCGCGGGGTGCACGGGGTGTAGTGCGCGTCGGTGAGCACCCGGGCGACGTCCCGCGGGCTGGCCCTCAGCCGCAGCACATCGCCGGGGCGGATCGGCGCGCCGGGCACCGCCGCGTCGTCGCGCATGAGCTCGAGGGCGTCGACCCGTACCCCGGCGACGGCCTCGACCTGCTCGACGGGGCGCCCGCAGACGTCGGCCCCCGGCCCCACCTCGACGTCGGCGACGTAGGGGCTCATGGCGTAGCCTCCGGCGAGGTCGTCGGCGCCGCGCCGGGCGGGCAGGAAGCGGCGACCGAGCATGACGTAGGCCAGCCCCACCGCGGCGAGCACCGCGCCGACGGGCAGCATCTCGAACATGCCGATGGGGGCCAGCCCCTCGCCGACGGCCACCGCGCTGACCACCAGGTTGGTCGAGGTGCCCAGCAGCGTGCAGACCCCGCCGAGGATCGAGACGAACGACATCGGCATCAAGAGCCGCGAGGCGTCGTCGTCGAGGGTCGGGGCGAGCTCGAGCAGCACGGGGATGAACAGCACGACCACCGCGGTGTTGTTGACGAAGCCCGAGGCCACCGCGACCACCAGCAGCGTCGCCAGCACCGCCAGCGATCGACTGCGGGCCGCCAGCCGGGTGATGGCCTCCGACAGGGGCCGCAGGGCGCCGGTCTCGGCCAGACCGGCGCTGAGGCCGAGCATGCAGGCGATGGCCACGGTGGCCGGGCTCGACAGCCCCGAGAGGGCCGCGGGCAGGTCGAGCACGCCGCTGACGAGCAGCGCGGCGGCGATGCCGATGGCGGTGACGTCGTAGCGCACCCACTCGGTGACGAAGAGCACGGTGCCGATGACCGTGATGCCCAGCACGATGGCGATGTCGGGCGTCATGGGATGTCCTCCGCGGCGCGTCTGCCTTCGGCGCCTCTCTGCGAATCGGATTCATCTGCCTGGACAGACGCTACGCACCGGACGCGGCGCGGCCACCTGCGCGGCGCCGGCCGCCCTGCCAATCGGCGCGCTGAACCGGTACTGTCCTCGCGCCGTGACGGCCCACAACCGGGAGGCCCCATGACCCGAGCCCTGTCTGCCCCGCTCCCCGCGCTGCCGCTGCTGCTGGCGCTGCCGCTGCTGCTGGCGGCCTGCGGCGGCGCGCCCGCGAAAGACGACGCCAAACCGACGCCCGTGCCGCTCGACCCGCCGGTGGCCGAAGAGCCCGCGGCGCTGACCGGCGTCCGCGACGTGGCCCCGCCGGTGCTGGTGCGCGACGTGACCCTCTTGACCGCCAAGGCCGACAGCCCGCGCATCGAGCGCGGCTGGATCCGGCTGAAGGACGGGCGCATCGACGCGCTCGGCGAGGGCGACGCGCCCGCGGCCGCCGCCGGCGAGGCGGTGATCGACGGCGCCGGGCGGGTGCTGACCCCCGGGCTCATCGACACCCACAGCCACCTGGGGGTCTATCCGGCGCCGGGCACCTGGGCCCACGCCGACGGCAACGAGATGACCAACCCGATCACCGCCGGGGTGCGCGCCGAGGAGGCCTTCTGGCCGCAGGACCCGGGCATCCAGCGGGCGGTGGCCGGCGGGGTGACGACGATCATGGTGCTGCCCGGCTCGGGCAACCTGATGGGCGGCCGCGGGGCGGTGCTCAAGCTGCACCCGGCGCGGGAGTCGCGGGCGATGCGGTTCCCCGGCGCGAAGGACAGCATCAAGATGGCCTGCGGTGAGAACCCCAAGCGGGTCTACGGGCAGGGGCGCAAGTCGATGCCCATGAGCCGCATGGGCAGCCTCTACCTGATGCGCGACAAGCTGATCGCCGCCCGGCGCTACGCCCGCGACTGGGCGGACTACCGGGCCAACCCCAAGAAGAAGGGCGAAGACACCGCGAAGGTGCCGCCCAAGCGCGACCTGGTGCTCGAGACGCTCGCCGGGGTGCTCGAGGGCACGATCCAGGTGCACATCCACTGCTACCGGGCCGACGAGATGCTGCTGCAGCTCAAGCTGGCCGAGGAGTTCGGCTACGAGGTGGCGTCGTTCCACCACGCGGTCGAGGCCTACAAGATCCGCGACGTGCTCGCCGCCCGCGGGGTCGCGGTGAGCACCTGGGCCGACTGGTGGGGCTTCAAGATCGAGGCCTGGGACGGCATCGAGCAGACCCTGGCCCTGACCCACATGGCCGGTGGGCTGGCGGTGGTGCACTCCGACAGCGCGCGCGGCATCCAGCGGCTCAACCAGGAGGCGGCCAAGGGGCTCGCCGCGGGCACGCACGCCGGGCTCGAACCCGACCCGGGCGCGCCCGCGGGCACGGCGCTCGACGCCCACGCCGCGCTGCGCTGGGTGACGATCAACCCGGCCATCGCGCTGGGCGTCGCCGAGCAGACCGGCAGCCTCGAGCCGGGCAAGATGGCCGACGTGGTGCTGTGGGATCGCGACCCGCTGAGCGTCTACGCCCGGGCCGACCTCGTCTGGATCGACGGGCACCTGCGCCACGACCGGGTCAACCCCCAGCCGCCGTGGAGCGACTTCGAGGTGGGCCTGCACAGCGGCCTGCCCGGCGCGCAGCCGCCCGCCGGGGCCGCGCGCCCCGGCACCACCTCCGGCAGCCAGTCCAGCCCCCAGGGAGGTCAGCGATGATCGGCACGCTCATGGCCCTGATCGCCATCGTCGGCGGCACGGTGCACCCGGTCGAAGGCGAGCCGATCGAGAACGGCACGCTGATCATCGAAGACGGCCGCGTCGTCGCGGTCGGCGCGGGGTTGAAGGCGCCGGCCGGGGCGACGGTGATCGACGCGGCGGGTCGGGTGGTCACCCCCGGGCTCATCGAGGCGGAGACCCGGCTGGGTCTGGTCGAGATCTGGGGCGCCGACGAGACCGTCGACGACAGCGGCGAGGGCGACCCCATAAGGGCGGCCTACCGCGCGCTCGACGGCTTCAACCCCGACAGCCGGTTGATCCCGATTCAGCGGGCCCACGGGCTGACGCTCTTCGTGACCTCGCCCGGCGGCGGCCTGATCACCGGTCAGGCGGCGGCGGTGCCGAGCTGGAGCGGGCCGGGGGTCGCCGCGCCCATCGCGCCGGTGGCGATGGTGGTCAACCTCGGCGGGCGGCGCGACGGCAGCCGCGGGGTGGCCATCGCCGAGCTGCGCGAGGTGCTCGACGACGCGCGGGCCTACGCCGAGAACACCCGCGCCTTCGAGCGCAACGCCTATCGCCGGCTGGCGGCGAGCCGGCTCGACCTCGAGGCGCTGCAGCCGGTGCTCGCCGGTCGCCTGCCGCTGATGGTGCGCGCCGATCGCCGCAGCGACATCGCCGCCGCGCTCGACATCGCCGCGGCCTTCGGGCTGAAGCTGATCGTCTCGATGGGCGCCGAGGCGGCGGCCCTCGCGCCGGCGCTGGCGGCGGCGAAGGTGCCGGTGATCGTCGACCCGCTGCTCAACGCGCCGGAGAACTTCCAGCGGCTCGCCGCCCGCGGCGACAACGCGCGGGTGCTCGCCGAGGCGGGGGTCGAGGTGATCCTGTCGAGCTTCAGCACCCACAACGTGCGCACGCTGCGTCAGGCGGCGGGCAACGCGGTGCGCGAGGGCCTGCCCCACGGGGCCGCGCTGCGGGCGATCACCCGGGCGCCGGCCCTGGCGTTCGGGCTGGGCGAACGGGGGGTCCTGCGCCCCGGCGCGGTGGCCGACGTGGTCGTGTGGAGCGGCGACCCCTTCGAACTGTCGACGGTGGCCGAGCGGGTCTTCGTCGGCGGCGTCGAGGCGCCGCGCGATCATCGGCAGGCGGCGCTGCTCGAGCGCTATCGCACCCTGCCCGATCGGGCGCGGCCCCTCGCCCCCGCGGCGTCGGACCCGGCGCCGGGCGCAGCGCCGAAAGCAAAAAAGGCGGCCGAGACCCCCGCGCGGTGATGCATCGCGTCAACCTGAGGCCCGATCGGCATTTCCGTTCTTCGACCGCGGCGTTCGATCTGGTATAAGGCGGCGTCGTATTGGGTCCTGCGCGGCGCACGGTGCCGGGCCCCCAAGCACTGACTCATCGCGAGACTGAAGGAGGCCGGACACATGGGTGAGGTCAATTTCGTTCCGGGGCTGGCCGGGGTCGTGGCCGCCAAGTCGGCCATCGGCCTGATCAACGGTCAGGAGGGCATCCTCCGCTACCGGGGCATCCGCATCGAGGCCCTCGCCGAGAAGAGCACCTTCGAGGAGACGGTCTACCTGCTGCTCTTCGGGGCGCTGCCGACCGCCGACGAGCTGAAGGCCTTCGACGCCGAGCTGCGCGCGGTGCGCGGGCTGCCGGAGGGCGTGCTCGCCATCCTGCGCAGCCTGCCGAAGGACGGCCACCCGATGGTCGCCCTGCAGACCGCCGTGGCGGCCCTCGGCACCTTCTACCCGCAGATGGACGTCACCGACCGCGAGGGCAACCGGGCGGCCGCGCTGCGCATGATCGCCTCGATGCCGACGATCGTCGCCGCCTTCGACCGCATCCGGAAGGGCGAGGACGTCATCGCCCCCGACGGGGAGCTCAACCACGCGGCGAACTTCGTCTACATGCTCACCGGCGAGAAGCCCGACGCCAAGGTGACCCGGCTGATCGACGTCTGCTTCGTGCTGCACGCCGAGCACGGCTTCAACGCCAGCACCTTCACCGGGCGGGTGGTCGGCTCGACGCTGGCCAACCCCTACTCGGCCATCGCCGGCGCGGTCGGCTCGCTGTCGGGTCCGCTGCACGGCGGGGCCAACGAGCGGGTGCTGCACATGCTGCGGGCCCACTTCACCGACATCGAGCAGGTCGGCGAGGTGCTCGGCGGCATGATCGCCCGCAAAGAGAAGATCATGGGCCTGGGTCACCGGGTCTACAAGGTCAAGGACCCGCGGGCGACCATCCTGCAGAAGATGGCCGCCGACCTCTTCCAGAGCCACGGCTCGACCCCGCTGTACGACATCGCCCGCACCCTCGAGGAGGAGGCCGCCAAGCGGCTGGGCGCCAAGGGCATCTACCCCAACGTCGACTTCTACAGCGGTCTGGTCTACGAGAAGCTGGGCATCGAGGTCGATCTGTTCACCCCGTTGTTCGCCATCGCCCGGGTCTCCGGATGGAGCGCGCACTGGCTCGAACAGCTGGAAGACAACCGCATCTACCGCCCGACCCAGATGTACATCGGCGAGACCGACGCCGAGTATGTAGACATCGCCGACCGTTGATGTAGGCTGGGTGGCGTGGATCGCTTCACCTTCTTCTCTCCGCTCCCGCGGAGCGAGCCCGGCGGCTCGACGTTCACCTCGGCCTATCTGAACCAGGTTCAGATCAAGGCCAACCACCTGGTCCTCGACCTCAGGTGTGCATCGGGTGATCGCGCCACCTGGGTGGCCCGCTCGCGGGGCTGCCGCATCGTCGCCGTCGACGAAGAGCCGCGCTATCTGCCGGTGGTGCAGGCGCGCACGACCGACGGCGGCGCGGGCCACCTGGTCAAGCCGGTGGCCGCGTCCTACGGCGCGCTGCCGTTCGCCGACGAGAGCTTCCGGCTGGTGATGGCCGAGGGCGCCGCCCTCAAGCTGGGCCTGCAGAAGGCGCTGACCGAGTGGCGTCGGCTGGTGCCGCGCAACGGGCATGTGGCGGTGACCTATCCCGGCGTGGTCAACAAGGACGCGCCGCCCGAGGTGCGCGAGCCGCTCGAGCGGCACATGGTCGAGCCGCTGCGCACCCTGGCCGACTGTCACACCGTCGTGCGCAACGCGGGCTACGAGCTGGTGCATCAGGTGCCGCTGCAGCCCGAGCTGTGGGACGCCTTCTACGCCGACGCCATGCGCCGCGCCTGGGCCATGGTGGCCGCCAAGACGGTCAGCAAGAACGATCCGGTGGTGCGCGAGGTGCTCGCCGAGGCCCACTGGTACCGCCGCATCGGCCGCGGCCGGGTCTTCATGCAGGCCCTGGTGCTGCGCCGCGCCCGCTGAGGGCCCGAACCGCCCCCCGAACCGCCCAGAGTCCCCGCGCCCGCGCGATATCCGTCGACGGTGATCGCACGTCGCCGCCCTTGTTTCGGTCCCGGCCCTTGACGTAGAAGACGCACCGGCCGACGCCCGGCCGAAGCGCAACTCGATCAGGGGAGTGATCATGCAGCGGTGGATGGCGGTGTTTCTGCTCGTGGGGCCGCTCGTCGTGGCCTGCGACGACGGTGGCGGCCCGGACGAGACGCCCGAGCCCGACGCCTTGGTGCGCATCATGGACGCCGAGACCGACGGCGATCCCGACCCCGATGGCGCCGCGGAGCCCGAGCCCGACCTGGGCATGGAGCCCGAGCCCGATCCGGACATGGGGCTGATCCGCGATCTGGAGACCTGCGACGACATCTGCGGGGTCTACGCCGGCTGCGACCGGCTCGACCTGTGGGCCGGCGAGCGCGACGAGTGCCTGCGCGGCTGCGCCGACGCCGAGCTGTCCGACCGTTTCCAGGGCTATCGCTCGTGCATGCAGATCACCGCCTGCGACGCGCTCGAAGAGTGCGTGGTGCCCGCCCGCCCGCGGCCCGAGTGCCCCGACGTCTGCGAGACCCTCGATGAGTGCGGGGCCAGCGCGCGGGTGCCCGGCGGGCTGCCCGACGTGGCCAACTGCGCGACGGCCTGCAACAACCGCGAGCTGGCGCAGTCGATCATCAACTGCGGCGAGGCGGTGGTCTACGAGCCCGAGACGTGCAGCGAGCCCGACTTCGCCCGCTGCGTGCTCGGCGAGCGGCAGGCGGACTGCCTCGCGCTGTGCGACGCCCGCGCCGGCTGCGACGACAGCGTCGATCCCATCGACTGCGCCCTCGACTGCGCCCAGCCGGCCGAGGTGGACGATCCGGTCGCCCGCCGGCGGCAGACGATCGCCCGCACCTGCGCCCGCGAGGCCGCCGACTGCGAAGAGCTCGCCGCCTGCGGGCAGCAGGTCTCCCGCGACATCGTCGGCGACGCGTCGGTGGAGGAGCTGTGCGCGGCCAACGAACCCTGCGCCTTCCTCGAGGTCGAGGCCTGCGTCGAGGTGGCCCCGCCGATCCTGCGCGATCTGGTCGACGGCGCCATCGACTGCCTGACCGCCAGCTTCGAGGCCTGCGACGGCGAGATCCTGCGCTGCTTCCAGCCGGCGACGGTGCCGCTCGAGGCCTGCGACGAGTACTGCGCGGTCTCGGCCCTGTGCGGCACCCTGCCCGGCGGTCAGGTGGAGTTCGAGTGCGTGCAGCAGTGCCGGGCGGCGCTGGCCAGCGGCGATCAGGCGCTCATCGCGCCGCTGCGTCCCGGGTTGACCTGCGCCTATGGCGATACCTGCGCCGACATCGCCGCCTGCGTCGAGTCCGCCGGCGCCGGCGACGTCTGCCCCGACTACTGCGCCCGGGTGGCCGAGTGCGGCGGCGAGGTGGGCGAGGGCTGCGAGGCCGACTGCCTGGCCCGCGGCGCCACCGCCCGCGGCTTCGCCCAGCGCAGCTGCACCCTGGCGGCGGGCACCTGCGAGGCGACCGCGGTGTGCACCCCGCCGGCGCCGCCGCGCTGCGACGTGCTCTGCGAGCGCCTCGACGCGTGCGACCTCGGCGGCCCGGACTGCGTCGCGAGCTGCGACGACGCCGACTTCGCCGACCCCGAGGGCTTCCTGCCCCGGCTGGCCTGCGTGGCGTCGACCGCGCGCTGTGACGAGCGGGCGGTGTGCGAGGGCGGCGACCTGTCGGGCGGCGACGCCTGCCGGGCGTGGTGCAGGCGCGAGATCGAGTGCGGCGGCGCCGAGGTCGATCCGGTCGATTGCCTCATCGAGTGCGGCGAGGGCCTGCCGGCGGCCGACGGGCTGCTGTTCGACGGCGCCCGCGCCTGCTTCGAAGAGGCCGGCCCCGACGCCGAGTGCGCGGCGCTCGACGCCTGCGTCGAGGCGGTGCCGCCCGACGCCTACTGCGAGGCCTTCTGCGCCGCGACCGTCGGCTGCCGGCTGGCGGAGGGCAACGAGGCGTGCATCGCCGACTGCCGGCGCAACGCCGAAGACCCCGAGCAGATCGAGCAGGCGGCCTGCGCCATCGGCGCGCGCCGGGCGGGCGCCGGCTGCGCGGCCGTCGCCGAGTGCATCGGCGCCGAGGTCGAGCCGGCCAGCCCCGCCTGCCAGAGCCTCTGCGCGGCGCAGAACGCGTGCGACGAGAACATCGACACCTTCCTCTGCGAGCGGGACTGCATCCCCGAGCCCGAGGGCACGCCGGTGCGCGCCGCCTGCGCTCAGCGGGCCGGCTGCGACGAGCTGCAGGTCTGCCTCGACGCGCCGGGCGTGATCCCGATGGTCTGCGACGACGTCTGCGGTCAGATCGCCGCCTGCGAGTTCATCGGCGAGGACGGGCTGTATCCGGACGCTGACGGCTGCCGCGCCGACTGCGGCGGGCTCGAGGTCCTGCGCGGCATGGGCACCGCCGAGGCGCTGCAGGTCTGCGTCGACGGCGCGATGTGCGACGCCGATACGGTCGTGGCCTGCTTCGACGTGGGCCCCGCCGGCAGCTGCCAGGACGCCTGGGATGCCTTCGTCGTCTGCGGCAACGAGGCTTTCCTCGGCCTCGGCGACGAGCAGGCCTACCTGATGGGGTGCGAGCAGGCGCTGATGGCCGATCCGGCGACGACCCAGCGCCAGATCGACTGCATGGTCGAGGTGGCTGATCGGTCGATGGGCGACCCGCTCGTCTGCGCCGAGCAGATCGGTTGCCTCTTCGCGCCTTGATCGCGCTCGCGGGCGGCGCCCCCTGAGCGGGCGGGCTGCCGGTCCTCTCGCCCGTGCTCGGCGGCGCATGCCGCCGAGCCGTCAGAGCTTCTGGTAGGGATCCTGGAGTTTTTCGGGCGCCGGCGGGCGTGGGCGACTGCGCCGGGTCCGCGTCCGCCGCCGGGGCGCGGCGTCGACGGTGGCGTCCACGGCTGCATCCGGTGATACGTCGGGCAGCGCGTCCGTCGCCGAGTCGCCCGCCGCCGCGCCGTCGGGCGCGGCTGCCGGCGCGGCGTCGAGCGGCGCGGCGTCGGGCGCGGCGTCGACCGGCTCGATCTCCTCCGGCTGTTCGTCCAGCTCGGCGTCGGCCGCGACGACGGCGCCGACGTCGGCGTCCGCGGCGGTCCGTCCCCGGCTCAACAGCCACATGCCCACCAGCCCCAGCACGACGATCGTGCCGCCGACGAGCAGCGCGATCTGCAGCGGCGAGCGCGGCGTCTTCGGCGGCGGCGGCTTGATGATCGTCGACGAGGCGTTGAAGACCTCGACGCCGGGCAGGGCCGCGGGCTCGTCTTCGCTGGCCGGCGGCGGGTCGGGCGCGGTGATGCCCGGGTCCTGGTTGTACAGGTCGTGGGCCGAGCCCAGCGCGATGAGCGCCGCGGTCTGGTCGATGCCCGCCTTCTGGGCGGCGGCCATGTCGCGGGCGTGGCCGACGCCCTCCCGGGGCTGGATGCCCGGGATCGGGTCGGGCGTCGTCGCCGCGACGCTCGCCAGGCTCTCGCTCGACTGGTGCGCCTCGTCGGCCTCGAGCCCGGGCAGCGGCGCGGTATTCTTCTTGCGCCGCTCGGGCAGGCGGTGCAGCCCGCTCTCGACGATGGGCCACTGACCCGACGCCTCGCCGACGATGTTGCGGATGAGCGTATCGAGCCCTTCGAGCATCGCCCGCGCGTCGGGGAAGCGGTCGGCGGGCTGCTTCTCGAGCGCGCGGCGCAAGAAGGCGGTCATCGCCGGCGGCAGGTCCAGCTCGGCGGGCAGCGGCGGCATCGATTCGAAGCGGTGGGCGTTGATGAGCGACATCAGCGAGTTGCCGACGAACGGCTTCCTGCCGGTGACCATCTCGTAGAGGATGACACCCACCGAGTACTGGTCGGCCGCCGGCCCGCAGGGTTCGCCCATCGCCTGCTCGGGCGAGAAGTACGACGGCGAGCCGACCACCGTGCCCATCTGCGTCTGAAAGCGCGCCCGCCGGTCGTCGAGCAGCTTGGCGATGCCGAAGTCGAGGATCTTGACCCGCTCGACCCCGGCGGCGTCCTTGACGATCATGATGTTGGCTGGCTTGAGGTCGCGGTGGATCAGGTCGAGCCCGTGGGCCTCGACGAGCACCAGCACCACCTGCCGGATGTAGTCCAGCGCCCGCACCGGCTCGAGCGGGGCCTCGGCCTTGACGACCGCCTTGAGCTCGACCCCGTCGACGTACTCCATGACCATGTACAGCATGCCGTTGCTGTCGCCGTAGTCGTGGAGGGTGACCACCCCGGGGTGGTTGAGCCGGGCGATGGCCCGGGCCTCGCGGAAGAAGCGCGCCCGCAGGGCCTCGTCGGCGGCGGCGTGCGGCGAGATGACCTTGAGCGCGACCTTGCGCTCCACCGGATGCTGGATCGCCTCGTAGACGCTGCCGTACGCCCCCTGGCCGAGGGGGCCGACGATCTCGTACTTGTCGGCGATGCGTACGCCGCGGTCGATGTCGCTGCTCACGGCTCGGCTCGGCAGGTTCGGGACGCCGGCGCACGATCGCCGGCCCACCTCTGCCGATTATCAGACCGGGGCCCGACCGGCAAGATCGGCTCCACCCGATGGCGCGCGTTCAGAGGCGGTCGAGCAGCTCGACGAGCAGCGCCACGCCGTAGCCGGTGCCCCGCTCGCCGTTGCCCGAGGCGCCGGCGATGTCGAGGTGCAGCCAGAGGTTCTGATAGTCGCCGAGGTGCTCGGCGATGAACTGCGCGGCGCATGACGACTGCGCGTTCATGCGGTCCTTGACCGAGTTCTTGAGGTCGGCGACCGGGCTCTTGAACTCTTTGCGGTAGAACTCGGGCACGTAGGGCAGCGGGTGCACCAGATCACCGCACAGCTTGCCGACGGCCACCGCCGTCGCCTCGAGGTCGTCGTCGTTGCACACCGACGCCGCGTGGCGATGCCCGGTGGCGACGAGCTGCGCGCCGGTCAGCGTGGCCAGATCGACGAGCACGTCGGGGGCGTGGTGCCGCACGGCCCAGGCGACCCCGTCGCCGACCACCAGCCGCCCCTCGGCGTCGGTATTGTTGATCTCGACGGTCTTGCCCGAATAGAGCGTGATGATGTCGTCGTTGCGCAGCGCCCGGGGCCCGATGGCGTTCTCCGCCAGGCACAGGATGGCCACCAGCCGGTGCTTGCAGCCGGCGCGCACCGCGGCCGCGAAGCCGCCGATGACCGCCGCGGCGCCGCCCATGTCGCCCTTCATGCCGGGCATGCCGGTCTTGCTCTTCAGGCTGAGGCCGCCGGTATCGTAGACGATGCCCTTGCCGACCCAGACCACCGTCTTCTCGGCGCCGGCGGGGTTGTGGGTCAGCACGACGAGGGCCGGCGGGCGGTTGGCGGCCTTGCCGACCCCCCACAGCCCGCCGAGGCCGGCGTGGGCCAGCGCCTCGCCCTGCAGCACCGAGATGTCGGCGTCGAGGGTGGCCGCGGTCTCCCGGGCCAGCTCGACGAAGGCGTCGGTGTGCAGCTCGTTGGTGGGCGTATCGACCAGCCGGGCGGCCATGCGGGCCCCCTCGGCGATGATGCGGATGCGCTCGAGGTCGACCGGCTTGCCGTCGTCGGCGCTGAACGCGATGCGCACCCGCCGCCGCCCGTCGTCGCCGGTCTTGCGGCTGAAGGCGGGGAAGGCCCGCGCCGCCGCGACCCCCGAGGCGAGGGCGTAGTCCGCCTGCTCGACGGCGATGATGATCGCGACGTCGCCGCTGCCGGGCGCCTTGGCCGCTAGGTTGCCCAGGCTGTGGGCCCGGGTCGGGGTGTTGTGCCGCGAGCAGGCCTCGGGCAGCACCCCGGCCATCACCCGCGGCCCGCCGGGCAGGAAGGTGCCGGCGGTGGCCCCGGCGTCCCCCGGCTTGATGGCGTCGATCATGGCGTCCCAGACCGCCGCGGCCCCGTCGGGCAGCAGCGCCTGCACGTCGTCGCCGAGCAGCCGGTCGCGCCGCCCGATGAACATCACGGTCGCGGCCCCTTCGAGGGCCGCCTTGGCTTCGTCGAATACGATGTCGGTATGCATGTCGCGGACCGTAGCGCCGGGCTCGCATCGGCGCAAGCGCCGGACGCTCGGCGCGCCAACTGCGCTATGGTGACCCGCATGACCCGTAGGATCCGTGCCCGAATGACCCGCACCCGAATGACCCGCGCCGCCCTGCTCGCGCTGCTCGCCGCGCTCGGCCTGTCGCTCGCCGCCGGGCCGGCCGACGCCCGCAAGAAGACCAAGCGCAAGCGCGCGCCCTCGTGGGGCGACTTCAAGGCGCCGACCGCCCACCCGCCGGAGGCCGTCGGCGGCTACACCAAGGGCTGCCTGCTCGGCGGCGTCGCGCTGCCCGAGAAGGGGGTGGGCTTCGAGACCATTCGCCGTCACCGGCGACGCTACTTCGGCCACCCGGCGCTCGCCCGGTTCGTCAGCGATTATGGCGCGACTCTGAATAAGATCGGCCTCGGCCCGGTGCTCGTCGGCGACCTCTCCCAGGCCCGCGGCGGACCGATGACCTCGGGCCACCGCAGCCACCAGATGGGCCTCGACGCGGACTTCTGGTTCACCCGCCCCGACCAGCGGCGCAGCGACAAGGCCTTCGCCTCGCTCGTCGACGAGCGCAAAGAGAAGATCGACCCCGCCGTCTTCGAGCCGCACCACGCCGAGATGCTGCGTCGGGCGGCCCTCGACCCGGCCGTCGCCCGCATCTTCGTCGGCTGGGTGATCAAGCGCGAGCTGTGCCGCACGGTGAAAGGCGACCGCGGCTGGCTGCAGAAGATCCGCCCCTGGTGGGGCCATACCCGCCACTTCCACGTGCGGCTGCGCTGCCCCGAGGGCAGCCCCGAGTGCATCGATCAGAGCCCGATCCCCGAAGGCGACGGCTGCGGCACCGAGAGCTGGTTCAGCCGGGCCGAGGTCGCCAAGCGCAAGAGGGAAGCCCGCGCCGGCAAACCCAAGGGTCCCCGGCCGAAGAAAGCGCCCCGCCCGCCGCTGCCCGCACGCTGCAAGGCTCTGATCGAGCGGTGACCGACGCTGTGGGTGCCGGTCATGGGCAACGCTGCGGCGGTCCGCCCGGCGGCCAGCACCCCTTCGCTTGCGCTACGCGCTGCGCGACGGACCTACGCCCCGTCAGGTCGAGGGCTCGGTCCCCCGGCTTCGGCTATCAAAATCGGGGGCACTTGCCCTCCCCCCTTTCATCTCGACCGAAGTCTCATGCTTCGATACGGGCCTGCAGGGGGTCGGTGGGGCGCTGTCCACCGTGCGTTCCGCTTCCCGAATCGAACTCGGATTCACCTGATCCACTCTCGTTGGTGTCCGCGGAGCGACTGTCGGCGCGCGCCCCGACGACCCCCTGCAGGCCCCTGTCGAAGCGGGCGCCAGCGAATATCACTCACCCTCGTAGAGCTGATGCGGCGGGTCTTGCCGAAGCCGGGGGACCGAGCCCTCGACCTGACGGGGCGTAGGTCCGTCGCGCAGCGCGTAGCGCAAGCGAAGGGCGCGCGCCGGCAGGCGTGACGCCGCCGCTCTACCCATCCCCCCGCCTCGCGCCCCCGCACCGGGCGCGCTATAGGTAGTCGCGGAGATCAATCACGGAGGGGGTGCCATGGCCAATCCCACATTCGAGAAGGCGCTCGAGCGTCTTCAAGCGCTCAAGAGCGCGAAGTTCCTCTTGCCCGGGCTGGCGCTGTTGCTGGTGCTCAGCAGCTTCTTCAGCGGCAGCTTCGGCTTCGTCGAGGTCGAGCCGGGTGAGGTGGCGGTCGTCTACAACACCACCGGCATCGGCATCTTCGGCGAGGAGAGCGAGGTCGTGCGCGATCAGGGCACGCTGACCTACATCCCGTTCTTCCAGCGGGTGGAGATCCTCGCCGTCGAGCCGCAGGTGATGGTGATGGAGGCCAGCGGGCAGTCGGGCAACCCCAACAGCGTCTCCAAGCTCACCGTGCGGGCCAAGGACGGCTCGAACTTCTACTTCGAGCGCATGGAGATCCACTACCAGGCCATGCCCGACTCGGCGGACATCGTCATCGCCAAGAACGGCCGCGGCGACGGCTACAAGCAGCGGGCGCTCGCGGTGCACAGCCGCGAGATATTGCGCAACGAGTTCGGCCGCTACAGCTTCCTCGAGGTGGCCAAGCCCTCGACCTACGGCAAGGCCACCGCGCTGGCCCAGACCCACCTCAACGAGCGGCTCAACCCGCTCGGCATCATGGTGACCCAGATCATCACCCCCAAGCCGCGCTTCCAGAACAAGGTCGAGCACGCCATCGAAGAGCGGCAGACGGCCGAGCAGGAGGTGCAGGTGCAAAAAGAGAAGCGCAACCGCCTCGCCGCGCAGTCGCAGCGCATGGTGCAGGACGTCGAGCAGAGCAAGAACGCCGAGTATCAGGGCCTCGTCGCCCGGCTCGAAGGCGAGCGGCGCGCCGCGGAGAACAAAGCGATCACCGTGCGCCGCGACGCCGACAAGTACGCCATCGAGCAGGCGGCGCAGTGCACCGCGTATCGCGACCAGAAGGTGCGGCTGGCCCAGGCCAACGAGGTCGCCTACCGCAAGGAGGCCGAGGGCCTCGCCGCGCGCATCGCCGCCGTCGGCAGCCGCGGGGCCGACGTGCTCAACCTCGAGATCGCCGAGAACGTCTTCCCCCAGCTCGAGCGCATCAGCGCTTCGCCTTTCGTGCAGCCGTCGACGCCGATCGACCTGCGCTATACCGACCGCCGGCAGGGGCAGTGACGCCATGAAGAAAGCGATTCAGATCTTCAGCGCCGTGGTCCTGCTGAGCTGGGTGTTCCTGGCGTTCTCCACCACCTACGTCGAGCCCGACGAGATCGGCGTGCGGCGCAGCGTGCTCGGCGGCGTGGTGCCCGAAGACCTCACCCAGGGGCACAACATCGAGCTGCCGCTGTTTCACACCACCTATCGGCTGCCGCGCAACCTGCACTACCTGGAGTTCGCCGAGGGCACCGAAGGCGCGGTGCCGCAAGGGGCGGTGCCCGGCGGCCGCGCGCCGGCCCTCGAGCTGCGCACCAGCGGGGACAACGTGATCACCGTCGAGGCGACGGTGGTCTACGAGATCATCGACGGCGAGGCGCACAAGATCATCGAAGAGGGCTTCGGCTCGTCGTATCGCGACAAGATCTACTCCGTCAGCCGCGGTTTCCTGCTCGAACACCTCGGCACGCTGACCAACGAAGACATCCAGAACCCCGACCAGCGGGAGAAGATCGCCGCAGCGGCCATCGAGCCGCTCAACGTCAAGCTGCGGCAGTATCACGTCAGCGTGCCCGACTACGGGGTGGTCATCCGCCGCATCCGCTTCCAGGAGGCCTACGAGGAGCGGCTGCAGGCCAAGCAGCTCTACGCGGTGCAGGGTCAGCTCGACCGGGCCAAGCAGGAGGAGTCGGCGGCCAAGCAGGAGACCGATACCCTCTCGAAGTCGATCGACAAGGACGTGCGCATCAAGACCGAGGAGTGGCAGCAGCGCATCGAGACCGCCAACGCCGAGACCACGGTGCGCATCGCCGGCATCGACGCCGAGGCGCTGGCCTACGACAAGCGCACCCGGGCCGAGGCCGACGCCCGCTGCGCCGAGCTGCGCGCCGAGGGTGACCTGGCGCAGACCAAGGCCAAGGCGCTCGGCGAGCGGCTCAAGGCCGAGGCGTTGAGCACCCCCGCCGGGCGCACCTACAGCGCCATCGTCGCCGCCCGCAACTTCAAGCTGGGCAACGTGCAGCTCAACAGCCGCGACCCCAGCTTCCTGCGCGCGTTCGCCGGCATGAGCGCGTGGCGCGAGATGTTCCTGGCGACCGGCCGCCAGTAGGCGGCGCCGCCCCGCCTCGAATGCGGCCGGATCGCGATTGATTGCGGGCAGTTCGGCCCGTACGATGCCGCGGTGCAGAAGCGCATCCTCATCGCCGAAGACGAGCACGCCATCGCCCAGGCGCTGCTGCGTCGGCTGCGGGCGCGGGGTTACGACCCCACCGTGGCCGCCGATCCCGACGGCGCGCTGGCCGCGTTCGCCGACGGGCGGCCCGATCTGGTCATCGCCAGCCTGACCCTGCCCCACGACGGCGGGCGCCGGCTCTGCCGCGAGATCCGCAGCATGCCGCTGGGCTCGCTGGTGCCGATCCTGTTCCTCGGCACGGGCAACGAGGCCATCGACAGCGTGGCCGAGGCCATCGCCGCGGGCGCCGACCACTTCTTCGAGAAGCCGGCGGGCGTGGGCGAGCTGCTGGCCAAGGTGATCACCTATATCGGGCCGGGCGAAGACCTGCCGCCCACCGAGCAGGGCAGCGCGCCGCCGAGCCCGGTCTCGGAGGCCGAGTGGGCCGAGCTCGACGCGCTGCTCGCCGAGCCCGACGGCTCGAGCGCCGACGCCGCCGCGCCGCCGCCGATCCCCGACGCCGAAGAGGGCCCGCGGGACGCCTTCGGCTGGCGCCCGCCGGAGCGCGCCCGGCCGCCCGCGGCGCCCACCCACGCCGCGCCGCCGCCCGCCCTGCGCGGGCCGACGACCCGCCGCTTCGAACGCCCCGAGAGCCCGCGCCCCGACGACAAGGCGGAGCACGAGGCGCTGCTCGATACCGGGCGGCCGATGGATCTGGGTCGCCGGGGCATCGGCGAGCTGCTCGCCGCCGCGTGGCAGGCCGAGCTGAGCGGGCGCATCGAGCTGGCCGCCTCGGGCGTGCTGCGGCGGGTCTTCTTCGAAGGCGGGCGGCCGGTCTACGCCGACAGCAGCAAGCCCAGCGAAGACCTGGCGGCGCACCTGGCCGGCGAGGGCTTCATCTCGCGCGCCGCGTTGATGCGCGCCCGGGCCCGGGCCGACCAGGTCGGCGCCTCGCCGGAAGAGATCTTGATCGAGGCCGGCTTCATCGAGCCCGACGAGGTCTACCGCGCGCTGCGCGATCACGTGCTCGAGCGGGTGCTGTCGCTCTTCGCCCTCGAGCGGGGCGAGACGGTGGTGCTCGCCGGCGGCCCGCGGCCGCTCGATCCGGTGGACATCGGTGTGCACCCGGCGCGGCTGATCCTGGACGGCGTGCGGCGCAAGTACGGCCGGCTGCGGCTGTACCGGGCGTTCGGCACCGCGTCTGCGATCCCGATGCCGCAGACCGGCGCGACGCTGCCGGCGGGGCTCGCGCTGCGGCCCGACGAGTCGACGGTGCACGGCGCCTGCGACGGGCGGCGCAGCGTGGTCGAGATCGCCCGGGTGGCCCGGGTGGGCGAGGTGGACGCGCTGGCGATCTTGTACGGGCTGTCGATCCTCGACGTGGTCGAGGCGCCCGGCGGGCGGCGGGCGGGGCTGCTGCCGGCGCTCGATCCCGAGGCGGTGGCCCGCGCCGGCGCGCCGCGTACCGCCGACCAGATGCCCGGCTTCGCCGATCTGGTGCAGGCCAAGCTGACCGAGGTGCTCACCGGCGACTACTTCCAGGTGCTCGGCGTCGAGCCGGGAGCCACCGGCGCCGAGGTGCGCGCCGCCTTCGAGGCCCTGCGCCGGCGCTTCGATCCGCATCGGGTGCGGCGGGACGGCCCGCTGTGGCATCAGGTGAGCGAGATCGCCGCGGTGGTGGACGACGCCTTCGCGATCCTGTCGAACCCGCGGCTGCGCACCCGATACGAGGACGCCCTGCGCTGAGCGCGCGGGCGATGGACGAGCCGAGCGAGAACCGATGACCGTACGCACCGTGCTGACGTGGCCCGACCGGCGGCTCTTGCAGACCGCCGAGCCGGTGGAAGCCGTCGACGAGCCGATCAAGACCCTGGTCGCCGACATGTTCGAAACGATGTACGCCGAGCGCGGCGTGGGGCTGGCGGCGACCCAGCTGGGCATCCCGCTGCAGGTGGTCGTGCTCGACTGCGGCACCGAAGACGATCCTCAGCCGCTGGCGCTGATCAACCCCAACATCGTCGAGCGCGACGGTGAGGTGGTCTGGAACGAGGGCTGCCTGTCGCTGCCGGGCATCACCGCCGAGGTCGAGCGGGCGAAGACGGTGGTCGTCGAGGCCCTCGACGAAGAGGGGCGTCAGATCCGGGTCGAGGCGTCGGGGCTGACGGCGGTGTGCATCCAGCACGAGCTGGATCACCTCATCGGCACGCTGTACGTCGACCGCCTGGGCAAGCTCGAGCGGCTGTCGGCGCTGTCGGATTACGACCGGGCCCGGGCCGAGCCGCCGCGGGTCGCCGAGGCGGACGTCGAGGAGGCGCGATGAGCGAGCGTCCGCACCCGAAGACGCCGGCCGACCTGCGGGTGGTCTTCATGGGCACCCCCGACTTCGCGGTGCCCTGCCTCGAGGCGCTGGTCGACCTCGGCTGTGACGTGGTGGGGGTCGTCAGCCAGCCCGACCGGCGCAAAGGCCGCGGGCGCCGGGTGATGCGTACGCCGGTGGCCGCGTGCGCCGACCGCCACGGCATCCCGGTGCATCAGTGGCCGCGGCTGCGCAACGTCAGCTACGACACGCTGAAGGCGCTGGCGCCCGACGTGATGGTGGTGACCGCCTACGGCAAGATCCTGCCCCAGCGCTACCTCGATCTGCCGCGCTTCGGCTGCATCAACGTGCACGCCAGCCTGCTGCCCGCGCTGCGCGGGGCGGCGCCGATCCAGTGGTCGGTGGTGCGCGGGCACGCGCGCACCGGCGTGGCCATCATGCGCATGGACGCCGGCATGGACACCGGCGACGTGGCGCTGATGCTCGAGACGGCCATCGACCCCGACGAGACCGCCGGCGAGCTGCACGACCGCCTGTCGACGCTGGGCGGGCAGGCGCTGCGGCAGGCCATCGAGCGGCTGTGCGCCGGCACCCTGAGCTTCGAGCCGCAGGATCACAGCGGCGCGACCCTGGCGCCGATGCTGAAGAAGAGCGACGGCGCGGTGGACTGGTCGGAGCCGGCGCGGCAGGTGCACGATCGGGTGCGCGGCATGTCGCCGTGGCCCGGCGCCTTCGTGCAGCGCGCCGAGGGGCCGCTGAAGATCCACCGTACCCGGGTCGCCGAGGGGCAGGGGGCGCCGGGCACCGTCATCGCCCACGATCCCGACGGTCCGCGGGTGGCCTGCGGCGACGGCGCGGTGGTGCTGCTGTCGGTTCAGCGGCCGGGGCGCAAAGCCGTGTCGGGGGCCGATCTGCTCAACGGGGGTTCGCTGCCGGTGGGCGCGGCGCTCGCCGAGAGCTGAGCGCTTTCCCGGTTCTCATGCCCCGCGCTGCGACGACCGTCTTCGACAGCGCGCCGGGCGCGCCGTATCCTCGCTGACATCGACCCGCAGTATTTTCGCGCCACGGGCGCAGCAGGGGGGCAAGCCGATGGCGGTGAGCGAGATCGCCGACGTCTTCATGACGTTGTATTGGACGCCGGACCACGCGGCCGAGCTGAGCGCGCAGGCCGACCGGCTGTCGTCGCCGGAGTCCGCCGAGCCGTTTCTGACCCGTGAGGCGCTGTTTCACATGGTGCGGCCGGAGATGTTCGGCGGCGAGGCGGTCGGCGAGACCGCGGCGGGGCGCCAGGCGGTGCTCGACTGGCTGCAGTCCCGGGGCGTCGAGCCCATCGGGCTGGAGCAGACGCCGGTGCTCGCGATCTTCCTGCGCTGCTCGCGGGCGGCGTTCGAGGCGGCCTTCGGCACCCGGGCTTTGCGCTGGCTGACCAAGCCGCACGTGCGCCGACCGCGCCTGATCGACTGGCCGCTGCCGCCGCATCTGGCGGGCTATGTCCAGGGTATCCAGGTGCTGCGCGACGCCGAGCGGCTCATCGATCTGCTGGGCAACAACCGCTTCATCATGAAGAACGCCACCGAGCGTCACGGCAAGCCCGACGACGAGCTGGACGACAGCGACGACGAGGGCTGGCGCGGCGGCCTCAGCCCGGACGACATCCGCCGGATCTACGATTTTCCGACGGCGATCAGCGAGGGCCGGGTCGTGGGCGCGGGCAGCGGCGCGGCGGGCGAACCGTTGCGCGGCGTCGACGACGCGCCGCTGGCCGAGATGGTCGTCGACGGGCGCGGCGAGACCATCGCCCTGCTGCTGCTCGACGCGGCGCCCGACGTCAACGAGTGCCAGGCGTTCTGGAAGGCGCACGGCATCGAGCGCAGCGAGCCCAAGGTGGTCTACATCGGCCCGGCGCCCACCCGCGACCCGAGCATGATCGAGGCCAAAGAGGCGGCGATGGGGGTTCAGTGGGCCGGCGCGATGGCCCCCGGCGCCGAGATCGTCTGCTATGTGATGGACCGCACGCTCATCGCCGACAAGTGGTCGTCATGGCTGATGGGCATCATCCACGACATGGAGTACAGCCCGACGGTGGCCGCGACCGCCTGGCTGATGCCCGAGCGGGACTACTACGCCTCGTACGGCTCGGCGATCATCACCGGGTTGCTCGACCAGTGCGCGCTGCTCGGCATCTCGGTGGTCGCCGCCGCGGGCAACTGGGGCTGCTACGACGGCGTACCGCGCACGATGGTGACCGGCGTCGACGGGGTGCCGGCGGCCCCCTGGCCGGGCACCGTCTTCCCCGCCTGCGAGGAGCGGGTGCTCGGTGTCGGCGGCACGATGATCACCGAGCGCGACCCGCTGACCGAGCTGGCCTGGAGCGGCCCGCTGCCGCCGGGCTGGGACGGCACCCAGGGGCCGTCGATGGTCTGGCGCATGGCCGGCGGCGGCGGCTTCAGCACCGAGGTGCCCATCCCCGACTACCAGAGCTTTCAGCTGCCCGACGAGTACGGCAAGCCTCAGATCCGGCGGGCGTATTATCGCGGGCCGCATGCGCCGCCGGTGCTGGCCTTCGGCCGCGGGGTGCCCGACGTCTCGCTGGCGGCGGTGGCCGACTCGGTGCAGCGCGGACCGGGCCTGCCGCCGACGGCGCGGGGCTATCGGGCGGTGGTCGACGGCAAACGCATCGACTTTGCCGGCGGTACGAGCGTCGCGGCGCCGATCTGGGCGGCGCTGATCGCCCGGCTCAATCAGGTGCGCCGGGCGGCGGGCCTGCGGCGGCTGGGCAGCCCCAACCCGCTGCTGTATTCGATCGCCCGCAAGACCCGCGGCGACCGCATCCGCGGGCCGTTCCGCGACATCGTCGCCGGGCGGACCGACGTGACCCTGCGCACGGTGGCGCAGAGCAACCCGCTCAACCCCGATTATGTGGTGCAGGTGCCGGTGGAGCTGCCCGGGTTTCAGGCCGGGCGCTTCTGGGATCCGGCGACCGGCTTGGGCGTGCCCCGCGGGGCGAGCCTGTGCCGGGCGGTCGTCGAGCGCGGCCGCGCGGCGGTGATCGCGGCGCGGGCGGCGGCCGAGGCCCCAGACGAGGCCGAGGCGGGCTGAGGCGCCGGGCACCGCCGACGCGCGCGGCTCAGAAGCCGGGGTTCTCGTCCGAGAGCGGCTCGGTGCCGACCTCTTCCACCGAGACGTTGCCCGGCGGCTGCATCAGCACCAGGTTGCGCACCCCCGGCTCGTCGAGCACGATCCGGTAGTTGACGCCCTTGACCTTCTCGACGCCGTACTCGGCGAGCACCGCGTCGGGGTTGGCGAGCAGACGATCCTTGAAGTCCGGATCCTGCCAGCTGCGCTTGGTGATCTCGCGCCAGGCGTCGACCTTGGCTCCCATGGTTCCCTCCATCCCGGGCTCTACCCGTTTGCTGTACCCGCAGTGAACATCGACTGCAACGCGGCCTGATCGCGGTAGCCGCCAGCGGGCGGGGTCGATGATAGTCGCGCGATCTGCCGACACGCAAGCGCACACGCGATCCGTTCGCTGGCCGGCAGGGCCGCGATGACGGTGATGTTGTCTCGCACATGTGACACATCGCTGCCAACGGCGCTGTGGATACGCAGGCAGCGGGTGGCGTCGACGCCGCGGGGCAGGACCGATTCGACCCGCTCGAGGTAGGCCCGGCCGAAGCGCAGCGCGAGGCGCTCGACCGTGTGCGCGTAGGCCAGCGCGCCGATGGGCAGCGGGTGATCGTGCACCGCGGCGGCGAACCAGTCGACCATGCGCCGGGCGTTGGGCGGGTGCACCCGAGCCACCAGCGCCGGGCCGTCGAAGCCGAGCGCCTTCAGGTCGCGCAGCGCGAGCCGGTCGTGCCCGGTCTCTTCTCGGCGGCGCTCGGCGGCCCACTCGGCGAGCAGCGGGCGCTCGGCGGCGCGGAACTTCGCCTCGGCCTCGGCGAGCAGCGCCGGCGTGCGGGTCGTCATGTGATACAGCCCGCACAGCCGCCAGACCCAGCGCTCGCGGGTCAGCGGCGGCGGGGTCAGCTCGCCCGCGGCGCGGCGGGCGGCGCGCAGGCCGGCCCCGATGGCCCCTTCGAGCAGCTGTTCGGTGGTCGCGAGGCTGCCCGCGCCCCGCATCGGCTCGGCGAAGACGTCGGCCGCGAGCGGGTCGGGGCGGTGCAGCCAGGCCCGGCGGGCGTCGGCGACGATCACCTCGTCGTCGGTCACCCGAGCCCACTCCAGCGTCGTCATCCGGCGAGCAGCGCGTCCAGCTTGGCCAGCCCGGCCGCCGGGTCGCGGTTCTGGTGCTCGATGAGCGCCCGCAGTCTGGCGATGGCCGCGCCGCTCTTCATCGCCTCGCGGCAGCGCTGGATGGCGATCTTCCAGTCGCTCTCTTCGCCGAGCACGATCAGCGCGGCGGCGGCGTTGTATGCGCAGAGGTCGGTCTGGTCGGCGTTGCCCCGGCCGGCCATGATCAGCGCGCCGAGGCGGGCGTTGGCCTCGCGGGTATCGGCGCTCTCCACCGCCTTGGGGTCGCCGACCTTCAGCCCGACGTCCTCCGGGCGCAGGGTGTAGTGCTCGACGCTGCCGTCGGGCTTGAGCTCGGCGATGTCGGTGGGGCCCATGCTGCTGAACTCGTCGATGTAGCGCCCGGGCATCGTATCGACGCCGCCGCAGGGCACCAGCGCCCGCTCGTAGAAGTCGAGGCCGGCGAGCACTTCGCCGATGAGCTTCACGTAGTGCGGCTGCGGCACGCCCACGATCTTGTGCCGCTCGCCGCTGTGCTGGTCGAGCGGGCCGGCGAGGTGCATCGAGGTGGGGATGCGCAGCTGGCTGAGCACCCGGCCGATGCCCATGTGCTTGAGATGCGGCGTGACCGGGGTGGTGAAGCCGAGCCCGACCTGCTCGACGGCGGAGATCTGCTTGTCGAGCGGCCCCTGCCCGTCGACGCCCCACAGCATGAAGGCGTCGGCGCAGCCGGTGATGCTGGTCATGCCCGGCGCGCCGACCTTGTGCACCGGCACCCCGCACGCCGCCGCGACCACCGCCGAGGTGGACGAGATGTTGAACGTCTTGAGGCTGTCCATGCCCACCCCGACGATGCCCACATGAGGCCGGTCGGCGTTCACCGTGCGGGCGAAGCAGCGGGTCCACTCCTCGCAGTGGGCCTCGGTGAGCCCGACGAGTTCGTCGGCGGTCTCGCCCTTGGCCTTGTGGGCCGCGATGAAGGCCCCCTGCTGCAGCTCGGGCTGCTTGTAGGTGTAGATCTGGCGATAGGCGTCGCGGGATTCCTCCCGGGTGAGCGCGCCGCCCTGCATCATGCGGGCGATGAGGGCGCCGAAGGTGCGCATGGCCTGGGGGTCGAATCCGGTGGCGGCCATATCTCCTCCTCGTGGTGGGGCCGTTCGCGATCGGGCGGTCGCCGGAGAGTACGGCACCGCCGCGCCGGTTGGAATACCGCAGTGGGGCAAGGGGTCGGGAGAGGCCGGCGGATGCGGGGATCCGGTCAGTCTCTTTCGAGAGCGGCGAATCGCGGTCTGCCCCGACGCGGGACCGTGGCGCGGTAAACTGG
Organism: bacterium; assembly: GCA_030427205.1. Taxonomy (GTDB): domain Bacteria; phylum Myxococcota_A; class Bradymonadia; order UBA7976; family UBA1532; genus JACKDM01. The sequence continues at coordinate 336,754 of JAUHXC010000001.1, read as the reverse complement.
CGACGGTCAGCGGGGTGTCTTCGACACGTCGATCGAGTCGGCGAAAGGCCGCCGCAGCGTCGCCAGACCGCTCGGCGTCAGCCCGGTGAACCGGCGCACCTCGCGCGCCATGTGCGCCTGATCGGCGTAGCCCAGGTCGAGGGCCAGCGCGGCCCAGTCGGGCGCATCGCCGGCGTCGAGGGCCGAGACCAGCCGCCCGAAGCGCACGAGCAGCGCGTAGCGCTTGGGTGAGAGCCCCACCGCCGCCCGGAAGGCGCGGCCCACATGGCGCGCGCTGTAGCCCAGCTCGTCGGCCAGCTCGGCGATCGGCACCGCGCCGCCGCTGTCGACGATGCGCGCCCAGGCCCACTCCAGCCAGGCCGGCGTCGCCGCGCCCCGCGCCAGCCGGGCCAGCAGGACCTGCTCGACGAGATCGAGCCGCGCCGGCCAGTCGGGCAGCTCGGCCAGCCGGTCACCCAGGCCGCGGCCCGCCGGGCCGATGATGTCGTCGAACGTCACCACCCGGTCGGTGAGCTGCGCGGTATCGTCGGCCAACAAGCGCCCGGCACCCAGCGGCGTCAGGTCGATCTGAACCCCCGCCTGAAAGCCGTCGTGCACCGTCAGCGCCGGCCCCTGGTGCAAGCCGGCCACGAACCCGCCGCGGCGTCGCACCCCGTCGACGGATATGGGCGGGCCGATCTCGATGATGCAGGTGAGCGTCGCCCCGGGCAGCTCGGGGCGCACCAGCGGGGCGGGGGTCTGCTCCTCATAGCCCGTGATCTCACGGACCGCCCCGCGCAGCGCGGGATGCAGCGGGCGGGTGGCCACCAGCCAGCGGCGGCCGGCGGCGCCGCCGCGATCGACGCGGGTCGGGCGCGCAGGAGACTGTGCCGAGGGCTGCGGGCGGCGGTGCATCGATGCTCGGTCCCATATCGTCCGCCGCTGCGCAAGCGCCGGCGCGGCGATCGGCGCGAATCCTCCCGGGGCCCTCGCGGCTCTATACACGTTCCGCCCAGCGAGAGGACCCATGCAGCTCTACGACGCCATCCACCGCCGCCGCACGATCCACGACTACGTCGACGCCACGCTGCCCGCCGGCGCCTTCGAGCGCATCATCGAGGCCGCCCACCAGGCGCCCAACCACAAGCTCACCTGGCCCTGGCGCTTCACCCGCATCGGCCGCGAGACCCGCCGCGAGAAGCTCTTGCCGCTCGGCATCCGGCTCAAGACGCCCGCCGGCCGCGACCCCTCACCCAAGCGGGTGGCCAAGATCACGCAGAAGCTGATGCACCCCGGCGAGCTGGTGGTCGTCTCGGTCGTGCGCTGCGACGACGCCTTCCGCGCCCGCGAGGACTACGCCGCCGCGGCGTGCGCCATCCAGAACCTGCAGCTCGCCGCCACCGCCGAGGGCCTCGGCGCCAAGTGGAGCTCGGGCGGGCTCACCACCCACCCCGAGACCTACGCCGCGGTGGGCATCGACCCCGCGGTCGAAGAGATCATCGCCTTCGTCTGGATCGGCGTGCCGGCCAAGGTGCCCGAGATCAAGCGGCCGGCCATCGAGGCGATGCTGCGCGAGGTGCCCTGAGGCCGCCGGGGCGTCAGCCGCCCGTCGCCCGCCAGATCAGCCAGCTCACCAGCAGCGCGAAGCCCAGCGCCTGCACCACCGCCAGCGCGGTGAACAGGGGCCGACCGGGCGGATCGGGCGGCAGATCGCTCACCCGCGCGCCTCGCGCTTCTTGTTCCACTGCGCCACGAAGTACAGCGGCACGCCGATGGCCACCGCCAGCAGCCCGTAGTGGATGCGCTCGGGGTTCTTATCGTAGCTGGCCCACAGGAGCCAGACGCACAGCCCGATCGTCGCCAGCGGGATGGCCGGGCCGAAGGGCAGGGTGAAGCCCTGGCGCGGCTGATTCTGGTAGCGCCGGCGGAAGACGATCGCCGCCAGGCAGGTCGGGATGTACTGCAGGAAGCGGGCGACGACGCCGAGCACCGCGAGCTCCTTGAAGCTGCCGGTCAGCGCCAGCACCACCGCCAGGCCCCAGGTGAGCACGATGGCCGGTCGCGGCGCGCCGCTGTCGGGGTCGACCCGGGCGAAGAAGCGGGGCAGGTCACCGCGCTCGGCGAGGGCGAAGAAGCGCCGCGGGCTGACGAGCGCCGCGCCGGCGTTGGTGCCGAAGACCGAGACGCAGATGCCAATGGCGACGATGGTGCCGCCGACCGCGCCGAGCACGTTGGCCGAGGCCGCGGCGACCGGGTTCTTGTGTCCGGCCAGCTCGGGCAGGGTGCCGACGCTGACGGTGAGCACCGCCATGTAGACCACCGTGACCACCGCCATGACCGTCATCAGCGCGATGGGCACGTTCTTCTGCGGGTTCTTCATCTCGCCGGCGGGCACGACCAGCGTCTCGAAGCCGACGTAGGCGTAGAGCAGCACCAGCGTCGCGTCGGCGATCGAGCCGTAGCCCTGCGGCGCGAAGGGCTCGAAGAGCGCGCCCTGCAGGTGAAACGCGCCGACGCCGATGAAGAGCACCAGCGGCACCAGCTTGGCCACCGAGAAGAAGGTCGAGATCGAGGCGCCGATGCGCGCGCCGAAGAGGTTGAGCGCCATCAGCGCGCTCATCAGCCCGATGGCGACCGCCTTCTGGGTGAAGGGCTCTTTGACCGCCGGCACGAAGTGGGCGAAGACCTCGGTGAAGCCGTTGGCCAGCGCGGCCCACGAGATGACCGCCACGCAGCAGGTCAGCCAGCCCACCTCGAAGCCGACGAAGTCTCCGAAGGCCTCCCGGGCGTAGACGTAGGCCCCGCCGGTCTTGTCGAAGTGGCTGGCCACCTCGGCGAAGCACAGCGCGATCAGACACGAGAGCAGCCCGGCGATGGCCAGCGCGGTCAGCGAGGCGGGGCCCATCAGCGCCGCCGCCAGCCCTGGCAGCAGGAAGATGCCCTGGCCGATGACCCCGTTGATGCCGAGGGCCACCACGTCGGGCAGGCCCAGGCTGCGCTTGAGCGCCCCCTGTTCGGTCGATTCACTCATGGCCGGGGGCTGTAGCACGGCCCCGGGTCGGGGGGAAGGTTCGAACCGGGGGTCGGGGATGCCCCACGGGGCGCGCAGGAGGCCGGGGGGCGGCGGTTCGGGCCTCGCTGAAGGGTCGGCTGGCCGCGCCGGGCCCGGTGGCCGCAGCGCGCGCGCCGCTGGCTCCCAACGCCATCGCTGCTGTATCGAGGGGCGTGGTCTTCCGCCGCTCGTATCTGCTCGCGCTGGGTCTCGCCTGGGCCTGCGCCGACTCGTCCACCGGGGGGCGCTGCGTCACCGAGCGCGACTGCCGACCGGGGCAGATCTGCCTCGATGGTCGCTGCGGCGGCGCGGCGGCCTGCGCCCTCGACACCGACTGCGCCACCGGCCAGATCTGCCGCGATGGGCTATGCGGCGCGCAGAGCTGCCGCGGCGACGGCGACTGCCCCGGGCGGCGCTGCCTCGACGGCTGGTGCCTGCCCCGGGCCAGCGACCGCTGCGCCGACGACGCCGACTGCCCCTCGGGGGTCTGCGGCGCGGCGGGGGTCTGCCTGCTCGATCTGTGTCCGCCCTCGGGCTGCGCCGCCGGCTGCGCCGCCGACGACGACTGCCTCGCCGACGGCTACTGCGCCGCCGACGGCCTGTGCCGCGAGGGCTGCCGGGTCGGCGGCTGCCCCGGCGCGCTGTGCGACGTCGAGGCCCGCCGCTGCCTGACGGTGCAGTGCGCCGCCGACGGCGACTGCCCCGGCGAAGCCTATTGCGCCGCCGACGGGGTCTGCCTGCCCGGGTGCCGACTCGACCCCGACCCGTGCCCCGGCCGCTGCGATCGGGCGACCCGCCGCTGCGGGTGCGCGGTCGACGACGACTGCCCGGCGGACGCCTTCTGCGCCGACGACGGGGTCTGCCGCCCGGGCTGTCGGTTCGGCGGCTGCGTCGAAGGCCGCTGTGACGCCGCGACCCGCCGCTGCGGCGAGCTGCGCTGCGGGCGGGACGCCGACTGCGGCGCGGACATGGCCTGCGGGCTCGACGATCGGTGTCACCCGGCCCGCGGTCCGCTGCCGGCCGAGGCCCCCTGCGCCCAGCCCGCCCAATGCGCCAGCGGGCGGTGCGTCGACGGGATCTGCCACGGGCGCTGCGCGGCGGACGTCGACTGCTCCTCGGGGCGCTGCGTGCTCGTCGAGGCCCACCTGATGTGCATCCCGCCGCCGCCGCCGTGCGCCGCCGCGGCCGACTGCCCCGCCGAGCGCACGTGCCGCCCGTGGTGGGGCGACGGGTCGCCGCGGCTCGGCTGCCAATCGCCGCTGGGGGACGCGGCGGGTGAGGCCCCCTGCGCCGAAGACGGACAGTGTAGCGGCGGCGCCTGCCTCGACGGGGTCTGCTGGGCCCCGTGCGCGCAGGACGCCGACTGCGCCGGGGCCTGCCTGCCGGCTCTGCTCGCCGTGCCCGCCGAGCCGAGCGCGCCCGACGGCCCGATCGTGGCGTTCGCCGGCTGCCTCGCTCCGGCGCAGGGCAGCGGCGCGGCCTGCGCCGACGACGCCGGCTGCCCGGCCGGTGAACTCTGCGGGCTGTGGGCGACGGGCGGCGGCTTCGAAGGCCGCTGTCGAGCGGTCGGCGGCGAGGGGGCGAGCGGCGACGCGTGCGCGGGTGACGGCGACTGCCGCGGCCGATGGTGCGCCGATGGGCGCTGCGTGGCACCGTGTAGCGCGGCGTGCGCGGGCGCCTGCGTCGACGTCGCGCTCGACGATCGCCGCGGCGGCCGCTGGATGACCCGGGTCTGCGGCGCGGGAGGCTGAGTGATGCATCGACGTTGTCTGCTGTTGGCCGCCCTGCTGCTCCTCGCCTGCGGGGAGCCGGCGCCGCCGCGCATCATCGAGGTGCACGGGCCGGGCGATACCCGCGACCCGGTGGGGCCCTATCGGGTGACGGCGGTCGTCGAGGGCGCCGATACGGTGAGCATCGAGTGGACCCGCCAGTACGACGTGCACGCCGATCTGCTCGCCGAGCCCCAGCGGTCGCCGATGTACGACGTGGGCGAGAGCTGGCAGGGGGACGTGCCCGGCGGGCTGATCGAGCAGGCGGCCACCACCTGGCTGCACGTCGAGGCGAGCAACGCGGCGGGCTCGACGATCTCGCAGCGCCTGCAGTTCCGGCTGCTCGACCCCGACGGCGCCTGCCTCGTCGACGGCGAGTGCCTGCCCGGCGAGATCTGCGCCGGTGGGGCCTGTCGCATCCCGCCGGGGGTCTGCGCCTCGGACGCCGACTGCGGCCAGGATTTCTACTGTCCGGTGCCCGGCCAGGCGTGCCGCTTCCGGCCGACGGTCTGCGCCGAAGACGCCGACTGCGCCGCGGGGGACGTCTGCCTCGACGGTCGCTGCGCGCCGGCGCCGCAATGCGCCCTCGACCGCGACTGCGGCGAGGGGCGCTGCGTCGACGGGCGCTGCCTGCCGCCCGCGCGCTGCGGCGACGACGGTGACTGCCCGCCGGGCACGGTCTGCCTCGACGGGGACTGCGCGGTGGCCTGCCGGCGCGACGCCGAGTGCCCGCCCGACGCGGTCTGTCGCGACCTGCGCTGCGTGCCGGCGGGCGCGGTGGCCTGCCCCGGCGGGTGCGACGACGGGCTCTTCTGCCTGCCGACCGACGATCGCTGCGTCTCGTGCACCGCCGACGGGCACTGTCCCGGCGGGCATTGCGACCTCGACGCCTGGGCCTGCGCGCCCGGCGAGCGCGGGCGGCCGTGCGTGCCGTGCGGACCGCAGAACGTCTGCGGGGCGGGCTATGCGTGCGCGGCGGGCAACGGCGTGGCCTGCATCCCCCGCTGCAACGGCGAGTGCGGGGCGGGCTGTGAAGAGACCTGCGCCGTGCCACCCGACCGGCTCTGCGGCGGCTCGATGTGCGACGGGGACGGCGACTGCGACAGCGGGGTCTGCCTGTCGGGCTGGTGCGAGCCGCGGCAGTACTGCGTGCGCGACGCGGACTGCGCGGCGGGGCGGCGCTGCACCGACGGGCGCTGCGTCTTCGAGGCCGACGCCTGCCGCCGCCCGGGCGATTGCGCCGCCGGCGAGCTGTGCCTGGGCGGGCGCTGCAGCCCGGGGCGGCCGGTCGATCCGTGCGGGCGCTGCACCTTCGACCACGAATGCCCCAGCGCGGCGCTGTGCGTGCCGTTCGACGACGGGCTGCGCCGCTGCGCGGCCTTGTGCGGCAGCGAGTGCCCCGGCGAAGAGCTCGAGTGCCAGGTGGTCGACGCCGGGCTGCTCGTCTGCCTCGGCCCCGACCGCGGCTGCCCGCAGGACGACTGCGGCGCCGACGACCTCGAGCCCGACGACGAGCCGCGCACCGCGACCCGCATGCTGGTCGGCGCGGTGCTCTCGGGCGTGCTCTGCGCCCGGGACGCCGACTGGATCCTGCTCGATGCGCCGGCCGGCGCGGGGCTCTTCGTGCAGAGCCGGGGGGTGGTGACCCTCACGATCACCGACAGCGAGCGCAACGTGCTGCGCGAGCTGGACATCCCCGCCGGCGGCTCGGCGGAGCTGGCCTTGCCCGAGGGGGCCTACTTCGCGCGGTTGACCACCGTCGCCAGCGGCGAGTTCGTCTGGGATGCGGTGCTCGCCGCGCCGCCGCCGCCCGCGTGCGAGGACGACGGCTTCGAGGAGAACGACGGGCCCGACGATGCGACGGTGTTGGGCAACGGGGCCGACATCCGGGCCAGCGCCTGTCCGGATGATACGGACTGGTATCGCATCCGCACCCGCGAGCGCAGCGGCCGGGTGCGCCTGGACGTGGCCGACGGCGACGCGCTCGACGTGCGGCTGCTCAGCGAGGGCGAGCAGGTGCTCGAGGTGAGCCGCGGCCCGGGTCGGCGGGATGTGCCGGTGCCGCGCGGTTTCGACACGGTGCTGCTGGTGGTGCGCTGCGATGGCTGCGACGACGACGTCGGCTACCGGCTGCGCACGCTGCTCGATTAGCCGCGATCAGGCGGTGAGCTTCTCGAAGACGTCGTTGCCGTGGGTGTGGATCGCCGGGACGATGCCGCCGGCTTCCTGCAGCTTGCGGATCATCGGCGTCGGGGTCTCGGCGCGGAACGTGCGCCCGCCGAGGCTGATCTCGCCGCTGGCGGTGTCGACCCGGATCGCGGCGCCGTCTTCGGCGAGCCGGTGGAAGTCATCGTCGCGCACGACGAGGTGCGGCACCGCCTCGTTGACCAGGTTGCGCTTGTGGATGAAGGCGTAGCTGCGGGCGATGACCACCTGCACGCCGGCGCCCTTGAGCGCCCACACCGCCTGCTCGCGGCTGCTGCCCGACCCCCAGCCCTCGCCGGCGACGACCACCGCCGCGCCGGCCTGCACCCGGGCCTTGAAGCCGGGCGCGGTGTAGTGGAAGCAGCGCTCGCCCAGGCGCTCGAGGTCGACGAGGTGGCAGAACTCGCCGGGGATGATCGCGTCGGTGTCGATGTGGTCGCCGAAGAGCTGCACCCGGCTCTCGATCACCCCGCCGCTCTCGCCGCCGCCGCTCGCGCCGCCGCCGGTGCTCGCCGCGGGCGGCTCGATCGGGGCGGGCTCGACGTTGGCCACCTCGGGCACGGCGGCCTCGGGCTCGTGCCCCAGGATGCGCCGGTAGCGGTCCTGGTCGACCTCGGCGATCCAGGCCCGCGGGTCGGCGACCTTCATGTCCAGCGCCGAGGCGGCGACGGTGGCCCCCGCCGCGAGCCAGGCCAGGCTGCCGGCGCCCATGCGGTTCTGGTAGTTGCGGTTCTGGCTGGTGAGCCAGACCTCGCCGTCGCCGGCCTTCTCGCTGGCGATGCCCAGGCACATCGAGCAGCCCGGCGGACCGATGCGGAAGCCGGCCTTGGCGTAGACCGCCAGCAGCCCCGACTCTTCGAGCCGGCGGGTGATGTCCAGGTCGCCGGGCACCACCAGCCGCTTCTCGGTGGTCACCGTCGGCACCCGGCCGGCGGCCAGCATGCGCTCGAGCACCAGCCCCGAGAGCACCAGCTCTTCTTCGGTGGTGGTGCAGGCGCCGATGAAGGCCCCGTCGAGCGCCATGCCGAGCACGTCGGTGACCGGGTGCACGTTGTCCGGGCTGAAGGGCTTGGCCACCTGCGGCGCCAGATCGGCGAGGTCGATGCGGTAGCGGGCGACGTAGTTCGCGTCGTCGTCGGCCTTGAAGTAGCGCGCGCCGTCGTTGTGGCTCGGGCGCTCGGCGAGCCAGGCGGCGACCCGGCCGTCGGCCTCGAAGATGCCGTTGAGCCCGCCGAACTCGGCGGTCATGTTGGCGATGGTGAAGCGCATGTCGGGGGTGAAGTGGCGCACGGCGTCGCCGCGGTACTCCACCGAGCGCTCCATGGCGACGGTATTGCGGCCCAGATCACCGAGGGTCTTGAGGATGATCTCCTTGCCGGTCAGCCCGAAGGGGATCTCGCCGGTGTATTCGACGGCGATGGCCTCGGGCACCTCGATCCACGACTCGCCGAGCACCATGGCCACCGCGATGTCGGCCCCGCCGAGGCCGATTGCAAACGCCCCGAGGCCGCCGTGGCTGCTGGTGTGGCTGTCGGCGCCGAGCACCACCTCGCCGGGCTGCACCAGCCCGCGGTAGAAGCGGGTGTGCAGGATGGTCTCGTTGGCGTCGTAGAAGTGGGTGATGTTCGCCTCTTTGGCGAAGTCCCGGGAGAGCCGGGTCAGCTTCTGGGCCCGCGGGTCCTCGATGAGGGTGACCGGGTCGACGGTGTGGTCGACGGCCAGGTAGAAGCGGTCGCGATCGTGGATCTCGGGGCGGCCCAGCATGTCGTAGGTCTTGTTCATGCCGTTCCACGCCAGCTCGCTGGCGATGGTCCAGTCGACCTTTATCCGCACGATGTCCCCCGCCTGCAGGCCATTGCGCGGGGGGCGGATGGCGTGGGCGTAGAGGATCTTCTCGGTGAGGGTCATCGGGCGGTTGCGGGCCATATCGCCTCCTGGGCATGGGCGCGGATGTTCCCCGAACCTCGAACGCGGGGCCGCGCGGGCGCGAGAGTATAGGGATTCACCGGTGTTTTCGCCACGCGAACCCGCCCGCGGCCAGCGCGTCGAGGGCCAGCAGCGCCTCCATCGTCGAGTAGGGCCGGTCGGTCTCGTCGAGGGCCAGCCAGCGCCAGCCCCAGGCGGCGCGGGGCAGCAGCGCGTCGACGGCGCCGGTGACCCCGTGGCCCGCGCCGTCGAGCCGGGCCGCCAGCCGCACGAGGCAGCTCCAGGCGGTCGAGTCGGCGGGGGTGGCATCCACCGGCTCGCCGGTGCGCCCGTAGTAGGCCCGCACCAGGCCGTCGCCCCGGGCGAGCGCGAAGCGCAGCAGCCGCTGGCCCACCGCCGGCGCTTCGCGCACCACCGTCTCGGCCACCACGCAGGCGTTGTTGAGCTGGATGACGTCGTTGGGCGAGAAGATCGACACCGGCGCCCGGGGCATGATCGTCGCCACGTCGGGCTGCACCAGGGTGTGGATCAGGCCGCTCGGCGCCACCGCGGCCTCGACGAGCGCCGTCGAGCGGCGGGCGAGCTCGGCCAGGGCGGCGTCGCCCGTCTCGCGGGCCATCTCGGCGATCAGGTCGGGGTCGTAATCGACGAGGTACGAGTCGTTGGCGAAGGCGCGGGTCTGGAAGTTGAAGTAGTTGCGCACCATCCACACCCCGTATTCGGTGGCGGCGTGGCGGCCGTAGCCCGCGACGATCAGCCGGGCGAGCGCGCGGTCGTCGGGCAGTTCGAAGCGGGCGCCGCCCTGCCACAGCCCGCGGGCGACCCGCAGCGCCTCGGTGGTGCCCGAGGCGTCGGGCGGGGTATCGGTGCAGCTGCGCCAGGGCACGAAGCCGCGGGTATAGGGGTCGTCGGCGGCGTCGTGCACCAGCCCGCGGGCCACCGGGCGGACGCGGTCGTACAGCGCCCGATCGCCGCGGCCGACGGCGTGCATCAGCAGGTGCCCCACGTCGACGGTGTAGACGCAGCCGTCGGGGCGGCGCAGGCCGTCCCCCTGCCACAAGGCGCGGGCGCGACGCTCGAGGGCGTCGCGCAGATCGTCGAAGTCGTCGGGCGGCATCGGCGAGGCGGGCCACAGCAGCGCGGTGAGCGCGGCGGCGACGAAGACGGGCACCAGCGCCCGGATCAGGCGCGCGGCGTGGTCGAGCATGGCCGCCGGTTCAGCGCCGCCAGCCGTCGTCGGCCGGCACCGGATCGACGTCCATGCCGATCGGCTCGAGCAGCCCGTGAGCGGGGAAGCGCAGCTCGCGCACGACGAACTCCGGGTTGCTCGCCAGCACGTACTCGATGCCGCCGGCGTCGTCGTAGCCGATCTCCAGCGTATGCGCTTCGCCGATCATCCGGCGCACCAGCCGCCCTTCGTCGTCGTAGCGGTAGCGGGTGACCAGCGGATCCTCGTGCGGCCGGTGGCGGGTCTCTTCGACCATGCGCCCGGCGGCGTCGTACTCGAAGCGGCGCTCGAGCAGCGGCTGGCCGAGCAGGTCGAACTCTTCGATCGCCAGCACCCGCCCTTCGTCGTCGGCGGTGTAGGACAGCATCGCGTTCTCCGCCGTGCCGTCGGCGTGCATCGACTGCCGCCCGATCGGCCAGCGCGGGTGGCGCCCGTACGTGTAGCGCACGGACGTCGGGTCGCCCGCGGCCAGGGCGTGGCAGCCGTCGGGGCGCTCGAGCTCGACCTCGATGAGCTGCTCGCCGCGGTAGCTGAACCGGTAGATCTCGGGGTCCACCGAGCCGACGCAATCATACGAGGCCCAGACCACCCGGGCGTCGCCGCCGTGCACCAGCCGGCCGGTGAGGCGATAGCCCAGCCCGTCGAGGGTATTGATCTGCCACAGCCAGCCCACCAGGCGGTCCCAGCGGTAGTCGAAGAACATCTCCTGCAGGACCCGGCCCTCGCTCTCGTCGCGCAGGCGGTCGGGGTGGCAGCCGGCGAGCGCCGGCTCGTCGAAGAGCACGCCCGGGCTGGCGTGCAGGAAGGTCGTCGCCGTGCCCGGCCCCTCGCGTAGCGCCTCGGCCGGGCCGAAGGTGCCGCAGCGGGGCACCGGCAGCGCGGTGGGGTCGACCTCGCCCTGCTCGGGCTCGAGCTCTTCGTCGGGGGTGCCCTCGCCGCCGATGCCCAGGTCGCCGGAGACCAGCGCGTCGGGCAGGCGGTAGTCGGGCAGCTGCATGTCGGGCAGGCCCATGTCGGCGTCGTCCGGATCGTCCGGATCGTCCTCGTCGCCGCCGTCTTCCCCCAGCTCGTCGCCGTCGGCGTCCCGCCCGGGCTGCTGCGGCGGCGTCTCGGGCCCGACGTCGCCGTCGGGCTGCCAGTCGGCGCCCATGTCGGTCGCCGAGTTCTCCGGATCATCGGGGTCGAGCGGCCCCATGCCGTCCGGCTCGACCGAGTCGATCAGCCCGCCGGCGCCGTCGTCGCAGCCCGGCGACAGGATCAGAAACACACCCAGGATCAGGGTCTGACGGGTCAGGCCCACGTCCCACCTCCGCGACAAAGGGGTACATACCCCTATTCGCTCTAAAACTAACTTATTTCACACGGGGTCGGCAAGAGCCGGTCAGCATCAGTACTTGACCGAGCACCCGTAGGGCTTCGACTCGGCGGTGGTCACCGGCTTGCCGGCCATCGCCTCGGTCAACGCCGCCTGCACGTAGTTGGTCGCGCCGGCGATGTCGTCCGCGTCGGCGGACTTCACGCTGTCGATCGCCCCCTTGTAGATCAGGTTGCCCTCCGGATTCACCACGAACATGTGCGGCGTGGTCTTCGCGCCGTAGAGCCGGCCGACGTCGCCCTTGGGGTCGAGCAGGATCGCGCTGGGCTTCGCGCCCTGCTCGGCCATGTCGGTGTTGGCCGTCTCGGGGGTCGAGTAGCCCTGCTTGCCCTCCGCCGAGCTGATGATCGACAGCCAGACGACGCCCTTGGCGGTCCAGTCGGCCTGCAGCTTCTGCATGTTCTTGGCGCCGTAGTGCTTCTTGACGTAGGGGCAGCCGTGGTTGAGCCACTCGAGCACCACGTACTTGCCCTTGAAGTCCGACAGCTTGTGGCTCTTGCCGTTGCTGTCGACGGCGGTGAACTCGGGGGCCGCCTTGCCGATGCCCGGGTCGCCCATCTCGGCGGCGTTGGAGGGCTTGCTGCAGCCGAAGGCGCAGAGGGCGAAGGCGGCGATGAAGGGCAGCGCGAGCGTCGTCAGTCGCATCGGGGATCTCCTGGGTCGTTTTGCCGGGGTCGGGCCCCGGGCGTCAGTCATCATCGACCGCGCCCTCGAGGGTCGCGATCAACATGGCGGGCGTGAGCACCGACGGCAGCACCTGCGGTCGGTCCGCGCCGGGGGCATGATACAGATACAGCGGGACGCCTTCCCGCCCATATGCCGACAACGTGCCGGCGATGGTGTCGTTGCGGTCGGTCCAGTCGGCGAGCAGGGTCACCACCCCGTGGCGGGCGAAGGCGGCGCGCACGTCGTCGCGCTCGAAGACCACCTTCTCGTTGACCTTGCAGCTGATGCACCACGCGGCGGTGAAGTTGACGAAGACCGGGGTGCCCGAGGCCCGCAGGCGGGCCTCCTCTTCGGGGCTCCACGGCTGCCAGAGCGCGGTGTCGACCGCGTCGTCGAAGGTCACCGCCCCGTGGGTCAGCCAGACGCCGGGCGCCGCGGCGAGCAGGGCGACGAGCACCCACGCCGGCCCGGTGCGCCCGCCGTGCTGCAGCCGGCCCCAGAGCCAGCCGGCGAAGGCCAGGGCCAGCAGCGCGGTCGCCAGGGCGCCGGCGGCGGCGACGCTCGTCTGCTGCAAGAAGACGTTGAGCAGCCACAGCACCGTCGCGAAGAGCGGGAAGGCCATCAGCTGCTTGAAGGTGACCATCCACGGGCCGGGGCGCGGCAGCCGCTGCAGCAGGCGCGGGGCATAGGACAGCACCAGATAGGGCAGGGCCATGCCCAGGCCGAGGGCGCCGAAGACCGCCAGCGACTCCACCGGCGGCCGGGTCAGCGCGAAGCCGAGGGCCGGGCCCATGAACGGCGCGGTGCACGGGGTCGCCACCACCGTCGCCAGCACGCCGGTGCCGAAGGCGCCCCACTCGCCGCGCCCGCCGACGGCGGTCAGCGAGAGGCCCACCTCGAAGACCCCGGCCAGGCTCAGCGCCAGCCCGAACATCAGCACCGCCAGCGCCGCGACGAAGCCCGGCGACTGAAGCTGAAAGCCCCAGCCGAGCTGCTCGCCGCCGGCCCGCAGGGCGATCAGGGCCCCGGCCAGCGCCCAGAAGCTCACCATCACCCCCGCGGTGAAGAGCCAGCCCTGACGCCGGATCACCGCCCGGTCGTCGCCGGCGTGCTCGACAAAGGCCAGGATCTTGAGCGAGAGCACCGGGAAGACGCACGGCATGAGGTTGAGCAGCAGCCCGCCGAGCAGCGCGAAGAGCAGCGCGAAGCCCAGCGAGGTCTGCTCTTCGACGGGCAGCGGCGCGGCGGCGGCAGCGGGCGTCTGCGCCGCGGGCACATCACCCGGCTCGGCGGTGAACGCGACGCCCGCCGGCCCGCTCTCGCCGAGCTGGACCCGGCCCGTCAGCCCATCGAGCGGGTCGGGCGCGGTATCGGCCAGCGCGACGGCCAGCAGCAGCCCGCCCTCTGCGGGGCGCTCGACCGTCACCGCCGCGGTCGGCGGCACCACGCCCTCCTCGGCGGCGAGCAGATACGCCGGCCCGTCGGGCGGGTCGATATCGGGCAGGTACAGCCGCAGGCGGTCGCCGTCGCGGGCGAATCGGGCCGCCGTGGGCGGCGGTCTCTGGCGCGCATCGGCGAAGCGCGGGCCCCAGTGGGGATCGAGCGGCGCGGCCTCGGACCCCGCCGGGCGCACCGGCAGGTCGAATTCGAAGACGTGCTTGCCGGGGATGCAGTCCTCGCGGCAGACGAGCCAGGTCGCCTTGAGCGCGATGCGCGCGGTGCCGCTCGCGCCCGCCGGCGGGGTCAGCTCGACGGGCAGCAGCGCCTCGCCCTCGTAGCCGTAGTTGACCAGCGGCCCCGTCGGGATGCGCTGCGGGGTCGGCCACGCGATCGGCCCGGCCTGCCAGCCCTCGGGCAGCGTCCAGCGCAGCCGCGGGGCCTCGCCCGAGTCGCCCGGGTTCTGCCAGTAAACGTGCCAGTGCTCTTCGAGCTGGAAGCGTACGCCGACGGTCAGCGGCGCGCCGGCCACGGCTTCGGGGCGCTCGCCGACCACCGAGACGGCGACATGCGGCGCCTCGATCGGGCCGGCGAGTTCGGAGACGTCGGCCTCGGCGCGCGCGGCGGCCGGCGGCGCGAGCAGGCTGACGGCGAGGGCGGCGAAGGCCAACAAAAGGCGGCGGTTGTTCACGATTCGATCTACGATCCCAGCGGGGGAGGTGTCAGGTCCGGGTCATCAGATGCATCAACGCCACCGGGAGTGGCGAAATGCGCGGCCCGGGTAACGCGGTGGGGGTCGGCCCGTAGTCCGCTGCGACACCAGAACAGTGTGACATCAGAGCAGTGCGACACCAGACAGTGCGCCACCAGCACACGGGGACGGGAGGTCGAAGTGGTCTTCGGCAGGAAGAAAGGTCGCCACGTCGCGATCATCGGCAACGGCATCGCCGGGGTCACCACCGCGCTGACGCTGCGCCGGCGGGACAAGAAGGTGCGCATCACCCTGATCTCGGGGGAGTCGGACCACTTCTACAGCCGGCCGGCGCTCATGTACATCTACATGGGGCATATGCGCTACGAGAATACCAAGCCCTATGAAGACTACATGTGGCGCAAGCAGCGCATCGACCTCAAACGGGGCTGGGTCGAGCACGTCGACGTGGCCAACAAGGCCCTGAAGTTCCAAGGCGGCGAGACCCTGGAATACGACCAGCTCGTGCTCGCCACCGGCTCGACGCCCAACAAGTTCGGCTGGCCGGGCCAGGACCTCGAGCGGGTGCAGGGGCTCTATACGCTGCAGGACATCGAGTCGCTCGAGGCCATCAGCCACGAGATCGAGCACGGGGTCATCGTCGGCGGCGGGCTCATCGGCATCGAGCTCGCCGAGATGCTGCACAGCCGCGGCAAGCGGGTGACCATCCTCGCCCGCGAGAAGAGCTACTGGGACAACGCCATGCCCCGGGAAGAGTCGCTGATGGTCGGTGATCTCATCCGCGAGGGCGGCATCGACCTGCGCTGCGAGACCGAGCTGGCCGAGATCGTCGACGACGGCAAAGGCCGGGCGTGCGCGGTGGTCACCAAGGACGGCGAGCGGCTCGACTGCCAGTTCGTCGGCCTGACGGCGGGCGTGCGGCCCAACCTCTCGGCGCTGCAGGGCAGCGACGTGCCCACCGGGCGCGGCATCCTGTGCGACTTCTCGCTGCGCACCCGGGCCGAAGACGTCTTCACCGTCGGCGACTGCGCCGAGATCGTCACCCCCGAGGGCGAGCGCAACCGCATCGAGCAGCTCTGGTACACCGGCAAGATGCAGGGGGAGATCCTCGGCCGGGTGCTCGCCGGCGAAGACGCGAGCTACGACCGCGGGATCTGGTTCAACTCGGCGAAGTTCCTCGACCTCGAATGGCACACCTACGGCCAGGTGCCGCCCGCCGGCCGCCCGGCGCCCGACGGGGTGACCCAGGTCTATTGGGAGGACGCCGCCAAACGCCACGGCTTCCGGCTGGTGATGAACGCCGACGGCCACGTCATCGGGGTCAACGCCATGGGCATCCGCTATCGCCATGTGATCTGCGAGCGCTGGATCGCCGAGAAGCGCACCCCGGACTACGTGCTCGACAACCTCGCCGACGGCAACTTCGACCCCGAGTTCTACCACCGCTACGAGCCGACCATCGTCGGCAGCCTCCGGGAGCAGCTCCGATGACCGCCGCGACCGTCACGAACCCCGCAGCGAGCCACCACGCCCCCGGCGGCAACCCCTTGGCGCAGAAGATCGCCACCGTCGGCATCTGGCTGTCGCTCATCCCGGCCATCGCCGCCGGCATGGGCCATCAGATCGGCAGCGGCTGGACGGCATTCCTCATCGGCTTCGGGCCCTTGATCGGCTTCGGGCTCCTGCACATCTGGGCCCACTACACGGGCACGATCCCCGGCATCAAGCACGACGGGGTCTTCTTCGCGCAGTTCTCCGGCCGCAAGATCGGCGGCATCCTGCTCGGCGTCGCGATCACCGCCTTCTACGTGGTGCTCTACTGGTTCCCGCAGCATCTGGGCTTCGTCGACTGGGGCAAGCCCGCCGGCGGGGTCATCGCGCTGCTCGAGCCGCTGAGCCAGCTCCTGCGCGGCACCCACGCCGACCAGTGGTTCCTCTACGGCTTTTTGTACACCATCGCGGTGCTCGTGATGGGCGTGCGCATGTTCTACAAGTACCGCCACAACCGCTATCACCTCATCCGCACCGGCTCGGTGATGTTCTTCCAGCTCGGCTTCGCCTTCCTGGTGCCCGCGCTGCTCATCGCCTTCAACCAGCCCGAGTTCTACTTCACCTACTTCTGGCCGCTGAAGCCGGAGTACCTCTTCCCGGGCAAGATCGCCGACCTGACCAGTACCGCCGGCGGCGTGGGCCTCTTCATGATCGGCTGGGGCATCATCGCCAGCTTCATCCTCACCCCGCTCTTGACGTGGCGCTACGGCAAGCGCTGGTACTGCTCGTGGGTCTGCGGCTGCGGCGGCCTCGCCGAGACCGCCGGCGACCCCTTCCGCCAGCTCAGCTCGAAGAAGATGTCGGCCTGGAAGTTCGAGCGCTGGTCGATCCACCTGACCCTGGTGGCGGTGGTCGTCGTCACCGCGATGCTGTGGATCAACAACACCACCGAGGGCGCCGTCTTCGGCGGCGCCTCGGCGACCGCCAACCG
The DNA here is from genome assembly GCA_030427205.1 of bacterium. Classification (GTDB taxonomy): domain Bacteria; phylum Myxococcota_A; class Bradymonadia; order UBA7976; family UBA1532; genus JACKDM01. Next base: position 319,923 of record JAUHXC010000001.1, on the reverse strand, counting down.
GATCTACGGCTTCGTGGTGGTCTCGCTCTTGTCCGGCGTCGTCGGCGTCGGCTTCTACCCGCTACTCGGCAGCCGGGTCTGGTGCCGCTTCTTCTGCCCGATGGCGGCCATCCTGGGCATCATCCAGCGCTTCTTCAGCCGGTTCCGCATCACCACCAACGGCGGGCAGTGCATGTCGTGCGGCAACTGCTCGACCTACTGCGAGATGGGCATCGACGTGCGGGCCTACGCCATGCGTGGGGAGAATATCGTACGCGCGTCGTGCGTGGGCTGCGGGGTCTGCGCGGCGGTCTGCCCGCGCGGCGTGCTCAAGCTGGAGAACGGCGCGACCCACACCGACCGCTTCAAGGGCGCCGACAGCCCGCTGAAGGATCTGCTCGGCACCCTCAAGAAGCCCGGCTGACGTCAGCCCCGCGGCTTGTCCACCCGCATCAACAGCCAGTTCCACTTGCGGCGCCGCGGGTGGGCCATGTGATTCAGCGCGCCGCACGCCTTCCACGCCAGCCAGCCGCGGGCCGTCTTCAGCGGATCGACGAAGTCCCGATTGCCGCAGCTGGGGCAGAAGGTGTTCTTGCTGTACTTCCAGGCGCCCAGACCGTGGGTCCGCAGCTTCAGCAGCGCCGGCACGTAGGGCCGCACCCGCCACGAGTAGCCGAAGGTGATCGTCGCGTCGGTCGGAAACAGCGGGCGCAGGGTCTCTTCGGTCATCGACTGCTGATGCCCGTGCAGGTGGAAGACCTCGCCGCACTGCGGACACCGGTGCATCTGGCCCAGCAGCTGCTCGCGGTTGGGCACCGAGATCAGCACGCTCTTCTTCGCCACCCGGTACAGCTCCGCCGCCGCCCGCGGCAGATCGTCGGGGTCCAGGTGCTCGAGCACCTCGGCGCAGACCACCAGGTCGAAGCCGTCGTCGGCGAAGGGCAGCTCGAGGATCGACGAGCGCACGACCGGGCGCCGGCAGTGCTGCAGGCCCACCCGGCCCAGGTCGGTGCCGAAGCGCTTGTCGATGGGCAGCCGATGCAGCAGCCGGCCCGGCCCGCAGCCGACGTCGATGGCGGTCTGCATACCCGGCGGGATCATCGCGATCGTATCGGCGATGCGCTGCGTCTCGCTGGCCGAGAGCGGCTCGTCGGCGGAGACGTCGTGGGCCGCGGTCTGCTCGAACAGCGCGGCGGTATCGGCGCGGGGGGTCATCGCGCGTGCTCCTCGGTGGCGTCGACGAAGATCGATGCCATACGGGCCGCGGCGGGCGCAGCCGAATAATTCAGGCGTCCGGCGCCCGGGTCGTACCCCGCCTCGGCCTTGCGGGCCACCGCGCGGCCCAGGGCGGCGACGATGGCGGCTTCGTCCAGCGGCACCCGCTCGCCCAGGCCGGCGTCGGCCAGCAGCTCGCCGACCTCGGGGTTCGGCGAGATCGAGAGCACCGGCCGGCCGGCGGCGAGGTAGTCGTAGATCTTGCCCGAGATCTGCAGGTGGTGCTTGGGGCCCATCAGGTCGAGCAGCAGGTGCGCGGTGCCCAGCAGCTCGAGCGCCCGGGGCAGCGGCAGCCAGTCGCCGCGGGTCACCACGTCGCTGAGGCCCAGGTCGTCGATGGCCGCCTGCTCCTCGGCGGTCATCTCGCCCAGGGTCAGCACCTCGAGGCCGCCGGGCGGCGGGCCGTCGGCGAGGAAGCGGGCCAGGGCCTGCATGAACAACAGCGCGTTCTTGCTCGGCCGCAGATGCCCGAAATAGACGATGCGGAACGGGCCGTCGGGGTCGGGCCGGGCCGGCGGGCTCTCGAAGAAGTCGGGGTCGAAGAAGTTGCGCACGAAGGTGAAGCGCTCGGCGGGCACGCGGCCGACGTAGTGCGCGATGTGCGCGTCCCGCGAGGCGCGGGTATTGAGCACGACGCGGTCGGCGGCGGCGAAGGCCCCCGCCTCGATGCGGTCGACGAGCGCCCGGCCCTCGGCGGTCCAGCGGGCGCGGTAGTTGGGCTCGATCGACCACGGGTCACGCAGATCGAGCACCAGCGGCAGCCCGGTCAGGCGCTTGACGGCGCGCCCCAGGCTCAGCGAGGCCGGCGGACCGGACGTGGCGTAGATCAGCTCACAGCCGTGCTTGCGGGCGAAGGCGGCCACCCGGGGCACCGCCCACAGCTGGCCGGCGGTGGTCTTGTCGAGGACCGACAGCGCGCCGCTCCAGCGGGCGAGCGCGCCTTTGGGCTTGCCCGCCTTCTGGCCCGTATCCGAGGCGTAGAGCGTGCGCCCCTTGGGCTTCGCCTTCGGCTTGAGCCGATCGATCCAGGTCGCCGGGCCGCCGCCGAGGCTGCGGCTGATGGGCACGTCGGGCACCAGCGCCTCGAGCCGCGGGTCGGCCTCGTCCCCGGCGGGCAGCGCCACCACCGCCGGATCCCAGCCCTCGGCCGGCAGCCGGCGGGCGAAGGAGAGCGTGCGCTTGGCGCCCACCGCGCGGTGCGGCGCGAAATACGGCGAGATCATCAAGAAGCGTCGACTCATTCGGCGGGCTTCTCCTCGTCTGTCTTCGGCGGCGTCGTCTTCTGCGGCTTCGTCTTCTGCGCGAGGCGCAGCGTCACGAAGCGCAGCGCATACCGCAGGTCGGCGGCGGTGACCACCCCGGTGAACCGGGCCAGCGGCAGGTAGACGGCGAAATACACCAGCAGCCCGGCGCCGAGCTGCAGGCCGTAGCCGTCGATGTGCGGCAGCATGAACCACAGCGGCGGCGCGGCGAGCGCGGCGACGAACAGCGCCCGGGCCACCGGCGCCAGCGGGAAGACGCCGCCCCAGCTCAGGTCGAGCGCTTTGCGGATGACCCCGAGCAGGATCACGATCTGCACCAGCTGCGAGACCACCGAGGCGTAGGCCGGCCCGGTCAGGCCGACCCACAGATAGAACGGGTAGTTCAGCGCGGCGTTGGCCACCAGCCCGACGACCGAGGCCACCAGGATCGGCTTGGTCGAGCCCAGCGCCCGCAGCACGGCCCCGTAGGCGCACAGCCGCAGCGGCAGCAGCAGCAGATACACCCGGAACGGCGCGGCGGCCTCGGCGTAATCCGCCGAGAAGAGCACCGCGACCGCCGCCTCGCCCAGCACGAAGAGCGCCACCGCGGTGGGCATCATCAGCGCCGAGACCTTGATCATCGAGCCGTGCCAGTACTCGAGGAACTCGCCGGTGTCGTTGCGTGCGCCGGCCCGCACCAGCACCGGGATCAAGGCCGCGGTGGCGGCGTAGGCGATGCCCGGCACCAGCGGCAGCTCGACCGCGCCGGCGCTGTAGACCGCGAACGCCTCGGCGGTCATCAGCGCGGCGATCATGTACTTGTCGAGCTGCAGGTTGAGCTTGCCGACGATCTGGGTCATCGACAGCGGCACGCCGTAGCTGAAGAGCGAGCCGACGGTCCACTGCCGGCGGATGTGCGGGCCGAGCTCGCCCGGCTCGACGAAGACGAGCCACGCGAAGAACCCGACCCCGCGCGCGGCGGCGACGATGGCCAGCCACATCACGATCACGTCGGGCGACGCGCCGAGGGCGGCGGGCACCACCAGCGAGGCGAAGCGGGTCAGATAGAAGCCGATGGTGACGAAGAACGCCGGCCGCCACGCCTCGCGGGCCACGAGGAAGTCGGGCCACGCGCGGCCGGGGAAGTCGGCGATGACCGCCAGGCCGACGTACATCAGCGGGCGGGCGGCGTCGGGCATGCCGAAGGCGACGGCGACGTCGGGGCCGAAGAGCAGGAGCCCCGCGGCGAAAGGCAGCGACAGGCCGACGAGCAGCTGCGCGGTCTGCAAGCCCAGCGCGCGGGCGATGGACGGCCCGAGCTTGGGCAGGTGGAACGACATCGCCGAGGGCAGCCCCAGCGGGCCGATGGCGGTGATGGTGTCCTGCACGATGTAGGCGAGGATGACCACCGCGAAGTCGGGCTTGTCGAGCAGCCGGGTCAGCGCCACCAGGATCAGCACGTTGAGGATGCCGCCGACGGTGCGCGCCGACGAGACCGCGCCGACGCCGATGGCGACCGACTGCTTCTCGGCGCTCGACGGGTCGGCGCTCATGGTCTCGCCCGACGCCCGGCGGGCGTGGCGGCGGTGGCGGGGGTGGCAGACACGGCGTGGGCTTATAGCACGGGGCGGGCCAACGACAAGCCGGCGCATGCCGCGCCCGGTGGGATGAGCCGTGCTCCGATTGCGCGGCGGTGGCTCGCGGGTCTCTCCTCCAGCGCGCAGAGTACGGCGCGAGATTGACAGAGACCGCCGCGATCGGGCCCAGTTCGAAGAGCGGGGGAGATGAACCGATGACGCGCGTGATGGGGATCGGGCTGATGCTGCTGGCGCTCGCCGCGACGGCGGAGGCCGACGAGCAGCCGGGGCAGGGGGTCGCGGTCAAGCCGCTCGTCGGCCCGATGCCCGACGAGCTCTTTCAGACGCTGCTCGTCTCGCGGGCGCTCGAAGAGCTGGGCTACACCGTCGAGCCGCCGGCGCCGATGAGCTACGCCGACGCCCACGCCGCGATCGGCCGCGGAGAGGGCAGCTTCCTCGCGGTGCATTGGGATCCGCTCAACGACGACTTGTTCGCAGCCGCCGGCGGCGACCGGGTGCTCTTCCGCAGCGGGCTCTACGTACCCGAGGCATTGCAGGGCTATCTGATCGACGCCCGCACCGCCCGGGAGCACCGCATCGAGCGCATCGACCAGCTCAAGGAGCCTGCGCTGCGCAGGCTGTTCGATACCGACGGCGACGGCAAGGCCAACCTCGTCGGCTGCGCGCCGGGCTGGTCGTGCGAGGCGATCATCGACCATCACCTCGAGGCCTACGGCCTGCGCGATCACATCACCCACGACAAGGGCGACTACGACGAGCGCATCGCCGCCGTCGTGCGCCGCAAGCGCTCGGGCAAGCCGGTGCTGTACTACGGCTGGACCCCGCACTGGGCCAGCGCGCTGCTGCGCCCCGGGGCCGACGTGGTCTGGTTGGAGGTGCCCTTCAGCGCCCTGCCCGGCAAGCGGACCGGCGTGGATACCACCCTCGTGACCGGGCACAACTTCGGCTTCGCGCTCAACAATCAGCGCATCATCAGCCGCAAGGACTGGGTCGCGGCCAACCCGTCCGCCGGGCGCCTGTTCGAGGTGATGACCCTGCCCATCGAAGACATCAGCGCCCAGAACCTGCGCATGCACCGCGGCGAGCGCAGCCCGGCGGACATCGCGCGGCACGTCGACGCCTGGATCGTCGAGAATCAGGCGCTGTTCGACAGCTGGTTGCAGAAGGCCCGGGCCTCGGCGAAGCGGCCCGAGCGGCGGTAGGGTCAGCGGTCGGCGATCCGCGGGGTCTTCTCCAGCAACTGCTCCAGCCTGCGGGCCATCTTCTGCCAGTCGCCACCAATCTTCGGATCGTGCAGAAATGCCGGGTGCAGGCGGCGCATACCGTAGGGCACCTTGGCTTTGCTCTCGCGGATGTTCTGGCCCTTGAGGAACAACGGGAAGAGGCGCGCGCCCCGCTCCCGCGCGCTGGCGATTGCCTCGCTGACCTCTTCGAGAAGCGCGTCGTTGCCGATGCGATTACCCTCGAAGAGCAGCATGATGATCCGCGCGTTGCGCAGCGACTCCTCGATCCCCTCTTCGGCGATGTCCCCTTCGAGGGTCTGCATCACATGATAGACCCGATGCCCCTTCAGGTTGCTGACGAGCGCCTCTACCGGCGCCTGATCGCCGCTCGGAGGCCCGATCACGTGGAAGTCGGGTTGCCCGACCAGCGCGTCGTCGAGGTAGTTCTCCTCGTCGTGGGCGATGACCACTTGACCGCCGTTGCCGACCTTTTCGATGCGTGCAGCCGCACTACGCTCGCCCTCCCGAGCAGCGCGCCTGGGGCCACGACCCAGCGCCAGCGAGCGAAAGAAGGGCACGGCCACTGCCATGGCCGCCGAGAAGGGGAACCGCTTGGTGAAGCCAATCGCGATCTCGACGGCGCCTCTTTCGTACAGCATTCGGGCGATCTCGGCGCCGAAACAGGTGCTGATGATCGCAACCCGGACCCCGCTGCCTTTGACCATCGCCGCCAGCGTATCCGCGTTCAGGCTGAGCGCGCCCCAGACATCCTGGACGGTCATGTGCCCGTCCCGACCGGCATGACTGACGATGTGCAGGACGGGGGCCTTGCGCGCCGAGAGCGCGGTCGAGAGGCCCTCGAGCGTACGGACAGGATCGTCGAAGTGAAGAGCGTCATTGTTGCCGGCCCGCTTGATCTCGCCCAACGCCGCCTCGATCTCTCGCTCGGCCTCCTGCCGGATGACAGCCTCGAGCTTCCTGACGTCGTCTTCTAGGCCTACATAGGTCAAGACCCGGATCATCTCGGTGGCCTGACTCTCCTGGCTCTGCTCGGTCCCGTCGCCCATGCTTACCCTCCGCTCGGTTCAGTTGCGCACTCACGATAGAGCCGCGAGTCGACGCCCTCAAGCACCCAGCCCCCCGCGTAAGACCGACGAAATTCAGGGCGTCGCCGGCTGGCTCGCCGGCTGCGGCGCCTTCATCGCCTTGATGCGCTCGAGCTGCTCGGCGAACTTCACACACGGGTCCTGCTCGTCCACCCTTGGGGTGAACCAGACGTAATCGAAGCGCCCGCCCGCCGCTTTCGCCGGATCGACCTGCCCGCGCACCACCTCCAGCACGCCCACCGAGACCGTGGCGATCGCCGGCAGATAGAACGGCACCCCCGTCTCCCGGCGCACGTGCCCGTTGCCCGCCACCAGCACCGCCCGGCCCGCCTCACCCGCCGCCTCGGCCAGCGCGGCGGCCATGATGGCGTCCTTGAAGCGCTGCGCGCGGAACATGCCCTCCACCAGCGGCGGGTCGGCGTGCCCGCAATGTGATGCCTCGATCTCCTCGCGCAGCGCGGCGGCGCCGGCCTCGGGCAAGGGACGGTTCAAGCTCAACTCGAAGCGATGGCTGTCCAGCGGCTTCTGCATCGCCGCCCGTACGTCGGCCCGCGGGGGATGGGCCGGGCGGATCGGCGCCTCCTGCGCGTAGAGCACCGCGAACTTGGGCGCGTACAGCGCGAAGTCGGGCCAGCCGCTGCGATCCCAGTCGACCGCCGCCCGCAGCGCCGCCGGGTCGCTCGCCTCGGCGATGACCTGCGCTTCGCCGTGATCGAGCTGCTCGAACAGCACCGGCACCGCGGGTCCGGCCAGTCCGCCGAGCAGCCACGCGTGCAGCCGGTGATGATCGGGGTTGTCGTGCTTCTCGCCGAGCAGCACCACCCGACTCGCCGCGAGCCGGGCCCGCAGCGCCTCCGGCTCGACGAAGCGGCCCTCGTCCACCGACCAGATGCGGCCGGCGAGCGCATGGTCGTCGACGGCGGTGGTCTGCCAGGCGCCGATGGGGACCGACGCGCCGCAGGCGGTCAGCAGCAGCAAGCACGATGTCAGGACGGGCAACGGCGCGCGGCGCATGGGCCTCCGGCGGTCGAAGGGCGGCGCTCGCGTGCTCGCCGCGCGGGTCGATGGACTGCTACAAGATGACCGTGCAGCAACTCTCGTCGCTCGATATCGAGGGTCGACGCCCGCCGACCCGGCACGCGCCGGCCGCGATGGTCGCCCTCGCGTTCGTCTTCGGCGGTCCGACGGCCGGCTGCGAGGTTGGCGAGCCGCGGCCGACGGGTCCGGCGGCCCTGGTCAACCCCTTCGACTGGACCGCCCTCGGGCCGGAGGACGACCCCTTCGCCGACCATCGCCCGGTGGACGTGCAGTGCCCCGCCGACAGCTACGGCGGCGAGCTCTTCACCGACCAGTACGCCTTCGAGGTGCGCACCGGCGCCGACGGGTGCGACTGGCTCTCGGTGAGCCAGCCGATCCTGGCCCCGGTGGCCGCCGGTGATCTGGTCCGGGTGCGGGTCTGGCACTTCGAATTGCGGGCCGACGTCCGGGCCGAGGCCCACGCCGCGCTGGCCATCGGGGGCCGCACGATCTGGGAGCGGCGGGTGGCCATTCCGGCCGAAGGCGGGCTGCTGCTCGATACCGTCGAGGCCCCGCGCAGCTGGCCGGCCGGCACGCCGCTGGTCTTCCACCTGCACAACCACGGGGCCAACACCTGGAATCTGCTGGATGTCGTGGCCCGACCCGAGCAGGGCGATGGCGGGCTGTGAAGGGTTCTGACCTCAGCGCCTGCGCGAGCTGACGAGCAGGCCCAGCAGCGCCCACAGCGCCCACGTCGGCGCGTCCGGGCCGCGGCCCGGTCTCTGGGCACAGCCGCGGGGGGCGGCGCGCCCGTCGTCTACGAGACCGTCCGCTGGCGCGCCCTGATCAACGGGGCCCTGGTCGACCGCCGCGTCCGCAGCGCCCATGTCGCCTGCGCCGCCTTCGGGGTCCACCGCCGGGCAGGGGTCGAGCGCCGGCGCGCACCACGCGCTGTCTGCCACGGCGACGCAGCACGCCCCAGCCCCGCACGCGCCGTGCCCGTCGCACGGGGCCGTACAGATCCGGTCGCCGCTGGCGGTGGGCACGCAGCGCGGCCACTCGGCGACGCAGTCGATGGCGTCGAGGCAGCGCCCGCCGAAGCCTACGCTGCCCGGCGCCGCAGCGAGGACCGCGCCGGCGAGCGTCGTATCGAGGGTGAGCGCCGCGCCCGTGGCCTCGGCGAAGGCCGCGCCCCAGCCCACGCGGGCCCGGTCGACCAGCTCGACCGCCAGCGGCACATCGTCCGCCGGCCCGGCGAGCAAGACGAATACGGCGCTCCAGCGGGCGCGGGCCTCACCGTATGCCGGACGGCGCGGGCCCTCGTGCGCCACCACCGCATCCCACGGCACCTGCTCGGTGGCGTCGCTCTCGACGGTGGCCGGCTCGCCGGTGCGCCACGTGGGCGGCCGGTGGCGCGGGTTGGGCGCGCCGCCGTCGAGCCCCTGGAAACACGGCCCGCCGACGCGGCTCACCAGGGTCGTCGGCGAGACCGCCGCCGCGGGCAACGCGCCCATCAGGTAGAGCTGCGCCGGGTCATAGCCGACGGTGGGCGGCACGTCGGCCTCGAAGCGCCCATTGCCGTTCGCGACCCATGGGTTGCCCTCCATCGCCGAGCCATCGACCCGGGCGAAGTGATTCCAGTGGGCGCAGTCCCGCCCGAGCAGGCGGGTGCCGTCGGGGTCGGGCAGGCGCACGTAGACCCCCCAGCGATGGCCGAGCTCCTGCAGGAAGAGCGCCGTCGTCGTCGGCGCGTCGGCCCCCCGCACGCTGTTCATGAAGAGCACCCCGTCCAGCCGGCCGGGCGTGAAGCGAAAGACCTCCGCCGGCTCGAGGTGGCGATAGCCGATGCCGCGCACGTCGTTGGCCAGGGGCAGATACAGCGCGGCGGGCGCCTCGACGACGAAGGTCGACAGCGCCACGACGAAGTGCGGATCGAGGTCCGGTCGGGCCCGGCGCAGGCCTTCGACGACCACGAAGAGCGCGCGCTGCACCACCGCCGGATCGGTCCAGTCGCCGTCGAACTCCCCGGCGTCGGCGACCAGGGTGATCACCTCGCCGTCGATCCGATGGGCCAGCGCGGTCACCGCTGGCGATGCGTCGATCGGACGCCACGCCCGGCGGGCATGGCCCCGGGCGGCCTCCAGACGGGCGGAGAGGCCAGGCGCGAGCGCCCGGCCCTCCGGTAGGGGGTCGGCGTGAACCGGCCGCAGAATGGCGTGTGGGGCCGCTGCGGCCATCAGGGCGAGCAGCGAGAGCAAGGGCAGGGCCCGAGCGCCCCGCGTCGAGCGCGGCGCCGGGCGGCCGGAGCGCGGCCGGCTCAGGGCTGGGGGCGGGCGTTGCCGCAGGTCTCTTCGGGCAGCAGCGGGGTGCAGGCGTAGGCGTCGGTGGCCCGGCCGTCACCGCCGATGACCGCGCGGCAGCCGAAGCCGTCGGCGCAGCTCAGGTCGCCGGGGCCGTCGCAGTCGGCGAGGCAGGCCCCGCCGGTGACGCCGGCGCCGTAGTTGACCTGGCTGCAGGCGTAGTCGCCGCCGCAGGGCGCGCTGCCGTCGAAGCTGCACGGCTGGCAGGTGGCGATCGGGCGGCACATGTTCAGCCCGTTGCCGCCGGCCACCGGGCGCACCCGCTCGCAGGCGTAGCCCGCGCCGCAGTCGGCGTCCGCGGCGCAGGGCGCGCGGCAGTAGCCGGGGTCGGCCGGGTCGGTGGTGCGCGGCTGGCAGTCGTTCGAGGCGCACTGCTCGGCGGCGGTGCAGTTGGCGCCGGGGCCGCCGTTGCCGCCCTCGAGCAGGCACAACAGCTCGGCCACCGGGTTCTGCGAGGCCTCGATCGGGTTGAGCTGGCAGGTCTCGCCGTCGCCGCACTCCGAGTCGTTGCGGCAGGGGTCGAGGCTGGCGCCCTCCTGGCCGAAGAGCGCGCCGGGGATGCACACCCCGCCGCTCTGGCCGCCGAAGTCGATGGCGAGGCACAGGCCACCGTCGCAGTCCCGCGAGTCGCGGCAGGCCGCGCTGCAGAACGAGCCGCCGCCGCCGTTGAGGCAGAGCCCCTCGGTGCGGCAGGGCTGCAGCTCGGAGCAGGTCTCGCCCACGCCCACCGCGTTGTCGGCGATCTCGGCGCAGCGCCCGGCCAGCCGCGGCGGCGAGACGTAGCGCCCGCCGTCGAGCTGCCCGGCGATGTAGTAGTCGCAGGCCTCTTCGGGGTTGTCGTCGTCGGCGGCGCAGTCGCTGTCGACCTCACACACCCGACCCGAGCCCGACCGCTCGCCGGGGCGGCAGATCTGGGCCGGCGCCGAGCCGGGATCGGCGTCGATGCCGAAGTTGACGATGTCGCAGTAGGCGCCGGGGCCACAGTCGGCGTCGTTGTCGCACATACCCGAGCAGAGGGTCCCGCCGTCGTCGGTGTCGAAGCAGGTCGCGCCCTGGCACTCGCCGTCGGGGCCGCACGCCTCACCGGGCTGGGGCGAGCCCTCGTCGGTGGCCAGGCAGATGCCGCGCAGCACGGTGTCCGAGTTGAACTCGAAGGTGAGCACGCAGGTGAAGCCGTTGGTGCAGTCGTCGTTGGTCTCGCAGTAGGCGGGCAGGCAGACGTCGAGGGTGACCCCGATGTCGAAGTCGTCGAAGCAGGTCCAGCCGGTGGGGCAGGGGTCCTGGTTGGGGTTGTTGTTGTTGGGGTTGCACAGGCTGGTGCAGGTGTCGAAGAGGCACAGGTCGTTGGCGCAGTTGATGCCCTGCTCCTCATCGCAGGTCTCGCCGACCTCGCGGCCGCCCTCGGTGCGCGGCTGGCAGGTGCCGCCGTAGGTGTCGTCGGCGGCGAAGATCACGCCCCACTTGCAGATCTCGTCCGGGTCGTCGCACTGCCCGTTGCGCAGCCGGTCGCAGCGCCGACCGCTGCCGGGCACGCAGGTGCCCGAGACGCCGTCGGTCATGCAGACGAACTCGCTGCCGTAGGGCCCGTCGACCGCGTTGTCGCACTCGTCGTTGTTGGTGCAGCTGCGGGTGCAGTAGCCGTAGTCGTTGGCCAGCCCCGGGTACGTGCAGTCGCCGGTGCCGCACGAGTAGTTGAGGCAGTCGGGCCAGTCGGCCGCTTCGTTGTTGCAGCCGTCGGCCGGCGAGCACTCGCCGCCGAAGTCGTTGAACGGGTTGGGCGGCGGGGGCGTGGGATCGACCTCGTCGTCGCCCGGCAGATTGCCGCCGGCCCGCGGATTCTCGTAATCGTCGACCGTGCCGACGTTGATGTTGAATCCACCATCGACCTGCCGCGGATTCGAGCTCTCCTGCTCACATCCCCAGGTGGCGAACGCCGCCACCATGAGCGTCAAGCTCAACAATCGCATCATGCCAGTCTCCTCCCACCGCTCGGCGCGAGACCCCCGGTGGGTTCACGTCCGCCGCGGACGTCCACACGAGCGCCGAGTCTGAAATCGGCGCATCCTAATGAGCCCGTTCGGGCCCCGTCAAGGTCCCGCGAGGCGCGGGTGATGGGCGTACGCGCCATCGGGCGGCCGATGTGGAATTCTGGATCCCCGCCGCGCAACCGCCATCGAGCGGCTGACGGCGGCGGGGTCGAGAGCGGAATTGCCGGTGGCCGCGAGCGCTGATAGTGTACGCCGAAGATGACCCGCCTCCAGACGACGCAGGCCCGATCGCACGCATGAAGTTCGACTGCGATAATTGCGGCACCCGCTACAACATCGCCGACGAGAAGGTCCGGCGGAAGGTGCTCAAGATCCGCTGCCGGGTCTGCGAGCACGTGATCACCGTGCGGGGAGCCGATCTCGAACGCCAGGCGCCCGACGCCGAAGGCGACGACGCGCCGGCGCCCCTGGCCGACGGCTGGTTCGCCGCCCCCGACGGAGAAGAGATCGGCCCGATGCCGCTCGAGCGACTGCAGGGCATGGTCGAGGTGGGCGAGGTCGGCGTCGACACCCTGGTGTGGTGCGAGGGCATGCCCGACTGGATCGCCGTCGGCGCCGTGCCCGAGCTGGTGCCGCACCTGCCGAAGGCCTCCAGCCTCGACGACGAGGCGACGAGCACCTTCGAGATGCACGACCGCATCGACGACAGCCTGCGGCGCACGCTGCTCAGCACCCCGCCGCCCCGCGCGGTCCGGCCCGAGCCCTCCGAGCCCGATCGACGCAGCGGCATCGGCTGGGACGACCCGCCGGTGGACGAGCGCCCGACGGTCGCCGAGCCGCGCATCGGCCCGCTGGTGCAGTCGCCGTCCGCCGGCGGCGATACCCAGCGGCGCATGCTCGTGGTGTTGATCGTGCTCGCGGTGCTGGTGCTGCTCGGGGTGGTCATGGCGATCACGTGGTGGATCTCCCAGCCGCCGGGGCAGCGCCCGGGCCTGAGCGTGCCGGCGACACCGGCTGCGCCCGTCGCCCCCGCCGTGCCTGCCGCGCCTGCGCCGGCCCCTGCCGCGCCTGCGCCGGCCCCCGCCGCGCCGGCCGCTGCGGCGCCCGCCCCCGAGACCTTGACGCCGGAGCAGGTCCAGGGGGTCATCGCCACCCACAAGGGCGACATCGAGCGCTGCCGCAGCAAGCACAGCGGCGCGCTGCCGGCCGAGAAGGACGTGCTCGCCTTCGACCTGCGGCCCACCGGCCGGGTCAGCACCCCCCGCCTGGAAGGCAAGCTGGCCGAGACCGACTTCGCCGGCTGCCTGACCGCTGCCGCCCGCGAGTGGCGCTTTCCGGTCTTCACCGGACAGCCGATCCCGGTGCAGTACCCCTTCGAGTTGAGCGCGAAGCCCGCCGAATAGAGCGCAGCGGGCCGATGGCCGCCGCGCGGCGTGCTCGGCGCGATGGTCGAACGCCCGGCACATCGACGGCCCATCGACCGCCCATCGAAAAATGATCTTGACGCCCGACCGACGGGTCCGTATACAGTCGCTCTCCGGCGCGGGCCATCCTTCAGGAGGAGTGGCCGAGCGGTTTAAGGCGGCGGTCTTGAAAACCGTTGCGGGGTGACCCGCCGTGGGTTCGAATCCTACCTCCTCCGCCAACGCGTCGGTTTGGTTCGTTGACATCGACATAGGCTCACGACAGTTCGCCAGGACGGCGTTCGTACGGCGTATGGAGAGGTGGCCGAGTGGCTGAAGGCGCTCCCCTGCTAAGGGAGTATGGGGGAAACCTCATCGAGGGTTCGAATCCCTCTCTCTCCGCCAACTCATGCACTCGTAGCTCAGCTGGATAGAGCATCGGTCTACGGAACCGAGGGTCGCAGGTTCGAATCCTGCCGAGTGCGCCGGAGCCCGGCTCGTCGCAAGACGGGCCGGGCTTCAATCTTTCTTCTCCGGGTCTCTCGAAGCGCCCGGTGCCGCACGTTCCCGGAGTGGCGGTGACGATCTTCACCGATCATGCCTGCATGGGCATCTGCCTGGTCCTCGCCCGTCGGGCGGGCAGCCGGGGAGAGGTCCCGGTGGGCGCCATCGTGGTGCACGACGGCCGCATCATCGGTCGGGGGTACAACCTCCGGGAAGCCGATGGCGACCCGACAGCCCACGCGGAGATCGTCGCGATTCGGCGCGCCGCCGAGGTCATCGGCCACTGGCGGCTGCTGGATGCGACGCTCTACGTGACCCTCGAACCGTGTGCCATGTGCGCCGGTGCGTTGGTCAACGCCCGCATCGGGCGGCTGGTCTACGGCTGCACCGATCCCAAAGCGGGGGCGGTCGACAGCATGTTCGGCATACCCACCGACCGGCGGTTGAACCATCGACTGCAGGTGGTCGGCGGGGTGCGGGCCGGTGAGTGCGCCGACGAGCTGCGGCGCTTCTTCCGTGCGCGTCGCAGGCGCGTTCGTGCATCGAGCGCGCGTCGGACACGCCTCGAACAGAGGCAGGTGAGAGCCCGTTGAGGAGAGGTGGCCGAGTGGTCGAAGGCGCCTGACTCGAAATCAGGTGTAGGGTATCCCCCTACCGTGGGTTCGAATCCCACCCTCTCCGCTTCGCTCCGCTGCGTTCGGGGCTCGCCCGTGGTCCCGTATCCGATTCGTGGAGAGGTGACCGAGTGGCTGAAGGTGCACGATTGGAAATCGTGTGTGCCCGAAAGGGTACCGAGGGTTCGAATCCCTCTCTCTCCGCTGGTGACGCCCATCAGGGCGGCACCCGTGAGCCGACGTCGAAGACGACGGCCTTGTGATGGCCGGGCCCGGTGACTGGAGACCGTGAACTCCGCCAGGGCCGGGAGGCAGCAACGGTAGCGGCCCCTCCGGGGTGCCGGGTTCCGGCCATCTTTCCTTTCTTTTCATCTCGCGCGATGTGTCGACCCCTGCCCTCGGGCGGCCGAACATCGTAGTATCCCGCTCGCTCGACCGGGAGACGCTCTTGTCCTATCTCGTACTGGCTCGCAAATGGCGCTCGAACACCTTCGACGAGGTGGTCGGCCAGCGCCACGTCACCCGCACGCTCAAGAACGCGATCGAGCTCGACCGGGTGGCCCACGCGCTGCTGTTCACCGGCAGCCGCGGGGTCGGCAAGACCTCGTGCGCGCGCATCCTCGCCAAGGCGCTCAACTGCGTGAACGGGCCCACCACCGAGCCGTGTGGTGAGTGCCCCGCCTGTGTCGAGATCAGCACCGGCACCTCGGTCGACGTCTTCGAGATCGACGGGGCGAGCAACAACAGCGTCGAGCAGATCCGGGAAATCCGCGAGTCGGTGAAGTTCCTGCCCACCCGGGGCAAGCGCAAGATGTACATCATCGACGAGGTGCACATGCTCTCGACGAGCGCCTTCAACGCCTTGTTGAAGACCCTCGAAGAGCCGCCGGCCCACGTCCTGTTCGTCTTCGCGACCACCGAACCGCACAAGATCCCCGACACCATCATCAGCCGCTGCCAGCGCTACGACTTCAAGCGCATCCCCGAGCGCGAGATCGTCGAGCACCTCTCGCGCATCGCCGGTGCCGAGGGCATCGACGTCGAGCAGGCCGCGCTGCACCACATCGCCCGGGAAGCCCGCGGCGGCATGCGCGACTCGCTCTCGCTGCTCGACCAGGTCATCGCCTTCTGCGGCCACACCATCACCGAAGCCCAGACCCGCGAGGTGCTCGGCATCGCCGACCGGCAGGTGCTGCACCACCTCACCGCGGCGGTCTTTCGGGGCGACGGCCAGGGGGCGCTCGAGATCATCGACCAGCTCTTCCGCTTTGGTCTCGACCTGCAGAAGTTCGCCGCCGAGTTCGTGCAGCACCTTCGCGACCTGATGGTGGTCAAGGTCTGCGCCGACCCCGGGCGGCTGGTCGACGTGGCCGACGAAGAGGTCGCCGCCATGGTCGAGCTGGTGCGGCCCGTCGATCCGGCCCGCATCCACCGGGTCTTCAACGCGCTCATGCAAGGCGCCGAAGAGGTCGCCCGCTCGCCATTCCCCAAGCTGGTGCTCGAGATGACCCTGCTGCGCCTGTGTCATCAGGGCGCGACGCTGCCGTTGTCGGACGTGCTCGACGGCCTGGCTCGACTCGAGGCCCGGCTGGGCGCGCCGGTCGGCGACGGGCCAAACGGGCAGGGCGGCGCGCCGGGCGGAGGGGCCAGCCCCGGATCCGGCGCGATGAGCGGCGGCGCCGCGGGCGGCGGGGCGAGCGCCCGGTCGGCCAGCGCACCGAACGCGCCCGCCTCGGCCAACGCCAGCCCCCCGAGCCCGGCGGTGACGGGCGCGGCGCCCGAAAACCGCGGGCCGACGCCGCGCGCCCCCCAGAATCAAGCGCCCGCGCCGCCAAGACCCCCAGCGGCCGGCTCTGCCCCGGCGCCCGCCGCCCGGGCCCGCGGCCCGGCGACAACGCCGAGCGGGCCGGCGATGGGCCCCCCGGCGGCAAAGTCGAGCGGGCCGGCGATGGCTCCCTCGGCGGCAAAGTCGGGCGGGCCGGCGATGGGCCCGCCCAGGGGCGGGCGGCCACCGGCCAACGGCGGGGCGCCGCGCAAGACCTTCAAGCGGCGGCCCGGCGATGAGGGCGACGTCGACGACTTCAGCGGCCCGCCGCCGACGCCGCGACCGCCCTCCGCGCTGCCCCGGTTGACGGTCAAGCCGCGCATTCCGGGGGTCGAGCCCGGCGAGACGCTGCCCGAACCGCCCGGAGAGTCCGGCAGCGGCGCGCCCCCCGGGCTCGGCGGCGCCGGCTCGAGCGGTGAGACGCCGCGCATGGCCGGCCCCGCCGCCGGCCCGGCCGCGAGCTCCGCGCCGATGTCGGCCCACGGCGTGGGCGACTTCGACGCCGACGCCGTCGAGCAACCCGAGCCGCTCGTGGCGCGCCCGGTCGACCCGCAGGACGGCGAATTCGAGGCCTATGTCGCGCTGGTCGAGCAGCTCAAGGCCCACAACGGGCTCTCGGGCGGGCGCATCGAGCACGACACCTACCTCGTCGAGTTCACCCACGACTCGCTGGTGGTGGCCGTGCTCGACCGCGACCGCGAGGCGCTGCAGCCCGACCTCGACCGGCTCGCCCGCATGGTGCGGCGCGCGGCGGGGGACGACATCGCGCTGCAGGTCATCACCTGCCCGCGCGGCGACCGACGCCTCGACGCCGAGCGCAACGCATATCGAACCCGGGCGGCCCTCGAAGCCGCCGAGCGGGCCGCGCGCTGTGACGCGGCCCGGCGCGATCCCATCGTGATGCAGCTCGTCGAGCTGCTCGACGCCGACGTCGTCGACGTGCACCCCAACTGACCCGAGAGCAGAAGAGGAGAGAGGCACATGGCCAAGGGTGGCTACGGCAACATCATGCTGCAGGCCAAGCGCATGCAGGGGCAGATCAAGGGCCTGCAGGATGTGCTGGCCGAGCAGACCTTCGAGGGCGCCGCCGGCGGCGGGCTGGTCAAGGTCGTCGTCGACGGCCGGCAGAAGGTGCAGAAGATCGACATCACCCCCGAGGCGCTCAATCCGGACGACCTCGACGAGGTGGCCGACCTGCTCGCCGCGGCGCTCAACATGGCGATCACCGCCAGCCAGGAGCACAGCCAGGCGGAGATGAAGAAGATCACCGGCGGGATCCACCTGCCCGGCCTCTTCTGAGCCGATGGCCGAGGCCGATCCGATCCGGCGGTTGATCCACGCCTTCTCCCGGCTGCCCGGCATCGGCGAGAAGACCGCGGCCCGGCTGACCTTCTTCGTGCTCGACGCCGACGAGACCGTCGCCCGCGAGCTCGCCGAGGCGCTCGCCGAGGTGAGGCAGCGCATCGGCTTGTGCTCGGTGTGCTGCAACCTCACCGAGACCGACCCCTGCCGCACCTGCCGCGACCCTCGCCGCGATCCGTCCACGATCTGCATCGTGGAGTCGGTGCCCGGCATGCACGCCATCGAGCGCACCGGGGAGTATCGCGGGGGATATCACATCCTGCATGGGCTGCTCGCGCCGCTCGACGGCATCGGCCCCGAGCGGCTGCACCTCAAGGAGCTGCTCGCCCGGCTCGACGACACCGTCACCGAGGTCATCGTCGCCACCAGCCCCAGCGTCGAAGGCGAAGCCACCGCGCTGTACATCCAGCGCCTGTGCCGGCCGTTGGGGGTTCGGGTCACCCGCATCGCCAGCGGGGTGCCCATCGGCGCCGACCTCGAGTACGCCGACCAGGTCACCCTCGCCCGGGCGCTGGCCGGTCGCCGGGAATTGTGACAGAAGTCGCCATTCGAGCGGGCCTTGCGGGCGATCGGGCCCCGACAGTCCGCCAGAATCGAATTCTTGTGCACCCCGTTGAGGGGTGATAGGTTGCCCCACGGCGATTCTCGCCGGTGGGGGGTGAGAGGCTCCCCGCATCCCAACCGGAGGCGTGAGAAGATCGGATGAACTCGCAGCTGGTCCTTTTCGAAGAGGAGCAGAAGAAGATCGTCGAGATCTGTGACGCTCTTCATCATGACGCTTGCGCCAAGGCGGTGTTCCTCGTCAACCGTGATGGGCAGATGCTCGCCAACAGCGGCGAGACGGTGCACCTCGATACGACCTCGCTCGCCAGCTTGACGGCGGGCAACATCGCGGCCACCGGCGGCCTCGCTCAACTGCTCGGCGAGAAAGAGTTCGCCATTCAGTTCCACGAGGGTGAGCGGGACAACATCCACATCTCGCTGGTCGGCCACCGAGTCATTCTCGTGATCATCTTCGACGAGCGGTCGTCGCTCGGGTTGGTTCGCTTGAGGGTCAAGCGCGCCAGCAGCAAGCTGGCCGAGGTGTTGGAAGAGATCAACGCCAAGGCGGCGGAGAATCGGGGCCACACCGTCTTCGACGAGATCAGCGACGAAGACATCGACAACCTGTTCGGCTGACGGCGCGCGCGGAAGACCATGTCGTTCATCAACTACTCCTCACGCGAGATCAACTGCAAGATCGTCTATTACGGGCCCGGCCTGTGCGGTAAGACGACCAATCTGCAGTACATCTACGCCAAGACCAACCCCGACGCGAAGGGCAAGATGATCTCGCTGGAGACGGAGACGGAGCGCACGCTCTTCTTCGACTTCCTGCCGCTTTCGCTGGGTGAGATCCGCGGCTTCAAGACCCGGTTCCACCTGTATACGGTGCCCGGTCAGGTGTTCTACGACGCCAGCCGCAAGCTCATCCTCAAGGGGGTCGATGGGGTGGTCTTCGTGGCCGACTCCCAGGTCGAGCGGCTCGACGCGAACATCGAGAGCCTCGAGAACCTGCGCGAGAACCTCGAAGAGCAGGGCTACGACCTCGACAAGCTGCCCTACGTCGTGCAGTACAACAAGCGCGACCTGCCCACTGCGGTCGACGCCGGCTACCTGCGCGAGGCGCTCAACCCGACCCGGGTGCCCGACTTCGAGGCGGTGGCCACCACCGGCATGGGCGTCTTCGATACGCTCAAGGCGGTGGCCAAGCAGGTCCTCATCGAGCTGAAGCGGGGTCGCTGACCCCCGCCGGTGACTGCACCCGCCCCTGCCTCCGACTCTCCCGAGGCGCCGGTCGACGTCGGCGCGCCGCCGCCTGTGCCGGCCGCGCTCTGGCAGTATCCCGTCTACAGCGCGCGTATCATCCGCTATCGACGTCGACTCAACCGACGGCTCGAGGCGCTCGACCTCGCTCTGCGCGACGCGGTGCAGATCCGGGACGAGGCCCTGGCGACGCTCGGTGAGGCGACGCTCGCCGGCGAGACCCCGACCGGTCGCATCGCCGCATTCGCCGAGACGCTCGCGGCCCTCGACAGCGAGCGCGGCTCCATCGACCGCCGCCGTGAGGCGCTGACCATCGAGCTCGCCGCGGCCGAGGCCGACCGCCGCGCGCGGCTGGCGGAGTTCGACGCGCGCCTCGAAGGCCTCGAAGCCGAGCTCGCGCCGCTCGAGCGGGCGCTGGACGAGCACCGCAAACGCCGCGAGGCGCTGGACCACGAAGCGGAAGACGCCGACGATCTGGGCCGCAGCCTCGAAGCGCGCCGGGCCCAGATCGAGCAAGACGTCGACGCCGACCCGGACACCCGGGCGATCTACGCCGAGGAACTGCCCGGTATCGAGGCCCGCCTGGCCGAGCTGGCCGTGCAGCAGCCAGACCGCGCGGCCCGCCGAGACGCTTTGCAAGGGCCGCTCGCCCGGCTGCAAGGGCAGGTCGACGAGCTGACCGCGCTGCGGGAGAGCATCACCGCGCGGCGCGGCACATGGCTGGAAGACGTCGACGGGCGCATCGCCGAGCTGACGGCCCAGCGGGACGACGAGCACGCCGCCCTCGAGCGCAGCGACCAGCGCCGCCGGGCCGCACTCGTCGACCTGGGGCGCGAGGCGTTGCATCAAGAAGGCGGCGATCGACCCGGGGAGAACGCCCGCCAGGCCCTGGAGCACATCGTCGAGCTGCGCCGGCAGCGCAAGCTGCTGCAGGCGACCGACGCCGGCCTCGATACCCGGCCGCTCGTCATCACCGTCTTCGGCCTCTTGGCGGTGATCGTCGTCGCGCTCGCCCTGCGCGGCTGCTGAAGGCCCACCTCCCCGGCCGGCCGATCGCCACGAATTCGACGGCTCGCCCGACCCCGCCTACAATCGCGGCGATGCGACGTCAGCGACTGCGAATGCTCATCGACTCCGCCGAACGCCATACGCGGGCCGGGCGCCTGTCCCGGGCGGTGCGGGCCTATCGGCGGGTTTTGGCCCAAGCCCGCATCGGCGAATACGAGCACGAGCTGGCGCAGGCCCGGCTCGGCGACCTGCACCTGGGCCAGGGCCGGCCGGAGCAGGCATGGTCCCACCTCTGCCGTGCGCGGGCGTTGGCCGCCGACGAGCCGGAGTATGCGCTGATGGCCGGTCGGGCCCTGGCCGCAGCGGGGCGGCCGGACGACGCCGCGGCGCACCTCTTCGACGCCGTCGGCGCCGCGGGCCACGGCGCACAGGCCCTCGCCGAGCTGGCGCGGCTGGCCGGAGAGCGCGGCGATCGGCCGTCTGCGCGGCGGCTCGCGCGGTGCGCAGCCCGCCAGGACCCGCGCCTCTCGCGGCTCTCCCGAGACTACGCCGACGCCTGAGCCGGGCCCCCGACCCGTCAGCGCCGGCCGCCTCTCACGATACATCCCTCGATGAGGCTCGACCGATTCAGCGGGCCGCCGAACCGGGGGCGGCGATGGCGATGATCCGGCGGTTGCTCGTGCCCAGCCCTTCGGTCAGCGCCTCCTGAGCCGACGCGATCGACGCGTCGAGGGTCGCCGCCTCGTTCTCGGGGAAGTAGCTCACCCCGGCGCTGGCGCTGAGCTGCAGGCGGGTATCGGGCAGGCGGAAGCTCATCCGGCCGAAGCGATTGAGCACCCGCTCGCACTGGTGGAAGGCGCCTTCGGGGTCGGTGCCCGGCATGAGCACCACGCACGCGGTATCACCGAAGCGGCCGGCCAGATCGGCGGCCCGGCACTCCTCGTCGATGATGTGCATCAACGCCGACACCCCCTGATGGGTCAGCGTATCGCCGTAGCGCTTGGACAAGATGTCCGGGCGATCGACGGCGTAGATCACCGTTGAGTAGATCTGCCCGTAGCGGCTGGCGGCCGCGTGCACGAAGTGCGCATAGCGCTCGATCTCGTCCTGGCTGCGCACCCGGCGCAGGCCTTCGACCGGGAAGCGGCTGTTGCCCTGGCGGGCTTCGGTCCGCGCCAGGGCGGAGGCGACGATCGCGCCGGCCCGGGCCAGGTTGCGCCGCTGGGTGATGTCGGGCAGGCCGGGATAGAACCCGTGCACAGCGCCGACGATCTCGTCGCCGAAGAGCAGCGGCACCGCGAAGGTCGAGACGAAGCCGCCCTGCAACGCCACCGAGGTCAGCGAGACCGTCCACGGGTTCTTGCGGATATCGTCGACCCACACCGGCTCCCGGGCGAGCAGCGCCTCGCGCAGATCGCCGGTCAGGTGGCCGAGCACGCAGGTCTGACCCACCGGGAAGCGACGGATGTAGTCCACCGGAACGCCCGACGCGCCGAGCAGGCTCAGCGCGTCACCGACGCCGTCGGAGGCGAACAACGCCAGGCCCTTGGCCCCGCCGAGCCGGGCGAGCAACGCGCAGATCTCGCCCGAGCCCGTCGCGAAAGGCCGCTTTCGACACACCCGCTCACCGAGTGCGAGCACCGCGTCCAGGTATACCCCGTCGCTCTCCATCATCGCCCCCTCGCTCGCCTGCCGAACCCCCCGGTCGCGAGCAGACCGGCAGCGGTCAGCATACCCGATCCGTCGATTTTGAGAAGAAGGCGCTGTGACCGGACGCGCGGTCGACGCATCGATGCAGTCGGGCGCTGGGAGCCGGTGCATGGTCCACGGGCTCGCGGTGTGAAAGGCTTGACAAGGATCGCGCCAATCACGACCATCGCGCCTTGGTGGCTGCCCGCGGCGGGCAGCCGACATTGATCCGGGAATCTCGCGCACCACTGTCAATGTGCCCGGCCAGGACATCTGCCGGCCGCTGTGATGCGCACGAGAGACAAACAGGGGAGAGGAGTCGAATCCCATGAAGGAGCTCAAGCTTCTGCTGGCTTGCGGTGTGCTTTTCGCGATGACCGCGGGCATCGCGGCGTGTGACGTGGACGACAGCGAGGGCGACTGCGCCGACGGCGAGGTCTGTGGCGACGCGGGCGCCGGTGGCGAAGGCGGCACGGGCGGCGACGTCATGGGCCCCGAGTACCGCTATGTCATCATCGGCGACGCCACCGAGGGCGGCGATCCGGGCAACGGCACCCCGGGCGTCGACATCTGCGGCGTCGTGGTCGACTGCGCCGGCACCGAGCTGACCGGCATCAACGGTCGGCTGGAGCCCGGCGAGGGTGACATCTGCGACGGCAATACCACCGAGGCGCCCTGCGAGAGCGGCGTCAACCGGGCCAACGCCGCCACCGCGCTGGACACCGGCGCCATGTGCGACCCGGCCAACAACAGCGAGGAGCCCTCGCACTACGTCTCGCTCGGCCTCGCCGGCGAGCTGGCCCTCGAGTTCGACCAGGACCTGCAGGGCTGCACCGTGACCGTCGTCGAGCACGCCGGCCGCGACACCGAGGGCTACAACGTGTACGTCTGCGAGTCGGACGTGCTCAACAACGAGACCTGCCTGAACATGGGCGAGGCGCTCGCCGAGGTCGCCGCCGGCGGCGAGGCTTCGGTCGAGGTGCCCATCGCCGAGTGATCGACCCGATCACCGGCTGAGAAGGAGGGGACGCTTCGGCGTCCCCTTCGTCGTTTCGAAGGCGCCGTCTCTTCGAAGCCCCCGCGGCTTCGACCGCGACCTGCCACGTCGATCCACGCCACGCGGGTGATGCGGGCAGCGACCCGCCGGCGACGTTGACCGCAGGCCTCGGGATCGGTTTTGATCGAATGCCGCGGGCGGCGCAGCGAAGGCCGCTCGCCGGTTCGATGGGTTCTGGGGGTCAGATGAATCGCAGCACGCCCGGCCGAGGGGCCGGCGGCGACATCATGCAGATGTTCGAGGGCCCCGGCGAGGAGGCCCTCGACGACGCGCAGCGCGCGCGGCTGGCCCAGGCGCGGGAGACCTTTCGCGAGCTGGAGAAGCTGACCAAGAACATCGCGCTCTACGGGCGGGCCCACCAGAGCGTCGCCCGCTTTCGCGAGCGGCTCTTCGCCGCGATCACCGAGCTGATCGGCGAGTCGCAGCAGGTCGACTTCCAGATCGGCCCCTACGACTTCACGATGTTCGAGCAGAGCGTCTATCAGAACCCGAACCCCGAGCGGAACTTCGTCTACCGCTTCTACCTCGACGGCGTGCGCCACATCATTTTGCACGCCGGGGTCACCCGGCAGGAGCTCGACGCCTTCGTCGACATCCTGCTCGTCGACTGGGACGACCCGTCGCTCTTCGAAGACGACGTCGTGACCCTGTTGTGGCAGGCCGACTTCGAGCGCATCCAGTACATCCTCATCGACAACTTCGACGAAGACGCCCGCGAGGGCGAAGAACGGCTGTATACCGTCGCTGGGGTCGTCGAGCAGGTGCGCAGCAGCGACCCGCTGCCGTCGGCGAGCGGCCCGCCGCCGCTGCCCGGCCGCGCAGGCCCGCCGCCTCCGCCGGGCGCCGGGCCGCCGCCGATCCCGGGAGCGGGCGGCGAGTCGATGCGCGATCGCGCCCGCACCGTGCGGCGCAGCGACTTGTCGGCAGCCGGATTGACCGAGGCCGACCTCGCGCGCTTCGTCGAGACCCCGTTCGCCATGGACGAGGCCGAGTTTCATACCCTCGAACGGGTGATCCACACCCACGGGCGGGAGACCCTCGAGAAGTTCATCGAGATCCTGTTCAAGGTGAACCTCGCCGAGGACGGGGACGGCGCCGTCGACCGGGCGGGGCGCATGGTCGGGCTCTTCGACCGCATCGCCGACCTGCTGCTCGAGTCGGGCCGCCTCGGTGAGCTCGAGCGGCTGATGCGCAAAGTCCGGCTGCTCACCGGGCCGCGCGGCGAGCGGCTGCCGGAGAACCTGCGCGCGATCCACCGCATCTTCGCCCACTGGAGCACGCCCGCGTTCGCCGACCGGGTGCTCGCGCCGCTCATCGAGCAGAGCGACCACCGCTATGCGCCTTCGATCCTGGCCATCTGCGCGCTGCTCGAGCCGAGCGCCATCGCCTCGCTGGCCCGGGCGGCCGGCCTGGTCCGGGCCGAGGAGGCCAGCGCCGCGCTCTATCGGCTGACCGCGCGCCTGCTGCCGGGCAACGAGCGCCCCGTCATCGACCTGCTGCGTGAAGTCCAGCCGGAGCACGCCCACATGCTCATCGGCTTGCTGACCCGCGGCGAGCAGCGCCTGCGCCCGTCGATCGCCCGGGCGGCCATGGCCAACCCCGAGCCCAAGGTGCGCTTCGAAGGGCTCAGCGTGCTGCCGCTCGTCGACGACGCGCAGGTGCTCGACCTGATGTTCTCCGCGCTGGACGATCCGGCGCGCATGGTGCGCAGCAAGGCGATCCATCTCATCGCGCGGGTCGCGCGCCCCGAAGTGCACCGCCGGGTGCTCGACTGCATCGACAAGAAGACCTTCGCCGACTTCGACCTCGCCGAGAAGCGACGCTACTTCGCGGCCGCGGCGCTGACCGGCGACCCGCGGGAGCGCTGCGTGGCCCTGCTCGAGAGCGGCGGGCTGATCCGCAGCCGGGGGCAGGACGAGCTGCGGCACTGCGCGGTGGTCGCCCTCGCCATCCGGCTGCATCGCGACCTCGCGCCGGCGTTCCAGAAAGAGCTCGATCGGCGGCTGAAGTCCGAGCTGTTGACCGAGGCGGCGACCTGGGGGCTGCAGCACATGCAGAGCGACCGCGACGCGCGGACCCGCCAGCTCTACGACATCTTCTTCAAGGGCGAGCTGACGCTGCCCGAAGCGGGGGCCGCCGATGGCTGACGGCAACGCGCTCGCCGGCGCGCTCGACTTCCTGCAGGAGATCGAGGCCGGCCATGACGAGCGGTTCGGCGAGCTGGCGCGGGCGCTGACGAACAACCTGTTCGCCCTGATGCGCACCGCCGGCATGCACGACCTGGAGAACGACGCGCTCAAGCGCCCGCTCGACGCGATGCAGGGCACGGTCACCGAGTTCTTCGACAGCTACGGCGAGCAGGTGCACCTCGCGCTCATCGACGGCAACTTCTTCGTCAACCGCCGGATCATCAAGCTCGACTTCTCGAGCTTCCAGAACATCCGCTACCTGCGGCGCATCTTCGAGTTCCTGCGGGTCAACGAGATGTCCTTCCTCGCCCGGGTCGACCACGCCGGCCTCAAGCGCTTCCTGCGCGCCTTCCTCGAGGTGGTCAATACCGGCGAGGGCGACATCAAGCGGGTCGACCTCGAGCCGATCCGCCTGCGGGCGCGCGAGGCGGAGACCTTCGACGAGCTGCGCCGCGGTGAAGACCCGCGCCACAGCATCCTGAGCATCTACGCCTCGGGTCTGCTGATGCTGCGGCAGTTCGTCAACGACCTGCGCAAGGGCCGCTCGCCGCGCCACGCCAAGGTCAAGCGGCTGTGCCTCGAGCTGATCGACGTCGACCCCCGCTATCAGGGGCTGCTGCTCGCGCTGGTGCACCTCGAGACCTACAAGGGCAACCTCTTCTGCCACATGCTCAATACCGCGGTGCTGTCGATCGTCTTCGGCAGCCGCCTCGGCCTCACCCGGGACCAGCTCGTCGACCTCGGCATGGCCGCGTTCCACCACGATCTGGGCTGGGCGCTGCTCGGCACGCTCGAGACCGAGGGCACCGAAGGCCAGGACGTGGCGCTGACGATGGCCGGCATCAACAACGTGCGCAACCGCCCGGCCGGCGAACTCGACGCCCTGCGGGTCAAGGTCGCCCGGGCCCTGGTGCGGCTCGGCGGCTTCAACGAGCTGGTCATCAACCGCCTGATCGTCGCCTACGAATGCCAGATCCCGGAGGATGCCCCGGCGGAGGGCCTGTACTACGGCGACATCGGGGCCAGCTTCATGACCCACGTGGTGCGCATGTCGAGCACCTACGACGAGCTGACCACGTCGCGGGCGCCGTCGCCGGGGCTGCGGCCCGACCAGGCGATGAAGCGCATCCTCGATGACGGCGGACAGACCTACGATGTCTTCCTGGCGAAGCTCTTCGCCAACTGCCTCGGCGGATACCCGGTCGGCACCATGGTCGAGCTCGACGGCGGCGAGAGAGGTGTCGTGGTCAACCTGCCGAGCAACCCGATCAACTTCCACCGGCCGCAGGTCAAGATCCTCGTCGACCGGCGGGGGCGTACGCTCGACGACGGGCCGGTGATCGACCTCGACAAGCAGTCCCGCGACGGCCGCTATCAGCGCTCGATCGAGCGGGCCCTCGACGCCCGGGATCACGGCATCAGCATCACCCGGTTCTTCTTCGGCTGAGCGCCGTCGGGGCGGGGGCGAAGCCGCGCCGCACCGGGCGCGGCGGAGAGATTGTCCCCGAAGACATTGTGCAGTACCCTCACGCGGACGGTGTCCCGAGGAGAGAGACCCATGCAGCATTCGGCGCTCGCGCAGCAGTTCGAAGACGTGAGCCGCGGCCTGCGGGACGGCGGGCATGGCATCATCATGCGCAAGGCCCGCGCCCTGCTCGAGAGCGGTGAGACCGAGGCGGCGATGGCCTTCATCGAGGAGGCCGGCGCCCGTATGCCCGGCGATGCGCTCGACGGCCTGCTCGGCGCGGTGCGCAGCTGGGCCGAGGCCGGCGGTGACGTCAAAGCCCTGGTCGCCGAGCCCATGTGGACCGCCTCGCGGGCCCGCGAGGACCGCGCCTCGACGCTGATCGGCGAGGTCGTCGCGGCGGGCGAGGGCCTGTCGGACATGGTCGATGGGCTCGCCCTCGAGCAGATGGCGCTCGCCGAGAAGGAGAGCCTCGCCTCGCTGCCGCCGATGCCCGAGCGGGCCGTCGTCGAGGCGCCCGTCGAGCCGTCGGCGCCCGTCGAGCCCGCGGCGCCGGTCGAGCCGGAGACCCCCGCCGAACCGCCGGCCGCGGCCATCGAGAAGCCGGCCGATCTCGAGTCCCGCGCCCTGGACTTCGACGAGCCCGAGGCGCCGGCCGCCGAGCCCGAGGTGCCCGCCGAGCCGGAGGCCGCACCCGTGGAGCCCGAGGCCGCCCCGGCCGAGCCCGAGGCGCCGGTCAGCGCCGAGCCCGAGTCGCCCGCCGAGCCGGATGCCCCCGTCGAACCGGAGGCCGCCAGCGACTTCGGTGAGGAGACCCCGGCCGACGAGGCGCCCGTCGCCGAGGCCGAAGCGTCGACCCCCGCGACCCAGGAGGGCTCGAGCAACGCGATGCTGGTGATCTTTGCGCTCGCGGCGGCCGGCGCCGCGGTGTGGTACTTCTTCCTGCGCTGAGCCGGCGCGACCGGCGGCCGATCCGCCGAGCGGGTCGGCCCGTCGATCCGACGTCTTGATTCGAAAGAGCAAAGGCGCGCCGCGGCGCGCCTTTGCTCTTTCGAACGAACGCCGGCCGGGCGTCAGGCGTAGACCGACGTCGGCGCCAGGATCCGCTGCATCGCCGCCTCGGCGTTCTGCCCCGGCTGCTGCTCACCGCCCACGGCCGCCAGGAAGACCGGCTGACCGTCCACCTCGAAGCGGCGCACCCGCAGGGCCTCTCCGCGGGTGACGA
This sequence comes from bacterium, assembly GCA_030427205.1. Classification (GTDB taxonomy): domain Bacteria; phylum Myxococcota_A; class Bradymonadia; order UBA7976; family UBA1532; genus JACKDM01. The sequence continues at coordinate 291,989 of JAUHXC010000001.1, read as the reverse complement.
GGTCGAGCAGCCCCTCGGTGTGCCGGCCGCCCTCGTCGATGAACGGCGCCACCGCGGCCAACGCCTCGCTGTTGAGCGTGGTCGCGGCATCCACCACCACCAGCCCGTTGGCGTCGGCCAGGGTCAGCGACGTATAGCCGTTGCGCTGCGCGTCGGCGTCGAGGAACAAGCGGGCGGCCTCGGCGGGCTGCTCGCTGCGGCGGATTCGGCGGTCGGGCGTCATGGGGCGTCTCCCAGCGATGTGGTGAGATGTTTGCCTACATGTAGGATGTCGCGCAAGAAAAATATGGCCCGAATAACGGATTCGGGTCGCGCCGCGTCGCGCGGACGCCGCCATGCCTACGCTGCGGGACCCCGCGCGCCACCAACTCGCGGCATCGGGCATCCCTCACGGGGCCGCGCTGTCGCGGGCCCGCATGTCGCCGAGGGATGCCATGACGCGTGACTTTGATGTGATCCTCTATGGCGCGACCGGGTTCACCGGCCGCCAGACCGCCGAGTATTTCGCCCGCAACGCGCCCGAAGACCTGCGCTGGGCCATCGCCGGGCGCGACCGGGCCAAGCTCGACGCGCTGGCTGATGATCTCTCCCGCGCGCCCGCCGGGGTGGTGGTGGCCAACGGGCTCGACAAGGACGCGGTCAGCGCCATGGTCGCCCGAACCCGGGTGCTCGCGACCACCGCCGGGCCGTTCTCGCGCTATGGCGATCACGTGGTGGACGCGTGCGTCTTCCATCGGACCGACTACGTCGACATCACCGGCGAGAGCCCGTGGGTCCGGCGTGTGATCGATCGGCACCACGCCCAGGCGAGCGCCGACGGCACCCGCATCATCCCGTTCTGTGGCTTCGACTCGGTGCCGAGCGACATCGGCGCGCTCGCGTTGGTGCAGCAGCTGCGCGCACGGGGCACCGGCACCGCGCGGGTCGAGGGCTACTTCACCGGCAAGGGCGGCTTCAACGGCGGCACGCTGGCCTCCGCCCGGGCCATGGGCGAGTCGGGCTGGCTCGAAGAGGTGGCCGATCCGTCGCTGCTCAACCCCGCCGAACTGCGCCCCGATCCGCACGCCGAGCGCGATCCGGAGGCGCCCAAGCGCATCGACGGCCGCTGGATGGCGCCGTTCATGATGGGCCCGATCAATACCCGCGTCGTACGCCGCAGCCACGCGCTGGCGAGCCTGCGCGGCGAGGGCTATGGCCGGGCGTTCACCTACCAGGAGTGGATGGACTGCGGCCGCGGGCTCAAGGGCCTGGCGACGGCGACGGCGGTGGGCGCCGGCATGGCCGCGATGGCGCCGCTGATGGCATCGGACAGCGGACGGAGCTTGCTCGGGCGCTTCGGACCCGATCCCGGCCAGGGGCCCTCGGAGAAGACGATGGACGGCGGCTTCACCCGCTGCCGCTACCGGGCCATCGGCGAGGACGGCGGCGAGCTGCGGGCGGAGCTGTTCGCCCGCGGCGACCCCGGCAACCGGGTCACGGTGCTCTTCCTGTGTGAGTCGGCGCTGGCGCTGGCGCTGGACCGCCAGGCCCTGCCCGAAGGCGGCGGGGTGCTCACCCCGGCCACGGGCATCGGCCTGCGCCTGCTCGAGCGGGCGCAGGCGGCCGGGGTGAAGTTCGAAGTCCAGCGCTGACGGGCACGCGCCTCAGCGGCGCGCTTCGCCGCACGTCCGGCGGCAGGCCGCCTCGTCTTCGAAGACCCGCCCCTCGCAGCGCTCGTCGCAGCCGCAGCCCGAGACCACGGTGCAGTCGCCGGTGCGCGCGTCGACGCCCCAGCCGAGCACCGCCTCGCAGAAGCCGAACTCGCCCTCCTGGATCGGCGCGCACTCGCCGCCGGGCTGGCAGAAGCCGGGGCAGCGGGCGCCGTCGCCGGGCAGGCAGCCGTCGTTCGGGTCGTCGACGCACAGATCGCCCTCGGGGCAGGGGGCGTCGTCGGGGCCGCCGCACCGCGGCGCGAGCTGCTCTTCACAGCCGGCCCAGTCGACGCAGGCGTCGGCGTAGCACCCCTGGACGATCACCACGACCTCGCCGTCGGGGCAGACCGGCTGCGGGGCCAGGCACATCGGGAAGCTGCCGTCGGTATTGCACTCGTTGTCGAACTCATCGCACAGCCCGTCGCGGTCGGCGTCGCCATCGGGGCAGTCCGGGCCGCCGCCGCCGCCGCAGAAGTCGTTGCACTCCCGCTCGTTGGGAAAGACCCGCCCGCGGCACTGCTGACCACAGTCGCAGCCCGAGATCGGCTGGCAGCTGCCGTCGGCGCTCACCGCCCAGCCCAGGGGCACGGCGCAGTCACCGAACTCGCCGTCGCGCACCGGCGCGCAGAACTCGACCTCTTCGAACTCGGCGCAGACGCCGATGCAGTCAGCGCCGCCGGCGTTGGGGTTGCAGTCGTCGGTGGGGTCGTCTTCGCAGATGTAGCCGTCGGGGCAGGGCAGGTTGGCGATGCCGCCGCACGCGATCGGCCCGGCCGGCTCGGCGCACAGCCCGGGGCAGTCGGCGCCGCCGTTCTCGGGGTCGCAGTCGTCGGACGGATCGTCTTCGCAGATCTGACCCGCCGGGCAGGGCATGCCGGCGAACCCGCCGCACGGCTGGGGCGGCTCGCCGCCGCACTGATCCCAGCTGACGCAGCGGTTGGTATAGCAGCCGTCGCGGGCCTCGGGCACAGTGCCCGGCGGACACTGCGGCTCGGCGCGCTCGCAGAGATCGAGCGAGCCGTCGGCGTTGCAGACGCGGTCGTCGGGGTCACAGATGCCGTCGCCGTCGGTATCGACGCACGGCACGGGCCCGTCGCACTCGGCCCAGCTGACGCAGCGGCGGGTGTAGCAGCCGTTGGCGATCTCGGGGAAGGTGCCGCCGGGGCAGGGCGGCTCGGCCATGCGGCAGGCCAGCTCGGTGCCGTCGGTATTGCAGTGGTTGTCCCCCGCGTCGCAGACGCCGTCGGCGTCGGCGTCGGGGCAGCACATGTCCCAGGTCAGGCAGCGGTCGGTATAGCAGCCGTCGCGGACCTCCGGCACACCGCGCTCGCAGATCGGCGGCGCCCGGCGGCACATGAGCATGCTGCCGTCGGTCGAGCAGTCGGCGTCGACGTCGTTGCAGCGGCCGTCCTGGTCGCTGTCGCGGCACGGCGGCGGGTCGCACTGGTCGACGTGCCAGATGCACTCACCCTCGACGCAGCCGCAGCTGCCGGCGGGGATGGGCACGACCTCGCAGGTGCTGGCGGCCTCTTCCGCGGCGCAGATCTCAGCCGAGCAGCCGCTGCGCATGCAGTCGTCGTCGGTGGTGCAGCGGTTGGCCAGCCCTTCGCCTTCGTAGCGGCCGGCCATGCGGTCGTCGGGGTCGACGCTGGGGCTCACGCACTCGCCTTCGCCCTCGCCTTCACCCTCACCTTCGCCTTCACCCTCGCCCTCGCCCTCGCCCTCGCCTTCCCCTTCACCCTCGCCCTCACCTTCACCCTCACCTTCCCCTTCGCCCTCGCCCTCGCCCTCGCCTTCCCCTTCGCCCTCGCCTTCCCCTTCGCCTTCGCCTTCGCCCTCACCTTCCCCTTCGCCTTCGCCCTCACCTTCCCCTTCGCCCTCGCCTTCCCCTTCGCCCTCACCCTCGCCTTCGCCTTCCCCTTCGCCCTCACCTTCCCCTTCGCCCTCGCCCTCGCCCTCGCCCCCGACCACGCCGTCGGCAGCGGGCGGCTCGGCGTCGGCCGGCTCGTCCGTCGTTGGTTCGCACGCGGTCACGAAGCCGTACAGCGCCAGGCAGGCGACGATACGGATCACGGTGTTCTGCATGTCCCGTCCTCCTCGGTGTCGTCCCATGATGGTGGGGCAGGCGACCGGTCGAGATCAAAGCCCGCGTGCCCGATCGACCCTCGAAGATCCGCGGGCGGAGACATCAACTTTTTGAGGACATCACCGGGTCTGCGGCCCGATTGGGCTGCTGACCACGAATTTTCGAGGCGGGGCGGCGCGACGGCCGATCAGCGGCAGGCTTTCTTGGTATCGCGCAGCTTGCTGCGCGCCTCGTCGATGCGGTTCGAGGTGGGGTGATCCTTGATCATCGACTCGAGGAAGAGCACCGCCTGCTTGCACTGGCCGAGGGCCAGGAAGTTGTCGTGCATCAAGACCAGCGCGTCGTCGACCTTGTCCCCGGTGGGGTACTTGTCGGTGATCATCTTCAGGGTGCGCAGCGAGCCGGGGTAGTCCTGGCCGGTGTACTGACACTCGGCGGCCAGCGCCAGGCCGTTGTCCGAGCGGCCGTAGTCGGGGAACGACCGGGCCAGCTCGACGAACGCCCGGATGGCCTCGGGGCAGTCGTTGCGCTGCTTGGCTTCGTAGCCATAGCGGTACAGGTCGGCCGGATTGCCGGGCAGCGGCGGCGCGCCGGGCGGCGGCGCGACCACCGGCAGGCCGTCGTCGGGCTGGCTGGCGGCCTTGTGCTTGACTGTCTCGATCTCGCCCTTGATGGCCGCGAGCTCGTCGCGCAGCTTCTGCAGTTCGAGGCCGCCTTCGGCGCTGCTGGTGCGCAGCCGATCGAGGGACTGCTGCAGCTCGCCTTCGAGGGCCGCCACCCGGGCTTCGAGCCCGCCGATGGCCTTCTGGTTCGTCTCGCGGGTGGTGCGTTGGTCTTCGACCAGCTGCTCCACCTGCCCCTGAAGGGCCTTGAGCTCGGCGTCCATCTCCTGGCCCTTCCAATACGTCACGCAGCCGGAGAGCGCGGGCAGCATCAGGGCGAGGGACAGGATTTTCAGGGTTCGGAGGAACCGCATCGGTCACTCCCGGGCAGAGGGTGGGTCTCGAAAAGCAACGGCCGGGGGGTGCCCGGCCGTCGCGCTCTCGGGCTGGCGCCGGGTGGCGCCGGCGGACTCAGCGGGGGGTGAACTCGACCCGCCGGTTCTTCGACCAGGAGCGCTCGTTGCTGCCGTTGACCGCCGGGTTGGTCTCGCCGTAGCCGATGGTCTCGAGCTTGCCGCTGGGCGCGCCCTTGTTGACCAGGTACCGCTTGGCGGCCTCGGCCCGGCGCTCGCTCAGCGCGAGGTTGTACTCTTCGGTGCCCCGCTCGTCGGCGTGGCCGCCGAGCACCACGGTGGCGGCGTTGGGGTCGGCGAGGCAGCTGGCGACCTCGTCGAGCTTGGTGCGCTGGTTGCGCTTGACGTTCGACCGGTTGAAGTCGAAGTAGACCGGCTCGGCGGTGCACTGCACGGCCTTGATCTCGCAGCTGCCGCCGATGCACTCCTGGCCCTCGGGGCAGGCGGCGGTCAGCGCGTTGTCGCCGCACTCGGGGCGGGCGGTGCAGCTGCCGCCGTCGCAGAACGACTTCGCGTCACACTCATTGTCGCCGAGGCACTCGGGGCCGCACTGGTTGTCGCGGCACTTCTGGTTGCCGGTGCAGGCGACGCTCTCGTCGCAGTAGCCCGGCTGCCGCTGACACTTGCCGGCCGCGCACATCATGCCCGGGCCTTCGCAGTGGCTGTTGTCGCGGCACTCCTGGCAGGTGCCCTGCAGGCAGTACTCGCCCTTCTCACGGCAGTGCCCGTCGTTCTCGCACTTGGGGTAGGTGGGGCCACAGCCGCTGACGAGCAGGGCGGAACCGCCGAGCACCATCGCGAAAAGCAGACGACGAGTTGGGATCATGACACTCACCCGTGAAGGTTTTTTTCGATTGAAGTGCAGGCACGGGGCGCGGTAGGCCTCCGATTCTGCCGGACGCTAGTCCATGCCGAACGGGATGTCAACCGCTCGAATGCGCGCCACTACGCGATTCTTTCATCGGACCACCGCATGGGTGGCGCTGTGCCTACTTCTGGGGGCGTGTGGGCCAGAAACCGATACCGTCGTACCCGTGCTGGGTGAGACCCGCCCGGCGGCCGGCGCGCTGTGGCCAGCGGACGAGCCGTTCGTGGTGGCGGTCGATCGTTGGCTCGAGCCGGGCAGCGTCGACGGCGACGCCGTCGGGCTGACGTCGGGCGAGCTGTCGGCCGGCCTGCGGGTGGAGTACGACCCGGTCGGTCCGGCGCTGGTCGTCCATCCCAATACGGCGCTGCGCCCGCGGCTGGGCTACGTGCTGACGATCGACGGGTCGCAGCTCGTGGCCCTCGGCGGTGGCCCCGGCGACGAGCTGCGCACGGTGAGCTTCGAGGCCGGCGCGCCGAGCGGCTGGGCCCCGCCGCCGGTGCCGAGCGACGCCGAGATGGCCGAGCTGTTCGCCGGGCGCTGCGGGTGCCATGGCCCGGCGCAGGCGGTCTTCCCGACCCTCGACCGGGCCGGCCTGCTCGGGGTCCGCTCGCAGCGGCAGCCGGAGCGCGCCCTGGTGGTGCCCGGGCGGCCGATGCACAGCCAGCTCGTGCTCAAGATCCTGGCGGATTATCCGGGGGTGCGCGGCATGCAGAAGACCCTCACCGACGACGAGCGGCGGCGGATCATCCGCTGGGTGCGCCACCTGTGAGCGGGCGGGCGGCCCGCTGGGCGCCTGCCGGGCGGGCTGATTACTGCGCGGGCTGATTACTGCGCGGGCTGATTACTGCGCGGGCTTGGCGAGCTGGGCCTTGATGTAGGCGGCGATGGCCTCGGGGGTCTTGTCGTCGAGGTAGAGCCGCCCGTTGACGTAGATCGTCGGCGTACCGGTCAGGTTGGCGGCGATGGCCTCTTTCTTGTCGCGCTCGATCTGGGCGTAGATCGCCGGGTCTTCGATGTCTTTCTTGAACTTGTCGACGTTGAGCCCCAGCTCGGTGGCGAACTCGACGAAGCGCTGCGGGCTCAGCTGGCCCTGGTTGGCGAAGATCAGATCGTGCATCTGCCAGAAGCGGCCCTGGCGGTGGGCGGCGAGCGTCGCGCGGGACGCCGGGTGGCTGTGGGCGTTGTGCCCGAGCGGGAACTGCTTGAAGTAGATCGCCACGTCGTTGGGGAACTGCTTGGCGATGGTCTCGAGCGTGCCGCGCATGATGGCGCAGTGCGGGCACTCGAAGTCGGCGAACTCGACGATGACGATGCGCGCGCCCTCGGGCCCCTTGCGCGGGGTATCGCCGAGCTCGAAGCTGTATTTGACGTGATCTTCGAGGTACTTGCGCACCACCGCGGCCCGCACCTGCTCGATGCCGAGGCCGTCGCGTAGCTTGCCGGCGCCGTAGTCGGCGAGCTCGGTGGCCGCCGGGCAGCTCTTGGCCGCGATGCACTCGAGCAGGCTCTTCTGGGTATCGCAGGGGCAGGCGCCCTCGCGCATCAGGCCCGAGAGCGCGGTGATCTCGTCGGCGTCGAGGTCTTTGACGTCGACCCCGGGCAAGGCCTGGCCCCACGCGGGGGAGCAGAGGAGGAGCAGCGCGGCGAGCGGGGCGAGCAGTGCACGGGACATCGATCGTCTCCTGGGTCGGCTCGGAGGGTGAGGTGCGTGGTATCGGAGCCCTCGGTCGAGCGTCGGGGCACGGTATTCAGCGGGTGTCGGGCTTGTCAACTGCGCGAGCCGGTGGAAGACTGCCCGCCATGCGCTCATCGACCCGGTTCATCGGACACTGCGCCGCCGGCGCCTGCCTGTTTCTGGCCACCGCCGCCACCGCCGCGCCGCCGCTCGACGAGGCCCTCGGCCCGGAGACCATCATGCCGCCGGCCGTGGCCCGGGTGCCGCGGGTGGCCCCGCCGCCCCTGCCCGCGGCCGACGCCGCGCTCGACCCGGCGGCCCTCGCCAGCGACCCCGATCTCTTCGGGCGCTTCATCGAGGCCAACCCCGACCGGCTCGACGTCTCGCTCATGGAGCCCGCCGTCGCCTTGACCCTGGCGCAGCTGCTGCTGCGCGGCGACCGCACCTTCCTCGCCGAGCGCTTGCTGCACGCCGCCGGTGAGCGCTGGCCCGAACGGGTCGACATCCTGCGCGGCCACGGGCGGGTGCTCGTCAGCCTCGGCCGGCCCGAGGCGGCGCTGCGGGTCCTGCAGCCGGCGGTGCAACGATCGCCGGGCGACCCCGCGCTGCGCTATCTCATCGGCCGGGCCTACCTGTCGCTGCCCCGCAGCCGGGTGAGCGAAGACGCGGCCATCCAGGCCCTCGAGGCGGCGGTGGAGATCGACCCCGCCTATCGCGACCCCGAGGGGGTGAGCGCCGCCGACATCCGGCAGGTGGTCCAGCGCATCCGCGCGTCGCAGACCCCGCGGTAGCCTCTACGGCGCTTCACGCATAGATCTTGTCGATGGCAGGCATTGCCTGTTAGCCGGTTCGGCCGATGTCGAGAGTCGCTAGGCTCTTCCTCGAACCCTTCAGAGGAGGAGCCCATGAACATCCCGACGCGATGTGTGGCCGCGGTATGTCTGCTGACCCTGGCCCTCGGCGGCTGTGACGACGGCGACGGTGTCATCGAAGACGCCGGCGCGGTGCCCGACGCCGAGCCGTTGCCCGACGCCGAGCCGCTGCCCGACGCCGAGCCGCTGCCCGAGCCCGACGTCGAGGGCCTCGCCGCGCCGCCGCTGATCCTCGACCCTTTCGCGGTGGTGATCGACGCGTCGAGCAGCTCGGCGGCGCCTGGCGGGACGGTGGCCCTGAGCGCGCGCATCACCCGCAACGAGGCCGCCGACGTGCGCTTCGCCTGGGAGGTGGGCGACGGCGAGGCCGACGCGCTCGATCGGCCCGACGTCCGGGTCACGTTCGCTGCGCCGGGCGCCCACGATGTTCGGGTGACGGTCACCGACGGAGACGGGGCCTTGGTGGAGGCGGGGGCCACGGTCTTCGTCTTCGCCGCCGATCCCGATCGACGCCTCGGTGATGTCGACGGCGACGGGGCGCTGGGCGCCGGCGACCGCGCGGCGTTCGACGGGCAGTTCGCCGGCGTACCGCTCTCGGCCGCTGCCTTCGCCCGGGCCGACATCGACCGCAGCGGGCGGCTCGACGCGGCCGACGGCGACCTGCTCGACGCGGCGATCGCCGACGGGCAGGCGCCGCGGGTGGTGCTGCCGGCGGCTGGCGCCATGGGCCGTCGCCTTCAGATCATCTCGCCGACACTGCTCGATGCGGGCGCGGCGATCACCGTACGGGTGGGCGGCGGCGCGCCGCAGGTGCCCGTGCGCGCCGAGCCGGGCTACGCGGTCCTGACCGTTCCGCCCGACGCGGGCGGGCCCGGCCGGACCGCGGTGGTCCTCGAGGTCGAGGGCGTCGAGCAGGAACGCTTCGACTTCGAGATCCTGCCCACGCCCGCTGCCTCGGCCGAGCCGGGCGCGCGGGTGCTCGACGCGCTGACGGCGGTCGACGACCTGACCGCGGCGCTGCCCGAGGTGGTCGACCGCAGCCTGGTGGCGATGGAGGCCACCGCCGACGAGCGGGCCATCATCGCCGGCATGCTGCGGGTGGCCCAGGACAGCCTGGCGAATCATCGGGCGGCGTTCGAAGAGGGCTTCGCCCGCATGGAGCCCGAGGCGCGGGCGGTCTTCGAACAGGTGGCCCTGGCCAACGGGCTCGACGAGGCGCTGGCGGAGATCGAGGCCCTGCGCGGCGAGCTCGATCGGCTGGGCGTGGCGCGAGCGGCGCTGCGCTCGGGTCTCGTCGGCGTACGGCGGCAGGCGCTGAACGCGGCGCAGGGTGAGGTGCTCATCGATACCCTGTGCGCGGCGCAGGGCATCGCCGACGTCGCGTCGCAGATCGGGGAGATCAACGAGATCGCAGCCGGGTTCATCGATACGTTCGACTTCTTCCCGGTCAACATCCTGCCCGGGGTGGGGCAGGTCATCCGGTTCTTGTCGGGCATCTCGGCGGCCATCGGCGCGATCACCGACGTGATCGGCGTGGTGGCCGACTTCCTCCCCGAGTTCGGCGACCTGGAGGTCGAGGCCGGCGCGGCGGTGTTGGTGGTCGGGCAGTCGACGGACGTGCGGGCCACGCTGACCATCGTCAGCTTCACCAAGCTGTGTGGAAAGGCGGCCGACGCGGCCATCGGCGGGCTGATCGAGACCATCCGCGATACCCTGACCCTGCGGCTCGCGCGGGCGGTGCCTTTTGTGGGGCAGGCCTTCCGCCGGCGGGACTTCGACCGGGAGAGCGCCGGCTTCCTGGTCGGGCTGGTCTTCGACGTCGTCGGTGAGATCTCGGGCGCGGTGATCGACGCGCTGGGCATCGAAGAGGGCCTGCAGAGCCTCGCCGAGAAGATCTGCGGGCTGCTCGATGACCCCGACGTGCCGCTGGCCGACGACGTGCTCGCGACGTCGTGCGGCAGCGTCGCCGGCGGCCGCTTCACCTGCACCGAGGCCTGCTTGGGCCAGGTGGTCTTCACCGGCGAGACCGAGATCTGCGGCGAGCCGAAGCAGGGGCAGACGGCGATCCGCTGCGAGGAAGAAGGCGGCGGCGGCGAGTGCAGCTGCGATACCCCCGGGTCGAGCCTCAGCGCCCGGGCCGAAGAGGGCGGCGGCTGCTTCGAGGACTCCGAGCAGTGCAGCGGCTGGGTCAGCGCGGTGATCGTCGAGGTCTTCGACAACGAGTTCAGCGAAGAGAACGAGCAGGCGGCGCTCAGCGCGCCCTTCGCCGATGGCACCGAGATCTGCGCTTTCGGCTGCTGCATCACGCTCAGCTGCCCGTGACGGCGTTCGGCTCGGGCCTCAGCCGGCGTCGTAGTCGGCGTCCATCGCCTTGCCGTGCGCGGCGAGCGCGTCCTTGAGGTGCATCGCGGCGCGGGTGCGGTGCAGGTCGGCGCGGTAGAGCAGCTCGATGCGATCGGGCATCGAGGGCAGCCCGGGCCACAGCCGCACGAGCGGCGAGCCGCCATAGGCCGCCACCCGCCGCGGCAGGATGCCGATGCCGTAGCCTCCCGCGACGATCGCCTTGACCAGCTCCAGCTCGCCGCAGGTCATCCAGCGCCGCACCGTCAGGCCGGTCTCTTCGAACCACGCCCGGTAGGTATGGGCCTGCGGCATGCGGTCGACCATCAGCAGCGGGCCCTGCTCGATGCGCGCGCGGGCCTCCGCCTCGTCGGCCGCCGCGCGGGGCACGACCAGGTCGACCGCGTCGCGGAACAGCGGCACCATGACCAGGTCGGGGTGGGGCACCGGGTTGACCGCCAGCCCGAAGTGCACCGTGCGGTCGACGACCGCCTGGCGCACATCCGCCGAGGGCGCGGTCCACAGCTCGATCTCGATGCCGGGGAACGCCGCAGCGAACGGCGGCAGGAAAGACGGCAGAAAGTACGCCCCCAGCGAGTCGTTGCAGCCCACCACGAAACGGCCGACGTCGCCGTGCTCCAGGCCGACGAGGTGCTGCTCGATGCGGTCGACGTGGGCCAGCAGCGCGTCGACGTGCGCGGTCAGCGCCGCGCCGGTGGCGGTCGGCTGTACCCCGCGGGAGGTGCGCAACAAGAGCGTCGAGCCGTAGTGGCCCTCCAGCCGGCGCACCATGGCCGAGAGGGTCGGCTGGGTGCAGCCGATCGTCTGGGCCGCGGCGGTCAGGCTGCCCTGGCGCACGATCTCGCGGAAGCGTTGCAGGCTTTCGAGATCCATGCACCGATACTGCGCCATGGGCCGGGGGCCGTCCAGCGTGGGCGCGCTACCAGCCTTCGCAGTCGGCGCTCATCGAGTGGTCGCAGCCGTCGCGGCCGATGTAGCGCTGGGTGCTGTACTCCTCGATGGGCAGCTTGCCGATGGGCGCGCCGCCGAAGCTGGCCACGTAATCGACCCAAGCCTGGGCGTATTCGGTGAAGAGGTCGACGTACTGCCCGCGCTCGGTGATCGGGGCGAAGGTCTCGTAGCCGTCGCGGCCGGCGGCGATGAAGCTGTTGGTCACGACGGTGTACATGCCCGCCGGATCGAGGGCGACCCACTCGCCGGCCAGCCGCGGGTTGACCTCGACGTTGCTCAGCCGGTCGCCGAAGGCCGCCGACGCGTCCACCTCGAACCGCAGCCCCGAGGCGTAGGGGTACGAGCCGGTCGAGCCGCCGTTGTCGAGGGTGTTCGACAGCGCCTCTTCGAGCACCGCGCGCAGCTCTTCGCCGGTCATGTCGAGGGTCCACAGGGTATTGGAGAACGGCAGCAGGCTGTAGGCGTCGCCGATGGTGTGCTCGCCCGCGGCGACGTCGACCCGGGTGCCGCCGGCGTTCTGGATGGCGATGTCGGCGGTGGGCGCGACGGTGAGGAACGCCTTGGCCACATGGTTGCCGATGTCGCTGCCGTTGGCGTAGGTCGCCTCGGGCGGGCAGATGGCCGAGCGCTGCTCGCCGGGCCAGCGCTCGAGGCAGAGATCCTCGGCGATGTTGCCGATGACCTCCAGCGACAGCTCGGCGACCCGCTCTTCATAGCCGGCCAGCGCGGCGCTGGCCTCGGCGTCGGCCTCGATGGCGACGAACTCGGGCATGCCGGTCAGCGCCGCGATCACCGCCTCGGCGTCGGCGCCCGCGAGCAGCCGGTCTTCGCTCGCTTCGCCGTCGGTGTACTCGTAGGCGATGCTGGCCCCCTCGAAGGGCACCCGCGGCGTGCCGCTGCAGTCGGTCACCACGCCATCGCCGTCGAACTGCACCTGCAACTCGCCCATCAGGTGGGCGTACTGCCAGGCCTGCACCACGCACACCGGCTCGCCGTCGGCGTTGCTCACCTCGGTCGGGTAGGGGCCCACCGGGTTGCCGATGGCGCCCAGGTTCTCGCCGCCGAGCAGGGTGTGCGAGTCACCGCCGACGATCACGTCGACCCCGGTCAGCGCCGCGGCGAGCGTGAGGTCGTTGGCGTAGGTGTAGTGGGTCAAGAGCACGATCTTGTCGACGCCCATGGCGGTCAGCTCGTCGATGTAGCGCTGAGCGGCCTCGGTCTCGTCGGTGAGCACCGTGCCCGGCGAGGGCGAGGACGAGACCATCGTCTTGCTGGCGATGTCGATGCCGATGATCCCGACCTGCTGCCCGGCGACCTCTTCGATCACGTAGGGCTGCAGGTAGCCGTCGCGCAGCGGCGAGTCGGGGCCCGGCTCGACGTTGGCCGCCAGCACCGGGGTCTCGCAGTCGCCCTCGGCGAGGAAGTCGAGGAAGCCGGCCAGCCCGTCGTCGCCGTCGTCGAACTCGTGGTTGCCGAGCGCGAAGGCGTCGAAGCAGACGCGGTTCATCATGTCGGCGTCGGCCTGCCCGCCGAACAGCGTGTAGAAGAGCGTGCCGGTGATCGCATCGCCCGCGTGCAGCTTGAGCACGTTCTGATGGGCCGCGGCCCGCTCGGCGAAGAGGCTGACCAGCAGCGGGTAGCCGCCGTAGGTCACCTCGACCTCGGCCAGCGGCTCGCCGGCGGCGTTGGCGGTGGCCGTCAGCCCGAGGCCGCTGACGTCGAAGTCGAAGGTATCGGCGGCGACGTGGGAGTGGTGGTCGTTGACGTGCAGGATGGTCAACGACAGCGGGCCGCCCTGCTCGGCCATCATGTCGGGCCCGGCCGTCATGTCGGGCTCGGGCTCGGCCACGGCATCGGGGGCCGGCCGCATGTCGGCGGCGGGCTCGACCAGCATGTCGGCGGCGCCCGGCTCGTCGTCGTCACAGGCGGCGAGCAGCAGGGCGGGCGTCAGGCAGATCAGCAAAGGGCGTCGCATCGGGGTACACCTCGTCGATGGAGTGGGCGCCGAGTCTCGGCCGCCCATATCACCGCTGTGTGCCGATCCGGCTACGGTTTGTCCATGGGGTCGTGCGCGCCGGGTCCATCCGCCCCGCGGGCGTGGCCGATGGCCCGCCAGGCGGCCACGCGGTGGGCCATCGCGGTCTCTTCGCCGGTCTCGCGCGGGGCGAAGAGCCGCAGCCCGGCGATGGCGTCGGGCAGGTGGTTCTGCACGACGTAATGCCCCTCGAAGTCGTGGGGATAGCGATAGCCGCGCCCGTGCCCCAGCTGCTTCATCAGCGCCGTCGAGCCGGGCCGCAGGTGGGCCGGCACCGGCAGGTCGCCGTGGGCCGCCACCGCCTTGCGCGCCGCCGCCAGCGTCGTCAGCACCGTATTGCTCTTGGGCGCGCAGGCCAGATACGTCGCCGCCTGCATCAGCGCGAACATGCCCTCGGGCAGCCCCACGAAGCGGAAGGCGTTCATCGCGTCGAGGGCCACCGTCAGCGCCCGCGGGTCGGCGTGGCCGATGTCTTCGCTGGCGAAGATCACCATGCGCCGGAAGAGAAACAGCGGATCCTCACCCGCGTCGACCATGCGCTGCAGCCAGTAGGCCGCCCCGTCGGGGTCGCTGCCGCGCATCGCCTTGATGAACGCCGAGACCGTCTGATAGTGCGCGTCCCCGCTCTTGTCGTGGCGCAGCACCTTCTTGTCGAGCACCTCGGCGACCACGTCACGGGTCACCTGCGGGTCGCGGTCGAGGGCCGACTCGAGCGCGTTGAGCGCCCGGCGGGCGTCGCCGGCGGCGGTATGGCTCAGCGCGTCGAGGGCGCCGTCGCTGATCGTCGCCGCCGGCCAGCCCGCGACCCGGGCCGGGTGGTCGAAGGCCGCCTCGAGGATCGACCGCAGCGCCAGCGGGGCCAGCGGGCGCAGGACGACGAGCTGCGCCCGGCTCAAGAGCGCCGCGTTGAGCTCGAAGCTGGGGTTCTCCGTCGTCGCCCCGATCAAGGTCAGCGTGCCGTCTTCGATATGCGGCAGCAGCGCGTCCTGCTGGGCCTTGTTGAAGCGGTGGATCTCGTCGATGAACAGGATCGTCGGCCGCCGGTGCATGCGCCGGCGATCCTTCGCCGCGGCGACGATCTGGCGGATCTCGCGCACCCCGCCCAGCACCGCCGAGAACGGCTCGAAGAACGCCCGGGTCTTGTGGGCGACGATGCGGGCCAGCGTCGTCTTGCCGACCCCCGGCGGCCCCCACAAGATCAGGCTCGGCACCCGGTCGCGCTCGATGGCCGCCCGCAGGCGGGTGCCCTCGGCGGTCGAGGCCTGGCCGATGAGCCCGTCCAGATCGGCCGGGCGCACCCGCTCGGCGAAGGGCTTGGGCGCGTCGCGGTCGGCGGCGTGGTCGAAGAGATCCATCAGCCCGCCGGGCCCTCGCCGCCCGCGCCGCCCTCGCCATCGCCGCCTTCGCCTTCGCCGCCCGCCGAGCCGTCGCCCGCGCCGCGCAGATGCGCGGGCACCGCCGGCCACTCGCCGGTCGCGAGGGCCGAGGCCTCCAGGTCGAGGATGCGCGCGTTGCCCACGTAGGGCCGGGTCTCGTAGCGGGTCAGCCGGCCGATGCGGCGCACGATGCGCGCCATGCGGTCCGCCTCGCGCTGAATCGTGCGCGCCGCCTTGGTCGACAGCGGATCGTCGCCCACCCGCCGCTCGAGCAGCTCGGCGTAGCCCATCACGCTGGTCAGCGGCTGGTTGAGCTCGTGGGCCGCCGCGCCGGCCACCTCGGCGATGACCGACAGCTTCTCCTGCTCGACCAGCTTCTGGCGGGTCTCCTCGAGGGCCCGGGCGAGCCGGCGCTCCTCGGTGACGTCGCGGGCGGTGAGGCCGATGGCGTCCTCGCCGGGCACCCGGGCGGCGGCCACGCTCATCACCCGCGCCGCCTCGGCCGGGCGCAGGTCGATGCGCTGCGAGAAGTCGCCGCCGCGGGCCTTGTCGAGCAGCGTGCGCGCCGCCGGCCGGTCGTCGGGGTCGAGCAGCGCCACGAACGGCTGGCCGATGGCCGCCTGTCGATCGCGCTCGACGAGCCGCTCCGCCTGCCGGTTCATGAACAAGAGCCGCCCGCGGGGATCGGTCACCAGCATCGCGTCGGCGGAGTTCTCGAAGAAGTCCTCGTAGCGCTTCACCGCCGCCAGCCGCCGCTCGACGAGCGCCCGGGCGTGGCTGATGCGGTCGCTCTCCGCCTCGAGCTCGCTGTACAGCCGGGCGTTGGTGATCGCCACCGCGGTGGCGTTGGCCACGATGGCCCCGAACTGCACCTCCCGCGGGCCGAAGCCGCGCCCCGCCGAGCGCAGGAAGAGCACCCCGATGCAGTCGTCGCCCTCCAGCAGTGGGAACAGCGCCGCCGAGCGCACCGCGAGCCGGGCGAGGTGGTCGGCGACGGGCGCGAAGAGCGGGTCGGCGGCGATGTCGTCGGCCACCACCGGCGCCCGGGTCGCGTGCACCTGCTGGATCTCGGGATAACCCGCCAGGTCGATGGAGCGGTCGAGCAGCCCCACGTCGTCGGACGCGGCGACCACCCGCCCGGTCGAGCCGCCGTCGCCGATGAGCACCACCGAGCAGCGGTCGACGCCCAGTTCGCCGGCGACGATGGCGGTGATGTCGTGCAGGATGCCCTGCACGTCCAGGTGGCGGGTCAGCCGATGGCTGATGTCGAGCAGGATCTCGCCGTCCCGCCGCCGCCGCTCGAGCACCGCCCGATCGCCGGCGATGCGCAGCTGCGCCTTGACCCGGGCCACCACCTCGCCCAGGTCGAAGGGCTTGCACATGAAGTCGTCGGCCCCCGCCTCGAAGGCCTGCTGCAGCGGCGTGCGGCCGGTGCGCGCGGTCAGCACGACGACCTGTATGCCGCGGGTCTGCGGTTCGGACCGCAGGGTGCGCAGCACCTCGAAGCCGTCGATGTGCGGCATCATCAGGTCGAGCAGCAGCAGGTCGGGCGGGCGCCCGTCGCGGCAGGCGGCCAGCGCCGCCCGGCCGTCCGCGGCGGTCTCGATCCGGTGGCCCAGCGGCGCGAGCGCCAGCTCGAGCATGTGCCGGATGTCGTCGTCATCGTCGACGACCAGGATGCGGGCCGAGCGCGCGCTCATCGACCCTCGCCCACCGCCGCCGCCACCGCGTGCTGATAGACCACCTTGAGCGGCACGCCCGCCGCCCGGGCCAGGGCGCGGCAGGCCTCGAACTCGGGGGCGATGTTGAGCACCTCGTCGCCGCGGTGGGCGATCTTGACCGCCACCGCGCCGAACGGGGTCTGCACCGTGCGCTGGCGGCGGTCGAGCTTGAGCCGGGTCACCGGGAAACGGCGCAGGCCGATGGCGGTGGACTCGGCGAGCAGCACCTCCTCGACCGCCGCCGCCCGGCCCGCGTCGGCCAGCGCGCCCACGGTGAAGCCGGGGCGGTTCTTCTTCATGTGGATCGGCGCGAACCACGCGTCGAGCGCGCCCGCCTCGAAGAGCCGCTCGAGCAGGTGCCCGGCCAGCTCGGGGGTGCAGTCGTCCAGGTTCGACTCGATGACCGTGCAGCGGGCCGCGGCGGGCGCGGTGCGGCCGAGCACGATGCGCAGCAGGTTGGGCCGGTCGGGGAAGTCGGCGTTGCCCGCGCCCCAGCCGACCCCCTCGACGACCATCTCGGGGAAGCCGCCGACCCGCTCGGCCCAGGCGGCGACGAAGGCCGCGCCGGTGGGCGTCACCAGCTCCCGCTCGAGCGGGCAGGGGGCGATGGGCACGCCCTCGAGGATCTGCAGAGTGGCCGGCGCGGGCAGCGGCATCGGCCCGTGGGCGCAGCGCACGAAGCCCCGGCCCATGGGCGGCGGCGCGCTCTCGACCCGGTCGATGCCCAGGGCCCACAGCCCGAAGGCGACGCCGGCGATGTCGAGGATGCTGTCGACCGCGCCCACCTCGTGGAAGTGCACCGCCTCTTTGTCGACCCCGTGCACCCGGGCCTCGGCCACCGCGATCGCGTCGAAGGCCGTCAGGGCCCGGCGGACCACCGGGGCCGGCAGGTCGCCGCCCTTCAGGATCCGCACGATGTCGGCGTAGTGGTAGTGGTGGTCGTGGCTGTGCCCGTGGGCGTCGTGGCCGTGGGCGTGGGCCGGATCGAGGTCGTCATGGCCGTGCCCGTGATGGGTCGGGCCGTGGTGGCCGTGGTCGTGATGATGGTCGTGGTCGTGATGATGGTGGTGCCCGTGAGCGTGATGCTCATGGCCGTGCGGCTCACCCTGGGCGTGGGGCAGCGCCGGCCCCTCGCTCTCGCCGCCCACCTCGATGTGCAGCCCCACCCCGCGGATGCCCATCTTGTGGCGCACCTCGGTCGACAGGGTCCAGCCCTCGACCGGCAGCGTGCGCAAGGCGGCGACGAGCTTCTCGACGGGCAGCCCGAGATCGATCAGCGCGCCGAGGGTCATATCCCCGGCCAGCCCGCTGAAGCAGTCGAAATAGGCGATGCGATGGGTCATCGAGTTCAACTCCGACGGGCTCAGCCGCGGGGGGCCCGGTTCATCAGCGTCGCGGCGTAGGCCGCCCCGAAGCCATTGTCGATGTTCACCACCGTCAGCCCGGCGGCGCAACTGTTGACCATGCCCAACAGCGCCGTCATGCCGCCCAGGTTGGCGCCATAGCCCACGCTGGTCGGCACCCCGATCACCGGGCGGTCGACCAGCCCGGCGACCACGCTGGGCAGCGCGCCCTCCATGCCGGCGACCACGATGACCACCGCCGCCGCCCGCAGCCGGTCGAGGTGGGCCAGCAGCCGGTGCAGCCCGGCCACGCCCACGTCGTGCAGCGCCTCGACCTTGTTGCCGCACAGCGCCGCCACCTTGGCCGCCTCCGCCGCGACGGGGCGATCGCTGGTGCCCGCGGCCACCACCAGGATCGTGCCCCGGCCGGTGATCGGCGGCGGCTCCTCCTGGATGACCAGGCAGCGGTCTTCGGGATCGTAATCCACCGGCAGGTCGGCGAGGCGGGCGAGCACCGGCTCGGCGTCGTCGAGCCGGGTCACCAGCACCCGCTGCCCGCGGGCGTAGAGCGTGCGCGCGATGCCGGCGATCTGTTCGGGGGTCTTGCCCGGACCGAAGACCACCTCGGGGATGCCCCGGCGGCGCGCGCGGTCGACGTCGACCTTGGCGAAGTCGAGGTCGACGAAGCCCCGGCGGGCCTCGCCGCGATCGGCGCGCAGCCGCTCGGCGGCGGCCTCGGGGGGGGTCTCGCCGGCGGCGACGGCGCGGAGCAGAGCGTCGAGGGTCTCGCGGTTCACGGCAGCCTTCACGGTTCGAGGGGTTCGCCGATGTAGGCCGGCTCGGGGCTCGAAATCAAGCCGACGGCGGCCCGTCGTCCTCCAGGCCTTCGACGAGCCGGGGCACGTCGAGCACGAAGACCGCCCGCCCCTCGCTGTCGAGGGTCACCCCCGACAGCCCGGCGATGCGCTCGAGCAGCGGCCCCAGCGGCTTGAGCAGGGCGTCGATCTGACCCACGATGCGGTCGACGAGCACCACCCCCACCCGGCGGCCGGCCTCGATGACCACCCCCGGGCGTCGGCCGCCGTCGTGATCGTCGGCCCCCAGCAGCGCTGCGAGGCTCCACAGGGGCAGCTCGTCGGTGTGCGGCTCGAGGTCCGGGTCGGGCAGCGAAGCGGTCTCCCGCGCCGTCCTGGTGCCCCCTGGAGCCGATTTCGACCCCTCGTGCCGACCCGCGGTGGGCTCGAAGACGCCCGTGCGCTGCACCTGATTGAGCGGCAGGCCATAGGTCTGCCCGTCGTGCTCGACGAGCAGCAGCCGGCTGATGCCCGGCGTGCGCGGCAGGTGCAGGGTGATGGTGGTGCCCTCGCCGACCACGCTGGTCACCGCGACCCGGCCGCCGAGCGCGCTCACCGCCTCGTGCACCGCGTCCATGCCGACCCCGCGCCCCGACATGCGCCCGGCCTTCTCCCGGCTCGACAGCCCCGGCAGGCAGATCAGGCGGCTCAGGTCGCGCTCGGCGAGCGCCTGCGCCCGCTCGGCGTCGAGCAGGCCCATGCGCGCCGCCCGCCGGGCGAGGTGGCGGGCGTCGATGCCTTTGCCGTCGTCGCGCAGCTCGACGACGATCTCGTCGCGCACCCGGCGGCACTCGAGCACCAGCAGCCCCGAGGCCGACTTGCCGCGCTCCTGGCGCATGTCGGGCGGCTCGATGCCGTGCTCGACGGCGTTGCGCAGCAGGTGGGCCAGCGGCGCGTCGAGCCCTTCGATGATCGCCCGGTCGACGCGCTGATCGTCGCCGTGCACCACCAGCGAGGCCCGCTTGTCCACCTGGCGGCACAGGTCGCGCACCACCCGCGGCAGCCGGTCGGTGAGCACCGACAGCGGGGTCATGCGCACCGACAGCGCCTCGCCGTGCAAGCCGCCGAGCAGCCGCGACAGCTCGCCGAGCAGCCGGGTCATCTGCGGCCGCGGCTGCTCGCGATCGACGGCCCACATGCGCTGGGAGACGATGATCAGGTCGCCCACCCGGTCGAGCAGGGTATCGAGCCAGTCGGTGCGCACCCGGATGGTGCGCGCCGGGCGCGGGCGCACGATCGCCGCCGCCTCGGGCAGGGTCGCCGCGTCGTCGTCGTCGTCCGGGGCGCGGGTGACGGGCGCCGGCGCGAGGGCCGGCGCGGCCGGGGGCTTCGCGGCATGTGGCTCTGTGGCATGTGGCTCTGCGGTGGGGGGCTCTGCGGTGGCAGGTTCGGCGGCGGCAGGGGCCGGGGGCTCCGCGGCCGGCAGCCCCAGATCGAGCAGCGCGTCGAGGTCGTCATCGTCGTCGTCGAAGCCGTCCAGGCTCAGGTCGTCCGAGCCGACGGCCGCCGCCGGCGCTTCGTAGACCGTCACCGAGACCTCGGCCCACTCCGGCGCCAGGCGGATGAAGCGCTCGATCTTCTCCGGGGCGTGCGCGCAGCGCAGCACCATCTGCAGGCGCTCGATCGGCTGCCCCGAGCGCAGGACGTCCAGCGGCGGCTGCACCCCGCGCACCTCGCCGACGCCGGCCAGCTTGCGGTGCAGCACGAAGCCGCGCATGCCCGGATCGGGGCAGGTCTCCGCCGCGGACAGCGCGATGACCAGATCGCCGTCTTCGGGGCGCAGCGTGCCGTCGTCGGCCGGGCTCGGATCGGCCGGCGCGCTCGACGGGATCGCCAGCAGCGTCCGGATCTGACCGTGCAGCGCCTCGTCGCCCTCCAGCGCGCGCTCGGCCTCGACGTCGGCCACCCAGCGCACCATGCGGTCGACCCCGGCGAGCAGCACGTCGGCCATCGCCGGATCCATCAACCGCTCGCGCTTGCGCACCCCGTCCATCAGCTCCTCGAGCTGATGGGCCAGTTCGAAGAGCGGGGTGTAGCCCATCGTGCCGCTCATGCCCTTGATCGAGTGGAACAGGCGGAAGACGGTGTCGATGTGCTCCCGGTCGTCGGGCGCCGACTCGAGCTGCACCAGCCGCCGGGCGAGCTCGTCGAGGTTCTCCTGGGTCTCGCTGACGTAGAGCTGTCGATACTTGGACAGGTCCATCGCGCGCCCCCCTCGGCTCAGAACGTCTCGCGCACCCCGGCGAGCACCCGGGGCACGTCCAGTCGATGGAAGTCGAAGCGCGGCGTCAAGAGCGACGCGGTCACGAAGCCCGGGTCGGGCAGGCTCACCCGCGGGTCGGCGGAGCGCACCGTATGCCGCTCCTCGACGACCTCGACCCCGGCGACGGCCCAGGCCAGCGACAGCTCGGCGTCGTCGAGGTGCACGCAGACGGTGGGCTGCGCCGGATCGGGCAGCTCGAAGAAGCGGGCCAGGTCGACGATGGTCAAGAGGCGCCCGCCGCGCACGATGGCGCCGAGCACCCACGATGGCGCGTGCGGCACGCGGGCGCAGGCGGGCAGCGGGAAGACCTCGCGCACCCGCTGCACCTCGAGGCCGAAGCGGGCCCCGCCCAGATCGGCCACCACGAAGCGCTGCGCCCCCGGCGCGGGCCCGTCCGCCCCGTGCGCATCGCTCACGACGCGCTCACAGCCGGAACCGGTTCGCCGCCGCGTCCAGCTCGGCGGCGACCTCCGCCAGCCCGCGGGCCGACTCGTCCAGCGCCCGGCTGCGGTCGCGCTGCCCCGCCGAGGCGGTCTCCATCTCGCGGGCGGCCTCGGCGATGTGGTCGGCGCCCTGGCGCACCGTATCGACCTCGCCGACCACCTCGTCGATCAACCCCAGCTGCTCCCGGCTCAGCTCGCTGAACGCCTCGGCGCTCTTCACCTCGCGGGCCGCCGCCGACGAGATCTGATCCAGGGTGCGGGCGATGCCGTCGATCTCGCTGCGCCCCGCCGCCAGCTCGCGGGTCGAGGACTGCATCGTATCGACCACCGCCCGGGTATGGGCGTCGAGGCCGCGCACCAGCCCCTGGATGCGCTCCGCCGCGCGAGCCGCGCCGTCGGCCAGCCGGCGGATCTCTTCGGCGACCACCGCGAAGCCACGCCCCGCCTCGCCGGCGCGGGCCGCCTCGATGCTGGCGTTGACGCTGAGCAGGTGGGTCTGCTCGGCGATGTGGCTGATGGTCTCGACCACGTGGTGGATCTCGGCGGTATTCTCCGAGAAGGCGAGCACCGCGTCCTCGGCGGCGCCCACCTGCTCGAAGGCCGAGCGCACCCGCCCCAGCGCCGTGCGGCTGGCCTCGGTGCCGCGGGTCGCCGACTGGGCGGTCTCGCGGGTCGTGCGCGCGGTCTGGTCGGCGATGTCGGCGGCGCGGCGCAGGCTCTCGGCCACCCGGCCCACCGTCTCGCCCTGGCGCCGGGCCCGCTCGGACTGCTCGCCGCTGCGCCGGGCCACGTCGGCGCTGCGCCCGGCCATGGCCGCCGCCTCCTCGCGCACCGCGCGGGTATGCTCGACCACCGAGCCCGAGGCCGCGTTGGCCTCCGCCGCGGCGCGGGTGAGCTGACTGACGAGCCCACGCAGGTCGGCGACCATCGCGCTGACCGACTCGGCGAGCACGTCCACCTCGTCGGGCAGCACCGCCGTCGAGCGCGGCGGCTCGGCGTTGGCCAAGTCACCCGAGCCCACCGCCCGGGTCGCCCGGGCGAGCGCCTCGAGGTCGCGGGTCAGCCGCCGGGCGAGCAGCCAGGCCCCGCCGGCCACCACCAACAGCACCCCGAAGAGCGACTGCCAGGTATCGTCGGGCTCGCGAAAGACCAGCAGGAAGACGCTCGAGACCCCGACCACCAGCAGGTTGGTGGCGAAGATCTTCGAGGCCAGGGCCAGCCGGGGTTCGGCCGAGCGACGGGGGCGGTCGACGGACATCGGGAGGAGTCTACCTCCGATGGGCCAAAACCCGAAAAAGCCACCGCCGAGCGACGGCGTACGGTCTGCGGGCCGGTGAAAACCCTTGACACACGACGAAACACCGCAGTAACGTCCGCGCCACCCGAGCGGGGGTGTCCGCAACCGCGCGGGGGATTCCTTTCCAAGTCGAGGGCTCTCCTCACCAACCCAACCTCTCGAGACTCAGACCGTCTGCGCCCATGTCCGGTGCCGTTTCACGACACTCAGTCCCGCCGACCGGTGCGATCGCGCCGGGCCAGACGACCTTCCGAGATCTGCAAGGGAAGCAATGAACCTCAAAGAGCTGAAGCAGCTGAAGATCGCCGAACTCGCGGCCATGGCCCGCGAGATGGGCATCGAGAACTCCTCGGGCCTGCGCAAGCAGGAGCTCATCTTCGCCCTGCTCAACGAGCAGACCAAGAAGAACGAGCCCATCTTCGGTGAAGGCGTGCTCGAGATCCTGCCCGACGGCTTCGGCTTCTTGCGGGCGCCGGATTACAACTACCTGCCCGGGCCGGACGACATCTACATCTCGCCCTCGCAGATCCGGCGCTTCAGCCTGCGCACCGGCGATACCGTCGCCGGTCAGATCCGTCCGCCCAAGGACAACGAGCGCTACTTCGCGCTGCTCAAGGTCGAGACGATCAACTTCGAAGAGCCCGAGGCCGCGAAGCGCAAGATCCTCTTCGACAACCTCACGCCGCTGTACCCCGACGAGCGGCTGGTGCTCGAGTACCACCCCAAGAACTACTCGACCCGCATCGTCGACCTGCTCTGCCCCATCGGCATGGGCCAGCGCGCGCTCATCGTCTCGCCGCCCCGCGCCGGCAAGACGGTGCTGATGCAGAACATCGCCAACGCCATCGTGGCCAACCACCCCGACATCTACCTCATCGTGCTGCTCATCGACGAGCGCCCCGAAGAGGTGACCGACATGGAGCGCTCGGTCGAGGGCGAGGTGGTCAGCTCGACCTTCGACGAGCCCGCCCAGCGGCACGTGCAGGTGGCCGAGATGGTCATCGAGAAGGCCAAGCGCCTCGTCGAGCACAAGAAGGACGTGGTGATCCTGCTCGACTCGATCACCCGCCTCGCCCGGGCCTACAACACCGTGGTGCCGCCTTCGGGCAAGATCCTGTCCGGTGGTGTCGACTCGAACGCGCTGCACAAGCCCAAGCGCTTCTTCGGCGCGGCGCGCAACATCGAAGAGGGCGGCAGCCTGACGATCATCGCCACCGCGCTGATCGACACCGGCAGCCGCATGGATGAGGTCATCTTCGAGGAGTTCAAGGGCACCGGCAACTCCGAGATGCACCTCGACCGCAAGCTGATGGAGAAGCGCATCTTCCCCTGCCTCGACATCAACAAGTCGGGCACCCGCAAGGAAGAGCTGCTCATGGACGCCATGACCCTCAACCGGGTCTGGATCCTGCGTCAGCTGCTGCACCCGCTCAACGTGGTCGACTCGATGGAGTTCATGCTCGACAAGGTCAGCAAGACCGAGTCGAACGGTGAGTTCCTGGAGTCGATGTCGGGCTGAGGCCCGGCCGCAGAGCCCCGCGCGGGGCCCGGAGATACGCCGCCGTAACCCGTGAGGGTGAGGCGGCGTACCTGTTTCGGGCCCACGACGCGGAGAACCGATCGAGAACCGACCGCGGCATCTTGCGCCGACCGGTCGACGTCCCTATGATTCGCCGCCCTTTACTCGCGAGGGCATCACACGAGAGGTACCCCATGAAGCCGGACATCCACCCGAACTACATCGACGCCACCATCACCTGCGCGTGTGGCGCGACCATCGAGACCAAGTCCGTGAAGGGCTCGTACAACATCGACATCTGCTCGTCGTGCCACCCCTTCTTCACCGGCAAGGCCCGCCTGGTGGACACCGAGGGCCGCGTCGAGCGCTTCAACCGCAAGTACGGGCGGCGCAGCAGCGCCAAGTAGCGCCGCTTCGATCGGTCCGTCCGATCGCCCGGGCCGGCGGGCGCCCGCCGGCCCGACCTGCGCTCTTCGGCGTGCCTGCGGCGCGCCCCCGACCCCCGCGGTCCCTGCGATGCACGCCACCCTCGAAGAACTCGGTCGCCGCTACGACGAGCTGACCGCGCAGATGGGCGACCCCTCGATCTACGAGATCCCGGGCAAGTTCCAGCAGATCGCCAAGGAGCAGGCCGAGCTCGAGCCCATCGTGCGCACCTGGCGTGTGCTCGAAGGCAAGCGCGGCGAGCTGGACGACGCGCGCCTGCTCGCCGAAGAAGACGACCCCGAGATGGCGGCGCTCGCCCGGGCCGAGGTCGACGCGCTCGCGCCAGAGGTCGAGCGGCTCGAGCAGGACCTCAAGCTGCTCTTGCTGCCCAAAGACCCCAACGACGACAAGAACGTCGTGCTCGAGATCCGGGCCGGCACCGGCGGTGAAGAGGCGACGCTCTTCGCCGCCGACCTCTTCCGCATGTACAGCCGCTACGCCGACAGCCAGGGCTGGAAGGTCGAGCTGCTCAGCGAGTCGAAGAGCGACGCCGGCGGCTACAAAGAGGTCATCGCGCTCTTCAGCGGTGGCCGGGTCTACAGCACGTTCAAGTTCGAGTCGGGGGTGCACCGGGTGCAGCGGGTGCCGGCCACCGAGAGCCAGGGCCGGATCCACACCTCGGCGTGCACCGTCGCGATCCTGCCCGAGGCGGAGGACATCGAGCTCGACCTGCCCGAGGGCGACCTGCGCTTCGACGTCTACCGGGCCAGCGGCCCCGGCGGGCAGAGCGTCAATACCACCGACTCGGCGGTGCGGGTGACCCATGTGCCCACCGGGCTGGTGGTCACCTGCCAGGACGAGAAGAGCCAGCACAAGAACAAGGCCAAGGCGCTGATGGTGCTGCGCTCGCGCCTGCTGGACAAGATGCAGGCCGAGGCCCACGCCGAGCGCGCCGACGCGCGGCGGGCGATGGTCGGCAGCGGCGACCGCTCCGAGCGCATCCGCACCTATAACTACCCCCAGAATCGCGTCACCGACCACCGGGTGGGGCTGACGCTGTATCGCCTCGACGAGGTGGTGCAGGGGTCGCTCGACCCGGTCATCGAGCCGGTGCGCCAGGCGTTTCAGGCCGAGCAGCTCGCCGAGCGCGGCTGACGGCGTATTCTCCAGCCCGCCGGCTCTCTCCGAAGGCGGCGACGGCGTATTCTCCAGCCCGCCGGCTCTCTCCGAAGGCAGCGACGGCGTATTCTCCAGCCCGCCGGCTCTGGCCGAAGGCGACAGCCGCGCGTTCTCCAGCCCGCCGGCTCTGGCCGAAGGCGACGGCCGCGCGCTCTCCAGCCCGCCGGCTCCGCCCGAAGGCGCCGACCGCGCGCTCTCCAGCCCGCCGGCTCGGCCCGAAGGCGCCGGCCGCGCGTTCTCCAGCCCGCCGGCTCCGCCCGAAGGCGACGACCGCGCATTCTACGCCGCGGCAGGGCCTGCCGGACGGCGATGACCCGTATTCTCCTCGAGATCGCGGCCCTCTGGAGGGCCCCCGGGGCGCATTCTCCATGGGGCCGGGGCCCTCCAGAGGGCCCCGGGGCACGCTCTTCGTGGGGCCGGGGCCCTCTGGAGGGCCTCGAAGGCATGGTCTGCATGAGGTGGGGGCCCTCCAGAGGGCCTCGAAGGCATGGTCTGCGTGAGGTGGGGGCCCTCGGGCAGCCCGGCGAACGGGTGGGCCAGGGCGACGGGGCCCCCGGGGCCATGCCCGTCGGCGGAGCGGTCGGTCCTCACGGCCCTGGCGGCCATCCGCCCGCCTGGAGAATGGCGCGCCCGGGCCATGCCGACCATCTGGCTCGTTGGAGAATGGTGTACCCGAGCCTTGCCGACCATCCGGCTGGTTGGACTCAGCGGCCGCCGGCGCGGGCGATCATCAGGCCCCTCTCCGGGTCCCAGCTGGCGATGATCACCTCGGGGTCGGTGATGGTCAGCGTCGTCGGCGAGAGCAGGTAGACCAGCCGGGCGATCACCTCGGGGTCGCGCCCGCCGTAGCGGATGTGGGCCTCGAAGTGCTGGATCGCGGCCTTGGGCCGGTCGAGCAGGTCTTGATAGAGGATGCCCGCCGCCCGGTGGGCCCGCACCGGGTCGCCGTCGCGCATCACCCCCGCCTCGAGGTGGGCCGAGGCCCGGTAGGGGTCGAAGCCCGCGGCGTACATCACCGCCCGGGCGTAGTACGGCTGCGGGGCGCCGGGGGCCTGCAGCGCCGCGTCGCGCAGCACGTCGTCGGCGGCGAGCAGCCGGCCCTGGCTCATCAGCGCGATGCCGAGCGCGGTGCGGTGGCGCGCGTTCTTCGGGTCGAGGCGCACCGCGTCCTGCAGCGCCGCGACCGCCGGATCCCAGGCGCCGATGCGCATCTGCTCGGCGCCGACGTCGGCCCGGAAGCCGGGCCCGTCGATGGACATCTCGCGCCCGGCGGCGAACGCGTGGCGGTGGCGGGGGCAGGGGTGCTCGGTGGTGTGGTCCAGATCGGCGACGGTCACCACGTCGGCCATCACGCAGGCCTTCTCGCAGTGGCCGGCGCTGAACGTATGGCCCAGCTCGTGGGCCACGATGTGGCGTACCCGGCGGCGGTGCGCGGCCTCGGTCAGGTAGACCCCGGGCGCGCGGGCCGAGTAGACGATGGCCCGCTCGCCGGCCCTGGCGTAGCCGATGAGCGACTCGTGGGCCGGCGTATCGAGGGGCTCGGTGGTCACCGCGACCACGCGGAAGGCGTCGTCGGGCAGGCCGCGCAGGGTATGGTCGAGCAGCCGCGAGGCGTCGTAGGAGGGGGTCGGGCAGGCGGTGCCCGGCTGGCCGTCGCGGCAGTGCTTCGAGAGGGTATCGGGCGGCAGCGGGCGGGCGCCGAGGCGCTCGACCGGGCGATGGGTCAGATCGGCGAGCGCCAGCGCGGCCCGCCGCAGCTCGGCTTCGGGCACGGCGCCATAGGGGATGACATAGGCCACGCCGGGGGTCTTGTGCGCCGCGTCGCGCTGGACCGGTTGGGGCGCAGAGCAGGCGCTCGGCAGCGCCACGGCGACGATCGCGAGGGGCAACCACGAAGCGCGGCGCGCGTGGGTGTGTGCGGAGCGGATGACGGCCCCCTTTCGGCGGCCTGCCGGCGACCGCCGGGTGTGCGACCACCGACGTCATCCAAGGTTCCATGGTTTCTGGTTTTGATCAATCGGCGGTCCGATCGGACCGGTGAGGAACGGCGGGCTGACGGCCGTGACCCCATGCGGACATCACGCGCGGGCTTGCGTCGGCGCACGGCCCGACGAAGAATGCCGCGATGTCGAAGACCACCCCGAGCAGCGCAGCGACCCCCGCCCGCCCCTGGCGTGAGCTGTGGCTGCTCTACGGGGCGACGCTGCTCGTCACCGCCGGGTTGACCGTGCTGCAGGGCAACATCGCCTGGGTGCGCGGCTATACGCTGGTGATCGTCGCCGCGACCTTCCTCTATCTGCCGATCGAGGTGCTGCACCGCACCGGGCAGAACCCGGCCGACTTCGGCATCCACCGCCGGCGACCGCTGCGCGGGGTGGGCTTCGCGCTCCTGGTGATGCTGGTCACCCTGCCGCCGTATCTCATCGGGTTCCACGTCTGGCAGACCGAGTGGTTGGGCCGCGAGGCCGGCGCCGAGGCGCGCTACGATCAGTGGCCGGTCGAGCTGCACGACGCGCCGCGCGCGGCCCCGCGGGAGGGCGAGGTGCGGCTGTACAGCGTCGATCGACGGCTCTGGCTGCGCTGGCGCCTGCCGGCGGGTCAGCGCTTCGAGGCGCGCATCACCGGCGAGGGCCTCGCGCCGGGCGTCGGCCCGATCGAGCCGGTGCCCGGCGGGTTGCACGTCGAGGGGCGCAGCGACGGTCAGGCGACCTTCGTCGTTGACGGCTCGTCCTTCGCGGTGGCGGTCGACGCCGGCGGCGATCGGCTGCCCGCCGAGCGGCTCAAGCTGGGCACGGGGTCCGTCGGCGCGCCGGACAACCCCTATCGCGCAGAGCGCGGCTTCGGCTGGTTGATCAACCTCATCCTGGTTCAGCTGCTGCTCGTGGCGCTGCCCGAAGAGGTCTTCTACCGGGGCTACGTGCAGACCCGGCTCGACGGGCTCGTCGGGCGCGACGTGAAGATCCTCGGCGTCGCGGTCAACCCGGCGAGCCTGGTGCTGACCAGCGCGTTGTTCGCCATCGGGCACGTGGTGACCGTGCCCTCGGCCCACCGGCTGGCGGTGTTCTTCCCGAGCCTGCTCTTCGGCTGGATGCGGCGGGCGACCGGCGGCATCATCGCGCCGGTGCTGTTTCACGCGGCGTGCAATCTGCTCGTGGAGTTCGCCAGCCTGCACTACGGCTGACGTGGCCGAGGCTCAATCGGTGAGCGGCGCGTCGGCGGGGAACGACGGCGCCAGCGCCGGCACGCGCACCCGGAAGGCCGACCCCTGGCCCGGGGTGCTGCGCACGCCCAGCTCTCCGCCGAGCGCTTCGGCGAGGAAGCGGGCGTAGGCCAGGCCGAGCCCCAGGCCGCCGTGGCTGCGCACCGCGCTCGGCTCGACCTGATAGAACTCGCCGAAGATGAACTCGAGGTGCTCGGCGTCGATGCCGACGCCCGAGTCGCGCACCTCGATCGCCCAGCGCCCGTCGGCGAAGCGGGTGTGCAGCTCGACCCGCCCATGGGGGGTGAACGTCACCGCGTTGTCGAGCAGTCGCCGCACGATGCCGCCGATCTGTTCGGCGTCGGCGACGAGGGTATCGGGCAGGGTCTCGACGACCAGGGTCAGCTCGACGGGCGCGTCTCCGATCTGGCCGCGGGCCCGCTCGAGCAGCCCTTCGAGCAGCGCCCGCGGGTCGAACGGCCCGGGGCGCACGGTCACCGGCTCGCTGCGCAGGGTCTGGAACTCGAAGATCTGCTCGACGATGTCTTGCAGCTGCTGCCCGCACGCGGCGATCTGCTGCACCGCCTCGCGCTGGCCGAGGTCGAGGTCGGCCCGCTTGCGCAGCAGCAGCCGGGCGTAGCCGACGATGGGGGTCAGCGGCGTGCGCAGCTCGTGGGAGACGATGTCGAGGAACTGCGCCTTGAGCCGATTGGCGGCCTCGAGGCCCACCACCGCCCGCGAGCGCTCTTCGATCTGACGCCGCAGCTCGTCGTTGAGCGCGCTCACCTGCGCCTCGCGGGCGCGGCGCTCGGTGATGTCGCGCAGCACCGCCACGCCGCCTTGCGGGCGGCCGTCGACGGCGAACGGGCGGATGTTGGCGCTGAGCCAGCGGTCGGTGCCGTCGGCGCCGGGCAGCGAGAGCTCGGCGCCGTCGACGGTCTCACCGGCCCGGACCCGGGACCAGGGGGCGGTCTCCCGGGCGAGCGGGTGGTGGCCGCTGGCGGACGGGGCGGCGCTCAGCAGGCGGGCGGCGGCCCGGTTCTGCGGGTGCAGCCGCCCGCCGCGGTCGACGACGATCACCGCGTCGGGCAGGCTCTCGAGCACCGACTCGAGCAGGTTGCGCTGGGTCTCGAGGTCGCGGGCGATACGCGCGGCCTGCACCGCGTTGTAGAGCGTGCGCGTCAGCCGGGCCCGGGTGAGCTGGTCTTTGGTGAGGCAGTCGGCGGCGCCGGCGTCGATGGCCGCGAAGCCGACGCTCTCGTCGTCGTGTCCGGTGAGCACGACCACCGGCAGCCGATGGCGCACGAGCCGCTGCACCGCGTCGAGGCCGCGGGTATCGGGCAGGCTCGGGTCGAGCAATACCGCGTCGAAGAGCAGGACGTCGAGCTGGGCGAGCGCCTCGTCGAGGCTGCGCGCCCGGTGCAGGGTCACCGTCAACCGCCCGGGGCCGGCGAGCATGGCGTCGATCAGCGCGGCGTCGGCGTCGGCGCCTTCCACGAGCAGAATCGACAGCGGCTGACGGGACATAGCGGCCCACTTCGACGGGCGCCCCCACGACGCCACCGCGATTATCGACCCGGGCGGCGCCCGCTGCCAAGAATCGCGCCATGACAGCCCATGACACCGCGGGCCGCGGAAGGTATCAGCCGCGCAGCCGCGCCCGGGCTCGCCCCTGCACCACCGGGTGGATCGAGGGCTCCCGCGCCAGGGCGCGCAGCACGGCGGCGTCGGCCAGATCGACGAGCGCGGTGGCGATCTCGACGGGGGTGTAGGGGTTCTGCACCAGCGCCGCCTGGACCGCTTGTCGCTGGCCCCAGCGCCGGTGGCGATAGACCAGCCCCAGCACGGCGGCCGGCGCCGGGCGGCGGCTGGCGACCCGCAGCACGTCGGCCTCGGTCACCCGCGGGTTGCGCAGCAGGTTGGCGATCACGCCCGGATCGGGGTCGGCGAGCAGGCGGTCGATGGTCTGCCGGTCGGGCTTGCGGGCCCACGCGCGGCGCTCGCCGAGGGTGATCTCGCGGTCATGGGAGAGCGGCGGCGGGCGCAGCTCCTCGGCCTCGGCCCGGCGCAGCGGCGGGTCGTCGGCGAGCAGGGACAGCACCGCGGCCTGCCCGGCGACGGTGGCCGCCGCGAGCAGCTTGCCCCGCAGGGCGGGCCACGTATCGAGGCATTGCCCCAGCGCCAGGAAGGCCTCCTGGCCCCCCGCGCGGCGGGCGTCGGCGGCGTCGATCACCGCGACGACCACCGTGACGCCGTGCAGCGGCGTGGTCTCGGTCAAGAGCTCGCGCCACAGCGCGATGCGCATCGAGGGTTCGGGTACGGCGGCCTGTCGGCGCAGGAACCGCGGCGCAGCGAAGCGGCCGTCGGCGGCGCTCACTGCGGCTCTTCGACCTCGGCGAACCGGATCGTGACCCGCGGCTCGATGGGCTTGCG
Organism: bacterium; assembly: GCA_030427205.1. Lineage (GTDB taxonomy): Bacteria > Myxococcota_A > Bradymonadia > UBA7976 > UBA1532 > JACKDM01. Next base: position 260,382 of record JAUHXC010000001.1, on the reverse strand, counting down.
CTCGAGGTCGGGGTCGAGTCGGCGCAGCACGATGGTGAAGCGGCGCGACTCCCCGGGGGCGAGGCGTACGTTCTCGCCGCCCGACTTCTCGGAGAAGTGCGGGTGGTCGGGCTGGCGGGCGGCGCTCTTGGCCTGCGCGTCGTCGAACTGCACGCAGCAGTCGGCCTTGCGGGTCGCCAACGACAGCTCGCGGCTGCTCTCGGCGTCGAGCAGATCGGCGTCGAAGACGATCGAGTGCTGCAGGCGGTTGGAGCGGTTGATCACCTGCCCGCGCAGGATCGCGATCCGGTGCTTTCTGCCGGCCCCCAGCATCGTCATCTCGACGCCCTCGACGACCAGCTCGCCGGTCATCGGCGGCACCTCCTCGACCACCTCGGGCGGCGGAGGCGGCGGCGGCGGCTTTTCGAAGCCCAGCGCCCGCTTGGTGGCGGTGACCGGGTCCTGATACCAGATCGGGTCGCCCTCGTTGGCCACCGCGACGAAGGCGGCGAAGCCGGCGATCGCGAGGAACAGCGCCAGCACCGCCCACTTCGCCATCGACGGCGGCTTGATCTCGCGGACTTCGCTGTGATCGGGGCTGTCGAAGGTGGGCAGCTCGCGCACCCGGTGCCGCTCGCTGGTGGGCGCGTCGAGGGTGCCGCCGGCCAGCGGCGCGAACGCCGCCTGCTGCGCGGCCGCCTGCTCGGCGGCGGCGGTCTCGACCGGGTCGTTGAGCTGGCCCATGTCGACGATCACCGACGGCTTGTTGCTCGGCTTGTGCCGCGGCGGCGGCGCGTCGATCGGCGGCTGGACCTTGGGCGGCGGCGCGGTGATCGCGCCCGGCTCGGTCGAAGCCGGCCTCAGCGGGCGGCCCGACGGCTTCTCGTGGCGCACCTCGAGCACCTTGCCGCACTCGGCGCACTTGGCCTTGAGGCCCCCGGCCGGGATGCGGTCGGCGGGGAAATCATAGGTCGCCTGGCAGGTGTCACATTGGATGATCATGCGCGGGGAGGATGGTGGCAGTTCGACACGCCACGGGCAAGTTTTCACCGCAGCGCGCTGCACGCTCGACGGCGAGCCGCCACAGCCCGTGGCCCGCGCCCCGGCGAGGTGGGTATGGCGCACGGTTGACAAGTCCCGCAACGGGCCCCAGGCTACGCCCCGACGCTCGCCACCCGCACCGGTTTGCCAGAGGACCCCCATGTCGTCGGTTCACGAGATCAAGCGGTACGCCAACCGCAAGCTCTACGACCCCCGTCAGAGCCGATACATCACCCTCGACGAGATCGCCGGGCTGATCGACGCCGGCGAAGAAGTCCGCATCATCGACAACAAGACCAAAGAGGACATCACCCGGGTCACCCTGGCCCAGGTCCTCGTCGAGCGGGAGAAGCAGCGGCGGCGCGAGGGTGGGCCGCTGCCGGCGCTCAAGGGGCTCATCAAGAACACCGGCGAGCAGATCTCACGGCGCATCACCGAGCCGGTGCATACCTTCCGCAAGCAGACCGCCGAGCAGGTCGGCCGCCTGATCCGGACGAGCGAGGAGACCCGGGAGCAGTTTCAGGGCTGGCTCGAGCACAATCAGGCGGTCTTCGAAGAGCTGCAGCGGCGGGTCGACGAGCGGGTCAAGCAGAGCTTCGGCCGCTTCGACGTGCTCGGTCAGCTGCAGAACATCCAGGAGCGGCTCGCCGCGGTCGAGGCGGCGCTGGGCATCGTGCCCGCCGAGGTGGTCTCGGCGCCGGCCACCGAGGCCGAGGCCGAGGCCCGCTCGGCCGCGCCGGCGGAGCCCGCCAGCGACGACGGCGACCCGGAGGGCTCGTCGGGCGCCGCCTGACCCGCCGCGCCGCGCCCGGCTCTCGATCTCGCCCGATCAGAGGCGCAGGTCGACGAAGGCCTTCTTCTCCAGCTCGTCGATCCACTTGCCCAGCTCGTCTTCCAGCCGCTTGTTGTGCAGCTCGCGCTGCAGCTGCCCCTTGACCTCTTCGAAGGGCTTGGGCGGCAGCGTCTTGCGGGCGATGGCCTTGACGATGTGATAGCCGAAGCCGGTGCGCACCGGGCCGCCGACGCCGCCGGGCTCGACCTCGAAGAGCGTCGTCTCCAGCGCGCCGTCCAGGCTGCCGCGGCGGATGGTGCCCAGGTAGCCGCCGTTGGCGGCGCCGGGGCCCTGGCTGTACTGCTTCGCCAGCGCGGTGAAGTCCTCGCCGGCCCGCGCCCGCTGCAGGAGCTCGGTCGCCTTCTGGCGCACCGCCGACTCCTCGGCCTCGGTGGCCTGGGCCGGCACGGTCAGCACGATGTGCGCCGCCTCGACCTCGTACTCGGTATTGGCACGGGTGAGCTTCTCTTTGTAGTAGTCCTGCAGGTCGGTCTCGCCGATGCGCACCTTGCTGCCGAGCACCGCGCCGATCACCCGCTGCCGCAGCAGGTTCTCGCGCACCTCGGCCCTGAACTGGGCCATCGACAGCCCCTGGCTCGACAGGTAGAGCCGCAGCTGGTCTTCCGTCCAGCCCTGCTGGCCGCGCACCCGCTCGAGGTGGGCGTCGACGTCGGTCGAGCTGACCCCCAGGTTGCGCCGGGCGGCCTCCTGCGCGACGAGCTTCTTGCCCACCAGCGCGTCGAGCGCGGCGCGCAGCTGGCGGTCGCGCAGCTGGGCCCGGGTCACCGGATCGGCCACCTGGTCGACCTGCGCGAGCAGCGGGCGGGCGGTCTCCTCGAGCTCGGACAGGGTGATGATCTCGTCGTCGACGACCGCCACGATGCGGTCGATGATCTCGGCGTCGGTCGGGCCGGCGGCCAGCGCGGCCGGCAGCGCCAGGGCGAGGGCCAGGGCGCGCGAGCGGGCTCGGCGCGCGGCGCCGCGCAGCAGAGGACGGGTCATTTGGCGTCTCCCCCCGCGGTGGGTGTGGGGCTGGGTGTCGGCGTCGGCCTCGGGGTCGGCATCGGGCGCGCGCCGGGCGGCAGGCCGGGGATCGCCGACCGGGGGCCACGCCGCGGGCCCGGGCGCATGCCCGGCGGCGGCGCGCCGTCGAGGCCGGGCGGCACGAAGCTGCGCACCGGCGCCTTGGGCTCGACCTTCACCTGCTCGAGGGCCGCCTCGTCGATGGTGATCTCGGCCTTGTTGCGCAGGTCGGTGACGAAGGCCTCCATGGCCTCGGCCTTGCGGGTGCGGAACAGCGTATTGCGAATGCTGGTGCGGGCGTCGGACAGCTCGCGGCGATAGGGCCGCCGGAAGCCGGTCTTCTGCACCAGATGCCAGCCGGCGCTGGACTTGATCGGCGCGTCGGCCAGATCGCCGACGGCGACGAGCGCGAAGGCGGCCTTGGCCACCGCCGGCGGCACCTGCGCCTGATTGGGCGTCTTCGAGACCCCCGGCTCGCCGACGAAGCCCACATCACCCGCGTCGAGCCGGGCCTTCTCGTCGGTGGCGTGGCGCCGCACGAACTCGGCGAAGATCTCCCGCGTCTTGAGCCGGTCGGCCTCGATGAGCCCGCCGACCTCGGTCAGCAGCGCTCGCGCCTGCTCTTCGTCGGGCAGCACCATGTGCGACAGCCGCACCTGGGCCGGGCGCACGAACTCGGCCTCGTTGGCGGTGTAGTAGGCCTCGATGTCGGCGTCGGTGATGTCCGACAGGCTGACCAGATCGCGCAGCTCGCCGGTGGTGAACGCCCGGACCATCGCCTGCTTCTTCGCCAGCTTCACGTCCGGGTCGTCGCCGTAGCCCTGCCGCTCGGCCTCGGCGGCGATCAGCTCGAAGCGCACCAGCGAGTCGAGGAACTCCCGCTTGCGCTGCGGGCTGTCGTAGCGGGCGCGCACGAAGGGCGACTGCTGGTTGAGCCGGGATTCGAACTCTTCGACGGTGATCGCCTCGTCGCCGATGCGGGCGACGATCTGCCCCTTCTCGGTCTCTTCGAGGTCGCCGGCGGCCAGGGTCAGATCGGACCCCTTCTTCGCGTCGTCGCCGCAGCCGGCGAGCGCGCCGAGGGCCAGCGCACCGAGCACGGCGCCATTGATCAGGGTGTCGCGCAGCATCAGCCCTCCTCGGAGGGGTCGTCCGGCAGCATCTCGGCCAGCCGTTGAAGGGTATTGCGCACCGCGGCCACGGTATTCCGCTGCTCGCGGGCGTCGAACATATACACCAGCTTGAAGTCGGCCGGGGCGAAGAATCGGGTCTTCGGCGCGGTGACCAGCCCGATGATCACCGGGATCGGCAGCGGGCTCTCGGGGTGGAAGGTGAACTGCACCCGATCGGCGGCGTGGTCGACGCTGCGCAGGCCGAGGGTCCGGGCGAGGGTGCGGATGCGCATGACCTCGACCAGGTTCTCCACCGGACCGGGCAGCTCGCCGAAGCGGTCGAGCATCTCGTCGCTGGCGGCGAGCACCTGCTCTTCGTCGGTGGCGTTGGCCAGCCGCTTGTAGAGGACCAGCCGCAGGTGCTCGTCGGGCACGTACTCCTCGGGGATGCGCGCGTTGACCTGCAGGTTGATGTCGGGGTCGAACTCGACCTTCGGCGGCTCGCCGCGCAGGGTGCGCACCGCCTCGTCGAGCAGCTGGGCGTAGAGGTCGATGCCCACCGCCTGCACGTGGCCCTTCTGGCGGGTGCCCAAAAGCTCGCCGGCCCCGCGCAGCTCCATGTCGTGGCTGGCGACGTGGAAGCCCGAGCCCAGCTCGGTGAACTTCTGGATGACCGCCAGCCGGGTGCGCGCCTCGGGGCGCAGCGTGGCCTGGCTGTTGACCAGCAGGTAGCAATAGCCGCGGTCCTTTGCCCGGCCGACGCGCCCGCGCAGCTGGTAGAGCTGGGCGAGGCCATAGCGGTCGGCGTTGTCGACGAGCATCGTATTGGCGGTGGGGATGTCGATGCCCGACTCGATGATCGTCGTCGAGAGCAGGATGTTGTAGCGGCCTTCGGTGAAGTCGACCATCACCCGCTCGAGCTTCTTGGGGTCCATCTGCCCGTGGCCGACGACGATGCGCGCCTCGGGCACCAGCGAGGTCAGCCACGCCTTGCGCGCGTCGATGCTCTGCACCCGGTTGTGCACGAAGAAGACCTGCCCGCCGCGGCCCAGCTCGCGGGTGATCGCCTCGCGCACCACCTCGTCGGTGGCCCGGCAGACGTAGGTCCGCACGCTCAGCCGGTCGTTGGGCGGGGTCGTGATCACGCTCAAATCGCGGATGCCCGAGAGGCTGAGCTGCAGCGTGCGCGGGATGGGCGTCGCGGTCATCGCCAGCACGTCGACGTCGGTGCGCAGCTCCTTGAGGCGCTCCTTGTGGCGCACGCCGAAGCGGTGCTCCTCGTCGAGCACCATCAACCCCAGGTCGGCGAACTTCACGTCCTTCGACAGCAGCCGATGGGTGCCCACCGCGATGTCGATGCGCCCCGCCCGCAGGTCTTTGAGCTGCTGCTTCGTCTCGGCGGCGGTCGACAGCCGGCTGAAGAGGGCCACCTTCACCGGGTAGTCGCCGAAGCGGTCGCGGAAGGTCTTGTAGTGCTGCAGCGCGAGCACGGTCGTCGGCACCAGCACCGCGACCTGCTTGGCGTCGAGCACCGACTTCATCGCCGCCCGCAGCGCGACCTCGGTCTTGCCGAAGCCCACATCCCCGCACAGCAGCCGGTCCATGGGCCGCGGGCAGGTCATGTCGGCGATGACCTCGTCGATGGCGCGGGCCTGATCCGGCGTCTCTTCGTAGGGGAAGGTGCCCTCGAACGAGCGAAAATAGTCGTCGGGGCCGCTGAAGGCGTAGCCGCTCGCCATCTCGCGGCGGGCGTAGAGGTCGAGCAGCGCCAGCGCGTCTTCTTCGGCCTGCTTCTTCGCCTTCGAGCGCACCTTCTGCCACGCGGTGCCGCCCAGCTTGTCGATGCGCGGCGAGGCCTGGCTGGCGCCGGCGTATTTCTGCAGCCGCCCGAGCTTGTAGACCGGCAGGTAGAGCTTGTCCTGGCCGGCGAACTGCACCACCAGGAAGTCGGCCTCCGAGCCGGCCACCGCCAGCTTCTGCAGCCCGGCGTACTTGCCGATGCCGTGGTCGGCGTGCACCACGAAGTCGCCCGGCTCGAGCTCGCGGAAGCTCTGCACGAAGGGGTTGCCGCCGTCGTCGAGCTTGCGCGCCCGCCGCTTGGGCGCCTTGCGGCCGAAGATCTCTTCTTCGGTGATCAGCGCGAAGCCGTGGGTCAACAGCCGGAAGCCGCCGCCGACGTCCCCCTGCACCAGCACCGCGCCCGCCTCTTCGGGGCTCGGCGGGTGCAGATAGGTGGCCGGCGCCGCCGCGCCGCGCTCGACGGAGACCCCGTAGTTGCGCAGCACCCGCTCGAGGCGGTCGAGCTGGGTCACCTGCCGGCTCGACAGCACCACCCGCACGCCCTCGGACGCCTGGGTCCGCACCCACTGCGCGAGCGGGGCCAGCGGCTGCTTCGACCCGCGGTGCTGCACCAGCTGGGTCGACAGCAGGTGGTTGTCGGGCACACGGAACCGGATCGCGCCGTCGGGGCCGTCGACCGCGCCGATCTCGTCGACCATCTGCAGCACGTGGGCCCGCACCTGCGGCCGCCCGTCGAGCAGCCGCTGCACGGCGTGCGGCGTCAGCGCGTGGGCGTCGGGCGGCAGCGAGGGCCGCTTCTCCTCCCGCGCCTCGTCGTGGCCGCGGGCCAGGTGGTCGTAATGGTCGCGCAGCCGCTCGCCGATGCCCATCGGGTCGAGCAGCACGCACAGCGCGCTGTCGGGCAGATAGTCGAAGACGGTGTCGGCGCCCTCGTAGAAGGCCGGCCGGAAGCCCTCGATGCCCATGAACGGGATGCCGTTGGCCAGATCGTCGAGCAGCGGCTGCAGCGTGCGGGTGGGGATGCCCACGTTGGCCGCCGCTTCGAGGATGCCGCCCCGGGCCCGGCCGCGGAACGGCTCGACGAGCAGCTCTTCGCGCACCGGCGGCACCATCAGCGTCTCGCCGGCGTCGGCCTTGGTGCGCTGGGTATCGGGGTCGAAGAAGCGGATGCTCTCGACGGTGTCGCCCCACAGCTCGACGCGCACCGGCCCCGGCATGTGCGGCGGGTAGACGTCGAGGATCGCCCCGCGGATGGCGAAGGTGCCCGGGTCTTCGACGGTGCTGACCGCGTGGTAGCCGCCGTCGGCCAGGGCCCGCAGGAACGCCGGGCGGTCGAGGTCGGCGTCCCGGGCCACCAGCGCGCTGTGCTCGACGAGCACGCTCGACGGCATCATGCGCCGGGCCATGGTCGCCGCCGAGAGCACCACCACCGGGCCGGCCTGATCCCAGACCAGCCGGGCGAGCTGGGCCAGCAGGTCCATTACCGCGCCGCGGTCGGGGCTGAGGTGGCCGTAGGGGCTCTGGTCGATCTCGGGCAGCAGGGTCACCGCGTCGTCGGCGCCGGCGAAGAAGCGCAGGTCGGTGGCGATGCGCCGGGCCTCAGAGGCGCTGGCGGTCACCACGACGATCGGCCGCCCGAGCCGCCCGCGCAGGCCGGCGGCCAGATAGGCCAGCAGGTCGACGTCGACCCCGCTGACGTCCACCCGCGCCTGCGGGCTGTCGACCGCCGAGACCACCTCGTCGATGGGATAGCGCTCGCTGGCCGTCGGGGTCGAAGGCTCGCTGTGGGGCCCGTCCTGCATCGATGCTCCTGTTCGCCGCGGGGCCGTCGGGGCGCGCAATACAGCACCTCGGCGGGGCCCAGATCAACCGCCGGGCGACGCGGGGCCGCTCCGACGCATCAACACAGCCCATACGATCCCGAGGAGTCTGCGCCCGATGCGCTACTGGTTGATGAAGTCCGAGCCCGATGTCTACAGCTTCGACCACCTGGTCGCCGACGGCGAGACCTACTGGGACGGGGTGCGCAACTATCAGGCGCGCAACATGATGCGCGACGACATGCAGCCCGGCGACCGGGTGCTGTACTACCACTCGAATACCAAGCCGCCGCACGTCGCCGCCGTGGCCGAGATCAGCCGCGCGGGTTATCCCGACCCGACGCAGTTCGACCCGAACGAGAAGTACTTCGACCCCAAGGCCAGCCCCGAGAAGCCGCGGTGGTACGTCGTCGACCTCAAGCCGGTCGCCAGGCTGAAGCAGACCGTGCCGCTCGCCGACCTCAAGGCCAACCCGGCGCTCGAGGGCATGCTGGTCATCAAGAAGGGCCAGCGGCTGTCGGTGCAGCCGGTCGACAAAGAGCACTTCGACGCGGTCGTGGCGATGGGCGGCGGGCTGGCGGGCTGAGCGGGCGGCCCGCTCACTCGACCCAGACCGGCGAGCTCCACGCCCGCTGGCGCACCACGCGCGGCAGGGTCTCGCACGAGGGCGGCCGTTCGTCGGGCGTGAGGCGGTCGCAGGCCCGGGCGCTCCAGCGGCAGGTGGGCAGCTCGATCGCGCGGGCGTAGTAGAACGCCGGCCCGTCGCTGGGATCGGGGTCGCGCCACACCGCGCACAGCGCCTCGACGCCGCCGCTGGCGCCGCCGCACGTCGCCCCGTCGAAGTCGGCCCCCGCGTCGGCTTCGCCGGCCACGGTATAGACCCGCTGCCGGTGGTTGCCGTCGGCGTCGATCCAGCCCTTGATGATCTCCACCGCTGCCAGCGGCGTGCGCGCGCCGCCGTCGTCGGCCTGCGCCTCGACGAAGAGCGCGGGCGCCGCATCGAGCCGGGCGGTCTGGCCCATCGGCACCCCGTCGGCATAGGCCACCCGCAGCCGGTCGGGGTCGGCGCACATGGCGTCGGGATACGCCCCCGCGAAGAGCCGGATGCGCATGCGCGGCCCGCTGGTGGCGAAGGTCTCCCGCCGGCGGATGGCCTCGAAGATCGCGTCGCGGCTGTTCTCGAAGGCCCAGACCCCCGCCAGCCCGCCGGGGTTGTTCACGTCGCCGTCGTGGGTCGCGTTGCCCTCGCCGAGCCGCTCGGCGTCGGTATCGTCGGCGATGCCCACATGCCCCGGGAAGTCATCGGCGACGACGTGCCCCGGCGTGCCGTTGTGGGTATCGGTGCTGCCGATCACGCCCAGTCGATAGGGGTCGATGCCCAGCCGGGACTGCTCGGCCAGCCCCTCGAGCCAGACGTTGCGCACGAAGTCGAGCCGGTGCACGCAGCCCAGCAGCCGCATGCCGCCCGCGCCCGGGCGGTCGCAGATCGGGTCGGTCGGCGGGCGCAGCTTCTCGAAGGCGCAGCGCGGGTCGTCGGGCACGTCGGGGAAGCCGTTGCGGCACTCGCTGTCGCCCTTGTGCTGGAAGATCTCGACGACCGGCTCGAGCCGGGCGCGCAGCGCGGCGATCTCGCGCTCGGCGGCCTCGTCTTCGGCGTCGGGATAGGTCGGCGTGAAGAGGTGCCCGTTGCTCAGGTTGCTGTTGTGGGGCAGCGCGAGCACGTCGCAGCCGGCGCGGTCGAGGCACTCGGACGCGAGCCCGCGCCACAGGTCGACCGGGCGCGGCGCTTCGAAGTGGCCGATGGGCCGGGCGATGACGTCGGCGGTGCGGAAGATCACGTTGCGGTGCAGGTTCGAGATGCCGCGGGTATTGGTGTACTCGTAGCCCACCAGCGCCGAGAAGCGGCACGCGGCGCTCTTGTCGTCGGTCTCTTCGGCGGCGGCGATCATCTCGGCCCAGCGCTGCCCGGCGGCGTCGAGGCACCACGCGGCGTCGGGCCCGCAGATCGTGGGGTCGCGCTCCGGCTCGCGGGCCGCCATGAAGGTGCCGAAGTCGAACGCGCCGCCGCCGTCGGGGTCGCGATAGGCCACGCAGCGCTCGCTGTCATGGGCCGGCGAGCCGGGGGTCGTACAGACAGCCACCTCGCCGAGCAGGTCGCCGTGCTCGGTGATCGAGACGAAGTCCAGCGGCCGCTCGAGCTGCGCGGTGCGCCCGCTGACGAGCATCGCCGGCTCGCCGCGGGCGAAACGGTAGGCGTCGAGGGTGGTCAGCGGGTTGCCATAGGCCCGCGCGTCGAACGAGTAGCCGGTGTGCACGTGCAGGTCGCCGAAGTAGGCGTTGCGCAGCGGGTTGCGCTCGGCGCACGGCGTGCGCTGCTCGGTGTAGACCACCTCGATCTCGGGCAGGGGCGGGCGGGGCGCGTCGTCGTCGCAGGCCACGAGGCAGGCGGCGAGGCTCCAGCCGAGCAGACAGCGGCCGATCAGGGATTGCGGGGCGCGATGCATGGACATCCTCCGGTTCGGCCCCCTGTATGCCATGGGGGCCGCCCGGTGGGCATGCTTCTGGTGGGGATGAGGGCGAGGCGCGGGTCGGCATCGGGCGCCGGCCCGCGCGGCGGCTACTGCGCCAGGATGGTGAACTCGACCCGGCGGTTCTCCGCGCGGCCCTCGGTCGTATTGTTGTCGGCGATGGGCAGCGTCTCGCCGTAGCCCACCGCGTCGAGGCGGGCCGGGTCGACCCCCTTCTTGACGAGGTAGGCCTTCACCGAGTCGGCGCGGCCCTGCGACAGCTTCATGTTGTAGGCGTCACGCCCGCGGCTGTCGGTGTGGCCCTCGACCCGCACCCGGGCGATGGCCGGGTTGCCGATCATGACCTCGGCCACCTGGTCGAGCACCGGGTAGCTCTCGCGCTTGATGGTCGACTTGTTGGTGAAGAAGAAGACCTTCTGCAGGATCTCGATCTTCTCCTTGGTGACCACCACCAGCTGCGGCGTCGGGCGCTCGTCGGGGCAGCCGTCGCCGTCCTCGTAGCCGTTGACCGTCTCCGGATCGATCGGGCACTTGTCGTTGACGTCGAGGATGCCGTCGGCGTCGTTGTCCGGGTCGGGGCAGCCGTCCTCGTCCTGGAAGCCGTCCTTGTCCTCCGGGTTCTGCGGGCACTTGTCGTCGGGGTCGAGCAGGCCGTCGCCGTCGGTGTCCGGGATCTCGTCGGGGCAGCCGTCGCTGTCTTGGTAGTTATTGCGGTTCTCCGGCTCGTTGGGGCACTTGTCGTCGGGGTCGAGCAGGCCGTCCTTGTCGTTGTCCGGGTCGGGGCAGCCGTCCATGTCCTCGAAGTCGTCCTTGTCTTCGGGGTCCATCTGGCAGGCGTCGACCGGGTCGAGGATGCCGTCCTGGTCGTTGTCCGGGTCGGGGCAGCCGTCCTCGTCTTCGAACTCGTCCTTGTCTTCGGGGTCGTCGGGGCACTGGTCGACGTCGTCCATCAGGCCGTCGCCGTCGCGGTCGTAATTGCGGTCGTGCCACGCGAAGCCGGCGAGCACCCGGTAGACCGGCGAGCCGTAGTCGGCGATGAGGCCGACGCCGCCGCCGAGGGTGAAGACGGCGCCCGGGTCGGTGAAGATGCGCAGGCCGATGAGGCCTTCGAGCGGGTTCGAGCGGCTGTCGGCGCGGATCTCGGTGATCGCCGCCGCGCCGAAGACCTCGGCCAGACCGACGACGTCTTCGGTGCCGAGGTGGATGCCGAGCATCGCCCCGTAGGTCACCTCGGTGCCCAGCTCGAGCGAGCCCTCCACCTGCTGCTCGTCGGGGCGGATGCGCACCCCGCCGTTGGCGGCGAACTGCACCCCGGCCCCGCGGGCTTCGAGGATGAGCTTGGGGTTGGCGATGACCTGGTCGCCGCCGACGTACTTCTCGGTGTCGCCGGAGGGGAAGGCGACCGGCACCGCGATGGCCACGCCCGCGCCGGCGTCGTCTTCGAGGCCCACGAGGCGGAACTTGGTCAGGAGCCGCACGTCGCCGAGCGCAGCGCCGTTGTCGATGCCGCTGCCGGTGGCGTAGTGCGCCGGCAGGTCGAAGCCGAGCTCCACCCGCTCCCACAGCCCGATCACCAGCTGCACGTTGAGCGTGCCGAGGTTGCGCACGATGTCTTCGTCGACCTCGCCGTCCTCGTCGCGGTAGACGAGCGGATCGCGCCCGTAGTTGAGGGTCAGCGACGGCACCAGCTCCATGTGCTTGGGCACCTTGGCGCCTTCGACGCTGAAGCCGTTCCACGTGCCGGGCGCCGGCCGGAAGTTCTGGATGTCCTGGGCGAGGGCCGGCTCGAAGAGCAGGCCGAGGCCGAGGATGAGCATCAGATGGCGTGCGTTGCCCCGCATCGGGTCGCCTCCTGGCGGAACTTTTGAGCGATGCCGCGCCGAGCATGGGCCCGGGCGGATCCGAATCGTCTACGGTTGGGCGCGGGGCGGCAGACGGACCTCTGGCCCACCCCAGTCGCCGTGGGCCAAGCTACTCCATCGCGCCGGTGACGTAAACAAAGTGTGCTTTGAAACGCGAGGTTGCTTCCTCGCCCCTGACCGGGTCGTCACCTATGGATACACGGCGCTACGGATCTGCCCGGTGCGACTCATCGGGGGCGGCGCATGCGCGGGCGCTCGGTCGGGCGGTCGAAGGCGGGCAGCCGCCCGAGCACGATCTTCATCACCTTGCGGCGGCCGCTGCGCAGCACGTCGACGGTCACGTTCTGCCCGATGCCGGCGTTGCTCGCCAGCCACGGCAGGTCGTCATGGCGGTCGATGGCCTTGCCGCCGAACGTCACGATGACATCGCCCGCCCGCAGCCCGGCCTTGTCGGCGGGGCCCTCGCGCACCACCGCGGCCACCAGCGCGCCCCGCGGGCGGTCGAGGCCGTTATTGCTCGCCAGCTCGGGGGTGACCTCCCGGATCTGGACCCCGAGCCACGAGCGCTCGACGCGGCCGCCGCTGCGCAGCGAGGGCAGCACCGTCTTGACCATGTTGATGGGCACCGCGAAGCCGATGCCCTGCGCCCGGGCGTTGATCGCGGTGTTGATGCCGATCACCTCGCCGCGCAGGTTGAACAGCGGCCCGCCGCTGTTGCCGGGGTTGATGCTGGCGTCGGTCTGGATGAAGTCGGCGTAGCGCAGCCGGTCGTCGGGGCGCACCTCGCGGCGGCCCTTGGCGCTGACGATGCCCGCGGTGACCGTATGACTCAGGCCCATCGGGTTGCCGATGGCCACCACCCACTCGCCGATGGCGAGCCGGTCGGAGTCGCCGAGCGGCACGGCGGGCAGCGTCTCGGCCCCCGGGTCGATCTTGAGCAGGCTCAGGTCGGTGGCCGGGTCCTGGCCGATGCGCTCGGCTTCGAAGATCCGGCCGTCCTGCAGGTGCACCTTGATGGTCTTGGCGCTCTCGACGACGTGGTTGTTCGACAGGATGTAGCCGTCGCCGCGGATGATGAAGCCCGACCCGGCGCCGAGCTGGAAGCGCTCGCCGTCGCCGCCGCGCTCGAGGAAGGGGTGCCAGCCGCGGAACTCGTCGAGGCCGACCTCGGTCTCGATGGAGACCACCGCCGGCGCGGTGCGGGCGGCGAGGCGGCTGAAGGCGTCGAAGGTCACCGGCGCGTCCGCGGCGACGATCGGGTCGCGGGTGCCTTCGGTCCACAGCGCCTTCTGCGCCACCGCCGGCGCGGCGACGAGCAGGGCGGCGGCGAGCAGGGCGACGGTCAGCAGGGGTGCGGAGAGCAGGGGTGATGAGATCGGGGGTGCGGTGAGCGCAGACACGGCGAGCGGGGCAGCCCGACGGCGGGCGGATGGGATCATGGCGGGTCCTCCGTCTCGTCCGTGAGGCCGCAACCGCTGGCGGGCGGCGCCTATTTCGGCGCGGCTCCGTCATCGGCGCCGGTCGGCGCGGCGGCCCACCGTTCGATGCGCCGTACCAGCCCCCGGGTTTCGTCGTCGAGCGCGCGCACCGTCCGATCGGCCAGGCCGACTTCGAAACGATAGCGCGGCCCGTCGCCGATGCGCAGCGTCACGGGCACCCGATCGTCGAAGAGCGCGGGGTCGTCGGCGGTCCAGACCAGGGCGGTGCCGGGGCGGGTGGCCTCGACCCAGGCGGCGATGCGCCCGCGCGTGCCGGGCCCGAAGCGCTCGGTCTGCAGCACGAGCAGCGCGCGGTCGCGGTCGAGCGCGGCGTCGTGACCGGCGAGCGCCGAGACGGCGACCCCGGCCCCGAGCAGCACGACCACCGCCAGCACCGCCCGCGCGGGGGTCATTGCTTCTTCTTCTCGATGAGGTCGTCGAGGCCCTGCTGCTCGTCCTCGGTGACGGTCTCCTGCGGCGCGGCGCTGCCCGCGTTGGGCGCCACCTCGGGGCCCACGTTGGGATCGCTGACGTCGTCGCCGGTCAGGCCGACCGCTTCGAGCAGGTGGCTGAACGGCGTCGCGCCGCCGATGGGCACCATCAGGACGAAGGCGAGCAGCGCGAAGATCAGCCCGCCGATGAGCATGCCCCGCAGCGCCGCCTTGTCGTCCCGCTTGCGCGGCGGCGGACGCCCGCCACCGCTGCGCTTCTTCCTGCTGCTGCTCTTCTTCTTGCGCTTCTTCGCCATCGCTCGGGCTACTCCTCCCGCTTGATGATGAACTCGACCCGGCGGTTCTTGGCCCACGCCTCGGCGTTCTCCGACGGGTCGACCGGTTGCGTCTCGCCGTAGCCACGGCTGATGAGGCGCTCCCCCTCGATGTTGCCTTCGTCGATGAGGAAGGTGCGCACCGCCGCCGCCCGCTTGTCGGACAGCTCGAGGTTGTAGCTGTCACGACCGCGGCTGTCGGTGTGGCCCTGCACCTCGACCAGCTTGATCTGCGGGTTGCTGCGCAGGGTCGAGGCGACCTCGTAGAGGATCGCGTAGCTCTCGGGCTTGATCACCGCCTTGTTGGTCTCGAAGTAGACCTTCTCGAGGATCTCGAGCTTGCCGCCGATGATGACCACCTTGCGGTCGTCCTCGGGGCAGCCGTCCTCGTCGCGGTCGCCGTCGAAGTCTTCCTTCTCGTTGGGGCAGTCGTCCTCGTAGTCGATGATGCCGTCGCCGTCGTTGTCCGGGTCGGGGCAGCCGTCCTCGTCCTCGTGACCGTCGATGTCCTCGGGGTCGTTGGGACACTCGTCCTCGGTGTCGACGAGCCCGTCGCGGTCGTTGTCGAGGTCGGGGCAGCCGTCGTCGTCCTCCCAGCCGTCGCGGTCCTCGGCGTCGTCGGGGCACTGGTCCTCGTGGTCGAGGATGCCGTCGCCGTCGCGGTCACGGGTCGCGTCGGGGCAGCCGTCTTCGTCCTCGAAGCCGTTCTTGTCCTCGGCGAGGTCGGGGCACTGGTCGATCAGGTCGGGGATGCCGTCGCCGTCGTTGTCGAGGTCGGGGCAGCCGTCTTCGTCTTCGAAGCCGTCCTTGTCCTCCTTCTCGTCGGGGCAGCGGTCGGCGTCGTCGGGGATGCCGTCGCCGTCGCGGTCGCCCACCGACGGTTCGAAGACGATGCCGGCGAAGCCGCGCACGAACGGGTCGCCATAGGCCCCCAGCCAGCCGCGGGTCGCGCCGACGGTGAAGAACGAGTTGCCGATGATGAAGATGCGCAGGGCGAGCAGGGTTTCGAGCGGCATCGCGCGCTCGGCGTCGCCGAGCGGCACCGCGCCGTAGGTCTCGAAGACCATGTCCAGCCGGTCGTAGATCAGGTTGATGCCCAGCCCGAGGCCGTAGACGATCTCGTTGCCGACCTTGATCGGGTCGACCCGCTCGAAGGTCTGGGTCATCTCGTTGCCGTTCTCGTCCTCGACGGTGCGCACGATGGTGCCTTCCAGCGTGCGCTCCTCACGCAGCCGGGCCCCACCGTTGAGCGCCAGGCCCACCCGGCGGCCGATGTCGAAGTCGAGCACCAGCTGACCGGTGATGACCGGCGAGCTGTTGGCGTGGCTGACGAAGACGTCGTCGTCGCCCGTATCGAAGGCCGCGTCGGCGGTGATCGCGATGCCGACGGGGAAGGCCTCGCGGTCGAGGATGCCGATCTTGGCGGTCGCGGCGATGTCGCCGAAGCCGTCGCCGGCCAGCTCCTCGGCGTCGCCCGGTCCGTCGGGGTCGCCGCGCACGATGGCCACCGGCACCCGCACCCCGAACTGCACGATGTGGGCGATGCCGATCGACAGGTTGAAGTCACCGGCGAGGTGGTGGGTGACGAGCGGCACCGTCTCGTCGAAGTCCGGCCCGCGGATCTGCTGGGTCAGCGGGTCGACGGCGTAGTTGAGGAACAGCCCGAACGACGGCTCGAGCGTGCCCAGTATCTTCGAGCGCTCGACGGTGACGAAGCTGCGCGAGTCCATCGCCGGGTGGAAGTTCTGGATGTCGAGGTCATACGGACCCTGAGCCAGGGCCGGGGTGACGAGGGCCAACGACGCCGCCCAGAGGGCGAGCGCGAGCAGATGTCGTGCTGTCTTGTGGTGCATCGGGACTCGCTGTCGGTTCGTGTGCCCGGCGGCGCCCCCAGAGGGCCGTTGCCCGCCGTCAGCGGTTGATCAGCTCCTGGAGCTGCGAGATGTTGCGCTGGATGGCCGGGCGGTATGACGCGTTGGGCTCGAGCTCGAGCCACTTCTTGCAGCTTCCGAGCGCCAGCTTGTGCTGCTGCCGCGCCTTGTAGATGGCGCACAGACGCTGATGCGGCAGGTGGCTGTTGGGGCGCTTCTTCGCCGCCCGCTTGAGCAATACGATCGCCGCCTCGCGGTCGCTCTTCATCATACGGCGCAGCGCCTGGGTGATCAGCTCGTCGAAGCTGGCGTTGGGGCCGGTGTTCGTCGTGCGCTGCCGCGGCTTGCGCGGCGGCTTGGGCGTCGCAGCCTGGCCACCGGCGCCGCCGGCACCGTCCGGCTCGACGGGGGTCTCGGGGGTCGAGGGCTGACGCTTCGCTTCTTCGATCTCCTCGGCGAGGGTCTTCGCCTGGATGTCGGCGAAGTCCTTCTTGGCGAGGTCCTTCTGCGTGCGCTCGGCGTTCTCGATCTCGCCGGCCTTGATGAACAGCCGCCCGCGCTCGAGCTCGGCGTTGGCGAAGCCCTCTTCGATCTCGTCCCGCCGGGCCTGGACCTGCGGCGCGTAGACGCTGTCGTTGGGGAACTCCTCCAGGCGGGAGAACGCGTCGCTCCAGCGCTGGTCGGCGACCGCCTTCTCGAGCCCCTCGAAGCGGGGCTGATTGGCCGCCTCACGCACCGCGCGCTCGCGCCCGCTGCGCGCCTCGCCGTGGTCGGGCACCTTCGCCAGCGCCTCGTCGAAGACCGTACGCGCCTCGTCCCACGACTTGTCGGCGAGCGCCGCGTTGCCCCGATCGATGATCGGCTGCACGTCGGGCGCCGCCGGCGGCGTGGGCGGCGCGGGCGTCGGCGGCTTGTCGGTCGGCTGCCCCGCCGTCACCCCCTGCTGGGCCTGCCGGTTGTGGGCCACCCGGTCGACGATGAGGTAGGCGACGATGGCCACGCCGATGAGCAGCAGCGCCACGAAGACGAGCTGCCACGGGCTGGGGCCGCTCTCGACCTCGACGTCGTCCACGTCGGCCGAGGTGAAGACGTAATCGTCCCCCGGCGCGCAGAAGCGCAGCTTGACGTGGCCGAGTTCGATGATGTCGCCGTTGACCAGGGTGGCGGTGCCGAAGGCCTCGCCGTTGACCTTGACCCCGTTGGACGAGGCGAGGTCGATGATGGTGAACGTACCGTCGCGGTGGATGATCTTGGCGTGGTGCCGCGAGATCGAGCGGTGGGCGATGACCACGTCGTTCTCGTCGGCGTCGGTGCGGCCGATGATCACCTCGCGCTGGTCGAGCGCGTACTCGTTGCCGGCGAGGTTGCTCGACACCACCACGAAGCGCCCGCGCTCCTCCTCGGGCAGCCGCGGGTCGACCGGCGGCGGCGGCGGCTCTTCGTGGGCGGCGGCGGCGGCGAGCGAGCCCAGGTCGGCGTCGGTGACCTCTTCGGTCTTCAGCGCCAACGAGTAGTCGCCGATCTGCAGCAGATCGGCCGGCCGCATCGTGCACTTGCCGGCGATGCGATCGCCGTTGAGGCGGATGCCGTTGTAACTGTCGAGATCTTCGACGAGTACGGTCGGCGAGCCGTCGGTCCCGGCCCGCACCAGCCGTGCGTGACGCCGGGAGACGTTGCGCTCGGTGAGGCGGATCGTATTGCCTTCCTGCCGACCGATCGTGATTTCGTCCCGGATGAGCGGCACGACGTGGGTGGTGCCCTCACCATCTTCGATGACGAGACGGAGCATACGACCCCTTTGGTCCCCCACACGCGGGGACCGACGCTACCGAATTGAAGTAGCACACTCGTCGCGGACCGGCAAAAGTGTCGTGCGGGTGTCGGTTCGCAAAGCCCGATCGGGCCCGTCCGACGCCGAGACTGAATGACCGGCGGCGGGAGGTGTCGCGGCAGCACCGTGACTGCTACTCTGCCTGTCTCATGAGCAACCCCCGGATGGACACCACCCGGATCGTCCTGCGGGCGACCGCGCGCTTGTATCAGCGCATCAGCGCTCAGCTCATCCTGCTCGCTGCCTTCGTCGGGCTCGTCTGGTTCCTGGTCTACTTCACCCTCAACTCGTCGTACGCGGTGCGGCTCTTCGACGGCATCGTCAATACCCAGTTCCGCGGGCGCATCGCCTGGACCCGCATCACGTGGGGCCCGCTGCCGTGGCAGATCGAGATCCTCGAGCCGACCCTCGTCGGGGCCCACGACCGGCCGATCATCACCGCCGATACTCTCGAGGTGGGCCAGATCAGGCTGCTCGACCTCGTCGGCGGGCGCATCGCCGCCGGCGACATCCGCATCGTGCGCCCGGTCGTGCGCCTCACCGGGCGGCTGCACCCCGAAGCGCTCGACGACCTCGGCCGGCCCAAGGTGCAGCTCGACCTGCCCCAGCTGTTCTGGCCGCCGGGGCCGCTCTACGACGAGGGCCAGCCCGGCGGGCCGCCGCCGCTCGACTTCGAAGACATCCGCATCGAGCAGGCCACCTTCGTGCTCGACATGCCCTTCGTCTCGATCGTCGCCGAAGACATCTCGATCTTCGAGGGCCGCTTCGACATGCGCCCGGGCCCCGACGGGCCGGTGATGGGCATCGGCGCCGGCGAAGCGCGCATCGGGCGCGGCGCGGTGCGGGTGCTGCGCCCCGACATCGAAGAGGAGATCCCGCCGATCGAAGCCCCGCGGGACGCGGTGTTCGCCTTCCCGGTCGAGGGGCTGCGGCTGAGGCACTTCCGCTGGCACGGCGAGCGCTTCTCCGTCGCCCGCCTCGCGGCGGGGCACCGCGGCGATCGGCTGATCGTCGACAACTACCGCATGCGGCTCGACACCCCCGGCATCCCCTGGATCGGCGCTCGGGTCGAGCTCGCGGCCCGCGATGTCGCCCGCCACCTCGACCAGTTCGGGGTCAGCGGCGTCTCCGGTCCGGCGATGCTGACCGTCGAGGGCCAGGGCGAGATCGACGCCTTCGACGGGCGGGTGACGGCGGCGGGCGAGGGGTTGACCATCGGGCCGCTGAGCCTCGAACGCTATGTCCTCGCGCTGCACAAGGACCCCGACGATCGGGTCGCGGTGAGCGATCTCGAGGTCGAGGCCTTCGGCGGCCGGCTGTCGCTCGAGGGCGGGGTGGCGCTGCCCACCGGCCGCGCCTGGGCCGAGATCTGGCCCGCCGGCATCGACCCCACCCGGCTGCCCGTCGCCCTCGACGCGCGGCTGAAGCGGCTGCTGGCCGGCGGCATCAGCGGTCCGATCTTCGCCCACGTCGTCGACCTCTACGACGCCGACCGCACCATCACCGCCAGCGCCGATCTACGCTTCGAGCGGCGCGGGCGGCCGATGTTCGGGCTGGGGGCGCGTACGAAGCTGCGCCTCGACGCCCGCCTCGAAGGCACGGCGCTGACGCTCTCGAAGCTCGACGTCGACTCGGGCAGCACCCGGCTCGACGCCCGCGGCGGCCTCGACCTCGACGACCTGGGCGCGGCGCTGCGCGGCCGGCTGCAGGTGGGCGAGCTGAAGCCGGCGCTGGCCGAGCTGGGCCTCGACCTCAATGGCGCGGTCGACGTGGACTGGCGGCTGTCGGGCGCGCTCGACGACCCGCTGGTCAAGGCCGGCGTGCGCGGGCGCAACATCCGCTTCGCGCCGATCCCGCCGGTCGACCTGCGCGGGCGGGCGGAGTATCGCGGCGGCTGGCTCGCCCTCGACGACGTGGTGATCGACCCCCGCGACCGGGCCGACCCCGACGCCCGGCTCGGGGTGCGGGGGCGCATCGGCGTCAATCGGCCGCGCACCCCGCTCGACCTGCGCATCGACGCCCGGCGCATCGACCTGGGGCCGCTGCCCCTGGGGCCGGTGGCGGGGCAGGTGGGCGGCCGCATCGACCTCACCGCCCGGGTCGAGGGCACCGCCGCCCGGCCGCAGGGCAGCGTGCGCGCGCGCGTCGTCGACCCACGCTGGACCACGCTCACCCTGCGCAAGCTCGACCTGAGCGGGGCCTACGACGGGCGCACGATCGACATCGAGCGGCTGGCGCTCTTCGACGCCGCTCGCGAACCGCTGCTGTCGGCGAGCGGCCGCTTCACCCCCGAGACGGGGGCCTACGCCGGCGAGGTCTCGCTCGAGCAGGTGCCGCTGGCCCTCGTCGAGCGCGTCGCCCCGCCCGAAGAGCCGCGCCCGGCGGGTGAGCCGTATCCGCTGCAGGGGCGCCTCAGCGCGCGGCTCAACGGCGAAGGCACGCTCGAAGCGCCGGCGCTGGACGGCACGCTGACCCTCGACGGGGTGGCGTACGACATCTACGACGACCTGGGCAAAGGCACGCTGCAGGTGGGCGCCGCCGACAGCAGCCTCACGGTGAAGGGGCGGCTCTTCGAACGCTTCGACATCGACGTCGACCTGCCCACCGTCGACGACGGGCGGGCGCTGGTGGCCGCCGTCGGCTTCACCGACCTCGCCCTCGAAGAGCTGCTGCCGCAGCTCGAAGACCAGCCGCTGCAGACGCAGCTCAGCGGCCGCGTCGAAGCCCGGCTCGACCCCTTCGCCGGCGCGCTCGAGAAGGTCGAGGCGCGGCTCGACCGGCTCGAGGCCCGCTACACCCTCGACGACGACCCCTTCGTGGTCAGCGCGCCGTTCCCCGTCGAGTTGAGCTTCGACGGTCGCACCACCGACATCGGCGCTTTGACCCTCAGCGTCACCCGCGGCGACGACGACGCGCGGCTGGGCGGCGGGGCCGACGTCGAGAGCCGGGCCGAGGTCGAGGTGACCGGGCGGATGGTGCTCGAAGAGGCGGGCGAGTCGCTGCGGCCGATGCTCGACCTGCAGGCCACCGTCGGCGCCGACCTGCGGCTGGTGCAGCCCCTCGCCGCGTCGGTCTTCACCGGCATGGACGGCCGCGCCGAGGCCCGGCTGACGCTCAGCGGCCCGGCCAGCGACATCCGCCCGGCGGGCACGCTGACCATCGAAGACGCCAACCTCGTGCCGCGCTCCTCGGTCATCGGCGGCCTGCTCGAGTTCGACCGGGCCCGCTTCGTGATCGCGCCCATGGGGCCCGGCGCGTCGCCGGTGGGCATCTGCGACGGGGCGGTGTATCCCGAGGGGCGCAAGCCGCCGCGGGCCTATGGCATGTTCACCCTCGAGCTGCCGCCCGATGCGTCCGCGCTCACCGTCTTGCGTGACGAGTCGCCGGTGGTGCTCGACGACCTCACGGTGTCCTTCCGCCGCTTCGTGCCCGACCACATCGCCGTCCGGGTCGCCGCCCGCGACCTGGCGCTCAACGTGCCGCGCACCCTGCGGGGCACGTTCAACCTCGACGGGGTCGAGGTCGAGCTGTGCCAGCAGGTCGCCGACGTGGGACCCTCGGTGCCGCGGCTGATCGTGGGCCCCGGCGAGGTCAAGGTGGTCCGCGGAGAGTACGTGGCCGACATCACCAGCGTCAGCGAGATCAACCGCGGCCTGACCGACAACCTGCGCGGGGCGAGCGCCACCCGCAGCGTCAGCGTCTTCGAGCGCATCCCGCTGCTGCAGCAGCTCTTCTTCGACGGGCTCGAGGCGTACAGCGACGGCGACTTCTACGTGCGCAACCAGATCACCGTGCTGACCCTCGACCTCGAGCTCGGCTTCCGGCTCACCAACATCTACGGCCTGCTCACCGAGCGCTCGGGCCCCGAGCAGCTGCGCATCGACGGCGCGATGAGCATCCTCGCCGACTCCCAGCTGACCTACGCCCGCCGCCCGTTCGAGGTGACCCGGGGCGATGTGGTCTTCGGCAACGCCAGCATCATCGACGCCGACGTGGAGGCCACCCATACCTTCCGCCTGCGCAACGACGAGAGCGGCACGTCGACCACCTTCGACACCGGCGGCGGCGACGTGCGCCTCGAAGAGGTCACCCTGCGCGCCCGCTACCGCCTGCCCGACTGGCAGTCCAAGGCCACCCTCGACCCGGAGATGTCTTCGAACAGCGGCTTGTCGAGCTACGAGATCGCGGTGCTGGTGCTCACCGGCAGCCTGCCCGATACCCTGGGCGGCGTGGCCTCGGCCCAGCCGGCCACCGAGCTCTTGCTCGGGCCGCTGCTCGGGCTCATCGAGCGCCCGCTCGAAGACACCCTCGACCTCGACCTGTCGCTGACGCCCGCGTCGACCGGCACCCTGTTCATCGACGCTGACAAGCTGCTGTCGCGCCGGCTGCGGCTCTACTCGCGCACGCTGGTGGGCGACGAGGACGGCAGCATCCCGCAGACGTTCGGCCTCGAATACCGCATCAACAACGCCGCCACCGCCGAGCTGACCAACGAGAACGCCGGCAACCTCAACTCCACCAGCGGCCGGCTGCGGCTGCGGTTCGAGCTGGATTGATGGCCCGCCCGCTCCCGCCGCCGGCTCGGCTGCTGCCGCTGGCCCTGGCCCTGCTCGCCCTGGCCCTGCTCGCCCTGGCCCTGCTCGCCCGGCCCGCGTGGGCCCAGCCGCCCGCGGTGAGCGAGGCCGCGCCCGATCCGCCCGGCGCGCCGGCCGAGGCCGCCGAACCCGCGCAGGCCGAGCCCGCGCCGGCGACCTGCGCCTTCGGGGACGACCGCCGCACGAGCGGCGAAGGCAGCCCGTTCTCCCGCAACCGCGCGTCGAGCGCGCGCCAGCTCGGCGAGCGCCAGCAGGTGGTCTGCGCCGACGCCGTGCCCTTCGCCGGGCGGGTGATCTACGAGACCGTCGTCGAGTGCGACACCGCGGTGTGCACCGACCCCGAGCGGCGGGACGCGCTGTTCAAGGTGATCGGCCTGCCCAACGGCGCGACCGTCGACCCCCGGGCGGTGGCCGAGGCCTGGCTGCGGCTGTGGCGCACCGGCTTCTTGCGTGAGCTCGACGTGCGCATCGAGCCGGCCCTGCCCGACCCGTCGACGGCCCCCGGCGCCGACGATGCCGAAGCCGCCCGCGAGCGCGAAGACGACCTCGACGCCCGCCGCCCGCCGCGCTTCGGCGAGGTCCGGGTGCGCTTCGTCGGGCTGGGGCACGTGGTCATCACGGACCTCGACGTCGAGTACGTCGGCTGGTCGAGCCGGCTCTACCCCCAGCTCTTCCGCTCCGAGATCCGCAAGCGGCTGCCGCTGCGCCGGGGGGGCAGCTTCCCGCGCAAGCTGGCCGGGCCGGCCGCCGAAGGCGTGCTGCCGCTCGACCCCGAAGACCTCGAACAGCTCGCCGACTGGGAGAGCCGGGTGGTCTCGCTCTACGAGCAGATGGGCTACGTGGGCACCACCGCCCGCATCGTGCCCACCTGGCACGGCCCGGGCGACACCCTGGTGCGGGTCGTGCTCGAGGTCGACGAGGGCCGCCAGCCCGAGATCGGGCAGGTGCTGGTGCGGGGCAACGCGTCGGTGCCCTATTGGCGGGTCGTCGAGCCGCTGACCACCGGCGAGCGCATCGACATGCTGCGCGATCTCTTCGCCATCTTCGGCATCGGCCGCTACGCCCGCCGCGAGCTCAAGGACGAGCTCGAGACCGTCGAGGCCCGCTACCGCGAAGAGGGCTGGGTCACCGCCCGGGTGCGGCTCGAGTCGCCCTTCGCCGAGAAGGGGGGCCGGGTCTTCCCGCGGGTGCGCATCTTCGAAGGCCCGCGGCTGACGGTGCGCTTCGAAGGCAACCAGAGCATCGACGACAAAGAGCTCGAAGCGGTGCTGACCTTCGCCGAGAACGGCGCCATCGACGACACCGAGGTCGAGTCGAGCCGGGTGGCCATCGTCGACGCCTATCAGGCCATCGCCCGCCACGACGTGCGGGTCGACGCCCGGCTCGAGCGGCTGGGGCCCGACCGCTCAGAGGTGACCTTCACCATCGACGAAGGCGGCCGGATCTACGCCCGGCGGGTCGAGATCATCGGCAACCGGGCCCTCGACGACGAGGCCCTCTTCGAGGTCATGGAGACCCGCGGCATCGCGCCCAACGGCGTGATCAACGCCTTCGGCACCTCGGCCGGCGTGCTGCAGACCAACCGCATCATCAACGACCTGATCGCCATCCGCGACCTGTACCGCGACCGGGGCATGCCCGGGGTGCGCTTCCGCTGCGGCGACCCGCGCCGGGTGACCGCCGCCGAGCGCGACGCCATCCTCTCCGCCGATACCGGCAGCGCCCGCGAGGTCCTCGGCCCGGCGATGGGCCCCGCCTCGACCCGCTTCTTCGACGTGTGGACCGACGACCCGGTCAACCACATCTGCTACCAGGTGCTGCCCGATCCCGACCCGCGGCTGGCGGTGCTGCGCATCGAGCTCGTCGAGGGCCGGGCGGCCACCGTCGACGGCCTGGGGCTCGACGCGATCCTGCAGGGCATCGCCGACGAGGGCCGCGACGAGGCCTACGACCTGCTCGGCGAGCTCGGCTTCGTCGATGACACCCTCGACTGGCAGGCCACCGGGCTCAACCGGCGCAAGCTCGACGCGGTCACCGGCTTCCTCGCCCGGCAGATGCGCCAGCAGGGCTTCATCGACGTCGTCGTGTCGCCCAGCTGCCCGCCGCCGCCGCTCCTGCCCAGCGAGATCGAGAGCCGCGAGGCGGCCATCGCCAAGGGCCAGGAGCCCGATCCCATCGACGCCTGCAGCGACGACAACCTCTACGGCCGCCACCTCGACGACCTCGCGTTCGACTTCGCGCTCGGCCCCAAGACCTATGTCGACGGCATCCTGCTGCAGGGCAACCTGATCACCGACCCCTCGGTGATCGACGCCGAGCTGCTCTTCGAAGACGGCCGGCCGCTGGGCACCGACCAGCTCTTCCGCAGCCAGGCCAACCTGCGCTCGCTGGGCATCTTCGACGCGGTGCAGATGGAGACCATCAGCGATACCCGCCTGCGCACCGACCAGCGCGACGCGGCGGTGATGATCACCGTCGAGGAGGGGGACTACCGCTACGCCGACGCCTACTTCGGCCTGCAGATCGACTCCACGCCCATCGAAGACGAGCTGCCGGTGCTCTACAGCCTCGGCGGCAGCATCCGCGACCGCAACCTGCTCGGCCTCGCCCTCGAGGTGGGCCTCGGCTTCAACTACATCAACCGCATCGAAGAGCCGTTCAGCTTCGGCCGCTTCGACGAGACGGTCTTCGAGGCCGGCCCCTTCCTCAAGGACCGCCGGCTCTTCGGCACCCGGGTCGACCTGACCGTCGAGACGACCTACTACACCGGCCGCACCAGCCAGCGGGACGCCTACGAGCAGGCCGTCGAGTTCAAGCCCACCTTCGGCTACGACTTCCAGAACCTCAGCTACCCCGACGACTGGGGCCAGGGGCTGCGGGCGACCCTGGTGACCGACTACCGCATCGAGCAGCGGCGGGCGCTGGTGCGCAACGGCGAGGTGCCGCTCTTCGGCGACCCCACCCAGTCGGTCAGCCTCGAGCCGACCCTGACCTGGGACCGGCGCGACAGCCCGCTGCACCCCTCCCGCGGCTGGTTGCTGCTCGCCTCGGCCGAGATCGTCTTCAACGCCTTCAGCGAGCTGCAGACCTTCGTGCTCGAGCCCTCGTTCAAGGAGACGCTCACCGCCCAGTACGTGCAGTCGTTCTTCGAGAGGCAGCTCATCGTCGTGCCCACCTTCCGCATCGGCGCGGTGCAGACCGACCAGACCGAGGCCGATCTCAAGTCGGGCTTCTTCTTCAAGGCCGGCGGCGACGGGGTCGCGCTGTCGGTGCGCGGCTATGGCGACGCGGTCATCGAGGCCTGCCAGGGCAACGACCAGCGGGGCCATTCGCTGTGCGAAGACGTCGATACCCGCTCGGTGATCTCCGAAGACACCGGCGCGGTCATCGCCCCGCGCGTCGGCGGCAAGGCGATGATGGTCGGCAGCCTCGAAGCCCGCTTCCCCACCTTCGTCATCGACGACTTCTGGTGGGCGCTGTTCTCCGACGTCGGCGCGGTGGCCCCCGACTGGAGCCGCATGAACATCGGCCGCTTCTACCCCTCGGTGGGGCTCGGGCTGCGCTGGCTGGTCACCGGGCAGGTGCCGCTGCGGCTCGACCTGGCCTATCCGCTCGTCGAAGACGACTTCGAGCCGCAGACGCTGCGGGTGCACCTCAACATCTTCTATCCGCTGTAGGGCCGGCGCCGCTGCGCGGGCCAGCGAGCGGCGCTACATGCCGCCGAAGGCGTAGATCAGGCCGGCCACCGCCGCGAGCGCCACGCCCACCAGCACCCAGGTCACAGCGCCGCCGCCCGCGGGCTTCGCCGGCTCGGTGGACGTCGGCGGCTCGACCTCGGCCCGGGCGCCGAGGGGCAAGTCGGCCTCGCTCGCCAGCCCGGCGAACTCGGCGAGCATGTCCTCCGAGATCAGACGCATCGCCCCCGACTCGGTGGCCACCGGCGTGCTCGCCAGCGTCGCGCCGCCGCCGAGGGCCTGCGCCCGCGCCTTCGATATGTCGGCGTGCATGTCGCTGATGCGCTGGGCGAAGAGCCCGCGCATCAGCTCGGCGAAGTCCTCGCCGCGCACCGCTTCACCGCGCTCGACGAGCCACTGCTGCAGGGCGTCCTGCATATCGCCGGCGTAGGGGTAGCGATCCTCGGCGTCGCGGGCCATCGAGCGGGCGATGATCCCGTCGAGCCCCGCGTCGACCGCCGGGTTGATCGACGAGGCCGGCTCGAACTCGGCGCGGCGCACCCGCTCCATCGTCGCGAAGTCGCCCTCGTCGTGGAAGGGCTGCACCCCGGTCAACATCTCGTAGAGCACCGTGCCCAGCCCGAAGATGTCGACCCGATGATCCACCGGCAGCCCGCGCACCTGCTCGGGCGCCATATAGCTGATCTTGCCCTTGATCGAGCCGATCTGACTCTTCACGTCGATGGTCGTCTGGGCGATGCCGAAGTCGATGAGCCTTATGCGCCCGTCGAAGCCGATCATGATGTTGCCCGGGCTGACGTCGCGGTTGACGATCTCGAGCGGGCGGTCGAACTCGTCGACGAGCGCGTGGGCGTAATGCAGCGCCGAGGCCACGTCGCGGGCGAGGGCGACGGCGAGCGGCACCGGCATCGACTGCCCCTGCTTGCGCAGCGCGCGCAGGGCGGTCGAGACGTCGAAGCCGAAGATGAAGTCCATCGCGATGAACGGCCCGCCGCGGCCGTCGCCGTGCTCGACGGTGCGCACGATGTGCGGGTGCTGCAGGCGCACCGCCACCTTGCCCTCCGCCTCGAACATCTCGCGGTAGCTGCGCTGCTTGCGCAGCTCGGGCAGCAGGGTCTTGATGGCGAGCAGCTCGTCGGGCGCCTCGGGGTCGACCGCGAGGAAGACCCGGGCCATGCCGCCCTTCTTGAGGCTCTTGAAGAGTATGTAGCGCCCGATCCGGGCCTGATTGCGCGCAGCCATCGGGCTCACTCTCACCCCTGGCGGTGAGCCCCGTCAACCGGAGTCGGATGTCCGGCCCGAACAGTTGCGGGCAGTTGTTGAACCCGCAACCGATCGGGGTTAGCGTCCGAGACATGCGCGTCATGGCGCTGACGCTGATCGGCCTCCTGGCGATCGCCTCGTCCGCCGAGGCGCAGATGGAGGAGCTCTCCCCCTTCGACTTCGAAGACGACACCGGAGATGCCCCCGGCGAGGGCGAAGGCGAAGCCGAGGCCCCGCTGCTCGAAGAGTTCGAGGTCGACGCCCGCGACGCGGTGCTCTCGGCGGCGCGCACCAAGACCACCATCCAGGAAGCGCCGGGCATCATCACCGTCATCACCGCCGACGAGATCGAAGCCCGCGGCCACCGCACGCTCAACGACGTGCTGCGCACCGTGCCCGGCTTCGAAGGCGACCGCTTCGAGAGCAACGGCTGGTTCAACGAGTCGATCGCCCGCGGTCAGCCGCGCACGATGCTCATCCTGCTCAACGGCATCAACATCACCGAGCCCATCCGCAACACCCTCAGCATCGACCGCAAGATCCCGCTGGCGAGCGTCAAGCGCATCGAGGTCACCTCGGGGCCCGGCGGGGTGCTGTGGGGCAGCAACGCGCTGCTGGGCGTGGTCAACATCATCCTCAAGGACCACACCGACGTCGACGGGGTCGAGGTCGCCGTCGGCGGGGGCCACGGGCCGGGGGCGATGGAGGCGGTCGGCGGCCACGTCGCCGTCGGCGAGTCGTTCTTCGACGGGCAGCTCGAGCTGTACACCGCCTTCGACGCCTACAGTGACCGCGGCGCCGAGCTCGAGGTCGACGTGCGCAAGGTGCTCGGCGCGCTGCCCCAGCCCGAGCTCGACAGCAAGACCATCTACGACCCGACCCCCGGGGTGACCGACTTCAACAGCCGCGACTGGTGGATCGCCCACACCCTGGTGCTGCGCCTCTTCGATACGCTGACCATCGACTGGCAGCTGCAGCTCGAGATGGACCACCGCCAGCTCGCCACCGGCGGCGCGCTGCTCGAAGGCAGCCGGCTCGAAGCCGACGGCAGCCTCAGCGAGGTGCACGTCGAGACCGTCGGCGTCGACCCGCTGCAGGTGGTGGGCGTCAACTGGCGCGACCGCTTCGCCGGCGACGCGCTCGGCCTCAGCGCCCGGATCTACGGCGTGCGCTTCCAGGTCAAGGAGCAGCCGTTCTGGGCCTTCCCGCCGCGCTACGTGCCCGGCGTCGACGCCCTCGCCGACGGGGTCTCCATCGGGCTCGAGGTCGACCAGCAGCTGCGCTACGGGCTCAACCTGGACGCCGACGTCAGCCTCGACGACCACACCATCGTCTTCGGCATCGAGGCCTTTCAGGAGCAGCTCGTCGACGCCTGGCGGCAAGACACCCTGCGCCAGCGCATCCACCTGCCGCGGGTGGGCACCGCCGACCCCGAGACGGGGCTCATCCCCGAGTCGGCGATCTTCGGGCCCGGCCGCTGCCCCAACGCCGGCCGGCGGCCGGTCTCGGTGGATGGCCAGCGCATCGACGTGCTCTTCCTCGACGACGACTGCCGCTTCGAAGAGCGCTTCCTGCGCGATACCGCGCGGGCGGTGGGCGCGTTCTATGTCAGCGACGAGTGGCGCCTCGCCCGGCCGCTGACCATCCAGCCCGGCTTCCGGGCCCAGCTGTCGGACAGCTACGAAGCGGTGACCCTCTTCAGCGGCGCGCTGGTGTGGAACATCGTCGACAAGCTCTACCTCAAGCTGAACTACGCCGAGGGCTTCCGCCCGCCGTCCTATGACTCGACCCGCATCGTCGACGTGGCCGTCAGCACCCTCAGCTATCAGTCGAGCGACGACATCCGGGTCGAGACCTCGCGGGCCGGCGAGATCGAGCTCAACGCGGTGCTCTTCGAGAATACCGGCCCCTTCAAGCGCATGTACGTGCGCGGCGACTACGCCTACACCGTCATGTCGGACGTCATCCGCAACGTCGGCGGGCAGTTCGCCAACTCCGGGCAGCGCGAGATCCACAGCGCCGAGGTCTTCGCCCGGCTCGAGCTCGACGGCGACCACGAGCTGTGGTTCGGCGGGCACTACATCAAGGCCGAAGACTCCGTGTTCGGGCCGGTGCGCAACTTCCCCGAGCTGGCGTTCACCGGCGGGGCGCGGGCCCGGGTGGTCGGCCCGCTCGAGCTGTCGGGGCTGGCGATGTGGTACGGCGCCCAGGAAGACTTCAACCGGCCGGCGAGCGCCGCCGAGTTCCCGCTGGGATCGGGCTTCTATCAAGCCGACGCCAGCGACGTGGAGGTCGAGTACATCGAGCCCACGCTGACCCTGCGCTTCGGCGCCCGGCTCGTCGAGCTGTTCGACGACCGGGTCGACATCTCGGCCTTCGTCTACAACGCGCTCGACGTGCGCCGGCAGGACCCGGACTTCTTCTTCGACGACCGGGTGCTCTCCCGGCCCCAGGCCCGCCCCGGCTGGAGCGCCTTCGGTCAGATCCGGGCGACGGTCTTCTGATGACGCGACCGATCCCACTCGTTGTCGGGCTCGCGGCGCTGTGCGCGCTGCTGCTCGGGCCGCTCGCCGGCTGCGTCGACTACAACCGCGGCGCCGTCGTGCAGATGAACATCAGCCCCGACGGGCTGCCCCACAACGACGAAGACCGCCACTACGGGCTCTACGCGATGATCAACGGCGGGCCGGTGGAGATCGAGCGGTTCAAGGTGCTGCGCAGCATCGGCGACTGCCAGGCCGACCCCCAGCTCACCAGCCCGGTGCTGCTGGTGCACCGCTTCGTCGACCCGCTCGACGAGCTGACCGTGCTGTGCGGGGCCGAGCGGCGGATCGGCGCGCTGGACACCATCGACCCCACCGCCGGGCTGCTGGTGGGCGGGGTGCGCATCGATACGCCCGTCGACCTGTCGACCGCCGAGCGGCTGTTCATCACCCGCGAGCCCGACTCGATCGCCGTCCTGCCGCCCGGCGACCGGGCGCCCGGCCCGTCGGTGCTCATCGCCGACGTCGCCGACGGGGTGGCGCCGTTCGAAGCCGAGTGCAGCGACGACCCGCCCGAGCGGCGCGGGGTGCGCCGCGGCGCCTGGGTCCGCGCGCCGGGGGAGACGCCGTGCGCCGGCCGGGTGGGCACGGTGGCAGTGGTGCCCGCGGTGGACGAGACCCGGTGAAGACGAGCCAGCGAGGGGGAGCGATGGGCGCCATCGACCGGAGCGGTATGGGAGCGATCGGGATCGCGTTGGCGGCGCTCGCCCTCGGGGGCTGCGACCCCCTCGACTGCGGCGAAGGCACCCACCGCGACGGCGCCGAGTGCCTGGCCAACGCGCCGGTGGCCTGCGGTGAAGGCACCGTGCTGCGCAACGGCCGCTGCGAGGTCGACCCGTCGAGCCTGCCCGACGGCGGCGCCGGCATCGAGTGCGACCCGGGCACCTCGCCGGAGAACGGGCGCTGCGTGCCCGACCCCGTCTTCTACGTCGCCTGCCCGGGCGGCGCGGTGCCGACCCCCGGCCCCGGCTGCGAGGCGATGGAGCCCGGCGAGTTCTGCGTCACCGGCGCGGCCGTCGATCTGGTCACCGGCTGCCCGCCGGCCGAAGGCGCCGGGCTGGCGGCGATCCTGATCGACCCGTTCGCCGCGCTCGGCGGCGCGCCGCCCCTCGGGGTCGCGCCGCTCGGGCCCGGCGGCAGCTTCTCCATCGCCAGCAGCGGCAGCGCCAGCCGGCTGGTGGTCATCATCGACGAGCTGGACGAGATGGCCGAAGACGTCTGGACCCGCTCGCTGACCGGCGTGCGCAACTCGGCGCCGATCGCCGGCGAGACCTACCGCCTCGTGGCCCCGGCCACCGCGGTCGCCGACCGGGCCGCCTGGGGCGCGGCGCTGGGCGTCGACGAGCTGCTCGAAGACGGCTACCTCGTCGGCCGGGTCTTCGCGACCGGCGACGACGGCGCGGCGGTGCCCGCGGTGGGCGCCGAGGTGCAGACCACCCGCCAGGGCATCACCGACTGCGAGCGCGGCCCGTGCCTGCGCTACTTCGACGACGACCCGGCGCTGACCGGCTTCCTGCCGGTGGGCACCACCACCACCGGTGAGTCGGGCGCGTTCATCATCATCAACGACGGCTCGCTGCTGCAGCTCGACTTCGACGTCGGCCAGGCCGACGAGACCTACCCCACCGTCAGCGCCGGCGCCAACCCGGGCAGCGCGTTCCACATGGTGCTCGCCCCCGCGCCCTGATGGGCGGGCTCGCGCTCGGCGACGACCTCGACCCCCTGACCCGTCAGCGTTGCACCGGTTGCAGCCGGGGCCGGACTTGCACATCCTGTCGCCATGAAGAGCCCCGCTCCGATCTCCATGACCCTCGAGGATGCGCGAGACTGGGTGGGCCATGTCTTCCATGCCAGCGAACACCGGGTGACCACGGAAGTCGGCCCGGTCCCGGGCACTCTCGACCGCTTCGCGGTGCCCAACAGCGTGCTGAGCGGCAGCCGGATCTTCTGGACCGTCATCGCTCAGGCGCCCGAGGACCCCGCGCAGACGCTGCGCGCTTTGGAGGACGCCCGAAGGCGCACCGGGTCGAGCAAGGCGATCGGCCTCGTCATCGCCGAACTGCCCCATGACGCCGGGGGCTCATCGGACCAGCCAGCCGTCCTCATGAGCCTGCGCCAGTTCGCCGTCGAGGCCTCCGGGCTGCGCGAAGCCGCCGAGAAGCACAGCAAGAGAACGTCGGGATCACCTGCCAGATGCGCCACTGTGGGCGGGCGATCGGTCGACCCGGTGCAGTTCATCGTCGACTGGTCTATCGAGGCGGCAACCGGTGATCGCCTCTACCTGCTCGACCCGGCGCACGACGACTACCGTCCGACCGAGTTCCGGTTTCGGGCCGCGCTGGCGCAGCGCTTCCTGGACGGCGCGTCGGCCTGGACGATGCCCGAGGGGCCGCAGCTGAGCTCGATCTGGCGCACCTTGCTCCGGGCCGTCGAGATCCGTCCGATCCGAATTAGAACGCTTCGTCGTCGCGGCTCTCCGATCCGGCGCCTGTCCATCGCCACGAGCCGGTCGACGCAAGGGGCCACGACGGACGTCGAGCTGCTGCCCGTAGGCCTCGAGGAGCAGAGCGAGTGGCTCGCCTCGAACCTCAAACCACAGACGCGCGCGCTCTGGCAGCAGGCGACCGCCCTCGAACCGGAGCTGACCCGCTGGGTCGGCGTACCGACGCGCCAGACGACGCGGTCGATGGAGCAGGCGGCGGAGCGCGCGACGAGCCCGGTCAACTGGTGCGCCCTGCTCGTGCACCTCGGGTCTGTCTCCCTGGCCGACCCAGAAGAGGCCTTCGAGGCCTTCGCGCTGGGCGAGCCCCGTGAGTCGTGGGAGCCGGAGCTGGCCGAGAATCGCCTGGACTTCGAGTACGGTGTCGCCCAGCACCTGTCGGAGCGCTTCGCCGCGGGTGATCTGGAGGTATTGGCCCGGCATCGGCTGCCCGAGCGATGGGTCCTGGCCTTCCTCGCGGTCATCAACCCCGAAGCCGCCGCGCGGGCGACCGCCGATCGCAGCGAGAGCCTGCGCCGCGAGATACGCGCCGAGGTGGAAC
The DNA here is from genome assembly GCA_030427205.1 of bacterium. Lineage (GTDB taxonomy): Bacteria > Myxococcota_A > Bradymonadia > UBA7976 > UBA1532 > JACKDM01. Next base: position 227,302 of record JAUHXC010000001.1, on the reverse strand, counting down.
AACAGCTCGACCTCGTGCTCGGCCATCAGCTCCGGCGCTCGGCGGGTACGGCCAAGGCCATCCTCAAGCGGATCGACCGGCGGTTGCCGTCGCCGCTGCGGGAATCCCTGAAGGACGACCTCGCCGATCTGCGGGACGAGCTGGACTTCCAGCGGCGGCTGGCGCGGACGACGAGCCAGTATCACCAGCGGCCGACCGACTTCGGCCCCGTCGACCTCGACGCCCAGATCAAGCGGGCGATCAGCCCTCTGCGTGCCGCCGGTGAAGGCATCGACTGGCGCGTGGACACCGGCACGGATCTCCGGGTCAATGGCGACGCCGACGCTGTGCGCGAGATCCTGCACAACCTCTTGGAGAACGCGCTGCACGCAGCGCGACGTACGGCCGCCGCCGGCTGGGTCGGCGCGCGGGCGCTGTCGATCGGAGAAGAGGTGCACGTCGTCGTCGAGAACAACGGCCCCGGCATCCGTGAGGCTGACCGCGAGGCCATATTCGAGCCCCGGGTCACGACCAAGAAGGGTGGGGAACAGCCGCTGGGGACCGGGATGGGGCTGCCGATCGCCCGGCGATACGCCGAGGCGATGGGCGGGCGGCTCGAGCTGGACGTCGACGCCCCTCACACGCGCTTCGTGCTGCGGCTCGTCGCGACAAAGGAGGCCCCATGAGGGATGGTACCCGCACCCGGCTGCTGCTCGTCGAAGACAACGCGCAGTCTGCCGGGCTCTACCGACGCTTTCTGGCAGACACCTGCGACGTGACCTGGGCCAAGGCCCTCGAAGATGGGCGACGGCTCGCCGAGGCGGAGAACCCCGAGGTCGTCGTGCTCGATCTCCAGATCCCATCCGAGCCCGACGCCGCCGATGAAGACACCCGACATGGCCTGAGGCTGCTCGATCGCATTCTCGAACTCGACCCGTTCAGGCCGATCGTCGTGCTCACGGCCCACCACGATCGGTCGTTGATGCGGCAGGTCTTGCAGCGTACCCGCGGCGGACAGTTCGTCTTCAAGGACGACGACGAGATCGAGCGCGCGCTGCTCGGCGCCATCGCGACGGCGGTCGGCGGCACCGCGTGGCAGATGGCCAAGACGGTCCGTGTCTTCAAGGGGCTCGTCGGTGAGAACCGCCCCGAGGACGACTATCGGCGCTTCATGTTCGAGCACTGGCGGGTCTTGCTCGGCCCGGGCTATGTGGACTGCCGGTCGCCCTATGAGATCGCGCGCGGAGCCGAGATCGACCTGCTGGGTGTCCGCGCCGACGGCTACACCGACCTGTGGGAGCTGAAGCGACCGGATCAGGCCATCTTCCGAACGTACAATCAGTGGCTTCACTACAGCCTGGACTGCGCCAAGGCCCAGGGGCAGCTCATGGAGTACATCCGGCTGGCCATGGCCGAGCCGTCGGGCCACCCGCGGGGCGTCGACCGGCGCCGGGGTCTCATCGCGCATACCCATCGACCCCGTGGTTTCGTGGTGATCGGCCGCTATTCGCAGGATGCGGACGAAGCGGCAAAGCAGCGCGACTGGCTGCACATGAGCAACAGCTTCCTCGCTGGCCTCCAGGTGTTGACCTACGACGACGTCGTCGAGCAGGCCGAGCAGCTCGTCGAGTTCGTTCGTGACGCGCGAAACGGGCATGGGCTGAGCTAGCCGGAACTCGCCGCGCTCTTCGCGTCGCCAGATGGTCGAGCGGGCGGCCCGCTGCGCTCTTCGCGCCGCCGAATGGTCGGACGGGCGGGGGCAGGCGATGGCTTCGACCGCGCGGATGGCCGGCCGGGCCCGGGTGCCGCGTTCTCTACGTCGGCCGACGGTCAGGAGGGCCCCTCGGCGTCGGAGAGCGCAGGGTGAGAGCCCTCTGCAGGGCCCCTCGGCGTCGGAGAGCGCGGGGCAGGGCCCCTGCGAGGATCCCCATGCGGCGAAGAACGCCGCATGGGGATCCTCGCAGGGGCCCTCATGGGCTGAAGAACGCGCGGTCGAGGCCTCCGCGACGAGCCGGCGCGGCGAAGAATGTGGAGCCAACGCTTTCACGCAGAGCCGACGTGGCGAGGAACACCGTACGGCAGCCCTCGCCAAGAGCCGGCGCGGCAAAGGATACGCGGTCGGCGCCCGGGCGAGGCGCGCGGCTCGGGCCGCTGGCTTCTTCGGATGCGATCGTTGGCGCGCAGAGCCCGCCGCGAGCGATCGGTCGGACGGGTGATCCGTCTGTGCAGCCGCGACGCGATCAGCGCTGCAAACGCGAGCGACATACGGTTCTGGGGGTCGGGTGATCCGTATCGCCGCGGGCCCGCCGCTTGCCGTGTCGGGACGCGGCTGCCTACCATGGTCGACCGTCGCGCGGCGCGCGCGGTATCGGTGCCGCGCCCGCCTGGACGAGACCCCGTCGGCGCAGACCCGGGAGGAGAGCCCTGACCACTTCAGACGCCGCGACCCGATCCTCCCCCGCGCTCGACGCGCCCACCGACAGTGATATCGGCGGACCGAGCGCCGCAGGGCCGGCCGCGCTGGTCCTCACGGTGCTCTACCACGCCGACCTGACGCGGGTCGGTGACCAGTGCGCCGCGCCGTGGCGGCCGGGCGCGCCGCTCGCGCTCAACCGGCTGCAGCCGCTCTTCGGCCAGGCCGACGGCGAGGCGCGCCCGCTCGCCGACTCCAGCCTCAGCCGCCGGGTCCTGTCGCTCGAGCCCGAAGAGCGGGCGCTGGTCGTGCGCGGCGAGGGCGCGCTGCCCTATCGCATCGCCGGTCAGACCCTCGAAGGCACCGCGCGGCTGCCGCTGGCTCTGCTCGAAGAGGGCACGCTGCTGCACTGCGGCCGCGGGGTGCTGCTGTGGCTCGAGTGCCGGCGCAGCCCGCCCGAGGCCACGCCGTCGCTGGGGCTCGTCGGCGTCAGCGCGCTGACCGGGCAGGTGCGGACCCGCGTGCGCCAGCTGGCCGGCGAGCGGCTGCCGGTCATGATCACCGGCGAGGCCGACAGCGGCCGTCACGCCGTCGCTTGCGCGCTGCACCGCCACGGCCCGACGCCCGCCGGCCCGCTGATATCGGCGACCGCCGGCGCGCTCGACGCCGAGCGGGCGCGTGACGCGTGGCGGCGCGCGGCCGACGGCACGCTGGTGCTCGACGACGTCGCCCGGCTGCCCGAGCCGGCGCAAGCGGCCCTGCTGCGCCGGCTCGCCGAGCAGGAGCGGACCGACGGGCCGGCGGTGCGGGTGGTCAGCATCGCGTCGATGGATCCGGCGACGATGGTCGATCAAGGCCTGCTCTCGCGGCCGCTGGCGTATCGCCTGTGCACGACGCGCATCGCCGTGGCGCCGCTGCGGCAGCGGCCGGTCGATGTGCCGCTGCTCTTCCTGGCGGCCCTGCGGGCCCGCCTCGCGCCGCTGGGCACCGTCGATCGGCTCGACGCCGGTCGCGCGGAGCCGTGGCTGCCACGGGCGGTGATCGAGGCGCTGCTGCGGCACGGCTGGCCGGGCAACCACCGCGAGCTGGACAACCTGGCGCAGGAGGTCGCGCTCGCCAGCCGCGAGGGCGCGCACGCCGCGCTGCCGACCTACTGGCAGCCGCGCCCGGCGCCCGACGCGCGCTTCGTCGAGCCGAGCCCGTCGGTGATGGCCCTCGACGAAGAACACCGCCACTGGGCCGTGCCGCCCGACGAGCTGCGCGCCGCCCTGCGGCGCCACGGATGGCGGGTGCGCGCGGTCGCCAGCGAGCTGGGCATCGCGCGCAATACGATCTACGGCATGATGGCCCGCCTCGGCATCCGCCGGCCGAGTGACCTCACCGCCGCCGACATCCTCGCCGCGGTGCGCGCGGTGGGCTCGACCGACAGCGCCCGGGTCGCCGAGCACCTCGAGATCTCCGAGCGCGGCCTCAAGCTGCGGATGCATGCGCTCGACCTGACGCTGGAGTAGCCTCACAGGCCATGAGCATCGAGGTCGATCCGGCGCTGCCCGAGACCACCGACGGCGCCGACGAGCCCGACGGGTCGGCCGCCGAGCCGATCGATCGGGGCAGCGTCGTGGGGCGCTACACCGTCCTGTCGGTGCTCGGTCACGGCGGCATGGGCCGGGTCTACCGGGCGTGGGATCCGGCGCTCGACCGCCCGGTGGCGCTCAAGGTGATGCTCGCCGGCCGCTTCGCCGCCCGCCGTCAGATCACGCGGTTCCTCGACGAGGCCCGGACCATCGCCCGGCTCGACCACCCGGCGCTGGTGGCGGTGCACGACGTGGGCGTCGTCGACGGCTGCCCCTTCTTCACCATGGAGTACGTCGACGGGCACAGCCTCGCGGCCCTGCTCGAGGTCGAGGGGCCGCGGCCTGCGCGGGCCGCGGCGCGCATCGCCGCCGAGGTGGCCCGCGGGCTGGCCCACGCCCACGGGCAGGGGGTCGTGCACCGCGACATCAAGCCGGGCAACGTGCTGCTCGACGGCGACGGCGCCGCGCGGGTCATCGACTTCGGCATCGCCCGGCTGCTGGAGTCCGAGACGCGGACCCGCACCGGGCAGATCCTCGGCACGCCGGCCTACATGGCGCCCGAGCAGGCCGCCGGGCGCGCCGACGCGGTGGCGCCGACCGTCGACGTCTACGGCCTGGGCGCCTTGCTCTACACCGCGCTGACCGGCAGCGCGCCGCGCGCGGTCGACAGCGGCGCGGCGCTCAAGGCCGCCGCGCACCCGGCGATCCCGCGCGACCTGCTGGCGATCTGCAATCGAGCGCTGGCCGCCGAGCCCGCCGAGCGCTACCCGAGCGCGGCCGCGCTGGCCGACGACCTCGAGCGCTTCCTGCGCGGGCAGCCGGTCGAGGCGGCGCTGCCCGGCCCCGTGCGCCGCCTCGGCTGGTGGCTGCGGCGCACCCGGCGGATCACCATGGCCATCGGCGTGACGGCGCTGCTGCTCGTCGGCGCCGCAGCCGCGCTGGACCACGGGCGCGCGCAGCGGGCCGCGCGGGCGGCCGCGGCCGAGCAGGCGCGCCGCGATGCCATGGCCGACGAGCGGCTCACCCGCGCCCTCGACGAGTCACGGGCGCTGCGGGCGCAGGGTCGGGTCGAGCAGGCGCGGCGGGTCGAGCAGGACGCCGCGCTGCACCCCGAGGTGCAGCGGACCCGCGCGCTGGCCCGCTTCCACCTCGCCCGCGCCGACGACGCCGCCGCCGCCGGCGCGATCGAGCGGGCGCTCAACGCGGCGTCGACCGCCTACGCCGTCGCCGAGACCCCGGCCCAGCGCCACGGGGCGATGCTGACCCTGGGCGCGCTCTTCGTCGAGCAGCACGACGCCGCGGCGCTGGCCGACCTGCTGGCGACCATGGCCGAGCGCTTCCCCGATCGGCCGGCGCGCGCCGCCGAGCGCGCGCGGCTCGCGCTGCACGGGCAGGTCTTCGCCGGGCGGCTCGCCGAGGCCGCGGCGCTGGCCGAGACCGTCGAGCCCGACTGGGCGCCGCTGCTGCGCGCGCTGGCCCGGGGCATACGCACCGCGCATCACCTGCCGGGGCTGTCGGTGACCCGCGACCTGCGCGGGCCCTGGCTGAGCGACGTGACCGGCGACGGCCGCCCCGAGCTGTGGACCGGCGACGCCTTGCTGGCCACCGACGACGTCGCCCTGCCGCCCGTGCCCTGGCCCGCGCCGCCCGCCGACCTGGGCCCCGACGCGCGCATCCGCCCGATCGACGGCATGCCCGGCGTCTTCGCCACCGCCGAGCGGCAGCCGGGGATCGTCCTGCGCCGCGCGGGCGACGGCTGGCGCACGCTGACGACCACCGCCCGGCGCATCGACGATCTGATCGTGGCCGCCGATCTGGACGGCGACCGGCAGGCGGAGATCTACACCTCGACCGGGCCGGGCATGCAGACGCTGATGCCGGGGGCTGCGCCGGGTGAGCCGTGGCGTCAGGCGACCAGCGACGCGGCGCTCGACGGCGCCGAGGGCTACCTCAAGGCCATCCGGGTGGCCCGCTGGCCGACGCCGCACCTCGTGGTCGTCAGCGGCGGCTGGCGGGCGTACGACGTGCGGATCTACCGCGGCGCGGGGGCCGGCCGGCTGCAGCTCGTCGCCCGCCGCCAGACGGGCACGGTGGCCGACGCGATCGTGCTGCCCGACGCCGAGCGCCGGCTCATCGCGGTGGCCACCCGCTCGCCGTCGGTCGACGCCGACCTCTTCCACCCCGACGACGACCGGCTGCTGCCCGACGGGGTGCACATCCTCGAGTGGACCGCCGACGGCGTCGTGCACCGGCATCAGGTCGCCCGGGGCACCGGCCGGCGGGCCCACGCGCGCATGTGGGCCGGGGACGTCGACGGCGACGGCCGCACCGACCTCGTGACCCTGGTCACCTCGCCCGACGTGCCGCGCTACACCGTCGTGCATCGCCGCCTCGCCGACGGCTGGGCGCCGCCGCTGCCGCTGCTGGGCTTCTATCCCTTCGGCCTCGTCGACGTGGACGGCGACGGCGACGTCGAGCTGCTGGCCAACGACCTCGCCAGCGGTCAGCTGTGGGTGGTCGGCGCGGGGGATACGCCGTTGCCGAGTCAGCCGCCGCCCGCGCCGCTGCCCGCCGCCGGGCGCGACGGCGCCATCGCCGATCTGGTCGCGCTCGGTCGGCTCGACGCGGCGCTGCAGGCCTGGCGCCGCGAGATCCGGCTCGGCGAGCAGCCCGCGGTCGCCGCGGGCGAGGCCGGGCGCCTCGCCGAGCGCCTGGAGCGCTACGCCGAGGCCGCCGAGCTCTACCTGCGCGCCGCCGACGCGCCGGATCAGGCCGCCGCGATGCTGGCCGCCGCCGCCGACGCCGGCCGGGCCGCCCGCCGCCCCGACCTCGAGCGGGCCGCGCTCACCCGGCTCTCGGGCCAGAGCCATGGCCCGGGCCGGCAGGACGCCGAGCGCCGGCTCGCCGCCCTCGACGCGGCCGAGGCCGAGCGCGTCGACTTCGACTTCCGCGGCGGCCTCGGCCCCCAGTGGCGGCTCACCGTGCCCGATCGCCTGCGGGTCGACCGGGTGGCCGGCGCGCTCGAGGTGCACGGCGACCCGCTGAGCGCGAGCGCCCGGCTGCCGCTGCGGCGCACGGCCGAGCGGGTCGCCATCGAGCTGCGCATGCAGACCCCGCGGGTGGAGTTCGGCGGCGGCCTGACGCTGGCCCTCGTCGCCCCCCGCGGCGACGGCGGCGACGTCGATCTGGGCCACATCAAGAACCACGGGTGGGGCGGCGGTACGCTCGTCTACCAGCGCATCTTCGCCGACTTCGGCAGCCAGGGGCAGGCGGTGCTGCTCGACGAGCGCCTCGACGGCGTCGAGGGCCACCCGGTGCACGTGCACCTGGAGTTCGACCACCGCACGGGGCGCTCGCTGGTCATCGACCGCCGCACGGGCCGCCGCTGGCAGATGACCCTCGACGTCGACGCGGTCGGCGCCGAGCTGGCGCTGGTCATCCGCCACCCGACCTGGGTCGTCGACGGCGGCCCCTTCGTCGCCGCCCGCATCACCGACCTGACCCTAAGCGGCGTGCGGCTCGGCCCGGCGAGTGACGACCCGCTGCACGTCGCGGCCCTCGCCGTCGCCAACGGCCGCTTCGACGACGCGCTGAGCGCCCTCGGCGGGCGGGACGATCCGCCGGCCACGGCCATCCGCGCCGCGGCGCTCTACGAACGCGGCGACTGGCGCGCGGCCGACGGGCACCTGCGGGCGGCCCTGCTCGATCACATCGACGATGTGGCCCTGCGGCGCTTCGTCATCGGCCGCCTGCGCCGCGACCCGCTGCACTTCGCGCCCCTGGTGCGCGGCGCGCTCGGCGATCGGGCCGATACGCTCTTCTGGCGGACCTGGCGCACCGGCTTCGCCAAGCACCGCCACGACCCGGACCACATCCGCGCGGCCGGGGCCAGCCTCGTCGGCGTCGACGACGACGAGGCGGGCGTCGTCGACCACCCCGATCCGCCCGCGCGGCTGGGGCTGTGGCTCACCCGCGCCCGGGTGCGCCGCGCGGCGGGTCACGGCGGCGGCGCCCGGGCCGACCTCGACCGGATCACGCGGGCGCTGGCGCGCTTGCCGCTCGACGCCGAGACCGCGGCGGCGACCGAGCTGCGCGCGCTGCGCACCGCGACCCTGCTCGAGCGGGCCGCGCTCGACGTCGTCGAGGACCCGCAGGCCGCGGCGGACTCGATCCGCGAGGCGCTGGCCCGCTCGCCTTTCCCGGCGATCACCGCCGATCGGATCCGAGCCGACGACCGCCTGCGCCGGCTCGCCGGGCAGCCCGTCTGGGCCGTGGTCGAGGCCGCCGCCGGGCGCTGAGGGCGGCGATCGACGCCCGGCGGACCTGGTCGGGTGATCCGTATCCGTGGACCGTTTACCCGTTGCCTCGCCGTTTGAGTTATGTGACGAGACCCGCCATTCGACGGTGCCCGAAAGGCGCGTCTGTCGAATAAGGTGAATATATTCATGCGCTTACCTCTTCGCGTGCTGCGTGGGCGGCGCCGCGCATTGTCACCGCTTGCAAAGCCGGAGGTCCGAAATAGGCTCTGGAGATCCGTACGATCCAGTGATGTGGCGGCCTTTCCGATGACGAGTTTCAGATACATCCTCCCCTTGCCCCTGCTCGCCCTGTTCGCCCTGGCTGCGCCCGCTGGCGCGCAGCCGTTCGGCGGCGCGGGCGACTTCATCGAGTTCACCGGTGACGTGGAGGCCGACTTCCCCATCGAGGGCGCCGACGCGTTCCCGCTGAGCATCGTCGGCTTCGACTCGGTCGAGCGGGATGTCGACCCGCCGCAGGGGGCCGACGCGCTCTTCCCCTGGCTCGACGCCGACTGGCGCAGCGGCATCGACATCAAGGACATCCGGGTGGTGGCCTACAACGTGCCGCCCGAGCGCCCGCGGCTGTACGTGGGCCTGAACATGCACGGCATCGCCGGCGACATCGACGGCGACGGCGAGCCCGATACGGCGCGGGATCCGCGGGCGATCGTCGACGTGCCGTGGGGGGTCGCGGTGCCCACGGCGCTGAGCTTCCGCATCGAGTTCGACCTCGACGACGACGGCGTCTTCGACCTGATCGCGCTCGTGCTGCCCGGCGAAGAGTACGGGACCCTCTCGGTGCTGGCCCAGAACGGCGTCGACCCCGACCCGGAGGGCGAGCCCCAGGTCTTCCTCGCGCCGGCCGCGCCGCCGTCGCCCGACGCCGGGTGGCCCGACGTCGAGTTCGTGATCGACGACTTCGCGTCGGTGCCTTTCAGCAGCGGCCAGCCGCGGGTGCCGGTGCGGGTGGGCGTGCAGGCCCGCTTCAGCGGCGGCGACGGCGACGACCTCACCGAAGACCGCCTGCCGGCGTTCGGCGAGCGGCTGGCGATCTGCGCCCGCACCGAGCCGCCGGCCCCCGAAGACTGCAACGGCCTCGACGACGACTGCGACGGCCGGGTCGACGAGGGCTTCCGCACCTGCGGCTGCGAGACGGGCGCGCCGGGCAGCCCCGAGCTGTGCAATGGCCTCGACGACGACTGCGACGACCGCATCGACGAAGACCTCGCCGACTGCGCGCCGTGCCGCTTCCGCGGGGTCATCGCCCGGCCGGAGGTGTGCAACCGGCGCGACGACGACTGCGACGGCGTCATCGACGAGGACGCGCCCGACTGCGCCTGCACGGCCGACGCGCCGGGGGCCGAGCTGTGCGACGGGCAGGATCAGGACTGCGACGGCGCCGTCGACGAGGGCGCGGCGGCCTGCGCGCCCGACTGCGACCCGACCCGGGCGGTGCCCGAGGTCTGCAACCGGCTCGACGACGACTGCGACGGCAGCGTCGACGAGGGCCTGCTCGACTGCGCCTGCATCGGCGGCCTCGCGCCGCTCGTCGAGCTGTGCAACCACCGGGACGACGACTGCGACGGGCTCGTCGACGAGGGGATCGCCGACTGCGACCGCTGCTATCAGGGCCGGGGCATCGACCCGCCGGGCGCGCGCAACGAGCTGTGCAACCGGCTCGACGACGACTGCGACGGCACCATCGACGAGGGCCTCGAGGCCTGCGAGTGCACCTGCCCCGGCGGCGACTGCAGCGACCTCTACCCCACCGCGCCGCTGCCCGAGCTGTGCAACGGCGTCGACGACGACTGCGACGGGCGCACCGACGAGGGCACCGGGCCGCCGGTGGCCGAGGACTGCAACGGCGCCGACGACGACTGCGACGGGCGCATCGACGAGGGCTTCCGCGACTGCGGCTGCGAGGACGACGCCGCGGCGAGCCCCGAGGTGTGCAACGGCGTCGACGACGACTGCGACGACCGCATCGACGAAGCGCTCGACTGCCTGCCCGGCGGCGAGGAGCCGCCCGGCCCGTGCCCGCTGCCCGCCGGCCGGCCCGAGCCCGAGAGCTGCGACCTGCGGGACAACGACTGCGACGGCGCGATCGACGAGGGGCTGGCCTGCCTGTGCGATCCGCCCGCCGACGAGGCGTGCGACGGGGCCGACGACGACTGCGACGGGCGCGCCGACGAGGGGCTGGCCTGCCTGTGCGATCCCTTCGCCGAGGAGGACTGCGACGGCCGGGACGACGACTGCGACGGCGCGATCGACGAGGGCCTTGCCGGCTGCGACGCGGGCTGTGATCCGGCCGACGGCGTCGACGAGCGCTGCGACCTGCGGGACAACGACTGCGACGGGCGCGTCGACGAGGCGCTGCCGGCCTGCGGCTGCACCGCCGATCAGCGGGCGGGCGTCGAGGTGTGCAACCTGATCGACGACGACTGCGACGGCCTGCTCGACGAGGGGCTGCGCGGCAGCGACGGCACCCTGTGCGACCCCTGCGCGCTCGGCGCGCCGGCCACCGCCGAGGTCTGCAACCGGCTCGACGACGACTGCGACGGCGTGCTCGACGAGGGCCTCGCCGGCTGCGAGTGCGCCTGCCCCGACGGCGACTGCGGCGACATGTACCAGAACGCGCCGCTCGCCGAGCTGTGCAACAGCGTCGACGACGACTGCGACGGCCGCATCGACGAAGAGACCCGCGCCCCCACCGCCGAGCTGTGCAACGGCCTCGACGACGACTGCGACGGGCGCGTCGACGAGAACTTCCGCTCGTGCGGCTGCCAGGGCGGCGCCGCGGGCGCCGTCGAGGTGTGCAACGACGCCGACGACGACTGCGACGGCTACACCGACGAGGGGCTCGACTGCCTGCCCTGCACGTTCGACGGGGTGCAGTCGAGCGACGAGATCTGCGACCTGCGCGATAACGACTGCGACGGCGCCACCGACGAAGGCCTCGACTGCGGCCAGTGTCGGCCGTACGCCTTCGAGACCTGCGACGGCACCGACGACGACTGCGACGGGGTCATCGACGAGAACCTCGTCGGCTGCGACCCCGCCGCCTGCGTGCGCAGCGGGGCGCCGGTCTGCGGCCGGGCCGACGAGGACTGCGACGGGCTCAGCGAAGAGGGCCTCAACCCCTGCGGCTGCCCGCTGGGCGTGGTCCCGCGCAGCGAGCTGTGCAACGGCGCCGACGACGACTGCGACGGCCTCGTCGACGAGGCGCTGCCCGGCTGCGATCGCTGCGCGGCGGGCGGCAGCCCGCGGGCCGAGGTCTGCAATCGGCTCGACGACGACTGCAACGGCCTGATCGACGACGGCCTCGAAGACTGCCGCTGCGCCTGCCCCGACGGCGACTGCGGCGACCTGTACCTCATCGCGCCGCTGTCGGAGCTGTGCAACCAGATCGACGACGACTGCGACGGGCGGGTCGACGAGGACTTCCCCGACGGCTGCGACGGGCCGTGCGACCCGCAGCCCGAGACCTGCAACGGCGTCGACGACGACTGCGACGGCGCGGTCGACGAGGGCTACGACCCGCCGCACGCCGAGGACTGCGACGGCGAAGACAACGACTGCGACGGGCGCATCGACGAGAACTTCCGCGCCTGCGGCTGCCGCGACGGCGCCCTGCCGTCGCCCGAGGTCTGCAACAACGAAGACGACGACTGCGACGACCGGGTCGACGAAGAGCTCGACTGCCTGCCGTGCGCCTTCGACGGCGTCGTCTCGCTGCCCGAGGTCTGCGACCTGCGGGACAACGACTGCGACGGCGCGGTCGACGAGGGCCTGGCCTGCCAGTGTGAGCCGCCCGGCGAAGACGACGCCTGCGACGGCCGCGACCAGGACTGCGACGGCGCGGTGGACGAGCACCTCGAGCCGTGCCAGCCCGCCGGGTGCGTCCCGAGCGGCGCCGAGCGCTGCGACCTGCGGGACAACGACTGCGACGGCTTGATCGACGAGCGCCTGACCGGCTGCGGCTGCATCGACGGCGGCGGGCGCACGCCGGAGATCTGCAACGCGATCGACGACGACTGCGACGGGCTGATCGACGAGGGCATGCCCGCGTGCGACCCCTGTGAGCTGGGGGCGGCGCCGCAGGCCGAGGTCTGCAACCGGCGGGACGACGACTGCGACGGCGTGCTCGACGAAGGGCTGGTCGGCTGCGAGTGCACCTGCCCCGGCGGCGACTGCGGCGACCAATACGACACCGCGCCGCTGCCCGAGCTGTGTAACGGGGTCGACGACGACTGCGACGGGGTCGCCGACGAGCAGGCCTGCGTGCCGGGCTGCGTCAAGGCCGGCGGGGCCGACGGCGGCCTGCCCGCCGAGCTGTGCAACGGGGTCGACGACGACTGCGACGGCAAGATCGACGAGGGCCACGCCGCCGACTGCATCATCCCCACCGGCACCGACATCGCCGACTGCAGCGCCGCCGGGCCCACCCGCGGGTCGGGCTGGCCGCTGGCGCTCGGGCTGCTGCTGGGGCTCGGCGCGCTGCTGCGCCGTCGACGGGGCGCCGCCGTGGCCGGCGGGCTGCTGCTCGCCGCGGGTATCGCGCCCGACGCGGCCCAGGCCCAGGACGTGCAGCACTTCCAGCCCCAGCCGGGCGTGCTGAGCTACTTCACCGTCGAAGGGCACCGGGTCGCGCCGCGCCATCAGCTCGTGCCCTCGCTCTACCTCAGCCTGGCCGACGCGCCGCTCGTCAGCCGCCGGGTCACCGACGACGCGGTCATCGAAGAGCTGGACTTCGTCTCGACCCTGGCCACCCTCGACCTGCAGCTCGCCATGACCGTGCTCGACGGGGTCGAGCTCGGCGTCGACCTGCCGGTGCACTACACCGAGGGCACGGTCATCGAAGAGGACGACCAGGACGGCTTCGGGCTCGGCGACCTGCGGCTGATGGCCCGCTGGGCGTTCTGGCAGACCGACGAGGACACCCCCGTCGCGCTGGGCGTCTCGCTGACGGCGACCCTGCCCACCGGCGACGTCGAGGGCTTCGTGGGCGAGGGGTCGGTGGCGCTCACCCCGCGGCTCTTCGCCGAGTTCGTCGGCGACGCGCTGCGGGCGGCGATCAACATCGGCCTGCGCTTCCGGCCCGAGGCCGACGTCGACGAGCTCGAGCTGCGCGACGAGCTGACCTACGGGCTCGGCGTCGGCGTGCCGCTCGGCGCGCCCTTCGAACTCATCGCCGAAGGCTACGGCCGGGTGCCCATCGCCGAGGTCGGCGACCGCAGCGCCAGCTCGCCGCTCGAGGCGCTCTTCGGCGGGCGCTACGCCTTCGAAGAGGGCGTCGTCGTCACCGGCGGCGTCGGCACCGCGATCAACGCCGACTACGGCTCGCCGCGGGCGCGCATCTTCCTCGGGCTGGCCTATATGCCCGACCTCTGCGGCGACGACGGCGACGGCGACGGCGTCGGCGACGACTGCGACAACTGCCCCGCCGTGGCCAATGACGACCAGGCCGACGGCGACGGCGACGGCCTCGGCGACGCCTGCGACCTGTGCCCCGACGCCGAAGGTGGAGACACCGACAGCGACGGCGACGGCATCGGCGACGCCTGCGACCTGTGCCCCGACGCCGAAGGCGGCGATACCGACAGCGACGGCGACGGGATCGGCGACGCCTGCGACCTCTGCCCCGCGCTGGCGAGCACCGAACCCGCGGCGCTGACCGACAGCGACGGCGACGGGATCGGCGACGCCTGCGACCTCTGCCCCCAGAAGGCCGGCCCCAATACCGACAAGGACGGCGACGGCGTCGGCGACATCTGCGACCTGTGCCCCGACATCGCCGACGACCAGGCCGACGTCGACGGCGACGGCGAGGGCGACGCCTGCGACTGCAGCATCTCGGTGGGCCAGATCAACTTCGAGACCTCGAAGTGGGACATCAAGGGCGGCGAGAGCTTCGAAGCCCTCGACGAGGTCGCCCGGGTGCTGGCGGCCTACCCCGAGATCACCCGGCTCGAGGTCCAGGGCCACACCGATACGATGGACACCAACGCCAACAACCTCACCCTGTCGAAGAACCGGGCGGCGGCGGTGCGGCGCTACCTCGTCGAGACCCGCGGCGTCGCCGCCGAGCGCCTGATGGCCTGCGGCTACGGCGAGGAGCAGCTGGTCATCAAGACCGGCGACAGCGTGGCCGAGCCGCGCAACCGCCGGGTGAACTTCGTCATCCTGCAGCTCGACGACGCCGCCGGCGGCCGGCGCAAGGCCTGCGGCTGGAAGGAGGCCTCGCAGACCTGCCCCGATCCGGTCGGCGCCGACTGGGTGCCCGACGCCGCCCGCTGAGCGCGCCGCTCAGGGCCCGCCGCTCAGAGATCGAGCGCGCAGCGGAAGCCCGTGCTGCGGGCGGCCCGTGAGACCGAGAGCGTGCCGTCGCGGTCGGGGTTCATGACCTGATCGAAGCTCGAGCGCCAGTCGCCGCCCTTGGCGACGGCGGTCTCGTCCTCGTCGGGCAGCACCTCGCGGTCGACGCGCAGGTCGAGCCACTCGCGCACGTTGCCCACCATGTTCAACGCGCCGTAGGGGCCGGGGTTGTCGCCGTAGGCGTCTACCGGCACCGGCCCGTCGGGCAGGCCGTCGACGCCGAGGCAGGTATCGAACGGATCGCCGCGCTCGACGTGCGCGTCGCGGCAGTCGATGCCGTCGCCCCACGGGTACATCCGCCCGTCGACGCCCGTCGCCGCCTTCTCCCACATGCCCTCGTCGGGCAGCCGCTTGCCGGCCCAGCGGCAGTATTGCTCGGCGCGGTACCAGTCGATCCAATTGGCCGGGTGGTCGAGCATGTCGGGGCGACACTGGTGCGGGCGGCGGGGGTCCATGTCGAGGCACAGCGCCCACTCTTCGTAGCCGTCGCACGCCTCGTCGGCGACGCAGTCGAGGAACTCACCCGCCGAGACCTCGGCGACGTCGATGCAGAAGTCGGGCAGGAAGCGCGGCTCGCCGGCGGGGCCGAAGGGGAAGTCGCCAGCGGGCACCCGCGCCATGCCGTCGGGGCACTCGAGCGGCGCGCCGCCGTCGGGCGCGGCGTCCGTGAACGGCGCGCTGTCCGGCGCGCCGTCCGATGCGCTGTCCGGCGCGCCGTCCCTGGCCTCGGCGTCGAGCACGGGCAGCCCGCCGTCGTCCTGACCCTCATCCACCGGGCCGGCGTCGAGGGCGATCGCGCCCACGTCGCGCCCGGGGGACAGGTCGTGGTCTTCGGGCAGGCGGGTATCGTCGACGCCGCCGCAGGCCAGCAGCAGGGCCGGCAGCAGCGCCGGCAGCAGGTCGATCAGCCGCGGTCTCGGCGACGACCGGTATCGGTCCGCGCGACCCCTGGTCAGCTGCGCTGTCGATACAGCGAGAGCGACGGGCCGTCGCCCGCTCTCGCAGCGCGAGGACGTGCGCTTCTGCGTGTGTGTGAGTGATGCGGACCGCTTCAAAGCAGGTCCGACGCCTCTTCATCTTCGACGTCGATCAGAGGCTCCGGATCCACCTGTGGGCCATCCGTCGGCACGCTGACATAGCGGTTCGCGAACGCACGCTCTGCGCGCACGAGCTCGGCCTCGCGCAGCCGCAAGAAAGCGTCTTCGTCGCCTTCGTTCAGCTTGAAAAAGGCCTCGAGGGGGATGAGGTGGCTCGCGAGAATCTCGTCTCGCTGCGGGTGGCGGAACAAGCGGGTCAGCCGCCACCAAACCTCTTTTCGCCGCCGCCGAGGGTAGAGGATCCGCCCGGCGATAGGCCAGTTGGACCGGGTCGGGCCGGCGATCGACTTGCCATCGGCCATGCCATCGGCGAGCAGGTTCTCGAGCGGTTCACCGGTCTCGAGATCTCTCGGCCGGTGCTGCTTGAGGAACAGGAATGTCGTCCGCACCCGCGCCGACTTGGGGTGATAGGTCGCGGGCGTCGGCGTGTACTCGACCGGCTCGTCGAGCAGGTCCACCAGTTCGCCTCGGGCGACCGCGCGCATGCGCTCGAGGGCGTCGTCGACCGTGACGTTCGTCGCTGCGCTGTAGGCCAACGAGAAGCTACTCGCCCAGAGCCAGCGCTCCAGGTGATCGGCCTGAGCCTCCGAGGGCTTGGGGCACAGCCGAAAGAACTCTGTCAGCAGAACCAGATACAGCGCATAGGGCAGGACCTTGCCCGACTCGACGCCCAGGCGTTCGCGCACGAACTCGACAGCCTCACCGAACGCGGACGCGACGTCGGCGAACGCACCCTCGAGCCGATCTCGGTGGCGCTCCTGAACGCTCTGCCAGTCGTCCTCGTAGGCGCTCTCGCCCAGGCTCGACAGCAACGCCGACAGGATGGGCGTGGGCCCGAAGTTGCCGAAGTCGGCGTACTGCTCCAACAGGTCTCGGGCCGCCTGTCCGAAGTCGAAGCTGTCCGGCTGCCAACTCAACGCGGCGAAGACCTCGTGCTTCTTCGCGCCGCTGCCCGCTGTATTGAGGAGCACGAAGATCCGAACCGCTTCGGCCAGATCCGCCTTGGTGACCTCCAGGTATGGCAGCCGGTACTGGGAGAACGTGGTCTGCAGCGCGAACGCCCGGCGGCGGTTGCGATCCCAGCGGGCCCGTTGGGGTGACCCGGGCTCGGTATCGTCGCGCCGCGCGTCGAACCACGCGGTCATGGTGTCGCTCTTGCCGAGCAGGTAGCGCACGGGCAGATGCTGCTCTTTCGGCGCGCGGTCGTGCACGAACTCTTCTTCGTCCAGGTCGTAGTAGAGCCGGAACGCCAGCATCTGCCCGCTCAGAGCTTCGGCTTCGCCGTCGGTCAGCGACAAGCAGCCTACGATGGTCGAGACCCGCTGGTGCCCGTCGAGCAGGTAGCCCACCGCTGTGGGTTCGGGTGGATGGTCGGCGGCCAGGGGGATCGACCCGAGGGTGTCGAAGCTCCGATATCGGTCGGATGTGCTCCAGATGAGGAGCGTACCGATCGGGTAGCTCTGAGCGATGCTCTCGAAGAGCTCGCGCACCTGCTTGTAGCGCCAGACGAACTGCCGCTGGAACTTCGGGACGCGCAGGTAGCCGTCGCGCACCTGTTCGATGAGCTGGTCGAGGGCGAAAGTGCGAGGTTCGACACGGGCCATGATCGCTCCCTACAGGCGAGACACGATGCGCTCGATCAAGGTGTCGAGCTCTCGACCGCCGTTGCCCGCTCGCTCGCGCAGGTTGCGCGCGTGCAGGTGCTTCTGGCAGGCGGGCTCGATCATCACCCGCCAGGCGTGCTTGGCGAAGTGCTGCTTGAGATTGAGGTGGTCCCGCTCGTCGTCATCCAATCGAGCCCACGCGGCGTACCGCCCACCGCCGAACTGCGCTCGCAGCGCGTCGCCGGGCAAGTAGTTCTCCACCTCCCTCTTGGAGAGGGTGAGCGGTTGGATCGACCAATGGGTCGGCAGATCGGCATTGAGCTCCGCGGCAGCCACCTCGACGGCCTTTGCTGTGTCGCCTATCGCCCCTCCGGGCGCCGCCCGATCGCTGTCGACGAAGCACGCGATTCGGGGCGGCAGGCCCCGCGCTTGCTCGACGGCGAGCCGGAGCTGCGTCGCCGTCGTAGAGCCGCCGCCGTGGCGCACATCGAACCAGCGACCATCGCCGAGCACCGACGCCGACCACCCTCCCCTGACCTCGTTGAAAGTCTCGTCACCCAGGAGCCGCCGCAACCGCTTCTCTCCGACGCGCGTGACGAGCAGGCGGGTGAAAGCCCCATCGCAGTGGCCGTTCTCGACGATGAGGAGCAGCGGCCGCCCGAGGTGTTCGGCGGCGACATCCGGCCGGATGCGCCATACGCCGTCAGTCGCGTCGAGTTCGACCCGCCGCGTCATGACATCGACGACGATCTGAGGCGTCCGGGTCTTCCGCAGCGCTATCGCGGCCAACTCGTGGGCAGCGTCCCTCACCCCCGCGCTCGCGTCGCGGAGCCACGCGCTGTCGCCGATCGCCTCGTCGTCTTCGACGACCCAGTCGTGTCGCCCGTCGACGAACATCCACAGCAACGCTGACAGGTGTCGAAAGGCGCGGCGGTCTTCGAGCACTGCTGGCGAGAAGGCGACCTTCATCAGCCCCGGAGCGCCCGGTGGATGGCCCGCACCTCGTCGGCCGCGGTGCCGAACCAGTTCTCGGGCCAGCCTTCGATCCGGCCCGAGTCATCCGGCGTGAGGATCGACGCGCGGGTCGTCTGCGTCTCGTCGTCGACCCAGACGAACCGGACCAGCTTCGGGTCGAGGCCCTCGGCGATGCGGCGCCGAATCCGCAAGACGACCGTCTCGGAGTGGGTCTCGATCAGGCATTGGCTGTTGCCGGACTTCGCCACCTCGAGCAGCACCTCCACCAGCGCGGCCTGAGCCCGCGGGTGCAGGTGGGCCTCCGGTTCTTCGGTGATGATGAGCCCCGGCGGCTGGGTGTTCGCCGGGGGATGCGCGGCCAGAGCGTGTTGCACGACGACCGGCAGCGCGTGGGCCAGCCCCGTGCCGAGCTGGTCCAGCGGCACCCACGTCGACCGGTCGACCCTCCGACCGAAGACGGCGTAGCGGACGATCGAGCCGGCCGCCAACTCCTCGAAGCGGAGCTCGATGCCCAGGATGTCTCTCAGGGCCTCGTCGATCTTCGAGAGGGTGGCCCGCGCGCCTTCGGCGTACAGCGTGCTGAGGACGTCCACCGTCTGGTCGCCGTCGACCCCGACCTCGAGCGCCGCGTCGACCCGATGCTCCCCGAACTCCCGGGTGCATCCGTTGCGAGACGGGAAGAAATGCAGAATGGGCGGCAGATCACGCAGCGCGCGCGCGGCGGGCAGCACCTCGTCGGAGATGCGCGGCAGCAGGCCAGTGAACCGTACGTCGGCCACGTCGCCATTCAAGGAGTACGCGCCCGCGGATGCGCTCCACTCGATCAGTGTGTCGGCGTCTCCCGCTGGGCTCAGCAACCACCGCTCAATGCGCTGGCGGGGGTGACTGGCCCGCACCCCTTCGGTCGGCCCGATCGTGACGGAGAGCGAGGTCGAGGCCTCCGCGTCCCCGAGCCGCAGTGCGACCGTGAAGGACGGAGAGTCGTCTCCGTGGCGCATGCTGGCGAATGAAGAGCCGAAGGAGAGGTGGTCGACGCGCAGGGGGAGCCCGGCCGGCGCCTTGGCGTCCGCTCGCAGCGCGGCTGCCACGGCGACCGGGAGCCGACACAGCGCGCTCTTGCCGGCGCCGTTGGCCCCGAAGACAACCGTCAGCGGGGCTACGGGCAGCGTCTCCTGATCGACGAACGGCTTGTAGGACGCCGCGACGAATTCGGAGTACGTGCGCGAGGGCGTGGGCGCGGCCTGCTGAGCGTTCATGTCGAAGTGGTAGCACACCGCGATCGGTGCCGCATCTTCCGAGGCGAGCGGCGCGCCGAGGGCTTGCCGAGCCGACCCCCGCAAAAAGGACCAAGACCCGGGACAAGCGCCACTCACTCTACGCGGCGGGCGCCATCGCTGCCCAGACGCCGCCGTCGACACCGGCCCGTCACCCGCTCGATGAGCGAGCGACGCAGCCATCTCACCGCCAATCTCCGGCCGCGCCATGGGGTTGTCACACGTCGATCCGATCAATGCGCCGAATCGACACGGCCCTGCACGGGCCCCCTGCATTGGAGATCCCATGTCGATGAGCGCTCTGTTCCGCCGCTTCGGCTACGCCGCCCTGCTCACCGCGCCGCTCTTCGGCTGCGAGGGCGAGGCCACCGACGAGCCGCCCGCCGAGGAGACCGGCATCACCTGCGACGGCGACGTCTGCCGGGTGGCCGGCGGCGAGTACACCGACGACCTCACCTTCACCGCCGACAAGACCTGGTTCCTCGACGGGCGGGTCTTCATCGGCGATGGGACGACGAACAACACCCTGACCATCGAGCCGGGCACCACCATCCTCGGCCGCGCCTCGGAGACCCTGCCCGGCGCGCTCGTCATCCAGCGCAACGCGCAGATCATGGCCGACGGCAGCGCCGACGCGATGATCGTGATGACCTCCGACCAGGGCGACATGGCCCGCGCCGGCAACTGGGGCGGCCTCGTCATCAACGGCAACGCCCCGATCAACGGCTGCGATACGGCGCCGTGCACCGCCACCGGCGAGGGCGACACCGGCATCTACGGCGGCGACGACGCCGGCGACAGCTCGGGCACCCTGCGCTACGTGCGGGTCGAGTACGCCGGCACCAAGCTGACCGCCGACTCCGAGTTCAACGGCATCGCCTTCCAGGGCGTCGGCTCGGGCACCACCGTCGAGTACATCCAGGTGCACGCCAACGCCGACGACGGCATCGAGTTCTTCGGCGGCTCGGTCAGCGCGAAGTACGTGGTGCTCACGGGCATCCAGGACGACAGCCTCGACTGGACCGACGGCTGGAACGGCAAGATCCAGTTCCTCATCGCCAAGCAGCTCGGCGACCAGGGCGACCAGGGCATCGAGGCCGATAACAACGGCGACAATAACGACCTCGAGCCGCGCTCGAACCCGACCCTGTCGAACCTGACCTTCATCGGCCACGCCGACAGCGACATCGGCGTCCTGCTGCGCGAGGGCACCCGGGTCTCGCTCAACAACACCATCGTCACCGGCTTCGGCGACGCCTGCTTCGCCATCGACCAGACGGCGACCTTCGCCCAGGCCTGCACCGACGAGACCACCCTCACCGGCGACTTCACCGTCGAGGGCGTGGTCATCGGCGGCTGCGGGGCGGACTTCCTCGAGCCGGTCGACGACGCCGACATGCCGCTCGACGTGCCCTGCTCGGTCGAGCAGTTCTTCAGCATCGAGCCCGACGTGCGCGGCAACGAGGTGCGCGACGACCTGACCCTCGACAACTACCGGCTGCCCGCCGGCAGCGACCTCTTGACCCTCGGCGCGACCCCCAACGACCCGTTCTTCACCGACGTGCCCTTCATCGGCGCGGTCGGCGAGGACGACTGGGCCGCCGGCTGGGCGCTCTACCTCGACTGATCGACCCGCCCGCTCCCCGCACCCCCCGGAGGTGACCATGGGCCCGCGCCCATCGCGCCGTTCCCGCCTCTCCCGCCGCGGTCCTGCCGCGGCGTTGGCCGTTCTGCTGGCCTGCGCAGGGCCCGCCGCATCGCCGTCGCCGGCCTACGCCGAAGACGGCGCCGGCCTCGCCGCCTCGCTCGTCGAGCTGCGCAGCGAGGTCGAGCGGCTGACCGACGCCCTCGAAGACGCCCGCCGCACCCGGCGCAGCCAGGCCCAGGGCTTCGCCGCCCGCAAGGCCCAGCTCGAGGCCGAGCTTCAGCGCGAAGAGCTGCGGGTGCGCCAGCTGCGTGAGGCCCGCGAGCGCAAGCGGGCCGAGATCGAGGCGGCCAAGGCCGACGACGCGGCGCTGCTGCCGGTGGTCGAAGCCGGCGCGGCGGCGCTGCGGGCCCATATCGACCGCGCGCTGCCCTTTCGCCGCGAGCAGCGGCGGGCGGCGGTGGACCAGATCGAAGAGAAGGTCGCCGAGGGGCTCCTGACCCCCCGCGCGGCGCTCTCGCGGCTGTGGGCGCTCGTCGAGGACGAGCTGCGCATGACCCGCGACACCGGGCTGTACCGCGAGACGCTGCCGATCGACGGCGAGCCGATGATGGTCGACGTCGTGCGCTTCGGCGCCGTGGGGCTGTACCTGCGCACCGGCGACGGCCGGGTGGGCACGGTCGCGAAGGTGGCCGGCGAGTGGCGCACCACGCTGCTCGACGGCGAAGACGAGACGGCGCGCATCAACGCCCTCTTCGACGGGTTCAAGAAGCAGATCCGGGTCGGCTTCTACACCCTGCCCAACATCCTGCCCGCGCCGGAGGAGAGGCGATGAGGTCGCTCGCCCTGACGATCGCCTGCGGTCTGCTGGCCGCGCCCGCGTGGGCCCAGACCGGCGGCGAGTCGCCCGCCGCCCGCGCCGCCGCCGCCGAGGCCCGGCTCGAGGCGGCCTACAAGAAGGAGTTCGCCTTCCTCGACGCCGAGAAGGCGGCGCTGAACCGCCGCCTGGGCGAGGTGCGCCGCGCGGCGGACGGCGAGGCGGCCCGGGCCCGCGCCGAGCTGGAGCGCATGCAGCGCCGGCTGGTGGCATTGACCGTCGAGGCCGACCAGCTCGGCGAGACGCTGATCGAGCTGGAGCGGCAGGCGGACGTCGCCGGCGAGGGCCTCGACGCGCTCGACGGGCTGGTGCAGCAGATGGCCCGCAGCTTCGAGGGCCACGTGGACTGGCCGCCCGCCGCGCTGGCGGTGACCGCGCCGCAGGCGCCCACGGGCTCGAAGACGGGCCCCGACACACAGCAAAACAGCCCCCCGGTGGCTCCAGGAGACGCCGGGGGGGCCGATCAGGCCCCGGTGAAGGGGACGGATGCGGAGAACGCCGATCCGACCCCCGCGGGGGCCGCCGAGGCCGCTGCGGCCACGGTCGAGCGCTACGCGGCGCTGCTGGCCGACGGCTTCGAGCGGGCCGGCCCGCTGATGCAGCGCCAGGGCGCGGTGCGGGTCGAACCGGGCGCCTTCTTCACCGCCGACGGGCGGCAGGTCAGCGGCAGCCTGGTGCGGGTGGGCGGCATCGCGGTCTACGGCGTGGGCGACGGCGCCGGCGCGCCGGCCGGGGCGCTGACCCCCGCGGGCGGCGGCCGCTTCAAGCTCGATCCGCCGCGGGGCGAGGCCACCGCCCGGGCCCTGGCCGCCGGCGCGCCGCCGCCGACCGCCGACGTCTTCCTCTACGAGAGCGCCGCGGAGAACTACGAGCCGCCCCAGGCCAAGACGCCCTTGCAGGTCATCGAGGCCGGCGGCGCCATCGCCTGGGTCATCGTCGGCCTGGGCGGGCTGGGGCTCTTGCTCATCGTGCTGCGGGCGCTGTTGCTGGTGCTGGCCCGCTCGCCGGCGGGCCTCGTCGATCGGGTCGCGCCGCTGGTGAAGGCCGGGCGCCACGCTGAGGCCGCCGATACCTGCGCCGCCGCCCGTGGGTCGGGCGCCCGGGTGCTGTCGGCCATCGCCCGCCACCTCAAGGCCGACCGCGAGGACCTCGAGCGGGTCTTCGCCGAGCGCATGCTGGCCGAAGAGAACCGCATCGACCGCTTCGGCAGCGCCTTGCTGGTCATCGCCGCGGTGGCGCCGCTCTTGGGGCTCTTGGGCACGGTGACCGGCATGATCTCGACCTTCGACGTGATCACCGAGTTCGGCACCGGCAACCCCAAGCTGCTCTCGGGCGGCATCTCCGAGGCGCTGATCACCACCGAGCTGGGGCTGATCGTGGCCATCCCGACCCTGCTGGTGGGCAACCTGCTCAACGGCTGGGCCGGCGGGCTGAAGAGCGCCGTCGAGCAGAGCGCGCTGCGGCTGGTGAACATCGCCCGGGTCGGTGAGGAAGAGCGGCCGTCGGGCGGGCGGCGTACGCCGGTCGAGGCGGCCGACACCGTACCCGGCAGCGCACCCGACGACGCCGCGCCGGTGCCCGCGTGAGCCTCTTGTCGACGCTCGCCGCCGACCTGCAGGGCTACATCCGCGACGGCGGCTTCGTGATGCCGCCGCTCGTCGCCGCGACGGTGGTGCTGTGGTACGGCCTGGGCTATCGCCTCTTCGCGCTGCGCCGCGGCGGGCGCGGCGACGTCTCGCACATGGTCGCCGCCGGCCGCCTGCCCGGCCGCGGGGTGCTCGGCGCCGCGTGGCGCGCGGTGCAGCCGGCCCTGGGGCTGAAGGTGCCCTCGACCGACGACCTGGACGCGGTGATCGACGAGCGACTCTACCCGGTGCGCCGCGGCCTGAACCGCTTCCGGATCCTGGTGCGCAGCGTGGTCATCGTCGCCCCGCTCGCCGGGCTGCTCGGCACCGTCGCCGGCATGATCGAGACCTTCGACGGCCTGGGCCAGGGCGCGCTCTTCGCCGCCACGGGCGGGGTCGCCGGCGGCATCAGCCAGGCGCTGTTGACCACCCAGATGGGGCTGGTCGTCGCCGTGCCGGGGGTCATCGTCGGCCGCCTGCTCGACCGGCGGCAGCACGCGCTCGAAGGCGACCTGGAGCAGCTGCGCGAGGCCCTCGTGGCCCGCCGGCTGGCGGAAGGAGGCGCCTGATGCGCCGCGCGCGACGGGGCGGCCACGAGGAGCAGGGGGTCGACATCTCTCCGCTCATCGACATGGTCTTCATCCTGCTGATCTTCTTCATGGTGACCACCACCTTCGTCAAAGACGCCCAGGTGGAGCTCGAGCGGCCCTCGGCGGCCAGCGCGAAGCCGGCGTCGACCAAGGCCATCCGGGTGACGCTGGATCGCCGGGGCGAGGTCTATGTGGACGGCCGCCCGGTGCGCGCGTGGATGCTGCAGTCGACGGTGCGCGAGCAGCTGCGCGCCGCCGCCGATCGGCCGGTGCTGGTCATCACCGACGCGGGGGTGCAGGCCCAGAAGCTCATCGACGTGATCGACCAGTGCCGCCTCGCCGGGGCCAAAGACGTCGCGGTGGCCACCGAGAAGGAGGCCGGCTGACCGTCATGGGGCGCTGGCTGAATCATGTGGGCGCGGGGGCGGTGATGGTCCTCGGCTCGACCATGGTCCTGGGCCTGATGGCCTGGATGAACGGCTATACCCAGCCGCCGGAGAAGCCCGCGCGCCCCGAGGCGACGGCCATCGAGCTGGCGCCGAAGAAGCCCGAGCCCAAGCGTCCGAAGCCCAAGCCGCGCCGCCAGCGGCCCAAGCCGTCGAATACGAGCCGCCCGCGCACCCCGCCGCCCAACCTGGGCTCGGGGCTCAGCGGCGTGGCGCTGGGCGGGCCGACGGCGCTGGCCACCGACTTCGCCTCGGCCGGGCAGGGCCTCGTCGGCGGCGCGGGCGAGGTGGCGGTGATGACCAGCGACGCGGTGGACGATCCGCCCCGGGCGACCCGCCGGGTGGCCCCGCAGTATCCGCCCGCCGCCCGCAAGCGCGGGGTGACGGGCTTTGTGACCTTCGAGTTGACCATCGGCGCCGACGGTCGGGTGCAGCACGCGCGCATCAAGGGCTCCGAGCCGCCGGGGGTGTTCGACGACGCCGCGCGGCAGGTCATCGAGCGCTGGGCCTTCAGCCCGGGCACCTACCAGGGGCGCCCGCAGACGGTCACCGGCGTCGAGCAGACCATCCGCTTCCAGCTGAGCCGGGGCGGATGATGCGCGGGCTGCCGATCGTGCTGGCTCTGGCGCTCGCGGCGCCGGCGGCGGCGAAGAAGGCCCCCGAGGTGGATCGGGTGGGGCTGGCCGCGGTGCTCCTGCGCGACGGCCACCCCGACCGGGCCGCGTTGGTGCTCGACGGGGTCGATCCGGAGGCCGAAGAGGTCGACAAGGCGCGCTACTACACGCTGCGCGGGGTCATCGCGCTGCGCCAACAGGACTTCCGCGGCGCGCTCGACGCCTTCGACGGGGCCATCGCCGCCGGGGCGACCGACAGCAGCCTGCACCTGTATCGCGCCCGCAGCGCCTACGCCCTCGACGACTGCGAGACGGCGCTCTCGGCGCTGGATCAGGCGGGGCCGGCGGTGCAGGACGGCGGCCCGGACATGTTCGTGATCCCCGCGGAGTGCCATTGGCGGGGCGGGCGGCACGCCCTGTCGCTCGCGGCGCTGGACGCCGGCGAGGCGCGCCACCCCGAGCACCGCGGCTTCCAGCGGACGCGCATCCAGCGGCTGGTCGAGCTGGGCCTGTTCCAGGCGGCGGTCGAGGCGGGGCGGCGGTTCCTCGCGGGCGGCGCGGCGGCCATCGAGGACCACCTCTTCGTCAGCGAGGCGCTGATCCGCGCGGGCCAGCCGGGCGAGGCGCGGGCGCTGTTGGAGGAGGCGCGGCTCATCTTCGGCGACGACGAGCGGATCCTGGTGCAGTCGGGCCACGCCTGGCTCGGCGCCGAGCACCCGATCATCGGCGCGCGCATGTTCGAGCGGGCGGCGCTCTACGACCCGGCCTACAGCCGCGACGCGGCGGAGATCTACCGCGAGCAGCGCTTCTTCGCCCGGGCGCTGGCGCTCAACGGGCGCCTGTTCGAGCAGCCGGCCAAGCTGCGCCAGCGGCTGGCGCTGCTGCTGGACATGCAGCGCTTCGAGGCGGCGGCGGCCCTGGAGCCGCGCTTGAGCCGGCTGGGGCTGCTGACCGAGGACGAGGAGCTGCGCTACGCCCTGGCCTACGCCCGCTTCCGGCTGGGTGACTTCGAGACCGCCGAGGGGCACCTGCGGCGGCTGCAGAGCCCGCAGATGTTCGAGCGGGCGGGGCAGCTGCGCAAGGCGATGGCCGACTGCCGCGCGGGGGTCGCCCAGTGCGATTGAGGACAGCGCGACTGAGCGACGACATCGAGATGTGCTTGCGCCGCGCGCACATTTCCCAAGCGTATGCCGAGCCAAGTCGAGCGCGCAGCGCGAGACGCGAAGGGCGAAGCCCTGAGCACGCGAGCCGTCAGGCGAGCCGCCGAGCGCAGCGCAGGCATCCGCGCTGGCGCGGACGGGTCGGAGGGAGAGCGCAGTGCGAGCGGAGCGAGCGCGAGCATCGACCGGAGATCCCGCCCCGGCGCAGCCGGGGTGCCGGAGACGAGCACGGCAAACGCAAACAACCATCCACCACCCGATGCGCCAGTCACTTCACGCCAAGCCAGCGCTGCGCCTCACCATCGACGAGGCCGAAGCAGACCTTGGGCCACGGGCGTCAGCCCGCGCTCAGTACAGCGCGACTGAGCGCAGCTCTCCTGCTTCTGCTCACGCCTGCGCTGGCGCTGGCCGAGGGCACCCTGAGCGTCTTCGTCTTCGACGGCAGCGCCAGCGACGCCCCGCTGAAGGGCGCGATCGTGCGGGCGGGCGACGTCGAAGCGCGCACCAACGGCGAGGGCCGCGTCCGCATCACGATGGACGACGGCGAGCATACGGTGCGCATCGAGCCGCCCGCCGGCCTCGCACGGGTGGCGGGCCGGGCGACGGTGCGCATCACGGCGGGCGATACCACCGAGCTGCTGGCGACCCTGCGCGCCGACGCGGCGCCCACCTTCGACCTGGAGCAGCGGGCGGCGGACAGCGCGCCCGAGGCGGTCGCGGTGGCCGATGATCCGGCGGCGGCCAAAGCGCAGCTGACCGGCCGGATCACCGACCCCGATGGCCGGGGCATCAACCGGGTGCAGGTCTTCGTGCGCGGGCGCCCCGAGACCGCCGAGACCGACGGCCAGGGCCGCTTCGCGCTGACCTTGCCCGTCGGGACCCACGGGCTCTCGTTCATCCACCCGCAGCACAAATCGGGGCAGGCGGAGGTCGAGCTGGCCGCCGAAGGGGGCACCGTCGCGGCCTCGCTGGAGCCGGCGGGCCTCGCGCTGGAAGACTTCGTCGTGACCGCGCCCTATATCGCCGGCGGCGTGGCCGAGCTGACCGCCGAGCGGCGCCAGACGGGCAACGTGGTCGACGTGGTCGGCGCCGAGCAGATGTCGCGGGCGGGCGACTCGAGCGCGGCCTCGGCCCTCAAGCGGGTGACCGGGCTGACCATCGTCGGCGGCAAGTACATCTATGTGCGCGGCATGGGCGAGCGCTACTCGGCGACGACGCTCAACGGCATGTTCATCCCCAGCCCGGAGCCCGAGCGGCGGGTGGTGCCGCTGGACATGTTCCCCACCGGCGTATTGGGCAGCGTGGTGGTGCAGAAGACCGTCTCGCCCGACCAGGCGGCGGAGTTCGGCGGCGGCGTGGTGCAGCTGCGCACCCGCGGCGTGCCCGACGAGCCGTTCGTCGAGGTCTCGCTCTCGGGCGGCGTCACCACGGGCACCACCTTCGCCGACGGCGCGGTGTATCCCGGCGGCTCGCTGGACTGGCTCGGCGTCGACGACGGCACCCGCGCGCTGCCCGATCGCTTGCAGGCGGAGTTCGATCGCTCGGAGCTCTTGCGGTGCAGCGGCGTGGTGGCGATCCCCGGCCAGGGGCCGTGCGTGACCCAGGCGGAGCTGGACGATCTGGCCGGCGACCTCGACCCCGTCTGGGAGCGGGTGGCCAAGACGCTGCCGCCGGACTTCGGGATGTCGGTGGCGGCGGGCGACGGCTGGGATCTGGGCGGCGGGCGGCTGGGCGTGGTCGGCAGCTTGAGCTACGACCAGGGCTGGCAGATCGAGTCGGGTATCAAGAACGACTACGGCCTCAGCGGCGGTGAGCTGGACCCCAACGAGCTGGGCACCTACGAGCGCACGACGCGGGCGGTGGATACCAGCGCCATCCTCGAGCTGGCCCTCGACTGGGGCGACGACCACCAGATCCGCAGCACGACGCTGCTCTTGCGCAACAGCGACGACGTGGCCGGCTTCTTTCAGGGGCGGCAGTTCGGCAACGAGAACAACGACCTGCAGATCACCCGGCTGCAATGGGTCGAGCGGCAGCTTCTGACCCAGCAGCTGCGCGGGCGGCATCGGCTGCCGGTGCTGGCCGACGACGGGCTGCGGCTGCGCTGGCATTACGGCTTCTCGCGGGCCGACCGCAGCGAGCCCGATCGGCGCACGTGGCAGTACGACAAGAGCCGCGGCAATGACGAGCCCTATCGGCTGTCGGCCAAGCCCGACTCGAACCGGCGCTTCTTCAGCGACCTGGACGACACCACCCACGACATCGGCTTCGCGACCCGCTATCCGCTGGGCGAGGCGCCCGAGAGCATCGGCGAGGACGCGGTCGACTTCATCGAGGTCGGCGGCGCCTTCCTGCGCCGTCAGCGCGACGTCTCGTCAGTGCAGCTGCACCTCGAAGAGCTCGAAGGCACGCCGGTGACCGATCCGATCGAGTCGCTGCTGGTGCCGGAGAACATCGGCGGCGACGGCTTCTTCTACGCCCAGAACGATACCCGGGTGGGCGACGCCTATCAGGCCACGCTGGGCGTCGAGGCCGGCTGGATCGCGCTGCAGTCGGGGCTCGACGCGCTGGGCCTCGACGGCGCCGAGTCGCTGCGCATGACCGCCGGTCTGCGCATCGAGCACGCGCTGATGCAGGTGCGCTCGTTCGCGCCCATCGGCAACGATCCGCCGCCGGGCCGGCTGGACGACGTCGACATCCTGCCTTCGGCCGGGCTGACCTGGGCCTTCGCCGAGACGATGCAGCTGCGGGCGGGCTACGGGCGCTCGATCAACCGCCCCGAGTTTCGCGAGAAGAGCGAGCTGCGCTTCGACGACGTCATCGACCGCCGCAGCTACCGCGGCAACCCCGACGTCGAGCGCGCGCTCATCGACCATTACGACCTGCGCTTCGAGTGGTACCCCTCGCCGCGGGAGAGCGCGTCGGTGGCGGTCTTCTTCAAGGACTTCACCGACCCCATCGAGCAGATCATCGAGGCCGGGGCCGACCAGACGATCAAGCCGAGCAATACCGCCGGCGCGACCAACCTGGGGCTCGAGCTCGACGCCCGCCAGGGGCTGGGTTTTCTGGGCGCGTGGGCCGACGATCTGTACGTGGCGGGCAACGTCTCGCTGATTCAGTCGGCGGTGGAGATCGATCAAGAGGTCGAGGCGGGCGGGGTGAGCCTGGTGCTGACCTCGTCGGAGCGGCCGCTGCAGGGGCAGTCGCCGTATGTGGTCAACCTGCAGCTGGGCTATGAAGACCTCGACGGCGGCACCTTCGTGACCCTGCTGTACAACGTGACCGGGCCGCGCATCGTCGGCGTCGGCACCAACGACCTGCCCGACATCTTCGAGGCCCCGCGGCACCTGCTCGACGTGGTGGTGGGCCTGCCGCTGGCCGACGGGCTGAGCCTCAAGCTCAAGGGGCGCAACCTGCTCGACGCGCCGGTCGAAGAGACCCAGGCCGACGGTACGCCGGCCCGCTACACCGAAGGGGTGAGCTTCAGCGCGGGCCTGACGCTGAAGTTGTAGGGCGCCGGAGCACCTTCTTCAAAGCGGAGATCGCACCCCTTTGAGCCCCCAGCGCTCTGGTTGAGCCCCGCCCGAAGGTCCGGGCGTCGCCGAGCGGGTGAGCCTTGCCCCGGCGGTCCGTGCGGGACACAGTGCCCCATGGCCCGCAGCAAGATCCCGACGACCGCCGCCATCCGCGCCCTGCGCGCCGCCAAGGCGGACTTCACCCCCCACGTCTACAGCTACGTCGAGCGCGGCGGCACCGCGGCCAGCGCGGCGGCGCTGGGGGTCGACGAGCACCGGGTGATCAAGACGCTGGTGATGCACGACGAGCAGAAGCGCCCGCTGGTCGTGCTGATGCACGGCGATCGGGCGGTGTCGACCAAGGCGCTGGCCCGCGCGCTGGGGGTCAAGGCCATCGAGCCCTGCCCGCCGAAGGTCGCCCGGAAGCACAGCGGCTACCAGGTGGGCGGCACCTCGCCGTTCGGACTGCGCAAGGCGTTGCCGGTGTACTGCGAGGCGTCGATCCTGGCGCTCGAGCGGCTGATCATCAACGGGGGCAAGCGCGGGCTGCTGGTGGAGATCACGCCGGCGGTCCTGACGGCGCTGGTGGCGCCGACGCCGGTGAGCGTGGCGGCCTGAGCCGGCGCCCGTCAAAGGCTCGGATCCCTTGACGCGCAGGCGGCGGCGGTCGATCGTCGGCGGGCATCACCATCACGGGGGGACCCATGAGCATTGCGACACCGGCGCGCTGGGCGCTGGTCTGCGCCCTGGCGCTGGCCGGCTGCGGCAAGAAGGAGCCGGCGGAGGCGCCGGCCGAGGCGGCCGGCGAGGCGAAGGCCGCGGGCGAGGCGGCCGGCGAGGCGAAGGCCGCGGGCGAGGCCGGCGAGGCGAAGGCACAGGGCGAGGCGGCCGGCGAGGCGAAGGCCGACGCGCCGGCCAGGCCCACGCCGCCAGCGAAGCCTGCCACGTCCACCGGCGCGCCGCCGCTCATGCTCGGCGCGCTGTCGGCGAAGCACACCGTCGCCCTCGGCGGATTCGAAGGGCTCGACGCGTTCGCCCGGGTGGCGGCCTCGTTGATGGACGGCCTGCCCGCCGAGCTCAGCGCCGAGATGAAGAAGGAGCTGCCCGAGGGCTTCGCGTCGATCGTGCAGAAGATGGGCTTCGACCCCCGGGACGCGGCGGCGTGGAAGTCGGCGGTGGGCATCGACCCGGCGGCGGGTATCGCGGTGGTCGTCGACGCCCGCTTGAAGGCGGCGTCCGGCGAGCCGCGGCCGCTGATCCTGGCCCGGGTCTTCGATCGGGGCACGCTGATCGCCGCGCTCGATCGCGTCGACGAGGCCTTCGACCTGGGGCTGCCGGGCACCGACGGCGTCGCCGAGCTGACGACCCCCGGCGGGCGCGGGCTCATCGGCATGCGCGGCGACTTCACCGCCCTGCTGCCGTTGACCGGCGCCGAGGACGAGGCGGCGAGCAAGGCGGCGCGCGCGGCGTTCGCCGGCTGGCTGGCGGGCGCGGATACGCCGCTGTCGGAGGTGGCCGCCGTGGCCCCCGCGCTGCGCTTCGCCGGTTCGGCCGGCAGCGCGCGCAGCTATGGCGCGGTCTTGACCGGGCCGCTGCTGAAGCTGATGGCCGGTCAGCTCGCCCCGGTCTTCGGTGACTTCTACGCCCAGCGCTTCCCGGCGCTGTCGATGTCGGTGACCGCCGACATGAAGGACGGCGCGCTGCGCCTGCTGGCCGACGAGGCGGCGGTGGTCGCCTTGCGCAAGCTCTTCGTCTCGCCGCACGCCGCGCCCGATCTGGACCGCTTCGCCGGCGAGGGCGACATCGCCGTGGGCTTCGCGATCAACCCCGTCGACCTGTTCGACGGCGCGGTGGCGCTCATCCCGCCCGAGCGCGGGGACGTTCAGGGGCAGGTGCTCATCGGCAAGAACGCCGTGCCGGTGGTGCTCGGGGCCTCGCTCGACGATCTGGGCAAGGCGCTCTCGGGGCACGTGGCGGTGTTCGCGCCGGTCGACAGCATCGGCGGCGGCGGCGACCCGCGGGTCGTGGTGGCGGTGGGGCTGGCCGACGTCACGCTGGCCGATACCGTGCTGCAGGCGGTGCTCGACCGGCTGGCGAAGCAGGCCGAGGCGACCCGCAAGCCGGCGAAGTTCGGCGCGCTCGAAGGCCACGTGCTGGAGGGCGCCGGCCCGCCCACGTTCGCGGTGCGCAGCGGCGATACCCTGCTCTTGGGGCCCTCGCGGGCGGGCATCGAGGCGGCGCTGGCCCGCGAGGCCGGTGGCGACGGCCCGCAGCTCGACTTCTCCGACGGCGGCTTCTACGGCCTGGCGGTCTCGCTGGCGGTGCTCGACCGCGCGGTGGCCGACGCGCCGCCCGAGGCGGCGGCGATGGTGCAGGCGGGCAAGGCGTTGTGGACCTCGCGCTTCGGCGAGGGCTTCGGCATGCGGCTTCAGGTGGACGACCGCGGCATCTACTCGGGCGGTGTCGGCTCGACGATGCTGG
Source organism: bacterium (assembly GCA_030427205.1). Classification (GTDB taxonomy): domain Bacteria; phylum Myxococcota_A; class Bradymonadia; order UBA7976; family UBA1532; genus JACKDM01. The sequence goes on along the minus strand of JAUHXC010000001.1, from coordinate 194,760 downwards.
TGGGCGTCGGCGCGGCGGTCGCGATCCCGGCGTTCATGAAGTACATCCAGCGCTCGAAGGCGGCCCAGGCGCGGGTCGAGCTGGGGCAGCTCTTCCTCAAGGCGACCATCGCCCGCATGGAGCAGAAGCCGCTGACCGCGGCGCCGCTGACCCCCGCCGCCGACCCCTGCGCCGACGGCGGCGACGGGTCGTATGCCTCGACGCCGGTGATGTGGAGCCACCCCACCTGGAAGGCGCTGGGCTTCGCGCCGACCGGCAAGCTGTACTACCGCTACGCGTTCGAGCCGGGTGAGGGCCAGGGCTTCACCATCAAGGCGGTGGGCGACCTGGACTGCGACGGGGTGCGCGCCGAGTACATCCACGGCGCCGACGCCGCGGGGCAGCGGGTGCCCGACATCGAGCGCAACCCGCTCGAGTAGTCAGGGCTTCACTGGGGGACCGGCTCCGGGTCGGGGCCCGGCTCGGGCTCGGGGCCCACCGGGCAGAGCGTTATCCGGCCGTTGCTGCAGTGGTAGTCCGCCGTGCCGACGTCGCACGCCCGCCGCCGGGGGTGATCCTCGTCGATCGCCCCGTCGCAGTCGTCGTCGCGTGCGTTGCAGGTGCTCCGGTCGGGCTCGCCCTCGGCCCGCGGCGCCGTCTCGCGCACGCAGAACATCTGGCCGTTGGCGCAGCTGCTGATGCCGGCGGCGCAGACCCCCTGCTCGCCGGTGGCGCACTCCTGACCGCCGAGGTTCTCGTCGGTGCGGCCGTCGCAGTCGTCGTCGAGCCCGTTGCAGCTCTCGTTGCGCGGGTCGGGGGTCTGGCACTCGGTCTCGCCGCCCACGCAGATGGGCACCCCGCGGGCGCAGATGCCGTTGCCGCGGACGATGCACTCGGGCTCTTGCAGCAGCGGCGGCTCGTCCACCGCGCCGTCGCAGTCGTCGTCGACGCCGTTGCAGCTCTCGTTGGCCGGCGCCTGGTTGCGCTGACAGACCTCGAGCGCGCCGACGCAAGCCAGCGTGCCCGGCCCGCAGCGCCCGCTCTGACCGGTGTCGCACGGCCCGCCGCCGGTGCCTTCGTCGGTGCGGCCGTCGCAGTCGTCGTCGGTGCCGTTGCAGACCTCGGCCCGGGCCACCACGAGCGGATCGCAGCGCTCGTCGCCGCCGATGCAGCTCGCCGCGCCCGATCCACACGGCCCGGGCAGGCCCGTATCGCACTCGAAGTCCCCCAGATCTTCGTCGGTGCCGCCGTCGCAGTCGTCGTCGACCCCGTTGCACACCTCGTTGCGCGCCGCGCCGGCGGTGGCGTCGCACGCCGGCTGGCCGCCCAGACATACGATCTCACCCTGCGCGCGGCAGGCGCCGACGCCGTCGGCGCACGGGTTGCCCAGCGCGGGCCACGGCTCGTCGACCGCGCCGTCGCAGTCGTCGTCGACGCCGTTGCAGCGCTCGTCGTCGGGCCCGACCTCGCCCTGGCACATGCCCCAGCCGCCGCTGACGCAGGTCTGGGTGCCCGGCTGGCAGCGGCCCACGTCCGACCCGCACGGCCGGGTCTCGCCGTTCTGGCAGTCGCAGGCCCCCTCGTCGGCCGCGCCGTCGCAGTCGTCGTCGACCTGGTTGCACTGCTCGTCCCGCGGACGCCGCTCCTCGGCGCACGGCCCCCACGATCCGTCGCTGCAGCGCTCGGTGCCCGCCCGGCAATAGCCCACGTTCGACCCGCAGGCGCGCGTCGTACCGTGCTGGCAGTCGCACGCGTCTTCATCGATCTCGCCGTCGCAGTCGTCGTCGACCCGGTTGCACTGCTCGGGGCTCGCCTCGACCGCGCCGTCGCACGGCCCCCAGCCGTCGTAGCGGCAGACCCGCCGGCCGAACGAGCACGCCCCGACGTCGGTGCCGCAGGGTTCGTCGGCGCCCGGCGGGCAGGCGCAGAGGTCGCCCTCGGCCGCGCGACCGTCGGTGATGCCGTCGCAGTCGTCGTCGGCGCCGTTGCACACCTCACGCGGCAGCGAGCCGCAGCCGCCGCAGGCGTTCTGCACGCCCTCGTCGGTATCGCCGTCGCAGTTGTCGTCGATGTCGTTGCACACCTCGCTCTCGGGCCCGATGCCCGAGCACGGGCCCCACTGCCCGTCGGGCGAGCAGGTGCGCACGCCGACGGTGCAGATGCCGCGGGCGACGCCGCACGGCTCCTCCAGCCCGGGCTGGCAGGCGCACTCTTCGGCCTCGTCGATGATGTGATCGCAGTCGTTGTCGTAGCTGTCGCAGACCTCGTCGGGCAACGCTCCGCAGGCGCCGCACGCGTTGCGCACCCCCTCGTCGATGGAGTCGTCGAGGTCGTCGTCGACGCCGTTGCACACCTCCGGGGCCGGCGCGGCGTCGGGCATGTCGACCGGCGACGCGTCGGGCGTCTGCGCCTCGTCGCCGCCGATGCCGCCGCCGCCCGTCGCGCCGCCGCCGCCCGCGTCGCTGCCGAAGCGCGCCTCGGGCAGCTCGTCGGGCAGCTCGATACAGGCGTAGAGCGTCACCGAGCCAGCGATCAGCAAGAGCATCGCGCGCGTCATCAGAACCTCCCGTGCAGCCCGATGCCCCGCCCGTCGAAGTAGACGGTGCCGCCCGGACCGTCGTCGTCCACCAGCCGCCAGATGGCCCAGCCGCCCAGGACCGCGCCGACACCCCACGCGGCGTACGCGGCCAGCTGCGCCCGCCCGACCCGGGCGGTGGCGTCGTCGAACTCGACCGCCGCCGCGTCGTAGCTCGCCCGATCGTCGGCGGCGGCGGCTCGATCGACCGCCGCCCGGGCATCGTCGGCGGCGCTCGCCGCCTCGCCGTACAGCAAAGCGCCGCCGGCGAGGCTCACCGCCGAGGCGCCGACGAGGACCCAGGTCAGCACGTCCGTCGAGTCGCGCCCGCCCCCCGCGTCGGGCGCGGGGCCCGCCGCGGGCTCCAGCGCGCGCCACTGCCGGCAATGCCCGCGCCCTTCGTCGGCCCGCTCGAGGTCGGGCAGCAGGCTGCACAGCGCCCGGTGGGGCAGGGCCGCGTCGGGTTTGAGCCGGCTGGCTGCCTTCCACGCCCGGGCCGCCTCGACCTTGTCGCCTTCGCGCACCGCGGCTCGGGCCCGGGTCACCAGGGTCTCGTAGTCGCCGCCGGGCTGCTCGGGCGTGCGCAGGGCCTCGCAGCGACCGTCGAGCTCGGCGCCGCTGCGCGCGGCCATCGCCCGGACCGCGCCGGGCAGCACGGCGGCGGTCGCCGCCTGGGTATAGGCCTCGGCCGCCGCGCAGACCCGCGGGTCGTCGCCGTCGCGATCGAGCACCGCCTGCAGGCTGCGGGCGTAGTTGAAGGCCAGCTGCGCGTCGTCGCGGCACGCGTCTCGCGCGCGGGCCGCTTCGAAGGCGGCGAGGGCCGCGTCGACCCCCTCGGTCCGAAAGGCGCGGGTGCCCGCCGACGAGCAGTCGTCCGCCAGCGCCGCGCCCGGGGCGATGGCCAGCGCTGCGACCAGGCCCGCGACCAAGACCGCGATCAGACCCGCCGGCGTCCGCTCAGCGCCCACCGGCACCTCCCGGCGCGAGGCAGCCGAAGCCGACGAGGCCGCAGGCGGTCGTATAGCGGTCGTCCAGCCGGTCGGCGGCGCCGGAATCGACGCGGGCGAGCTGCTTCATGGTGCGCTCGGCGGGGCCGCAGCGGCAGGCGGCGATGTGCCGCTCGACCTGGGCGACGAGGCTGGCGGCCGACGGTCGGGCCGGCGCCCGGCGGGTCGTGCGGCGGGCCGGCGCCCTGGCCTTGACCGCCTTGGGGCTGGCGGGCTCGGGGGCGGCGGCCGCGCGGGCCGGGGCCTCGGCGTCGACCGCCGCGTCGGGCGCCGCGTCGGGCGCCGCGTCGGGTTCGGCGTCGGCGGCGACGGGGTCGGGCATCGGCGGGCTCTCCACCGGGGCGACCACCGCCGACGACTCACCCGCCGCGACCGGCTCGGCCTCCTCGCGGGTGGCGAGCAGCGCGCCGACCAGCATCGCCAGCCCGATCAGGGACGCCGTCGCCAGCAGCCAGCGACGGCGGCGGGTGGAGCCGAACGACGCCAGCTCGGCGTGCTCGGTGCCGTCGACCGCGCCGCGCCAGCCCGACGAGAAGTCGCTGGGCGTCGGGTCGGGGACGCCCGGCGGGGCGAGCGAGCGCAGACCGGCCACGGATGGATCGGGCGCCGCCGCGACCGGCCCGCTGACCGCCGCCATCGGCACCGTGCGCTGCGGCGAATCGGCCGTCTCGATCGCCGGCGCTGCCGTCAGCGCGGCGTCGAGCGCGGCGCTGAAGGCCGCGCCGTCGGCGAAGCGCTGGTCGGGGGACTTGGCCATCGCCGTGCCGATCAGCCCGTCGAGCCCGGCGTATTGCGGCGGCAGGGGCGGCACCGGGTCGCGCAGGTGGGCGGCGATCATCTCCGCCGGCGCGCCGACGAAGGGGCTCTGCCCGGCCAGCATCCGATAGAGCACCACCGCCACCGCGTAGTGATCGGTCCACGGGCCGAGCTGCCCGCCGGCGAGCTGCTCCGGCGCCATGTAGCGCGGCGTGCCCACCGCCACACCGGTCTGGGTCCGCGGGGTCGGCCCGTACTCCGGCATCACCCCGGCGCGGGCCTTGGCCACGCCGAAGTCGATGAGCACCACCCGCTCGGTGCCATCGGGCCGCGGCTCGAGCATGATGTTGCTGGGTTTGATGTCGCGGTGGATGAGCCCCCGCCGGTGGGGCTCGCCGAGCGCGTCGAGCAGCTGGCGGGTGATGTCGGCGGCCCGGGCGAGGGTCACCGTCTGCTGGGCCCGCAGCACATCCGACAGGGAGGTGCCCTCGATGAGCTCGAGCACCATGTACAGCACGCCGTCGGACTCGCCGAAGTCGTAGACCGTCACGATGCCCGGGTGGCGCAGCTCGGAGAGCATCAGCGCTTCCTGCTCGAAGCGGGCGCGCAGCTCGGCGATGTCTTCGACGCGGTCGGGCAGGATCGTCTTGAGCGCGACCTGCCGCCGCAGCCGGCGATGCACCGCGCGATACACCGCGCCCATGCCGCCGCGGCCGAGCTGGTCGTAGACCGCGTATTGCCCGCCGATCACCCGCCCGAGCACCGGATCGGAGTGGGCCAGGGCGGCCCGCTCGACGTCGACGAGCACCCGACCGTCGTGCTGGCACAGCGCACCCGGGCCGACGCTGGTCGCGTCGCTCCGGCCACACGCCGGGCAGATCCAGTCGCTCGACATCCCCTCTCCGACACTGCACGACGGGCCGGGCCCGTGGGAGTGGGAGAATAGCACCGCCCCGCAGCGCCGATCGAGAACCGTGGCCGTTGGCCGTCTACCGGATGCGGCGGGGATGGAGGCGGCGCCGGGCGGTCGCGCCCCGGCTGGCGGGTGGCGGTCGGGCCGCGACCGTCAGAGTGGCTGGTCGGGATCGAGCCCGTCGAGCATCACCGCCAGCACATAGGCCGGCAGCGCCCGGCCGCGCCAGCCGCTGACCTCGACGGTGTAGTCCCCCGGCTCGAGATCGAGCACCAGCAACGAGCAGAAGCCGATGCCGCCGTCGTCGTTCTCGCCGATCTCGGCCCCGTTGGCGTCGAGCAGGCGCACGACCGTATCCCCGGGGCAGTCGCCGTCGGGCCCCAGCGTCTCGAACGACGCGCGCGCCGGCCCGTTCAGGTTCAGCGGGAACCGATCGGCCCCGTCCTCGGGCACGCCGGCGCTGAAGTAGTCCCCCGAGCCGTCGATGGCCGCCACCGGCTCGGCGACGCAGCGCGCGTCGCAGCCGTCGCCGTCGACGTCGTTGCCGTCGTCGCACTGCTCGCCCGCGCCGACGAGCCCGTTGCCGCAGACGTCGGCCACGCAGACGCGCGCGTCGGGATCACAGCCGAGCCCTTCGCCGCACGGCTGATGCACGCCGACGCAGGCCTCGCCCTCCGCCAGCGGCACCCAGGCGCAGTCGTCGCCGCAGCGGTCGCCGTCGAGGGTTGGATCGCAGGCCTCTTCGGGGCCGCGCACCCCGTCGCCGCAGGCGTGGGCCTGGCAGACCGCCTCCAGCGGGTCCTGGCCGTCGAAGCGGCAGAAGGCCCCCTCGACGCAGGCGACCCGCTGCTGCTGGTTGCCCTGGACCCAGCACGGGCGGCCGATGCCCACCGGCGCGAAGACGCACTCGACGGTGCAGCCGTCCTCCTCGTCGAGGTTGCCGTCGTCGCACTGCTCGGGCCCCTCGGCGATACCGTCGCCGCAGACCGCGGGGCGGCAGACGCCGTCGTCGCAGACCGTGCCGTCGGCGCAGTCGAGCAGCGGGTCGACGGGATCGCACGGCTCGCCCTCCACCGGCGCGTCGCCGACGATACGCACGGTCAGCACGTTGCGCCCGGCGGCCCGCATCGCGAACGCGCTCGCCCGGATGAGGTAGCTGCCCGCCGGCAGCGGGTCGAGCGCCGGATCGAGGTCGGGGGCCATGCGCGAGCAGAGGCGCGGGCCGTTGTCGTCGTCGCGGACGAGCGCCACGTCGAGCCCGGCGGCGACGTCGTAGAGGTCGAGCACCGTATCACCCTCGCAGCCCTCGGGGTCGGCGGCGGACGTCGTCTCGATCACCAGCCGGGTCGGCGCGTCGAGCTCGAAGGCGAACCAGTCCTCGTCGCCCTCGGGGGCGAGCACGAAGACCACCGAATCCGACCCGTCGGCCAGGTCGAGCAGATAGGGCGCGTCGGGGTCGTCGGGCTCGGCGTTGTCCGCCTGGAGCTGGCAGGCGTCGCAGCCGTCGTCGGCCACGTCGTTGCCGTCGTCGCACTGCTCGTCGCCGACGACCACCCCGTCGCCGCACTGCGCCGCCACGCAGATCGTCGGCTCGCCGGGCGCGGGGGCGGCGCAGAAGCTGCCCTCGGCGCAGGCGGGGAAACCATGCGGCTGGCACGGCTCGCCGAGCGCCGGCGGGCTGGGGGCGCACGCGTCGCAGCCGTCGCCGTCGACGTCGTTGCCGTCGTCGCACTGCTCGCCGTCGCTGACGATCCCGTCGCCGCAGCGGGCCACCGCGCAGACCCCGTCGATGCACACCGCGCCCGCCGCGCACTGCGCCGCCGGGTCGAGGTCGTCGCACGCCTCGCCCGGGCCGCGGGCCCCGCCGACGAGCACCTGCAGCAGGTTCAGCCCCGCCGAGCGGTCGCCGAAGGCGTCGACGCGGATGGTGTAGCTGCCCGCGTCGAGCGCCCGCTCGATGAGCGAGCAGAAGCGGAACTGGCCGTCGAAGCGATCGTCATTGCGCTCGAGCTGCGCCCGCTCGGCGTCGTACAGCTCGATGATCGTATCGCCCTCGCAGCCGCCGTCGTCGCGGAAGCCGCGGGTCTCGATGGTCACCGTCGCCGGCGCGTCGAGGTCGAAGACGAACCAGTCGACGTCGCCCTCCGGGGTCAGGGTGAAGCCGACCTCGTCGAAGCCATCGGCCAGGTCGAGGCGATAGGGGGCGTCCTCGTCGTCGGGCTCGACGTTGCGCGGCGCGTCGACGTCGGCCAGGCACTCGACGCAGGGCACGCCGCCGCCCTCGCACTCCTCGCCCGGGTCGAGCACCCCGTCGCCGCACACCGCCGCCGCGCAGGCGCCCTGCCGGCAGAAGGCCCCCGCCGCGCAGTCGGCGTCGACCGCGCACTCGGCGCCCACCGGACCGCGGGCGTCCTCCACGGCGCAATCGGCCGAGCAGCCGTCGCCGTCGATGTCGTTGCCGTCGTCGCACTGCTCGGAATCGGGGTCGACGAAGCCGTCGCCGCAGCCGGCGGGCGCGCAGACCGGCGGATCGGCCAGCAGATCGCAGAACAGGCCGGCGTCACACGCCCGCAGCTCGCCGTCGGCCAGGCAGCGCTCGCCCTGCGCGAGCGCGTCGACCACCTCGACCTCGACCACGTTCTCCGGCGCGTCCTCGGCCTGCTTCTGCCAGCCCAGATCGCTCACCCGCACCTGCCAGATGCCCGCGGGCAGGGCGCGCATCATGTGGTGGTCGCGGGGCACCATCGCCGGACAGTCTCCCGGGCGCTCGGCCTGCAGGATCGCCCGCGGCTGGTCTTCGTCCTCGGCGAACAGTGCCAGGGTGGCCATGCCGTCGCAGCGCGCGCCGCCGTCGATGGGGCGGACGCGCACGACCACCGCCGCGGCGGTGGGCAGCTCGAAGCGCAGCCAGTCGCTGTCGCCCTCGCCGTCGATGGCATAGGCCACCCGCGCCGGGCCGTCGTGTGGATCGACCGGGTGGCCGCCATTGGCGTCGGCGGCCTCGGCGTGCGCCACGGCGCCGGGCGGAAGCGGGTCGGGGTCGGGCTGTGGATCCGGCTGCGGGTCGGGCTGCGGGTCCGGCTGAGGCTCGGGCTGCGGGTCCGGCTGAGGCTCGGGCTGCGGGTCGGGCTGTGGGTCGGGCTGCGGCTCGGGCTGTGGGTCCGGCTGAGGCTCGGGCTGCGGGTCCGGCGCAGGATCCTGGGCCGCGGGCGGCGTCGTCGGCGGTTCGGTCGGGCTCTGGTTCAGGCAGCCGCTCGCCAGCAAGGCGGCGGCGCAGAAGATGGCGCGGTACATGGCTGCTCCTCGAGGATCGCGATCGCGGCCCTCTGATGGTTCGACAAACGTTCGACGCGTCTCACATAGAGATGTGTGTCGAGGAGCGAAATGTGATCACCGGCGCGCGGTGGGTAGAGATCCCCATCGTCGTTTCGACGGGGGCGCGCCGGGCGGTCAGCGGGCCGTCAGCCCTGGTTCTTGAGGAAATCCTTGAGCAGGTCGCCGAAGCTGCCGAGGCTCTGCGGCGCGTTCTCCCGCTTCTTGTAGTCGGCGATGGCCTGCCGCTCGGCGGCGGTCTTCATCGCCTTGCGCGACAGCTTGACGCGGCCCCGCTTCTTGTCGACCTCGATCACCGCCACCTCGAGCTCGGTGCCCACCGGGAACATGCGCAGGTGGTCGGCCCCGCGGTCGGTGTCCATCTCGCCGTTGGGGATGAGGCCCACCGCGCCGCCGTCGAGCTCGAGGAAGACGCCGAAGCGCTCGACCTTCTGGACCTTGCCCTTGACGATGTCGTTGACCTTGACGGTGATATCGACCGGCTTGCGCTTCTCGGCGACCGCCGCGCTCACCAGGCCGATGCGCTGGCGATCGCGCTCGATCTTCTCGATGACCAGCTCGAGCTCCTGGCCCATCTCGAGCGCCTCGCTCGGGTGGCCGATGCGCTCGGTGGAGATGCCCGAGACGTGCAGCAGGCCGTCGACCCCCTCGGCGAGCTTGATGAACGCGCCGAAGTCCTGGATGCGGTCGACGGTGCCGGTGACGGTATCGCCGACCTTGACCCCCTCGACGAAGGTCTTGAACGGGTTGTCCTCGAGGGCCTTGGTCGACAGACCCACCCGGCCGCGGGCGGTATCGATCTTGATCACCTCGACGACGACCGCGTCCCCCTCGCTGAAGCGCTCGCGGGGGTGGCCGATGCGCTCGTGGCTGATCTCGCTGACGTGGATGAGGCCCTCGACCCCCTCCTCGAGCTGCACGAAGGCGCCGAAGTCCTTGACCTGGGTCACCTTGCCCTGCAGCCGCTCGCCGACCTTGATCCGCTCGTTGAGCGTCTCGCGCATGGCCTTCTTCTCGGCCTCGATGAGCGGCCGCCGCGAGACGACGAGGCTCTTGCCGTCGCCGAACTCGGTGATGATGAAGGTGTAGGTCTTGCCCACCTCACGGGCGGGCTCGCGCAAGAAATGCTCGGCGATCTGCGACAGCGGGCAGAACGCGCGGATGCCCTGCACCCGCACCTCGAAGCCGCCCTTGTTGACCGCGACGATGCGCCCCTCGACGGGGGACTGGCTCTTCCAGGCGGCCTGCAGCTCCTGCTTGACCTTGCCCGCTTGAGCCTGACGCGCGCTGAGCTGCACCGCGCCGCGCACGTTGACCACCGCCGCCTCGATGGCGTCGCCCTCACCGTAGGCGAGGTTGCCCTCGGCGTCGCGCAGCTCGCCGAGTTCGATGTAGCCCTCGCTGCGCCCGCCGTAATCGACGAACGCCACGTTGCCGGTGATCTTGACGATCTTGCCGCTCACCAGATCCCCCACCTTGGGGGTCCGGCCAGAGAAGCTGGTGGGCATGGTGGACGGCTTGGGGCTCGGCTGGCTGTCGCTCATGGCTGAACTCGGCGGGGAACGAGACCTCGACGTCGTCGAAGGTGTCCGGGTGGGCGCGGGCCCCGGGGGCCCGGCAAGTCGGCGCGGACTATAGGCAAGCGAGGCGGCGGAGACAAGTCGTGCGCACCCCCATCCGGGTCGACGGCGCGTCCGGTGCAGCTGTTTCGGGCCGTTCGTGCACGATTTGCTTTTGATTTACGGCATGTTGCGACCACACCGCCCGCGGGGCGGGCGGGCTTGCCGGGATCGGGGTCAAGGGCTATGGTGTCTGCGACGTCCGCCGCAACCTGCGCCACACGCATCAGGAGCCGAAATGGGGAATCTGGTCGATCAGATCGCCGAGCTACAGGATTACGAGCAGTTCGCCGACCTCCACTGGACCGGTACGTTCGAAGACTACCTCGCGATCGTGCGCGAGAACCCCGCCGTCACCCGCACCGCCTTCCAGCGGGTCTACGACATGGTGCTGTCGTACGGTTCGGAGACCTACTATGACAACAAGAAGAAGATCATCCACTACCCCTTCTTCGACGACCCCCGAAACGGCGGCAAGGACGCGATCTTCGGCCTCGACATCCCCCTGATGCGGCTGGTCAACGTGCTCAAGAGCGCCGCGTTCGGCTACGGCACCGAGAAGCGGGTCATCCTGCTGCACGGCCCGGTCGGCTCGTCGAAGAGCACCATCGCCCGGCTGCTCAAGTCGGGGCTCGAGGCCTACAGCCGCTCGCCGGAGGGCGCGCTCTACACCTACGAGTGGGTGCTGCCGGAGAACCTGCTGCACATCACCGGCGGCGAAGAGGTCTTCCCCTGCCCGATGAACGAAGACCCGCTGCGGCTCGTGCCCATGGATTGGCGCCGCGAGGCCTTCTCGAAGCTGGGCTTGCAGCACGAGGGCCGCCGCCTGCGCATCAAGGGCGACCTCAACCCCGCCTGCCGGCTGATCTTCCGCGAGCTGATGGCCCACTACAAAGGCAACTGGGGCCGGGTGATGGACCATGTGCGCGTCAAGCGGCTGGTGCTCAGCGAGAAGGACCGCGTCGGCATCGGCACCTTCCAGCCCAAGGACGAGAAGAACCAGGACGCCACCGAGCTGACCGGCGACATCAACTACAAGAAGATCGCGCTGTTCGGCAGCGACTCCGACCCGCGGGCGTTCAACTTCGACGGCGAGTTCAACATCGCCAACCGCGGCATCATCGAGTTCATCGAGATCCTCAAGCTGGACGTGGCCTTCCTCTACGACCTGCTCGGCGCCACGCAGGAGCACAAGGTCAAGCCGAAGAAGTTCCCCCAGACCGACATCGACGAGCTGATCATCGGCCACACCAACGAGGCCGAGTACCGCAAGCTGCTCAACAACGAGTTCATGGAGGCCCTGCGGGACCGCACCATCAAGGTCGACATCCCGTACATCACCAAGCTCAAGCACGAGGTCCGCATCTACAAGAAGGACTTCACCGACGAGCGGGTGCGCGGCAAGCACATCGCGCCGCACACCATCGAGATGGCGGCGATGTGGGCCATCCTGACCCGCCTCGAGCAGCCCAAGAAGCACGACATCTCGCTCTTGCAGAAGCTCAAGCTCTACGACGGCAAGAGCCTGACCGGGTTCACGCAAGACAACGTCAAGGAGCTGCGCAAGGAGACCGTGCGCGAGGGCATGGACGGCATCAGCCCGCGCTACGTGCAGGACAAGATCTCCAACGCGCTCGTCAGCCAGCGCAGCGAGACCTCGATCAACCCGTTTCTGGTGCTCAACGAGCTCGAGAGCGGCCTCAAGCAGCACTCGATGCTGACCAACGAGGATCAGAAGAAGCACTTCGTCGACCTGCTCTCGGTGGTCAAGCAGGAGTACGAAGAGATCGTCAAGAACGAGGTGCAGCGCGCGATCTCGGCCGACGAGCAGGCCATCAAGCGCCTGTGCGGCAACTACATCGACAACGTCAAGGCCTACACCCAGAAGGAGAAGGTCAAGAACCCCTACACCGGCCAGGACGAAGAGCCCGACGAGCGGCTGATGCGGGCGATCGAGACCAAGATCGACATCGCCGACTCGCGCAAGGACGACTTCCGGCGCGAGATCATGAACTACATCGGCGCGCTCGCGGTGGACGGCAAGAAGTTCACCTACGACACCAACGAGCGCCTGCACCGGGCGCTCGAGCAGAAGCTCTTCGAAGACCAGAAGGACACCATCAAGCTCACCAGCCTGGTGTCCAACGCGGTCGACAAGGAGACCCAGCAGAAGATCGAGGTGGTCAAGGAGCGCATGATCCGCGACTTCGGCTACAACGAAGAGTCGGCGGCCGACGTGCTCGGCTACGTGGCCTCGATCTTCGCCCGGGGCGACTCGCGGCGGTCGTGAGGCCGGCCTCCCGCCGTCGGGGCCCCGGGCTCCGGCCGACTCTCCTCTGGCCAAGGCAGGTCACATGACCCGCATCAAGCAGGATCACAGCCGCTTCCGGCGCATCGTGCAGGGCAAGATCCGGCAGAACCTCAAGCACTACATCTCCACCGGCTCGCTGGTGGGGCGCCAGGGGCGCGACACCGTCAAGATCCCGCTGCCGCAGATCGAGCTGCCGCGCTTCAAGTTCAACCAGCAGAGCGGCGGCGGCGTGGGGCAGGGGGACGGCGAGCCGGGGGAGAGCCTGGGCTCGGGCGAGCAGCAGCCGGGCGAAGGCGAGGGGCAGGGCAAGGCCGGCGAGGGCGAAGGCGAGAAGGCGCTCGAGGTCGACGTGACCCTCGCCGAGCTGGCGAAGATCCTCGGCGAAGAGCTGCAGCTGCCCAACATCGAGCCGCGCGGCCAGAAAGAGGTCGTCACCGAGCGCGACCGCTACACCGGCATCCGCCCGGTGGGCCCCGACAGCCTGCGCCACTTCAAGCGCACCTATCGCCAGGCGCTCAAGCGCACCATCGCCATCGGGGCCTACGACCCCAAGAACCCGGTCGTGCTGCCCATCAAGGAAGACATGCGCTTCCGCTCGTGGAGCACCGTCAAGAGCCCGCAGAGCAACGCGCTGGTCATCTACATGATGGACGTCTCGGGCTCGATGGGCGACGAGCAGAAAGAGATCGTGCGCAGCGAGTCGTTCTGGATCAACGCCTGGCTCAAGAGCCAGTACAGCGGCATCGAGACCCGCTACATCATCCACGACGCCACCGCCCGCGAGGTGGACGAGCATACGTTCTTCCACACCCGCGAGTCGGGCGGCACGATGATCTCGTCGGCCTATAAGCTGGCGTCGCAGATCATTGGTGATGACTACCCGGTCAGTGAGTGGAACATCTATCCGTTCCACTTCTCCGACGGCGACAACTGGTCGGTGGACGATACCCGCACCTGCATCCGCCTGCTGCGCGACGACCTCGTGCCCAAGTCGAACCAGTTCAGCTACGGCCAGGTGGAGAGCCCCTACGGGTCGGGGCAGTTCATCAAAGACCTGCGCGAGCACTTCCCGGTGGGTGAGGACGACTGCACGCTGGTGGTCTCCGAGATCAAGGACAAGGACGCCATCGTCGGGTCCATCAAGGAGTTTCTGGGGGCCGGTCGATGATCCACTACATCAAGGTCCGCCCGCTGCCGCCCGAGCTGCACCGCTGGCGGGAGACGATCGAGAAGATCGCGGTGGACGAGGGGCTCGACTTCTTCGAAGTGGTCTACGAGATGATCACGTACGAGAAGATGAGCGAGATCGCCGCCTACGGCGGCTTTCCGACCCGCTATCCGCACTGGCGCTTCGGCATGGAGTACGACCGGCTGTCCAAGTCGCATACGTACGGGCTGTCGAAGATATACGAGCTGGTCATCAATACGAACCCGTGCTACGCGTACCTGCTCGAGGGCAACGCGCTGGTCGATCAGAAGCTGGTGATGTCCCACGTCTTCGGGCACGCCGACTTCTTCAAGAACAACTTCTGGTTCAGCCGCACCGACCGCAAGATGGTCGATACGATGGCCAACCACGCCACCCGCGTGCGGCGCTATCAAGACCTCTACGGGGTGACGACGGTCGAGGAGTTCATCGACGTCTGCCTGTCGGTCGAGAACCTGATCGACCCGCACATGCCGTACGTGCAGAAGAAGCGCAAGAAGACCCGGCGCAAGCAGGATCTGCCCGACGAGCTGGTCGGTGACGGCCAGTCGCTGCCGCGGCTGCAGGCCAAAGAGTACATGGACGACTTCGTCAACCCCGAGGGCTACCTCGAGGCGCAGCGGGCGAAGAAGAAGGCCGAGATCGAGCAGCAGAAGAGGTTCCCCGCCGAGCCGCAGCGCGACGTGCTGATGTTCCTCATGCAGGAGGCCCCGCTGACCCGCTGGCAGCGCAACGTGCTGGGCATCATCCGCGACGAGGCGTACTACTTCGCGCCCCAGGGCATGACCAAGATCATGAACGAGGGCTGGGCGAGCTACTGGCACACCCACATGATGACGAAGCGCGGGATCATGGATCCCAACGAGGTCATCGACTATGCCGACCGCCACAGCCGGGCGACGGTGATGCACAAGGGCCGCATCAACCCCTACAAGATCGGCATCGAGCTGTTCCGCGACATCGAGTGGCGCTACGACACCGGCCGCTTCGGCAAGGAGTGGGACGAGTGCGACGACATGGAGGCCCGGGCCAACTGGCATCGGCCGACGGGTCGCGGGCGGGAGAAGATCTTCGAGGTGCGCCGGCACCACAACGACATCACCTTCCTCGACGAGTACCTCACCCCCGAGTTCTGCGCCCGGCAGAAGCTGTTCACCTTCGAGCACAAGCCGCGGGCCAACGAGTGGCAGATCGCGTCCCGCGAGTTCGCCGAGGTCAAGCAGAAGCTGTTGTTCCAGCTGACCAACATGGGCCAGCCGGTGATCCGGGTCGAAGACGCCAACTTCGAGAACAAGAACGCGCTGCTGCTCACCCACCGCCACGAGGGCGTCGATCTGGACGAGAGCTACGCCTACGCGACGCTGCGCAACCTGTTCGCGCTGTGGAAGCGCCCGGTGCACATCGCCTCGCGCAAGAAGGACCGCGGGATCTTGTTCTCGTTCGACGGCCAGCAGCCGTCGGAGAAGGCCTTCGACGGGTGATGTCGGCGGGCGCGCCGCGGCCTGTTGGGACGGGCGCTGCTAGGAGTCTGTAGTGCATAGCCCGACAGATCGCCCAGCACGGTCCCGTTCACCGATTTCGGTGTCGTCAGGCGCTCGAAATACTTCGAGTATTTCTGCGGCCTTCCTCCTTGAACTCGGCGAACGGACCCGCACCGGGCTCGGTCGTCTACGCCCTACAGTCTCCTAGAGCTGGCGCGGCGGCAGGGCGTTGCGGCACGAGTTGACCATGTGGCTCACGCCGCGGGCGCCCGGCGCGATGTCGAGCACCGGCTCGAGGGCGGCGAGGGCCTTGACGCAGTCGGCGCCTTCGAAGGCGGTCTTGCCGGCGGCCAGCGCGGTGCGGACCGTATCGATCTGGCTGACGAGCTGATTGACGTCCTTGCTGTCGGGCCGCTGCGCGTCGAGCTTCTTCGCCGCCGCCTCGGCGTCCTCCAGGCGACCGAGTCGCAGCGCCTTCTGGGCCGCCGCCAACGCCGCCTTGCGGGCCGCCTCTTCGCGCCGCTTCTGCGCGGCGACGCGCTTCGCCTCGGCCTCGGCCTGCTTCTTCGCCTCGGCTTCGGCGCGGGCGCGGGCCGCCGCTTCGGCCTTCTCCTTCGCCGCCGCCTCGGCGCGGGCCTTCTTCTCGGCCGCCCGGCGGGCCTTCTGCTCGGCGTCGCGCTTCGCCTGCTGTTCGGCCTCGGCCTTCTTCTGCGCTTCGGCCTCGGCCGCCGCCTGGCGCGCGCGCAGCTCGGTGTGCACCGCGTGGGCGTGATTCTTGGCCCGCTCGACGGCGGTGAAGGCCTGCGCCCGCACCGCCGGCCGCGCCGCCTCGTCGGCGGCGATCGTCGGCGCCTCGCCGGCCGAGAAGAGCCACGCGCCGAACGCGAGCACGCCGACGAAGACCGCCGCCGCGCCGCCCAACGCCCGCGGTGACGGACCGGGCCGGGTATTGCGCAGCCCGATGTCGGTCGGCAGGCCGTCGATGATGATCTCGCTGTAGCGGGCCGACGGTACGCCGGTGGGCAGGGTGCCGGCCGGGCCGGTCGTGCTGCGCCGGTCTCCCGTCGCGCCGCGGCGGGCGCCCGTGCGCGCCGACGGGGCCTCGGGCGCGGTGGGCTGGGCGGCGTCGACCTCGGGCTCGGCCGACAGCGCCTCGGGCGCTTCGAGGGTCGCCACCGGTCGTCGGATGTCGGGATCGAGCGCCCGCTCGAGCGCCTCGATGAGCGTATCGGTGTCGGCGTAGCGATCGGCGGCCGGCTTGGAGAGGCAGCGCATCGCCACCGCCTCGAGCACCGCCGGGATCGGCGCGGCGTCTTCGGGCAGCTTGCTCGACGGCGCGTCGATCGGATCACCCGCCTGCTGGTGCATGATGCGCAGCTTGTCGTTGCCGATGAACGGCGGGTTGCCGGTCAAGAGCTCGTAGGCGACGCAGCCGAGCGCGTAGATGTCCGAGCGGGCGTCGACCGCCTTGCCCCGGGCCTGCTCGGGCGCCATGTACTCCGGCGTGCCGAAGACCATGCCCGCCGCCGTCAACCGCGGGCCGTCGTCGTCGAGCCGCTTGGCGATGCCGAAGTCGAGCAGCCGCGCGTGGTAGCGCCCGGGGCGGGTGCGGGTCAGGATCACGTTCTCCGGCTTGAGGTCGCGATGCACGATGCCCATGCCGTGGGCCGCGCCGAGCCCCTGCGCGATCTGGATGAGGATGTCGACCGCCAGCTTGTGGTCGAGCCGCCCCCGCCGCCGCACCAGCTGGGCCAGCGAGATGCCGGGGCAGTACTCGAGCACCATGAAGAAGGTGCCGTCGTCGGTGCGCCCGTAGTCGTGCAGGCCCACCAGGTTGGGGTGGGTCACCTGCCCGTAGGTCAGGGCCTCTTTCTCGAAGCGCTTGGTGAGCTGCTCGTCGCCGGCGTAGCGCTCGTGCAGCACCTTGATGGCCACCTTCTGGCCGATGCGCACATGCGTGCCGAGATAGACTGTGCCCATGCCGCCGACGCCGATGCGCCGCTCGATGCGGTAGCGACCGGCCACGGTGATGCCGAGCAGCGGGTCGACCGGCTTGCCGTCCTTCGAACGGGCGAGTCCACAGCGCCCGCAGAAGCGGTCCCCTTCGGGCATTCGTCGATCGCATCGAGGACAGCGCATATCACACACCCCACCAGATTCGGGCACACTGTGCGCACATGTAGGTGCATGTGTCAACTTCTGGATGTGGTTCTTTTGCATACATCGGCCGTCGACGGCCGCCCGTCTCGGCTGTAGGGTGAGATCGAGGCCCGGGAGGATGTCATGCGCCGTACGTTCGTTCGCTCGTTGCTCTTCGCCGCCGTGTTCATCAGCGCGGGCTGTATCGTGCCCGGTGGCGGCAGCGGCGGTGACGACGATGCAGGAGAGCTGCCCCAGCGCGATGTCGATCCGCCGGATATGGCTGATGCCGATCCGGCCGACGCAGCGGACATGGCCGTCGACGCGCAGGTGGATGCCGCGCCCGATGCGGCGATCGTGGACATGGGAGGCGAAGGCGAGGGCGAGGGCGAGGGCGAAGGTGAGGGGGAGGGCGAGGGCGAGGGCGAGGGCGAAGGCGAAGGCGAAGGGGAGGGCGAAGGCGAAGGCGAAGGCGAAGGGGAGGGCGAAGGTGAAGGGGAGGGCGAAGGCGAGGGCGAGGGCGAAGGCCCGAATTGCCAGCCCGATGACCCCGATATGAGCTGTGGTCGGGCGTGCGCGTGGTTGAGCGACTGCGCGCTGGAGCCGGGCGTCTGCCCCGGCCTGATCGAAGACCGTGGCTTCCTCGACTCGTGTATCGACACCTGCCGCGCCCAGCCGGCCCTGGCGGCGATCTTGTGCGGTCACGTCGAATGCCGGCAGACCATCGACTTCGTCCGGGCGGCCAGCGCCGACTTCGCGCAGGCGTGCGACGGCGGCCCGGCGCCCATGTGCCCGCCGGGTCAGGCGGATACCGCGCCGCTGCCGGCGAGCCCGTCGGGCGCCGTCACCCGCGCCGACTGGCTCGACATCCCGGCGTCGCCCGACGACGCCGACGCCTTCGGCTGCGGCGCCCATGGCCTGGTCGGCGCCAATCAGGGCACGGGTCTGGCCGGGTTCATCGGGATCTTGGGTCTCTCGCTGCCCGACTTGGTGGCGCCCGGACCGGACGGGGTGCCCGAGCTGGCTCTGGCGCTGTCGTTCGACGGCTGGGCGGTGGGTGAGACCGGCGCTCAGGCGGGTCAGATGACGCTGCAGCACTACCTGGGTACCGCGGTCGCCGACGGGCTCGTGCCCGACCCGACGCTGCTCGAGCGGCCCGGCGTATCCGTCAACCGCTGGCCCGGCGCCGTCGTCGAGTGCGGCGCGCTCTCGACGCGGCCGGCCCCGCATACCATCCGCCTGCCGGGGCAGGACTTCGGCGATCTCGACATCGACCTGCGCCTGACGGCCAGCTCCGTGCACGGCACCGTCGACGTCTCGCCCGACGGCATCGGCGTGCGCGGCGGGGTCCTGGTCGGCTACCTGGGGCGGCAGGCGCTGATCGACCTCGTCGTCGAGCTGCAGGCGGCGTGTGCCGTGCCCGACGGGCCCGAGTCATGCGAGCAGATCCGTGCGCTCCTGGCCGGCCCGCCGGACTCGCTGGTCGACGACGTCGTCCTGCCCATTCTGCGCGGGGCCGACGTGCGCCTCGACGCCGACGGGCGCCCCCGGGACTGCGTCGGCGACTGCAACGCGGTCAGCGTCTGCCTGGGCTTCTCCGCCGCGCCCGGCGGGCCGATCGTGGCCGACGTGGCGCCGCCCGGCCCGGGCCCGATGTGCCCCGATCCGCAGCCCGAGCGGTGTCGGGCCGCCTGTGAGTGGATGACCGCGTGCGCCTCGGTGCACGCCTTGTGCCCGGCGTTCGGCCCCGACGACGCCGCGCTGTTCGCGGTCGACTGCGCCGAGGCGTGCGCCGAGCAGGCGGTCGTCGCCGACATCTTCTGCGGGGTGGACAGCTGCGTCGAGACGGTCGATCTGCTGCGCGGGACCGTGGGCGGCTTCGACGAGACCTGCGACGGCGACGGGCCACGATGTGCCCCCGCGGCAGCGGCGCCGCTGCCCGCCGGCGCGGTGCCGCCGGGGCTGCCCGGCCCGCGGGTGATGGCCGACTGGCTGGCGGTGCCGGCTCAGTTCGACGAGGCTGCGCAGTTCGGCTGCCTGGACGCCGGCCTCGTCGGTTCGAACGCCGGCGTGGGCCTCTCGGGCATGGTCGGCCTGGGTCAGCTCGACCTGGCGGCCGCGGTCCGGCCCGACGCCGACGGACGGCGCGAGTTGCCGCTGGCCTTCGAGCTGGGCGGGTGGTCGGACGGCATGCGCCTCGACGCGGCGCGGCTGGTGCTCACCCAATACCTGGGCGTCGAGGGGCCGGACGGGCTGGCGCCGCACCCCGACATGCTGGGCCCCGACGGCGAGCTGGTCAATCGCTGGCCCGACGTCGCGGTGCAGTGCGACCGGGTGACCACCGGGCCGGCGCCGCACACGCTCATCACGCCGCCCTCGGATTTTCTGCCGGCGGTCGACCTCCGGCTCAGCGAGGCCCGCGTCGATACGATCGTGCGGGTGGAGGACGACGCGGTGCGCATACCGCAGGGCGTGCTGGTCGGCTATCTGCACCGCGACGACCTGCTCGCCGCGCTCGTCGACGTCACCGCGCGCTGCGCCGCGCCCGACGCGCCGCCCCAATGCGACGTCGCCAACCAGCTGCTGGTCGGCAATCCGGACGACGTGGTCGACGAGGTGCTCGCCCCGATCCTGCGGGGCTACGACGTGCACCTCGACGCCGGCGGCGCGCCCCGCGAATGCGCCGGCGACTGCAACGCGATCAGCGTCTGCCTCGGCTTCCGCGGGCGGTCCGACGCGTCGGTCGCCGGCCCGCCCGAACCGGCCCCCGAGGGCCGCGCCGCCTGCCAGGATCTGCTCGACTGCTTCGATACGTGCGACCCGGCGGACGACGCCTGCCCTCAGGCGTGCTTCGAGAACGCCGATCCGGTCGGGCAGGCGGCCTACAGCGACGTTGTCATGTGCTTGCAGACCGAAGGCTGCTTCGACTTCAACGGTGAGCTCGACCTGCGCTGCTACCTGTCGCAGTGCCGTGAGTCGGCCCTGGGCTGCTTCGAATGGCTGCCCGGCGGCGGCGACGGGGCCTGCGGTCCGGCGCTCGACTGCCTGCAGGTCTGCATGGCGGGAGATGCGAACTGCGGCCCGCGCTGCCTCGAGCCGACGACCGTCGACGCGGCGGTGCTCTACTACGCCCTGACGGATTGCGCCAGCGCCGCTGGCTGCGACGACATCGAGCAGTGCCCGGCGTGCGCCGCCGAGCGCGCGGCCTGTGAGGGGGTCGAGTAGATCCGGTGGGCGGCGATCAGAAGTCGCCGAAGAGCGTGGTGAGCTTGACCCCGAGGGCCACGGCGATCTTGTACAGCGAGCTGACCGACGCGCTGCTCTCGGCGCGCTCGATCTGGCTGAGCAGGCTCACCGAGAGGCTGGTGCGCCGCGAGAGCTGCTTGAGGGTGAGGCTCTGCTCCTTGCGGATGCGGCGGATGTTCTGCCCCACCGACTTGTGCAGCTCGGCCTCGGGGTTGATCAAGAGACCCTTCTTCTTGAGGATCTCGGCGATCTTCTCGCGGAACTCGTCGATCTCGAAGGGCTTCTTGACGTAGTCCGAGACGTTGAGCTTGAGCGCGTCGACCGCGGTCTCGACCGACGGGTAGCCGGTGAAGACGACGATGGCGATGTCGCTGTCCACCTTGCGGATCCGCTCGATCAGCTCGATGCCGTCGAGCCGGGGCATCATCAGGTCGATGATGAGCAGGTGGAACGTCTCGCTCCGGATGGCGTCGACCGCCTTGGTGGGGTCGGACAGCGTGGAGACCTCGTAGCCGGTGGTCTCCAACATCGTGGTCATGTACTCGCAGATGTCCCGATCATCGTCGACGATCAGGATCTTGACGTTGACAGCCATGGCCTCTCGGATCGCTGATGGGGGTCGCTCGGCCCGGTGGGCGCGCGACGATCTGCGATTCGGTAGCACGGCGCGCCGCCGGCTGGCAATAGCGCTCCCGGCGGTCGGCGGCGCGTGATGCCGCGCGGCGGTGGGTGTGATGGTCGGCGGCGGCGGCCCGAGCCTCAGAGGCTGCCGAACTCCGCCTGCATGCGGCGCATCTCGATGACGCTGCGCACCCGGCTGCGCAGATCGCCGAGGCGGAAGGGCTTGCCGACGTAGTCGTCGGCGCCCAGCTCGAGCGCCCGGGCGCGGTCGTCGGCGTTCTGCAGCGCGGTGACCATGACCACCGGCGTATCGCCCCGCTCGGGGTGGGCCCGGATACGGGCCAGTACGCCGAAGCCGTCCATCTTGGGCAACATCACGTCGAGCAGCACCAGGTCGGGGGCGCTGCCCTCGAAGGCCTCGACCCCCGCCTCGCCGTCCATCGCGCTCGAGACCCGGCAGCCCATGCTGCGGCAGGCCTCGGTGAGCAGCTTGATGTTGAACTTGTCGTCCTCGATGACGAGGATCGCCGCGTCGAGTGGCTCGGTGCTCACCTCTCCCTCCTCCCTGCGCACCTCACGGATCGAGCTGCAGGTTGTCGAAGCGGCTCCACTCCTTGAAGAAGCGCAGCTTGCAGGTGCCGATGGGACCGTTGCGCTGCTTGCCGATGATGATCTCGGTGACGCCTTGGTCCTCGGTGTCGGGATTGTAGTACTCGTCACGGTAGACGAACATGATGATGTCGGCGTCCTGCTCGATGGCGCCCGACTCGCGCAGGTCGCTCATCAGCGGGCGCTTGTTGGGCCGGCTCTCGACGCCGCGGTTGAGCTGACTGAGCGCGATCACCGGCACGTCGAGCTCTTTGGCCAGGCTCTTGAGGTTGCGGCTGATGTCGCTGATCTCCTGCTCGCGGCTGCGGATGCCCGGGCGCCCTTTCATCAGCTGCAGATAGTCGATGATCACCAGCCCCAGGTCGGGGATGTTGCGGTCGCTCGCCAGCCGGCGGCACTTGGCCCGCAGCTCCATCACCCCCAGGCCGGCGGTATCGTCGATGTGCACCGACCAGTCGTTCATGCGCTTGACCGCCTGCAGCAGCCGGTCGATGTCGCCGTCGCTGAGGTGCCCGGTGCGCATGCGCTCCGAGTCGACCCGCGACTCGCAGGCCAGCAGGCGGGCGGCGAGCTGGGTGGTGGGCATCTCGAGGCTGAAGACGGCCACCGTGCAATGCCCCAGCGCCGCGCCGTTCGACGCCAGGTTCAGCGCGAAGGCGGTCTTGCCCATCGCCGGGCGGGCGGCCAGGATCAAGAGGTCGCCGCCCTGCAGACCGGCGGTCATCCGGTCGAGGTCGATGAAGCCGGTGGGCACGCCGGTGACCGACGACTTGGCCTCGAACGCCTTCTGCACCTTCTCCACCACCGCCTTGAGGGCGGTCGGCAGGTCGGTGAAGCTCTTCGAACGCTGGTTCTGGCCCAGCTCGTAGATCAGGGCCTGCGCCTCGTCGAAGAGGCGGGTCGTATCTTCGTAGTCGCCGCTCTGCGCCTTCTCGACCACGCCGGTGCAGGTGGAGATCAGCCGCCGGATCTCCGCCGACTCGTGCACGATGCGGGCGTGGTGCTCGATGTTGATCGCGGTCGCCGCGGTCTGGTCGAGGCTGATGAGGTAGTCGATGCCGCCGGCGCCGTCGAGCTGGCCCCGCTGCTCGAGGCCCGTCGACAGGGTCACCGTATCGATCGGCTGATCCTCTTCGGAGAGCAGCCGCATCTGCTCGAAGACCAGCCGGTGGGCGGGCACGTAGAAGTCGTCGTCGCTGAGGAACTCGGCGACCCGGTCGTAGGCCCCGTTGTCGAGCAGGATCGCGCCGAGGACCGACAGCTCGGCCTCCCGGGCTTCGAGGTGACGGGCGGCGCTCACCGATACCTCCGCGGGTGGTGCAGGCCGGAGCATACCGCACCGACCAGAAACGACGAAGGCGGCCCGCAGGCCGCCTTCGACTGGGCTCATCGGCCGTCGATCACTCGGCGGCTTCGCCCTCGACGTGCCGCGGCACGACCCGGACCAGGATGGTGGCCCGCACGTCGCGGTGCAGCTTGATGTCGACCTCGAAGTCGCCGAGCTGCTTGATGTTCTCGTCGAGCAGGATCTTGCGACGGTCGACCTCGAACCCGCGCTCGCGCAGCAGGGCCTCGATCTCCATCGCGGTCACCGAGCCGAAGAGCTTCTCGTTCTCGCCGGCGGCCTTCTCGATGGTCAGCTCGACCTTCGACAGCTTGTGCGCCTCGCCCTCGGCGCCGGCGCGGGCCTTGGCCACCCGGGCCTCGATCACGCGCTGCTCGTGCTCGAGCTTCTTGAGCTGCCGAGCGTTGGCCATGATGGCCAGACCGCGGGGCAGCAGGTAGTTGCGGGCATAACCCGGCTTCACCTTGACGACGTCACCCACCTCGCCGAGGTGAGGCACGTCCTCGCGCAGGATCACCTGCATGATGCACCTCCTCTCAGTGGGCCTTGACCGTGGTGAACGGCAGCAGAGCGACCATGCGAGCCCGCTTGATGGCCCGGGTGATCTTGCGCTGGTTCTTGGCGCAGAGACCCGAGACACGGCGGGGCACGATCTTGCCGCGGCCGGTGATGAAGTACTTCAGCACCGAGGGATCCTTGTAGTCGATCACCAGCGACTTGTCGGCCAGGAACCGGTCCACCTTGCGCCGCCGACCCCGGCGACCGTCGAAACGCGGATTACGCATCGTTCTCCTCCTCGGTGCCCTCGGCGTCGGCCGGCAGGTGACGGGCGATGTCGTCGGGACGGATGCCGTCCTCGAGCTTGATGGTCTGCCAGCGGATGCAGTTGTCGAGCATGCGCAGCACGCGCTCGATCTCGGCGGTGGTGCCGGCCTTCGCGATGAACACCATGTAGGTGTAGAAGGCCTTGTTCTGCTTCTGGATCTCGTAGGCCAGCTTGCGCTTGCCCCAGTCCTCGCGCGAGATCGTGGTCGCGCCGTACTCTTCGAGCACGTTGTCGACCCGGGTCTGCACCTTCTGCCGGTCGTCGTCGTTGGCTTCCGGCTGTACGAGGTAGATCAGCTCGTACTTGCGGAGCTTGTCGTTCGCCATTGTCGCGAATCTCCCTGTGGGTTGTGTCAGCCCGCGCCCGGGGCGCGAGCAGGGAGGGGACCCGAAGGCCCCGGAAATCGTCTCTCTTTCGAAGCAGACGACCCCGCACCATGGGGTGCGGGGTCGGGAAGATACGGCCACGTTGCCGCCGGGTCAAGTCGATCGTGAGATCGCCTCGCTCACCGGTCGGCGATGGGTCCGATCAGCCCCCATGCAGGCCCACGAGCACCGGCGCGATGACCACCGCGACCACGCTCATCAGCTTGATGAGGATGTTCAGCGAGGGGCCGGCGGTGTCCTTGAAGGGGTCGCCGACGGTATCGCCGATGACCGCGGCCTTGTGGGCCTCGCTGTTCTTGCCGCCGTTGTTGCCCGCCTCGACGTACTTCTTGGCGTTGTCCCAGGCGCCGCCGGCGTTCGACATGAACAGCGCCATCATCACGCCGCCGACGGTGGTGCCCACGAGCACGCCGCCGAGGGTGGCCGGGTCGTAGATGCCGGCGACGACCGGCACGATGACCGCGAGCAGGCCCGGCGCGACCATCTCCTTGATGGCGGCGCTCGTCGAGATCTCGACGCAGCGGGCGTACTCGGCCTTGACGCCTTCCTTGCCTTCCTTGAGGCCCGGGATCTCGCGGAACTGGCGCCGTACCTCTTCGATCATGCGGAAGGCGGCGCGGCCGACGGCCTTCATCGCCATCGAGCTGAACAGGAAGGGCAGCATGCCGCCGATGAAGACGCCGACCATGACCTTGGGGTCGAGGATGTCGATCTTCTCGAGGCCGACCTTGGTGGCGAAGGCGCTGAACAGGGCCAGGGCGGTCAGGGCCGCCGAGCCGATGGCGAAGCCCTTGCCGATGGCGGCGGTGGTATTGCCCACGGCGTCGAGCTTGTCGGTGCGCTCGCGCACCTTCGGGTCGAGGTGGGCCATCTCGGCGATGCCGCCGGCGTTGTCCGCGATGGGGCCGTAGGCGTCGACGGCCAGCTGGATGCCGGTGGTCGAGAGCATGCCGAGCGCGGCGAGCGCGATGCCGTAGAGGCCGGCGGTGTAGTAGGCCACGAGGATGGCGGCGCAGATGAGGATGGTCGGGATGGTCGTCGAGACCATGCCCACGCCCAGGCCGCTGATGATGTTCGTCGCCGGGCCGGTGGTGCTCTCGTCGGCGATGCCCTTGACCGGCTTGTAGTGATCGCTGGTGTAGTACTCGGTCACGACGCCGATGGCGATGCCGGCGGCGAGGCCGCCCACGGTCGACCAGAAGACGCCCATCGGGCTGTACTCGAGCTTCTCGCCGCCCAGCGACATCACGGTGACCGGGTCGCTGCCGAGGAAGAAGTCGACGAGGAAGTAGGTCACCACCAGCATGATGCCGCCGGCGGTGAAGGTGCCCCGGTCGAGGGCCTTCTGCGGGTTGCCGCCTTCCTTGACCCGCACCAGGAAGGTGCAGCCGATGGAGACGATGATGCCGGCCGCGGCGATGAACAGCGGCAGGATGACCGGGTTGAGGGTATTGCCCTCAGACATCGAGGCCATCCAGCCCATGCCCAGGATCATCGAGCCGATGATGGCGCCGACGTAGCTCTCGAAGAGGTCGGCGCCCATGCCGGCGACGTCACCGACGTTGTCGCCGACGTTGTCGGCGATGGTGGCCGGGTTGCGCGGGTCGTCCTCGGGGATGCCCGCCTCGACCTTGCCCACCAGGTCGGCGCCGACGTCGGCGGCCTTGGTGAAGATGCCGCCGCCCACGCGGGCGAAGAGCGCGATCGAGCTCGCGCCGAGGCTGAAGCCCGACACCACGTTGAGCACCTTGTTGAGGAAGGGGCTCGCCGCGCCGTCGGCGATGAGGGCGCCCTCGCCGAGCAGGCCCATCTGCGAGAAGACGATGAACAGGCCGCCCATGCCGACGAGGCCCAGGCCGACGACGCTCATGCCCATGACCGCGCCGCCGTTGAAGGCGACGCCGAGGGCCTCTTCGAGGCCGTTCTGGGCGGCGTTGGTGGTGCGCACGTTGGCCTTGGTGGCCACCTTCATGCCGAAGTAGCCGGCCAGGCCGGAGCAGATGGCGCCGACGACGAACGACAGCGCGATGAGCGCGTGGCTGTCTTCCAGACCGGCGTTGGCCCAGGCGAGCAGCGCGGCGACGACCACCACGAAGATCGCCAGCTTCTTGTACTCGGCGCTGAGGAACGCCATCGCACCTTCGGCGATGTTGTTCGCGATCTCCTTCATCGTGTCGTTGCCCGGGCTCAGCTTGCTGATGCTCGAGGCCTTGATGAAGGCGAAGACCAGCGCGAGGACCCCCGCGACCGGCACCGCCCAGACGTATTGCTCCACGATTCTGCTCCTATCGCGACCTGTCGGCGGCGCCGTCGGGCGCCACCGGTTGAACTATGCCGGGGCGGAGGGCCGCTGTGGCCCATCACCTCCCCATCGATTCATCTGTCTTTGCGGGCGCACCCTTAGACCGGGTGGCGCCCGGAGTCAACCCGCGTTGACCGTGTTCATCGCTTTACGCGGGCCTTCGGCGAGCGCCATACGGACCGCCGAGGCCGACCGATCGAGCAGATCGGGCAGCCATTCGGTCTCTTCGCCCGCGGCGAAGTCGGAGAGCACATAGCGGCTGACCGAGCCCTTCTCGGGCCGCCCGATGCCCACCCGCAGTCGCACGAAGTCGCGGCTGCCGAGCAGGTTGCAGATCGAGCGCAGCCCGTTGTGCCCCGCGTGACCGCCCCCGATCTTCAGCCGCAGCTTGCCGTAGGGCAGGTCGAGCTCGTCGTGCACCACGATGATGCGCTCGGGCGGCACGTCGAAGAAGCGGGCGGCGGGCACCACCGACTCGCCGCTGAGGTTCATGAAGGTCAGCGGCTTGAGCAGCACCGCCGGCACGCCGCCGACGTCACCGTTGCCGTAGACCCCCTTGAACTTCGAGCGGCTCACCGGGATGCGCGCGTCGTCGCCGAGCCGGTCGACCACCATGAAGCCCACGTTGTGCCGGTTGCCGGCATAGCGGGGCTCGGGGTTGCCGAGGCCGACGACGAGATGGCGTTGCATGGGTGCTCACCGGGAGAGGAGAAGCGCAGCGGCGGGGTCGAACCCCGCCGGGGCTCACTTCTCTTCTTCTCCTTCGGTCTTCTTCTTGCCGCGGGGCTTGATCACCTTGGCCACCACGTAATCCCGATCGTAGACCGCCTCGACGCCCGCCGGCAGCTCGATCGAGCCGGCGTAGACCGTATCGCCGATCTGCATCTCGGTGATGTCGAGGGTGACCTTGGCCGGGATGTCGGCCGGCTTGGCCCGCAGCTTCATCTCGCGATACGGCGTGCGCAGCCGACCGCCGAGCACGACGCCCTTCGAGCGCCCGGTGGTCTCGAACGGCACCGCGCTGACGATGGCCTTGTCGAGGTCGGGGGCGACGAGGTCGAGGTGCAGGATCGCCCGGCTGACGGGGTGACGCTGGATCTCGCGGGCCATGACCGTGTGCGACGCGCCGTCGAGCGAGACCTGGAACAGGGCGTTGGCCCGCTTGGGGTTGGCCAGTGCCTTGTCCAGGGCCTTCGGGTCGAGCGAGACGGCGATGGCCGACTCGACGTTGTGCCCGTAGACCACCGCGGGCACGCGGCCCGCCGCGCGCAGCCGCCGGGACGGGCCCTTGCCGCGACCTTCGCGGAGAGTGCTTTCGAGGGCGATGGCTTCCATGGGTATCGTCCTTCCTGAGAGAGGCCGGCCTCAGTCGAAGAGGCTGCTGACCGAGTCGAGATCGTGAATCCGCTTGATGGCCTCGCCGAAGATATTGGCCACCGACAGCACCTGGATCTTGGGGCACGCCCGCCCATCGGGGTTGAGCGGGATGGTATCGGAGACGACCACCCGTTCGAGGCAGCTCTCCGAGATACGAGAGATCGCCGGGCCCGAGAGCACCGGGTGGCTCGAGAACGCGTACACCGAGCGGGCGCCGAAGCGGCGCAGCGCCTGCGCCCCCTGCACCAGGGTGCCCGCGGTGTCGATCATGTCGTCGACGATGATCGCGTCACAGCCGTCGACGTCGCCGACGAGGTTCATCACCTCGGCGACGTTGGGGCCGGCCCGCCGCTTGTCGAGGATGGCCAGCGAGGTGTTCATCTTCTTGGCGTAGGCCCGGGCCCGCTCGACGCCGCCGGCGTCGGGGCTGACGACCACCGGCTTCTCGAGGCCGAGCGCCTTCATCTGCTTGAGCATCACCGGCGAGCTGTAGAGGTGGTCGACCGGGCCGTTGAAGAAGCCCTGAATCTGCCCCGCGTGCAGCTCCATGGTGATGATGCGGTCGGCCCCGCCGGCGGTGAGCAGGTCGGTGACCAGCCGGGCCGAGATCGGCGCCCGGGGGGCCGCCTTGCGGTCCTGGCGGGCGTAGCCGAAGTAGGGGATGACCGCGGAGATGCTGCCCGCAGACGCCCGCTTGAGGGCGTCGAGCATGATCAGCAGCTCCATCAGGTTGTCGTTCACCGGGGCGCAGGTGCTCTGAATGACGTACACGTCGGCGCCGCGGACCGACTCGTCGATCTCGACCCGGATCTCACCATCGGAGAAGCGACCGACCCGTGCGTTGCCCAGATCGGTGCCCAGATAGGCACAGATCGCCCGGGCGAGTTCCGGGTTGGAGTTTCCGGCGAAGATCCGGACCGACATCGACGGGCCTCCGGAGAGCAAGCAGGGGCGGTAGGATTCGAACCTACGTCGTCGGGAACCAAAATCCCGTGGCTTACCGCTAGCCCACGCCCCTTCACAAGGCGCGCAAACCCGGAAAAAACCGACGGATTCCGGCGTCTTCCTGGCGCAGCGGCCATAAATCGGAGGCGGTTCTTAGCATAGGGGTCACCGACTGTCAACGCCGGTTCTCGGCGCGGCCGGCGGTGGTATGTAGACCCATGACCCGAATCATCCCCGCCATCGCGGCCGGCTGCCCGCGCGCCATGCGCCCGCGGAGCCGCCCATGAGCCGCCCGGCGGCGCTGGTCGCGCTGTTCACCGGCGCGCTGTGCGGGCTGCTCGCCGCGCCGGGGGTGACCTGGCTCGACGCCGGCGAGCTGGGCGCGGCGGCGGCGGAGCTGGGGGTGGCCCACCCGCCGGGCTTCCCGCTCTACGCGATGGTGCACAAGGCGGTGATGCTGCTCGTGCCGCTGGGCGACCTCGGGTTTCGGGGCAACCTGGCGTCGGGGCTGATGGCGGCGCTGGCCGCCGCGGCGATCTACGGCGCGGGGCGGGGCTTCGGCGCCGGGCGGGCGGCGGCGATGGCCGGGGCGGGGCTCTTCGTCGCCAGCCCGTGGCTGATGCTGCACGGCACCACCATCGAGGTCTACACCGGCGCGGCGGCGATGACCGCCGGCGGCCTGTGGGCGGTGGCCGCGCTCGCCCGCCAGCGCGGCCGCGGGCAGGTCGATACGCGCCCGGCCCTCGCGCTGGCCTTCGGCGTCGGGCTCGCCGCGGGGCACCACGCCGAGCTGCGGCTCTTCGTCCTGCTCTTGCTCGTGCCGGCGCTGGCCCGCGTCCGGCGTCGTCGACGGGCGGCGCTGCTCGCGCTGACGCTGGCGGTGCTCGGCGGGCTGGTGGTGCTCTACCTGCCGCTGCGGGCGGCGACGGACCCCTGGCGCAACTGGGGCGACCCCTCGACCATCGGCGCGCTGTGGGATCACCTCAGCGGGGCCCGCATCCGGGCCGCTTTCGCCGATCGCTTCGGCCGCCTCGAAGCCGGGTCGCTGGCGCTCTACGCCCGGCAGCTGCTCGGCGGCGCGCCGCTGGCCGTGGGGCTCGGCTTCATCGGCTTCGTCGCCGCGGCGGCCCGGCCGGCGGTCTGGCTGCTGCCGCTGGTGTGGCTGGTCGACGCGCTGTACGCCACCGCGCTCAACCCGATGGGGCTGGTCGACGGGCAGAACGGCCTGGTCGGGCTGGTGGCGCTGGCCATCGGCGCCGGGCTCGGGCTGCAGTGGCTCTTCGACCGGCCGACCGACGGGCTGCGGCCCGCCGTGGCGCGACTGGCGGCGGCCGCGGCGGTGCTGGCCGCGGGGCTCTGGGCCGCGCCGCGCCTCGAGATCTACCGCGCCGATCGCGGGCTGCTGGCCACCACCGACCGCATCGGCGATCGGCTGCCGCCCGAGGCGCTGACGCTCGTCGCCAGCGACAACCTGGCCGCCGGCCTCGCCTGGGCCCAGGTGGTCGAAGGCGCCCGGCCCGATCTGGCGGTGATCGTGCGACAGCACGTGGGCTACGCCTCGTCGGTCGAGCCGGTGGCCCGGCGGCTGCCCGCGGCGCTGGCCGGCTGGTCGCCGGGGGTCGGGCTCGACGCGCTCGAGCGGCTGGGCGGCGACTGGCCCGTCGGCTGGGAGAGCGCCAGCGACCTCGACCGATCGGCCCGCCCGCCCGACCTGGGGCCGGCGTGGCCGCTGCTCGTCCGGCCGGCGCCGAGCGCGCTCGAAGCGGTCGAGGTGCCCATCGCCACCGATACGCTGGGGCCGCAGGGGCGGCGCGCGGCGGCGAACTGGGCCTCCGACCGCGGGCGCTTCGAATTGCAGCAGCGACGCGTCCCCCTGGCCGGGGCCGCCTTCGAGCAGGCCTTGGACCTCGAACCGGAGAACGGCGCCCGCTGGAACAACCTGGCCACCGCGCTGGCCGCCGCCGGCCGGCACGCCGACGCGATGCAGGCGGCGACCCGCGCGGTCGAGCTGAACCCGGGCGATCGCACCGCCCGCGCGAACCTGGCCCGCTACGCGCTGCACGCCGGGCAGCCGCAGATCGCCCGCACGCTGCTCGACGCGTTGATCGCCGAGCAGCCCACCGCCGACGTGCTCGCCCTGCGCGGCGTCGTGCGGGGCAACGCCGGTGATCTGGCCGGCGCGGGCGCCGACTTCGCCGCCGCGTTGCGCCTCGATCCGGGTCAGCCGGAGGCCCGGGCGGGCATGGAGAAGCTCGAATCGCTGCGCCGAGGCCCGCGGTGAAGGTCGCGCGCCGTTCGGCCCGACCGGGGGCCGCCGGGGGCCGCCGCGGGGCATGTCTGCACCCGTCCGTCGGCGGCTGTTGACACGACCCGGCCGACCCCGCACCCTCCCGCCATGTCTGTACATCGTCTGTTCCCGCTGCTCGCGGCGCTGCTCGCCCTCGGTTCGACGACCGGCTGCGTGAAGTCGATGGCGGTCAACGCCCTCGGCGACGCGCTCTCCAGCCCGGGTGAAGCCTTCGGCCGCGACGACGACCCCGACTTCATCTGCGAGTCGAGCCCCTTCGGTCTCAAGACCATCGAGAGCCTCATCGAGTCGGCGCCCGACCACATGGGGCTGCACACCGCCGCCACCCGCGGCTTCGTGCAATACGGCTACGCCTGCCTGCAGCTCGAGGCCGATCGCATCGAAGACGACGACTTCAAGGGCGCGCGCCACCTGCGCAAGCGGGCGCAGGGCATGTACCACCGCGCGGTGCGCTACGGGCTCGCCGGCATCAACCTCGAGGTCGAGGCCAAGGACGTGCGCGCCGCGCTGCGCGAGCGGCCGAAGAAGACGCTGGCCGACTTCGAATCCGAGCACGTGCCGCTGTTGTACTGGACCGCCATGGGCTGGGCCGCCGGCGTCGCGCTCGACAAAGACGACGTCGAGCTCGCCGCCGATCTGGGCCTCGTCGAGCACCTGATGGCCCGGGTGGCCGCGCTCGACCCGGACTACGGCGAAGGCGCGGTGCACGACTTCTACCTCAGCTGGGAGATGGCCCAGCCCGGCGGCGACCCCAAAGAGAAGGCGAAGCGGGCGAAGGCGCGCATGGACCAGGCGTTCGCCGCCTCGAATGAAGAGCGCCTCTCGCCGCTGGTGGCCTACGCCGAGTCGGTGCTCGTCGCCACCCAGGACGGCGCCGCCTTCGACGCGTTGCTCGAGCAGGTGCTGGCCTTCGACCTCGACGCCGTCCCGCGGCATCGACTGGTGAATACACTGGCCCAGCGACGGGCCCGCTGGTTGAAGAATCGCAAGGACGATCTGTTCTTGTGATCCGCGCTGCCCACCCACGGCCCCGGAGGTCTCCCATGCGCGCAATCGCCCTCGCCCTCGCCCTCGCCGCGCTCTCGACGGGCCCGGCCCTGGCCAGGACCACCATCAAGGTGGCGACGCTCGCCCCCAAGGGCTCCGCCTTCCACAAGGTGCTCGCCCAGCTCGCCGACGAGTGGAAGACGCTCAGCGACGGCGAGGTCCGGCTGAAGATCTACCCCGGCGGCGTGGCCGGCGACGACGCCGAGGTGGTGCGCAAGATCCGGCTCGGCACGCTGCACGGCGGCCTGATCACCGCCGGCGGCCTGCGCGAGATCTCGCTGGCGGCCCACGCCCTGCAGATCCCGCTGGCCTACCGCAGCTGGGACGAATACGACTACGTGCTCGACAAGCTGCGGCCGCAGCTCGACGCCGCCTACCGCGCCGAGGGCTTCGAGGTGCTCGCGTGGGGCGACGGCGGCTGGGTGCGGCTCTTGTCGAAGAAGCCCATCGTGACCCCCGAAGACGCCGGCGCGCAGAAGCTCTTCGTCTTCCAGGGCAGCTCGAGCCAGATCGAGCTGTGGCGCAAGACCGGCTTCAACCCGGTGCCGCTGCCGGCCACCGAGATCACCACCGCGCTGCAGACCGGCCTCATCGAGGCGGTGCCCACCACCGCCCAGGCGGCGGTGCTCATGCGCTGGCACGACCACGCCAAGCACCTCACCGAGGCGAAGTGGGCCCCCTTCGTCGGCGCGCTGATCATCGACGCCAAGGTCTGGGCGAAGCTCGATCCGGCCCTGCGCGAGAAGATGGCCGCCGCCGCCCGCACCGCCGGTGAACGCCTCGAAGCCATCAGCCGCAAGACCGACGCCGACAGCGTCACCGAGATGGCCAGCCGCGGCCTGACCGTCAACGCCATCCCGCCGCCGGTGATGCAGCAGTGGCAGGCCAAGGTCGACGGGGCGAAGGGCGACATCCGCGGCACCTACGTACCGCCGGCGCTCTACGACGAGGCCATGAAGCACCGCGACGCCTTCCGCAAGCTCGGGGCGTTCACCGACGGCACCAGCGAGTAGCATTTTGAGCACGGTCGAGACGGGCGCGGGCCCCTCCGAGACGATCTCCCCCGGCGTCGCCGGCGCCGTTGGCGCGCCCGGCACCGCCCTGCCGCCCGGCCCCGACGCGCCGCTGCCGGTGCGCATCGTGCACCGCATCGAGAACCTCGCGGTGGTGGTGGTCTTCGGCGCGGCGATCGTGCTGCCGCTGCTCGAAGCGATCGGCCGCCCGTTCGACTGGGGCCTCGAAGGCGGCGCGGAGTACCTGCGCCAGCTCGTCTTGTGGCTGACCTTCCTCGGCGGGCTGCTCGCCACCCGCGACGGCCGCCACCTGCGGCTCTCGACCGCCGAGATCCTGCCCGAAGGCCCCGTCCGCCGCTACGCGGGCGCGGCGGCCATGGGCATCGCCGCCGCGATCTCGCTGGTGCTCGCCTCGGCGGCGTGGGACGTCGTCGCGGTCAACCGCGACGTGGGCAAGGTGCTGCCCATCGGCCTGCCGGTCTGGGTCGGCGAGGCGGTGATGCCGCTCTCGCTGGCCTTCATCGCTCTGCGCTTCATCTGGCGGGCCGACGCGAAGTGGTCCGGCCGCGCCCTGGCGCTGGCGCTGGCCCCGCTCGGCTTCGTGCTCGGGCTCTACGCCCCCGGCCTCATCGAAGACCACAGCGGCTGGCTGGTGGCGCTGGTGCTCGTCGCCGCCGTCTTCGGCACCCCCGTCTTCGCGGCGATGGGCGGGGCGGCGATGCTGCTCTACTTCAGCGAGAGCACGCCCATCAGCGCCGTCTCGGCCGAGATCTACCGGCTGGTCAGCTCGCCCACGCTGCCGGCCATCCCGCTGTTGACCGCCTGCGGCTACGTGCTCGCCGAGACCCGCGCCTCCGAGCGGCTGGTGCGCTTCTTCAAGGCCATGTTCGGCTGGCTGCCCGGCGGCATGGCCATCCTCGTCGCCGGCGTCTGCGGCGTCTTCACGACCTTCACCGGCGGCTCGGGGGTGACCATCATCGCGCTCGGCGGGCTGGTCTACGGCATGCTCAAGGCCGACAACTACCCCGAGAACTTCGCCCTGGGCCACGTCACCGCGTCGAGCAGCCTGGGCCTGCTCTTCCCGCCCAGCCTGCCGGTCATCCTCTACGCCGTCGTCGTCTCGCAGAGCCCCGAGGTCAGCGTCGGCGCCGACCAGCTCTACTTCGCCGGGCTGGTGCCGGGCCTGCTCATGGGGCTCGCGGTGGCCGCCTACGGCATGTGGGTCGGGCGCAAGGTCGAGCCCGAGCGCCCGCCGTTCGACGGCCGCGAGCTGTTCGCCTCGGCGTGGGCCGCCAAGTGGGAGCTCTCGGTCCCGGTGGTCGTCATCGTGCTCTTCGCCGGCGGCTTCGCCTCGATGGTCGAGGCGGCGGCGGCGGCGGCGGCCTACGCGGTGATCATCGAGGTCTTCATCACCCGCGACCTGCACCCCACCCGCGACCTGCCCCGGGTGCTCGCCGGCGCCGGCGCGCTGGTCGGCGCGGTCCTGATCCTGCTCGCGGCGGCCATGGGCCTGTCGAGCTACGCGCTCATCGAGGCCGAGCTGCCCGACATGCTGCTGGCCTGGGTCGAGACGGTCATCGAGTCGCCGCTGGTCTTCCTGCTCGCGCTCAACGGGCTCTTGCTGGTGCTGGGCAGCATCCTCGAGATCTACAGCGCGATCGTCATCCTGCCGCCCATTCTGGCGCCGATCGCGGTGCACTACGGCATCGACCCGATCCACCTGGGCATCATCTTCCTGGCCAACCTCGAGCTGGGCTTCCTCACGCCGCCGGTGGGCCTCAACCTCTTCCTGGCCGCGGCGCGCTTCGAGATCCCGATGGTGCGGCTGTACAAGACGATCATCCCGTACCTGTTCATCCTGATCGCGGTGGTGCTGCTGGTGACCTACGTGCCCGCGCTGTCGGTGGGCGTCGCCCATTGGATCAGCGGCACGGGCGGGTAGCGCTTCGGCGGGTCAGTCCGCCGACCGATCGGACTCGGCGAGCAATTCCAGGTCCAGCAGATCCTTCGTTCGCCCGGACGCACGCTTGTTGATCTCGAGTTCGCGGCGTCCGAGGAACGGCAGACGACGACCCTGCACATCGACCTCGGTGCGACCGCGCCAGGCCTCCTCGAAGTCACAGCCATCGATCGACGTGAGCAGGTCGATCCGTCGCGGCGGCAAGCCGACCTGATACACCGTGCCCGGTCGATTCAGATCACCTGCCGTGAGCCGATGGGCATCGACCGGTGCGCCGAAGAGCCTCAGAGCGGTCAGGACCCGCTCGGCGTTCTCCGTAGACCGGCGCACGAAGACGTCGAGGTCCCCGGTCGCTCGGGCGACGCCATGCACTGCGAGCGCGTGCGCGCCGATGATCAAGAACTCGGCGCCTGCGTCGTCGAGTTCCGCCAGCAGGTCGATGAAGTCCTCGTTGAGACCCGCGCTCACCGCGCGTCGTCCGCCCGCAGGACCCGTCCCGGCATGTCTCCGCGGTCGTAATCCGGCAGCGGCCTGCCCGACAGCAGCCAGGCTTCGCGCGCCAGCGGCCACATCATGGCCAGGCGCTCGGCGGCCGACGACGGTCGCGGAGGGCGGCTGGTCTCGGGCGTCGCGACGGTCAGGGTACACCGTGCCCGGCGACGGGCGGCGCGCGCGCGACGGGCGATCAGCTCATCCATGGGTCATGGTATCCATCGGCCACAGCATAGCGTACTGCGTTCGGCTCAGTCCCCGTCGCCGTCCGCCCGGCGCCACTCGGGCGGCAGCTCGCGGATGCTGATGTCTTCCCGCGGGTAGGGGATCTCGATGTCGTGCTCGGCGAACGCGGTGTTGATCGCCTGGTTGAGGTCGCTCTGGAGCTTCGGCAGGCCGCGGATGTCGCGGGACCAGAAGTAGAGCGTCAGGTCGAGGCTGCTGTCGCCGAAGTTGACCAGCCGCACGTCGGGCTTGGGGCGGGTGAGCACCGCCGGGTGGGCCTCGGCGATGCCCAGCAGCAGGCCGGCGGCGTGCTCGATGTCGGTGCCATAGGCCACGCCCACCGCGACCTTGCCCCGGACCCGATCGCCGCGGCCCAGGGTCCAGTTGACCACCCGCCCGCCGACGAACTCCGAGTTGGGCACGATCACCGTCACGCCGTCGCGGGTCTCGATGGTCGTCGCCCGGGCCTTGACCGCCAGCACCTCGCCGACCATGTCGTCGACCTGCACGAAGTCGCCTTTTCGGATGGGCCGCTCGAGCAGGATGATGAAGCCGCTGATGAAGTTGTTGGCGATGGTCTGCAAGCCGAAGCCGATGCCGATGCCGATGACCCCGAAGAACACCGCCAGCGCGCCGAAGCCGATGCCCGCCGCCGACAGCCCCACCGCGATGCCGATGGCGATGGTCGCGTAGCGGATCAGCGTCGCCAGGGTGTCGCGCAGGGTATGCTCGACGGCGAAGTGCTCCATCAGGTCGCTCGAGAAGCGATGCACCATGCGGCCGACCCAGATCGCCGCCATCACCCACATCGCCAGCCGGGCCAGCGACCACAGCGAGACCTCGGCCCCGCCGACGATGAACATCGGCTTGACCGCGAAGGTGCCCAGCCAGTCGAGGTCGAGGTCGAGGGCCCAGATCTGGTTGACCGCCAGCAGCGAGACCCCCAGCCACAGGCCGGTCAGCGAGGCCAGATACAGGGTCAGCGCGCCGATGCTGCGCAGGCGGGCGAGGCCGGGGCGCGCCTGCAGGTTCTTGCTGTGGCGGCCCGACAAGCGGCTGGTGATCCGGCCGAGGAAGCGCGAGATCCACAGCAGGAGCCCCAGCACCAGCGCCGAGAGGGCCAGCCGGCCCAGATACCACCACAGGCTGCGGCCGCGGGTCTCCGAGCGCTGGATGTGATAGCGCCCGATCTCGGCCAGCCGGCCCTGCGTCGCCAGCACCAGCCCCTCGCGCCCGCAGAGGTCGTCGAGGCTGGCGTAGAGCTGCTCGAGGGCCTGGGCGTTGGCCCGTTGGGCCGGGGCCGGGGTCGCCTTGCGCAGCGCGGTGCTCTCGCGGCGCCAGCCCTCGCAGCGGGTCTCCTGGTCGGCCTCGCGGGCCTGCATCTGCTGCGCGTCGAGCAGCGGCGACCAGCTCTCGGCGAAGGCCGGATCGGGCGCCTCGTCTTCGAGCATGCGCTGCACCGCCAGCACCATGTCCCGGCGGAAGGTATCCCGCTGCAGCTTCATGCGCTCGAACAGCAGCTTCTCGCCGACGACCGTGCGCTGCAGCCGCTTGACCCGGGCGGTGTCGAAGTCGGACTCGGCGCCGGCCAGGGTGGTGGCGCCGATGACCCGCAGGTCGTCGAGCTGCTCCTCGAGCGGCGGGATGTTGCGCGCCCGCAGCGACTTGGAGCGCTCGAAGATCGACTGCGCCTGCTCCAGGTCGTCGGCGGTGATCTGCATGCCGTCGAGCGCGTCGGCGTAGCGGTCTTCGAGCGTATCGAGCGTCTGCCGCGCGGAGCGGGTCTCCAGGGCGCGGCGCTCCTTGCGGGCCGCGGCGACGCGCTCGGTGAGGCGGGCGAGCGGCTCGATCAGGTCGAGGGCCTGCCGGCGCAGATCCTCGGTGCGCTCGCGCAGGGTCTCGGCCCGGCCGAAGGACTCGGCGTAGGCCGCCCACGGGGCGAAGTCGCCCGCGTCGAGGGTCGCGAGCGGGGTGATGGTCTGCCGCCGGCGCTCGACCGCCTCGGCGGCGTCGGCGTCGTCCATGGCGCTCTGCCGCTGCCGGGCGCGGGCCAGGGCCACCTCGATGCGCGCCTTGTGCGTATCGAGGGCCAGCCGCTCGACGTCGCGCAACCCGGTGGTCGCCGCCGCCGGCGGATCGGCCGACAGGGCCCGCTGCATCTTCTCGACCTCGGCCAGCGCGGCGGCGAGCTGACCGCTCTCTTCGCCGTGCAGCCGGATCAAGCTCGCCAGGACGCCGTCGAGCCCGCGCAGGGCCTGCCGCTCGTGCTCGATCTCGGCCACCTCGGCCGGGTGCACCCCCGGGGCCAGCCAGCCGCCGGCGGTCTCGATGAGGGCCAGCACGGTGCTCTGCGGCTCGGGGGCCGGCTCGGGCGGCGGCGGGGCGGCGTCGACGATCGCGTCACCCGCCTCGCCATCGGCGCCGCCGTCGACCCCTGCGTCGGCGCCGTCCGACCCGTCCGATACGCCCGCGTCGAGCCCCGCGTCCGCGCCGCCGTCGACCCCCGCGTCCGGCGGCCCGGCGTCGGCGGGCCCGGCGTCCGCCGGCGCGGCGGGCACCGGCACCACCAACGCCTCGGGGGTCCAGGTGCGGGCCGCCGCGTCGGGCGCGCTCGCCCGCACCTTGGCCGCCAGCTCGGCCTCCAGCGCCGTCAGCCGCTCGGCGACCGCCTTGCGCCGGGCCTGCCAGCGGTCGACGTCGGCCTGCCGCAGCATCACCGCCTGCCGGCGGGTCTCGATGGCCTTGGCGGTGTCGGCGAGCTGCTCGCGCGGGTCGGCCAGCCGCACCGCCGGCTCGTCGCCGCCGCCCAGACCGGGCAGCAGCTGGGCCATGGCCGTCGAGGCGAGGGCCAGCGTGAGCGCGATGACGATGACGCGGGGCATGGGCAGGCTCTACCGCGCCCGGCCGGCGGGCACAAGTTCGGTTGACCCGATCGACCGCCGCTGCTAGGTGGGGCGTCCCCCGCAGCGGAGCCCCCATGCGCCCGACCCTGCTCACCTGCCTCGTCTCGCTCGCCCTCACCGCCCCGGCCGCCGCCGATCCGGGCCTCACCCCGACGCCGGTCGAGCAGTGGCGGTTCACCCTGCCCGGCCTCGACATCGAGGCGGCGCTGCCCCGCCCCGACGGCGCGCTGCTGGTCGTCGGTGAGTTCGACCGCCCGCTGACGCTGCCCGACGGCGCGACGCTTACGCCCGTCGGCGGCGACGACATCGCGCTGCTCTTGCTGAGCCCCACCGGACAGCTCAAAGCGGCCCATGCCCTCGGCGGCCCGGAGGACGAGGCGGCGCACGATCTGATCCGGGCCGACGGCCGCCTGCTGCTGGCGCTGACGACCCGCGGCGCGCTGACCGTGGGCGGGCGCACCGTGGAGGCGCCGCCCGGCGCGAACCCCTACGTATCGGGCGTCGCCGGCGCGGTCATCGCCCTGAGCCCCGACGGCGCGCCGACGGCGGTGCTGCTCGACGCGACCTCGGCCGATACCCTGCGGCTGGCGCCGGTCGCCGGCGGCTTCGTGCTGGCCCACGAGCGCGACCGCATGCTCGACGGCCCCGAGACCGCGACCGTGGCCCGCTATGTCGGCGCGGCGGCCAACTGGAGCCGCACGTTCGAAGACCTCGACGTCATGCGGCTCGACGTGATGCGCGGCCAGCTCTACCTCGCGGCCGGCGGCAAGCGGCGGCTGGAAGTCCGCCCGCTCGATGTGCAGACCGGGGCCGACGCCGGGCCGCTGACCGCGCTCGAGACGCCTTTCACCGGCGATCGCGGCGGCGTCGTGGCGCTGGTCGAGGGCCCGGTGGGGCCGCGCATGGTCGGCCACAGCGGCCGGCCGCCGGTGAAGGCGCCGAGCGGCGCCACCGAGTCCCACACCATCGAGCCGTTTGCGCTGCATTTGGGTCGGCCGGGTAAAGCCCGCCGGCAGATCGTCGACGCGGTGGCCGCGGTGGCCGCGGTGGGCCGGGTGGGCGATGAGCTGGCGACCGTCGTCGACGTGATCCACACCGGCCCGCGCTACGGCGGCGTCTCACCGTCCCACCCAGGGGTCTGGCTGGTGGTCGGCCTGGGCGCGCCGAGCCGGCGGATCGCGCTGCATGTCCGCGGCGAGGGCGCGCCCGAGACCGGCATCGCCTACGTCTCGCCGGGCCGCGGCTCGTTCATCGGCGAGAAGGCGCTGACGCTGGTCGGCCACTGCGACCCGCAGGCCGCCGACATCGGCTGCGTGGTGCGCATCGGGCTGCGTTGAGCCCGAGCGGCGGCGAGGGCCACAACGCGGTGAACCGGATCAGCGCCAAACGGCGTCGAGGGCCGGATCGGCATGGGCCCGGCCACCGGCGGGCGGCGTCGAGGGCGGATCGACATGGACCCGACCACCGCGAAGTGGCCTTCGAAGCCACCTGGGGATGAACGGCGCCATGCGGTTCTGGCCCACCGGGCCATGTTCTTGGCGCGCGGCGACCGCCGGGTGGCCCTCGACGCCGGTCGGCTCGATCTGCGGGCTGCACCCGGCGGCCATGCGGGCCACCACGGGATGAACGGGACCATCCGCGGCGACGGGCAGCGCCACTCGGAGATGGACGGCTTCATCGGGCAGTGGCCTTCGAAGCCACATCGCGATGAACGATCAGCGGCAGACCCGGGCGTCGTGCCACGCGATGAACGCCGGGTCGATGGCCGGCGCCGGGTCGCCGTCGCCGAGCGGGCGACCGTCGTCAGTCGCGGCGGCGTTCGCCGGGCAGCGTCACCTGGACCCCGCGGTCGATGAGCAGGTCGAGCACGTCGGCTCGCCAGCCGAGTTCGTCGATGGCGGGCACGACGAGCAGGCGCTCCGCGTCGGCCGCCGGGCCGAGCTGTTCGAGGGCGCGCCACAGGGTGAGCACCGCCAGCAGGTCGCGCACGCGGGCCCGCAGTAGCCCGGCGAGCTCGACGCTGCGCAGCTCGGCGTGCAGGTCGGCGAAGGTCTCGAGGTCGAGGTCGATCGGGTCGCGGCGCAGCCCGCGCAGCTGGTCGTCGATGGCGTCGAACGCCCGCTCGGCGGAGCGCCTGCGGCGGTGGTCGACGAAGACGCGGGGCAGGTCGGGGCCGACCCAGCGGCCGACGTCGGCCAACGCCCGGAGCTGCGCCCGGGTGAAGCGGAGAGGAGTCAGCTGGGTGGGCATGGGTGGTCTCCTGTATCTGCGGGGGCAGCATGTACCAGGTGGTGATATTGATCAGTTAAGATTGGTCAATATCGTGTTGTCTGGTGAGCCGCGGTCGCCCGCGCTACAAGCCGAACATGGAGCCCGACGATCCCAAGGTCGACGCGCTGGTAGACGCCGTCGTCGGCCGCATCGCCCACAACCTCGACCGCGTCGCCGCGCAGAAGGGCTGGTCGCTGCGCAAGGTCTCCCGGGTGACGGGCGTCAACTCGCAGAGCATTCACAACATCCGCAACGCGAAGGCCAACCCGACGATGCGCACGATCGTCCTGCTCGCCGAGGGGCTGGGGGTGGATGTGGTGGATCTGTTGCGGGTGTCAAAGCGCGAGGGGTGATGCGTCGACGCTCGGTGCGGGGCGGCGTAGGGTTCGGGCGATGGGTGATGGGTCGAAAGCGCTATGTGAGGAGCAGCGGGCTCCTGATCCGCAAGTCGCAGGTTCGATCCCTATTGCCCCTGAAGAGGTGCCACCCACGTCTTCGATCGGGCGTGAGCGGCGCCGCGCGACGGTGGGGGTTGACGGCGCGATCAGCGATCACCGGCAGCGGTAGACCTGGGCGTCGTGCCACGCGATGAACGCCGGGTCGAGGGCTGGCGCCGGGCCGCCGTCGCCGAGCGGGCGACCGTCGAAGTCCACCAGCCGCTGGCGGGCGACGCCCTCGGCGTGCACGCCGGGCGCGATCTTGATCGTATTGTCGGCCCGCAGCCCCAAGAGCCCCCGGTCGAGGGCGCGGTGGTGCAGCACGCACAGCAAGAGGCCGTTGTCCGGCGTATCGGGCCCGCCGGCGGCGTGCCACTTGATATGCGCCGCCTCGACCCCGAACGGCCGATCGGCGTAGCGGGCCTCGAAGCCGCAGACCGCGCAGCGCCCGCTCCACATGTCGAGCAGTGCCTTGCGGAACGCCGGATCGCGCGGCGCGGCGAAGCGCATCGCCCGGGCCACCTGCTCGGCGAGCACCTTCGCGTGAAAGGCGCTGTGCGGTACGCCGATCGCGGCGCGGATGTCTTCGCGA
This sequence comes from bacterium, assembly GCA_030427205.1. Taxonomy (GTDB): domain Bacteria; phylum Myxococcota_A; class Bradymonadia; order UBA7976; family UBA1532; genus JACKDM01. Next base: position 152,535 of record JAUHXC010000001.1, on the reverse strand, counting down.
TAGCTCGCCGGGAAGTGGCCGGCGATGAGCTGCTCGATCAGCGTCACGCAGAGCCACGGCTGGGCCACGAGCTGTAGGTGCAGCGCCTCGGGGAAGCCGCCGCGGGCCTCGCGCAGCACCGCGATGGGCGGCTCGTTCGACCGGTCGAGCCCGCCGGCGATGATCGCCGCCCGCTGGGGCAGCTCCCACAGGCCGTCGTTGCACAGGTGCCAGAACGGGTAACGCGCCCGCCCGCGGGTATGTTTGCGCGGCGGCCCGAACTCGGCGATGAGCCCGTCGAGGTGGCGCTCGACGTCGCCGAAGCGCACCAGCCGCGGCTCGCCGCGCAGGATCCGGCCCAGCGCGAAGAGCAGCAGCAGCGGCTTGTGCGGCGCGCGCACGCCGGCCCGACGCCAGGTATTGAGCGTGGCGAAGCGGGCCTGGATGTGCGCGGGGGTCCAGTCGGTCACGGGATCAGGTCTTGGGGTCGGGTTCGGGGGCTGTGTCGGGTTCCGGCGGCGCCTCGGCGGCGGCCTGCTGCACGTCGGGCTTCTGGCCCGGGATGAACAGCCAATCATCCAAGAGCGTGCGTATGTGTTGGCTGGCACCGCGGTGCATGTGCTCCAGGAATCGTTCACCCATCGGCTCGGTCACCAGATCTTCCAGATGCCCGGGCAACCACATCACGAGTGGGTCGGACCAGCCCGGCTCATCGGCCAGCATACCGGCCATACGCAGCGCGGCCTCGGCATCCGCCAGCCGATTCGCCTGCAAGGCCCGACTCGACCGTTCGCGCCAGCCGTCTACCGTGTCGCCGATCAACGCCAGCACCCGCTTCTCCAGGCGCCGGTAGGCGTCGTAGAGATAGCCCCGCTGGCGGCGGAAGACGTGCGGCTCCTCGGTCAGCGCGAGCTGCGGGTGATACGGGATCTGCAGGTCGGTGGGCACGGTTGCGCCCCAGGCCTCCTCGAAGATCGCCGTGGCCTTCTCGACCCGGGCGTCGACCAGCGCGTCCTCGCTGTTGGGGATCGGGCTGAGGACCACCTCCAGGCCCGACAATTCGCTGCCCGCCGCCCGCAGCGCGGCCAAAAACCGCGCCGTGCCCTGCACGTTCTGCCGGTTGAGCCCCGAGAGCACGATCAGGTGGTCGGCCAGATCGCGGGTGCAGACCCCCGACTCCTCCGAGAAGCCGGTGCGGCTGTCGACGAAGACGTAGTCGAAGCGCTCGCTGCCTTGCACGGCGGCTTTGAACTCGGCCACCAGCCCCAGCCCCAACCCCTCGCGGTAGAGCCCGGCGAGGTCGAGCTGCTCGAAGCGCTCGGCGTAGCCCGGGTCGAGGCGGCCGGCGGGCATGATGTGCAGTTCGCTGCGCGGGTGCTGGTCGAAGCCCTCGGGCAGGTCGAAGCGGGTGCTGTAGCGCTCGACGAACTCCGCCGCAGACAGGGCGAAGAGGTCGCTCTCGGCGCCGCGCTGGCGGGCGTCGAGCAGGCCGTCGACGAAGCCGGGCTGGGCCACCTCGACCTCGGGTGAGCCGCCGTGGCGCCGGGCGAGGAAGGAGATGCCGGGCGCCTCGAGGTCCATGTCGATCACCAGCACCCGGAAGCCGCGGGCGGCGACGATGCTGGCGACGTTGATCAGCGCCATGCTGCGGCCGACGCCGCCCTTGAACGAGTAGAAGGTGATGAAGGGCGCCGGCCGCCCCAGCGAGATCAGTTCGTGGTCGTCGGTCGGCTGGGTCATGCCGCGTACTCGACCAGCCGCGCGCTGCGCCGGTCGAGCGGGCGACCCCGCGCGGCGAGCGCCGCGCGCAGGCGGTCCAGCGTCTGGCTCTGCGCCGGTGGGTGCTCGTCCAGCGAAGATCGGAGCTGCGCGCGCAGCTGGGCCACGCTCTCATCGAGCCGCTCGGCGAACGCCGCGCCGCGCGACCGCTCGGCCATCGCGCGCAGGCCGCGGGCGCGGGCTGCGCGGCCGGTGCGCTCGTGGGTGATGAGCAGCAGCGCCAGCGGCTCGGGGGCCAGCCCCGGGCTCAGGGCGTAGGCCTGCTCGGCCCATTGCTCCGCGGTCTTCCAGCGGCCCTCGCGCCCGGCGTCGAGCGCCTTCTCGGTCGCGGTGGTCTGCCAATCGTCGCGCACGCTCTGGAGCGCGGCGTCGCGCGCGTCGACGACGCAGACCCACGCGTGCTCCGGGCCGGGCTGGAGCGCGTGTACCCAGCGGCCTGCCCGCAGCCGGTGCAGGGCCAGCTCGCGGTCGACGAAACCGGCGCGCAGGACCCAGACGACCAGCCCCGGCGCGGCGGGCACCGGCCGTTCGAGCGGCAGGGCCTGACCGGCCGCGATCAGGGTCTGCAGGTCGTCGTCCGAGAGCAGCGGGCCGCAGGCGTCGCCGTGGGCGTCGTAGGTCCGCGCCCGCATGAGGCGGCCGTCGGCGGCGCGCACGATCGGGCGGCCCTGGTTGAAGGGCGACTTCGAGCGGGCGGGCGTGGCCGCGGCGACGATGTGCGCGCCGTCGAGGGGGATCGATGCGTTCACGCGGCCTCCTCACCCAAGATCTCGTCCCGCACGCTGCGCTCCAGCTCGTCATTCTCGGCGATCACGAGCAGTTCGACCAGATCGTCGGGTATGTCGGCGAGCAGGTCGGCCTGGGCCAGCACGATGGTCTGCAGATGCCCCGCGTCGACCGGCAGATCCGCGTGCAGCTGCACCTCGATGGTCCACGCCCGCCGATCGCCCGAGGTGCTGGCCAGCCCGTGGTACGGCGGGTCGTCGGGCTCGGAGACCTGCGCCCGGCGCACGTAGTCGTCGACGTCGGCGAAGTGACCGGCGAGGTAGTCGACCGCGAAGGCGGCGGTGTCGGGCCCTTTGCCCAGGTGCCCAGCGAGGAAGCTCAGTCGGTCGTCGGCGTCCCACGGCAGGCGGGTGTCGAGCGGGCGGGCGTAGCCGTTCAGCGAGCCGGTATCGAACGGCGTGAACGAGGCCGGCAGCCGGGCGAGCACGTCGGGCCGGGCGAGGAACGCGACGACGCCGGCGGGGTAGGCGACGCAGCCGAGGAAGAAGTAGACCGCCCGCGGGATGCCGCACTGCGCCTCGGCCGCGGTGCACGGCGCGGGGGCGGCGAGGTGGCCGGCGGCGAAGATGGCGTCGAGGTGGTCGGCCGGCGCGCGGTGGACCAGCGGCAGCGTCGGCGCGAGGCGCCCGGCGTCGGGTCGCGCGGTCGCGGCCCGTTGTGCGCGCTCGTCGTCGGCGCCGATGACGGCGGCGATGGCGTCTCGCAGTGCGTCGATCGGGTTCACGTCACCGGCCCTGGCACCCGTGGTCAACGGGACGACCCTATCAGATAGGCGGGCGCTGTGGGTGACTCAGCCCGCGCGGTGTCCGCACATCAGCAGCATCGAGTCGCTGTCGGCCATCAGCGGGCCGCCTTCGAAGTCGCCGAGCGTGTAGAGCACCTCGAAGCCGGCGTAATGCAGCAGCGCCATCAGCTCTTGTGGGTAGTAGTAGCGGTGGCTGAGCTGCACGACGTAGTGCGCCGGGCCCTCGCCCTCTTCGGCGCGGTCGTAGTGGAACCACATCTGGTTGATCTGGCGCACCGGATCCCAGGCGCTCTGCTCGCTGTAGGTGTAGCGGGTGCCGTAGCGCGGGTGCTTGAAGGTGACCCCCTCGAAGCGCTTGTAGGGCGAGCGCATGAAGTAGTCGAGGTCGGGCATGAGCACGTCGATGATGAAGAGGCCGTCGGGGGCGAGGGCGGCCTTGGCGGCGGCGAGGCAGCGCTCGGCGTCTTCGCGGGTGTAGAGGTGCATGAAGGCGTTGAACGGGCAGCTCACCAGCCCGAAGGTGCGGCCGAGGGCGAAGTCGCGCATGTCAGCCCGGGCGAGGTGCAGCTTGTCGCGGCGGGCTTTGGGCAGCTTCGCCGCGCGGGCGCGGGCGTGCTCGAGCATGCTCTGCGAGAGGTCGAGGCCGTAGACCTCGGCGCCGTCGCGCACCGCCTTGAGCGCGATGCGCCCCGAGCCGACGGCCAGCTCGAGCACCGGGCCCTCGGTGTCGAGGTATTGCTCGACGTACCAGTCGACGTCGGCCCGGCGGTTCTTGAACTCGTGATCGTAGTAGACCGGGTCGACGTAGAACTCGGTCGTGCCGGCGTGCAGGTCGAAGTCGAGTTTCACCGGATCATCCTCGTGCGCTGGGGCTGCGATCGGCGGGCGGCGCGCGGCAGCGCCATGCGGCCCGGCCAGCGGCGGGCGAGGCCCCACAGGCCGCCGAAGGCGAAGCCGCCGATGTGGGCCCACCAGGCGACCCCCGCGTCCGATCCGGCGCTGACCGCGAGCAGCTGCAGCATGGCCCACAGCCCGATCAGGAGCCAGGCGGGGATGCGCGCGGCGGTGGGGATCGGGATCGGGACCAGGGTCAGCACCCGGGCGCCGGGGTCGATGGCGAGGCAGGCGCCCATCACCGCGGCGATGGCCCCCGAGGCGCCGACCATCGGCACGACGGAGCCGGGCGCGGCGAGGGCGTGGCAGGCGGCGGCGAGGGTCAGCCCGCCGATGTAGAGGGTCGCGAACGGGCGCCGGCCGATGCGGGACTCGACCGCGCCGCCGAAGAGGTGCAGGGCCCACAGGTTGCCGACGAGGTGCAGCGCGCCGACGTGCAGGAAGCCGTGGGTGAAGAGCGGTCCGAGCTGGCCGACGGGGCCGAGCATGCGCCAGCTCTCGGGGCTGGTCATGCGCGCGGGCACCCAGCCGAACTGGCGCAGCGGGCCGTCGGCGCCCGGTCCGAGCAGCCACAGGCCGCAGAAGACGAGCAGGTTGAGCCCGATCAGGACGCGGGTGATCGGCGCGCGGTCGGCGCCGTCGACGCGGATCGGGATCATGGTCGGGGGGCTCGGGGGCGCACGGCCGCCGAGCATAGTGCATGGGGCGGATTCTGCCGAATTCGCGCCGGCGCAGGGCCGGGGACGGAGCGGGCCTACTTCGTGGCGACCCGGGTCAGCTCGACCCCGGTGGCCACCAGCCGCAGCTCGTGCTTGGGGATGGTATCGACGCTCTTGCCGGCGTCTTCGGCGAGGTGCTTGCGCTCGGCCTCGCTGAGCGTCTTGACCTCGACGGCGCCCTCGACGATGGCGGTGCTGCCCGCTGCGTCGAGCGGCACGAAGAAGCCGTAGTCCTTGAAGGTGATGCGGGCCCGGGCGGTATCGCCGGCGAGCACCATCCAGCAGCCCTTCTTGATGCAGGCCGACTTCACCGTGCCGCTGACCTGCACCGTCTTGCCCGCCATCTCGGGGGCCTTGGCGGCCACCGCGTCGAGGGTGGTGCGGTCTTTCTCGGTGAGGGTGAAGGCGGCGCCGCGGTGCAGGGCGCCCTGGGTCTCGGCCATCTTGACCTGCGCCTGGGGCGCGGCGGGCTGGCTGGCGGGGCTGAGCAGGGCGGCGATCAGGGCGAGGGACTCGAACATCGGACATCTCCCGAGAAGTGCAGAGGTCTATGCCGCGCGGGGCGCGGATCTCCGACGGCGGCCGGATCTACCACGGACCGCGTCGCGCCTTCAACGCGGCGCGGGTGCCCGGTATTCGGTCTCCTCTGAAAACCTTGCGCAGCCGGCGCATCACGAACACGCCCATCACCAGGATGATCAGCACGATGCCGACCCGCGCCCGCAGGTCGACGGTGGGCCGGGCTTCGATCGCCGCCTGCACCCGCGGGCGCAGCGAGTCGAGCGCCCGAGCGGCTTCGAGGTGGGCCTCGCCGGCCTCGATGGATCCCTCGCCGAAGCGCAGCAGGGCCAGCTCGGCGTGGGTATCGGCCAGCCGGGCGCGGTCTTGCGGGGCCTCGGCGAGCCAGAAGGCGGCGCGGTAGGGGCCGACGGCGCCGCGCAGGTCGCCCATCTGCCGGCGCAGGTCGCCGCGGGCGCGGAAGAGGGTGGCGGTCCGCTCGGCCTGCAGCAGCCCGCAGACGGGGCCCGCGCGCTGCAGCCAGCCCTCGGCGGCGAGCAGTCGGCCGGCGCGCAGGGCCTGTTGGGCGGCGGTATCGAGGGCCCCGCACAGCTGGCGGTTGAGCGTCGCGTCACGGGGGCCGGGCTGCGCGACGAGGCCGGCGGCGATGGTCGCGGCGCGGTCGAATTGGCCGGCGTCGAGGGCGCGGGCGAGCGCCGCGGCGGCGTCGGGGATAGGGGTCGGCGGGTCGAACTGCGCGCCGACGCCGCGCTCTGCGGCCCAGCGGGGGTGCGCGCGCAGAGCGGGCAGGGCGGCGCGGCCGTGCAGCTCGATCGCCCGCTGCACGCCTTCGATCAACGGGGGCAGCGCGGCGTAGGCCGCGGGCCACTCGGCGTGGGTCTCGGATGGGTCGACCGCGACCAGCAGCGGGCCGAGGCTTCTCGGCGGTACGTGGCGCGCGGCGCGGGCCGCCAGCGCCCGGCGCAGCGCGGGGCCGCGGGCCCACTCGGCCATGGTCTCGGGCGGCACGTCGGCCAGCAGCCGCAGGTTGATCGAGGCGCTCGGCGCGCCGGCGGGGCCGGCGTCGACGGTGTCGAGGAAGTGCCCCGCGGTGCGCAGGTGCATGTCGGCCCAGCCGGGCGCGAGGTCGTCGAGGGCGCGGCTCCAGTCGTCGATGTCGAAGCGGCCGGCGATGGCGCTGTCGGCGGGCACGTTCAGCGGCGCCGACTCACCCGGGCCGAGCCGGATGAGCCGCTGCTCGCCGACGCGCAGGGCGACGATGGGCGCGGGGCCGGGGTTGTGCAGAATGGCGCCGTCGCCGTCGGCGGTGAGCTGCGGGCCGCCGGTCTCGGCGAGCGCGGGCGCGGCGAGCAGCCAGAGGGCGAGGGTGAGCGAGAGCGGACGCAGCGGGGGCCGCACGCGCCGGCTCGACGGCGCGCTCAGCGCTTGAAGAGGTTGGCCAGAAAGCCCTTCTTCTTGTTCTTGTCGGTCTCGAACGGACACTTCTCGATCACCGCCTCGGCCAGCGTATCGAACGCCTTGCCCTGAGGCGAGTCGGCGGCGGTCACCATGATCGGCCGCCCCTCGTCGCCGCCCCGCTGGATGGCGTTGTCGATGGGGATCTCGGCGAGCATGCCCACCTTGAACTGCTCGGCGATGCGCTGGGCCCCGCCGGTATTGAACGGGTGGCTCTGGTGCCCGCAGTTCTCGCAGATGTAGTGGCTCATGTTCTCGACGAGGCCGAGCACCGGGGTGTCGACCTTGCGGAACATCTGCAGGCCCTTGACCGCGTCGATGAGGGCCAGCTCGCTGGGCGTGGTGACGATCACCGCCCCGGTGAGCGGCGCGGTCTGGCTCAGGGTGAGCTGGGCGTCGCCGGTGCCCGGCGGCATGTCGATGACGAGGTAGTCCAGCGCGCCCCACTCGACGTCGTCGAGGAACTGCTTGACCACCGACGAGACGATCGGGCCGCGCCAGATGACCGGGGTGTCGTCGTCGACGAGGAAGCCGATGGACATCACCGCCACGCCATACGCGTCGACCGGCAGGAACTGCTTCTGGTTCTGCGAGACGCCGGGCTTGGCCTTGGCGACGCCCATCTGGGTCGGCACCGAGGGGCCGTAGATGTCGAGGTCGCACAGGCCGACCTTCGCCCCGCGGGCCTTGAGCGCCAGGGCGAGGTTGACCGCGACGGTCGACTTGCCGACCCCGCCTTTGCCCGAGGCCACCGCGATGATGTGGCGCACGTCCGACAGGGCGCCCTTCTGCGGCTTGACCTGCGCCCCGCCGTGCGCGTGGCCGTGCGAGTGGCCGCCGCCGCCGCCGCCGCCATGGATGACCACGCCGTCGTCCGCCGGCGGCGGGGGCTCGGGCATCGACTCCATCTCGACCTCGACGAGCACGTCGTCGATGCCGTCCTGCCCGTCGAGCGTGGCGACGATGGCGTCTTCGATGGTGTGGCGCGCCTCGCGGTCGAAGCCGTCGAGGGTCACCACCACCGTGACCTCGCCACCGTCGATCTCGACCTCCGAGATGCGGCCGGAGGCGACGAGGTCTTCGTCGTGGCCCGGCAGCGCCACGGCGGTGAGCAGCTTCGATATGGTGTCCCGGTTCATCCTGTCTCCGCTGAGAGGGTCTTGCGGTCCGCGGCGGACATGCGCATTCGATGGGCATACCGACACCGCACGGACGCCGCGGGTCGCGCGGGCACGCTACATCGTCCCCGCCCTCGGCGCGACCGCCGCACCAAGCGCGCCCCGACCGTCGCCCTGCCCCGGGCCCTGCGCTATGATGGCCGCGATTCGGAGGACCGGTGAATCAGCGACTCGGCGAAATCCTGACGGCCCGCGGACACGTCGACGAGAAGCGGCTGCGCTCGGCGCTGTCGGAGGCGGCGCTGTGGGGGCAGCCGCTCGGCGAGGTGCTCATCGCCCGCGGCGACTGCTCGGCGGACGAGGTGCTCGACGCGCTCGGCGATCAGCTCGGGGTCGAGGTGGCCCGGCTCTCGACCCTGCGGGCGGTGGGCCCCAACCTGCTGGCGGCCATCCCCGCCGACGAGGCCCGCCGGCGCAAGCTGGTGCCGCTCGCCTTCGAGCCCGACGGCGCGCTCGCGGTGGCGATGGCCGACCCCCGCGACCCGGTGCAGCGGTCGGCGGTCGAGACGCTCACCGGGCGCCCGGTGCGCCCCCGGCTGGCCCTCGCCAGCCAGATCGACGCCGCCATCGACCGGGTGTACTTCGACGGCAACCCGCCGCCGCGGGACGGGCAGTTCCGGCGGCTGGCGACCCCCGCCCGGGGGGTGGCCCGGCCGGCGCGGCGCTCGAGCATCAACCGCAGCTCGACCCCGCCCCGGGGCATGCCGACCGCCGGCAGCATGACCCCGCCGCGGGGGTTTGCGGCCATCGACCCCAACGGCACGCCCGGCCGCGGGTTCACCGTCGAGGGGGCGCCGAGCCGCGGACGCAAGACGCTCGACGACCCCGGCCGCTCCGCCGAGCGCCGGGGCGGCGAGGCGGTGGCGGCGCTGCGGGCCGAGGTCGATCTGCTGCGCCGGCAGCTGCAGCGGACCTACGAGGCGCTGCGCGAGACCCACATCGCGCATCGGGTGCTGCTCGAGCACCTGCGCGACCGCGGCGCGCTCGATGTTGAGGCGTACACCAAGGCGGTACAAATGCAGCTGGAGCGTTCTCGCCGCGGTCGGTGATGCCCGGCGAGGGTAAAGGGGGCCTCGGGGCTATCTATGCGGTTTGGATCGCTTTTTGCTGAAGGCCCTGGCGTCGCGCGGCCGCCCGCCGAAAACATCCTTTTGGTTTCCGAGGACTTGTGACAGGATCTGCCCGGCCGTGTGCGGCGCCGTTCGCCGGATCATCGGCCTAAAAGTTTGCCTGACCGGAGGGGGTGACTTATGAAGATCCCCGTGGTCGGGAAGCCCGAGGAGACGCCGACCGACAGCGCGAGAGCCCGCTCCGAGGCCCCCGGGTCGAGGTGCGCGGCGGCGTCGGTCGAGCCCTGCTGAAATGCCGTCAGGGAGGCGGTGAGCAGGGGGTCTCCTCGGATCGTTTCGACGGCGAAACAGACGCGCCCGGTCGGGTCACCGGTGTCAAGTGCGTGAGGTCGCGGTGAAGAAGAACGAGGATCAGAGCACCACCACCACCACGGTGATCTCCGACGTTCGGGGACCGACCGCGGAAGAAGAGCGTATCCTGCGCATGCGGTCCGGGGCTTCCCTGGGGGCCGACGCCGCGCTGGGCAACAAGCTCGACGGTGTGCCGGCGTCGATGCGCGGCGAGCTCGCCGCCCGGCTGCGGCTCATCGAGGCCGAGGCGCTCGCCGCCATCACCGGCCAGGAGGCCGCCGCGGGGGACGACCCCGAACGGCTGGCGAAGAAGGACCGCATCATCGCGGCCCTGCGCGACAAGGCCGGCGAGGACTGACTCGCCCGGCCCGGGGCCCGCGCGGGTCCCCGAGAGGCGACGCCGACGCGCGCCGCCTCCATATCTCTCCCTGTTTCGGTATATTCCCGGCGTTCTCTCGACCTCCCCCCTCGGAGGAAGCATGCGCTGGTCGACCGTCCGCCCCCTCTACTGCCTCGCCTTCGGCCTGGCCCTGACCCTCGTCGGGCTCGCCCCGGCGCTGGCGCAACAGACCGCGCCGCGGGTCTTCGTCATCTTCGACACCTCGGGCTCGATGCTGTGGACGCCCACCGGGGACGTCGACTGCCAGGGCGACGGCAGCCCGGGGCACGAGCACCGCGGCTGCGCCGAGGGCAGCAAGATGTTCCACGCCAAGGCCGCCGTCTCGCAGGTGCTGCGCGAGGTCGACGGGGTGGAGTTCGCCCTGTTGCGCTACGGGCAGCTCGAGCCGGGTGAGCCGGGCTTCAACGACAGCCACGTCGGCGCCCGCTATCGCGGCGACGACGGCGTCGAGTTCGCCATCAACTACGACGGCTCGACCAACGGCTGCGGCCCGGCGGATTATCTCGTCGAGCCGGGGCCGATGAGCCGGGACGAGATCTTGAGCTGGATGGACGGGGTCGAGAACTACCCCGGCGAGAAGGAGCTGCGGGCCGACGGCTTCACCCCGCTGACCGACTCGGTGGCCAGCGCCCGCGAGGTCATCGCCCGGGCCATCGCCGACGACCCCGACGGGGCGTGTCGGCCGTATTACGTGCTGCTGTTGACCGACGGCTATCAGCAGTGCCCCGACGGCAGCGCCGACGATCCGGCTTATCGGGGCATCGTGCGCGAGCTGCTCATCGATCAGGCGGCCGATCTGCGCGAGCTGCCGGTGATGGGGCAGCGCTACGACGTGCGCACCTTCGTCGTCGGCTTCGGGGCGGGCACCCGCTTCGCGACCGAGCTCGACGACGTGGCCCGCTCGGGCGGCACGGCGGTCGACGCGGCGGGGCGCATCGATCTGATCAACGGCACGGCCTATCAGGCGGACGATCCGGTGGGTTTGCAGGCGGCCCTGGCTTCGGCGGTGGACAACGCCCGCCCGCGGGAGACCTGCGACGGGGTCGACGACGACTGCGACGGCACCGTCGACGAGGGCTTCGCCCGCCTGGGCGACGAGTGCCGGGTGGGCCGCGGCGCCTGCGCGGCGGTGGGCGAGATCGTCTGCGCGGCCAACGGCGAGGGGGTCGAGTGCAGCGCGCGGGAGCGGGATCCGACGCCGGAGCGCTGCAACGGCGAGGACGACGACTGCGACGGGCAGATCGACGAGGGCGTGCTCAACCGCTGCGGGGCCTGCGGCGACGTGATGGCCGAGGTCTGCAACCTGATGGACGACGACTGCGACGGCGTCGCCGACGAGGGCGTCCTCAACGCCTGCGGCGTCTGCGGCGACGTGCCCACCGAGCGCTGCGACGGCGCCGACCAGGACTGCGACGGGCGCATCGACGAGGGCGCCTTCAACGCCTGCGGCGAGTGCGGCCCGCTGCCGGCGGATGATTGCTCGTGCGCCGACGAGGACTGCGACAACCGCATCGACGAGGACGGCGAGGACTGCCCGCGCTGCGATTGCGACCCGCAGCCCGAGGCGTGCAACGGCGTCGACGACGACTGCGACTTCAGCGTCGACGAGGGCGTGCTCAACGCCTGCGGGGCCTGCGGTGAGGTGCCGGTGGAGATCTGCAACGGGCTCGACGACGACTGCGACGCCCGGGTCGACGAGGCCTTCCCCGAGGCGGGGCAGGCGTGCGGCACCGACGAGGGCGCCTGCAGCCCGGGCACCTACGTGTGCACCCAGGGCGCGCTGGACTGCTCGGGCGCGGTGGCCCCGTCGGTCGAGGTCTGCGACGAGGCGGACAACGACTGCGACGGCACGGTGGACGAGGGCGCGCTCAACGCCTGCGGCTACTGCGGCGCGACCCGGCTCGAGGTCTGCGACAACATCGACAACGACTGCGACGGCAACGCCGACGAGGGCGAGGGGCTGTGCAGCGGCGACGCCCGCTGCTTCAACGGCGAGTGCGCCGACCCGTGCGAGGTCGGGGAGTGCTTCGGCGGGCAGGTCTGCCTCGAAGGGCACTGCGTGACCCCCTGCCGCAACGCCGACTGCCCCTCGGGCCAGGTCTGCGACGACGGCCGCTGCGAAGACCCGTGCGAGGGCGTCGACTGCCCGGCGGGCGCCGCCTGCTCGCTGGGGCGCTGCGGGCCGGCGGATTGCCATACCCTCGGCTGCCCCGACGGCACCGTCTGCCGCGACGGCCGCTGCGACCCCGACCCCTGCGCCGACGCCGGCTGCGCGCCGAACGAGGGCTGCTTCGACGGGCAGTGCTTCGCCGACTGCCGCGACATCGCCTGCCCCGAGGGCACGCTGTGCATCAACGGCGGCTGCACCGACGACCCCTGCGCCCGCGTCAGCTGCCCGTTCCCCCAGGCCTGCGTCGACGGCACCTGCGAGCTCGACCCGTGCTACGAGGTCGACTGCCCCGCCGGGCGCACCTGCCGCGACGGCCGCTGCGTCGGCGACCTCTGCATCGGCGTGACCTGCCCCGAGGGGGCCACCTGCACCCGCGGGCGCTGCTCGGGCGTGACCGGCGGCGGCGTGCCGCCCGACGAGCAGCTGCCCGACCCGACCCCGCCGCCGACCCCCGAGCCCGAGGTCGATCCGGTGCCCGACCCCGAGGGCTGCGCGTGCGACGCCGCCGACGGGGCGCCGAGCGGTCTGGGCTGGCTGCTGCTCGTCGGGCTGCTCGGGCTGCGCCGCCGCGCCCGCTGAGCGCTTGCCGAGCGCGCGCTGACGCTCTGCTGACGGCGACCGCGGCCGGCCGTGCGCGATGGGGCGGCCCCCGTTTCGTGACCATCCGGTGTCGTCGTCGGCCGCCGTTGGGCGGACCCCTTGCGGCGACCGGTCGACCGCGGGCATCATCCGCGACCCGGCACCCCGCCGTTTGCCGATTGTGGAGCCCCCATGTCAGCCACTCGCATTCCGCCCAATCCGGTCGCGCTCAACGGCGCCCAGCGTCGTCACCTGCGCGCGCAGGGGCACGCCCTCGACCCCATCGTGCGGGTGGGCAAGAACGGCGTGACCGAGGGGGTCATCGAGGCGGCGGCCGTCGCCCTCGACGACCACGAGCTGCTCAAGCTGGCCATCGCCGGCTTGACCAAGGCCGACCGCAAGGCCGACGCCGAGGCCATCGCCGAGGCCACCGGCAGCCACCTCGTGCAGATCCTCGGCGGCACGGCGCTGATCTATCGGCGCCGGCTCGACGATCCGCGGGTCTCGCTGCCCGGCGCCTTCGTCGAGGCCCGGCCCTCGCGCGGCGTCGTCGACTCCCACGCCGCGCCGCCCGCACCGCCGCCGCCCGAGGAGCCCCGCCGATGATCATCCAGATCGACGAGCGCCACCCGTCGCCCTATCGCATCGACCGGGTGGCGACGCTGCTCAAGGACGACGGCGTGATCGGCATGCCCACCGACTGCACCTACTCGCTGGCCTGCCTGCCCGACAACAAGGTGGCGGTGCAGAAGCTGACGATGCTGCGCCGGCTCGACCCCAAGAAACCGCTGGCGCTCGTCTTCCGCGACATCCAGCAGATCAGCGAGTACGCCAAGCTGCCCGACAGCACCTACCGCATCCTCAAGCGGGTGCTGCCGGGGGCCTACAGCTTCATCCTCGAGGCCAACAAGACCTTGCCCCGCTTCGTCGGCGACAAGCGCAAGCGCATCGGGGTGCGGGTGCCCGACCACAGCGTGCCCCAGGCGATCATCGAGGCGGTGGGCAAGCCGCTCATCGTCACCAGCGCCATCGACCCCGACGACGGGCTGATGGCCAACGACCCGTGGACGGTCGAAAACATCTTCGGCCACGGGCTCGCGGCGGTGATCGACGCCGGTATGGTGCCCGGCGGGGTCTCGACCATCGTCGACCTCACCACCGAGACGCCCGAGGTGCTGCGCCACGGGCTCGGCGACGCCGAACTCTTCGAGTAGCCCGCCGCCGCCTGGGTTGGAGTGGCCCATGAGCCGAAATCCCCGCACGCTGGTGGCCCTGCCGTACTCCCCCTGGTCGAACAAGGCCCAGTGGGCGCTGGACGTCGCCGGCCTCGACTACGCCGCCGAGACCTACCTGCCGATGCTCGGTGAGCCCGGCCTGCGGCGGCGCATCGCGCGCTCGGGGGCGAAGGTTCACAAGGCCACGGTGCCGGTGCTGTTCGAAGCGGGCCGCCCGGCGCTGACCGACAGCTTCGCCATCGCGTCTCGGGCCGCCGAGCTGGCTCCCGACGCGCAGCTGATGCCCGCCGAGCACCTCGACGCGATCAAACGCTGGAACCAGCGCAGCGAGGACGCGCTGTGCGCTCTGCGCGGCGTGATGATGGCCGCGGTGGCCGCCGATCGCGGCGCGCTGCTCGAGACCCTGCCGCCGCCGTTGAGGCTGCCGCTGCTCGGTGGCCTCGTCGCCCGCTCGGGGGTGGCGTTCTTCCGCCGCAAGTACGAGCTGACCGCGGCCGTCGCCGAGCACCGCGCGGTGCTCCGACAGACGCTCGACGACGTGCGGACGGCCCTCGACGGCGGTGAGCATCTGCTCGGCCAGCCGACATACGCCGATCTGGCGATGGCGGTGGTGCTGCACGTCGTGCCGCCGGCGCAGATGGTGCTCGGCCCGGCCAGCCGCGCGGTCTGGCACCAGGCCGACTTCGCCGAGCGCTACGCCGATCTGGTGGCCTGGCGCGATCGGCTCATCGAGCGCCGACCGCCGCAGTGGCATCGATTCGGTCCTTGAGCCGGCGCCTCTCCCGCTGGGACGCCCTGGGGCTGGTCGCCCTGCTCGGCTTCGGCGCCGCCTGGGCCGGCCTCGAGGCGGGGCGTGACGCGCCGGGGCCACCGCCCGCCGAGCAGCTGCTCGACCCCTCCACCGACATCCAGCTCGGCGAAGAGTGGATGGGGCTGTACTTCAAGGGCGATCGGGTGGGTCTGATCCACGTCGAGAAGACCGCCCGCGACGGCGGCTATCGCTATGCGATGCACACCACCCTGCGGCTCAAGGCCCTCGGCAGCGACGCGCCGCTCGACCTGCGCATCGGCGCCGACCTCGACGACGCGCTGGCCCTCGAGCGCTTCGACTTCGAGGTGGACGCCGGCCCGGCGCAGCTCGGCGGGGCGGGCGAGGTGCGCGGCACGACCATCGAGATGACCCTCGAGACCGGCGGCGAGACCGTCGAGCGCACCATCGAGCTCGACGCGCCGCCGGCGCTGCGGTCGAACCTGGGCCCGCTCTTGAGCCGCGGCGGGCTCGAGCCGGGGCGCACCGCGCGGTTTCATACCTTCGACCCGCTCACCCAGCGCCATCAGCCGGTGGACGTCGAGGTCATCGGCCCCGACACCATCGTGATCCTCGACCGCGAGGTGCAGGCGACGCGCATCCGCACGACGGCCGCCGGCATGGCCCTCGACGGCTGGATCAACCACCGCGGCGAGATGCTGCGCCAGGAGATGGGGCTGGGGCTGGTGGCGGTGCGCGAGACCCGGCAGCAGGCCCGCTTCGCGCTGATGCCCGGCGCCCGGGCGGGGGCCGATCTGATCGTGGCGACCCGGGTCGCCGCGCCCGACGTGCCCCGCGATCTGAAGCGGCGGTCGTCGCTGGCGCTGCGGCTGGGCGGGGTCGATCTGTCGACCTTCACCCTCGACGACCGCCGCCAGCGCTTCGACCGCGAGACGGGCACCCTGCGCATCACCCGCGAGCCGGTGGGCGCCGGGCTGCCGTTGCCCGTCAGCGGTGGGCAGCACACGGCGGACGATCTGGCCAGCGACGGCCTGATCCAGAGCGACCATCCGCGCGTCCGCGATCGGGCGCGGTCCATCGTCGGCGAAGCGGGCGATACCCTCGGCGCCGCCCGCGCGCTGATGGCCTGGATCGCCGACAACATCGAGCAGGAGGCGGTGGGCGGCGTGCCCAGCGCGCTCGACGTGCTCGAGAGCCGGGTCGGCGACTGCAACGAGCACAGCGCGCTCTTCGCCGCCCTCGCCCGCAGCGTGGGCGTGCCGACCCGCATCGTGGTGGGGCTCGTCTTCGTCGACGGGCACTTCGGCTATCACGCCTGGAACGAGGTGCTCACCGCCGACGGCTGGCTGAGCCTCGACGCGACCTGGGGTCAGCTGCCGGTCGACGTCGGCCATGTGGCGCTGCTGCGCGGGGGATTGGCCGAGCACGGCCGGCTGCTGCCGCTGATGGGCGAGCTGACCATCGAGGCGGCGCGGTGACGCGCGGGCGCGCTCAGGCCGCGGGCTTCTCGCCG
Organism: bacterium; assembly: GCA_030427205.1. Lineage (GTDB taxonomy): Bacteria > Myxococcota_A > Bradymonadia > UBA7976 > UBA1532 > JACKDM01. Next base: position 136,394 of record JAUHXC010000001.1, on the reverse strand, counting down.
TGGCGGGCGACGACCACCGTGCGGATGCCGCCGCGCACGTAGAAATCGCCCTCGATCTCCATCCAGCGGGGGCCGGTCAGCTCGACGAGGTCGTCGAGGATGCGGTTCGTCACCGCCTCGTGGAAGTGGCCCTCGTCGCGGAAGCTCCACAGGTAGAGCTTGAGCGACTTCAGCTCGACGCAGCGCCGGTCGGGCACGTAGCGGATGCGCAGGGTCGCGAAGTCGGGCTGGCCGGTCTTGGGGCACAGGCAGGTGAACTCGGGGCAGTCGAAGTGGATCTCGTAGTTCCGCTCCGGGCGGGGGTTGTCGAAGAACTCGAGGTCCTTGCTGGGCGCGGACGGCATGGATCCTCCTCTGCGGGGGTCGGGGTCAGCGGCCGACGGGGTATCACACCGTCGGGCCGCGCGACAGGTTGCACGACAGCAACAATGCGTTTCGATACCGCGGGCGACTTCCGGTCGCGACGATGCATCGATTGCATGTGGGTCGACAGCGGGTCGGCCACGACATCCACCTCACAGATCCACCTCGCAGAGGAAAGAATCTCGATGAAGTTGCTGACCAGCGCCCTGTTCGCCTTCGCCCTCGTCTTCGCCGGTGTCTCGCAGGCTTCGGCCGCCAAGTACAAGGTCGACGAGGCCCACGCCTTCACCGTGTTCAAGATCATGCACCTCGGCATCGCGCCGGCCTACGGCATGTTCGTCAAGACCGGCGGCAGCCTCGACTTCGACGCCGCCAACCTCGGCGCCGCCAAGATCACCATCGACATCGACCCCAACAGCGTCTTCACCGGCAACAAGAAGCGCGACGACCACCTCAAGGCGCCCGACTTCTTCGACGTCAAGCAGTTCCCCAAGGCCGGCTTCGTGAGCACCGCCTGGAAGAAGACCGGCGACAAGACCTTCGAGGTGACCGGCAACCTGACCCTGCACGGGCAGACCAAGCCGGTCACCGCCACCGTGACCAAGACCGGCGAGGGCAAGGACCCCTGGGGCAACGATCGGGTCGGCATGGAGGCCAACTTCACCATCGACCGGACCGCCTTCGGCATCAACTGGGGCGCCGACAACGGCGCGCTCGGCAAGGAGGTCCAGCTGATGGTCTCCATCGAGTTCATCAAGGAGAAGTGAGCCCGCGGGGCGCCGGCCCCGCGCTCGGCTGACGTTCTCTGCTCACGGTCTCTGCTCGCCATCCCCCCGGTCCGGTCGTCGACCGTCGACCCTCACCGCCGCCGAGGTACGCCATGGACGCCGCCACCAAGCTGATGATCACCGGACTGCTCTACACGCTGCTCCTGCCTGCGGGCGTCGCGGCGGCGGTGCTCTTCGCCGGCCTCAAGCTGCGGCCCGGTACGCCCCGCCTGTTCACCGGGCTGGCGGTGACCGCCGGATTGGCGACGGCTTTTGTGGGCATCAACGGCGGACCCGGCTCGCCGGTGCCCGCCGACGGGTGGCTCTTGATCGGGCCGGTGGTCGGCGGGCTGGCCATGCTGGCGCTCGACGGCTTCGACGCGCGCCTCGGCCGCGGGCTGCCCTGGATCGGCGGCGGCCTCGCGGCGCTGCTGCTGGGCTACTTCGGCTGGCGGGTCGCCGGCGCGCTGGCCGCGGCCTTCACCGACGGCTACGCCGGGCCGCTCGCCGGCAGCCTGTGGGTCGTCGACGCGCTCGCCCTGGGCTGCGTGGTGTGGGTTCTGCTGCAGCGAGCGCTCACCGCGGGGGCCGGCGAGGCCAACGCGACGCCGCTGCTGCTCGGCGCCATGGCCCTGGCCCTCATCGGGGCGGCCGCGACCACCGGGCTGACCGGCAGCGTGCGCATCGGTCAGACCCTGGGCGGCTTCGCGGCGGTGGTCGGCCTGGTGGGGCTGGCCGGTTGGCGCTGGCCGACGCTGGCCGAGGTCGGCCACGGCGCGCTCGGCGCGGCGACCATGGCGCTGATGCTGGGGCTGGTCTACGTCCACCACTTCGTCGAGGTGCCCCGCCCCGTCGCGACGCTGGTGATGCTGGCGCCCCTGGGCGCGGCGGTCGGCGTGGCCGTCGGGCGCAGCGCGGGCCGTACGCTGCCGGCGGTGGGGGTGAGCCTGGGGTTGACCGCGGCGCTGGTCGGCGCGGCGGCGGGCCTGACCGGGCTCAACGAGCAGGTCAAGGCCGAGGCGGTCGAGGCGGACGGCGGCGACGAGGACGGGACCTACTACCCGTACTGACGCCCGGCGGCGGGACGCTCAGCCGCCGAGGGCGGCGGTCAGCCGGGCGGTGACCGCGTCGGGGCTGCCCACGCCGTCCACCCGCCGCAGCAGGCCTTTGTCTTCGTAGAACGGGATGATGGGCGCCGTCTCGCCGTGATACTTCTTCAGCCGGGCGCGGCAGGCCTCTTCGGTGTCGTCCTTGCGCTGCACCAGCCGCCCGGCGACCTCCGCCGGCGGCGGATCGAACGTCATGTGATAGATGCGCTTCGTCTCGGGGTCGGTCCGGCGGCCGGTGATGCGCTCGACGATCAGGCTGTCGTCGACCTCGATGAGCACCACCGCGTCGAGCTGCACGCCCGCCGCCGACAGCGCCGCGTCGAGGGCCTCGGCCTGCGGGCGCGTGCGGGGGAACCCGTCGAGCATGAAGCCCTTCTGCGCGTCGGGCTCGCCGATGCGCTCGACCGCCATGCCGATGACCACCGCGTCGGGCACCAGATCACCGGCCTTCATGTAGCCGTCGGCCTTCTTGCCCAGCTCGGTGCCGGCCTTGACGGCGGCGCGCAGCATGTCGCCGGTCGAGATGTGGGGGATGCCGAGGCGCTCGACGAGCCGAGCAGCCTGAGTGCCTTTGCCTGCGCCCGGCGGGCCGACGAGGATGATGCGCATGAGGACCTCTCTGTCCTGGCCGTGTCGAGATGAGTCCGCCACTGTGCGCGCTCGCCCGGTCGAGGTCAAGCCGGGCCGCCGGCCCGCGCCCGCCCGCCGCCGCCCGCCTCACCGGGCCGCCGAGCCGTCGGCGCGGCGCCTGTACCGGGTGTAGAATTCCGCTCTCGGTCCTCCTGACGCGCCCCTTCGCCCGAGACGTACGGGGGATCACGGTTGAACAATGGCTTCTTGACACCATCTGGCGCGAGAACCCATCATGAAGCTCGCGTGGGGAAACTCGAAGCGAGGTGCTGACGTCTGATGCGACGTGCTCCTGCCATCATGCTGGCGCTGCTGGCCGCGTCGACCTGTATGGTCGGCTCGGCGCTCGGCGCCCGGGTACTGCGCACCGACTTCGAAGGGCTCGTCGACAAATCGGCCATGATCGTCGAGGGCGAGGTGCTCTCCGTCGACATCTCCGCCGGCCAGATCGAGCCCCGCACCCGCGTCACCCTGCGCATCGACCGCCACTTCGACGGCCACCATCCCGGCTCGCACCTGACCTTCGACCTGCCCATGGGGCAGATGTCGGACGGCACCGTGCTCGACATCGCCGAGGCCCCGCGGTTCGCGCCCGGCGCGCGTTATCTCATCTTCTACAAGCGCGGCGACTGGAACATCACCCCGGTCGTCGGCTGGAGCCAGGGCTACTTCCGGGCCGAGCGGGTCGACGGCGTCGAGCTGCTCGTCGACGCCGGCGGACACTGCGTCACCGGGCTCGGCCGGCTCGGCTTCGAACTCGGCCCGCGCGTCGCCGACCCGGCCTCGATGCCCGGCTTCGGTGAGCCGGTGGTGATCGGCGAGGCGCCGCACGGCCACGGGCCGCACGGCGAGGCGGCGTGCCAGCCCGCCGACGCCTTGCGCGCGCTGCTGCAGAGCCGCCTGGCCCACGCCCCGGTGCCGCCGACGGTCGCCTGGCGCGCCACGCCCGCGCGCAGCATCCTGCGCCGCGCGCTCAAGCCCGCGCCCATCGACGCCACCGCCTGCGGTGCGCACGCCTCCTGCCCCGGCACGGTGCGTCCGTGAGGTGCCGGGCGGCCGAGTCGCGCACCATGGCGATCGTGATCGCCGCGGTCGTCGGGCTGCCCTCCCTCGCTTCGGCCTATCGCTACAACGCCTGCAACCGCACGCCCTACGCGTGGAGCGGCGACGACGTGCCCTTCGAGATCATGTCGTGCTCGGCGCCCGCCGGCAGCCAGAAGGCGGCCGATCTGAGCTATGGCATGCGCGAGTGGAACGCCGTGCAGTCGATGGACGACATGTTCGACCAGCGCTGGAGCCACGCGGCGTGCGTCGTGCGCACCGGCAACGGGCGCAATCAGGTCGGCTTCGTCGACGGCGACGCGATCGACGGCGCGCTGGGGCTGACCCTGCGGCGCTACTCGGGCGTGTGCTGGTCGTGGAGCCGGGACATCTCGATCATCGAGGCCGACGTCTTCATCAACGGGGACGCGCAGCTCGAGCAGGGCAACCCGGTCGACTGCAACCGCAAGCGCACCGGTCAGCGCACCACGGTGATCCACGAGCTGGGTCACGCGCTGGGGCTCAACCACGAGCCGGATCAGATGGCGTTGATGATGCCCACCGATGGCGAGGGCAAATACTGCGGCCAGTACATGATCTCGCCCCACCCGGACGACGCGACCGGCGGTCGGGTGCTCTACGGCGACGGGCAACGCAGCCGCGATCTGGCGGCGAGCGAGTTCCGCCACGCCGGCCCGGATCGGGTGACGACCAACTCCGACGGGGCCATCCGCTCGCTGTGCCCCGGCGCCCGCCACCTCGTGCACTGGTCGGTGGCCAACCTGGGCACTGTGCACGAGACCTACAACGTGCGCTGGTACCTCTCGAGCAACCGCAACATCACCACCGCCGATCGGGTGATCGCCACCAACATCGGCGCGGTGCAGAACGCCGGGTTCTTCTCGACCTGGCAGCGGTTGATCACCATCCCGCGCACGATCCCGCCCGGCCTGTACTACCTGGGGCACATGGTCGACTACGACCAGCGCATCTGGGAGCGCCGGGGCGGCAACAACTCCACCTACATGGCGTCGCGGGTTCGCATCCTCGACGCTGATGACGAAAGGTGCTCGCCATGATGCTGCGCACGCTCCTCGTCTCATCGAGCTGTCTGCTCGCCCTCGGCTGCGCCGCCGACGAGCTCGACGACGGCGGCCCCGAGCGCACCGCGCCGGTGAGCCCGTTCGAGCTGACCATCGAGGGCATCGGCGTCTTCGAGGGCCGCGCCGAGTACGAGGTCAGCGAGCCCACCGAAGACTACATGCCGGTGCCGCGGCTGGTGCTGCACGGCCTCGAGACGGCGTCGAGCGACTCGGTGGTCTTCCGCCTCGGGCAGCACGCGCCGGGCGCCATCGACGCCGACTACGACTTCCCCGCCGTCGAGAACGCCTTCCTCGTCGAGATCGACGGCAAGTCCTTCGAGGGCGCGGTGGGCGAGGTGCGGGTCGATCTCGACGGCAAGCTCGAGGGGCACTTCGCGCTGGAGTCGGTGGATGTCGACGGCGCCGACAAGGTGATGCTCGAGGGGCACTTCCGCGCCGACCGGCTCTTCCTCAACTGCAACCGGCTGGCCAAGGGCGACGCGGCCAACAACCCCGGCACCGCGGGCGACGGCAGCGACCTCTACTGGGAGCCCGACGCCAAGATCGAGTCGCCCTTCTGCAGCCAGATGCGCGACGCCCTCGGCGCGCTCTACGGCGGCTGAGCCCCGTCCCGCCGCTCTACTCGGTCATCTTCTCGGGCAGGCCGCGCGACCGCAGCCGCTCGACCTCCGCCGACAACGTCTCGACCCGCTCGCCGAGCGCGGCGACCTGCGCTTCGAGCGCTGCGATGCGGCCGTCGTCGGGCGTCGGGTCGGCCGCCACGCCCGCGCGGGCGACCGCCGCTTGCACCGCGCCGTCGAGCAGTCGGCGCGCGAGCCGGGCGGCCTCGATGGCGGCGGCGAGCTGCCCCGAGGTATCGACGCGCTTCGCCTTGTCGGCCTGGCGCGCGAACCAGCTCTCCCACTCGCGGTAGATCTGACCCGCCGGGCTGTCTGCACCGCCGTCGAGGCCGGTGAGGCCGGCGAAGAGGCGCTGCCAATCGAGGGGCCGGTCGTCGCTCATGGGGGTCTCCGGGGCTGCGCCGATCAGAAGAAGAGCGGGCTCTTGGCGCCCGCGTCGGGCTCGGCGCGTGCCTTCTTCGGCGGGGGGGTCGGCTCGGGGCGATCTTCCGCCTGATTCGGCGGGCGACGGACCGGGCGGGCCGGCGGCGTCGGGCGGGCGTCGGGTCGGGGCCGGGCGCTGGGACGGGGTCGAGCGCTGGGACGGGCGCTGGCGCTGGGCCTGGAGCCGGCGCCGGACTCGGGCCTGGCTCCGGGGACCGCGTCGGGCAGCTCGCCGGCCGCGATCGGCGGCAGTTCGATCGGCGTCGCGTCGCGGGGGCCAGCGTCGGCCCGCTCGGCGATGGGCACCGCCCGGGCGTCGAGGTGCACGATGACCTGCTTCTTGACCCCCGACGCCACCGTGCGGATGGCCGGGATGTAGCCCTCGCGCTCCACCCGCACCCCCACCGCCTTGCGGCAGGGCCGGCGCAGGGTATAGGGCGTCACGCCCACCGCCTGCTTGTCGATCAGCACCGTCGCGCCCGGCGGCTCCGAGATGATCTCGTGCTCGCAGGTGGCCACGGCCGCGTCGGGTGTATCGGGCGGCGGATCGGCCGACAGCACGAACCACGTGCCCAGGCCGACGAGCGCCAGCGCGAGCAGCGCCAGCGGCCACGTCCGGCGCGAGCTGTGGGCCCGCAGCGGTACGGTCTCGCCGAAGACCGGCACGTCGGTGGTGCTCGACGGCTCGACCTCCGACTGGCTCAACTCGCCGGTGATCAGCGGCAGCCCGCGGCGGCTGTGGCCGGCGTCCACCTCGCCGAGGGCCGCCATCAGCTCGGCGGCGTCCTGGTAGCGCTGCTCGGGCTTCTTCGACAAGAGCCGCTCGAGCACCGGCCACAGGTCGCCGATGTCGTCGATGGGCTTCGGCGCCTGATGGATGTGCAGCCAGCCGATGCGGAACTCGTCGGGCATGTCGGCGATGTTGTCCGGCACCGGGCTCTGCTGGTGGAAGGGCGGGCGGCCGGTGAGCATCTGGTAGAGCACCAGCCCCACCGCGTACAGGTCGGTGCGCACATCGGCCGGCTTCTTGCGGAACTGCTCGGGCGCCATGTACTTCGGCGTGCCGATCAGCACGCTGCGCCCGGTCAGATCTTCGCCGTCGGCGTGGGTCTCCTTGGCGATGCCGAAGTCGAGGACCTTGGCCAGCTCGTCGCCGGTGCGGGTCGGGCTGACGAAGATGTTGGCCGGCTTGAGGTCGCGGTGCACCACCCCGACCTCGTGGGCCTCGGCGAGCCCGGCGACGATGCCGCGGACCAGCGGCAGCGCCCGGGCCACCGGCATCGGCCCGCTCTGGCGCAGCACCGTGCCCAGGGTATGCCCCTCGAGCAGCTCCATGACGATGTAGCGCCGGGCGTCGGACAAGATGCCGGCGTCGATGACCTGCACCACGTGCCGGCTGCGCAGCCGGGCGATGATGTGCAGCTCGCGCTCGAAGCGGGCCGCCTCGTCGGGGTCGTTGGAGGTGCCGAGCACCAGCTTGACGGCGCACGGCCGGTCCGAAAGCCGGGTATCCCGCGCCCCGTAGACGATGCCCATGCCGCCGCGGCCGAGCACGTCGGTGAGCTGGTAGCGATCGCCGATGAGGGTCCCGAGCATCGGGTCGGGCTGGGGCGCGTTCATCCGGTCGGACTTCCCTTCGAGGGCCGACGGGCGTCGGCCGCCACGTCGAGAGGATACCCGGTCCCCCCCGGATGGTCACGTTCGGGGCGTCAGCCAATTGTCGCCAGAGCTTTCCTTGGCCGCGGACGGTGGGGCACACTGGCCGGGTGAGGGTCTCGCCACAGATCCCGATCCGGCGGCGTGAAGCGGCGCACGACGCCCGATTCACCGGAGTAGATCACATGTTGCAGCGGGCGGTGCTCACCCTGGGCGCATTGCTGCTCGTCGGCTGCCTGCCGGTCGAGGTCGAGCGCCCGGCGTGCTTCGTCGACGAGCCCTGTCCCGGCGACGACGTCTGCGTCGAAGGCCGCTGCCAGGCGCCGCCGGTGCGCGCGCTCGAGGTGCGCCTCGACGGCTGCCTCGGCGCAGCGGGCAGCGCCTGCCGGGCGCAGCTCGAACCCCGGCTGGCCTTCGACGCGGTCGGCGCCCGGGCCTGCCTCGTGATCGACGCCATCGCCCTCGACGCCCGCTGGGATCCCGACCGCGGGCTGCACCCGGCCGGCGCGCCCGACATCCCGCTGCAGCTCGCGCTGCCCATCGACCGCGCCCTCGACACCGGGCTCTTCTTCCTCGAAGAGGACGCCGCCTGCGACCCCGGGCTGCTGCTCGCCGACGGCTGCAGCGGCGAGCGGGGCTGCGTCTTCGCGCTGCGCCGCCCCGGCTGGCGCCCGCCCGACAGCGAGCCGGCGGTGCTCGGCCTCGCCGACGGCGGCTGCGCGGCGGTCTGGGGGCCCAACCCGCCCGTCGAGCTGTGCGACGGCCGCGACGAAGACTGCGACGGCGAGGCCGATCAGACCTTCCCGGTGGGCGCCGAGTGCACCGTGGGCCGCGGCGGATGCAGCCGCGCGGGGCGCTGGCGCTGCGCACCCGACGGGCGCACGGCGGTGTGCGACGGCGTGCCCGGCGCGCCGATGCCCGAGACCGCCGACGGCACCGACGAAGACTGCGACGCCACCATCGACGAGGGCCTGCCCGGCTGCGACCTCGAGGCGAGCCGGGCCTGCGGCACCGACGACGGCGTCTGCACCGTGGGCACCCAGCGCTGCGCCGAGGACGGCACCTTCGGCGCCTGCCTCGGGCCCGACGAGGTCCCGATCGTGACCCCCGGCAGCCGCCAGGAGGTCTGCGACGACCGGGACGACGACTGCGACGGGCGGGTCGACGAAGGCGCGGTGATCATCGGCGAGGGGCCCGACCGGCCGGTGCTCGCGGTGGGCGATCCGTGCCCGCTGACCGACGACTGCCCGGTGCTCGGCGTCGTCGACTGCGGCGCCGACGGCTCCGCGCGCTGCGTGCCGGGCCCCGACGCGCCGCCGGTGGAGGCGTGCAACGGCCTCGACGACGACTGCGACGCCGACATCGACGAAGACTGGCCCGACAAGGGCGAGGGCTGCAGCGCCGGCATCGGCGGCTGCGCCCGCGAGGGCACCTTGAGCTGCACCGGCGACGGCCTCGGGGTGGCCTGCGACGCCGTGGTCGGGGCCGCCGAGGCCGAGATCTGCGGCAACCGGCTCGACGAAGACTGCGACGGCGCGGCCGACGAGGACTTCCCCACCGTCGGCGAGGTCTGCGCGGTGGGGCAGGGCGCCTGCGCCGTCGAGGGGGCGATCATCTGCGACCCCGTAGACGCCTACGCGGTCAGCTGCGGCGTCGTGCCCATCGACCCGGCGCCCGAGGCGTGCAACGGCGTCGACGACGACTGCGATGGCCTGCTCGACGAAGACTTCGACCTCACCGCCGACGTCGACAACTGCGGCCGCTGCGGCCGGATCTGCAGCGGCGAGAACGCCACCCCCATCTGCGACGGCGGCTTCTGCGCGCTCGACTGCGACCCGGGCTACAGCGACGGCGACGGGCTGGCGGAGAACGGCTGCGAGTGCAACGAACAGCAGCTCGACGAGCCCGACCCCGAAGCGCTCGAGCCGGGGGTCGCCGTCGACATCGACTGCGACGGCATCGACGGCGAGCGCGACGCGGCGATCTACGCCTCGGCCCGCTTCGGCGACGACATCGCCGACGGCGCGCCGGCCACGCCCGTACGCACCCTCGGCCGGGCCATCGCTCTCGCCTCGCCGCTGCGCCAGCCGATCTACCTCGACCTCGGCCGCTTCGAACTGCGCGAATCGCAGGTCGTGCCGGCGGGCGTCGACCTGCATGGCGGCTACCAATACGACCCCGACAGCCGCACCTGGAGCGCCACCCGCGCCCGCCGCGACCAGGGCCAGACGGTCATCGCCGGCCCGCCGCGGCCCCTGATCTACGTCGAGCTCGACCAGCCGACGCTGCTCGACCGGGTCGTGATCCAGGCCGGCAGCGCCGACGGCATCTCGTCGGTCGCGGTGACCGCCATCGGCGTCGGCGAGCACCTCTTCGTGCGCGACTCGACGCTGCGTCCCGGCGTCGGCGGCAGCGGCCGCCTCGGCGACAACGGCGAGCCGGGACCCGACGTGGCCGAGGCCGGCGGCAATGGTTTTCCGGGCAACGTCGCCGTCGACCCCGGCGGCGGCGGCCCGGGCGGCGCCAACCCCGAGTGCGTCGCCGAAGGCGGCCGCGGCGGACGGGGCGGCGGGCAGGACGTCGTCGACCCCGAGCCGGTGCCCGCCGAGCGGGGCGAAGACGGCGTCGCCGGCGGCGGGCGGGGCGGCGCGGGCGGCGTCGCGCTCGCCGACGACGGCGAGGACGGCGGGCACGGCCCCAGCGGCAGCCATGGGGCGAACGGCGAGGCCGACGGCGGCCGCGGGCGCTTCGTCGCCGGCAATTGGACGCCGGGCCAGAGCGCCGATGGCGTGCGCGGCGGCCCCGGCTTCGGCGGCGGCGGCGGCGGCGGCGGCATGTGGTCCGGTGATCGCGCGACCCGCAGCGGCGGCGGCGGCGGCGGCGGGGCGGGCGGATGCGCCGGCAGCGGCGGCGGCGCGGCCGACGGCGGCGGCGCCAGCGTGGCGTTGCTGGTGGCCGGCGGTCGGGTCGCGCTGCACAACTGCCGCCTCGAGCCGGCGGCGGGCGGCACCGGCGGCATCGGCGGCGCCGGCGGCACCGGCGCGCCGGGGCGACCGGGCGGGCTGGGCCGGGGCCACGCCACCTGCCTCGCCTGCGGGCGCGGCGGCGACGGCGGCGACGGCGGCGACGGCGGCTGCGGCGGACACGGCGGCGGCGGCGCCGGCGGGCCCTCGTTCGCCGTGCTGCGCGTGGGCCGCGAGGCCGACCCCGATACCGACCACCCCGAAGAGATCGATCGGGTCGGCGTGGTGATGGCCACCGCGTTCGGCGTGCCGCTCGCCGAGCCCGAGGCGATCGATCTGGCCATCATCGACAGCATGGACGAGGGCACTCCGGGCCCCGGCGGGTCGGGCGGCTCGCGCCCCGGCTGCGGACCCTCCGCCGCGGACGGGCCCGATGGTCCCTACGGGCGCATCGGCTGTTGTACCCTCGACGCAGGCGATCGCTGCCGCCTCCTGGAGCCCTGCCCGTGACCCGCTCTCCCCTCCGCCGTCTGCGCTGCCTGCTCGCCGGCGCGCCCGCGCCGTGCCTCGGCGTCGCGCTGCGCCTCGGTGTCGCGCTGCGCCTCGGTGTCGCGCTGTGCCTCGGCGTCGCCCCCGCCGTCGGGCACGCGCAGGAGACCGCGGGCAGCCCGCCGACCGAGGCCGAGCGGGCCGCCGCCGCCCGGCTCAAGACCCAGGCCGACGAGGCCTACCTCGCCGGTCAATACGCCCTCGCGCTGCAGCGCCTGCAGGCGGCCCATCGCCTCGACCCCGACCCGCGCTACGTGGCCAATCAGGGGCTGGTGCTCGAGCAGCTCGCCCGCTACGCCGAGGCGGTCGATGCCCTCGAGCAGTTCCTGGCCACCGCGCCGCCCGCCGACAAGGCGACCGCCGCCCGCGCGGTGATCGAGCGCCTGCGGCCCGAGGTGCGCATCGAGACCGCGCCGCCGGGCGCCACCGTGCGGCTCGAAGGCGAAGAGGCGCCCCGCGGCACCACCCCGCTGGTCATGCGGCTGGTGGCCGGCACCCACACCCTGGTGCTCGAGCGCGAGGGCCACGCCCGCTGGCGCCAGACCGCCAAGGTCCTGCCCGGCGAGGGGCTGCGGGTGCAGGCGGCCCTCGCCCCGCTGCCCGCGCCGCCGCCGACCCCGCCGCCCGAGGTGCGCACCGAGTTCGGGACCGGCGGCTGGGGTTATGTCGCGCTGGGCACCGCCGTCGCCGCCGGCGCCAGCGGCGCGGTGCTCTACGGGCTGGGGGTCGAAGCGGCCGACGACCGTGAGGCCGCCGAAGGCGGTGAGGCGTGGGACGCCGCCAACCGCCAGGTCGCCACCTACGATACGAGCAGCACCGTCGCCGCCGCCGTCGCCGGCGCCGCGCTGATCACCGGCGTGATCCTGCTCAGCTGGGGCGGCGACGACGACCCGGACGACGCGGCGACCATCAGCCTGTCGGCCGGGCCCCGGGGCTGCGTGGTCTCGGGCCGCTTCTGACAGCCGCGGTGAGCCCGCCGCGCCGCGGGCGGCGATCTGCTATACCGATCGCAGACGCGCCTGTGCGAGGGAGCCCCACCGATGGCCCGACAGCCCGACCAGCAACGCCCGATCCTCATCGTCGACGACGACCCGCTCGCCCGCCGGCTCGTGCGCCGGCTGCTGCGCCCGCTCGGTTTCCCGGTGGTCACCGCCGACTCCGGCGAGGCGGCGCTCGAGCTGATGGACCAGACCGCCATCGGCCTCCTGCTCACCGACCTGCGCATGGGCGGCATCGACGGCGACGAGCTGTTGCGCATCACCCGTCGGCGGCACCCCAACCTGCCGGTGCTGGTGATGACCACCCACAGCAGCGTCGACACCGCGGTGGCGATGATGCGCCAGGGGGCGACCGACTTCATCGCCAAGCCCATCGACGGCGACGCGCTGCAGAAGAGCATCGCCCGGGTGCTCAAGCGGGCCGAGCTGGAGGACGAGGTCGCGACCCTGCGCCGGGCCCTGGCCCGCAAATCGCCGGAGAACCTGCTCGTCGGCCAGGCCCCCAGCTTCCGCCAGATGCTCGAGCGCCTGCCGCTCGCCGCCCGCAGCGAGGTGCCGGTGCTGGTGCTCGGCGAGACCGGCACCGGCAAAGAGCTGGTCGCCCGCACGCTGCACCAGCAGTCCAGCCGCGGTGAGCAGCCCTTCATGCCGGTCAACTGCGGCGCTTTGCCCGGCGAGCTGCTCGACAGCGAGCTGTTCGGCCACGTCAAGGGCGCCTTCACCGACGCCCGCCGCGACAAGTCGGGGCTGGTGCAGGACGCCGACGGCGGCACGCTCTTCCTCGACGAGATCGGCGACATGCCGCTCAAGCTGCAGGTGAAGCTGCTCCGATTCTTGCAAGAGGGCGAGATCAGACCCGTTGGCAGCAACAAGACGATCAAGGTCGACGTGCGCATCATCGCCGCCACCCACCGCGACCTGCGCAGCATGGTCGACGACGGCAGCTTCCGTGAGGATCTGTACTATCGGCTCAACGTGATCCCGATCCACGTGCCGCCGCTGCGCGACCGCAAGACCGACATCCCGCTGATCGCCGCCCACCTGCTCGACCGCTACGCCTCGACGACCACCCGGCCGGCGCAGCGGTTCCACAAGTCGGCCATCGCCAAGCTCACCGCCCACGGCTGGCCGGGCAACGTGCGCGAGCTGGAGAACGTGGTGCGCCGGGCGGCGGTCTTCGCCAGCCTCACCGAAGGCGACGAGATCACCCCCGAGACGATCGAGTTCGACGGGCAACTGCCCGCGTTCGCCCGCGACGACGGCCCGGCCATCGGCCAGGTGCTCGAGGTCGACCTCGACGTGCCGCTGCGCGAGGCCAAGGACGCCCTGGTCGACGCGTTTCAGAAGGCCTACTGCGAGGCGGCCATGGCCGAGGCCCACGGGGTCGTGGCCCAGGCCGCCCGCCGCTCGGGCAAGGACCGCAAGAGCTTCTGGGAGTTGTTGCAGCGCTACGACATCGACCCCGACGTCTTCCGCGAGGGCCGATGATCGATCGCCTCACCGGCATGAGCGCCCGGCTGGTGCTGTTCGCCGCCGTGCTGGTGATCGCGACCGCCGCTGCGGTCGCGGGCGTGCTCGTCGCCCAGCAGACGGGCCACGCGGTGCGCGACCTGACCCTGCGCTCGGGGGCCATCGCCCGCGGGCTGGTGGCTCAGCTCTCCGGGCCGCTCGAGATGGGGCTGCTCAGCCGGGTCGAGGCCGCCGTCGACCGCCTCGACACCGAGAAGGACGTCGCCCGGGTCGAGGTGAGCAACATCGCGGGCCGCACGGTCGTCGCCCGCGATTTCCGCCCGCTCGTCGAAGGGGCCGATCCGGTGGTGATGCCGGTGCTCGGGCCGCCCGATGCCGAGGGCTTCCACAGCCCCATCGGCCAGGTGCGCATCCACCTCTCCGCCGAGTCGGTGCAGGCCCGGCGCGACGCGCTGACCACCGGCGCGCTGCGGGTGACGGTGACGGTGGCCCTCGTCGCCCTGGCCCTCGCCGGGCTCCTGGCCCTGGCCCTCGCCTCGCCGGTGCGCCGGCTGCGGGTCGGCGTCGAGCGGCTCGCGGCGGGGCGCTACGCCGACGCCGAGGCGGTGCCGGTCGACGGCCCGCGGGAGCTCAAGGAGCTGGGCCGGGCCTTCCGCGAGGCGGCGGCGGCGGTGGCCGAGCGCGAGGCCGAGCTGCGGGCGACCAACGTCGCGCTCAAGCGCACCGAAGAGATGCGCGACGCGATGACCCACATGCTGGTACACGATCTCAAGGGCCCGCTGTCGAACCTGATCATGCTGCTGGGCCTGCTCGAGACCGCCGACCTCGACGAGGAGGACCACGAGCTTCTCGTCGAGGGCAAGGCGCGCTGCCAGGGGCTGATGGAGATGATCGCCGACCTGTTGATGGTCGCCCGCCTCGAGAGCGGGAAGGTCGAGCTCGAGCCCAGCCGGTTCGTGGTCGACGATCTGGTCGACGACGCGCTGCGCACCATCGAGGTGCTCGCCGCGCAGTCGGGCTACCGGGTCGAGGTCGTCAGCCCCGAAGACGACCACGTCACCGCCGTCGGCGATCGGCGGCTGCTCGAGCGCGTCCTGCAGAACCTGCTCACCAACGCCCTGCACTACGGCCAGAGCCCGATCTCGCTCAGCGCCGCCGTCGACGGCGAGCGGCTGCTGCTGGTGGTCGAGGACGCCGGCGACGGCATCCCGCCCGATCGGGTCGAGCAAGTCTTCGAGATGTTCGGCACCCTCGATCGGGGCCGCGGCACCGGGCTGGGGCTGGCGTTCGTGCGGCTGGCGGTCGAGGCCCACGGCGGCACGGTCACCGTCGACGGCGCGCGGTTCACCATCGAGGTGCCCGCCTCCGCCGAGCGCCTCGCGCCCGCCGAGGCCGCTTGATGCAGGCGGTGCTCTGGGCGGCGCTGGCCGCGGCGACCGTCGCCTGCCCGCTGAACGTCGAGCAGGCCGACCCCGGCGCCGAGCAGGCCCGACAAGCGCTCGCCGCCGCGCCGCTGCGCCCGGGGCTGGCCCTGGCTTTCGCCGACCGGCTGCTGGCCAGCGGCGCCGTCGATCAGGCCCAGGCCTGCGCCCAGCGGGTGATCGCCGCTTGGCCCGACGCGGTGCGCGCCCGGCTGATGCTGGCCCGGGTGGCCCTCGCCCGCGGGCAGTCCGAGCGCGCCCGGGCCCTGCTCGAACCCATCGCCGCCACCGGCCCGCGGGTCGCCGCCGACGAGGCGCGCCGGCTGCTGGGGCCCACGGCCGCCGCCCCGCCGCCGGGCCGCTGGGGCGGGCGGCTGGCCCTCGGCGGCTATCACGACAGCCGCGCCGCCGCCCTCGACCCCGAGCGCCGCGGGCAGATCGTCGACGACGATCCGCTGCCCGTCGCCGACGACCCCGCCGCATGGCGGCTGGCGCTGGCCGGCGAGGCCGCCTGGACCCGGGCCGACCCCGACGGGGTGGTGCGCCTGCGCGGCGGCCTCGACCGCACGCTGCACATCGCCGAGGCCGCCGATCCGGGACGTCTGGACCACACCTCCCTGTGGCTCGACGGTCACCGGGAGCATCGCCTCGGCGCCGACCGACTGGGCTATGGCGGCGAGCTGCGCGGCACGCTCGCCGGCCGCCTCGGCGACCCGCATCACCTGGGTCTGGGGCTGGTGGGCTGGTGGCGGCGGGCCGGCCCGAGCGGCGGCCCGTGGGCCCGGGTGCGGCTCTTCGGCTTCGCCTTCGCCGAGACCGACGACGGCGCCTCGCCCGCCGAGCTGTGGAGCGAAGCGGCGGTCGGCGGCACCTGGAAGGCGGGCCTCTTCTCGGTCGACGGCCGCCTCGGCGGGCAGTGGGTCGGCCCCGGCGACCGCAGCTACGCCGGCATCGCCGCCGACGTGCGGCCCGGCATCTCCGGCGCGCTGGGCGGGGTCTACCTGCTCGGCGGCTTCGGCTGGCGGCGGGCGGTGGTCGGCGACGCCATCGCCCCGCGGGTCGGCGCCGGCGGGCGGCTCGAGCTCGGCGGGCGCGCCGCCCTCGCCGTCGACGGCATCTGGCAGCAGGCGCGGCGCACCGATGTCGAGGGCGCGCGCATCGATCGGATCGTGGTGGGCAGCACCCTGGAGGTGTGGTTCTGACCCCACACTCGCGGCGCAGCGAGCCCGCGACCGGCCGCAGGAGGCGTGCATGAATCGACGGTCCGAAAAATGCATGGGCAAGCCGGCGCACCCGACGCCCGGAGCCCGTCCGATGAGGCCATCGCAAAACGACCTGCCCCGCTCGCCCGCGCCCGCCGCCCACGCCAGCGGCGCCGTGCTGCGGCTGCTGCGGGCCCGCGCCATCGTCCGGACCCGCAATACCCCCGCCTCGGCGCCTCCCGCCCGGGGCCGCGGGACCCGGGCCGGCGGGCTGATCGCAATGCTGACGGTGCTCGCCCTCGCCGTCATCGGCCCGACCCCGGCCCACGCCGAGCGCGGCGCCGCCGTCGAGGTGGCGATGGTCACCGACCTCGCCGGCCGGGTCGAGCGCCAGCCGCAGACCGCCGAGCAGTGGTCCAACGTCGGCCTCGACGAGCCGGTGGCCCTCTTCGACGCGATGCGCACCTGGGCGTCGAGCACCGCCGAGCTGCGCTTCGTCGACGGCACCGTGGTCATGCTCGAGTCCAAGACCCGGCTGCGCATCTCGCCGATGCTCTTCGACCCCAGCCAGGCCCCCCGCGAGGTGCAGCTCGCCCTGGCCTCGGGCGCCGCCGAGATCCGGGCGGGCAATCGGCGCTTGTGGATCGACCTCGGCGACGGCGAGCAGCGGGCCGTGGAGCCCGGCAGCACCCTGCGGGTCAGCGCCGTGGCGGGCGGCCGGCTCGACATCGGCGCGCCGACCCGCCCCACGCCCCGCGACTTCGAACGGGGCGCTGCGCCCGGCGCCGGCGACTCGACCCCCGACGGCGAGCCGGCCCCCGACGGCCCCCGGGCGCCCGACGCGCCGAACCGGCCGCGCCCCTTTGATCCGACCGCCGGCGGCGTCGACCCCACCGGCGTCGTCGAGCAGGTCGTCGATGCCGTGCCCGGTGGCGCGGGCGTCGACGTGCGGCTGCCCGGCGTCGAGGTGGACGTGCCCGCAGACGGCGACGGCATCCTGCGGCTGCCCGACCTGATCGCCGGCCAGATGCCCGATCAGATGCCCGACCAGATGCCGCCTCAGCTGCCCCAGCCGCAGCTCGACGGCCTGCCGGTCCTGCCCGGCGGGCCCGAGGGCCTGCTGCCCGAGATCCTGCCCGACGGTATCATCACCGGCCTCGACGACCTGCCGCCGGTGCCGACCACCGGTCGGGTGCGGGTCGAGGTCGAGATCCGGAGGCGGTGATATGCGCCCGTCGGCCCGCGCCCTCTTCTGTAGCGCCCTCTTCTGCATCGCCCTGTTGGCCGCCTGCGACCCCGGCGAGCCCGCGCCGCCAGTGGGCACCGCCCGCCTGGCGCTCACCGCCGAGATGGTCGCCGCCGCCGACGGCATGACCCTGATCGCCTGGCAGGGCGCAGAGCAGACCGTCGTCTGGCGCTTCCCCGACCCGCAGGACCCCGCCGCCGGCGAGCCCGACGAGGCGCTCTTCGACCTCGAACCGGGCCTCTACGATCGGCTCGAGCTCACGGGCGAGGTGGCCGGGCGCCCGCTCTATCTGGGCGCCAGCGCGGAGTTTCGGGTCGAGGCCGGCGAAGAGGTGGTGGTGCGGCTGGTGGTCGACCCGTTCGGCCGGCTGGTGGTCGCCCCGCTCGGCCTCGGTGCGCTCGACGCCCTCGACGGGGCCTCGGTGCGGCTCATCCCCCGCGATCCGCTGCCCGGCGACCCCGCCGAGTACGCCCTCGCGCTGGGCGAGCAGGGCTTCACCGGCGATGTCCCGGTGGGCCTCTACGACGTCGAGATCGAGCTGCCGGCGCTCTTCGAGGGCTTCGAGACCCTCGACCTGCTCGAAGCGCGGGTCATCGCCGGCGGCGTGATCACGCTGCGCCCCGCCTTCGGCCTGCCCGAGAGCCCCGAGCCGCCGCCGCCGCCGCCGATCGTGGCCGAGGTGCTCGAGCTGGTGCTCGAGGGCGGCCAGCACATCCTCGGCGCGGCCTTCGACGTATCGGTGCGCGCCCTCGACGGCGACGGGCGCGATGTCGCCGACTATGCCGGCGAGGTCGAGTTCTCCGCCCGCATCGTGCGGGTCGCCGGTATCGCGCTGGGCGACGTCGAGGTGATCCTGCCGGCGGTCCATCGCTTCGACCCCGAAGCCGATCGCGGCGGCCACCTCTTCGCCGACGGGCTCGCGGTCAACGCGCTGGTGATGCTGCTCGGGCTGGCCAGCGTCGAGGTCGAGGTCACCGTCAGCGACGACGGCGGGCTCGAAGCCAGCGCCCAGGTCTGCGTGCGCGGCCTGCTCGGCGGCTGCTGACCGAGCCCGCCCCGGTCAGAGGCAGCTCATCACCTGCTCCGGCGTGCAGGCGCACGGCGTGCCCGACCGCGGCTCGCACGGCGCGGCGCACGCGTCGCGGCAGGCCTCGTCCTCCGAGTCGCAGGCCGCGCCGCAGCGCACCACATCGCACACCACGCCCAGGTCGCAGCTGCAGACGTCGTCGAAGCCCGCCTCGGCGCAGAAGGCGCAGACCGGGCGCGCGTCGCCCATGGGGCAGCCGCGGCAGGCCTCGCCGTCGGGGCCGCAGCGGTCCTCGACGCACGCGCGGGCGCAGGCCTCGTCGCCGCAGTCGAGCATGCAGGCCGTCGCCGGGCACCAGCGCTCGGGGTCGCAGTCGGAGAGGTCGGGCTCGCCGCCCATGCCGCCGCCGCCCATGCCACCGCCGCCCATGCCGCCGCCGCCCATGCCGCCGCCGCCCTGGCCGCAACCCGGCGCGAACCAGTCGTCGCACAGGTCGTCGTCGATGCCGACGCAGGTGGCCATGCCCGTCGCCGCCAGCACCGCGCCCACCGCCGCCTCGTCGCGATCCATGCACGCCATGAGGCACGCGCTCACCGAGAAGGCGACCTGGGTCTGGTCGGCGACCCCGCAGGTGGTCTGCATGCACGCCGAGAGCACGCCGCACGCCGTCGAGCAGTTGATCTGATCGGCCGCCGCGGCCGCGCCGCCGCCGGCCGCGGCGACCGCGTCGAAGATCGCCACCAGGTTGGCCGGGTCGTTCGGCGCACACTCGCCGGGCTCGGCGCCGCCCGCGCCGCCTTCGCCGCCGCCTCCGCCGACGCCGCCGGCCCCGCCGTCGCTGCCCGGGTCGCCGCCGTCGCCGCCCGGGTCGCCGCCGCCGCCGTCGCCGCCGCCGCCGACGCAGCCGAAGGTCGAGATCGCGCACACCAGCACCAGAGAGAGAGTCCGCAGGTTCATATCCGCTCCGAGTCGAATGCCGCGGCGATGGTCCTCCCATCGCTCGCGGGGGGTGTGCGGAGGATCTACGGCAGCGGTCCGGCGAGTCTTGTGCGCCGCGCGAAAAAAAGTGGGACGCCGATCAGCCGCGCGCGGGCGCCGGCGCCAGCTCGACCCCCAGCCGCGCGGCGTCGGCGGGGGTATTGAGGTTGGCGAACGGCGCCGCCGAGGGCGCGTCGAGCTCGACCGCCTGCAACTCGGCGAGCAGCTGCCCGAAGCCCGGGCGGCCGTGGGCGAAGGCCGCTTCGAAGACCGGCGCGGCGGCGGTATGCCACAGCGCGGCCAGCGGCTGCCGTCGTCCGGCGGCCCGAAACAGCGTCGCCTGCCCCCCACGGGCGGCCCACAGATGGTCCAAGGTGGCCCGATCGAGCCGGGGCATATCGCAGGCCAGGGTATAGACCCATCCCGGCCCGCCCGGGGCATCTGGGGGGCTCTGCGGGGCATCGGAGAGGGGTTCATCGGGGCTCAGCGCGTGGCGCAGCGCGGTGTAGACCCCGCCCGGCGCGCCCGCCGCCAGCAGATCGGCGATCACCGGCCAGCCGCGCCCGGCGTAGGGGCCCGCCGGATCGCCGACGATCACCACCCGCGCGCAGCGCTCGGCCAGCAGGCGCCCCAGGCGATCGATCAGCGGCTGCCCGTCGACCAGCGACAGCCCCTTGGGGCGCCCGCCGAGCCGCCGCGCCCGGCCGCCGGCGATCAGCGCGCCCAGCCGGGCCCGGCTCACCGGCCGCCGCCGACGAAGTGGCGCATGAAGTTCTCGAAGATGATCGGCCCCGAGGGCACGTCCCACGACGCCTCGGCGAAGCGCTCGGCCGAGCCGGGCCCGCTCTCGGCGTCGATCGCGTCGGCCCGGCCGCGGATGATGGCCCGGATGATCTCGGCGTCCATCTCGGGGTGCCATTGGATCGAGCGGGCGCGCGGGCCGAGGTTCATCGCCTGGTTCGCGCAGCGGGCGCTGCGCGCCAGGACCGCCACCCCCGGCGGGTCGACGGTGACCGCGTCGCTGTGGGTGATGATCGCCGGAAACCGCGTCGGCAAGCCCTCGAACAGCGGATCGTCGGCCAGCCGCTCGATCTCGACCACCCCGATCTCGCGCCCTGCGGGGTTGAGGGCGACCTCGCCGCCGAGCGCCTCGCCCAGCATCTGGTGGCCGTAGCAGATGGCCAGCGTCGGCACCCCGGCCTTCACCGCGGCGGCGAGCCAGGCGGTCGCGGCGACCGACCACGGGGCGTGGTCGCGCACCGAGAGCGGGCTGCCGGTGACGAAGAGGGCGTCGATGCCGCTCGCCGGCGGCAGCGCCGCGCCGCCCACGGCGTCGAGGATCTCGACCTCGGCGAGCGTGCGCCCGATGCGCTCGGCGATCCAGCGGGCGTAGGGGCCACGCGCGCGCAGGAGCCCGGGCTGAGGATGACCACACTGCAGGACGGCGATGCGCATGGGCCGAGTCTGCCCGTTGCCCGCCTCGTGTGCCAGCCGATACGCGGCGCGTCGAAACGCTGCGGCCGCGGCTGCGGGCATGGTACAGCGGCCTCATGCCCGCCCTCGCCGACATGCCGTGGCTGCTCGACGCGCTGCTGCTGCTCGGCGGCGCGCTCGCCGGCTTCGTCAACGCCATCGCCGGCGGCGGCTCGGCGCTGACCTTGCCTCTGCTGATGCTCACCGGCATGGACGCGGCGGTGGCCAACGGCACCAACCGGGTCGCGGTCGCGGTGCAGGCGGCGACGGCGACGGGCACGTTTCATCGCAAGGGTGTGCGGCCGTGGCGCCGGGCGGGCCGCGCGGCGCTGTGGGCGCTGCCCGGCGCGCTGATCGGCGCGCTGGTGGCGGTGCGGGTCTCGCCCGCGGCGCTCGAGGTGCTCTTCGGGCTGCTGTTCCTGGGGCTGGCGGTCTTGATGATCCGGCGGCCGACCTGGCTGGTGCCCGATCCGAGCGAGGCCCGCGAGCCGACCGGGTGGAGCGGGCCGGCGCTGTTCGGCGTCGGGGTCTACGGCGGGCTGCTGCAGGCGGGGGTCGGCATCCCGCTGCTGGTGGTCATGGTGCGCGGGCTGGGGCTCGATCTGGTGCGGGGCAACGCGGCCAAGGCGGCGCTGGTCCTGATCTACACCGGCCTGATCCTGGCGGTCTTCGGCGCGGCGGGGCAGGTGCAGTGGCGAGCGGGCGCGGTGCTGGCCGCCGGCGGCGTGCTCGGCAGCACGCTGGGGGCCCGGGCCGCGGTCGCGCGGGGGTCGGACTTCATCCGCAAGGCGCTCTTCGTGGCGCTGTTGCTGGCCGGGGCCAAGGCGCTGGGCCTCTTCGACCTGCTGGGCGGCTGATCGACCGCCGGCGGTGTCTCTCGCGTCGTCGCTGCTATAGTCCGGTCGTGCCGTATGCGGTATGTGGAGAGCGTGTCGAGGGTCTGTGAACGATCGTCAGGCGAACATCGAGCAGCTGCGCCGGGTCGTATACGGCTCGCCGACCTCCCGCGCCATGCAGGCCGAGTTCGCGGTCTTCTGCGACGATCTGATGGCCTGGGCGGCGCCGCGGCTGATCCTGTTCTTCCTGGTCGTGGTCATCGCGTGGTGGCCCACCGACCTCTTCATCTACAGCGGTCAGCCCGAGGCGCAGCGCACCATCGCCATCGGGCGCGGCATCATCGTCGCTCAACACCTCTTCTGGCTGACCCTCGGCCGTCGGCTGCTGGCGCGCCGGCCGGCGCTGTGCGGTTCGTTCATCGCGATCAGCGAGGCGTGGATGATGAGCGCGCTGGCCGGGCAGATGAGCGGTGGGCTCGACAGCCCGTGGCCCCACTACACCTACATCTGGCCGCTGGCGAGCGTGGCCTTGTTGCGGCCGCTGTGGGACCGCTGCCTGCGGGTGCTCGTGCTCGCCGGCGGCTGCATGGCCTGCTTCTTCGTCAGCTCGGGTACGCCGCTCGACCACCCGCACGCGGCGTCGACGCTCAGCTATATGCTCTTCAGCGCGTTCTTCTGCACGCTCGTCGGCCACGGCGCCTGGCTGCTGCTGCGCAAGAACTTCGTGCAGCAGAAGCAGATCGACGCCTTCAATCAGCGCCTCGAGCAGCGGGTGCTCGAGCAGACCCGCGATCTGCAGGTGCTCAGCCAGCGGCTGGAGACCCTGCGCGAGCAGGAGCGGGCGTGGATGGCCCGCGAGATGCACGACGCGCTCGGCCAGGAGCTGACCGGCGCCCGCTATGCCCTGGACGTGGTGCGCAAACGGCTGACCGGCGACGCCCGGCGCCTCGACAGCGCGTTGGCCGACGTGCAGCAGCGGGTGGGCATGGCCCACGACAGCGTGCGGCGCATCCTGCAGCGGCTGCGGCCGCGGGTGCTCGACGAGCTGGGGCTGCCGGCGGCGCTGGAGTGGCTGGCCCGCGACGCCATCGAGCCCGGCGGCCTGAAGGCGACGGTGCGCTGCGCGCCGGTGCGCCTCGAGCCGGCCTACGAGACCGCGCTGTATCGGGTGAGCCAGGAAGCGGTCAGCAACGCCCTGCGCCACGCCGAGGCCGAGTCGATCGACATCGAGCTGACCGTCGACGACGCCGGCTGCCGGCTGGCGGTCACCGACGACGGCATCGGCCTCGAGGCCGGCCGCGCCGCCGCGACCGGTGAGGCGGGCGTCGGCTGCATCGGCATCCGCGAGCGCATCGCCGCCCTCGGCGGCCGGACCCGCTGGGAGACCCCCGCCGGCGGCGGGACCCGTCTGATCGTCGAGTTGCCCACGGAGGCCCCATGCTGAACGTCTTCCTCGCCGATGACCACGAGATCGTGCGCGCCGGGTTGAGCACCCTGATCGACGATCACCCCGGCATGCGGGTCGTCGGTCAGGCCGCGACGGGCCAGGGCACGCTCGACGCCTTGACCCGGCTGGCGGTGGACGTGCTGGTGCTCGACCTGTCGCTGCCCGACGCCACCGGCGTCGAGATGGTCCAGCGGCTGCGCCCGGCGTATCCCCGGCTGGCGATCCTGGTGCTGACGATGTACCCCGAAGATCAGCTGGCCCTGACGCTCATCCGGGCCGGCGCGGCGGGCTACCTCAACAAGTCCCGGCCGCCGGGTGAGGTGCTGCGCGCGATCGAGCGGGTGGGGTCCGGTCAGCCGTACCTCACCGATACCCTCGCCGACCTCGCCCTCGACCCCGACGCCGGGTCCGACGCGCTGCCCCATACCCGCCTCAGCGCCCGCGAGTACCAGACGTTCATGCTGCTCATCGGCGGGCGCACGGTCTCCGAGGCGGCCCACGAGATGCGGGTCAGCCCGAGCACCGTCAGCACCTACGTGACCAAGATCAAACAGAAGCTGGGGGTCGGCTCGGTGAGCGAGATCCTGCGCTACGCCTACCGGGTCGGCCTGCTCGACTGACGCGCGATCCTTTGGAGATCCCTCTATTCCGGGCATCGCCGCGTGTCCGTACGTTGAGAGGGCTATGCTCGCAGACGCATCCGACGATTTGTTGCAGGCCGACGGTGGCCGGGCGCGCGTCCTCGACGCCCTGGCCGGCCCATCGATCCGGGCGCCGCACCCGGTCTGGGCCCTGGTCGGCTACGTCGGGTCGGGCGTGCTGCTCGGCATCGCGCACGTGCACCCGCGCTTCGCCCTCGCCGCCTGGGCCTCGGCGGTCTGCGTCGCCCTGGCGCTCTTGTGGAGCCGCCGGGTGCTGGCGGTCTTCGGCGGCCTGTGCCTGCAGCAGCTGGCGGCCATCCTCATCGGCTTCGACTGGATCGCCGCGATGAACGCGGTGGTCTTCGACTTCACCCCGTCCGAGGCCCTCGGCTTCTTCGTGCTGGCGATGATCGCGGGCACGGTGCCGTTCGCGGCGGTGGTCAGCCTGCTCTTCGCCGGCCTGCGCCGCCGGCTGGCGCTGCTGTGGTGGCTGCCGACGGCTTATGTGCTCGGCGAGGCGTTGCGCTTCGAGGTCACCATCGTCGCCCTGTGCGATTGGATGCTCTCGCAGTGGCAGGTCGAGCCGATGCTGCGGGCGGTGGGCCACCTGGGCTGGTGGGGCGCGCACGCCCTCTGCCTGGGCGCGGCGTGCGCGGTCGCGATGGCCCTGGCCGCCCGGCGGCTGCGCGTCGCGTGGCCCGCCCTGGCCGCGCTGGTGATCTTCGCCCTGCCGCCGCTCTCCACCGAGGGGGTCGAGCTGCTCGAGGGCGTCGCCGTCGTGCACACCGACTCCACCGTCGACCTGCCGCATCGCCTGCCGCCGGCGGACGGCGGCCCGCCCATCGACCTGCTCGTCTGGCCCGAGGCGGCGTTCGACCTGAAGCCGCGCCTGGTCGAAGGGCAGACCCCCGGCGCGCGCATGCGGCCGCTGCTGCACGGGGTCGACGTGACCCACCTGGTCGGCCTGGAGACTGTCTGGCCCCGCCGTCGCCCGCAGAACCAGGCGGTCGTCGTCACGGCGACGGGTGCGGTGCAGGCCGCCCGGGCCAAGAGTCGGCTGATGCCGGTCGCCGAGGGGCGGGTGCTCGGTCTGGCCGAAGACCGCTTCGTGCGCGGCGAGGCCCCGCCGGTGCTCGACGCCGCCGGGCGCGTGGTGATCCCGCTGATCTGCGGGGAGTTCATGTCGCGGCTGCTCGTCGCCGAGGGGGTGGCGGCCGGCGGCGAGCTGCTCGTCGCCCTGGCCCGGGATCAGATGATGCTCACCGAGCGGGCCCGGCGGCAGCTGCTGGCGGCGCAGGTCATGCGCTCGGTGGAGTTCGGCGTGCCGTCCGTGCGCGCGTCGTATGGCGGCGAGGCGAACGTGGTCGGCCCCGACGGGCGGGTGCTGGCCCGCGGGGCCATGGGCCGCAACGGCATCCTGCGCTGGGATCGCCGCGCCGGCGCCCGGGACAGCGACTTCTTCGGCCGGGCCATCGCGCCCGAGGCCGCGCCGGCGCCGGTCGCGCCCGACATCGTCGCGCTGTACCCCCGCGACGCCCCGCGGTATCGCGCCCGCTGCCCCGAAGGCCGCTGCCGCCATATCGCGATCGAAGACCTCGCCGAGCGGCGGGTCGCGCTGCGGGCGTCGACGGTCATCGTCTCCGGCCACGGCACGCACACCGAGTGGCTCGGGCTCGACGCCGCGGCCCTCGGCGAGCTGATCGGCGGGTTCGCGCCCGAGCTGATCGTCATCGACACCTGCTTCGGCGCCAACGCCGAGCTGCTCGCCGCGCTGCGGCTGCCCGGCGCGGTGGTCGTCGCCGCTTCGACGCTGCTGCCGCCGCAAGGCCTCGACTTCCGGCCGGCGTTCTTCGAACCGGGCGACCCGCTGCTGCGGGCGGCGGCCGTCGTCGATCCGCCGGGCACGCCGTTGCTGCGCTGGACGATCGAGCCCACCGAGATCAACGCGGCGCTGGCCGGGGTCGAGGCCTTGGACGGCGACGCGCTCGCCGCCGCGCTCGCGACCCGGCTGCCGCCGCGGGTGCGCGCGCCGCTCGGGGTGGCCGGGCCGGTGCTGGTGCCCTTCGACTGGACGCGGCTCGCCGCCGATACGCCGCGTAGCCGTTCACGCTTCACCCGCCGCCAGGCGAATACATCGAGATGAACCGAGGAGCCGAAAGATGAACCTTGTCATGACCCTGCCCCGAGTCGCCCTGTTGGGCCTCACCGCCGCTCTGTTCGCGCCCGGCTGCGCCGAGGACGAGCCGCCCGATGATCCGGTGGGCGTCTACCTGAGCGAGACCTGGGGCATCACGGTCTCCGGTTTCGCCGGCTGGGACGGCAGCCAGTTCGAGATCCGCGAGGACGGCACCGCGGTCGCGCGGGGCGAGGGCATCATCCACGTCGAGGGGCTGGGGTCGAAGGCGGTCTCCGTCGACGAGGAGGTCGCGCCGCAGAGCCGCGGCGGGGTGACCACGCTGGTCATCGGCGAGCAGGACGGCGACGTCGTCTACCTGAGCTACGACCCGGTGCTCGGCCGGGTCGCGTTTGGTGATCTGACGACCGAGATGGGCGTCGACGCCAACCCCGACGGCACCTTCCGCGTGTGGCGCTTCTCGGACGAACTGGAGGCCGACGAGACTCTCGCGACGACCGACGGCGTCGGCAGCTACCAGCACGTCGAGGCCAACGGCGGCCTGGAGGACGACTCGCCCTATCTGCTGCTGATGGCCTTCGTGCTCGGCCAGTCGCCGGTCTACGAGGCCCGGAGCACGGCCCCGACCGGCACCGGCGACATCGAAGCCGGCACGCCGGTGGCCTGTGACCTGTTCCGCGAGCTCTGCGAGTGCGTCGCCTGCCACGCGAAGGACGGCGTCGGCTGCGACGCCTGCCCGACCCTCGAGCGTTGACCCGCGCCGAAGCCACATGGGGAGCGACATGACCCGCACAGTACACATCATCCTGCTCGGCCTGCTCGGCCTGCTCGCCGCGCTCCTGTCGAGCTGCGCCGAGGACGAGCAGACGCCCGATCCGACGCGGGCCTACCTCAGCGACACCTGGGGCATCACCCTGACCGGGTTCGAAGGCCTGAGCAGCGACCGCTTCGAGATCCGGGAGGACGGCACCGCCGTGACCCGCGGCGAGGGCACGATCCGCGTCGACGCCCTGGGCACGCGGGCGCTGGCGGTCGACGAAGAGGTCGCCCCGCAGAGCAGCGGCGGGGCGACGACGGCGATCATCGCCGAGGCGGGCGGCGACATCAGCTACCTGAGCTACGAGCCGATGATCGGTCGCCTCGCCTTTGGTGATCTGACGACCGAGATGGGCATCGACGCCAACCCCGACGGCACCTTCCGCGTCTGGCGCTTCTCGGACGCGCTGGAGGCCGACGAGACGATCGCGACGACCGACGGCGTGGGCAGCTATCAGCACGTCGAGGCCAACGGCGGCCTGGAGGATGATTCGCCCTATCTGCTGCTGATGGCCGTCGCGCTGGGCCACGCGCCGGTCTACGAGGCCCGCGTCTGGGTTCGCGACGGCACCCAGGCCGTCGCCAGCTCGCTGGTGGCCTGCGAGACGTTCAAGGCCTTCTGCGACTGCGTCGCCTGCCACGCCCTCGACGGCGTCGGCTGCGACGCCTGCCCGACCCTCGATCGCTGACCGACGTCGCGGGCGCTACTCCTCGGCTTCGGGCGGCGGGCGGCGGACCACTTCGAGCGTGCGCTCCATCCAGCTGACCCCGCCGCGGTTGTCGCGCAGCACGAACCACATCGTCACCGGCCCCAGCTTCTCGGGCACCGTCCAGGTGAACTCCGGGCTCACCTGCGCGCCGAAGACCGAGCGGGTGAACGCCCGGTCGTCGTCGAGGGTGCCGCCGGTGGTGTAGAGGTCGATCTCGAGCCGCTCGATCTGGCGCACGAGCTGGGGCGGCTGGCCGTTGGTGGGCAGCGAGAGGGTGTAGTACTTCTCCTCCTCGGCCCGCAGCTGGCCGTCCCGGTCGAGCGGCGGCAGCGGCCGCAATACGATCTCGGTGCCCGCGGCCACCGGCAGCGGCTCCTCCCAGGTGATGTAGTGGTCGGTCAGGTCGAAGTCGTCGCACAGGCTGACGTTGTTCTTCTGGCGCCAGACCTCGCGCATGTCTTCGTCCTGGTCGCGCGTGCGCTCGATGCGCAGCGAGTCGCCGTTGGGGTAGAACGCGCGCACCCCGCACAGCCGCGGGTTGCGGTTGGGGCGCAGCACATCGTCGATGGGGAAGAGCTCGTCGAGGCCCGCCGGCTGGGCCGAGACCGTCTTGGCGGCGCGGATGAGGCCGCTGGGGCTCTCGATGTCGATGTCGATGAGCATGTAGAGCCCGCCGAAGCCCTTGTAGGGGTCTTCCTTGAGCGCCGCGTTGAGGAAGTCCACCGACGGGTTGAAGAAGAAGGTCAGATCCTCCTGGCGCAGGGCCTCGATGCCGCCGATCACGTCGACCACCAGCCCCTCGCGGTCTTCGAAGTCGTCGCAGCGATAGGTCTCGGTCCAGGGGCAGGCGCGGGCCCGCAGGCGGAACGGCCCGTCGGGGTAGGCCGGGTCGATGACCAGCGGCTCGATGAGGTAGTCGACGGTGGTGTCGATCACCCGGAAGGTGGCCTGGTCCTGCAGGTCTTCGATGTCGATGTCGAGGTCCTCGAAGTCTTCGAGGTCCTCCAGCTCGGCGAGCCGCTGCAGCAGCTCGGGGTCGAAGATCACCAGCGCGTCGACGAACTCCTCGGAGCTGTCGACGGCGCGCACCGCCAGCACGCGGAAGTCGTCGACCTTCCACTGGATGTCGAAGTCGGTGCACGCGCCGACGCCCAGGGTCAGCAGCAGCAGTCCGACGATCGGGATGCGTCTGCGCATCAGAAGCTCCCCCTCACGCCCATGGTGGGCAGCACGGTCAGCCCCGGCAGCGGAGCCGACTCGCGGAAGCGATAGTCGTAGCGGGTGCCCTCGGCGTTGAGCGCGTTGTAGACGTTCTGCACGTCGACGAAGGCGGCGAGGTTCCACGTCTCGTAGTCCCAGGTGCGCTCCACCCGGATGTCGAGCTGGTTGAACGGGGCCACCCGCACGCTGTCTTCGGGGCCTTCGATGGGCGTGTAGGTGCCCTCGTCGGCGTCGAAGGTCGAGCCGAGCACCGGCGTCTCGAGGTTGCCCGAGACCAGCCGGAAGCGCAGGCCGGTCTCCCAGTTGGCGGCGAACTTCCAGCTGGCGACCACCACCAGGTTGTGGGTCTGGTCGAAGGGCGTCGGCGTCGTCGGCGTGCCGGGGCCGTCGTTCTCCTCGGAGCGGGAGAGGGTGTAGCTGATCCAGCCGTAGACGTCGCGGGTGACCTCGTGCTTGAGCAGCAGCTCGAGCCCGTAGGCCCGCCCCGTGGCGATGTTCTCGAAGTTGGGCCGCTCGACCGACAGCCCGTCGACGTCGACCCCCTCGACCCGGTCGCTGAGGTCGCGGCGGTCGATGTAGAAGCCCTGCACGTCGAGGCTGAGCGCCTCGGAGATCTGATGCTCGACGCCCAGCCCGTAGTGGATCGCCCACTCGGGCTCGAGGTCGGGGTTGCCGAAGTCGGGGTCGAGGCGGAACTCGGTCGGCGGCTGGCTGAAGACGCCCACCCCGCCCTTGAGCACCCACTCGTCTTCGTCGTCGAGCGACCAGCGGGCGGTGACCCGGGGGTCGACGAACCAGCGGTGGCGGCCGGCCCAGTCGTAATGGTCGGTGCGCACGCCGGGGATGACCGTCACCGGGCCGCCGAAGACGTTCCACTCGGCTTCGACGTATCCCGCCGCGGAGACCTGGGCCAGATCGCGCTCCAGCTCGACAGCGGCCAGCTCGCCGGGGTTCGAGCCGGGCAGCGGGCGCGTCGCGCCGAAGGGCACGGGGATCGTGCCGCTGAAGGTGATCACCCGCGCCTGCCCGTCGAAGCCGGTGCGCAGGACGAAGTCGTCGGTGGGCTGGATGCGCAGGTCGTAGCGCAGGGCCACCTCGTCGATCTCGCCCTTGGCCTCGACCTCGCCCACCGCGCCGCCGGTGGTATCGACCCCGAGCACCGGCGAGAAGCTGAACTCGACCTCTTTGCCCAGCCGCGCCCGCCAGTCGAGCTTGAGCCGGTGGAACGAGATGCCGGCGGTGACGTCGTAGGCGGTGTTGGTGCCCGCCTGACCGACGACCTGCAGCTCGTCGTCCGAGCCGAAGAGCAGCAGCGACAGCTCGTGGTTGCGGTTGATGCGCCAGTCGGCGCGGGCCTGATAGTCGTAGTAGCGCGGCAGCACCTGAGCCAGGTCTTCGACGCCGAAGACGTCGATGACCGTCTCGAGCACCACGTCGATGTAGCTGCGGCGCACCGAGGCCGAGAAGCTGATGTCGTCGGTGATCGGGCCCTCGAGGTACAGCCCCGCGTCAAAAAGGTCGACCTCGGCGCTGCCCCGCCACTGCTTGCTCGTCGTCTTGCGGGTGCCCACGTCGATGACGCCGCCGATGGCCCGCCCGAAGCGCACCGAGAAGTTGCCCGGGTAATAGTCGATGCGGTCGAGCATCTCCGGCGGCAGCACGCTCGGCCCGCCGAGGAAGTGGAACAACAGCGGCACCTCGTGCCCGTCGATCATCACCGCCGAGTCGCCCGGCGTCGAGCCGCGGACCAGCAGGACCCCGACGATATACGGCGCCCGGGCGATGCCCGGCAGGTTCTGCACCGCGCGCAGCGGGTCGCCGAAGGTGCCCGCCACCGTGCGCAGGGCGTCTTTCTCGAGGGTGCGCCGGGTCAGGCTGGTCTTGGCCCGATCGCCGCGCACGATGGTCTCGTAGGGCGAGCTGCGCAGCCGCTGCAGCCGCAGGTCGACGTCGACCTCTTCACCGACGACGACCTCGATCATCACCCGCTCGCGGCGGTGGTCGGTCGAGGTGGCCACCAGCTCGTAGCTGCCCGGCTCGACGTCTTCGAAGGTGAAGCGCCCCGTGCCGTCGGAGATCACCTCGCGGCTGCCGATGCTCACCGGCACCGCCGGCAGCGGCAGGCGCGTACCGCGCTCGCGCACCCGGCCGACCACGCGGCCGTATTCCGGTTCGGACGCCTGCACCTGCACCGGATCGGGCACGTACTTGAAGGTGTACTTGAACGGCACCCGGATCGACGCCGGCTCGCCGTTGATCTCGGCCGGGCTGAAGATCAGCTGCTTCGCCGCCTCGATCGCCGCCTCGTCGAAGCCGTCGCCCACCGGCGCATCTTTGAGCTGAACGTCGCTGACCGCGCCCTCGGCCGACAGCGTCAGGATGACGATGACCTCGGCCTCTTTCTGCTCGGCCTTGGCCTGCTCGGGGTAGATGGCCTCGACGTAGGTCACCAGCTCGGGCGCTTTGGTGAGCACCATCTGCTGCGGCGGCGGGGTATTGGCCGCTTCCTCCTCGGCGGTGAGGCGGCGGGCGCCCTCCTGGGCCAGTACGGGCGGTGCCAGGGCGGCGAAGAGCGCGGCGACCAGCGCGATGCGGGCCAGTGGTGCGGGGCGGAAGCTCAAGCGGGGTCCGGTCGGTCGGTGGTCGGTCGGTGGTCGGTGGTCGGTCGACAGTGTGTCAGACGCTCAGTCGATGACGAAGTAGAACGTATAGGGCAGGTTCACCGCGACCGGGGTTCCGCGGACCTTGGCCGGTTCGAACTTCAGCTTCAGCGCCGCGCGGCGGGCCAGCTTGTCCAGCTCGGGATGCAGCCGCGAGACGACCCGCGCCTTGCGCACCCGGCCGTTGGTGCCGATCTCCAGGCTGAGCACCACCTTGCCCTCGATGCCCCGTCGCTTGAGCTCTTCGGGGAAGTCGGGCTTGACCTCCTTGATCAGCCGCGGCAGCGAGGTCACCCCGGCGATGGGCACCGTCTCCTCGGCGTCGCCGTCGGCCGGCGGCGTCGGCGCCCGCGGGCCCTTCCTGCCGGTGCCGTCCACCGCGCCGTCGCGCGCGCCGTCGTGGGCCCCCGGCTGCACGGCGATGCCGGTCTTGCTCGTCGCGACGCCTTCGAACTGCAGCCCCATCATCATCGGCGGCGGCTCGGGCGGCTTGTCCGGCGTCGGCTCGGCGGGCGGCGGCGCCGGGTTCGGCTTGGGCGGCTCGACCGGCTTCTTCTTGGTCTTCTTGCGCCGCGGCTTCTTCTTGGGCGGCGGCGGCGGATCGTCCTGCTTCACCGCCTCGCGGGGTTTCTCGGGCTCCGGCGGCGGCTCGGGCGCGGGCGGCTTCTCGGGTTCGGGCGGCGGCTCGGGCGGCTTGGGCGGCTCGGGCGGCGGCACCTCGACGATCTTGAGGTCGACCGGGATGCGCTCGGGCGGCGGCGGCGGCGGCTCGTAGCTCGCCAGCCCCGCGGCGACCCCGCCATGGGCCAGCAGCGACGCCAACCCGACGGCGACCCACATCGACGAGCGGGGGCGCAGAGCGTCCAGATCACGCGCCATGATGACACCTCGCAGGCTGATACGGGCCTGCGTACGCCCCGAGGGCCGGCGCGATCTGATCCGGCGGGCCCATCACTGCCCGTCCTCCGGCTTCTTCTTGGCCTGCAGCCGGATCTCGAGGGCGAACTTCTCGATGCCGTTGCGCCGGATCAGGTCGATGACCTCGGTCACCCGGCCGTAGACCACCGACTTGTCGGCGGCGATCACCGCCTGATCGGCGACCTTGCCGTCGGGCCCGTCCTTGCGCTTGACCCGCTCGGCGAGCGTCTCGAGGGTGAACGACTCGCCGCCGACCCAGATCGAGCGGTCGGCGCGCACCTCGATGACCAGCGGCGGGTTGGCTTCGAGCGGGTCGGCCTTGGCGGCGGTGGGCAGCTCGGCCTCGAAGGCGGCGCGGGCGATGTAGGTGGCGGTGACCATGAAGATGATCAACAGCACCAGCACCACGTCGACCAGCGGGGTGACGTTGATCGCCGCGACCTTGCCCTTGCCGACCGACCCGGCCATCTCAGTCCTCGGCCTTGGCCGGCGCGGCGCCCACCGCCAGCGCGAAGAGCTGCTCGGTCTTGCGCATGAAGCCGTTGTAGGCCCACAGCGCCGGGATGGCGACGAAGATGCCCACCGCCGTCGCCACGAGGGCCTCGGAGATGGCGCCCATCACCACGTCGGCGCCGCCGGTCAGGTCGCCGGAGAGCTCGTGGAAGGCCCGGATGATGCCCAGGACGGTGCCGAAGAGGCCGATGAACGGCGCGTTGGAGCCGATGGAGGCCAGCATCGTCAGATTGCGCTCGAGGTGCACCCGCAGGCCCTCTTCGCCGTCGTCGGCCAGCGCCTGCTCCAGCGCTTTGCGGTTCTGCGCCGCCCGCCGATAGAAGACGAAGCGCTCGCCGATCAGCGCCAACGAGACGAACGACATCACGACCAGCACGTACAGGACCCATTCGGCCCCGATCAGCGTGACTCCCAGCAGGAATTCGGTCAGCAACGGGCTCTCCGTGAGGCTGCGCGCGGGTGCGCCCCCGCAGCCGAATCGTTTAGCACGACGGGCGGGGTCGATCCAGCAACGGGCAGACCCGCGCACGGTCTTCCGCCGTGGGTCGGGCGGGCTGCGCCCGAGTGGGATGCAGGACGCCGCTGCGGGGTTCCTCGACCGGCGCTCGCCGCGGTTGGTCGACCGCTCGGCGGACGGTAGAGTGCCGCCATGCTCGACCCATGTCTCCGCCGTCTGCCGCTGATCTGCGCCATCATCTCACTCGCCGCGGGGCTCGCCGCCTGCGACGACGGCGAGGCCGACCCGCCCGATCGCGGCGCAGACGTCGGGCCCGACGGCGCGCCGCCCGACCCGTTGCCCGACGCAACCACGCCCGACGGCAGCGCGCTCGACGGCAGCGCGCCCGACAGCGGCCCGGACGGGCTCGACGCGCGGCCGGGCGACATGCGGGCCGACGCGACGCCGATCGATATGGCCCCCGACGCGGCGCCCCGCGACCCCGTGCCGACCCGGCGACTGCCGCTCGACGAGGCCGAGATCGAAGGCCCGCACGCCCGACTCGAAGGCGGCGGCCTGCTGCTCGACCCCGGCGCCACGCTGCGCTGGCGTATCGACGCCGACGCGCAGGCCGAGGCGCCGACGCTGACCCTGGCCCTCGCGGCGACGATCTGGCGGGTCGAAGACGGCGCCTTCCGGCTGCGCTGGACCGCGGGCGTCGAAGAGATCGACGCGCAGGCCGAGCTGCGCGGGGACGCCGACGCCGCGCCTCGCCGGGCTCGTATGCCCTACGCCGACTGGACCGCGCCCGCCTTCGGGGCCGATGCGCAACCGCCGGCGGTCGAGCTGCCCGTCGGCCCCGGCCCGTGGACCCTCGAGGTGCAAGCGGTCGGCGGCGGCGCCGTGCTGCACCACGCGTGGCTGGTCGACCCGCTCGGCGCGCTGCCCGAGCCGGCCCCGCGGCCCGAGCCGCCCGCCGGGACCGCGCTCGCGCCCATGCCCTGCGCCGAGCCCGACTGCGACGACGGCGCCCTGATCACCGCCGCCATCGCCGAGGCCCCCGCGGGCCCGGTGCACGTGACGCTCGCCGCCGCGACCTACACCCTGCGCAGCACGCTGCGGGTGGGCCGGGACGACGTCTACATCCGCGGCGCGGGCCCCGACGGCTTCGAGTCGGCCACGACGCTGCTGTGGGATCCGCCCGCCGGCGGACAGGTGCCGGCGGTGCGCTTCGCCGGATCCGGCCTGCGCAACGGCGCGGCGGCGCCCATCCGCGGGCCGGTCGACGCCGGCAGCCGGGTGATGCGGGTCGAGGCCCCCGCCGACTGGGCGCCCGAGCGGGTCTGGCTGACCGCCGACGACTTCGGCGAGGTGCCGCCGATCTGCGTCGACGGCCGCGACGTCGAGCGCTTCTCGCGCCACATCGGCCGCCACCTGCGGGTCGTGTCCATCGCGCCGGATCCCGACGCGCCGGACCTGCTGCGGGTCGAGCTCGATCGCGCGCCCTACCTAGCGCTGCCCGCCGAGAGCAACCCGCGGCTCGTGCCCGCCGACCTCATCCGCGGCGGCGGCCTGAGCGAGGTGCACCTGCAGGCCAACTGCCCCGAAGCGCTGCAGATCGACAACTTCGCCCAGGCGCCGTGCACCAACCCCACGGTCATCGACGACAACGGGCTCTTCATCGAGTGGGCCGAAGGGGTCCGGGCGTCTTTCGTCTCGGCGCGGGGCTTCGGCAAGTTCGCCATCGTGGTGCAGCGCGCGCTCGACATCCGCGTCGAAGACTGCGCGATGGACCACCCGTCGGCCTACGGCGGCGGCGGGCAGGGCTACGGGGTGCACCTCATCCGCACCGGGCGCACGGTGGTCCGCCGCTCGCGGGTCGAGGTGGCGCGCCACGGGGTCGTCGTCGACTTCGGCTCGACCGACGCCCAGGTGCTCGACGGCTGGTTCCGCACCATGAACCAGGCCCACATCGACGTGCACGGCGAGGCCAGCTACGACACGCTGGTGCGGGGCAATGACCTGGCCGGCTCGACCCTGGGCGTCATCGTCGGCGGCGGCGGGCGCGACGTGCACTGCAACGACGGCCCGCGGCATCACGTCGAGCACAACCGCATCACCGACATCGCCGGCTCGGGCATCACGATCTCCGACTACACGCCCGAGGTCTTCGTGCGCGGCAATACCGTCGACGACTCGGGGGTGCTGGTCACCGCCGCCTTCGGCGCCTCGGACATCCTCATCGAGCACAATGACTTCGGCGACGTCACCCTGGGCTTCTCGCCGGTCTCGCTGGCCAACGTCGACACCGGCGGGGTGGTCGTGCGGCGCAACCTGTTCCGGTCCCACTGCAGCCCCGAGGCCGCCGCCCGGGCGATCATCGGCGCCGAAGACCCGGTCGTCAGCGAGAACGTCTACTGCCCCGGCGATCCGTCGCCCTGAGTCTTCTGGCCGCTCTACCGGTCGCGCACGCAGCGGAAGCCGACGTAGGCCCGGCGGTCGCGCGGGCTGACGAGCTGCACCCGGAAGCCGCGGTAGCTCAGCGTCGAGAACTGCGCGCTCTCGCGATAGCTGCCCCCGCGCACCGGGATCGCCGGCTCCATCGCCGGCTGCTCCACCGGCGGCGGATCGTCGGCGGGCATGCGGCGGTAGTAGAGCGGGTCGTGCCAGCCGGCGGTGATCTCGTGCACGTTGCCGCCCAGGTCGAAGACGCCTGCGGCCTGATCGCGCTGATACAGCATCACCGGCTGGGTGCCGCCGTTGCAGCGGTCGACGTTGGAGGTCGCGCAGTCGGGCAGGTCATCGCCCCACGGGTAGCGCCGGTCCACCTCGGGGTCGGCGCCGCGGGCCGCGCGCTCCCACTCGGCCTCGGTGGGCAGGCGCCCGCCGGTCCAGGCGCAGTAGGCCCCCGCCTCGCTCTGGCTGACGTGCACCACCGGGTGGTTCGCCTTCTCCGGATCGTCGAACGCGTCGCGGTTGCGCGGCGGCACGCAGCGCTCGGCCTCGACGCAGGCGGCGTATTGGGCGTTGGTCACCTCGTGGGCCTCGATGGCGTAGGCCGACAGCCGGATGGTGCGCTGGGGCACCTCGTCGCAGTTCTCGTCCCGCTCGGCGGGCGACGCCTCGAGGCAGGCCATCGGATCGGCGTCGGTGCTGCCGATCAGCGTCGGCCCGGCGGCGATCTCGACCAGCGCCGTGCGCAGGTCGGTCGGGCAGCCGTCGTCGGCGAAGCCATTGCAGTCCTGGTCGATGCCGTCGCAGATCTCCTGCGCGCCGGGGAAGATGTCGCCGTCGTCCGGCGCGCAGTCGCCCGCCGCCGCGCTGACCCCGTCGCCGTCGAGATCGAGGTCGCTGTCGCAGGCGTCGCCGCGGCCGTCGCCGTCGTCGTCGTTCTGGTCGGGGTTGGCCGTCTGCAGGCAGTTGTCGCAGTTGTCGCCGACGCCGTCCTCGTCCTGGTCGAGCTGCAGCGGGTCGGAGACCTCGGGGCAGACGTCGACGTCGTCCTGCACCCCGTCCTCGTCGCGGTCGTTGGCGAGGCACATGCGGTCTTCGCCGTCGCAGTCCTCGTCGACCCCGTTCTCGCAGCGATCGTCGAAGCCCGGCCGGCGGCGCGGGTTGTCATCGTCGCAGTCGCCCTCGTTGGGCGAGAGCCCGTCCCCGTCGGCGTCCACGTCCTGGCAGTCGAGGTCGGCGCCCGAGCAGTCCTGGTCGACGCCGTCGTCGCAGGTCTCGATGCGCATCGGGCTGCGGGTCGGATCCTCGTCGTCGCAGTCCCCCTCGTCGGCGGTCACCCCGTCCCGATCGAGGTCGGCGCTGCCGCAGTCGAGGTCTTCACCCGAGCAGTCCTGGTCGATGCCGTCGCCGCAGATGTCGACCGCCTCGGGCCCGATCTCCGGGTCGTCGTCGTCGCAGTCGCCATCCACCGGCGGATAGCCGTCGCCGTCGATGTCCAGCTCGGGGTTGCGCTCGCGCTCGCCCATGTCGGGCGCCGGGTCGGGGTCGGCGTCCCGGGTCTCGCAGCCGCCGACGACGGCCGCGAGCAGATACAGCGCGACCGCTCGCCAGCGCACGATCACTTGTCGTCGTCCATGAAGGCGTCCCAGCCCCGCTTGAGGCGGTCGCCGATGCCGGCGGCGTTCTTCTTCATCTCGTCGAGCATCATGTCCTGGAACTGCTCGTCCTTGAGCAGCTCCCGGATCTCCTGCGGGTCGGACCGCAGGGCGTTCTTGTGATACTCCAGACCGAAGTAGAAGCCGCCCCCGAAGGCGGCGAGGATCAGGCCGACGATGACGACGTATTTCATGGGCGCACGGTACTCGGCGACCCCGATCGTCGCAACCCTGGCGACCCTCTGCGCGCTGCTCGTCGGCGGCGCCGGAGCGGCCCTGGCTCAAGGGCTGCCGCTGCCCATCGAGGGCCCCGACGGCGCGCCGCCCGCCGCCCCGGTCGACCCCGGCGGCTTCGGCCGGTTCACATGGGGCAGCAGCGTCGAGGCGGTGCGCGAGATCGAGCCCGACATCGCCGCCCACGCCGGCGCCGAGGCGGTCACCGTCGAAGCCGAGGCCCTCGGGCGGATCCACGCCGACGAGAAGCGCAAGGCGAAGGCCACCGGGCGCCAGGCGTGGAAGGCCTTTCGCAGCCGCCCCGTGCCTCAGCCGCGACTGGCGGCCTACCGCTTCTGGCTCGACCTGGGCGGCCTGCCCGGGCGGGTCGAGCTGCGCTTCGTCGACGACCGGCTCTACGCGGCGGTGGTGCGGGTGCTCTACCGGGCGAAAGACAAGCCCAAGGCGGCGCGCATCCTCGACGGCCTGATGAGCAAGTACGGCCAGCCCCTCGACCCGCCGACGGGCATGGCCCCGGTCGCCGAGCGGCCGCGCCTCGACTTCGAGATCCCCGGCGGCCGGCTGCAGGTGCTGCGCCGGCGGGTCGAGCCGGGCGACGCCCGGGGCATGCTGAGGCTGCACTACCGCGAGGCGGCGCTGAGCGAGGGCGTCGAGCGCTACCTGCAGGGCCTGCGCGGGCGGCTGGCCTCGCTCAGCGTGGCGCCCGACCCCGCCCCGACGGACCGGCCGGACGCCGAGGATACGCCCCGGGCCGACCCGCTGCTGCAGCACCTCTGAACGCCCTCGCTCGCCGCCTCGGAGCCCGCCCATGTCGCGTATCCACCTGATCCTCGGCCCCGTCGGGGCCGGCAAGACCACGTTCGCCCGCCGCCTGGCCGCCGAGC
The DNA here is from genome assembly GCA_030427205.1 of bacterium. GTDB lineage: Bacteria > Myxococcota_A > Bradymonadia > UBA7976 > UBA1532 > JACKDM01. The sequence goes on along the minus strand of JAUHXC010000001.1, from coordinate 97,796 downwards.
GCAGAGCGCTGCGCATCGACCTCGACGACTGGATGGCCGCGCTCTTTGCGCCCGATCGCCCCGACGAGGGCGTGCTCGAGTGGTACGTCGACCGGGTCCAGCGCTGCCTGGGGCAGATCTGGCGTCTGACCGTCGACACCGTCGCCACCCGCGTCGAGGTCGTGCTCGAGATCGGGCTGGTGCGCCGGGCCGATCGGGCGGCCTTCTACGCGCAGGTCGAGCAGGCCCACATCCCGTTGACGGTCTACCTGCTCGACGCCCCACGGGCTGTGCGGCGAGCCCGGGTGCAGCAGCGCAACATCGAGCAGGGGCCGACCTTCTCGATGGTCGTGCCGCCGGCGATCTTCGACCTCGCCAGCGACGCCTGGGAGCCGCCAGACGACGAGGAGCGGCTGATGCGGGCGATGCAGGTGCTGCCCGTCGAGTGATGGCCCCAGGGGCTCGTGGATGGCCGCCGGGTGGCCGATGCCGTGCGCCGAAGGTCCGGGTGTGCGTCGGGCGCCACGGTGACCGCCTGCGGGCACGCAGCGGGCTCTGCGGGGCATGCTTCGGGTGCGCCCGAGGCCGGATCAGTGGGGCGCGATCATGTTGGCCACCCGCAGGGGCAGCGAGCGGCGGCGGCGGCGGGGGTCGTAGGCGATCCACGCCTCGCGCCCCTCGGTGAGTCGATCGCGGGCGCAGCCGCAGATCCACAGCGTGCCTCTGCGCCGCCGGCCCTCGACCTCGAAGGTGTAGGGGATGGCGAAGGTGCGCTCCCGGCGCCCGCGGAAGAACTCGTGCAGCAGCAGGACCCGCTTCGCCCGGCCGAGGCGGCCCTTGACCGCCGGCGCGCCCCTGACCAGCGCCACCCGGCGCAGGTTGGCGGCCAGCGTGGCCAGCGCGCCGAGCAGCAGCGCGCCGCCGGCCACAACCGCGCCCAGCAGCATGAACGCCGACTCGTCCCACGCGAGCCCCGCGCCGGCCATCGCGATGCCGACCCACAAGAGGTCGCGGGCGATCATCGAGCCCGGGTCGCGCCAGACGCGCCGGCGATAGGCGTCGCGCAGGCGGTAGTCGCGCGGAGGTTGAAAGGGCAGCGTACGGCCGCGCTCGGCCGCCGCGGGCGCGGTCACGGTTCGAGCCCGAAGCGCACCAGGGCGTCGGGGAAGCCGTCGGGGTAGTTCAGCTCGGCGTCGCTCGGGCGCACGTAGACCGGCTCGGTGGTGCCCAGCGGGGCGGGCTTCGCCGGGTCGATCAGCCCGGCGAGGTGCGCCGCCCGCGGCAGGTGCGCCGTCGGATCGCGGGGGATGTCGGCCTCGGGCATCAGCTCGGTCAGCGCCGCGGCGAACGCCTGGGCCCCGTCGCCCACCAGGATCGGGTCGGGGCGGCCGACGAGGCCCGGCACCGTGTCCGGGTCGACTACCTGCGGGCGCTCGATGCCCGGCCCGTCGAGATAGACCTGCCCCCGGCGGGCGTCGATCACCGCGAAGGTGCGCGGGCCGGGGCGGTTGGCCCGCAGCATCTCGGTGGTGCGCGCGGCGTAGATCGGGCGGTCGAGCGCCAGGGCGAGGCCCTTGAGCGTGGCCAGGGTGATCCGCAGGCCGGTGAAGCTGCCCGGCCCCTGGCCGCAGACGAAGCCCTCGACGTCGTTCAGCGTCCAGCCGGCGTCGCTCAAGAGCCGGTCGAGGTCGTCGAGCAGGGTCGGGCCGGGGCGGTTGCGGCGCACGGTGTGCTCGGCGATCACCCGGGTGGTGGGGCCGCGCTCGACGAGGGCGGCGGTCTGCACCCGGGTCGCGGTGTCGAGGCACAACAGCTTCACGGTCATCGCAGTCTCGTCATCGCAGTCTCATCATCGCAGTCTCACCCGCTGCTGACCCGCCACATGCGGATCGCGTCGTTGAACAAGGCGAAGGCGAACAGGGCCAGGATGAGCGCCAGCCCGACGTATTGCAGGGTCATGCGCGCCTTCTCCGACGGCGGGCGGCGGGTGACCATCTCGACCCCTGCCACCAGGATGTGACCGCCGTCGAGCAGCGGCACCGGCAGCAGGTTGAAGAGCCCGATCGACAGGCTCAAGAGCACCATCAGGTTGAGGTAGTGCTCCAGCCCGCGCTTGGCCTGCTCGCCGGCCAGGTAGAAGATCGTCAGCGGGCCGCTGAGCTGGCTGGCGTCGACCTTGGCGGTGAACAGCCCGCCGATGGTGCGCAGGGTCAGCTCGAACTCCGAGGCCAGCCGGGCGCGGGCCTCGTACCAGCCGTGGGCCACCCGGTCGGTATTGGCCACCTTCTCCGCTGGCACCAGCCCGCGCTCGAAGGGCACGGTGAAGCCGAGCTGCCACTGGCTGTATTCGCCGGCGAGCGGGTCTTGGATCTTCACCTCGACCTGCTTCAGCTCGACGGTGTGCTCGACCCCGTCGCGCAGCAGCACCACCGACTTGGCCCGCTCGGGCTCGGTGGTCAGCCGGCGCATCAAGAACGCGCCCAGGCTCTGCTGCTGGCCGTCGACCGAGAGCAGGCAATCCCCCGGGCGCAGCACGTCGGCGGCGGGGTGGCTCGGCTGCACGGTGCGCACGCAGGTGCTCGCCGGCCCCAGCCCCGGGCCGCCGGTCGCCGGCGCGGTGTAGGTCAGCTGCAGCGTCTGCATCTGCTGCAGGAACCCGAAGCGCGCGGTGAGGCTCTCGCCGTCGGCGCCCGCCTCGAGGGGCAGGTCGCGCTCGACCTTCAGCTGCGCGGTCTCGCCGGGCTTCAGGGTCACCAGCCGCTCGTAGACGTCCACATAGCGCGGGGTCGCCTCGCCGTCGACCGCGACCACCCGGTCGAAGGTGCGCAGCCCGGCGGCGGCGGCGGCGCTCGTCGGATCGGTCACCGCGACGTCGGAGGCCAGCGCCGCGGGCATGTAGCCGATCTTGTAGTCGGTGGTCGTATAGCCCAGCAGCGGGTTGGTGTATTTCTCTTCGCGGGGGGTCACCGCGAACGCCTTGCGCCCCTCGCCGGGCCGGTCGACGGTCACCGCGATGGGGCCCTGGTCGGTGGCGTAGCCGTCGATGCGCCGCGAGATCTGCCAGAACGCGCCGATGGGCTCGCCGTCCATCTCGACGATCAGGTCGCCCTCGCGCAGCCCGGCCTCGTAGGCCGGCATGCTGTAGTCGAGCGCGCCGATGCGGTTGTCGATGACCTCGTCGTATTGGGTGGCGAACCAGACGAAGGGCGCGACGATCAAGAGCGGCAGCACGATGTTCATCGCCGGGCCGGCGGCGTAGATCGCGATGCGGGTCAGCGGCTTCTTGTCGTAGAGGCTGCGGCCGATGTCCCCCGGCTCGGCGACGTCGGCGGGGTCCATGCCCAACAGCCGCACGTAGCCGCCGATGGGCAGCCACGCGATGCGGTATTCGGTCTCGCCCCAGGTGGTCTTGACGATCGGCGCGCCGAAGCCGATGGAGAAGACCTCCACCTTGACCCCGGCGAGCTTGGCCACGATGAAGTGGCCGAACTCGTGCACCGTGACGAGCACACCGATGAGCAGGATGCCGGCGAGCAGTTCGAGCAAGGACGTCGTCTCCGGGCGCCGGCCTCAGCCGGCGAAAAGCTCCAGGTAGAACCAGCAGAACGGGCCGCAGAAGAGCAGCCCGTCGATGCGGTCGAGCATGCCCCCGTGGCCCGGGATGAGGTTGCCGGAGTCCTTGACTCCGGTCGAGCGCTTGATGAGCGACTCGAACAAGTCCCCGGTGACCGCGAAGAGCGCACCCACGATGCCCATTACGATGCAGTCGAGCACGGTGAGGTGGCCATGGCCCGGGAAGAAGTGCCGCGCGGCGAACGCGGCGGCCACCGCCAGGGCCAGCCCGCCGAAGAGGCCCTCGATGGTCTTCTTGGGGCTGACGGCGGGGTAGAGCTTGTGCTTGCCCAGGAAGCGCCCGGCGAAGTAGCCGCCGGTGTCGCTGAGGAAGGTGATGCCCATGACCATCACCAGCGTCCAGCCGCCGTCGGGGCGGTCGCGCAGCAGGAAGACGAAGGGGAAGGTGGCGCCCAGATAGATGAGGCCCGCCGCGTCGAGGCCGAACTTGTTGAGCGCGCCCTCGAGCGGCAGCGGCCGGGCCAGCCGGGAGACGGCGAGCACCATGAACGCCACCAGGAAAGCGACCCCGTGGCTGTAGGCCGGCTCGATGTATTTGGCGATCGCCGGCCAGCAGACCACCGCGAGGCAGGCGAGCAGGAACGCGGTGCGCTCGAAGCCGCTGGCGTCGGGGCGGGCCATCTTCTGGTACTCGCCGACGCACAAAAACAAGGCCAGCAGCACCACCAGGCCCAGGGCCCAGGGCGGGGTGAACAGCAGGATCGCGACGATCCCGGTCGCGAGGACCAGCGCGGAGATGATCCGGCTCAGCACGATGCGCGCTCCATGACGTCGGCCTCGACCTGCTCGCCGGTCAGGCCGAAGCGGCGCTGGCGGTCGGCGAACCAGGCGAAGGCGGCGTCGAGGTCGTGGGGGGTGAAGTCGGGCCAGGCCACCGGGGTGAAGTAGAGCTCGGCGTAGGCCGCCTGCCACAAGAGGAAGTTCGACAGCCGGCGCTCACCGCCGGTGCGGATGATCAGGTCGGGGTCGGGCCAGCCGGCGGTGTCGAGGCCGCCGCCGAGGGCCGCCTCGTCGATGTCGGCCGGGTCGAGCTCGCCGCGGGCGACCCGCTCGGCGAGGGCCCGGGCCGAGCGCACCAGCTCTTCGCGGCTGCCGTAGGACAGCGCCAGGGCCAGGGTCATGTCGTGATTGTGCCGGCTCTCCGCTTCGAGCGCGCGCAGCGGCCCGCGCACGAACGACGGCAGCTGCTCGACGTCGCCGATGGCCTGCAGGCGGATGCCCTGGCGCATGATCGAGGCCCGCTCGCCGAGCACGTAGTCGTAGAGCAGCTGCATCAGCGCGGCGACCTCGGTCTCGGGGCGGGCCCAGTTCTGCGCGGAGAACGCGTAGAGGGTCAGCACCTCGACCCCGCGCTCGCGGCAGGCGGTGACGGTGCGGTTGACCGCTTCGGCCCCTTCGCGGTGGCCGGCGGTGCGCGGCTGGCCCCGGCGGTTCGCCCAGCGGCCGTTGCCGTCCATGATGATGCCGATGTGGCGCGGCGCGGCGGGCGGCTCGGCGGGCCGCAGCGGGATGGGGCGGGTCATCAACGGCCCCGGCGCACGATGTCGAGCAGCTTGCGGATCGAGGACAGGATCAAGCCGAGCTCCCGGTTCTGGGGTTCGATCTCCACCGCCCGGGCCATGGCCTGCTCGGCCCACTCCAGGTCGCCCAGGCTGCGCGCTTCGAGGCTCTCGAGCACGTGCGACCGGGCGTCGTCGGTGGCGCACAGGCCCAGCTCCCGCGACTCGCGATCGGGTCGATCGTCGTCGAGTCGCAGCGCGCCGCGCTTGTGCAGGCCGAGGTTGTAGCGTCGTCGGCGGTCGTCGTCCACCAGCACGGCATACGCTTCGCCCAGGCGCTTGTAGAGCGCGTTGATGCGCTCGTAGACGTGGGGATGCGGCCGGCGCAGCCGGGCGTGGCGGTCGGGGTGCAGCCACTGCGCGATGGCGTGCCACGCGCTGCGGATCTGATCGGTGGTCGCCCGGCGGTCGATCTGCAAGAGCGCGTAGTAGTCCTGGCGGTCGACCTCGGCGAAGCGCGCGTCGATGGCCCGGGCGATGCGCTTGGGCATCACGTCGAGCCGCTCGATGGGCTCGCGCATCGACAGCGCCCACTCGATGCGCTCGGCGAGCAGGGACGCGCTGGCGGGCAGCGGCAGGAAGGCGTCGGCCCCGTAGGCGCTGCTCTCCCGCGCGCCGAGCGCGGGGTCGGTGTAGTTGGGGCTCATGAGCACGATGCCCACCGCCGAGCCGGCCTCGGCCCGGCGGATGAGCTTGCACAGCACCGTGCCCGATCCGCCGCGCAGCTCGCGGCCGATGATGCACAGCGCCGCGCCGCGGGCGTTGAAGGCTTCGAGCGCCGCCTCGGGCTCGGCGAAGGCTTCGGTCTCGAAGACCTCGTCGGGCAGGCAGCGCACCACCGCCTCGCGCACCGGGCGGTCGGCCTCGACCACCAGGGCCCGGCGCAGCACCGGCGCCGGCTCGGGCTCGGGCCGGCGGCTGGTATGCTGGCGGACCTCGACCTCCTGCATGAAGCCCGACTCGAGCACCGCCTCGAGCAGCGCCGCCTCCCGGGCGGCGGGGCTCTGCGGGGCGGTGCTCTCGGCGTCGGCCGGCGGGTCGCGCTCGACGGGCGCCGCCGGCGGCGCGCCCGTCGAGCCGATGGGCACCGCGACCCGCTTGAGGGCGACCCGGCCCAGCTGGGGCACGCTGCCCGAGCGCCGCTTACGCTCCATGGGCCGCCTCCACGCGCGCGCGGCCGACCGTCACGGTCGTCGTCGAGGCGGCGCCGTCGCTCACGACCGATCCTGGTGACTGCGGGCCATCATCCGGTCGACCTCGTCCCGGGTGTAGCCCGCCGCGAGGTCGATGCGCGCCGCCTGCTCGATGCCCGTCTCCCGGTCGCGGGCGGTCACCATCACCAGCCCGTCGGTGTCGATCTCGAAGGTGACCTCCACCTGCACCTCGCCCCGCGGGGCCGGCCGCAGCCCGAACAGCTCGACCTCGCCGAGCTGGGTATTGTCGGCCACCGTGCGCGACTCGCCCTGATAGATGCGCAGCCGCACCGAGGTCTGGTTGTCGGAGGTCGTCGTGAAGACCCGCGCCTGCTCGCAGGGCACCGCGGTATTGCGGTGGATGAGCACGTCGTAATAGCCGCCGACGGTCTGCACGCCGAGCGACATCGGGGTCACGTCGAGCAAGAGCGGCTGGGGCGGGGCGCCCTCGGCGAAGGGGTCGCTCACCAGCGCCGCGCCCTGGATCGCCGCGCCGATGGCCACCACCTCGTCGGGGTTGAGGTCGGTGAACGGCGGCTGGTCGAAGTAGCCGCCGACCATCTGGCGCACCAGCGGGATGCGGGTCGAGCCGCCCACGAGCACGACGCCGTCGAGGTCGGCGGCGGCCAGCTTCGCCTCGCGCAGCGCCTCGTCGCACACCAGGAAGCTGCGCTGCACGATGTCCTGGCAGCGCTCTTCGAGGCCCGAGCGGTCGAGCTGGAAGCGCAGGTCGAGGTTGCCGCCGGTCTCGGTGCGGGCCAGCTCGCGCACGTTGACGATCGCCCGCTCCTTGCGCGACAGCTCCCGCTTGAGCTTCTCGGCGACGTGCTTGAGCCGGTTGACCCCGGTCAAGTCGGTCAGCTCGATGCCGTGCTGCTGCTTGAAGGCCAGCAGCATGTAGCGGGCGAGGCGGTCGTCGAAGTCGTCGCCGCCGAGGAAGGTATCGCCGGCGGTCGACAGCACCTCGAAGAGCGTGCCGCGCACCGAGAGCAGGGTGATGTCGAAGGTGCCGCCGCCGAAGTCGTAGACCGCCAGCCGGGCGTCGACGTCGCGGCCGTAGCCATACGCCAGCGCCGCCGCGGTCGGCTCGTTGATGACCCGCAGCACCTCGAGGTCGGCCAGCTCGCCGGCCAGCTTGGTCATCTGCCGCTGGGTATCGTCGAAGTTGGCGGGCACGGTGATGACCGCCTTGTGCACCGGCTGCTTGAGGTAGCGCTCGGCGATGTCCTTCATGCGGCGCAGCACCATGCCGCTGATCTCGGGCAGCCCGAAGCGCTCGCCGCGCACCTCGATCTTGGGGGCCTGGTTGCGCCCCTTGACCACCTTGTAGGGCAGCGAGCCGATGGCGTCCTGCACCTCGCGGCTGTCGAAGTGGCGCCCGATCAGGCGCTTGGCGGAGTAGATGGTATTGCGGGGGTCGATGATCGCCTCCCGCTTGGCCGAGTTGCCGACGACCACCGAGCCGTCTTCGAGGAAGGCCACCATCGAGCACTGGGTATTGTGCCCGTCCTCGTCGGGGATGACGTGCACCTCACCGTCGAGGACCACCGCCACCACCGAGTTGGTGGTGCCGAGGTCGATGCCGATGACCGGTTCGGGTTTTTGCATGCACGACCCCCGGGCTGCCGGCGCCGGGCGCCGGGTCGAGCCATGGTAGGCGGGCGGCGGCTTCGCCGCAATCGATCGTCGGCGGTGGGGTCGGGCGCGAGCCCGGTCAGGCCCAGAAGGGGCGGTACATCCAGATCTTGGTGCCCAGGCCCTTGGCGGTGAAGTCGGTGATCGGCTGCTCGCGCACGGTGTCGACGTCGCCGGTGTACTGCGGCCAGCAGCTGTAGACCTTGGGCGGGTCGTCGGTATTGCCCTTGGCGATCATCGTGTGGTTGCCGAACGAGCCCACCGCGAGGATGTCGCCGGTCAGCGGCCGCGCCGTGTAGGGGTTGGTGGGGTCGTAGTGCTTGCCCGCGCCGCGCACCAGGATCTCTTCGATCGGCACCATCTGGTCTTCGTCGCTCACGCCGGGCGTGCGCGCGTGGCCCAGGTCGGTCGAGGGGGTGGCGGTCTTCTTCTGGATGGCCTTCGACTCGATGTACTTGTCCCGGATCTGGGTGCGGGAGACGAAGCCCTTCTCGTGGGCGGCGAGCAGCACCGCCTCCCAGCAGTTGAGCGTCTGCTTGGTCGTCGGCTTGCCGGCCTCACCGAGGGCCCACTTTCCGAAGTCCGTCGAGCCGGCGTAGCCGAACTGGTCCCACTTGTAGTCGCCGGTGAAGTCGTCCGACTTGTCGACGGTCTCCTCGCGGCGGCGGGCGGCGAGCATGTAGGTTTCGTCGGGTTTGGACGCCAGCCCCAGCCCCTCCTGCAGGTCGCGCAGGGCCAGGCGACAGGCCAGCTTGGCCCGACCGCCCGCCATCCAGGTCTTCTTCTTCTTGAACGTTTTGTAGTCGGAGGTCGCCTCGATGTACGTGGCGGGCAGGGTCGAGTAGTCGTAGCCAACGTCGTCGAGCTTCTTGGCCAGGGCGCTGAGGGTCTTGACGCCGCGCAGCAGCTCGCCGGCCTTGGCCCGCTTCTCGTCGCGCGCCTTGAACTGCGCCGTATTCTCCGCGCTGGGGATGTAGCGCGACTCGGAGAACTTGGGCCGCCGCATATACGGGTCCTGCGGGGTGTAGACCCGGGTCTCGTCGTCCCACTGGTCCTTCTCGGTCTTGCCCTCCCCGATGTCTTCGAGGATGTGCGGGCCCTCGTCGGGCCCCGAGCGCCAGGCCATCTTGGTGCCGCGATACTCCTTCTGCCAGTACCACTTGCGGCACTGCACCCGGCCCGCGGCGCCCGGCTGGGTCGCGTGGGCCACCTCGTGGGCCAGGGTATGCAGCCCGCCGCGGCCACGCAGCGCGCCCCGGCGGAAGAAGATGTCCCGGCCCACGGTGGCCGCCGCCGCGCCCAGGTCCCGGGCCACCCGATGAGCCCGGTCGTCGGTGTGCACCCGGATGCCGCTCAGGTCGGCGGAGAACGAGCGCTGCAGGCGCGTGCGCAGGCGCCCGGTCAGACCGCGGCCGCCGCCCCGGGCCCGCTCGATCTGACGCTGTACGCCCGCCGCGACCGGCGCGCCGCCGGCCACCGGATCGGAGACCCGGGCCCCCGAGGGCCGGCCGGCGAGCACCGCGTCCGCCGCCCGATCGGCGTCTCTCTCGTGGCTCGAGCCGGCGACGCCGACCCGCAGCGGCGCGCTCGCCGCCCGCAGACGCCCCACGGCCCGGTTGCTCATGGCCCGTCGACCGGTCTGCGCGCCGTCCGCCCGGCCGCGATCGGCCGCTCGGTGCGCGCTGCGCTGCGTCGATGCGTACTTCGGCATGCTCCCCTCCTCTCCGCGACAATGATGGCGCGGCCGGGGGGCCCGGACCATCCCCCGACCGGGGGGCTGCCGGCGGTCAGTCCTGCGGCCGGCGCCACTTGCCGACCGGCGGCAGCACCGGCTTGTCGGTCAGGTCCAGATCGACCCCGCGCTCGGTCTCCCAGATGCGATCGAGCAGCCAGCGGCGCCCGTCGTGGCGCAGGGCCCAGAAGTGCATCACCTGGCGCATCTCGGGGCGGCCCTCGACGACGGTGCCGTCGGGCTGCACCAGGCAGTCGATGGCCTTCTCCTCCAGCCGCAGGAGCAGCTCCACGTCCCGCGGCGGCTGGCCGTCGCCCACCGAATACATGCCCAGCGGGTGCACCTTGAGCACCGTCTCCAGCCGGGCGGCGTGCTCCAGGCCTCGCTGGCGCTGCGCTTCGAAGCGGGCCTCGGCCTCGGCGAAGAAGCGGTCGGTGGCGTAGCCTTCGAGGCTGCTCAGGTCGCGCCGCTTCCAGCCGCTCCAGACGTGCGGCGCGCAGCGCTCGACCCACTGCTTGACCGCGTCGATGTCGAACTCGGGGAAGAACGGCCCGATCTCGTCCATCAGCCGCTTGAGCGTGCGCCGCTCGAGCAGCTGCTCGCGGAAGACGACCCGGGCGACGAGGGCCATGACCACCAGCGCGCCGAGCCAGAAGAGCAGCCGCTCGCCGGTGGTCAGCGGCGGGCGGCCGGTCAGCGTACGCGGCTCGGCGCCGACGCCCAGGTCTTCGGCCAGCGCCATCAGCGGCATCAGCCAGGCGGCGACGGTGTACGGCAAAAGCTCGATGCGGCTCACGGTTCGACGGGCCATCGCTCCACCAGGGTCGGGTCGCGGTCGACGATCTCCGCGACGAATCGGCTGATGCGCCGGGGCAGCCCCCCGTCGCCGTCGTTCAGCGGGCTGCACAGATGCAGGAAGCGGCGGGCCCGGGTCAAGGCCACATAGAGCAGCCGGCGCTCTTCGTCGAGGTCGCCGTCGAAGCGGGCGGGGAACCAGCCCTCCGAGAGCGCCATGACATAGACCGCGCGCCACTCGAGCCCCTTGGCCTGATGAATCGTCGACAGGGTCAGCCCCGCCCGGCCGCCGTCGAGCCGGTCGGCGAGGGCCAGCGCTTCGAGCAGCCCGGCGGTGTCGTGGCCCTGGGCCTGCTCGACGAGGGTCCGCAGGTCGTCGAGCCGGCGGCGGTGATCGTCGGGGAAGGCGCGCTCGAGGTGGGCGGTATAGCCGCGGGTCAGCACCCGGGCCACCATCGGGCCCGGCCGATCGGCCAGCTTTGCCAGGTCGAGCAGCGTCTCCCGGGTGCGGGCGTATCCGGCGGCGGCCCGTCCGCCGAGCCCACGACGCGGGCGATCGTCGGCCAGCGCGCCCCACGGGTCGCCCTCGGCGAAGAGCGCGTCGGTGATGTGCTGCCCGGCCACCGCGCCGACGCCCGGCGCCAGCCGGAAGACCCGCCGCCACGCCAGCGCGTCGAGCGGGTTGTGCACCGCCCGCAGGTGGGCCAGCACGTCGCGGACGTGTACCTGCTCGAAGACCCGCGGCCCGCCGCGCACCGAGAACGGCACCCCGCGCCGGCCCAGCTCGAGCTGCAGCGCCCGGGCGTGGGCGTGGGCCCGGTACAGCGCGGCCTGCTCGTCGAGCGGCACCCCCGCGTCGCGCAGCGCCAGGGCCCGATCGACGATGAAGCGCGCCTCGTCCGCCGGATCGGCCGGGCGCACCAGCACCGGCAGCGGGCCCTCACCCACCGCCGAGACCAGCGTCTTCTCCAGCCGGCGACGCAGCTGGCCCAGGCAGGCGTTCGACAACGCCACGATCGGCGCCGTCGAGCGGTGGTTGTGGCTCAGCCGCGCGGTCGGCGCCCGCTGCGCGAGGTGCAGGATGTGCCCCACGTCGGCCCCGCGGAACCCGTAGATCGCCTGCGCGTCGTCGCCCACCGCGCACAGGTCGCCGTGGTGGGCCGTCAGCCGCGCGACCAGGCGCGCCTGCACCGGGTTGGTATCTTGGTACTCGTCCACCAGCACGTGCCGGCAGCGGCGGGCGACGGCGTCGGCCAGCATCGGGTCTTCGGCCAGCAGCAGCTCGCCGAAGACCAGCAGGTCGTCGAAGTCGAGCAGGTTCAGCTCGAGCTTGCGCCCGGCGTAGGCCCCGCACAGCCCGTCGAGCAGATCGAGCGGCGCGTCGGGCGCCAGCCGGCGGGCGGCCTCGGCCAGCGGGCGGTCGGCGTTGAGCGAGAGCGAGAGCACCCGCAGGATCGTGCGGCTCGGCGGCAGCCCCGCCGTCAAACCGGGCGGCGCGCCCTCGAGCACCTCGGCGAGCACCCCGTCGAGCACCTCGGCGGCGAGGCCGGGATCGATCAACCCGAAGTCGCGGCGCAGGCCGATGCGGTCGCCGTGGGTCCGCAGCAGCCGCAGGCACAGCGCGTGGAAGGTGCCGGCCCAGATCGCGCGGGCCGCGGGGCCGAGCAGCGCCGCGAGCCGCTCGACCATCTCCCGGGCCGCCTTCTGGGTGAATGTGAGCAGCACGATGCCCGCCGGATCGGCCCCGTCGGCCACCAGCCGGGCGACGCGATGGGTCAATACGCGGGTCTTGCCGCTGCCCGGGCCGGCGACCACCAGCAGCGGGCCCGCCGGCGCATCGACCGCGGCCTGCTGGTCGGGATCGAGCCCGACCGCGCGCTGGGGGTGCATGGCGCTCAGTGGATGGCGCTCAGTGGGAGGCGAACGGCGTCAGGTCGAGGTCGGCGAAGACGCTGACGGTGCCCGCGGCCGGCGTCTCTGGCGCCTCCGCCGTCTCCGGTCCCAGGGCCGCTTCGAACGCCGCCAGATGCGCGCGCAGCCCGGCCACCGCCTCGGCGCCGGCCAGCCCGTGCTCGAGCATCAGCGGCCAGTCACCGCATTGGGCCAGCAGCAGCGCGCGCGCCGCCCGGCGGGCCGGAGCCTGGACCTCGGCCACCGTGCCCGCGACCCGATCGGCGACCGTCGTCATGCGGGCCGCCGCCCGGGGCAGCGCGTCGAGCAGCCACTCGCGGTCGGGGTCGTCGCCGGCGGCCGCGAAACCGGGCAGCGCGCCGGCGCGGGCCAGCCCGGGCCAGGCCGACTGATGCTCGTCGTGCTGCGCCAGCCAGCGGGACGGCGTCGTCGAGCCGGGGCCGCCGAGCGCGCCCTTCAAGAAGCCGTGGCCGCCGGCCCACCAGCGCCCGAAGAGCGCCCCGTCGAAGAGCGCCACCCGGTGCGGCGGGCGGCCGATGGCGTCCGCCGCCTGCCCCGCCTCGATCAGCCGGGCCTCGGCCCAGGCCCGCCCCACCGCCTCGGCGGCGGCCTCGGCCTCGGCGGCGGACCACGGCTCGGCGAAGACGTCGGCCCGGATCGCCCGCCCCTTCGGCGGCTGCTCGCCCAGGCTCTCGGGGTGCAGCGCCAGATGCCAGTCGGCCGGCGCGGCGCGCAGCCCGCGGTCGAGCAGCGTGCCGTGCAGGCGGCCCGGGGCGGTCGCTGGCAGCCCGATCGCGTCGGGGTCTGCCATGAAGGCCGCCAGACCCGAGTTCGGGCAGCAGAGCGGCGCCCAGGGGCCGTAGAGCGGCTTCGCGGTGGCCCGTTCGAAGGCCGCCGGGCCCACCAGGCACCAGCGCAGGCCGTATTCGGCGCAGAGCAGGTCGATGCGCGGGCTGTAGCCGCGGGTGAGGTCGATGCCCGCCGGCGCCTTGCCGAAGTGGCGGGCGTGGGTCGCGACCGCCAGCGCGATCTGCGGGCGGGCGAAGGCCCGCTCGCCGATGAGCGGCAGGCAGGCGTCGGTGGCGGGGGTCGTGGCCAGCTCGATCCGGCCGGCGTCCTGCAGCTCGGCGAAGGCCCGGCTCAGGTCGCCGCCGATGCCGCGCCACGTGGTCCGGGCGCGCTCGATGCGGTGGGTATCGTCCGATCGAGCGGCGGCGCGGGCCGCGGCCAGCCGCAGGTCGAGCTCGGCGTCCAGGGCGGCGCGCATCGTCTCGTCGCGCCAGGTCTCGGCGGCCAGCGGGCTGATCACCAGCGTCGCGACCGGGCCGTCGCCATCGGGCAGCCCGCGCAGGGTCTGCAGCGTCGGCAGGACCGACTCGATGAGCCAGGCGAAGACGCGCTGCGCGGCCGGGCCGTCGGCGCGGTCCACCGGCGGCGCGTGCAGCCGCAGCACCAGCGAGAGGCTGGGGGTCATCGGTCGGTCTCCATCGGCGGGGCGAAGAGGGCGCCGAGCGGCAGGCCGGGCTCGGCGGGCGGCGGCGCCACGGCGGCGGGGGCGGCCTCGGTGCGCGACTCGATGCGCCGCTGCCCGTCGGCGCCATGGGTGACCCGGGCGAAGCGCAGCGGCCCGTCGCCCGGGGTGCGCCGCGGCAGCTGCACCGCCGTCGCCCGCGCGATGTGGGCGAAGGTGCCGCCCGCCGCGAGGCCGATGGCGCAGACCAGCAGCCCGCCGGCGCGGTCGTCGATCTCCATGGTGGTCTGCCCCAGCCAGGTCTCGACCGGGTGATCGGTGATCGAGGGCGGCTGGTCGGCGGACTCGATGTAGACCCGCAGCGTCAGCGTCGGCCGCTCGTCGGCCAGCAGCGCCTCGCTCGCCCGGGCGAAGCCGGCGGCGGTCACCGACCACGCGACGAAGGCCCGGTCCGGGTCGAGGGCGATGGTCGAGATCCGGTCGCCGACGCCCGCCATCGGGGCCGTGGCCGCCGGCGCGGGGGTGCGGAACCCGACCGGCGCCTCGGGCAGCGCCTCGCCGAAGACGGCCACCGTCCGCGCGGCCCGCTCGACGGTCTGCGCCGCCCGGCGGGTGCGCTCGGCGAGGCGGACGCGGTCGGCGATGGGCAGGTGGGCCGGGTCGGCGTCTTCGAGGGCGTCGAGCAGGTCGAGCGCCGCGTCGAGCGCGTCGCCGGCCTCGGCGAGCAGCGCCGCCGGGTCGGGCTCGGGCTCGGGCGGCGGGATGCTGGCCTCGATCCAGTCGGCGGCGGCGGCGGCGACCCGATCGGCCAGCGCCGCGAGCCGGTCGGCGGCGGCGGTGATGTCGTCCCCGCGGTCGGCGGCGAGGTAGAGCTCGAGCAGCTCGTCGTCGAGGGCGTCGAGGGCGGCCTCCACCGCCTCGGCGACCCCGTCGAGCTGCGGCCCCTCGGTCTCGGGTCCATCGGTCGTGCTGTGCGCGTCTTCGCTCGCGGCCATCGTGCGCTCCCGCCAGATGCAGGAGCCTACCTACCAGATCACGGGCCGCTTCGCCGCCCCAGAATCGCCGAGGGATCGATGTGGGCCGGGGTCCACAGCGCGCTGCGGCCGCGGCCCTCGATGCGCCGCCAGCGCTGGCGGTCGAACGGCGCGCCGAGGCCCATCTCGGTGGCCCGCGCCAGAAAACTCGGCGGGCGCTGCGTCTTCTCGATCGGCGCGAGCCGGCGCTTCACCCGCTCGATATTGACCAGCTCGAGCACCGCCCAGTCCATCGCGACGGGGTCCTCGCCGACCATGATCGCGTCGGCCACCGCCCGGTGCTTCGGCTGGTCCTGCGGGCCTTTGTCGTAGGTCACCCGGGTCGCGTCGGCGATGATCAGGCGGGTCTTGTCGCGGATCTCGGGCTGGCCGTACATCCACGGGATCGCGTGGTGGATGTCGCGGTGGAACTCGGGTACGTGGTCCACATTGCCGAAGGCCATGTTCTTCAGCGCGCCGGTGACGCCGGCGAGGTCGTGGTCCTTGGGCACGATGAGGTCGAGCACCGCGGTGGCCTCTTCGAGCACCCGGCACCAGCGCAGCTTTCGCTGGCCGTCGGGGTGATGCACCTCGCGCTCGACGTAGCCCCGCATCTTGTGGTGCACGCAGGCCACCCGCCCCGGGCGGTCGACGAAGCGATAGCCGCTGCGCCGCATGCGGGTCGGGTACTGGTCGTAGATCACGATCCGATCGGGCGGCACCCCCAGCTTCACGATGTGCCCGGCGAGGTGCCACGCCAGGGCCGGGTGGAAGGGGTGCCCCGGCGCGGCGAGCGCGTTGACCTTGAGCGCCACCCGGTCTTCGGCAAAAACGTAGCGCCCCAACGCCGCGACCGGATCGGCGGCGCCGGTGAAGGCCATCAGCGCGTCGTCGAGGGCGCGGGTGGTCGCCGCGACGTCGATCCGATCGCGCCGCGCCAGCCCCGGCCGACGCAGCGCGAGCAGCTCGCCGGGGCGGTCGACGAGGCCCATGGCCCCCGCGCGGGTGACGCCGAACGCCAGGGCGCCGGCCCCCAGGCCGAGGGCGTCGCGGCGGTTGATCGTCGGTCGTCGGCTCCCCATCGCGGCGATGATACAGCGGGCGCGCGCCTCGGGTGATATTCTGCGCGATACGCCGACCACCCGTCGGCGGGAGGGAGGAGGTCGATGTACGAAGGGGGCTGCTTGTGTCGCTTCGTGCGCTACCGGGCCCGCGGTCGCCCGCGGCACGAGACCGTCTGCCACTGCACCATCTGCCGCCGGGCGAGCGGGGCGCCGTCGATGGCCTGGTTCACCGTGGCGGTCAGCGACTTCGAGTGGCTGGCCGGCGAGCCGCGCACCTTCCAGTCGTCGGGCCACGGGCGGCGGGCGTTCTGCCCGCGCTGCGGCACCGCGCTGACCTTCTGGTCGAAGCGCGAGCCGGGGCTGATCGACGTGACCACCTGCTCGCTCGACGAGCCGGAGTGCGTGCCGCCTCGGGATCATACCCAGACCGCCGGCCGCCTCTCGTGGGACAAGTCGGGGGACGGGCTGCCGACGTTCCGCGGCCCGCGGCCGGCGACAGGCGACCACCGCGCCTGAACTGTCGACCGCGCTTGAACTGGATTGCCGGTGGGGGTACACAGCACGGGTCCGGGCCGCAGGCCCCCCGGAGCGAGAGGTGTCACGTGAGCAAGCCGAACAACCCCCTCGAGCCCCTCGAGCGGGCGCAAGAAGAGAGCTACTTCCACCGCCAGGACCAGAAGCTCATCGAGCAGCTGCGCGAGAAGATGGCGCGGCAGGAGAGCGCCGAGGCGATCAAGGCCGAGACCGGCCTGACCGACGACGCGCTGATCGCCAAGCTCGCCGGGCTCGGCGTCAAGAAGGAGACCATCCCGGTCCTGCACCTGGTGCCGCTGCTGCAGGTGGCCTGGGCCGACGGTGAGATCCAGGCCGGTGAGCGCGAGCTCTTGCTCGAAGCGGCCGAGACCACCGGGGTCACCGGCGAGGCCCGCGCCGCCCTCGAGGGCATGCTCGAGAAGCGCCCCTCGAACGAGTACTTCGACGCGGCGCTGTCGTTCATCCACCACATGGTGGCCGCGCTGCCCGCCGGCGAGGGCGAGAAGGCCAAGGCCAACCTCGTCGATCTGGCGTGGCGGGTCGCCGACGCCAGCGGCGGCGTCTTCGGGCTGTGGGGGCGGGTCGACGCCGACGAGAAGGCCGCGCTGCGCGAGATCGCGCGCAAGCTCACCAACGAGAAGGGCGACGCCGCCGACAAGCTGCTCGGCAAGCTCTGACCGACCGGCTCCCGCCCTGCGCATCACCCGACGCCCCGCCACGCTCGGGTCGGGCCGCCCTCGCGCGCGCCGGCGCATCCCTGCCTTCCGATGCCTGTATCGAGCCCTTCGGCCGCGGGTGGATGGTCCGCGCCCGCCGCGGCTTCCGCCCGTGCCCCTGGGCCTTCGACCTGGCCCGCTTCGCCCCGGTGAGGGCCGGCGATCGCGCCGTCGACCTCGGCTGCGGCAACGGCATCCTGCTGCGGGCCCTGGCCGAGGTGCATCCGCACGTCGGCGCGCGGATCGGGGTCGAGCTGCACGGGGCGGCCGCCGAGCGGGCCCGGCTCAACGCGCGCCTCGATCCGGCGGGGCCTTTCGCCGTGGTGCGGGCCGACGTGCGCCGGCTGCCGCTGCGCCCCCGCTTCGAGCTGGTGCTGGCCAACCCGCCCTTCTATCCGCCCGGCTGGGGCCGCGCGCCGACGGGCCCCGACGCCGGCCCGCAGCGGGCGGCGACCCACGCCCTGTACGGCGACGTGGCGGACTTCGCCCGGGCGGCGGCGCGGCTGCTCTTGCCCCACGGGCAGGCGGTCTTCGTCTTCGACGCCGATCGGCTGCCCGCGCTGCTGCTCGCGCTCGACGGGGCCGGGTTGACCTGCGCGGCGCTGCGCTTCCTCGATGACGATCGCGGTCGGCCGTCACGGGTCTTGACCATCGCCCGCCGAGGCGGTCACGGTTTGCTCGTCGAGCGCATCCCTCTTCGCGCAGCCGACATCTGACGTCGGCCCCACAGCTTCGGGAGTCACCCCATGATCGATCTGCTCATCACCTGGGTCGTCTTCGCCGCCGCGCTGATGCTCGGCGCCAACCTGATGTCGTCGGTGCACGTCAAGGATTGGGGCACCGCCTTCGGCGCCGCCGCGGCGTTCGGCGTGCTCAACGTGCTGCTCGGCTGGCTGATCACCCCGCTGATCACCATCCTCAGCATCCCGGCGATCATCGTCACCCTGGGCATCTTCGCGCTGTTCATCCACACCATCGTCAACATGATCCTGCTCAAGCTGGCCGACGGCGTCGTCGGCGACCAGTTCGAGATCGAAAGCTTCGGCGGATTGTTCGGGCTGGCGTTGACGATGGGCTTCGCCGGCGCGGTCTCCGGCTGGCTGACCTGACCGACCTCTCGACCCGACCGACCGCGGCTCAGCCGCCCGGGCCGGGCGCGCCCTGAGCCAGCCAGGTGGCGATCATGCGCACCTTCTCCGGCGGCAGCGGCGGCAGACCGAGCGGCATGCCCGGCCGCTGCGGGTCGGCGCCGCGGGCGTCGGCCCGATGGCCGCTGTACGGCGGGCGCACGTCGCGGCCGGCCTCGGCGTGGCGCCGCAGCAGCGCGGCGAGCAGCAGCGGCGGCTGACCCGGCGCGGGCGGATCGACGATCGAGACCCGCTTGCCATCGCGCACCAGCCCGCGCTTCACGCCGGCGTAGGTCTCCAGATCGAGCTGCAGCCCGGCGAAGCCCAGCCCGCCCGTATTGCCCGCGCCGCCGTCGCCGTTGTTGCTCTCCGGGTGCATATGGCAGTGCACGCAGATCAGGCCCAGGACCTCTTCGTAGACCTCGTCCCAGCCCACCTCGCGGGCGAGCGGCTTGGCCGCGCTCATCGCCGGCTCCGGCGCGGCGCCATCGGGCAGCGGCGCGTGCAGCAGGAAGTCGGCGATCTGACCCGCCCGCTCGGCGGTGACCCCCAGCGCCGGCATGCGCGAGGTGGGGTCGATGGCCGTCGGGTTCTGGATGAACGCCACCAGGGTCGCCCGCGGGATGCGCTGGCGCACGAAGCGCAGGTCGGGGGCCAGCAGCGCCTGATCGCCCATCGCCGCGAAGAACGCCGCGCCGTAGCCCGGCACCAGCGGCTCGGGGCCCATGACGTGGCACGTGGGGCAGCCCGACGTCAGGAACGCCTGCCGGCCCGTCGCGATCGCCTGCGCGTCGGGGGCCTTGGCGGGCGGCGTGGCGGCCGGCGCGGCGGGCTTCACCGCCGCCGCCCCGTTCAGCGCGGTCAGGTAGGCCACCACCGCGTCCTTCTCGGCCGCCGACAGCCGCAGCGGGATCATCGACTCGTCGAGGTGCGGGCGCAGATCGAACGGCGCGTCGAGGAAGCGGCGCACGAAGGCCGGATCGACCCGCCGGGTCAGCGTGCCCAGGTCGGGCAGCAGCCGGAAGTGCACGATGGTCTCGAGGTAGCGATCCCAGTCGGGGAAGGTCTGCCGCTGGCGGGCGATGGCCTCGGCGTCGCCCTTCGTATTCAGGATCCACTGGTGGCAGGTCACGCAGTTCATCGCCCGCTCGATCGGGGCGATGCCGTGGCCCAGCGCGTCTTTGGGGGCGCTGGCGTCGGTGACGGCGTGGCAGCGGGTGCACTGCGCCTTTTCCATGACCGCGCGCCCTTCGAGGGCCTGCGGCGAGAGGGCGGCGGCGGGGGAGGCGGCGAAGGCGACGGTCGCCAGCGCGGCGAGGTGCGTGAGGGCGACGAGGGGGGCGAGGCGCGCGCCCGCGCGGCGACGGGCGCGGTGCATCACAGGACGGCCGCGACGCCGGTCACGCCGGCCAGCGCCTTCTCGGCGGCCAGGACCCGCTCGGGCGCGGCGCCCAGGCCCTTGGCGGTGATCAGGTAGCGCTGGGCCTCTTCCCGCTGGCCGAGCTTCGCGTGGGCGATGGCCAGCTCGGGGTAGACCTGCGCCGCCATGCGGTCCAGATCGCGGGCGGCCTCGAGCTGCGCGACGGCGCCGGCGGCGTCACGGGTGATCAGCTTGCGGCCCAGCTCGAGGCGCAGTTCGAAGTGCTCGCCGTCGAGGGCCACGCCGCGGGTCAGCCGCGCGATGGCGCGCTCGGTGCGGCCGAGCGTATCGTGCAGCCGGGCGGCCCGCAGCGCCGCGTCGGCCCGGGTCGCCTGCGCCCCGTCGGCGTTCATCGCCCGCTCGAAGTGGCGGATGGCGGCCCGGGTCTGGCCGCGGGCCTCGGCCTCGAGCCCCTTCTGGAAGTGCGAGTCGGCGACCATCTCCTGGACCGGCACGTGCACCTTGCGCATCGCGCAGGCGTCGGCGGTGGTGGGGGCGGCGAGGGCGGCGAGGGCGACGGTGAGGGCCAGGGCAACGAACTTCATGGGGTGACCTCCGCTGGGGTGATGTCCGCTCCGAACGGGTGAGGGCCGAGGAAGTTCTGATTTTCTCCGGATTTCTTGAATATTCTTCACAAGTGCTCGAAATCGATGGCGTTTTCTCGCTCTTCCGGCCGCCGATTCAGATCGTCATGTCCTCGACCTGCTCGCCGCGATCGCCCAGATAGCGCTCGATGGCCTGCTTGATCTGGTTGATGCCATAACCCTGGCGCACCATCACCCAGTCGATCTCCGACGCGTTGCACGCCGGCAGCACGATGTCGGTGACTTTGTGGTTGATGAAGCGCCCCAGCAGGATCACGAACTCGACCGCCCGGCCCTTGATGCGCTCGGCGAGGCTCTGCACCGTGCGCACCTCGTAGCCGTTGACCCACTCCAGCTCGGCGAAGCCCAGCGCCTCTTCGATGGCTTCGCGGCGCTTCTCCCGCGGCTCGCCGCCGACCAGCGCCGCCCGCTTGCCGTGGGTGCGGTCGAAGAAGGCCCAGGCCTCGGGCGGCGGCTCGAGCAGCTCGTCCATCGAGCCCATGTCGCCTTCGAGCGGCGCGCTGACCCGGATGGCCCGGCGGACCCGCTTGAGGTTCTTGTCGCCGCCGATGAGCTTGAGGTGCGGCTCGAGCAGCCGCACCAGCCGCGGGTCTTCGGGGGCCACGCCCGAGCGCAGGGCCCGGTTGGTGGCCTTCTTGACCCGCTCGGCGTCGGGGTCGGGCGCGTCGAGCACGCCCCGCAGGTCGTTGAGCGAGACCTCCGGGTTGAGGCTGGCCTTCTGCTGCTCGATGGCCAGGCTGCCCAGCTCGCGCTGCAGGGTGTTCCACCAATACTGCGCGTCGCTCAGCCAGCTGTCGCTCTCCGGCTTGTGCTGCCGGCTCAGGCCGGTGACCCAGCCGGGCTGATACTCGCTGCTGAACTGCGTCAGCCGGGCGAAGCCCCGCCGCAGCTGCAGCTCGAGCACCACCCGCACCGCCGAGGGGGTATCGTCCTGCAGGCGGCGCATGCGGCAGGCGACCAGGCCCAGCAGCGACCGCTGAATGGCCCGCGGGAACTGCCCCCAGCGGCTGATGCGGGTCAGCTCGGTATCGAGCACCGCGGCCTCGGCCAGCAGCTCGTCGTGGCTCAGGTTGTCCCGCGGCGGGCCCAGCCGGAGGATGATCTCGTGCAGCGCCTCGATGCTGAAGCCGGGGTCGAAGGTCTGATGGGACCAGTTGGCGCTGCCGAGGACGAGGCTGTCGATGATCGACAGGTCGACCATGTCGTCGTCGTCCTCGTCTTCCTCGGCCTCTTCCGGGTCGGGATCGGGCGCGGACACCAGCAGCGCCGTATCGACGGTGGTGCCGACCGCCGCGGCGAGCGCGCGCGGCGCGGGGTCGTCGGAGGACTCGCCGGCGCGCGGCTCGGGCCGCCCGTCGCCCGGGCCCAACGTGATGCGGCCCCCGGCGAAGCGCCACTCGAGCGCCAGCATCGCCCAGCGGGTCAGCTTCTCGTCGCGGGCCTCACGCAGCTCGTCGAGCTTACGCTCGTCGTCCACCGAGGGCGTCTCGGCCAGCCGACGGTGCAGCCGGGCGATGCGCTGTTGGATGGCCTCGAGCTCGGCCCCCTGCGCTTCGAAGGCGTCGGGCAGCTCGTCGAGGTCGGCGGTGCTCTTGCCGCTCATGGGTTCACCGCCCCGCGTATTCGGGCTTCTGCTTGGAGACGAACGCCGCCACCGCCATGCCCAGATCCTGGGTGACGAGGTGCGCCGCGTTCCAGGTGGCGACGTACTCCAGCCCGCGGTCGATGTCGGCCCGCACCGCCTCGTTGAGCACCCGCTTGGCCCCCTGAACCGCCAGCGGCGGGTTCTCGGCGATCTGCCGGGCCATGGCGTCGGCCGCTTCGCGCAAGGCCGCGTGGTCGGGCAGCACCCGGTTGATCAGCCCGATGCGCTCGGCGTAGGCGGCGTCGAAGTCGCGGCCGGTGAAGACCAGCTCGCGGGTGATGCCCGGCCCCACGATGCGCGGCAGCCGCTGCAGCGTGCCCACGTCGGCGACGATCGCCATGCGGGTCTCGCGCACCCCGAAGGTGGCGTCGGCCGACGCGAGCCGGATGTCGCAGGCGGTGATCAGGTCGAGGCCGGCGCCGAGGCAGTAGCCGTGCACCGCGGCGATCACCGGCACCCGGCTGCGCTCGAGGCTGGTCATCGCCCCCTGCCAGTCGCGGATGAGCTGGTGCAGCCGCGCCTGACGGGCGCCGTCGGGCGGCCCGCCGTTGCCGATGGGCAGGGTGTTCATCATGCTCATCAGGTCGAGGCCGGCGGTGAAGGCCCGCCCGGCGCCATCGACGATGAGCACCCGGACCGCCGGATCGGCGTCGACCTGCGCGACGGCGTCGGCCATGCCGTCCCAGAACCACAGGCCCATGGCGTTGAGCTTGTCTGGCAGATTGAGCGTGATACGGGCGATCGGCCCGTCGATCTTGACGTCGAGCACGGTGTTCTCCCCTCTGTGTCCGGCATCCCCACGCCGGGCCGCAGATGGTCACATTTCTAGCATTCGCGGCGCGGGATCGGTACGCAAAAACCCGGTCGTGGCCCGCGCTCGCCCGCCAGCGCCATGGCTCAAGCGCCGGTTTCTTCAGACTCCACCGGGCGCCCGCCGGGCTGCAGCGCCCGATCGGCGAGCCGCCGCAACCGCGCGGCGCGGCTGATCTCGGGCAGGGTGACGACGCCCACCGGGATGTTGCAGTCGTCGCGCACGATGACCGGCTTGCGGGTCCAGCGCATCTCGCGCACCACCGGGCCGAGCGCGTCGTCCACATGGGCCCACAGCGGCTCGCCGTCGACGAGGTCGCCGGCCTCGGCGTCTTCGTCGAGCAGGTCTTCGGGCAGGAGCACGCCGTAGGTCCGGGTATGGTCGCGCACGATGGCCGCCTGGGCGTCGTGGAAGAGCATGTGCCGCGCGACCGAGGTCGCCGGGCGGGCGGGGCCGACGGTGACGACCCGGGTGACCATCGCCTGGCGGGCGGCGAGCCCATCGAGCGCGGTGCGCACCTGCACCTGCGAGAGCTCGGCGCCGGCGCCGGTGAAGAGGAAGAGCGCGACGATGGCCAGGAAGAGGTCGCCGCGCACGAGGCCGAAGATCAGCCCGAGCAGGGAGAGCCCCCGGCCGAGGCCGACGGCGAGTCGGGTCGCGCTCTCTTCGGGCAGCTTGAAGCGCAGCGCCGCCTTGAGCATGCGCCCGCCGTCGAGCGGGAAGGCCGGGATGAGGTTGAAGATCGCCAGGAAGAGGTTGATGAAGCCGAAGAGCAGGCAGAAGGCGTGCAGGTCGACGCCGAGCGGCAGGCGGGCCGCGAGCAGGCTGACGGCGGCGAGCACCAGGTTGACGAGCGGGCCGGCGAAGGCCATCCACAGCGCCTGGCCCGGCGTCGCGTCGTCGTGGTCGATCTCGGTCACCCCGCCGAGCACCATCAGCGTGATCGCCCGCACCCGCGCGCCCTGGCGCAGCGCGACGAGGGCGTGGGCCAGCTCGTGCAGCAGCACGGCGACGAAGAGCGCCACCGCCAGGATCAGACCCATCGCGAGCGGCGGCAGCACCAGGGCGTCGAGGGGGATGCCCAGCCGGGCGAGCAGCCGCGGCGCGGCCTCGAAGGCCACGCCCATGGCGATCAACGGCAGGATGAACAGCAGCGAGACGTGCAGCCGCAGCGGCACCCCGCGGATGTGAGCGAAGGTCCAGGCGGTGCGGAACATGGCCACCTCCGGTTGCCGAGCCCGGGCGGGCGGCCCGGATCTTGGGAGTCCGCCCGGGCCGCCGTGGTTTCGGCGCCGGCGCCGTGGCCCGCGCCGGACGGCGGAGCCGGCGGCGCGCGGAGGGCGGTTCAGTCCCGCAGCAGACCTTCGATCTCGCCGACCGCGTCGTCGATCGAGATCCGCCGCTGCTGCATCGTATCGCGATCGCGGATGGTGATCGTATCGTTCTCCAGCGTCTCGCCGTCGATGGTCAGGCACCACGGGGTGCCGATCTCGTCGTGGCGCCGGTAGCGCTTGCCGATGGCGTGCTGCTCGTCGTACTTGGCGTTGATGCCGCGCTTGAAGAACGCCTCGACGACCGCGCGGGCCTTCTCGGGCATGCCGTTCTTCTTCACCAGCGGCAACACCGCCACCTTGATCGGGGCCAGCTGCGGGTGCAGCTTGAGCAGGGTGCGGGTATCGGTGCCCTTGGGGCCTTCGATCTCCTCTTCGCGGTAGGCGTCGATGAGGTAGACCAGCACCCCGCGGGTCGCGCCGGCGGCGGGCTCGATGACGAACGGGGTGTAGCGCTGCCGCTTGACCGGGTCGAAGTACTCCAGCTTCGAGCCGCTGGCCGCCGCGTGCTTCTTGAGGTCGTAGTCGGTGCGGTTGGCGACGCCCTCGAGCTCGCCCCAGCCCCAGGGGTAGAGGTACTCGATGTCGTAGCAGCCCTTGGCGTAGTGGGCCAGCTCGTCGGGCTCGTGGGGCCGCAGGCGGAACTTCTCGGGGTCGTTGGCGTAGCGGCTCCACCAGCCCATGCGCTGCTGGCACCAGTACTCGAGCCACTCGGCGTCGGTGCCCGGCTCGCAGAAGAACTCCATCTCCATCTGCTCGAACTCGCACGAGCGGAAGATGAAGTGCTCGACGGTGATCTCGTTGCGGAACGACTTGCCCATCTGGGCGATGCCGAAGGGCACCTTCATCGCCATCGACTGCTGGATGTTGGCGAACTGCACGAACATCGCCTGCGCCGTCTCGGGCCGCAGGTAGACCGCGCTGTCGCGGGTCAGCCCGTCGAGCTTCTCGCGCAGCTCACGCCCCGACAGCCCGGCGAAGGCGCCGCTCTCGATGGCCGACGCCACCGCGCCCATCGGGTCGACGGCGCCCATGCTGGTGCGGAACATCAGGTTGAACTGCCGCTCGTCGCTGAGGAACGGCGAGCCGCACACCGGGCAGACATAGCCCCGATCGCCGGCCACCGCGCCGATGAGGGTCTTGCCCCGCCGCTCGAGCTCGCGGCCGAACTGCTCGGCGATGACCTGCTGCGCCACCTTGGCCCGGCCCTTGTCGGCGAAGGTCAACGTCAGCGGATCGCCGGCGGCGGCGACGGTGGCCTTGTCGGCCCGGAAGCGCTCCTTGCAGACCTTGCAGTCGACGAGCGGGTCGCTGAACCCGGCCAGATGCCCCGACGCCTGCCACACACGGGGGTGCATGATGATCGAGGCGTCGAGCCCCACCACGTCTTCCCGGCTGTGCACCATGTCCCGCCACCAGCGGTTCATGAGGTTGCGCTTGAGCTCGACGCCGAGCGGGCCGTAGTCGTAGGCGCTGCGCAGGCCGCCGTAGATCTCCGACGACTGGAAGACGAAACCCCGCCGCTTGCACAGCGAGATCACTTTCTGCATCAGGTCGCTCGACATCGGCTCCTCCAAGACGTTGAAAGACGGGATTCGAAGAGGGGCGGCATCGTACAGACCGCGTCGGGTGGCGGCAAGCCAGGCGGGTCGCGGCGAGTCGCGGGGCGATGCGCGGAGATCACGATCTCCGACGCGCGCGGCTACCGGGCGTCGCGCAGGACGCTGACCCGCATCTTGATGACCTCGAGCTGCGGGTGCGGCTTCTCTTCGTAGCGCACCTCGTCGAGCCACTGCTCGTAGTACTTCAGCGCGGTGGTGTAGTCCTTGCGGTCCATGGCCTTGTGGCCCTGGGTGAGCAGCCGCCGCACCCGCTTCTCGCTGGAGGGCCGCTCGGGGGCGCGCTTGCGGCGCGTCCGCTTCTTGCGCGGCTTCTCCGGCGCCGCCTCGGGGGCCTTGCCGGCCGCGGCGTCCGGCGGCGCGTCGACCTCGGCGTCGGGTTGCACCACTTGGGCCACGACCGCCTCGGGCACCGCCGCTTTGGTCGGGGTGCCGATGGTGACCTTGTCGGGCCCGTCGACCGGCTGCACGTCGGGGCCCTGATCGCCGCTGAGCAGGAACCACACGATCAGCCCGGTGAGCACCGCCACGACGGGCAGGGCGAGCAGCACCCAGTTGCGTCGCCTGGCGGGCGGCGGCTCGAGCACCGGCGCGGCCGGCTCTTCGAGCTTGAAGCCCGACCCGATGAGCATCATCGGCGGCATGTCGGCCTTGGTCGGCGCCTCTTCGTCGACGTCGAGGTGCGAGATGCGGGTCTCGATGAAGGCCGCGGCGAGGTGGTGCGCGTTGCCGGTGCGCCGGCCGATCGGCTCGACCTGGGTCGGCGCCATGTCCTCCGAGTCGTCGACGTAGCCTTCGACGGCGGTCGGCATCTCGGCCTGCGAGTCGTCGAGCAGCCCGTCCATGCTGGCGAGCACGTCGACGTTGACCTCGGTGGCCCCCGCCTCGTCATCCACCTCGAACGGCAGGTCGTTGGACGGCCGCGCCTGCGCGCTGCGCGGCGGAGGCGACGGCGCACCCCCGGGCTCGATCGGCGGGTTGGCGCCGGTGCGCTGGCGGCCCCGATGGCCGGGCACGACCATCACTGGCCACGAGCCCTCGAGGGCCGGGCCCATCGCGATCTCGTCGAGGCGCTCGATGAACTCGGCCGAGTTCGCCGGGCGCTTGTCCGGGTCGCGGGACATGGTGTCGTAGATGAGCTGCTCGAGCCCCGGCAGCAGCTTGATCGGCGGGTCGACCCCCGACAGCGGCAGCGGATCCTTGGTGCAGGCCCAGATGATGATCTGGGTGTTCGAGCCATCGGGATAGGGCGAGACCCCGGCGATCATCTCGTAGAACAGCACCCCGAGGGCGTAGAGGTCGGAGCGGGCGTCGACGACGGCCTTCTCTTTGCCCTGCATGGCGCCGATGCCCGACAGCACCCACGCCGGCACCTGCTCGGGGGCCAGATAACCCGGCGTGCCGCGCAGCGCCATCGGGTGGGTCGAGGCTTTGCCGCCGTGGCCCGAGACGTCCTTGACCAGCCCCAGGTCGACCAGGGTCAGCCGTCCGTCTCCCCGGGGGTCGAGGATGACGTTGGCCGGCTTGAGGTCGCGGTGCACCAGCCGCCGCTCGTGGAAGGCGCCGAGGGCGTCGGCGATGCGGCGGGCGATGTTGATCGCCTCGGGCACGTCGAAGCGGCCGCGCTCGGCGAGCATCTGCAGCAGCGACGGCCCGGGCACGTAGTCCATGACCAGAAACGGCATCTTCTCGTAGATGCCGAAGTCGCTGACCCGCACCACCGAGTCGTGGCGCAGCACCGAGGCCACCCGGGCTTCGCGCATGAAGTCGCGGGAGTACTCTTCTTTCTGATCGCGGCCCACGTCGAGGCCGACGGTCTCGAGGTCGAGGAACTTGACCGCGAAGAGCTGCTCGAGGTGCAGGTGCTGTGCGAGATAGACCGTCCCCAGGCCACCCTGGCCCAGCCCGCCGATCAGATGATACCGGTCACCCACCACCTTGCCGAGCAGCGGATAGCGCGATTTGACTTGATGCGCCTGGACTTCGGCCAGCGGGGCATCGTCGCGATCGCACTGCTTGCGCGGCTTCTTGTAGAGGGTGCGGCATTCGGGACAGATCCACACGGTGGGCAGCTTATTACGGATCGAGTGCCGTTGCATCTTTCCTCTCGCCCCCGCGATGCGGCATCGTCGAAAGCCGCTCTTGGAGGCTGCCCCTGTCGACTTCGCTGCCGTCCGCGTTGACCGCCGTGCGCGGCCGCCTGCTCTGCCCCGCCGACGACGGCCGCTCGGTGGCCGTCATCGACGACGGCCTGCTCGAGATCGGCCCGCGCGGGCGCATCACCGCCGTGGGCCCGGCGCCCGCCGACTGCCCGCTGGCCGAGACCCGCCCCGGCGCGGTCTGGCTGCCGGCCTTCGTCGATACCCACATCCACTTCCCCCAGACCCGGGTGCTCGGCAGCGCCACCGGCCCGCTGCTCGACTGGTTGCAGCGCTCGGTCTTCCCCGAGGAGGCCCGCTTCGTCGAGCGGGCCTACGCCGAGGCGGTCGCCGACGAGTTCTGCGCCGCGCTGGTGGCCGCGGGCACCACGACCGCCGCGATCTACAGCGCCAGCGACCCCGGCGCGACCGACGCGCTCTTCGCCGCGCTCGACCGCTGGGGGCTGCGGGCCCGCGCCGGCCTGACCCTGATGGACCGCGGCGCGCCGCCGGTCCTGTGCGTGCCCGCCGAGCGCGCGCTGCCCGCCGCCGAGGCGCTCGTCGAGCGCTGGCACGGGCACGACGACCGGCTCTTCTTCTGCGTCACCCCGCGGTTCGCGCTGAGCTGCACCCCGAAGCTGCTCGCCGGCGCGGCGGCGCTCGCCGAGCGCCACGACCTGTGGATCCAGACCCACATCTCGGAGAACCGGGCCGAGATCGAGGCCACCCGGGCGGCGTTTCCGGCCCACGCCGACTATCTGGCGGTCTATGCCGACCACGGGCTCGCCGGGGCGCGCACGCTGCTCGCCCACTGCATCCACCTCGACGACGGCGGCTGGGATCGACTCGCCGAGCACGGCTGCGCGGTGGCCCACTGCCCCGACAGCAACTTCTTCCTCGGCAGCGGGCAGATGTCGCTCGCCGCGGCGGTGAAGCGCCGGCTGCGGGTGGGCCTGGGCACCGACGTGGGCGCCGGGCGCAGCTTCTCGGTGCCGCGCATCGCCGCGGCGGCCTACGACACCGCCCGGCTGCTCGACGATACCCAGTCGGCCGAGGCGCTGTTGTGGCACGCCACCGCCGGCGGCGCCCGCGCCATGGGGCTCGACGATCGGATCGGCCGGCTGGCGGTGGGCCTCGACGCCGATCTGGTGGCGATCGACCTGCCGGCGCACATGAAAGAGCGGGCGCCCGAGCGTGGGGCGCTCTTCGACGCGCTGCTCTTCCGTCACGACGCGGGGCCGGTCGGGGCGGTCTACGTGCGGGGGCGGGTGCCCGCGAGCGGGCGGTCGGCCTGAAGAGGGGCCGACGGGCGGGGGGCGGGCGTCGGCGGTTCAGCCCGCCTGGGACTCTTCCTTGCGCTTGATGGTCTCGGGGTCGACCGTCCGGATCTGCTCGTCGACGGTCGGCGCCCGATCCTCGGGCAGCGAGCGCACGTCGCGGCTCGTCGCCTGGGTCGGGGTCTCCTCGTCGTCCTTGCTGAACGACTTGCGGAAATTGCGGATGCCCTTGCCGAGGGCGTCGCCGAGCTGGGGGATGCGGTTGTGTCCGAAGACCACCAGCACGATGAGCAGGATGAGCAGCAGCTCGCCGCCACCGGGCATGGTGATGCCGAGCAGGAAGAGATCGCCGAGGGACATCATGGTCGCTCCGTGGGCCGGAAGGGCCGGTCGTGCCGTGCACTATAGCTCAAACCGCGCGGGCCGTCGCATCGGGAGAGCCCACACGGCGGTCGACGGCGGCGCGGACGGTACCCCAGCCCGGTCGCATGCGGCAAGCTCACCGCATCGATCGCGGGCCGACTTGCTCGACGGCAGCGGCCGTGCTAACCCAGACAACAGTCCAAACTGGGGAGTCGGGCGGCGATGGCCTACGCGCTGCGCTTCATTGCCGGAAGGTTCAAGGGCGGTGAGTTCCCGCTCAAGTCCAACCGCGAGATCGTGATCGGTCGGGGGTCGGAGTTCGACATGGTCCTCGACGAGGACATGGTCTCCCGGCGACACGCCAAGATCGCGACCTTCCACGGCCAGATCGTGCTGCAGGACCTCAAGAGCACCAACGGCACGTTCGTCAACGGCGAACGCACGTCGGTCGCGCGGCTCAAGGTCGGAGACAAGGTGCTCGTCGGCACGTCGGTGATGGAGCTCATCCGCACCGACGAGACGACCGGCGAGAGCCGTCCGCCGGCGGTGCCGGTGGCCGCCGGCGGGGGCAGCAGCAAGCCCACCGCCCAGGCGCCGCCGTCGTCGATCATGGAGACCCAGCACGCCGCGATGCGGGTCACCGTCGACCGCGCGCGCGGCATGTCGGGGCGCATCTCGGACAACGACGTCACCGTCACCGACCTCGTCGAGCTGTTCAACGCCAACCGCCGCACCGGCGTGCTGGTCCTGACCGACCCCGACGACGTCGAGGGGCGCATCTTCTTCCGCGAAGGCGCCGTCTACTACGCGACCCTCGCCCGGCCGAACCAGAAGCAGGAGGCGCCGATCCCGCCGCTGAAGTGCTTCTTCCGGCTGCTGACGTGGACCGCGGGCAACTTCCGCATGGACGCCCTCAACCCGGCCCCGTCGTTCGACACCGAGATCGAGGGCGAGACCCGCAACCTGGTGCTCGAGGGCATGCGTCAGTTCGACGAGCTCAAGCTCTACGTCGAGCACCTGCCCGGGCGCACCGCGCGGCTGCGCGTCGTCCATCCGCTGCGCGCCCGCCTGTCGGCGCTGTCGGCCGAAGCCCTCGACACCCTGCAGCTCGTGCTCAACCACGGCGAGGTGGGCAAGGTGCTCGACTACAGCGAGGCCAGCGACCTCGAGACCTGCCAGGACCTGCTCTACCTCGTGCAGAACGAGTACCTCACCACCGGCTGACGGCGGCCGGGGGCCTGCCGGACGGCGCCGCGCGGCGCCCGCCGAGCAACCGCCTGGAATCAAAGCGTTCTCCGACAGGGATTTGACTTCGCCGGGCCTCGCCGCTAGCGTGGTGCGCCTTTGACTCGGACCGAATCTATCGAGCACGATCGCGGGGCGGCCCGGCCGCCCGAATTCGGGGCTTTCGCGCAGAGCCCGGACGCGATCCACGCGGAGGACCATGGAGTTCTACGTCGTCGATCCCAAGGACAGCGACTACCAGGACTGGGCCAGCCGAATCCGGACCTTCCTCGACGAACAGAAGTTCGACTATACCGAGGCGGTCGGCGAGCTGTACTACCTCGGTGACGACATCGCCGCCCCCTGGGACGAGCAATCCATCCTGTTCACCGTCGATGGCGACGACGGGGGCGTGATCGAAGTCCGCGATACCGATCGCCACTTCTACGCCTTCGCCGACGACCTCGACCTCTTCGACGCCCGCGAGGTGCGCGAGGCGGTGGGCTACAGCGGCGACCGTCAGGTCGGCGCGGTCTACGGCTTCGAGTGGAACAACGCCAAGGGCTGTCGATTCCACCTCGGGCCGTGGAAGGCCCGCAGCGAAGAGGCCGAAGAGGCCGAGGCGACCGAGCAGGACGGCTGCAGCTTCTTCACCGACGCGAGCACCGGCGACTATCCGCCCGTGCTCGCCCTCGAAGACGTCTGGGCCCTGTTCTTCCGGGCCATCTACTGGCTGGGCAACAACACCTCGCGGCTGCAGGACCTCAAGAAGATCAACGTCGAGAAGGTCTACATGGACTTCGAGGCCGTGGTGGAGTTCACCCACCCCGCCTCCCTCGACGGGCTCAACGAGCTGCTCGCCGAAGAAGAGGGCTACGAGCGCACCCGGTCGGGCCTGCGGGCGACCTTCCGCGACCGGGACCTCGCCTGGATTCAGCGCTTCGTCAGCCTGCTGCCCACCGAGGAGCAGGACTTCGACAAGGCGCTCTTCCGGGCCGTGTGGCGCGGCATGAGCAACGGCGTCGAGCGCGAGGTGTTCTACGTCGGCGTCGAGCGGCGCAACCTGCGCCCGTTCATCCAGCTGCCGTATCACCGCACCAGCAAGAGCCTGCTCGAGCGATTCCGGAGCCACTTCAAGGGCCACCGGATCGACCGCCAGGAATACAACATCTGACCGTCCGCCGTCGGCGGCTCGGTGCGATCGCCCGCGATCGGCGCCCCGTCGACAGCGTGGACGTGCACGGCCGGCGACAGTTTGATCCCCGAGCAGACCATCAACGAGGTGCGGGAACGCATCGACATCGTCGCCCTCGTCGGGCGCTACGTCGACCTCAAGAAGGCGGGGACCATCTACAAGGGCCTGTGCCCGTTCCACG
Organism: bacterium; assembly: GCA_030427205.1. GTDB lineage: Bacteria > Myxococcota_A > Bradymonadia > UBA7976 > UBA1532 > JACKDM01. The sequence goes on along the minus strand of JAUHXC010000001.1, from coordinate 65,625 downwards.
ACGAGAAGACCCCCTCGTTCACCGTCTCGCCGACCCGGCAGACCTACCACTGCTTCGGCTGTGGGGTGCACGGGGACTGCTTTCGCTTCCTGGTCGAGTCGCAGCAGCGCAGCTTCCCCGAGGCGGTGCGTGAGCTCGCCGGACAGGCGGGGGTCGACATCCCCGAAGAGCGGCAGATCTCGCCGGCCCAGAAGGCCGAGCGGCAGCGCCAGAAAGACACCGCCCGCCGGCTGCTCGACCTGCAGGACAAGCTCTGCGCCTACTACACCAACCAGCTCTTCTCCGAGCGGGGGCGGCCGGCGCAGCGCTACCTCATGGAGCGCGGCCTCGACCGCCGGGCGGCGGAGGCGTTCCGCCTCGGCTACGCCTCGGGCGACAAGATCCCGTTCCAGCAGTGGGTCGAAGACAACGACGTCGACCGGGAAGACCTGGTCGCCCTCGGCGTGCTGGTGCGCCCCGAAGAGGGCTGGTCGGTGGGCCAGCGGCTGTGGGGCGGCTACCTGCGGTTCCGCGAGCGGGTGATGTTCCCCGTCGTCGACCTGCGCGGCGAGGTCACCGGCTTCAGCGGGCGCATCCTCGACAGCGAGAAGAAGGCGGCCAAGTACGTCAACAGCCCCGAGACCCCCGTCTTCACCAAGGGCGAGCAGCTCTACGGGGCCTACACCGCGCGCACCGCCGCCCGGCGGGCGGGCCGGGTGGTGCTCGTCGAGGGCAACGTCGACGTCGTCATGCTGTGGCAGGCGGGCATCGAAGGCACCGTGGCCCCGATGGGCACCGCGATCACCGATACCCAGGTGCGGCTGGTGCGCCGGCTCGCCGAGCGGGTCGTCTGCGTGATGGACGGCGACGCCGCCGGGCACAAGGCGGCGTTCGCCAGCCTCGAGCCCTTCCTCGCCGAGGGGGTGCAGCCGCGGGCGGTGATGCTGCCCGACGGCGACGACCCCGACAGCTTCGTGCGCCGGGAGGGGGCCGAGGCCTTCGAAGCGGAGCTCGACGCCGCGCCGCCGCTGCTCGACCTCTTCATCGAGAAGATCGCCGAGTCGCACCCGGTCGACCCTCAGGGGCAGGCCGCCGCGCTGCGCGAGATCGCGCCCGCGCTGTCGCTGCTCGACGACGCGCTGGCCCTCGAGCTGTACCGCGCGACGGTGCAGAAGCGGCTCGACGTGCCGGTCGCGCTCGTCGACCGGGCCATCGAAGAGGCCGTCGGTCGGCGCGAGAGCGACCGGTTGAAGGCCGAGCGTCGGCGCAGCCCGGCCCGGTCTGGCGAACCCTCCCGACCGGGGCCGGCATCGTTCGAGGGCCCGCCGCCCGAGCCGGATTTTCTGCCCGGGCCGCCGACGGGCCCGTTCGGTGCGCCGCCCGAGGCCGACTTCATGCCCGGGCCGCCCATGGGCCCGTTCGGTCTCTCGCCGGAGGCCGACTTCATGCCCGGTCCGCCGGGTTTCGTGCCGGTCGAGCGCCGGCCGTTGTTCAGCGCCGCGGCCGGGCCGGACCACGGGCCGCCGACGACCCGCCCGCTGCGGGTCGCGGGGTACGTGCAGAAGCTCTTCGAGTTCGTCGTGCAGTACCCCGAGATGATCGACAGGCTTTCGACTCGGGTCACCGAGCTTGCGCAAAACGGATACACGCTCTTGACGCATGACGGCCTGACTGTTTTTGTTCACAATCTTCACCGAGAGGTCACCCGCACCCCGACCCCCAATCTGGACCGCCTGTTGAGCGAACTCGACCAGCTCGGTCACCGGGAAACCGTCGCGTTTCTGCGGGCCTGCCAGGCCAGCCGACCCGACCAGACCCGGGAGACCGTCCCCCAGGCATTCGCCGATGCCCTCGCACGCTGCGAGTATGCCTGCTGGAAAGGTGAGCTCAATCGGCTCCAGGAAGCGATGCGCACCGCCCTCAAGTCGGACCCCGAACGGGGTCGGGCCCTCAATCTCGAGGTGCGCGCGCTCAAGGACCGGGTGAAGGAACTCGACCGTAAAATTGCCGAGGGAGCACACTAGATGCCCGTGTCCCAAGAGCAGCGCCGCATGCGCGAGTTGATCACCAAGGGTCAGAGCAAGGGGTTCTTGACCAACGACGAGGTCAACCGCGCTCTGCCTCCGGGCTACCTGCCCGAGCAGCTCGACGACCTTCTGACCACCCTCAAGCTCGCCGGCATCCGGGTGGTCGACAAGGAAGAAGCCGCCAAGCGACGCAACGGCCGCAAGGGCAAAGACGACGACGGCGACGGCTACGGGCGCACCAACGACCCGGTGCGGGTGTATCTGCGCAAGATGGGCTCGGTGTCGCTGCTCACCCGCGAGGGTGAGGTCGAGATCGCCAAGCGCATCGAAGCCGGGCAGCTGCGGGTGCGCGACGCGGTGCTCGAGAGCCCGGTGGCCACCGCCGTGGCCCTGCACCTCATCGGCCGGCTCGAGAAGGGCTGCATGCGGCTCAAGGAGCTGTGCTCCGAGCCGCCCGAGGGCACCGAGGTCACCGAGGAGCCGCTCGAGCGCACCCTGCGCATCGGCGCCGAGCTGCGCAAGCTCGACCGCGACCGGCGCAAGATCGAAGAGCGGCTGGCCGGGGTTCAGCCGGTCAAGGCGACCTACCGCAAGCAGCTCGAGACCCGGGTGAGCAACCTGCGGGCGAAGATCACCGAGCGGCTGCTCGAAGCGCTGTTCCTCAAGCGCATCGTCGACCGCATGGCCAACCGGGTGAAGCTGCTGCATCACCGGGCCATCGCCGCCGAAGAAGAGGTCCGGCGCACCCTGCAGCGGGTGGGGGCCAAGAGCGCCGACGCGCTGCGCACCGACCTGGGCAAGCTGCGGGCGCTCGGGCCCGACGACAAGACCGCCGAGCGGCGCATCCTGCGGCGCTACAAGGTGTCCGACCGGGTCTACCTGTTCAACGTCGAGCGCAACATCGCCCGCTCGCGGCGCAAGCTGAGCCGGGTCGAGATGGAGGCCGGCTGCTCCCGCGAGCAGCTGCGCGCGCTGTACCGCGAGATCCAGACCGGCGAGCGTCAGGCGGAGCGGGCCAAGACCGAGCTGGTCGAGGCCAACCTGCGGCTGGTGGTCAGCATCGCCAAGAAGTACACCAACCGCGGGCTGCAGTTCCTGGATCTGATCCAGGAGGGCAACATCGGCCTGATGAAGGCGGTGGACAAGTTCGAGTACAAGCGGGGCTACAAGTTCAGCACGTACGCGACGTGGTGGATTCGTCAGGCGATCACCCGGGCCATCGCCGACCAGGCGCGCACCATCCGCATCCCGGTGCACATGATCGAGACGATCAACAAGCTCATCCGCACCAGCCGCTATCTGGTGCAGGAGATGGGTCGGGAGCCCACGCCCGAAGAGATCGCCGAGAAGATGGACCTGCCGCTCGACAAGGTGCGCAAGGTCCTCAAGATCGCCAAGGAGCCGATCTCGCTCGAGACGCCCATCGGTGAGGAGGAGGACAGCCACCTCGGCGACTTCATCGAGGACAAGAGCGCCGTCAGCCCCAGCGACGCGGTGATCAACCTCAGCTTGCAGGAGCAGACCCGCAAGGTGCTCGCCACCCTGACCCCGCGCGAAGAGAAGGTCTTGCGCATGCGGTTCGGGATCGGCGAGAAGAGCGACCACACGCTCGAAGAGGTGGGCCAGGACTTCGACGTGACCCGCGAGCGCATTCGTCAGATCGAGGCGAAGGCGCTGCGCAAGCTGCGCCATCCGTCGCGCAGCAAGCGGCTGCGGGCCTTCGTCGACACCTGAACCCGCCGGGCCGCGCTGATGCGGCCCGAGCTGTTTTGGGCCTATAGCTCAGCGGTTAGAGCTGCCGCCTCATAAGCGGTTGGTCCCAGGTTCGAATCCTGGTGGGCCCACCCGTCGCCCGGCGCGGCGCGCCGAGCAGAGATTTTGTGCGGACTCCGGTCCGCCCGGCCGGGGAGGCACGGTGAAAGAAACGCTGGCCCATCTCGTTGAGCTGCAAGCCATCGAAGACGAGCTGCGCGACCTGCGGCAGACGAAGGCGAAGTTGGAGTCGCTGACCAAGGAGAACGCCGAGGTCCGCGAGGTCTTCGAGCAGATGCTCGCCGAGCGCGGTGAGCAGATCGAAGAGGTGAAGTCCTTCTGCAAGGAGAAGGAAGACAGCATCAAGGAGGCCGAGGAGACCACCCGGCGCTCCCGCAGCCGGCTGTCGCTCATCACCTCGCAGCGGGAGCTGACGGCGCTCAACAAGGAGCTCGACGCCGCCCGCCGCAAGAACGCCCAGGCCAACGAAGACCTCGGCAAGCTGCGCGAGCAGCTCGCCGACGCGCTCGCCGACTTCGAGAAGAAGCAGGGCGAGTACACGGCGCTCAAGCAGCAGATGAGCGAGGTCGAGGACGGCCTGCGCCAGCGCATCGCCGACCGCGAGGCGGGCATCACCGCCCAGCGGGCGCGGCAGCAGGAGCTGCGCAAGGCGATGGACCCGGGGCTCTTCTCGCGCTTCAACCGCACGGTGAAGGCCCGCAAGGGCGTCGCGGTGGTGCCGGTCGGGCCCGGCGGCACGTGCACCGGCTGCCGGATGCAGGTCCCGCCGCAGCAGTTCATCCGCATCAAGCACATGAGCTCCATCGAATACTGTCAGCACTGCCGGCGCATCCTGGTCGACTTCGCCGGGCTGAAAGGCGAGCCGGCCGAGGCCCCCGCAGAGGGCTGACGGCGGCGAAAGGAAGATTCTCGGTCGGCCTGTACGAGCAGGACACATGGTCGCCGGCGCTTCGGCGCGGGAGGAAAGTCCGGGCTCCAGAGGGCGGGGTGCTGGCTAACGGCCAGTCGGGGTGACCCGAAGGAAAGTGCCACAGAGAGCAGACCGCCGCGCCTCGGCGCGGTAAGGGTGAAAGGGTGCGGTAAGAGCGCACCGGGGGGTCGGTGACGATCCCCGTCTTGGTAAACCCCACCTGGAGCAAGACCACTGCGAAGCGGTCCGCACCGACGGACCCCGGGTGCCCGCCCGGCAGCTTCGGGAAAGGTCGCTCGAGGGCGCGGAGACGTGGCCCGTAGATGAATGACCATGCCCCGGGTCGGGTGACCGGCCCGGGAGACAGAACCCGGCTTATGGCCTGGTCGGACAGGCCGACCACTCTCTCCCCGGCCCGCGGCTCGCGCCGCCGGGCCACACCATGAGGAAGCCCCGATGGCGGCGCGCAACAAAGACGTGATCACCGTCGCCCGCAACCGCCGGGCGAAGTACGACTACGAGATCGTCGATACCTACGAGGCGGGGCTGCAGCTCACCGGCACCGAGGTCAAGAGCCTGCGCGAGGGGCACGCGACCATCGCCGAGGGCTACGTACAGGTGAAGGGCCGCGAGGCGTGGCTGGTGGGGGCGTATATTCCCGAGTACGCCTACGGCAACATCAACAACCACCCGCCGCGCCGCGACCGCAAGCTGCTGCTGCACCGCCACCAGCTCGACCGCCTGGCGGCGAAGCTCAAGGAGCAGGGCTTCAGCGCGGTGCCGATGTCGATCTACTTCAAGCAGGGCAAGGCCAAGCTCGAGTTCGGGCTGGGCAAGGGCAAGAAGAAGTACGACAAGCGCCAGGCCGAGCGGGAGAAGCAGGCGAAGAAGGCGATGCGCGACGCCTGGTAGGCGCTCAGCCGCCGGGCATCAGCTGCGGGGTGCCGACGAACAGCTCGCTGATGCCTCGGGTATCGGCTCGCTCGCCGGCGAGGTTGGGGGGTCGAGGCGGTCGAGGCAGCTCAGGTCGAGCGCGCGCTGCGGATCGGCGAGGGCCTCGGCGGCGCGGTCGGCCCAGCGGGCGCAGCGCGCGGAAGTCACCGCCGAAGAGGTTGTCGAGTCGGGCCCGTCGGGCGAAGCCGGCGTCGAGAAGTGCCCGTAGAGAGCCAGGAGGGGCCCTGCGCGCCGAGTTCGAGCGAAGGGGCAACCCCTCTACCGGGTCGGGCTCAGGCGGGCACTGTCGCCAGCTGGGTATCGACCTGGGCCGCGGTCAGCCCGAAGCGCCGCTGGCGCTGGGCGTAGACGTCCATCGCCCGCTCGAGGTCGTCCTCGCTGAAGTCGGGCCACAGCTTGTCGATGAAGTACAGCTCGGCGTAGCACGCCTCGAGGGGCAGAAACCCCGAGAGCCGCTGCTCGCCCGAGGTGCGCACGAGGAGGTCGACGTCGGGCAGGCGGCGGGTCGACAGGGCGCCCATGATCTGCTGCTCGGAGACATCGGCCGGCAGCAGCTGACCGCGGGCCGCCAGGTCGGTGAGCCGGCGCACGGCCGCGACCATGTCCCGTCGGCCGTCGTAGCTGACGGCGAGCACCAGGGTCATCGTGCGGCAGCGGGCGGTGGCCAGCTCGACGTCGGCCAGCGCGGTGCGCACCGATGAGGGCAGGTAGTCCCGCTCGCCGATGGCCGTCAGGCGGATGTCGCGGTCGATGAGCTCCTGCTTCTCTTCGTCGAGGAAGCGCAGCAAGAGCTCCATGAGGTCGGCCACCTCGTCGGAGGGGCGGCCCCAGTTGAGGCTGGAGAACGCGAACAGGGTCAGCGTCTCGACCCCGCTCTTGCGGGCGTGGCGCACGATCCGGCGCACGGCTTCGGCGCCTTCCTTGTGGCCGTTGCCGCGGGGCAGGCCCCGTTGTTCGGCCCAGCGGCCGTTGCCGTCCATGATGATCGCGAGGTGAGCGGGCTTCATCGGCACTCTCCGTAGGGGTGACGCTGGCTGTTGTCTCACGTCCAGATGAAGGGCGTATGAAGGCCCGATGAAAAACACCTCAGAAACGCCATCCGGTGCACATGAAGGCGGGCGCATGGCGGCAGATGCCCGATCGAGATGCCCGGCATGTCGCCGAGGTGACGCCGGCAACGGCCGAGGCGGTCAATCCTCGCGGGTGAAGCTGCGCAGGGCCTTCTTGTACGACTCGGCGATCGCCTGGAAGCGGGGGAAGGGGCCGGCGGCCTCGATGAGCACCACCCGATCGCCGTAGACGAAGATGGTCTCGCTCATCACCCAGTCCTCGGCGCCGTGGGGCAGCACGAAGTCGAGGGTGCAGCCTTTCTGGCCGGCTTCGGTGGTGAAGCAGTCCTCCGCCGACAGCGCGTAGCCGCGCTTGTCGAGGTGGCGCTTCATCGCGTCGACCCAGAAGTCGAGGTCGGCCACCGGCTCGTTGTCCACCTCCCGAGCGGCCACCCGCACGCCGTCGGCGGTGATCAAGCGCAGGTCGTCGGCCTCGGCGTAGGCCCGGAAGGCGGGCGGGGCGTCGAGGCGGTGCTCGGTGCCCCCGCAGGCGGCGAGCGGCGCGGCGCACAGGGCGAGCGCGGCGCCGACGAGCAGCCGCCGCAGCGTCTCAGAAGCGCGCATCGAACTGCCCCAGGTCGACGGAGTTGAGCCATTCGAAGGGCGAGCGCACGTAGACGATGCGCTGCCGCTGGCGGAACTGGAAGCTGATGTCGACCACCGCGTGGCGGGCGCGGGCCCGCTCGACGCGCAGCTTGCCGGCGATGCCCTCCATCTCGGCGACGAGGCTGCTCATGGTCTTCTCGATGCGCAGCGTGGCCTGGGCGTCGGCGTCGTCGACCAGGGTGCGCAGGCGGACGAAGATGGCCTCCTTGCTGCGCAGCAACGCCTCGAGCTGGGCGATCTCGCCGGTGAGGTCGGCCCGTTCGAGCGCTTTCTCCATCACCAGCCCGGCGCCGGTCGCCGCCTCGACCATCTGCGGCAGCGCCGCGGGCGGCACCTTGAGGATCAAGCGGCGGTCTTCGACGAGCACCGGAAAGCCGCCGAGCGGCTCGGCGGCGGCCTGCAGCGCCCGGCGGACCTCGTCGGGGTGCACGACCTTGAGGGTGATGCGCGCGGTCGACGCCGTGGCCCGCGGCGTCGCTTCGGCGCGCTCGACGGGGGCTGCCTGCGGCGCTGCCTCAGGCGTTGCTGCCTCGCCCTGCGGCGCGCCGTCGTCGGCGGTCTGGGCCGATGCGGTCAGCGGCAGCAGCGGCAGCGCCAGGAGCAACAGCGCCAGGAGCAACAGCGTCGGGAGCTGCAGCGCGAGGCCCGTCGGGCGCAGCGCGCGCGTCGCCCGGTCGGGTCGCCGCATGATCGGTCGGGTATGCTGTCGGTCTCGCATGCTGCGCCTCACTTGATCCGAAAGCCGTCGAGGGCGCCGAGCACCGCCGCCTTGTGGCGGGCGAGCGCCTCGGGGTCGGGGAAGAAAGCCTCGACGACCAGCAGGCGGTCGCCCTGGGTGGCGACCCCGACCAGCCAGCCCCGCGGCTGCACGTCCTTCTCGGCGGCGATCAGCCAGGCCAACCCGCCGCTGGTGCCCTCGGCGACGATGGCTTCGTCCCGGCCGTCGAGCTCGTGGCGCACGGCGGCGGCCCACCACGGCGCGTCGCCCATCGGCTCGTTGTCGACCTCGCTGACCCGCAGCACCGAGGTATCGGCGGCGCGGGCTTCCCAGCCGTCGGCGTCGTCGAGATTCACGAAGCCCTCGGGCACCGGCAGCTCGGCCTCGTCGGTGGCCTCGAGCGCGGCGTAGTGGGCGCGCAGATCGCGGATCCATCGGAAGGGCGAGCGGTTGACCACGGCCCGCTGGTGGGTGGCCACCGGCTGCAGTTCGATGGTGATCGTATAGTAATCGACCAGGTTGCGCAGGGTGGCCAGCCGCGAGCTCATCGACTCGATCTGCTCGGTGAGCCGCTTGATCTCCTGCAGGATGCGCAGCCGCTCGTCGGTGTCCTGCGTCTTCTCGAGCAGCTCGAGCAGCCGGTCGCGGGTCTCGTTGGCCACCGCCAGCCGGCCTTGGATGTCGAGGAACTGCGCGGTCACGTCGAGCGCCTTGACCCGGCGGGCGAGCACCTCGCCGACGCCGGCCAAGGTGTTCATCGCCGCGTCGAAGTCGCCGGCGGGCACCCGCACCACCATGACCGTCTTCGACAGCGACTCGATGTAGCCGCCGGCGGCGGTGACCTTCTCGGTCAGCGCGTCGACCGCGTCGAGCAGCCGCTTGACCCGCAGCCGCAGGAAGCCGAGGTAGACCACCTGCCGCGCGGCCATGCCCTTGGCGTCGGGCTCGGCGTCGGGCAGCGGCTTCTTCTCGTCGGATCCGACCACCGACTTCTCGGCGTAGAACGGCGCCGGCGCGGCTTTGGAGAAGCTGCCGCCCGAGGCGGCGGGGGCGTCGGCGAAGGCCTCCTGCGCCATGTCGGGCGCGGGTCGCGAGGCGCCGCCGCACGCGGTGGCGAGCGCCAGCGACGCGGCGGCGAGCAGGGGCACGAGGCGTCTCGATCTGGGCATGACGATCTCCCGGTCGACGCGCCGACGAGCGGCGTCGAATGTACTCGGCGCAGTGTACTGCGCCGCGCCGGCAGCGTCAGCGGGGGCGGCGGCGTCGTGACCGGATCATGATGATCACCAGCAGCAGCGGCGACCAGGGATAGGGCGCCCCGGGGGTCGCTCGGCAGCCATCACCCGGGTCGCCGTCGGCCTCGCCGACGTCGGGCATCACGCCGACCTCTGCGACGCCGGCGTCGGCCGGCTCGGCCATGTCCGGCATGGGCCCCGCGTCGGGGGCCGCCGCGTCGGGGCCCATGTCCAGCGGCGTCAGTTCGAACTCCGCGGGCTGGGTGCACATCTCGATGAGATCGTCCGGCGGCGGCATCTCGCCGCAGTCCTCCGGCGGCACCCGCTGCCCGGGGCACAGGCCGCGGCAACAGCGGCGCGCCCGGCTGTCGACCGGGCAGTCCCAGCGCTGGTCGACGACCTCGTAACGCTGGATCGCCACGTCCCAGCTGCGGCCGAAGTCCGCGCTGTGGGCGATCGCCCAGGGGTCGTCGAAGTAGGGGTCGCGGCAGCCCCACAGGCGACCGTCGGGGGCCACGACGAGGCAGCGGGGCAGGGGGTCTTCGTCGGTCTCGACCCAGGTCAGGCCGCCGTCTGCGCTGCGTTGCGGCGCGGCGATGGGACCGCCGACCAGGCCTTCGCCCGTCGCCGGGTCGAAGATCATCGCCAGCCCGAAGTCGTCGATGGTGCCGACTTGGCTCCAGCTCGCGCCGGCATCGGCCGAGCGGATGATCGCCGTCCCGCGGATGTTCTCCACCGCGGCGAAGACCACGTCGCCGTCGTCGGGGTGAACCGCCAGCAGCCGGAAATCTTCGGCGCGGTTGATCGCGGGCTGGTCGAGGTCCAGCTCGACGAAGCTGTCGCCGCCGTCGTCGCTGCGCAGCAGGCCGTCGCTGTGGCTGAGGTAGATCCGATCCGGGTCGACGGCGGGGCGCAGGAAGACCCGCAGCAGGCCGCTGAGATCCAGCTCGGCCGCGGCCCAGGTGCGGCCGAAGTCGGCGGTGTAGAACAGATCGTTGGCCACCATCGGTGTGGCGCTCGCGGTCCACAGCGTCGGGTCGAGCGGGTGCCCCCACAAGCCGATGAGCCGGTGCACGCCCACCGGGCCGTCGAGCCGGGCGAAGTTGCAGCCGCCGTCTTCGCTGACGAAGCCGCCGTTGGTGCTCGCCGCCAGGATGCGCCCGGTGTCCATCGGGTCGAGGGCCAGCCCGCGGGGGCCGGCGGTGGGCGAGAGCGCGTCTTCGCACAGCCACTGGAAGTCGCCCTTGGGGTTGGCGAAGAGCCCTTGCCCGTCGGTGAGCACGAAGGCCGTGTCGGGCATGGCCGGCGAGAAGACGATATGGATGGCGCGGGGCTGTTCGGCGTGGGCCGAGGCCTCGCCGGGCGCGACCAGCAGCGCGAACGCCAGCGCGCAGAGCAGCGCCTGCGAGATCACGCGGCCGGGTGCGGGCACGGAGTGCGTATAGAAGCGCATGTCGGGCAGATGGTCGGCGGGGCCCGTGGGTCTCACAGCGGCCGACTCATCCGTTGAGGAAGTAGCCCAGCGCCACCAGCCCGCCGCCGGCGGCGAGCAGAAGCGACAAGACCGCGCCGACGACGCTGGGCACCGGGCTGAGGCCCGCCTTGCGATAGGCCTGGGCGTCGCGCCCGTTGACCACCAGCCCGGCCAGCGCGATGGCCGCCGCCGCGCCCAGACCCAGTCGAGGCAGCAGGTAGAGGCACAGCGTGATGACCGTCGCCCCCAGCGCGGGCACGGCCATCGCGCGGGTCCACGGCGAGATCGTGGCCGGCGTGCTCATCGGCGGGCTACTCGACCACGATGCGGCCGTCGTCGGTCAGCCGGATCGTGCGCCGGGCGGTCTCGCCCTCGGCCACCGTCAGCTTGACCTTCTCCTTGGTCCTCGTCTCGGGCTCCACGATCACCAGCTCGTGCTCGCCGACCAGGATCTCCTTCTGCTTGTAGGGCAGCGGATCGAGCTCCTCGCCGTCGAGATAGACCGTCAGCGCCTTGGAGCCCTGCAGCTCGATGGCCCCGTAGACTTTACGCGGCGGCGGCAGGCGCATCAGCACGGTGTAGTTGGGATCGACCACGTCGATGGCCGCCCGGTCGGTGCCGTACTTGCGCGCGCTGCCTTCGAGCACCAGCGGATACCCGATGCGGGCGAAGACCTGCACCGGCCGGCTGCCGGTGGTGCCCTCGCGGTCGGCCTTGCCCCCGGCGATGCGGTCGATATTGGCCACGAGCGGGTCGGACTCCACCGTCACCGTGGCCATGGTGCGCGCGTTCTCCGGGTCGACCGGGGTCATGCGCACCCCGACGCGGCGGTTCGAGCCCGCGCCGACCTCGTAGCGCACGGTGTGCGGATCGTGCCCTTCGAGCTGAAGACGGAAGAAGAACGGATGATCCGCCGGCAGACCCTCCAGCGTGAACGGCGTCTCGCCGACGACGACGCCGTTGTAGGTGATCAGGGCGCCGGGCGGATCGGTGGCGATCTGCAGCGTGCCGGTCTCGACCTTGGCGGCTTCGAGGTCTACCTTCAGCGACGCCTCGCTGTCGGTGATGGTCAGGGTCTCGGTCACCGGCGCGTGGCCATCGAGGTACATGTGCACCCGCACCGGCTGGCCGACGAAGGTCTGCACCGCGGTGGGCGTCACCGAGCCGTGGGGGTTGCCGTTGACCACCACCCGCGCGCCGGGCGGATCGCTCTCGAGCCGCAGCAGGGTCTTCTTGGGCGGCGGCGCGATCTCGATGTCCTCCGGCGCCGCGCCGGCCTTCGTCAGCGACTGCGGGGTGCCGAGCTGAATGCCCTCGGGGTTGCCCCGCACCCGATCGCTCGCCAGATCCGTGCTCATGACGTAGTACAGCCCGACACCGCCGAGGGCGATGACGATCAGGAAGATCAGGCCGGCGTAGCTGCGGTGGCTCTTGATCGGCACGTCGACGAGCATGTCGGGATCGGGCAGCAGGCTGTCGGGAGACGGGTTCTGCGGGGGGCGCGGGCGGCGGGGCGCGAGCTCGATCTCTTCGGGTGCCGCCTCGGGCACCGCGTTGAGAACGCCCCAATCTTCCATGCGCGGCTTGCGGTGATCGTCATCGTGGGCCAAGGCGCATCTCCTCGTTTTGCCGACGCCGTATCGTACTCTCCAGGGGCCCGGTGTCCAGCCCGGCGGCAGGAGCGCGTCGACGGTGTCGCTCGAAGGATGCACCGGGGCCCGGTCTGCGTTGCGCTCGACGGCATTTCGACGGGCGTCGACCGTCTTTGGTGGTTGACAGGGGCCTCGCGAATCGAAAGACTGCGCGGGCCCAAACCACTGAACGGAGTATCAGCAGGTGAGCGGACGGATCGAGGTCCTCACCATCGGTGACGAGCTGCTCGACGGCGCGGTGATCGACGGCAACGGCGCCCATATCGGGGCCGCGCTCGCCGACCATGGCCGGGCGGTCGCCCGCGCCGAGCGCCTGCCCGACCGCCTCGACGTGCTGGTGCCGGCCATCCGGGCCATCGCCGCCCGGGCCGAGATCTGCATCTGCACCGGCGGCTTGGGCCCCACCGACGACGACCTCACCCTCGAGGCCCTCGCGCGGGCGGCCGGCGTCGAGCGAGCCTTCGATCCGACCGCCTGGGCCCGCATCGAGCAGGTCTACGGCGCGCGTACGCCGCCGGCGACCAACCGCCGCCAGGCCACCCTGCCCGACGGGGCGCGGCCGCTGTACACCGCAGTCGGCACCGCGCCCGGCGTCGAGATCGAGATCGACGGCTGCCGGTTCTTCGCCCTGCCCGGCGTGCCGCGGGAGATGCGCTGGTTCATGCAGCATCACGTGCTGCCGGCGGTGGCGAAGGGCGCCCGACGCACGCGCCTCCTGCGCTGTGTCGGGCGGGGCGAGAGCACGCTGGCGGCCCTGCTCGACGACCTCGCGCTGCCGACGGGCGTCGAGATCGCGTGGCTGACCCCGCTGCCCGAGGTGCACATCAAGCTCGTCGGTGAAGATCCCGCGGCGCTCGACCGGGCGGCGACGCTCATCCGCGGCGCGGTGGGCGACGCCTTCGTCGGCGAGGGCGAGACGGGCCTCGCCGCGGCGACCATCGACGCCTGCGCCCGGGCCGGCTGGCACATCGGCGCCGCCGAGAGCTGCACCGGCGGGCTCGTCGGCGCCGCGCTGACCGACGTCTCGGGGTCGTCGGCGGTCTTCGACGGCGCCATCGTCAGCTATGCCAACGCCGTCAAGCACGGGGTCCTCGGCGTGCCGCTGTGGATCCTCGATAGCCCGAAGTACGGCGCGGTGAGCGAAGAATGCGCCCGGGCCATGGCCCTCGGGGCGCGCGAGGTGCTCGGGGTCGACGTCGCCGTGGCGATCACCGGCATCGCCGGCCCGGGCGGCGGCAGCGAGGCCAAGCCGGTCGGCACGGTCTGGTTCGCCTGGGCCGGCCTGCCCGCAGAGCCCGGCGCGCCCGGCGAGCCCACCGTCGCCGAACGTCGACGATTCCGCGGCGACCGGGAGAAGGTGCGCATCCAGGCGATGGCCTGGGCCATCGATCGCATCCGGCGTGCGGCGTTGCGTCAGGCCGCCCGGCAGGAGACCCGATGAGCGACATGCAGATCGGCGGGCACGCCTTCATCGGCGTCGAGATCCCGCGCAATACCGCCATGGCCCTCGACGGCCTGCAGCAGGCCATCGGCAAGGCCGCCCGCGCCGCCGGTGGAGACTGTCGGGCGATCCCGCGGCGCATCCTGACGCTGCCGCTCGACGACCTGGGGGTGATCGATCCGCCCGCCATCGAGGCGGCCGAGCTGGCCATGACCCGGGTCGCCCGCCGCCATCCGCCGTTCTCGGTGCCGCTGCGCGGGATCACCGCCGCGCCCGAAGACAACCCGCGGGTGGTGCGCATCGACGCGCGGGACGAAGGCGATCGGCTGCTCGCGCTGCGCGACGCGCTGCATACCGCGCTCGAACGCTACGGCTTCCCGGTGCCCGCCGGGCGTTGGTCGCCCCATGTGCCGCTGTGCCGGGTCGACGGCCTCGAGAGGCTGCCCGTCATCGACGACCGCGGCGGGCCGGGCGTCGTGCGCATTCGCCGGCTCGTGCTCTATGCCCGCACGCCCGGGGCCGCGCGCACCCGCTTCCGCTCGGCGGCCATCGTGCCGCTCGTACCGGCCCACGCCGCCGACGTACACCCCGTCGACGACGGCGCCGCCCGCGTCGAGATCGAGGCCGAGCTCGACGCCCGCCTCGACCGGCGACTGAAACAGCTCAAGACCACCCGTGCCCGGCGCAAGCGCCGTCGGGCCGGCTGACGGGTCCGACCGACCCACCGAGGAGAGTGCCCCATGGCCCGACGCAGCAAGAAGCCGGCGAACCCGGCCGCCGATCGCGAGCGCGCGATCTCGTTGGCGGTCAGCGCCATCGAGAAGCAGTTCGGCAAAGGCTCGATCATGCGCCTCGGCGAGGACGAGAGCCTCGTCGAGAACATCCCGTCGATCCCCAGCGGCGCCACCAGCATCGACATCGCGCTGGGCATCGGGGGCTACCCCCGCGGGCGCATCATCGAGATCTACGGCCCCGAGTCGAGCGGCAAGACGACCCTGACCCTGCACGCGGTGGCCGAGGCCCAGAAGCTGGGTGGGGTGGCGGCGTTCGTCGACGCCGAGCACGCCCTCGACGTCAGCTACGCCCGCGCGCTGGGGGTCAAGGTCGACGAGCTGCTCATCTCGCAGCCCGATACCGGCGAACAGGCCCTCGAGATCGCCGACATGCTGGTGCGCTCGGGCGCGGTCGACATCCTGGTCATCGACTCGGTGGCGGCGCTGGTGCCCAAGGCCGAGCTCGAAGGCGAGATGGGCGACAGCCACGTCGGGCTGCAGGCGCGGCTGATGAGCCAGGCGCTGCGCAAGCTGACCGGCAGCATCAACCGCAGCAAGACCGCCGTCTTCTTCATCAACCAGATCCGAATGAAGATCGGGGTGATGTTCGGCAGCCCGGAGACCACTTCGGGCGGCAACGCCCTGAAGTTCTACGCCTCGCAGCGTATCGACATCCGCCGCATCGGCGCGATCAAGGGCCCCGATGGGGTGCTCGGCAACCGCACGCGGGTGAAGGTGGTCAAGAACAAGGTGGCGCCGCCGTTCCGCGAGGCCGAGTTCGACATCATGTACGGCGAGGGCATCAGCCGCTCGGGCGATCTGCTCGATCTGGCGGTCGAGGCCGACATCGTCAACAAGTCGGGGGCCTGGTACAGCTACGGCGACGAGCGACTGGGCCAGGGGCGTGAGAACGCCAAGACCTTCCTCACCGAGCACGCCGCGATCCTCGACGAGATCGAGAAGAAGGTGCTCGCGCACCACGGCATCAGTCGGGATGACGACGACGCCGCCGGCGAGGAAGACGCGGGCTGATCTCGGCCGGCGCAGGCCCCGCGGTCCTTCGCTCGGCCCGACCTGATCGGGACCCGACCCGATCTCGCGTCGGGCCGGCCCGACCCTTGTTTGCTGACGGTGCCCTATTGCGGCGCTTGCAGCACGTCGACCTTGCTCTCGCCGTCTTTGCCGCCGCCCGTCGAGGACGGGGGGTCGGACCCCAGCGTGCGAATGCGCGGGCCCTTGCGACCGGTGCGACCCTTGGTCTTGGCGCCGCGGTCGAGCAGAAGCACGCCGCCGGCCGCCTTGTCTTTGCCGTCGGCCGCGGCCGACGCGCCCTCTTTCTCGCCCGCGGGCGGGTCGACGGCGGCCGTGCCCGGGTCTTCGGGCTCGGGCTCGGCGCTCTTGTCGTCGCCGGCCTTCGCCGCTTTCTCGGCGGCGAGCGCCTCGCGGGTGCGCCGGGCGGCTTCGGCGGCCTCGGCCTTGGCCGCGGCTGCGGCGCGCTGTCGTTCGCGCCACCGCGCGGCGGCGGCCGGATCGACCTTGCGGCCCTGCTTCTCGAGCGTCAGCGACCGCTCGAGACCGCCCCGCTCGAGGGCCGCGGCGTCGAACTCGAGCACCTGGGGCTCGTGATCGTCCAGCTGCACCTCGATGCGGGTCGCGTCGGCGGGCAGGCGCCCGTCGAATGGGGTCTGCCCCAGCACGCGACCGTCGGCGAGCACCAGGCGCGCGCCGGCCGGGGTGCTGCTGATGCGGCTGGTGCTCGGCAGCGCCGCGTCCACTGCCTCGATCGCCGCGTCGACCGCGCGGGCGGCGTCCGGGGCGGGCGGCGCCGCGTCGACCACGGGCGGCGCGGCCTTGGCCGTCGCGTCGGCGACGACCGCCGCGGTGGCGACATCGGGTGACGGCGGCGGGGTCAGCCCGGCGTCGTCGCGGGTGAGCAGATAGACCACCACGCCCGCCAGCAACGCGATCACCGCGACCAGCGCCCAGCGTCCGCCGCCCGACGCCGGCGGCGGCGCATCGAGCGCCGGGCCGAGATCCCGCGGCGGCGGCGTGGGATCCACCGGCGGCGGTGGCAGCGGCTCGCGCTCGACCGAGGGGTCGCCGACGGCCGCCAGATTCTGGAACGAGTCCTCCATCTCGTCGAGGAACCCGTCATCGTCGACCGCCGCGGGCGGCTTCGCCCCGAACAGGCCGCCGACCGCCAGTCGAGCCTCCGCCGCGCTGCTGTAGCGATCGCCCGGCTGCTTCGCCATCAGCCGGTCGATCACGACCTGAGCCGACTCGGCCAACGGCGGCTCGACCCCCCGCTCGGTGAGGCGGGGCGGGCGGCGGGACAAGTGCCCCCGGCTCAGATCGGCGGCGTTGCCCGCGTACGGTGGGCGACCGGTCAGCAGGTGCACCAGCAGGGCGCCCACCGAGTACAGATCGCTCGCTGCGTCGCCCCGGCCGCTCACCAGCAGCTCCGGCGCCCGGTAGAACTGCCCGGTCGACGGCGCGTCGTCCGCCGGCGCCAGGGGCGGCGGGGGCGGCGCCGGGCGGGCGAGGCCCACGTCGAGCAGCTTGACCCGCGGGCCGTCGGCCGTCGTCTGCACGAAGATGTCGCCCGGGTCGAGCTCGAGGTGCGGCAGCCCTTCACGATGGGTGGCCGACAGCGCGTCGAGGACCTGCTCGACGAGGGCCAGCGACTCCGCCGAGGGGATCGGCTCGTCGCGCGAGAGCCGCTCGGCGAGGCTGACCCCCTCGAGCAGCTCCATGATCACGTAGACGTGGCCGTCGACCGTCGAGCCGTGGCCGTGGATCGACACCAGGTTGCCGTGGCGCACCGCGGCGACGCTGCGGGCCGCCGCCTGCAGCGCCTCCCGCTCGTCGTCATCCGCCGCCGGCATCACCTTGACGGCGACCCGCGGCTCATCACCGCGGGAGGCCTCCCAGACCGTCGAGCCGCCGCGGCCGACGCCGATGAGGGCTTCGAGCGTGCACCCGCCGACCGACTGCCCCGCCCGATCCTCCACCAGGGGGGTGCCGTCGTCCGGGCAGACGTCGGTGTGCGGTTCGTACCGCTGTCGGCATTGCGGGCACAGCCACTTCACGGCGCGTCCTCCGCCGGCGGTCGACGAGGTTGCCGGCCGGCGCATGGTGGGGTATGTAGCGCGACTCTCAGGTATGTAGCGCGGCAGGACCGGCGCCCACAACCGCATTGTCGGCTGGGGCTATACGGTCGGCGGACTCAGAAGTGTCCTCGGGAATACCCCTGGGGCGCCCGATCCGGCATGATCCGGATGCGTACATATACAGAGAGTTGGCCAGCCGAACCGGAATTGGCCTACGATGGCCGTCGATTCGGCGCGGAGGAGCGAGAGTGAGCCTGACGTCGCAGCTCGTGAGAGGCATGCTGGTGAGCGCGTTGGTCGTCGGCCCGGCCGCGGCCCAGACCGGCGATGCCGACCCCGTCGAGGCGCTGGCCGCGCAGGGTCTGGAGTGCTTCCAGGCCCGTGACTTCAACTGCGCCATCGACAAGTACAAGCAGGCCTACGCCATCGAGCCGGTGGCGGCGCTGCTCTACAACATCGCGTTCATCTACGACAAGCAGCTCGACGATACGCTCGACAACATCAAGCTCGCGCGGGACTACTACTTCCGCTACGCCAAGGCGCCCGATCCCGACCCCGAGACCAAGATCGCCGCGCTCGAGCGCATCATCGAGCTCGAGGCCGAGATCCGGAAGCGCGAAGGCGACATCAAGAAGCCCGAGAAGCCGATCGAGCCGCCCAAGCCCGAGCTGGTGCCGCCGCCCAAGACCCAGCTGTACGCCGGCTGGGCCACGCTGGGCACCGGCGTCGTGCTCGCCGGGGTCGGCGGCGTCTTCGGCGTGCTCGCCGGCCAGAGCGCGACGAACGCGTGGGAAGAGGCGAGCACCCTCGAAGACCAGAACGCGGCCCGCGACGCGGCGAAGACCCAGGCGCTCATCGCCGACCTCGGCATG
The DNA here is from genome assembly GCA_030427205.1 of bacterium. Lineage (GTDB taxonomy): Bacteria > Myxococcota_A > Bradymonadia > UBA7976 > UBA1532 > JACKDM01. The sequence continues at coordinate 46,992 of JAUHXC010000001.1, read as the reverse complement.
GCGGTCGGCGGAGCGGCGGTGGTCACCGGGCTCATCCTGGTGCTGACCTACGACGATACGCCGATCCCCAAGACCGAGGTCACCGGGGTGCGCGTCGGGCCGAGCACCCACGGTGTCGGCTTGTCCATCGGCGGCGCATTCTGAGCGACCCCCACCCCTGATCGACGCCCAGGTCACCCTGGGCAATCCCGAGTTGTTTTTGCCCCACCGTCCGGTGTGAAGTGGGAAGGCGCGAGCGCCTTTCACCGTTCCACCGAGGACCATGGTCCACGCCCGGCTCCACGATAACGGCCGACTGCGGCAGAGCCCGCGGGTGCATCCCGAGCGCATCGAACCGGGGCCGCGCGAGGCGCTCGTCCGGCGCCACGAGACCGTGCCCGACGCGCTGCGCACCCTCGCCGAATCCCGACCCGACGCCATGCTCTACGTCTTCGTCGACGCCGCGGGCCATTACGAGATCTGGCGGGCGAAGCGCATGGTCGAGCGCATCGAGCAGTTCGCCGCCGTGCTCGCCGCCGACGGGGTCGGCACCGGCGACCGGGTCGTGCTCGGCATCGCCGAGCCGCTCGACCTGATCACCGCCTGGCACGCCTGCGACTGGCTCGGCGCCGCGCCGGTGGTCTATGGCCGCCCGCTCGGCCGCCGCCGGGACGGCCACTGGCGGCGGGAGATGGTCGGCCTCATCGACGAGCTGCAGCCGCGGGCGGTGGTGGTCGACGACGACTTCGCCGAGCGGGCGACGGTGCACCTGCGGGTCAACGACGCCGTCTGGCGCCGGGTGCGCACCCTCGACCAGGCGCCGCCCGCGCGGGTCGAGCCCGCCGCGCGCGGGCCGGTGGCCTTCTACTCGCTCACCCAGGGCAGCTCGACCGGCGCGCCCCGTCCGGTGGGCATCGACCCGGCGACCCTGCTGCGGCGCATCGACGACCTCGTGGCCCACTGCGGGGGGGTCACCACCGACCTCGTCTGCTCGTGGCTGCCGCTCAACCCGCGCAACGGCCTGCTGGTCACCGTGCTCATCCCGGCGCTCTACGGCATGCCCTCGGTGGTCATCGACCCGATGGCCTTCATCTTCGAACCGGCCATCTGGCTGTGGGCGATGCACGCCTTCCGCGGCAGCCTGAGCACCGCCCCCGGGCGCGGCTACCACGTCTGCGCCCGGGCGGTGCGCGACGCCGACCTCGCTGGCCTCGACCTCTCCCCGTGGCGCCTGGCGCTGGTCGGCGGCGAGATGACCCACCCCGAGCACCTCGACACATTCGCCGACCGCCTCGCCGACAGCGGCTTCCAGCGCAGCGCGTTCACCGCCGTCTACGGCGGCGCCGAGGCCCTGGGCATGGCGACCTGCGGACCGATCGACACCGCGCCGCGGCTCGACCCGATCGACACCGACCGGCTGTCCACCGAAGGTGTCGCGTACCCGGGCGGCGTCGCGCCCACCGCCATGCTCGAAGTCGGCCGGGGTCTGCCCGGGGTCGAGCTGCGCATCGTCGACCTGCAGGGCCGCCTGCTCGGCGAGCGCACGCTGGGCTGCGTCGAGGTGCGCGGGCCGCTCGGCGCGCGCCACGGCCAGACCCACGGGGCCGACCGCTGGCTGTCCACCGGCGACGCCGGCTACACCGTCGACGGCGGCCTCGTCGTCTGCGGCCGCGACACCGACCTGCTGCGCATCGGCGGTCGACGGGTGCCGGCGGTGGTCATCGAGCGGGCGCTCGACGCCCTGCAGGCCATCCGCTGGGGCTGCGTGATCGTCGACCGCGCGCCGCCCGAGGCCGAGCGCTCCCAGCCGGTCGTCGTCTTCGAGCACACCGCCAGCGACCGCGACGCCCTCGCCGATCTGGAGCATCAGGTCGAGGCGATCTTCATCGACGTCGTCGGCGAGCCGCCCGCCGCGGTGGTGCCCGTGCGTCAGCAGGGCCTGCCGCGGGCGCCCAACGGCCAGCTCCGTCGGGCCCGGGTGCTGGCCATGCTGCGGGCCAACGTATTGCCGCCGCCGCTGCCCGGGCTGCGCCTGCTGCGCTGAAACCCCGCGACCGACCGCCCGCCCGCCGCGTCGATCCCCCCTCGGGTTGCGCGCCCGGGGGGAATGGTGTACCTGACGGCGACCCGGATTCCGCGCGCACGGAACCATCAACCAGCAGAGGTGAGGGCGGCATGGCGACCTACGACGTGGTCATCATCGGCAGCGGTCCCGGCGGATATGTCGCCGCGGTCCGCGCCGGACAGCTCGGGCTCAAGACGGCGATCGTCGAGAAGGACAACCGCCTCGGCGGCACCTGCCTGCTGCGGGGCTGCATCCCGACCAAGAGCATGCTCAAGTCGGCCGAGGTCGCCGATACCGCGCGCCACGCGAGCACCTTCGGCATCACCGTCGGCGACATCACCGTCGACATGAAGGCGGTGCTCAAGCGCAAGGACAAAGTCGTCAAGGTCAACGCCGGCGGCGTCTCCTTCCTCATGAAGAAGAACAAGGTCGACGTCTACAACGGCTGGGGCGCGCTGGCCGGGCCCGGCAAGGTCAAGGTCGCCGGCGACGACGGCGAGCAGATCCTCGAGACGAAGAACATCATCCTGGCCACCGGCTCCGACCCGCGGGTCCTGCCCGGCTTCGAGATCGGCGGCCCGGTGATGACCAGCGACGAGCTGCTCGAGCTCGACCAGATCCCCAAGCACCTGCTCGTGCTCGGCGCCGGCGCCGTTGGCGTCGAGTTCGCCAGCGTCTTCAAGAGCTTCGGCAGCGAAGTCACCGTCGTCGAGCTCGCCGACCGCCTCGTGCCCGTCGAAGACGAAGAGGTCAGCAAGGAGTTCGAGAAGATCTTCAAGCGCCGCGGCATCCGGGTGCACACCGGGACCAGGCTCACCGACCTCGAGGTCACCGAGGACGGCGTGCGCGGCAAGCTCGAGCCGGTCGGCGGCGGACAGGCCAAGGGGGTCAGCGCCAGCCACTTCCTGCTCGCTGTGGGCCGCAAGCCGCTCACCGAGGGCATCGGGCTCGAGGAGACCAAGGTGAAGGTCGAGCGCGGCTTCGTGCACGTCGACGGCCACTTCCGCACCGACGAGCCGGGCATCTACGCCATCGGCGACATCGTCGCCGGCACCCCGCTGCTGGCCCACGCCGCCAGCGCCGAAGGCGTCACCGCCGTCGAGCACATCGCCGGGCTCAACCCGCCGTCGATCAACTACGCCGAGTGCCCCGGCTGCACCTACTCCAGCCCCGAGATCGGCAGCATCGGCCTCACCGAGAAGGCCGCCCGCGAGGCGGGCCACGAGGTGATCGTCGGCAAGTTCCCGTTCACCGGCAACGGCAAGGCCAAGGTCATCGACGACGCCACCGGCTTCGTGAAGATCGTCGCCGAGAAGCAGTACAACCAGATCCTGGGGGTGCACATCATCGGGCCGCACGCCACCGACCTCATCGCCGAGGCGGGGCCGCTGATCAAGCTCGAGTACACCGTCGAAGAGCTGGCGCGGACGATCCACGCCCACCCCACCCTCTCCGAGGCGATCCACGAGGCGGCGCACGCCACCTTGGGACACGCCCTGCACATGTGAGCGGCGCCCATTGGTCAGAGGCAGCACCTACATCGAAGCCGTCCGCGAGGCCCTGCTCGAAGAGATGAAGGCCGACGAGCGGGTCTTCCTGCTCGGCGAGGACATCGCCACCTACGGGGGCGCGTTCAAGGTCACCGCCGGGTTCCTCGATACGTTCGGGCCCAAGCGGGTGGTCGATACGCCCATCGCCGAGGCGGGCATCATCGGCGCGGCCATCGGCGCCGCGCTGATGGGCCTGCGCCCGGTGGCCGAGATCCAGTTCCTCGACTTCCTCTCGGTGGGCTTCGACCAGCTGACCAACTTCGCCGCCAAGGCCCACTACCGCCTCGGCACCCCGATCCCGATCGTGGTGCGCGGTCCGGGCGGCGGCGGCGTGGGCGGTGGCCCGTTCCACAGCCAGAGCGTCGAGATGTACTTCGTCAAGACGCCGGGCATCAAAGTGGTCGCCCCGTCGACCGCCGCCGACGCCAAGCTGCTGCTCAAGGCCGCCATCCGCGACCCCAACCCGGTGCTGTTCATCGAGCACAAGGCGCTCTACCGCGCGCCGGCCCTGCGCGAGGCGCTGCCCGGGCCCGACGCGGTGGGCGTGCTCGGCGAGGCCGCGGTGCGCCGCGAGGGGGACGACCTGGCGATCATCAGCTACGGGGCGATGGTGCACAAATCCCTCGAAGCCGCCGAGCGCCTCGCCGCCGACGGCATCTCGACCCGGGTGATCGACCTGCGCACGCTGCAGCCGCTCGACGACGACGCGATCGTCGAGTCGGTGCGCCGCTGTGGCAAAGTGCTGATCGTGCACGAAGACACCCGCACCGGCGGCATCGCCGGCGAGATCACCGCGCGCATCAACGAGCGGGCCTTCGAATGGCTCGACGGACCGGTGATGCGGGTCACCGCCCTCGACGGGCCGGTGCCGTACAACAAGGGCCTGGAGGCGGCGTTCTTCCCCCAGGTCGACGACATCGAGGCAGCCGCGCGGCGGCTGGCCGCATACTGAGCGACAACCGCGAGACGCCGGGCAGGCCCCGGAGACGAGGAGCACCATGGCCGTTGATGTGATCATGCCGCAGATGGGCGAGTCGGTCGCCGAGGGCACCATCGTCCGCTGGTTGAAGAGCGTCGGCGACAGCGTCGACCGCGACGAGCCCATCTTCGAGATCACCACCGACAAGGTGGACGCCGAGATCCCGGCCCCCGAGGCCGGGGTGCTGCTCGAGATCAAGGTCGAAGCCGGCGAGACCGTCGAGGTGGGGACCCTGGTGGCCGTCATCGGCGCCGAGGGTGAGTCCGCGGGCGGGGGCGACGCCAAGCCCGCCGCTGACGCCGAGGCCGCCGCCGAGCCCGAGGCCGCCGCCGAGCCCGAGGCGCCCGCGAAGCCCGCGCCGTCGACGCCGGCGCCCGCCGCCGACAAGCCGCGCAGCGAGATGACCGCCGCCGAGCTGCGCCAGACGCGCTCGACCCCGGTGGTGCGCAAGATCGCCGCCGAGCACGGCGTCGACATCGCCGCCGTCGACGGCACCGGCCTCGACGGGCGGGTCACCAAGAAAGACATCCTGGCCTACATCGAGTCGGGCGCCGCCGAGGCCGCGCCCGCCGCGCCGGCGGCCACCCAGCCCACGGCGCCCCGCCCCGCGGCCCCCGCCGCCGCTGCCGGCGCCGCCCAGGGCAAGGTCTCCATCGGCGCGCCGATGGTGCCGGTGCGCATGCGGGACAACGACTCGTGGGAGCCGATGTCGCGCATGCGCAAGACCATCAGCGACCGCATGATCGAGTCGAAGCAGTACAGCGCGCACGTGCACACCTGCTTCGAGGTCGACTACGGCAAGGTCGACGCGCTGCGCCGCAAGCACAAGGCGCAGTTCGCCGAGCGTGGGGCGAAGCTGACCTTCACCACCTTCCTCGCCCGGGCGACGGTCAAGGCGCTGCAGGCGCACCCCATCGTCAACTCGAGCCACGACGGCGAGAACATCATCTACCGCGGCGACATCAACCTCGGCATCGCGGTGGCCATCGACAACGGCCTCATCGTGCCGGTGGTGCACGGGGCCGACGAGCTGTCGATGATCGGGCTGTCGAAGAAGATCGCCGACCTCGGCGAGCGGGCGCGCACCCGCAAGCTCAAGCCCGACGAGGTCGGCGGGGTGACCTTCTCGATCACCAACCCCGGCATCTTCGGCAGCCAGTGGGGCACCCCGATCATCCCCCAGCCGACGGTGGCCATCCTCGGGGTCGGCACCATCGAGAAGCGGGCCAAGGTCGTCAGCCTGCCCGGCGGCGGCGACGCCATCGTGCCCAAGCTGTGCGGCTACCTGACCCTCGGCTTCGACCACCGGGTCATCGACGGGGCCGTCGCCGACCAGTTCATGGTCACCCTCAAGGGCATCCTCGAGTCGTTCGACGACTCGGCGATGTGATGGGTCGTCCGCTGCGCGTCATCCGGCTGGGGCGCATGCCCTATCGCGAGGCCTGGGCCCATCAGCGGGCCCTCGCCGAGCAGCGCAAGGCGGGCCTCATCGACGATACCCTGCTGTGCGTCGAGCACGCGCCGGTGGTGACCATCGGCCGTGACGGCAAGACCGACAGCCTGCGGCTCGCGCCCGCCGAGTACGCCGCGCGCGGCATCGAGCTCGTCGAGAGCGACCGCGGCGGTGACGCCACCTACCACGGCCCCGGCCAGGCGGTGGTCTACGCCATCATCGACCTCAAGCCCGACTGCAAGGACATCCGCAAGTACGTCCGCCGCATGGAGCAGGCGATGATCGACACCTGCGCCGACTACGGCCTCCCCGCGACCCGCTACAGTGGCGAGCCGGGGGTCTGGCTGCAGGACCCGTGGCGCAAGATCGCCGCGATCGGGGCGCGGGTCAGCCGCTGGGTGACCCACCACGGCGTCGCGTTCAACGTGCAGCCCGATTTCGAGCACTTCGCCACCATCGTGCCCTGCGGCATCGCCGACAAAGGCGTCACCGGCCTCGCCCGCGAGCTGGGCCACGCCGTGCCGCTGAGCGAGGTCTACGACCGCATCGCCCGGCACATCGCCGCGCAGTTCGGCCGGGACCTGCACCCGGCCGTCGGCATCGACGTGCTGCAACGCGGGCTCGATCCGGTGCCCGCCACCGACTGGAGCGCCTGGGCAGGGGCCGAGGAGATGACGCCATGAGCGACCTGATCCAGATCAGCGACCCCCGCGCCGCCGAGAGCCAGAGCCAGGGCGAGGGCATCCGCCTCGTCGCCCCGCCGCGCACCCGCAAGCGCGAGCCCGGCCCGCGCCCCGACTGGCTGCGGGTGCGCTACAGCCGCGGCGAGACCTTCGACGAGGTGCGCCGGCTCAAGGACGGCCTCGACCTGGTCACCGTCTGCGAAGAGGCCCGCTGCCCCAACATCGACGAGTGCTGGAGCGCGGGCACCGCCACCTTCATGCTCATGGGCGACATCTGCACCCGCCGCTGCGGGTTCTGCGCCGTCGACAAAGGCAAGCCGCGCCCGCTCGACCCCAACGAGCCGGCCCATACCGCCGAGGCCATCCGCCGGCTGGGCGTGCGCCACGCGGTCATCACCAGCGTCAACCGCGACGAGCTGCCCGACGGCGGCGCGCAGCACTTCGCCGATACCGTCACCGCGATCCGCGAGGCCTCGCCAGAGACCCGCATCGAGCTCCTGGTGCCCGACTTCCTCGGCGAGACCGACGCCCTCGACGTGGTGCTCGACGCCGGCCCGCACATCGTGGCCCACAATACCGAGACCGTGCCCCGGCTCTACCGCCGCGTACGGCCGCAGGCGATCTACCAGCGCTCGCTGGACGTGCTCGACCACATCCACCGCCGCGAGGGCGTCGTCAGCAAGACCGGGCTCATGCTCGGCCTCGGCGAGACCGACGCCGAGGTCGAAGACGTGATGTGGCAGCTGCGCGACGTCGGCTGCGATATCCTCTCGCTGGGCCAGTACCTCTCGCCGACCGCCCGCCACCTCGCCGTCGAGCGCTGGGTCGAGCCCGATACCTTCGCCCGCCTCGCCGAGGTGGGCAAAGCCATGGGCTTCCTGCACGTCGAGGCCGGGCCGATGGTGCGCTCGAGCTACATGGCCCACCGGGCCTTCGACCTGTGAACTGCCCTACGCACCGCGCCTGCCGCCCCGCCCGCCTCGAGGAGAGCCGCCGATGACCACACTCGACCGCTTCTTCCCCACCGACGCCGAGCGGACCGCTGCCATGGCGCAGAGCTTCTCCGACATGGCGCAGGGCATGCAGCCCAGCCGCATCCTGGTCATCGCCTACGCGGTGCGCGCGGCCATCGAGTCGGGCGCGCCGGTGGCCAACTTCACCGTCGGCGACTTCGCGCCGGCGCAGTTTCAGGTGCCGCCGCTGCTCAAGCGGGCCATCGTCGAGGCGGTCGAGGCCGATCGGACCAACTACCCGCCGGCGTTCGGCATCCCCGAGCTGCGCGCCGCCATCCGCGGCCACTACGCCGCGACCCTGGGGCTCGACTACCCCGAAGAGGCCATCGTCGTCGCCTCCGGGGCCCGGCCGGCGCTCTACGCCGCCTACCGCTGCCTGCTCTCGCCCGGCGAGACCGTCGTCACCCCCGCGCCGAGCTGGAACAACGACAACTTCAGCCAGCTCGTCGGCGCGAAGCACGTCGTGGTGCAAAGCCGCCCCGAAGACGCCTTCATGCCCACCGCCGAGCGGCTGGCCCCGGCCATCCGCGACGCGCGGCTCCTGGTGCTCAACTCGCCGATGAACCCCGCGGGCACCATGATGCGCCGCGCGCAGATGAAGGCCATCTGCCAGCTGGTGCTCGACGAGAACCGCCGCCGCGACGCCGCCGGCGAGCGCAGCCTGTATCTGGTCTACGATCAGGTCTACCGCATGCTGACCTTCGGCGACCTCGAGCACGTCACCCCGGTGGGCGTGATGCCCGAGATGGCCCGCTACACGCTCTTCTGCGACGCCATCAGCAAGTCGTTCGCCGCCACCGGCCTGCGGGTCGGCTGGATCATCGCGCCGCCTTTCATCGCCGACCGGGTCAAGGCGCTGATGACCCACGTCGGCGCCTGGGCCCCGCGGCCCGAGCAGCACGCCACCGCCGCGCTGCTGGCCGACGACGGCGCGATCGCCGACTACCTCGCCGGCTTCAAGGGCGCCATCCGGGCCCGCCTCGACCGGCTGCACGACGCCTTCGCCGCGTGGCGCGCCGAGGGCCTGCCGGTCGACGCCATCGCCCCCGAAGGCGCGATCTACCTCAGCGTGCACTTCGACCTCGAGGGCCGCCCCGACTTCCCCGACGAAGACAGCGTGCGCCTGTGGCTGCTCGAAGAGGCTGGCTGCGCGCTGGTGCCGTTCAGCGCTTTCGGCGACCACCACAACCGGGGCTGGTTCCGCTTCAGCGTCGGCGCGGTGGGGCTCGACGAGATCGACGCCTGCCTCGCTCGGCTGTACCCTGCGCTGAAGTCGCTCGGGTGAGCGGCGCGATCGAAGGCGGAGACAGCGCATGAGCGAGGGCGCGGCCGGCGCCAGCAACGCCCGTCGTCTGGGCACGTTCGGGGGGGTCTTCACCCCGAGCATCCTGACGATCCTCGGCGTCATCATGTACCTGCGCTTCGGCTGGGTGGTCGGCAACGTCGGCGTCGCCGGGGCCCTGCTGGTGGTCTTCATCAGCCACGTCATCTCGACGACCACCGGGCTGTCGGTCTCGTCGATCGCCACCAACCGCACCGTCGGGGCCGGCGGGGCCTACTTCATGATCTCCCGCTCGCTGGGTGCGCCCGCCGGCGCGGCCATCGGCATCCCGCTCTTCTTCGCCCAGGCGCTCTCGGTCACCTTCTACATCGTCGGCTTCGTCGAGGCGCTGGGTTATCTGCTGCCCGAGACCACCGGCAACCCGGCCCTCGACTTCCTGCTCGACCCGCGGGTGCTCGGCACCGCCACCAACGTGCTCTTGTGCCTCATAGCCGCCAAGAGCGCCGAGGCGGCCATCAAGGCCCAATACGTCGTCATGGCGGCGATCCTGCTCTCGCTGGTGGCGTTCTTCGGCGGGGTGATCTCCGGCGTCGGCGAGGGCACCGTCGCCCGGCCCGAGACCATCGAGTGGTTCACCGACGACGGCGTCGGCTTCGCGGCGGTCTTCGCCGTCTTCTTCCCCGCCGTCACCGGCATCATGGCCGGGGTCAGCATGTCGGGCGACCTCAAGGACGCCCGCCAGTCGCTGCCGCGGGGCACGCTCTTCGCGATCCTCGCCGGCTTCGTCATCTACATGACCTTCCCCTTCGCCCTCGGCTTCAGCGCCGACCTGGCGACGCTGCGCGAGAACAACGAGATCGTCTTCGCGGTGTCGCTCTCGCCGCTCCTGATCTACGCCGGCGTCTGGGGGGCGACCCTGTCGAGCGCCGTGGGCAGCATCCTCGCCGCCCCGCGCACGCTGCAGGCGCTGGCCATGGACGGCCTCGCGCCGCGGCTCTTCGCCCGGGGCCACGGCCCGGCCAACGAGCCGCGGGTGGGCCTCGCCTTCACCTTCGTGCTGGCCCAGGTCGGCGTGCTCGTCGGCAGCCTCGACCTCATCGCGCCGGTGCTGACGATGTTCTTCCTGGCGACCTACGGCATCACCAACCTCGCCTGCGGGCTCGAGCGCTGGGCGCAGAACCCCAGCTTCAGGCCCACCTTCGGGGTCTCGGCGATCATCAGCCTCGGCGGGGCGGTCGCCTGCTTCTACGTGATGAGCATCATCGACCTCGGGGCGATGGTCGCCGCCTGCTTCATCTGCGGGCTCATCTACCTGCACGTCGAGCGGCGCACGCTCAACACCACCTTCGGCGACGCCCGCCACGGCCTGTGGTCGGCGCTGGTGCGCACCGCGCTGCGCAACCTGCATCGGGTCGAGTATCACGACCAGAACTGGCGCCCGAACCTGCTGATCTTCGGCGGTCCGCCCACCCGGCGGCGCTACCTGCTCGACCTCGGCGCCTCGGTGGTGCAGGAGCGCGGCATCGTCTCCTACATCCAGATGCTCGAAGGCGACGTGCGCCCGCTCGCCCCCGAGCGCAAAGCGGCCAGCGAGCGGCTCGACCTGCTCGCCCGGGACTACCCCGGCGTCTTCTTCCGGGCCGACATCGTGCCCGACGTCTACCGCGGGGTGACCACCATCACCCAGTCGTACGGCATCGGCAGCCTCGAGGCGAACACCGTCATGCTCGGCTGGCTGAGCAAGCGCGAGCGGGCGGCGGGCTACTTCGCCATGCTGCGCGAGCTCAGCGACCTCGACAATACGCTCATGCTCGTCGCCTTCGACCCGCGCCGCGGCTTCGGCGGCCAGAAGCGGGTGCACGTCTGGTGGGGCGGGCTGCAGGCCAACGGCGGCATGATGCTGCTGCTCGCCTACCTGATCACCAGCCACGACCGCTGGCGCCCCGCCGAGGTCACCTGCCTGACCGTCGTCGATCACGAAGACGACATCCCCCGAGCCGAGGCCGGCCTGCGCCGCGTCTTCGACAGCGCGCGACTCGAGGCCACCCCCCGGGTGCTGCTGCGCGAAGGGCGGGCCATCCGCGACATCATGGAGACAGAGAGCGCCGACGCCGACCTGGCCCTGCTCGGCCTGCGCCTGCCCGAAGAAGGCGACGAACCCGAGGCGGTGCTCGACCACTACGCGCCGCTGCTCGAGGTCCTGCCCAGCACCGTGCTGGTGCACAGCGGGGCCGCGTTCGACGCCGCGCCCGTGCTCTTCGACGATGACTGATTTCGGGCGCGGGCGCAGCGCTGCGTAACCCGTCGGAAACAGAGCACCTTCGCGCCAATAGAAGAAAAAGAGGCACAATCGCTTGATCTACGCCTCGTTCTTCTCTAATGTCGCAACTGGCTCGTCACCACGCTGTACCCTGCCCAACAGCGACGAGCCATGTCTTCGTGTCGAGTGCCCGACGACATGAAGACCGAGGCGACGGCCGCCGCCCATGGCCGTCGCCTCACTTTTTTTCGAAGGGCCGCGCCGAGACCGGCTCCATGCGATCGTCGGCCTCCGAGACCTGCCCCGCCCCCGCCAGCATCGTCGCCACCGCCGCGAAGCCGCCACGGCGCGCGTCGTCGAGCGCCAGATGCCCCCAGCGGTCGCGGGCGGTCAGATCGGCCCCCTGCCCGATGAGGAAGCGACACATCTCCAGCTGCCCCCGGGCCGCGGCCACGTGCAGCGGCGTGCGCCCGTCGTAATCCGCCGCGTCGGGTGCTGCGCCCTCGTCGAGCAGCGCCTGCACCGTGGCCAGGTCGCCATGCCCCGCCGCCGCGCAGAGCACCACCGGCAGCAGCGCCTGATTCACCTGCCAGCGGGCCTCGAGCTGACTCTCGCCCGGCGCGAGGGCCGAGGCGACGCTACGCACGAAGCGGCTGTCGGCGAAGTCGAAGCGCGGCTCGGCCGCTGGCGGGGTCATCTCGCCGCGCAGGTCGGTGGTCATCCAGCGGCGCACCTCGTCGGTGGACAGCTCGCTGCGGCTGAGCAGATAGGACAGCTTGGTCAGGGCCGCCTCGGGGGTCATATCGGCCCCGCCGACCACCCCCGCGTCGGCCAGGGCCTTGCCGCCGACGTAGTCCGGGCTCACCGCGCCCATCGGGCACTGGGTGCAGTTGACCACCACGATGCCGGCGTCGGTCGCCCGGCGCAGCGCGTCGAGGAAGTCCGGGCGGATGTCGGGCACGTTGCCCGACCCGTAGGTCTCGAGCACCACCCCGCGCAGCGGCGGCTGCAGGAAGTTCTGCATGATCTCGGCGGTGATGCCCGGAAAGATACGCAGCGACGCCACGTTGCGCTCGGTGATCGGGCGCACGATCAGCGGCGCGCGCGGCATGCGACGCACCCGATGCCAGGCCACGTCGATGCCCGTGCCCACCTCGGCGAGCGGCGGAAGATTGGTCGACTGGAACGCATCGAGCCCCGAGGCGTCCATCTTGCGGGTGCGGTTGCCGCGCATCAGCTTGTGATGGAAGTACAGGGTCACCTCGGGGATGTGGAAATGACCGGCGATCGTCAGCGCGCCCAGCAGGTTGTCGAGGGCGTCGTTGCGGGTCTCGACCAGCGGGATCTGAGAGCCGGTCATCACCACCGGCTTGCCCAGGTTGCGCAGCATGAACGACAGCGCCGAGGCCGAGTAGGCCATCGTATCGGTGCCGTGCAGGATCACGAACGCGTCGTACGCGTCGTAGAAGCGCTCGACCTCCTCCGCCAGCCGCACCCAGTCGCTCATGTCCATGTTCGACGAGTCGAGCAGCGGCGAATACTCCTTGAGCCGCCACGAGACGTGCCGCCCGAACTTCGACAGCGGCATCGTGCCCCGCGGCAGCGCCGGATCCTGGAACATCGGCATCCGGGTGAGCTGCCGCCCCAGCAGCCCCGGCGCCGGCGCGTAGCCCCGCTCGGTGCGCTGCATGCCGATGGTGCCGCCGGTGTACATCACCAGCACCTGCGCCCGTTCGCTCACCGCGGGCCTCCTGCGTATCGGGTGGGACCGCATCGGGCCCCAGCCGGCCCCGCCCCGTCAAGAGCCGCGCCGCCGAGCCGCGCCCGCCGCCTCCATCGACCCACTCGCCAACCCCTTGCGGCCCGGCCCGGCGCCGGGCGAGGGTGAGCCCGCTATGACCGAACAGACCCCGCCGCCCGACGACGAGCGCCCCGCACCCAACGCCGCCATCGCCCGCCAGGACCGCACCCGCAAGCTCATGCTCGTGGCCATCGTGCTCTTCGGCGTGCTCGGCGTCTTCCTGCAGTTCCGGCTCGCCGCCAAGCGCGACGCCGCCGCCGACGCCGCCGCCAACCGCCCCGAGGTGCGCGCCCGCGAGGCGCTCGCCGAGGCCGACCGGGCGACGCTCGACAAGGACTACCGCGCCGCCTGGGCCGCGCTGCAGAGCGCCTCGGGCGCGCTCGACGAGGCGTTCGCCGAGCGCCCCGAGGCCCGCGACGTGCAGCGGGGCCGGCTGATCGTCGCCCGGCGGCAGGCCCATATGGCCGAACAGCCGGGCATCGACGCCGCGCCCGGCCCGCTCTACGAAGAGGCCGAGCGCCGGGCCATCGCCGCCTTCGACGCCGACCGCACCGCCGAGCAGGCCCGCAGTGACCGGCTGTCCACCGCCCGGGAGCGGGCGCAGTTCTTGATGCGCGGCGACCGCGCCGACGACGCCGCCCGGATTGCGCGCACCGCCGCCGAGGCGGTCGAGGCCACCACCGCGACCCTGCCGCTCGCCGGGCCGGTGCTGCTGCTGCTCGGCGAGACCTGGCTCGACGCGGCCCGGGCCCACGCCGCCGCCGGCTCGAAGGCCGACGCGCTCGACGCCGCCCGCCGGGCCGCCGAGCGCGCCGAAGCCGGCCGGGGGACCGACGAGGATCCGCTCAGCGCCGCGGCGCGGGCGTACACCGCCGCCGCCGCCGCCGTCGAGATCGCCGAGCAGGTCGAGGCCCCCGACGACGCCGCAGCGTTCGAAGCCGACGCGGCCCGCATCCTGCGCCGACGCCAGGGCATGCAGCCCGACGACCTCTCCATCCGGCGCACGCTGGCCGCGCGGCTGGTGCGGCTGGCCGATCACGCCGAGCGGCGCGAAGAGCACGACGCCGCCCTCGCCCACCACCAGGAGGCCCTGGAGCTTCGCCGCGCGCTGGTGAAGCAGTTCCCCGCCGACAAGGCCGTGCGCCGCGACCTCGTGCGCGGCCTCAACCAGCTCGGCGCGTTTCACTCGGCCCGCGACCGCGACGCCGAGGCGCTCGAGCTCTACGCCGAAGCCGCCGAACAGGCCGAAGGGCTCGACGCCGAGAGCCAGCGCACCCGCATCATCGCCATGGGCAACCACGCCCAGCTGCTCGGCCGGCTCGACCGCACCCGCGAGGCCCGCGACGTCGCCGCGGCGGCCCACGCGCTGGCCGTCGAGCGCGCCGGGGCCAAACCCGACGACCGCCAGGCCGCCGTCGACGCCGCCCGGGCCGGCCTGCGCTTCGCCCGCCTGCTGCGCGCGCCGCCCGGCGCCGACCGCAAGCGGGCCAAGGCCGTGGCCCGCAGCGCCCGCCAGCGGCTGGACGCGCTCGGCGCGCTCGGCGAGCGGGCCACCGAGATCAACGGCGCGCTCGAAGAGCTCATCCGCGAGCTGCGCTGACCCTGCGGGTGCCATGGCATGACTTTTTTCGGAGTCATCCGAAAAAAGTCATTGACGGCGACCGATGTCTTTGGTCAATGTGTCTTCGTCAATCGCATCACATTCACCCTTCGAGGACGTCTCGATGACCCACTGTCTCCCCTTGTCGAATACGTACGGGCCAACGGCCGGACTGAAGCGCAGTGATGCGCGCGGTGCCGGGCGTGAAGCGTCCGTAGCGCCCGGGGGGGCGAGAATGGCCTGAGACCACGGTTTCAGCCCGTTCGAGAGAACCCCCTCCGGCGCCGCCCGAGGGGGTTTTTTGTTTTCTCGGCCCGACCGTACGACCGCCGCGCACCGCGTTGGCGCGAACGGGAAAGGCCGCCGTGCCGATGGCATCGGCATGCCATCGGTATGCCATCGGTATGCCATCGATGCTTATCACTGTGTCATATGCATGCCATCACGGATGGCATGGGATCGCCGCCCGAGGAGTACCGCCATGAAGAAGTTCACCCACATCGAGGCCTTCCACGCCGTCGTCAAGTACGCCCGCCACGTCAACGGCAGCCCCACGGTGCCCGCCGAGTACCAGCTGCACGCGCCGGTGACCTTCCGCGGCACCGTCAAGCTGCACGGCACCAACGCCGGCGTCGCCTGCCTGCCCGAGGGGCTCTTCGCCCAGTCGCGCAGCCGCACGCTCACCGTCGAGGACGACAACTACGGCTTCGCCGCCTTCGTCGCCCGGCCCGAGGTCACCGCCGCCCTGCGGACCCTCGAAGCCGAGGTCAGAGCCGAGACCGGACAGCCGCCCGATACCCGGCTGACCTTCTTCGGCGAGTGGTGCGGCCCGGGTCTGCAGAAGGGGGTCGCCCTCAACCGGCTGCCCGACAAGCAGCTCGTGCTCTTCGCCGTGGCCGTCGGCGAGGGCGAGGAGGCGCGCTACCTCGACGCTCTGCCCCGGTTCGGCGACCGCTTCGCCGAGGTGCGGATCTTCTCGATCCTCGACGGCCCCGTCTGGGAGGAGCAGGTCGACTTCATGCGGCAGGAGACCGTGGCCGCCTTCGTCGAGAAGGCCACTGCGCTCACCGAGCAGGTCGAGGCGAAGTGCCCCTGGGGGGCGAAGTTCGGCGTCGAGGGGGTCGGCGAAGGCATCGTCTGGGTGCCGGTCGGCCCGCAGTTCGGCCGGACCGACCTCTACTTCAAGACCAAGGGCGAGAAGCACCGCAATACGGGGGGCAAGGGGGTGCGCATCCCCATCGACCCCAAGGTGCTCGCCGGGGTGGCGAAGTTCGTCGACTACGCCGTCACCGACAACCGCCTGAACCAGGGCCTCGAGGTGCTCGGCGAGATGGGCCTGCCCATCACGATGAAGAGCATGGGCGACTACCTGCGCTGGGTCGGCAACGACGTCAAGCGCGAGTGCGCCGCCGAGCTCGAGGCCAGCGGGCTGGAGTGGAAGAAGGTGGCCAAGTCGGTCAACGCCAAGGCCCGGTCCTTCTTCATCGCCGAGGCGCGCCGGATCTGACCGCCCTCCGGCGGCACCCCGTACGATCGGCAGTGGCCGGGCGGGGGCGTATCCTCTCCGCCCCCGCTCGGCCCGGGGCCCGGCTCATCCTCTGATCCACCCGCGGACTCTCCATCTGGCAGTGATCTGGCAGTGGCCGGGCGGGGGCGTATCCTCTCCGCCCCCGCCCGGCCCGGGGCCCGGCTCATTCTCTGATCCACCCGACAACTCTCCATCTGGCAGTGGCCGGGCGGGGGCGTATCCTCTCCGCCCCCGCCCGGCCCCGGGGCCCGCTACATCCGCTTCCGCCCATCGCCACCACACCCTTCACACCCAGCCAGCGGAGCGGCGGGCGGCGCGCCCCTCGCCGACCGCCTGAGGCCCCGGCCGCAGCGATCGCGCCCGCTCACAACCGCTCCTGGACACTCCGAGTCGCAGCGTTGCCCGAGCCGAAGCAGGGAGAAGAGGGGCGCGCCGCCCGCCGTGACGCCGTCGCCCATCCCTCGCGCCCAGCCCCGAGACCTCAGCGCCGTCGGCGCAGCCCCACCAGCCCGAGCAGCGCCAGCAGCCCGAGCGCGGTCGGCGCCGATCCGTCGGTGGCGTCGCAGGCGCAGCCGCTGTCCGCCAGCGGGATGGGGTTCATCTCCACGATCTCGGGCGTGCGGTCGCTCTGCACCTCGTTGGGCCCGGCGGTCATCGCCCGCTCGATGATCTGCGCGCCGGGCACGCCCAGCCCGCGCACCGTCTCGCCGGACTGGCGCCGGATGACGTTGGGGTTGACCCCGTCCTGCATACGGAACCGGATGCCGCTCGGCGTCTCGACGATCGCCCGGTCGAACTGCAGGTTGCCGTCGATGTCGCAGCCGACCCGCTGCACCGCGACGCGGGTATTGGGCACTTCACCGAGGTCGGGGTTGAACGCGAACTCGGGGTCGAGGTCCATCTCCGAGGGGCTCATGGTCGAGTAGAGCCGCGTCAGGTACGGGTTCTGCTCGAAGAGCGTATTCAGCAGCTCATTGGGCGCGTTGTACTGCTCTTCGAGGGCCGCGGCGAGCGCCGCGCCGTCGATCTCGATGCCCTGGTCGTAGTAGCAGTCGGGGCAGCCGAGGAACTGCTCGAGCGCAATCGCCTCGGGCAGGAAGATACCCACCCGCAGCAGCCGCTGCAGGTCGGCGTCGGGGCTCCACATCAGATCCCACAGGTTGAGCGCCTCGACGATCTCGCGCACCGTCTCGGCGCCGCGCACCGCGTCGAGGGTCGCGTCGGGGTAGACCCGCAGCGCGACGCGGCCCGGCCCGGCGAAGTCGGTGGCGAACGCCTTGCCGTTGGCCTCGTCGGCCGCCTGGCTGACCACGTCGGGGTAGTTCTGCCCGTTGTTCTGCCAGTCGATGGCCGCCTCGTTGATGACCACGTGGCGGTAGTTGGCCGGGATCGCCCGCGACTGACCGAGCACGTGCACGATGATGCCCATGTCGGGGTCGGCGGCCACGGCCGTCGGCAGGATCGGGATCGTCGGCCGGTCGCCGGGGAAGCTCAGCCGCAGCGGCGAGACGTCGCCCGCGTCGCGATCGGGCAGCAGCTTGATCGCCACGAACGCCGCGCCCATCTCGACGTAGGGCTCGAGCCTCTCGTCGGTCGCTTCGGGGATCTGGTAGCCGTTGTCGTCGAGCCAGCGCCGCAGATCCTGCACCGACTCCGCCTGCAGGATGGCGGTGTCGAACGCGCCCACGGCCTCGCGGGAGAGCACCGCCACCCCGTTGTCTTCGGCGTCCACGGGCCCCGGCGCGTTCTGCAGACCGGCGTCGGGCGCGCCGCCGGAGCTGCGGGCCGGGTTGCGCTCGCAGCGCTCGTCGATCTCGGTGCGCAGGGTGAACCGCGGTCCGAACGACGCGTCGAGCTGGGTGAAGAGCTGCTCGCTCGACACCCCCACCTCGACCTCGGGCGAGGTCGGCAGCAGCCACGCGAACTCGGTCGGCGGGCCCGCGTAGGTGATGCGCAACTCTCGTGGAACGTCAGCGGCTGGAACGTGATCGGCCCCTATGGACCCGGAGTAGAAAGGGAATTCGGAGGAGCCTCGTTCCGAGAATCATCCGCCGATCGGCCGATGTTCCAGATTCGTTCCAGTTTTCCCGGTCAATCGCCCTGATCCCTGGGCTCCTCGCCCGTCAACCCGAGCCCGTCGAGCACGTCCACCGCCGCCGCCAACTGCTCGTCGGCGACGTGGGCGTAGCGCTCGGTCATGCGCACCGAGCTGTGACCCATGAGGAGCTGCACCACCTTGAGCGAGCACTTCTGGAGCACCAGGTGCGAGGCGAAGGTGTGCCGCAGGTCGTGGAACCGCACATGTCGAAGGCCGGCCTTCTTCAGCGCTCGGCTGAGCGCCTCGTTGGCCGTCGTCTGCCCACTGACGAGCCCGCCCTCCTTGTTGGGGAAGACGATCTCGCCCGTGCTGTGCTGGCGCCACGCGCTCAGGGCCTCGACCAGATCGGCCGTCATCGGCACGACCCGGGTCTTGCCGTTCTTCGGCGTGCCCAGCCGCCCCCGCCAGCAGTTGTGCTCCACGGTGATGCGACGGGCTTCGAAGTCGACCGAGCGCCAGTGCAGGCCGTAGATCTCGCCTTTCCGCATCCCGGTCCGCACCGCGAGCAGGAAGAAGACGAACCACTGCGGCCGCATCGAGCGGGCGACGTCGAGCAGCCGCCCGACCTCTGCCGGCCTGAGCCAGTCGAAGTCGGCCTGCGGCTCGGGCAGCGTGTTGATGGTCGGCATCTCGCCGATCAGCCGCCACTCCATCGCGCAGCGCAACAGGCGCCCGAGCACGCTCAGGTGCCGATTCACGCTCGCCGGCTTGAGCCCCTTGTCGATCTGGTGGGCCTTGAAGCCCTCGACCCGTCGCTGGGTGATCGCGTCCAGCCGCTGCTTGCCAAAGAACGGAACGAGGTGGTTGCTCAGGCACAGGTCCTTGAGCAGCGCCCCGCTCGGCTTGCTGTGGACCCGCACGTAGGTGCTCATCCACTCGGTCGCGAACTCGGCCAGGGTCGGCACTTCGGTCGCAGGCGCTGCGCCAGACTCGGGCGTCGCGGAGGTCAATTCGAGCCGAAGCTCGACCTCGTACGCCTTCGCCCCGCGCTTCGTCTGCACCGGGCTGACCCGCCGAACCCGCTTGCCGTCGACGACAAAGTCGACGACCCATTTTCCTCTCCACTTCTTGACCGCCATGACCATTCTCCGTGGTCGGTGGCGGGCGCGTGGATTCGGCCGACAGCATGGTGGCAATTCGGCGCGCCGTGAGCAAGCGGGTTCCTGTCGACGATCGTTCAGAAACCTCCTACGGATGCAGAAGACGCAGACGGCAGTTGACACTGAACACCCGTCAGCCTATAGGTCGTCATAATCACCTTGCAGACGACGAAGGAAAGGCGCGTAGGCTATGAGCGAGAAAGACGGAGAGCGCCGGATCAGGCTGATAGAAGGTCGGGGAGCATCAATCAAGCTCGGCCGGGGCTTCGAACTGACCGGGGGTCGCACGGGCGAGCCCCGACGAGTAGCTGCCCCGCGGAATATGCTGCCAGCCCGCAACCTACCTGGGCAGGGTGGCACCGTCCCCACCACGAACCCGGGACGCCAATTCAAGCCCAAGACTTCGGGCTGAGACTTCACGATCCACTCAGGCGGCGGCGGAGTCGCCACAAGGAAGAAGGGTCCTCGGGGTCTTGGTCGAGGTCGACCCCGTCGGTGAGCCAGTCAGGGACTTGGCAGCCCAAGTTGATCGCTGCACCGGCCAGATGCGCCCGAGCGATGCGCTCGTCGAGTTGCTCCGTTTCGTCGGTTGGCGGCGACGCGGGTGCCCATATCGCGGCGACTTCCTGTTGGCCGGTGCTCGTGTCAAAACCCCATTCTGCCGTCCGGGAGGAGACCCGGGCGGAACCCGACGCGCCGATCGAGGCGCCTTCGGGCAGGATCAAGTGCACGGTCGTGGGGAGGGCCGTGTCGGTCTCGAAGAAGGGTTCACGGAGAACCCAACTCTCACCGCATCGGCAGATAGAGCCATGCACTCTGACGTGGAATCCCGCAGTGCGAACCTGTCCTGGGGCGACCTCCCCCCTCAGCTCGACAGCACAGCGGAAGCTTCCTTCATGTGCGTCCTGACCGGCCAGGAGTGGCGACTCAGGTAGGTCGGGCAGTCCGTCAGTGACATGCAGGAGCTCACATTTCTTGGCATCGGTGATCGTCCAGTCGATGCGGGTACCGCTCACGTCGATCGGTTCGCGCCCTGGGTTGGCGATATGGAAGAGGGCGTACTCGTCAATCGCGCCCGAAGTCTCGGCCGGACAGAAAAGAACTTGGCGTCGCCAGCGTACTGGCAGTGCGGGGAGGGACCGCTTCTCCGACTCTTGCTGGCGGCAGATGGTGGCAACCTGCGAAATGAAGTCTGCGGCTGACCACACCCGGCTGACAACACTCCCCGCGAACAATGCGTCTATGAACCTCGTGACCACGACTTGGTCGGGAGCCTTGGCCCCCAAACTCAGCTCTTCGATGACCAGCGAGAGCCAGTAGCACGCAGCCGCGATCAGTGTGGGCGTGTCCTGCAAGGAGGAGATGAGCCGGACTTCCACACCGTTGAGGGTACCGTCCGCTATAGTTGTTGCCGGTACCCCAATGATATGAAGGCTCTTGCGAGCGGCAGATGAGCCGTCACTGAGTTCCATGCTCCAAGAGTCGAGGGCCGATTTGCCGACCGGGTTCTTCGCACTCTTGACCTGGACATGATGCTCGGACCCGTCGTTCATCTGCCATCGGATGTCGACCTTCTCGGAGCCGTCGACATCCGATGGATGCGGCTCGATCGTGAGAGAAGCCCAGCGTCCGAAGGTCCGCGCCCCTTCCAGTACGGCGCACGCGGCCTGCAACCAGAAGCCCCGTAGAGCAACCTGCGCACCCAACTATCGACTCCCGCGGCCCTGCTGAGTTCTTGAGCGCGGAGGCCACGCGGCTCGGTTCGTCAGCGTCCTCCAGATCTGGTGACGCATTCGATGTGAGGCATCCTGTGGTTGCCTTGTCGCGTGCCGATTCATACGGCTCCCAGCCTAGACTTGGGCTCACACTGGCTGATCCGGCGACCTGGTTCAATCGGGAAATCTGGTCTGCCTACACGCCATCGCCTCGGGTCGATCTCCACCGGGCCTGTCGCGGACCGACACCCGCGACGTCGGCAGCCCGCGGCGATAGAGCGGAGTCGAGTCCACGAGCCCCTGGGGGTGGTCGCGGGCCTGTGCTTCGCGCGCGGCGAGCACCCGCTCGTGTGCTCACGCTCGTTGACGGGTTCCGCGCCTTACACGTCCGTTTCATCTGCGCCCAGCCGGTTGCCATCACGAAGCTCGGGCCATAGCGTGCTTCGGTCCACCGCTCGATGGGAGCTGAACCGATGGCCACAGCGCTGACCGAACTCAAGCTGGAGCGTTTCCTGCGGCAAGTCGAGCCAGCGATGATGCGGACGTATGTCAGTTCGCGTCGTAGCCTGCTGTCCGCCGAATCGTATGATGCTGACTGGTTCGCCTCTCTCGACCCTGAGCAGCGCACTCTGGTGTGGAACGAACTGGAGCGCGTCAGCCACCTGTGCACGCACCAGGGCCGGGACACGTTGATCGAGCTGTTTATGGAGCGCGGGCTGAAGATCTGCCTGATGGGCGATCATCCCGCAGAGAGCCTCGACGGGATCTATGACGTTGCACTCTTCGCCTTCGTCCTCCACCAGCAGGTCTTCGAGGACGGCTACTTCCTCCTGGAGTGCAAGCGGCTCACCGGTCGCGTTCGATTCCGAGGCCGGCCAGGGCCGCCGGTGGACGAGCCCGAGAAGATCGCCGAGGCGCTGCAAACCCACCTCGAGCGGGAGCACGAGAAGCGCTATCCCGGCGGACGCTGTCTGGTCGACGTCCGCTCCGACCCCGAGACGCTCACGCTGCTCGTGAACTACGAGACGCGCAAGCAGGCGACCGAGGTCTTCAAGTCGGGCGAGCGCAAGATCATCGTGATGCGGCACCGGCCGGTGCGCCGCGAATTGGCGGTCTACTACCCCGAGAGCGGCATCCTGGACCTGAAGGCCAACGCCGGGCGACGGGATGCACTGCGGGTCGGGGTGGGGGAGTGCTTGTTCTTCGAGGCGGAGCGCTTCGACGCGCGGGTCGAGGTCGACCTCGGCGCGATCCTCTCGTTCCGCGCCCGGCTCCAGGCCATCGCGGAGGCAGACCTGGAGCAGGTGACCGCTGCGCGCCTCGTGCGCATCGCGGGCCATCTCCGCGACGGACACGGCACGGTGTTCTCCGTTGCCAGCGACGATGTCTTCGAAAGCTTGGAGGACGGGATCATCCTGCACGACGGCCCCACCGTGACCGAAGCCACGCTGGCCTTCGACTACATGTCCGACGCCAAGCGGCCCCGCGAGAAGACGGCCAAGGTGCGTCTCATCGCCAAGTCTCATCAAGTCAAGAAGCCGGAGGCGCGCGGATGGCCCGCCGAAGAGATCATGCCGTTGCTGGAGAAGTGGGGGCTGGTGAAGATGCCGCCCGCGCCGAGTTGAACCTGGCCCGGGATCTGTTCGCGCATCCTCGGTCGCTCAGGCCGATCACCGATGTCGTCGAGATTGCTAGGGGTCGCGCCGATGCCGTCGCTTGTCTGGAGGCACGGGGCTTCATTCGGCGGGCTCGCGGTCGGCACAGGCTCCGCAAATCGCTGCCATCCAGCCAACTCGGCGGCGAATGCGACCAGCCGTGTCGGATGGAGGTCGTCTCCCGTGGTGACGAAGAATGGGCGGTTTGCCCCGAGGCCCGCTGCAGGGCGCAGCGCCTGAGCCCGGATCTCGCCGAGCAGTATCGGATGCAGCGCCCGCGCTTCCTCGCTGCCCTGGCTCGGGCCAATGGCCTCACAATGCTGCCGGATGTGCGCCAGAGCGCGTTGCCGACCGGGGTCGAGGCCATCGGGGTGACCGAGATCGATCGCGTCCGGGTCTGTTTGCTGTGGCTGGCGCCGCCGGCTCGCACGAGATCGACCGACCTCATTCTCGCGGTCCGTGAGGCGTTCGGGCGTGCCTACGATGCGATCATTGGGATCTCGGCACCTCAGCACGCCGTGGAGCCTGCCCGACCTGACAAGGTCGCGACAGCGGTCTTGGACGCGGCGCAGCTCATCGAGCCCGGCTCGTTCGCCCTCGACCGCCGACGGCTGTCCTGTGCGGCCCGAGGATCGGTGGGTGGGCTGGACTGGTTCCGTGATTGGGACCACTTCGACCTGCACTTCGGGGTCGAGGACGGCTTCGTCGTCGGTCGCTGGGGGGACGTGCCCCTGGAAGCCCCCGACTTCAACGCAACCGAAGAAGCATGCGTGATCGACCTGCTCTACCTCGCGGCGGCCCGCCTGCGTTCCTCCTTCGGCTGGGTCTCCAAGTCCGGGATGGACTGGAACAGCAACGGCACCGACCAGAAGCGCATGCGAGACTTCATCGGTCAACTCGAAGGCCGGCGCGTCGGGATGCAGGCCGGCGCGCGCATCGCGGCAGAGCATCTCTTGCCGACGGCCTCGGTCGAACCGCATGGCGGCGACTCGATCAGGCTGGCGCTGCCCCGGGAGCGGATTCACATCGGCCTCGGGCACGGGGCAATCGGTCTCCGCACTGCCGGTAAGGCTACGAAGTCCAGGGACAAGAGCCGTCGCACCACCGCCATGAGGCGGGTCGAACGGTTGCGCCGCCTGCTCGAGGAGATCACCACCGGGCCCGGCCGCTCGGGCGGGGCGGGAGGCTGACACCGCGTCGGGTCGAGGGGTCGCGGGGGGGTCGGAGGCTGACACGGTCATCCATCCCCTACTCGGGCCCCCATCGGGTCCTTGCGGATGCCGGGCGGATTTTTATAGAAACATCAATGCTTTGCGCATCGAAGGATGCCGCAATGTGCAGCAAACGAGTGAGCCGTTTCGCTCCCTCGTTGGCACCCCCCTGACATGTGGCGTCAGGATTCCTCCGTCGCAATGATGTCGGGATCCGCCAGTGTCGCCCTGTCCGCCATACCTGCCCCACCACGTCGCCCTGCTCTACGATGAGCGGGACGCCGGCTGGTTGGGCGAGGTCTATCGCGGGTTGTCAGGGCAGTGTCGCCGGACGTGGTCGATGGCCCACGAGTTGCGGCCGTCGTGCATGCCGTGTGTCGAGGTTCGGCAAGCTGTCGATCACGCCCGGGTCATCGTCGTGGTTGTGTCGGGCGATCTGTCCCCCATGCTGAAGGACGCGCTCGACTACGCGAACAGCCGGGTGTGCGAGTTCCCCCAACAGCGGCTCGTGCTCGTGCTGCTGGACGGCGCCGAGCGGCCGACGGGGAGCCGTCGGCTCAAGGCGATCCGACTCCCTGCGCCGGCCCCCTCGGCGCTGGTGGACACGCTGTGCGCGATCGAGGCTGGCTCTGCGACGGCATTCGATCTCGACTCTGGCGAGGCCCAGATACCACCGAGCGGCCATGGCGTTCCGCGTGCAACTGCGAAGCCGGTGGGGCGTCGAAGGCCGGCCCCCTCAGTGAAGGCGCCGCCCCGGGCCATGAATGGCATCGTGCGGTTTCTCCTCGCCATGATCGCTGTCGTCGTGATCACGGCGGCGATCACGTACTACGCCCCGCGGCTCGCCGGCCGTCCTGGCCCTGGAGACGTCGAACCACAGCGCCTGAGGTACCAAGGCGCCATGCTCAGCACCGCCAGCGCGCCCACAGGCAGCCTCGGCCGGTTCGAGGGACCGGAGCGTGTCGGCATCTCATGGAGCGGGCCGAGACGAGACGGGCGGTCTCGGGTACATTCTCCCTATGAACAGCCGCATTGCCCACCCGAGCCTCGCCGCCTGCCTGTGTGGTAGGGGGTTGCTGACCGGGCTGGCCGTGGCCCCCACCGTGTGGGGGTGAGCCGATGACGACGAAATCGCCGCCTGGTCTTCGTGGTCGACGAGACGCGGACATCACGCGCGCTCTCGCACTCGAGGGCCGCTATGGCCGCGACCAACGACTCGTCGGCGACATGGGCGTAGCGCTCGGTCGTGGTGATCGACGCGTGCCCGAGCAGCCGCTGGATGACCCGCAGCGATACGCTCCGAAGCACGAGGTGAGACGCGAAGCTGTGGCGCAGGTCGTGGACCCGGACGGCTCGGAGCCCGGCGGCGTCGAGCAGCCGCGCCAGGGCCTCGTTGACCCGCTGTGGGCAGCACTCGACGGCGCCATCGGCGTCGGGGAAGACCCAGCCTTGCCTGGGCTCGCCCTTCGCCCTCCACCGGCGCAGCGCGGCGACCGCGTCGGCCGTCAGCGGCACCCGACGATGCCGATTGCCCTTCGTCGAGCCCACACGGCCCCGGTAGACCGATCGGCGCACGTCGACGGCCGGGGCGTCGAAGTCGACGTCGCGCCACTTCAACGCCAGCAGCTCGCCCCGCCGCAGGCCGGCGCGCAGCGCGACGGTGAACATGGCCGACCACTTCGGCTCGGGTCGCGCGGCGGCCAGCAGCCGGTCGGCCTCGGCCGGGCGCAGCCAGTCGAACTCGGGAGGCGGCACCGTGAGCTTGTGCATCTTCGGCACGGCGTCGAGCAGGCCCCACTCGACCGCGCACTTCATCAATGTCGAGAGCACCGCCAGGTGCCCGTTGATGGTGCTCGGCGCCAGCCCCGCCCCCTGCTTCTCGGCGGTGTAGGCGTCCAGGTCGTGGGTCGTGATCCCGTCGAGCCGCTTCGAGCCCAGCGCCGGCAGCAGGTGGACCCGCAGGATCGACTCCTTGCGCACCCGGCTGCTCGGCTTGTTGCGCACCAGCACCCGCTCGGTGAGCCAGCGCACCGCGAAGTCACTCAGCCGGGGGCTCGGGCCCGAGGAGGCGGTCGAGTTCGACAAGCCGACCCGCAGCTCGGCCTCGTACGCCTCCGCGCCGCGCTTCGTCTGCACCGGGCTGACCCGCCGGATGCGCTTGCCGTCGAGGGTGAAGTCGGCGACCCACTTCCCGCGCCACTGCTTCGCCGCCATCGGCGCCCCCTCCTCGCCGGCGAGCGGCGATCCACTGGTCGACGGCCTCGGGCTCGAAGCGGAGCCGGTTCGAGACCTTCAGGTGCGGCAGCTCGCCGCGAGCGACGAGCCGGTACAGGTGGCGGCGGCTGATGCGGAGCCGAGCACACACCTCGTCGGGTATGAGCAGCTTGTCCGACACCCGCGCCTCCCTCGCCGCGTGCCCTGGGAGTCGATGCGTCGCCGCGTCCGGTCCGAGGGCTCGGGATGTAGTGTACCCACCCCCTCCTGCCCACGGTCTGTCACCAGACATCTACCGGCCGGTGAAAAAGTGGGGTGCAGCCCGCCGAAGGCCCGGTGGCTGGTCGATCGAGCCCGATGCGTGGCGAGCGGATGCCGCGCAGTTGCCAACGTGCCGATGGGCGCAGGGAAGGCCCCTCTGTCGTGCGCCGCGCGGTACCGATTCGCCGGGCTCACGTTGGTCTGCGCCCGATCGCGCGTGCGCGCACGATCGCGATCGCGCGCGAGGCTCGGCGAAAATGCGCGTTCTCGTAATTCCAGGTACTTACGGGCCGAAAGCCTCAGCCGAGCCTCGGGGTGACCTTCGCGGGGAGCCTCACCGTGAGCCTGGCTGCGACCCTCACGGCGACCCTCGCGGAGAGCCTCACCGTGAGCCTGGCTGCGACCCTCATGGAGACCCTCGCGGGAAGCCTCATCGTGAGCCTGGCTGCGACCCTCACGGAGACCCTCGCGGGAAGCCTCAGCGTGAACCTCGCCGCGACCTGTGGGTAGACGGGGTTTTGGGGTCGAGTTGGCCCCGGCCAGGGCCGCACGGGCTCCGAAACGGTGCGTTGCGCCGTCTGGAGGCCCCCGAGACGGTCTTCGAGGGCGCGTTCGGGCCCGAATCTGGGCAGGTGGGGTCCCGATTCGAGTGGAATCGGCTGCTCGGCGAGCCCGATCCCGAGGACGGGTGGTGTTGTCCACGCGAAGGCGGTCGGGCCAGCCGTCCGAGCCAGCTCGATGCCCGTCGCGGACATGGCGCGTGCCGAACGCGAGCTGGATGCAGGCCGGATGCGGGCCGTCGGTACATCGTGGGCATGGTTGCCATCGATCGGGCTGGTGCTGGCCCCCCTGCGCGCGCGTGCTGGGCCCCAGCGAGAGCCGTGAGCAGCTCGTTGGGCTCGCCGGCTTCTGTGAGGGACCTCGGGGCTCTGCGGCGTCGTCCTCACGCTGTAGACGCCGAGGCGGCGCGGACACGACGGCAACGTGCCGATGTTCTGCGCGCCGTGCTCGTGGGGCGCAGTCGGGCGACGGATGAAGCCGGCCAGAGCCTCCGACCCCTGCACGATGCGCGGGGTGATGCTCGGACGATGCTCGGACGATGCGCGGGGCGATGCTCGGACGATGCGCGGGGCGATGCTCGGACGATGCGCGGGACGGACCGCGGGACGATGCACGGGATGGATCGCGGGACGATGCGCGGGGCGGTGCGAGGGACGGACCGCGTGGCGGTGCGCGGAGCGATCCGCGGGGCGATGCGCGGGGCGATGCGCACAGCATGTCGCCACACCCGAAGTCGACGTCAGGTCGTCGTTGATCAGCGGTACCCCGCGCGGTCTCAGTCATGGATCGGGGCGACGACGCCGGACCGGTTCGGGTGGGGGCGGGTCGCCAGGGTCATGAGCCGGTGGTCAAGCGGACCTCTGCCCTCGCTGCGGCGTGGCGCTGACCAGAAATCACCGGAAATGGCGCAGTGGCGGACTGTCGGGCCAGAGAGCATCCAGACGTCCCCCAGAGTCGAACCAGATTCCCACCAGAGGGCAACCAGAACGGCACCGGAGGACGACCAGAGCCGAGCCAGACTGAAGCCAGAAGTTCACCAGACCTCGGCCAGAGCGGTGCCAGAGCCCCACCAGAGCCGAGCCGGACGTGGGCCAGGGCGCAGCCGGGGGCCCGCCGGGGCCAGACCGGGGGCCAACCGGGGGCTTTGCGGGGCTCGGACGGCCGAATCCGCCGACGCTCTTGCTCCATTCGGTGTTCCGGGCCCGGTCGATGACGTTGAGCCGGGTCGCCCTATCCTGGTCGCTGGCTCGACCAGCGTGGAGGGCGATCGATGAGACGCGCGCTGCTATTCGTCATCCTCGCGGCGCTGGGGTGCGACCGCGAGACGGCGAGCATGATGGAGGGCGGGCCGATGGACGGCGGGCGCCCCGATGTCCCGGTCGGCATGCCCGACGGGATGATCCCCGACATCGGGCCGCTCGACGCCGAGCCGCCGGACGTCGAACCCCCCGACGCCGACCCCAACGCGCTGCGCGTGAACCACATGCAGGTGCGCGGGACCAACAACAGCTACCACACCAACACCAACCCGTTCGATCGCGAGTTTCGGGACTACTACCACCTGCCGCTCGTCGAGCAGGCTGGGGAGCAGGGTATCCGCTTCTTCGACTTCGATCTGGACCCCGACCGAGACGCGGGCATTGTCCTCGAACCGCGTGTTGGCGACGCTCTCGACATCGAGACGATCTGCCCCTCTTGGTTCATCTGCCTGTTCGAACTCGAGATGTGGATGGACGAGAACCCGCAGCACACCCTGCTGGTCTTCCTGATCGCCGAGTCGTGGCGCTTCAACTCGCCACCTGGACTTTTCTTCCAACTCGACGATGTCGAAGAGGACGCGGTGCTGACCCTCGGCCGGGACCGGATCCTGAGCCCGGCTGACGTGCGCGGCGAGCACGCCACGCTGCGGGAGGCCATTCGCCAGGACGGCTGGCCCACAGTCGACGAGACCCGCGGCAAGGTGATGCTAGTGCTGAATGACCGGGCCGAGGCGCGCGAAGCCTATCTTGAGAACGGGGGCCTCGATCCCGACGACCGACTGCTGTTCCTCATCGGCGATCCTGACCGGGCCGAAGACCCGGACACCGGCGATGAGGTGATCTTCTCATTCGAGCCGGAGTTCGACGGTGACCCCTGGTACTTTGAAACCGAGCCGGCAGAGTTGGACCGCATGCGTGAACTCGCCGCCCTCGGCTATCTGGTGCATGGCATCAGCGACGATCCCCAGATGGTCGCCGACCTCCGAGCGGCCGGGACCCACTTCGTCGGAACCCGATATCCCGACGACGTGTTTGGTGAGATTCCGGCGGCTGGCCCGGTCGCGTGCAACCCGGTGACTCGCCCCGACGATTGCGATCCCTCCGAAATGGAGCCCGCTCGCTGAGGCGCCTCGTCAGCGACAGAACCGCGTGCTGCCCGGTTCGACTGGTGCGAACGCGATGACCCAAGGCAGGATCCAGCCGGGACAGTCCGCCTCGCACGCGTCGGCCTCAACGCCGGCATCGGCGCAGTCGAGGTGCGCGCAGGCGTCAGCCACACCGAAACGGTCGAAGAGCCACACGTCGTCTCGGCTCAGAATGAAGGCGTGGCGCCGGACGACGCGCTCCCAGGCCGCTTCGGTCGATGGATCATCCGCAGCCATCGACATGCAGGCGGACGTATGGGGGAAGTCCTCACCGGTCCACTCCAACTCGAGCGGCATATCTCCAGCGCGGAAGCCAATACGCTCACCCGGCGAATGGGCGGGTTCAGCGAGCCACCACTGCTCGTCCATTGCGAAGCGCGCCGGGCCGACAGCCAGGACATCGCCGCCGCTGGAGCGGCGAGCCAGTGGGCCGAAGTAGGGGTTTCGCACCAGAACGTCGTATCCGCGGCCGATCAGCTTCTGGCGAAAGTCGGCGGGCAGATCACGATCGCTGTCGACGCAGATATCCGTGGCGCGGAACACTTTCTCGCCGATGGATTGGCGGACCGGCCGCAGCCCAACCGGCTCCTGGTCGCAGCGGGCCCGAAACTCTGCGTCAATAGTCGCGTCGTAGGGCATGGCCATGTCGTACGGGGAGTCGACGGTCACGGCGCACCGCAACCCGAGGTCCTCAGCCTTGACCCCTGCCTCCACTGCAATCAACTGCGCGCCGGGCTGACCCGCCGGGCTGTGGACGCTCCGCCCTCGGACCATCCGCGGGGTGGCGAATTCGGCAGCGGTCATCGGCAGCCCCCATGCGGGCCCATCCGCACTGGATACGCTTTCGGTCAGCCCCGTGATCGGATCGGCCATCCACTCGGCGACATTGTCCGGCAGGTGGTGGAGCGGCTCTGAGCCGTTGAGAGCCCCGCCGACCACAAACACCCGCCCTGCTTCGCCCTTGACCCGGTCGAGATATAGATCGTCCGTCGGCTGGTTCAAGCACTCAGCCACCCACGGGACACGACGCGTATTCAGCGCCCAATCGCCACAACTCATCGGCGCCTCGAAGAGCGACCGCGGCGTGGTCGCCTGCGCTTCGAGCACCGCCCGCTCCCGCACCGTCGGCAATCGAGCCCCGAGCTTCTGGCAGGCGGTATACGCCTCGCACCAGTTCACCCCGGTCATCGGCTTCTCTGCCAACAGGGCGGCGTTCGGCGATTTCTCTTCGTCGCAGAGCACGATGCACTTGTCGACCAACGGCGCGTCGCAGTCGCACATCAGCTCGCGGAACTGCCCCCGGCTCATCTCGCTGGTCATGATCGCGAAGTCGTAGGCGAATCGCTCGGTGATCGGCTCGGCGCAGGCGTCGGTGTACTCCACCACCGCCGTCGCGCACGCATTGACGTCGAGGCCCTCGTCGCACGCCGCCGCGTGCCCCGGGACGGTCAACCAACGCACGCCGTCGAGCTTCGGCAACTCGATGATCTCCGGCTCCCCGTCGTCCCCAACCACGACCCGGGGCGGCGGGTCGAGGGCCACGCAGCCGTGGCCCTTGATCACCTCGACCCCGTCGGGCGGCGTCTCGTCCTCACCGAACGCCACACACGACACCGCCCGCGGCTGATCACCGGCCGCCACGCACCGCCGGTCGGCCTCGCCGCAGTGCAGCACCGTGTCGAACTGGCACGCCGTGCCCACGCAGGGCACACCCGCCGGGCAGTCGTTGCCGCACGCGCCGCAGTGCGCCGGGTTGTCCCAGACCAGCGTCCACTCGTCGCCCTCGTGGTTCGAGCAGTCGTGGTAGTACCTCGCGTCGATGATCGCGTGATCGAACAACTCCGACGGAGATGCGCAGCCGAGCGCGAGCGCGGCGGTGATCAACGCGAGGGTCAGCGGGCGCATCGTTCTCCCCGTACGAGGACTCACCGGCAGAATACCAGCCCCCCGCCCGGCCGACCACACCGGGTTGACGACCCGTGTCAGCAGCGCGATGCTCGGTGGCGTCTGAACACTCGGCCGGAGGTCTCCCCATGCTGCGCGGATTGCTCGCCCTGGCCGTCATCGCCCTCGCTGCCCCGACGCGCGCCGCCGAGACCTGCGCCCCGCTCGAACGCATCGACGGGCCGCCAGTCTATGTCATCATGCATGGCTACCCATACAGCCCGAATCCGGCGCTCGACGCCTTGTCGATGGTCGACGCGGATCTCATCAACATGGGGCAGTTCTTCCGCGCGCTGGGCCCCAAGCGGGCGTTCGTGCACGGCATCAACTCGTTTCGCGCGGACGCGAGCTTCGGCAAGACCCGCCGCCCGGCCACCTGGCGGGCGCTGATGGCCAGCGTGGAGAGCGTCGTCGATGACATCGACGGCGCCCCGAAGAGCGTGGCCCGGCCGCAGGTGTACCTCTATTTCGTCGGCCACGGGACCGTCGAGCCCAATGACCGCCTACGCCTCTTCACCGCACCCGACGAGCCGCGCGCCGGCCCGGGGTACGACGGCAACATCGACTCGCATCTCATCGCCGAGCACATCCTGAAGCCGCTCTCATCCCGGGCAGACGTGCATCTCATCATCGATGCATGCCATAGCTATCACATGGTCCAGACCCGCGGACCCTACGCCCGCGACAGACTGACCCCCCGGCCGCCGCTCACGCTGGCCTACAGTCTCGACTTCGCCGCGCAGTACCCCACCGTCGGCGCCCTGCTCGCCGGACGCACAAAGACACCCGAGGTACACCCGTTCGGCGGCATCTTCAGCCACCTCGTGCGCTCGCTGGCCATCGGCGCCGCCGACCTCGACGGCGATGGCATCATCACCTACCGCGAGATGGCCGACGCGCTGCCGCAGGTCCTCCCGCACATCGAGCAGGCGCCCAAGCCCGAAGTCATGTCGCCCGCCGGCGAGCGCGATCGGCCGTTCATCGACTGGCGTAGCACGCCAGCCGCTCGGGTGTGTCTGCCCGCCGACGTCAAGGGCCGGTTCCGGCTGATGGACGCGCTCGACATCTTCGCGACGGTCTACCTGCCCGGCGCGCCGCGCCTGCGCTGGCTGCCGCCGGGGCGCACGCTTGGTCTGGCTACATCCGGCGTACCCAGCC
This sequence comes from bacterium, assembly GCA_030427205.1. Lineage (GTDB taxonomy): Bacteria > Myxococcota_A > Bradymonadia > UBA7976 > UBA1532 > JACKDM01. The sequence goes on along the minus strand of JAUHXC010000001.1, from coordinate 14,478 downwards.
GCTACTTCGTCGCCGCCGACGGCCCGGTCGATTTCATAACGGAGTCGCCCTACGCCCGCCCGCCAGCACCGCCGCCGATCCCCGAGGATCCCGACGCGCCGCTGCCCGAGACCGCCGAGGCCCTCGAAGCGGCCAAGACGTGGGAGCCCCTGCCGTCGATGATGTCGAGGGAGCCGACGCTCAGCGCGCGCGCCGAGCCGCCGATGACGCTCTCCCTGCCGGTCAGCATGGGCATCGCCGCGGTGGGCGGGGCGACCGCCTTCAACGTGGCGGGCGTCGACGAAGCCGAGACCTGGCTGCACGTCGACGTCCTCGGCCGCGTGGGTCGGGGCCGCCACCGCCTGCTGCTCGAGGCGAACTACGCGCGCGCCGCATTGCACGGCGACGGCGCAGACCCGGAGACCGGCCCGCCGCCAATCCTCGGCCATCGCTGGGGCGGGCGGCTCGGCTACGGGCAGCTCATCTCCGAAGGCGCGGTCGACCTCTCTGCCGGCGCGCTCATCGGCCTGTACCAGATGTGGGGCGAGAGCGGGCCGCCCAAAGCCCGACGGATCATGCTGAACGACGTCGCGCTGCGCGGCACGATCACCGTGCCCTTCGGCACCCACTCCCGCTGGGGCTGGCGGCTCGACGCGGAGGTGGGCGCGGCCGTCGCCGGCCGACCGCTCACGCCAACGCTCAAGCTGGCCACGGGCCTCGACTTCGAGGCGCTCGTGCACCCGTAGCGATGGTCAGCAGGCACAGAAAAATCCACTTTCTGCGGACGCTCCCGGTCAGATCGGGGTCGTCGTCTCTTAGTCACCCGTGAACGGTGTATCGCCTGCCGGAGGACGCCTCATGATCCGCGCGCTGTTTTCGCTCGCCTGCTGCGCTCTGTTGGCCCCACAACTCGCGCACGCCGAGGGCGCCTGCCCACAGATCGAGCGCACCGCCGGCCCGCCGGTCTACGCGATCCTCTACGGCTACCCCCACGACGGGCCCGTCGAGGCCTCGTGGTTCTCCCTCGGCAACCCGCGACCGGACCTGCCGATGGTCGACGACGATCTGGTGCGCATGGCGCGGTTGTTCGACGCGCTGGGCCCCGAGCGCATGCGCATCCACGGCGAGCCCGACCGTGCGGCAAGCGCCAGACTGTCGAGCTTCGGCGTCCGTCCGCCGACGTGGCGCAGCCTGCTGGAGAGCGTGGCCGAGGTCGCGTCCGACATCGACAAAGCGCCAGCAGGCGCGACCGAGGCTGACGTCTACATCTATCTCGCGGGTCACGGGCTCAAGGCCCGAAGGGGAGACAAGACGCGCTTGCTCATCTTCGGCGAGCCGGACGGCGAGGCGCCTGGATACAACGGCGTGATCGACTCGGCGCTCTTCGCCGAGCACATCCTGACCCCGCTCGCGGCCCGCGCTCGGGTGCATCTGGTCGCCGATGTCTGCTTCGCCTACACCCTGCTCCAGACCCGGGAGATGAAGAAGGTGGAGACCGTCTTCTCCCGGCCACCGGAGGCCGACTACGTCACGCCGTTCAGCGAATCGTTCCCCGACGTCGGCACGCAGCTCGCCAGCCGGAGCGTGACGCTCGAAGACCCGACTCTGGCCGGCCTGTTCAGCCACGCGCTGCGGTCAGCGGCCATTGGACCGGCCGACACCGATCGCGACGGCGTGATCACCTACGGCGAGATGGACCGCGCGCTCGCCGTCGCCGCGCGCGCCGACCGCCGCCTCCGCAAGTCGACTGTGGTCGCGCCCGACGGCGACCCGAACACCCCCTTCCTGCGCTGGCGCCAGAGCCCCGCCGCCCGCGTCTGTGCGTCGCCCGGCGCGACCCGAGAGTTGCGGGACGGCTCCGACCTGTTCGCGACCCTGCCCGGTTTCCTGCGACCGACGAGCGTATGGCTGCCGTCTGGGCATACGTTCACGGCGCGCGGCCTGCGATTCGAAGCCGTCGATGGCACCGCGGTGCCCCTGCAGAAGTGATCCGCCCCATCCGCAGTGTTCGGTATTGATGCCTGATCTCCCATGCCACATGCTCCCCCAGCGGGCTGCCGATATCTCTCCCTCCATCGACAGCCCGCGCCCGCGGGGCGAGCGGTCACCGCCCCGGCGCCTGCGGGGCGCGTCGGCGTGGAGCGCGTCGGCGCGCCCCTGGACGTGGGCCGGTCTGCTCTGTCTGTGCGTATTCGCCCTGGGTTGCCAGACCGGGCGCGGTGTCATCGACGATCGCTGGATGGGTCCGTGGTACGCCGCGTTGGACGGCGCGACCCGGCTCGAAGTCGAGACCATCCGCGGTGAACGGCTGCTGGTCGTCGACGACCCGGAAGCCATCGCCGATCTCATCGAGCGGGTCGAGGTCGATCCCGCCGCCAGTTGGGGTCGGTGCCGCTGCTCCGGCGAGTTCGCCCTGCTCTTCTCGACGGGCCAGCCCGAGCCGGTGGTCGTCACTCTGAATCATCGCAAGAGCCTGCGGCTGCGCGCCTGGAGCGCCGACGGCGTCCTGACCCCGTGGAGCCGATCGGCCGTCCTGAGCTGGCTGACGGCCCACGGCCTGGACCTCTGATCGGCGGCGTTGCACGATCTGACCCGTGCCCGGCTGTCGGCGGCCCCGCGTTCCGTGGTAGCCCGGAGGAGGCGGACCACCCGGAGGAGATGATGCGATCCCCCCTCGCCCTGCTCGTGGCGCTGTGCTGCGCCGGCTGCTACTCGCCGTGGCGCGCCGAGCCCGAGGGCGCGAAGGTCTGCGGGGTCGAGGTCTGCGACGGCTACGACAACGACTGCGATGGCGCCGCCGACGAGGACTTCGACCTCGACACCGACGACCGCAACTGCGGCGCGTGCGGCGCGGTGTGCCGGCCAGAGGTGCCGCACGGCACGGCCACCTGCGAGGCCGGGGTGTGCATCATCGAGCGGTGTGAGCCGGGCTTCGAGAGCGCCGACGGCGAGGTGGCCAACGGGTGCGAGACCGTCTGCGCGCCGTCGGCGGGCCCCGGCGAGACGTGCGACGGGCGGGACAATGACTGCGACGGCACCACCGACGAGGGCGTCGAGTGGGACGCGCCCATCGCGCCGGGGATCGGGGTCTGCGCCGGGCTGCCGCAGGTCTGCGAAGGCACCGCCGGCTGGGGCCCGCCGCGATTGCAGTATGTGCCGACGTACGAGCCGAACGAGGCGACGTGCGACGGCCTGGACAACGACTGCGACGGCAAGGTCGACGAGCCGCACCCGGTCGGGGACGCGTGCGAGGCGGGCGTCGGCGGGTGCCGGCGAGAAGGGGTGATGGCGTGCGGCCCGAGCGGCGGCGACGTGCGCTGCACGGTCGAAGCGGGCCCGCCGGGGGATAGCGACGCCACCTGCGACTTGGTGGACGACGACTGCGACGGCCTGGTCGACGAGGATCCGCCGTGCAACGGCACCGCGTGCAGCGGCTCGGCGATCCCCGAGGGGTTCGTCTGCATCCCGCCGGGCACGTTCATGATGGGCGCGCCCGAGAGCGAGGAGGGGTTCTTCGTCGAGGAAGGGCCGCAGCACGAGGTGACGTTGACCCGGCCGGTGCTGATGTCGGCGACCGAGCTGACCCAGCAGGAGTGGGTCGACGTGCTCGGCTTCAACCCATCGCTGCGGCAGCGGCACCCGTTGACACCGGTGGAGCGGGTGAGTTGGACCGACATGCTGTTCTACGCCAACGCGCGCTCGCTGCAGGAGGGGTTGGATCCGTGCTATCGACTCGAAGAGTGCGAAGGGGCGGCGGGAACCGGTTGCCAGGGGGATGACGCCTTCGAGGCCACGAACTGCGGTGGCTTCGCGTGTGCGGTGGCCGAGTGGAGGCAGGGCTGCACCGGCTACCGTCTTCCGACCGAGGCAGAGTGGGAATACGCGGCCCGAGCCGGCACGACAACCCGCTTTTGGTGCGGCGACGACGATCGCTGCCTCCGGGATGTGGCGTGGTTCATCGGCACGGGTGATCGGGAGCCACAGATCGTCGGGCGTCTGCCGGCTAATCCGTGGGGCTTGCACGACATGCCAGGAAACGTCGCCGAGTTGGTGTTCGACGACTACCAACTCTATGACCCAGCGTCGCAGATTGATCCGGTCAGGTCGGGCCTCTTCGAGGAGCGGGAGGCTCGCGTCGCACGAGACTGCGCTGCGGGCGATATCGCCGAATGGTGCCGTAGCGCCACGCGCGATACCCGTGACCCTCGGTTGCGGAACTACGTCACGGGTGGTCGACTGGTCCGTGACCTCCCGACGCGCTCTACGAAGTAGCCCGGAAGCCGACGCACGGAATCGCGACTCGGCGCGTCGGCCCAAGCTGTCCTTGGCAGGGGAGACAGATCATGCGCAACGGTAGCTGCCTGCTCATTCTGGCCCTGGCAACGCTCGCTGGCTGTATCGAGGAGCCCGACGCCGCAGCGCCGGGACCGTCTGCGCCTGTGGATGCCCATCTATCGCGTGACGTGCCCCCATCGCGCGACGGACATGCGGACCCCCAGGACGTAGCGCTACCAGCGGACGCCGGTCAGCGCGGCGACGCCGCCCGTCCAGAGGTGGATGCCCGACTCATACCTGATGAGCTGGACGCCGCCTCCATAGGCGATGCGGCCCTGGCGATGGACGCTTCGCCAGATGTGAGCCCGCGGCCGATGGCCGTTGACTGCTTCGGCATGCTGCTCGACGACGCCCCGTTCGTCGCTGACTACGCGGACTTCGAGCCCGTCTTGGGGCGTCACTGTCGGGGAACCGATCATCAGGCGATCGTTGGTGTGCAGCAAGTGGTGTTCGTGGGCGACGCTTTGACCACTGGCGAAGAGCGCGGACGACGGACTGCACCGATGCGTGCTCTCCTGGCCGACGAACTCGCCGAGCGGTATGCGCTGCAAGCCCCCATGGCCGCGTGGCAGGCCCTCGACCCTCTCACCGGCCATCCGGCAGTGCGCCGTAGCGGCGATTTCGTAGCCTGCGCCGCCCCCTCTGCAACAACATCTGATCTACTCGATGGCTCGCGGTTGCTTGCCGATTGCCTATTGCCCGAAGAGCTTGGGCGACGAACACTGTTCGTGGTCACGGTGGGGGCTGGCGATCTCCTCCGCCTGACCAGTCTGATATCAGACGGCGCCGACGAGGCCGAGATCCTCAGCGCTGCGGGGGGGCCAGTCACCACTCTGCAACGTGCTGTGCGCTGGATGAAGGACCCTGCACGCTTTCCGGCGGGCAGCTTCGTCGTGTTCAGCAACGTGCCGGACTGGACTGACGGCCGGGGGGATACGGCTGGCTGCCTGGGTTGGCCCGCGCTTCCCGACGAGCGCCAGCCGCTCTTCGGTCGGTTGATCGCCCACCTCAACGGACAATACATGCGCATTGCAGTCGAGAATCAAGCCGATCTGGTCTTCATGCAGGAGCACTTCTGCGGGCATGGCAGACAGTTCCGAAACCCGGATCCACTGTGCCTCGGCAGGCCCGAGCCGTGGGTGGACGAGAGTTGCAGATTTCTCGTGTCCGCAGGCAACTCGGCTCTCTCCGGCCTGTTCTGGGACGTGATCACCGACACTGAGTAGGCGCCTATTCCGTCGATGGACGCTCGTGCCAGTGAGGATCGAGGTCCGCGGGATCGAAGCCGTCCTGCCGAGCTTCGCTATCCGTTCGTGCTCGCTCGCGGGCCAATCTCTTGGACGAAGGCCGATAGCTCTCGGTGAGCAGCCCATAAGTCTCGACGAAGCTGGCACGAAGCGCCGCCCGTTGGTCCTCGTCGCTGGCGAAGGTCTTGAGCGTGAGTTCGGGCGGCTCGTACTTCTCGGGCTCGGGCGGGTGGCGCCGTAGCAGGTCGGGCAGTCCGAGGTGTCGCTCGGCCTGGATCGTTTCGAACGGGATGTTGCAGCGCAAGAGGACGATCTCGAGTGTTCGGCTACACGGCAATGGCCGGTCGAGCTGTGAACCGCTTGCCGACCAGCGAGGGCCAACGGCTTCGAACGCTGGCCAATGCTGACATGCGGCGTCGAGCAGGCGTTGATAGCGACCACAGGCGAGCGTCTGCGCGTGGTTGCTGACGAAGAGGCGCCCTCGCGACGAGAGGAGTAGAGCAACGCCCCATTCACGAGTGACCAGCGCCTCGAACAATTCGCTCTCCAGGGGTTGAACGACGTCGGCGTAGTGGTGCTCCTGCAATTCGACGAGCAGTCGGTACAGGTGAAAACCGTCGCGCGAGCCACCGACGGGGTCCGGTCCACCCAGAATGATCCAGCCCGGGTTGTCTTCGACCTCGATCAGCCCACCCACATCATCGACGGCTTCGGGCAAGGCCAGCCCCCGACGCAAGCGGGTGACGATCTTCTTCGTCTCGCGGCGGGCGTCTCGACCGCGCCCGTACAGGAACGCAGGCAGTTGCATCGCTTGTCCTCCAGGGTCAGGGCACGGGGATGGCGTTGCGCAGCGGGATGATACGCGAGCCTTCGGAGATGATCAGGTACGCCAACAGCGCAGCGCCGGTCAGCCCGGTGACCTCTTCCCAATACTTCCACTCGAAGATCCGGCGCTCGGGACTCTGCTCTGGCTCCCGACGTGGTGCGGGGTGGGGCAGCGGGAACAGCTCGGGCACCGGCTCCTTCTGCTTGAATCGATATCCGATGACGCCCTCCTCCATGACGTCGAAGGCGAACCAGCCACCGGGCCCCGCTATACGACCCTTTGTGCCGGCCACCCCCTTGAGACCGAGTCGCACAACGAGCCCTGCGCGGCTGAAAGCCCGGACGTATCGCCGGGCCTCGGCGGCCCCGGTCTTCGCCGAGCGCCAGGGCTTGATCTCATAGAGGTGCCCCAACATCGCGTCGGTGATGTCGGGGCGAATCAGCCCACCCAGCGCGGGCTTGAGATGACCGAATCTCATCGGGTCAGCTTTCTTCAACTCCGTCACGATCGATGAAACCGAATGATTGTTGAGGAAGATATCGCCCCGCCCACCATGTCGCGCCTTGTAGTATTCGCCGATCCCCTTATGCGCCTCGGTCCCGACGTAGAGCTGCCCCGGCATTTCCCCAGGTTTCTGCCACGGCAGCTTGTCTGGTAGCGGCCCCAGCGACGCCAGCAGCATCGGACCGAACGCCTCGCCGACCACCGGCCCCAACTCGCCGTAGCGCACCTCGCCGGGGTCGGTGCGCTCCAGGTACAGCGCGAAGTAGAGCGGCCACGTCTTCGCCCCCGGCTCGACCGCTTGCCACCCGGCGGCTGGCGCCTCGGTCCACATCGGCAGCACCAGCACGCGCCCGCCCTCCGGCTTGTACATCAACGGCATATCGGGGCTGACCGGCAGATCCACGTCGTCGGGGCCGACAGGGCCATGCACCGGACCGTCGACCTCCGCCCCGTTGCCCGACCGCGCGGCGTCCGGCTGGCTGGCGGCCTCGGCTGGCCGCGACGTCGCTCCGTTGGCGCCGGGGTCCTGCGGCGCCGCCTCACACACCGGCCCCGCCGTGTCGTCCGCGGCCTCGATCCCGCTCCGTCGCCGCGCCGGCGCGCTCGACCATCCGCCACCCGACCCCAGCGCGCCCCGCACGTCCGCCGCCTGCGCCCGACGGCTCATCGCGCCGACGAACGCCCGACTGTGCCGACCGCCGGCCGCAGCCCGCGCCGCCGCGCCCTCACCTTGCGCCATCCGGGCGGCGGCCGACGACCACCACGCGCCATCGGCCTCCACCGAGCCGTCACGCGGCGCGTCGTGCGCCGCCCCGTTGCGATACTCGCGCTCCGGCCCGCTCATGGACCTGCCTCACCGCCGTGCGGGCGTGGTTCGACTGCTCGACACACGCGCCCGAGTCCACCCGCGACGGTCCTCACCGGCCGGTTACCCGGCCCGCCCCGACCATCGAGCATCGGAGGCATCGAGCGGCTCGTCAAGCGCCGTCAATCGCATACCGCCTTCGGCTGTCCCCTGCGCTTCGGCGCGTGCTATGACTCACCCGTGCATCGCGGGAGGCGCCACGGGATGAGCGATTTCGTCGACGTCATGGACTTCCAGGCCGACGACTCCGATTGCGTGCTGGCCCACCCCTGCCGGACCGCTCCGACCCCTGCGCGCGAAGACCTCTGATGAGACCCGCCCCGACATGGCTGCTCATCGCGCTGACCCCGGGCCTCGGGTTGGCTGACCCGTGCCTCGATCGCATGCGCGCGGCCGACCAGCAGTCCCCCGCCGCGGCGGTCGCCTCCCTTGACGCCGCCGCCGCTGACACCCGCTGCGTCGAGCTGGCCGACCTGTTGCGGTTCCGCGCGCTCGAGATCGCCCGCACCCGGGCCGACGATCCCTGCGCCCTGGCGCAGCGCGCCGAGGCGTTCGTCGCGTCGGCAGCGGCCGAGGACGATCTGCGGTCGACCGCCTCGAAGTGGGCCGCCGAGCACCGCCGAGCTTGTGAAGCAGCCCGCGAGGCGCCGCCCGCCGTCGCCCCGCCGCCCGCCAAGCGCCGGATGAAGCAACGTGCGGCCTCGCCACAACCCGCGCCCGCGGCCCCGCCGATTGTCGCTCCGACGGCGTCGACGACGACCCCGCCAGCGCCCGAGCCACCGGCCGCCCCGGCGGAGAAGCCGCCCGCGCCGACAGAGCCGGCGCCGAGCGTGCCGGTCGATACCCGCGGCTCGATCACCGACCCGCCGGACCCAGCCACCAGCGCGCTCACCCCGGAGCCCGACGCGCCGCCCCCACCCGACGAGGACGGCGCCGTCTACCTCTGGACCGGCGTCGCCATCACCTCGGCGGTCGGCAGCGTCATCTTGTGGGGCTGGGGCGTCGACGCCGCCGCCGAGCGAGACGACGCCTGGAGTCAGTGGCGCGATCACCCCGCCGGGTCGCCTGCCGAGTCGGCGACTCTCCGGCGCTTCCGCGACGCGCGCCTCGAAGCGCTCGGCTACTTCATCTGCGGGAGCCTCGCCACCGGCCTCGCCGCCACGGCTACCGGCTTCGCGCTCCACGGTTGGCTCACCACCGACGAAGAGCTCGAAGTCGCCCCGGGGCCGGGTGGCATCAGCGTGCGGGGCCGGTTTTGAACCCGGCCCGAGTCATCGGGCACGACTTCGCCGATCGCTACACGGTCACCGCCGCGATCGGATCGGGCGGCATGGGCGCCGTCTACCGGGCCCACGACCGCCGCCTCGACCGCGCCGTCGCCCTGAAGACGTGCCCCGACCACCCGCCCGACCTCGCCGCCCGCTTCCGACGCGAGGCGCAGACCCTCGCCGGCCTCGACCACCCCAACCTGATCACCGTCTTCGATCTGGGCCACGACGCCGACCTCGGGCTGCTGTGGATGGCCCAGCCGCTGATCAACGGGCTCTCCCTCGCTGACGCCCTGCGCACGTCGGGCCCGCTGCCCCCCGCACGCGCCGCACACATCGGGCGGGCCGTGCTCGACGGCCTCGACTGCGCCCACCGCGCCGGGCTCGTCCACCGCGACGTCAAGCCGGGCAACATCATGCTGCACCGCGGCGCCGACGGCGCCGAGCGCGTGACGCTCATCGACTTCGGCGTCGCCCGCCCGGTTGACGACCCCGACCCGCTCACGGCCTCGGGGCTGGTGATGGGCACCCCGGCCTACATGGCGCCGGAGCAGATCCGGCAGGGCGTCGTCGCACCCTCGATCGACCTGTACGCGCTCGGCGCCACGCTCTTTGCCGCCGTCGCCGGCCACCCGCCGTTCCGAGCGCCAACGACCCTGGAGGTCGCCCGGCAGCACCTCGAAGCCGACGTGCCGCCGCTGCCCCAGAGCGTGCCCCGCGGCCTGGCCGACGCGATCACCCGGGCGCTGCGCAAGGATCCCGGCGTTCGCCCCGACGCCGCCGAGCTGCGGGCGCTGCTCTCACCCGCAGCGCCGCTCCCTCCGACGCAGCAGCTGTCGGCCACCGAGCCGGCGCACGTCTCGGGGGAGCTGGTCTCCGAGCCCGCCCCACCACGGCGGGCATCGGTTGGGCTGGCGTTCGTGGCCGGGGTGGCGACGGCCGTGGCGATCTCGGTGATGATCTGGCCGTCTGCGCCTCACCGGGCGCCGAATCCACCTGCGCCGCCTGCCGTGGCGGTGCCCGAAGAACCGACGCCGCTCGAACGCTTCGACCGCGCGCTGGCCGACTGCGATTGTCCGACCGCCGACGCGCTGGCTGGTGACGTCGCGTTGGATACCCGCCGGGCTCGTGCGCTCGTCCGGCGATGCCATCTGGCGCAAGGGGCCTGTCGGCAGGAAGCGGACGGCCGGCCATAGGACGGCTGGCACCACGGAATCGGGAGAGCACGCGACAACCCTCTGCTGGTCATCGTCGCCCAGCCGCCCAAGTCGATGCAGGTCGCTGTCGGGCACCAGAGCCCGGTTGCCCCCGAGATCGAGTCCCCAAAGCTCAGGCTCGGGGGCGAACATGCCGAGGCCCCCCACGAGGAGCGAGGGCGGGCAGATCGAGGCCCCCCATGAGGAAGAGCGGCGGGCAGCTCGGGCCCCCTCCGAGCCTTGAGGGCGGGCAAGTCAAGGCCCCCCACGAGGGTCGGGGGCGACGTGGTCGAGGCCCACCTTCAGGCACCCAGGTAGGCCCCAGGCCACTGATACCAAGCCCTCCCAGGCCACGAGGTGTTGTGCCCGGCCTCAATCACCGCAAGTGCCCATCCGCGTTAGCAGACGCACGTCGTCGACAAGCGCATCACCACCGGCCAGGAGTCGCGGGCTGCGATTGGCGCCAGCCGGGGTCTACATCACCTGCTCGGCGAGGTCCGAGCAGGTTGCGGAACGGGTGACGCCACCACGCGGCGGTGTCGCCCTTGCGGGTGTTGTAGATGATCGCCGCGACCTGCCCGGCGGGGCGCGACGATCGGGGCCGGACACCGGTTGGGTCTGGCGCGTCATCGCGACCCCTCTATCGTCGTTGAGTTCGACCGTGCCCAGCCCGTAGCGATGCCCGCGCAAGCCCCTCGTCGAGGGCTACTGACCTGGCGACCTACTCAGTCGGCACGTCGTCGAGGGTGTAGGCGTCCACCGGCGAGAAGCCTTTCGTCTTCCTGAACTTCATGCGGCACATGAAGTTGGCCAGGGCGTCGGAGGCATCGGCGTCTGCCAAGTTGAGTTCGTCCACGGTCGCACGTGGGCAGATGATCGAGACGATCGGAGAATCTTCGAGGTGCCCTGTTGCCGTGTTGAGCATCCGGGTCTCGGCAGTGGCCACCACGTAGTCGATGGGGAACAGCGCCAAGCTCTCACGGACCGCACGGAGCACTGCACCACACACGAAGTCCTGGTACATTTCCCCGCGAGCGCCCTTCGGAAGGGCTCGTTCTGACAACTTCCCGGTCGCCGTCAGCGTCTTCCGATGGGTGGGGATCACGTCGTCACTCGGCACGGTCAGGGTGACGCCCATCCGATCTGCGTGCCCGACCGTCACCGACACCTGGATTCCCCACTCTCCCAACTCGTGGTAGCGCTCGAGCTCTTGGGCGGCCTTGCCGAATGCCGCGGCTTCGGTCCTCAAGATGCCCTCTGCCATGGCAACTTCGTCTCGCCACTCGTCCACGGCCCGACGGTGCTCGGCTGTCGCTCGGTCGAACGCCTCTTTGTCCATCTGCCGACCGAGTTCGATGTCGATCTCCAACTCGTCCCGGCGTTTCTTGTCGCCGCCGAACAAACGCGCGAAGAAACCCGGCTGGTAGGCATCGAGGGCCTCTTGGGCAGTTCGCTCATGCTGGTCGGAGCGGCTGGGAGCCTCTGGTGCAGTCGATGCGGCGACGGCGCGCCAGTCGACCACATCGCCGCAGTCCCGCTGCAGGGACGTGAGCAACTCGACCGTGTTCTCGTACTGACGCACCTCCAGCTGGGCCCGCCGCTGGGCGTCGGCCTTGGCCATCTCCTTCTGGAGCTTCGCCAGCTCGCGTTGCCGCCTGCGCGCATCTCGTTCCCGTTCGCGGGCAGCACGACGAGACGCCGCCTCCAGCGAGCGGAGCGTGCTCTTCCACCCCATGATCAAGTCCGCCTTTCTGGCTGATGTCCGATAGACGACGCTCTCAGTACGCGACCTCCGCGTAGACATGGTCAACGCAGGTCTGCTCTTGGCTGTGGTTGTCGGCAGTGTGCCAGATCCCTTCCGTCGGGGCGACGAGTTCGAGATCCTGAAGGCGCATGCACCGCCAATTGCCGCGAGACCCCGGATACACAGGGCCACTGCTGCTGGTACCGCCGAACTGATAGCTGAGCGTCTGCCAGACGCCGTTCTTCGTTCCGACGACATGGGGGCACAGCAGCCGCCGATGGCCTTGATACACAGCTTCGATTGGCGTCCGGTCGCTGATTGCCTGCTCGATGATGCGAAGGACGCGCTGTTCGTGAGGGGTCATATCTTCCTTGCTGTCTGTTCCCGCGGCGAGTCTGGTGATGCGCCGCCTCCCGTAGGTTCGGCTATTCTGGACACGACGGGATCGTGCGCAACCCAGCAGATGATCTTGTAATGAGCGTGTAAGGGGGGATGGCTCGCGACGGTGCAGCCCATCGCAGAGGAACTGACTGGCTACTCACCGCCCCCGAGCTGAATCGCCACCATCGCCGGCGCATCGTGCCCGACGAGACCCCAGCGCGCGGCCACCTCGTCGAGGCACCGGCCGCTGCGAGACAGCTCGGCCGCCTCGTCTACGTCGAACCTGATGCGCCGGGCCATGGCCCGCCTCCTCTCTGCCGCTCCGCGCCTCTGGTACCCACGGCCCCCGCCGGGCACCCGTCGGCAAGCACCCGGACCCGCCCCTCGCGCAGCCCACCGCGGCCGTCGACGAGCCCGGGATGGCCCGCCCCCTGATGCCCATGAGGGCGACCCCGTATAGGTCGGCTCTAGCTCGCCTCAAGCTCAATCATAGCAGCCCTGTAGCGCTCGTAAAGGCTTGTCCTAGTTCAAGAAAAGTTCAAGGTCTAGCACCGCTCAAGCAGCCCACAAGCTCCGCTGTAGCACACCCATAGCTGCCATCAAGCGGACCTGAAGCCCCCCTTCAAGCTCTCCGACCCGCCCAGACCGCACAACCGCGCCGGTTCGGCCCTCGGCGCCCGAGAATTCGCCCCGCCGAGCACATTCCGCTGGACGGACGAGCCCATGTTCGACGACGACCCCCGCGACATCGAGCCCACCTACAGCCCACTGGTCGGCGCCGAGGTGCCGGTGGCGCTGCTGCACGTCTACTTCTGCGAGAACCACAAGTGGACCCCGGCGTTCGACGAACACGACGAGGTCATCGAGGCCCTCGTCACCGACACCGAGCGCGACCTGTGCGACCGCATCCCGCATCACCCGCTCCGGCCGCTACCGGCTCGTCGCCCGCGACCCGCACAAGAAGTTCATCCTGCGCCGCCGGGACCTGGTCCTGCGCCCCCGCCGCCGGCCCTGCGTGACGCCCCAGCCGGCCCCGGAAGCGATCATCGACCTCTACAAGCACCAGGTGAAGGTCGCCGACGAGGCCCGCGTGAAGACCGAGGACGATCTGCGCGTTGTTGATTCAAGAAAACACATTCAAGGTGAAACCGGTATTTCACATTGAATGTAAGACGGCCCCTCGCTAGACTCGGCATAGTAGGACTTCAGCCTGCGAGGAGATATCAATGTCGACTGCCGAACCGAAATTGGGCCCCATGGATGAGTTCGTGCTGGGTCTATCCACTCGTCAAGCACGGCGACTCATCGAGTTGCTGTTGCTGATCTTCGTCCAGAGGCCTGCCGACGCCACCGAAGAGAACAAGTACGCGGCGCGGACCGAGATGAAGCGACTCGCCAAGTTCCTGAAGCAGGCTGATGCCTCATGGACGATGCAGGAGGTCACTCTCAACTTGGCGCGGGCCCTCTACTACTCGGAGGGCGAGTTCCATTCGTACTATACGGAAAACCTCATAGAGCTCGTTCAGCGTTCGAGCGAGACCATTAGCCGTCCCGAGCTGGGAGCGGCCTTCGAGGCGGCGGTCAAGGAGATGCAGAAATGGAAGGGGCATACTGACCTCATCCTGGGCGATGACCTGATCAAGGCCGATGCGGCGGTCCGCACCACAGCCACCGAGGTCGTGGTTGCAGTCCTGCGCCAGGAAGGAACGGCGTTCTACACCAAGTCGGAGAAGGATGCTCTCCAAGGGGTCGTATATCCCCAGGCTGTCCGACTGCTTGCTCAGTAGCTCACGACACCGCCTGCCGTCGAAACCCGGTGCACTGACACCTGTGCGCGTGTCGGCAACGTGTCAGAGCACGGCTCTGATCGGCGCCCGTGAGGGGCTGAAGAGCAGGTCATGGTAGGCGTTGCCACGATAGATCATCGAAGGCGGCGGATGTCAGGATCCAGGCAGCGTTGACGTTGCAGTTCGGCCCGACTACAAGAACGGGCGATAAACTCGTTGGGGTGCATATCCCGATCTACATCTGATCGAGCCGCGTAACTCCGCGCCTTTGCGCCCCTGACATATCGGAAGAGGAGGCCGTACCCCTCGGTTATTCGGAGTGCTTGAACCAAAACGCCGAAAGGAC
>JAUHXC010000091.1 GCA_030427205.1 bacterium | reverse complement strand
TGTATCTCTACTTCGTCGGCCACGGCACCGTCGAATCCAACGACCGCCTGCGCCTCTTCACCGCGCCCGACGAACCGCGCGCCGGCCCGGGATACGACGGCAACATCGACTCCCATCTCATCGCCGAGCACATCCTCAAGCCGCTCTCATCACGAGCGGACGTGCATCTCATCGTCGACGCATGTCATAGCTATCACATGGTCCAGACCCGCGGGCCCTACGCCCGCGATAGGCTGACCCCCCGGCCGCCGCTCACGCTGGCCTACAGCCTCGACTTCGCCGCGCAGTACCCCACCGTCGGCGCCCTGCTCGCCGGACGCACCAAGACACCCGAGGTGCACCCGTTCGGCGGCATCTTCAGCCACCTCGTGCGCTCGCTGGCCATCGGCGCCGCCGACCTCGACGGCGATGGCATCGTCACCTACCGCGAGATGGCCGACGCGCTGCCCCAGGTGCTGCCGCACATCGAGCAGGCGCCCAAGCCCGAGGTCATGCCGCCTGCGGGCAAGCGCGATCGGCCGTTCATCGACTGGCGCAGCACGCCGGCCGCTCGGGTGTGCCTGCCCGCCGACGTCAAGGGCCGGTTTCGGCTGATGGACGCGCTCGACATCTTCGCGACGGTCTACTTGCCCGGCGCGCCGCGCCTGCGCTGGCTGCCGCCGGGGCGAACCCTCGGTCTGGCCACGTCCGGCGTACCCAGCCGCTACTTCGTCGCCGCCGACGGCCCCGTCGAAATCATGGCGGAGTCGCCCTATGCCCGCCCACCTTCACCGCCGCCGATCCCCGAGGACCCCGACGCGCCGCTGCCTGAGACCGCCGAGGCCCTCGAAGCGGCCAAAACGTGGGAGCCTCTACCGTCGATGATGTCGCGGGAGCCGATACTCAGCGCGCGGGCTGAACCGCCGATGACATTCTCACTGCCGGTGAGCTTGGGCGCCTCGGCGCTGGGCGGCGCGACGGCCTTCAACGTGGAGGGCGCCGACGAGGCCGAGACGTGGCTGCACATCGACATCCTCGGGCGCGTCGGGCATGGCCACCACCGCCTGCTGCTCGAGGCGAGCTATGCCCGCGCCACGCTGCATGGGGAGAACGCGGAACCCGACACCGGACCGCCTCCGATCCTCGGCCACCGGATCGGTGGGCGCGTCGGATACGGACGCCTGATCGACGAGGGCCCCGTCGACCTGTCGGTCGGAGTGCTCACGGGCTTGTACCAGATGTGGGGTGAGAGCGGGCCACCCGAGGCTCGGCGGATCCTGATCCATGACGTCGCGCTGCGCGGCACGATCACCGTGCCCTTCGGCACCCACTCCCGCTGGGGGTGGCGGCTCGACGCGGAAGTTGGCACCGCCGGTGCCGGGCGCTCGCTCGCGCCGACGCTCAAGCTGGCCACGGGCCTCGACTTCGAGGCGCTCGTGCACCCGTAGTGATGGTCAGCAGGCACAGAAAAATCCACTTTCTGCGGACGCCCGCGGTCAGATCGGGGTCGTCGTCTCTTAGTCACCCGTGGACGGTGTTTCGTCGAACGGAGGAGGTCGCATGATCCGTACGCTGCTGTCGCTCGTTGGCCTTGCTCTGCTCGCCCCGCAGTTCGCGCACGCCGAGGGCGCCTGCCCGCCGATCGAGCGCACCGCCGGCCCGCCGGTCTACGCGATCCTCTACGGCTACCCCCACGACGGGCCCGTCGAGGGCTCGTGGTTCTCTCTCGGCAACCCGCGACCGGACCTGCCGATGGTCGACGACGATCTCGTGCGCATGGCGCGGCTCTTTCAGGCGCTGGGCCCCGAGCGCATGCGCATCCACGGCGAGCCCGACCGCGCGGCGAGCGCCCGGCTGTCGAGCTTCGGGGTCCGCCCGCCGACATGGCGCAGCCTGCTGGAGAGCGTGGCCGAGGTGGCGTCCGACATCGACAGAGCGCCAGCAGGCGCGACCGAGGCCGACGTCTACATCTACCTCGCGGGTCATGGGCGCAAGGCCCGAAGGGGAGACAAGACGCGCTTGCTCATCTTCGGCGAGCCGGACGGCGAGGCGCCCGGATACAACGGCGTGATCGACTCGGCGCTCTTCGCCGAGCACATCTTGACTCCGCTCGCGGCCCGCGCCCGGGTGCATCTCGTCGCCGATGTCTGCTTCGCCTACACCCTGCTCCAGACCCGCGAGATGAGGAGGGTGGAGACCGTCTTCTCCCCGCCACCGGAGGTCGACTACGTCACGCCGTTCAGCGAATCGTTCCCCGACGTGGGCACGCAGCTCGCCAGCCGGAGCGTGACGCTCGAAGACCCGACGCTGGCCGGCCTGTTCAGCCACGCGCTGCGGTCAGCGGCCATCGGACCGGCCGACACCGATCGCGACGGCGTGATCACCTACGGCGAGATGGACCGCGCGCTCGCCGTCGCCGCGCGCGCCGACCGCCGCCTCCGCAAGTCGACTGTGGTCGCGCCCGACGGCGACCCGAACACCCCCTTCCTGCGTTGGCGCCAGAGCCCCGCCGCCCGCGTCTGTGCGTCGCCCGGAGCGACCCGAGAGTTGCGGGACGGCTCCGATCTGTTCGCGACCCTGCCCGGGTTCCTGCGACCGACGAGCGTATGGCTGTCGCCTGGGCATACGTTCACGGCGCGCGGCCTGCGATTCGAAGCCGTCGATGGCACCGCGGTGCCCCTCCAGAAGTGATCCGCCCCATCCGCAGTGTTCGGTATTGATGCCTGATCTCCCATGCCACATGCTCCCGCGGCGGGCTGCTGATGTCTCTCCCTCCATCGACAGCCCGCGCCCGCGGGGCGAGCGGTCACCGCCCCGGCGCCTGCGGGGCGCGTCGGCGTGGAGCGCGTCGGCGCGCCCCTGGACGTGGGCCGGCCTCCTCTGCCTGTGCGTCCTCGCCCTGGGGTGCCAAGCCGGGCGCGGTGTCATCGACGATCGCTGGATGGGTCCGTTGCACGCCGCGTTGGACGGCGCGACCCGGCTCGAAGTCGAGACCATCCGCGGTGAACGGTTGCTGGTCGTCGACGACCCGGAAGCCATCGCCGATCTCATCGAGCGGGTCGAGGTCGATCCCGCCGCCAGTTGGGGTCGGTGCCGCTGCTCCGGTGAGTTCGCCCTGCTCTTCTCGACGGGTCAGCCCGAGCCGGTGCTCGTCACCCTGAATCATCGGAAGCGCCTGCGACTGCGCGCCTGGAGCGCCGACGGCGTCCTGACCCCGTGGAGCCGATCGGCCGTCCTGAGCTGGCTGGCGGCCCACGGCCTGGACCTCTGATCGGCGGCGTTGCACGATCTGACCCGTGCCCGGCTGTCGGCGGCCCCGCGTTCCGTGGTAGCCCGGAGGTGGCGGACCACCCGGAGGAGATGATGCGATCCCCCCTCGCCCTGCTCGTGGCGCTGTGCTGCGCCGGCTGCTACTCGCCGTGGCGCGCCGAGCCCGAGGGCGCGAAGGTCTGCGGGGTCGAGGTCTGCGACGGCTACGACAACGACTGCGATGGCGCCGCCGACGAGGACTTCGACCTCGACACCGACGACCGCAACTGCGGCGCGTGCGGCGCGGTGTGCCGGCCAGAGGTGCCGCACGGCACGGCCACCTGCGAGGCCGGGGTGTGCATCATCGAGCGGTGTGAGCCGGGCTTCGAGAGCGCCGACGGCGAGGTGGCCAACGGGTGCGAGACCGTCTGCGCGCCGTCGGCGGGCCCCGGCGAGACGTGCGACGGGCGGGACAATGACTGCGACGGCACCACCGACGAGGGCGTCGAGTGGGACGCGCCCATCGCGCCGGGGATCGGGGTCTGCGCCGGGCTGCCGCAGGTCTGCGAAGGCACCGCCGGCTGGGGCCCGCCGCGTCTCCAGTATGTGCCGACCTACGAGCCGAACGAGGCGACGTGCGACGGCTTGGACAACGACTGCGACGGCAAGGTCGACGAACCGCACCCGGTCGGGGACCCATGCGAGGCGGGGCTCGGCGGGTGCCGGCGAGAAGGGGTGATGGCGTGCGGCCCGAGCGGCGGCGACGTGCGCTGCACGGTCGAAGCGGGCCCGCCGGGGGATGGCGACGACACCTGCGACTTCGTGGACGACGACTGCGACGGCCTGGTCGACGAGGATCCGCCGTGCAACGGCACCGCGTGCAGCGGCTCGGCGATTCCCGAGGGGTTCGTCTGCATCCCGCCGGGCACGTTCATGATGGGCGCGCCTGAGAGCGAGGAGGGGTTCTTCGTCGAGGAGGGGCCGCAGCACGAGGTGACTTTGACCCGGCCGGTGCTGATGTCGGCGACCGAGCTGACCCAGCAGGAGTGGGTCGACGTGCTCGGCTTCAACCCGTCGCTGCGGCAGCGGCACCCGTTGAGTCCGGTCGAACGGGTGAGTTGGAGCGACGTGCTGTTCTACGCGAACGCGCGCTCGCTGCAGGAGGGGCTGGATCCGTGTTACCGGCTGGACGAGTGCGAGGGTGATCCCGGGACCGGGTGCGAGGAGGAGCGCTTCGACAACTGCGGGGGCTTCGAGTGCGCGGTGGTCGGGTGGGCTCGGGGCTGCACTGGCTATCGGCTGCCGACCGAGGCCGAGTGGGAGTACGCGGCGCGCGCCGGCACGACGACCCGCTTCTGGTGCGGCGATGATGAGCGGTGTCTGCGGGACGTAGCGTGGTTCACCGAGACGGGGGACGGAGAGCCGCAGATCGTCGGCCGGCGGCCGGCCAACCGGTGGGGGTTGCACGATATGCACGGCAACATCAGCGAGATCCTGTTCGACGACTATCAACTGTATAGCCCCGAGCCGCAGACCGATCCGGTCGGATCGGGGCTCTTCATGGGGCGTGAGGCCCGCGTGTCCCGAGACGGCGCAGCAGAGGATCTCGGCAGGCATTGTCGGGTTGGGTCACGAAACGTGCGTCATCCACAACAGCGCAACTACCTCACCGGGACCCGGCTGGTGCGGGATCTCCCGACGAACTCGACCAAATAGGCGGCACCCGAGAGCGGACATCCCGCCGCTGATCATCAGCCTATGCTCTCCGTGGATCGCTCGGGAGACGAAGATGAACCGGATCGGCTGTCTGCTCACGTTGACTCTGGCCGTGCTCCCTGCCTGTGTAGAGGAGCCCGATGCGGCAGCCCCTGGTGGTCGCCTGCCGTTGGACGCGCAACCCGAGCGCGACGTCCGACCCGTGAACGATGGCTTCGTCGAACCCCGAGATGTCGCGCTTCCGATGGATGCGTCGAGGCGCGCCGACACCGCTGCACCCGATGCGGTCGTCGACCCGGTCATCGATGGGCCGGACGCGGTCCCCGCAGACGACGTCGGCTCGGCGATGGATGCCGGGACGGATGTGGGCGTACGGCCGATGATCGATGACTGCTTCGGCATGCTTCTCGACGGCGCGCCGTTCATCGCCGACTACGCGGCATTCGATGCTTTACTCGGGCGCCACTGTCGCGGCACTGACCACCAGGAGATCGCTGCTGTGCAGCAAGTGGTGTTCATCGGGGATGCGTTGATGACGGGTCGGAGCCGATTTCAATCGGACCTGCCGCTGCGAGTTCGCCTGGCTTCCCGACTCAGCCAGCGATTCGGGCTGCAAGCCCCAGACGTAGGCTGGCACTCGCTCGACCCGCTCACCGGGCAGCCCGAGCTGCGTCGCAGCGGAGACTTCATCGCCTGCGCCGATCCGCTCGCCGAGGTGGCCGATCTGCTCGACGGTCAGCGCCTCCTCGTTGACTGCCTGCTGCCTGAAGAGTATGGGCGCAGAACCCTGTTCATCATCACCGTCGGCATTCGGGATGTGCAACGCCTCACCGAGATGCTGGCCGACGGTGCCGACGATGCGCAGGTTTTCAGCGCCGCCGGGCAGAGCGTCGACGCCCTCGACCAGGCTGTGCGTTGGATGATGGATCCGGCCCGCTTCCCGGCAGGCAGCTTTGTCGTTCTCAGCAACGTCCCGGATTGGACCGATGGTCGCGGCGACACGGCCGCCTGCCAGGGCTGGCCCCCGTTGCCCGTCGAGCGCCAAGGCTTCTTCGGGCACATGATGGCCCACATCAACGGCCAGTACATGCGCGTCGCGGTCGAGCGGGGCGCCGATCTGGGCTTCATGCAGGAGCACTTCTGTGGGCATGGCATCCACTTCCGGCGACCCGATCCGCTCTGCCTCGGTATGCCCGAGCGCTGGGTGCAGCGCGATTGCCGCTTCCTGAACGCAGAAGGGGATACCGAACTGGGCGGACTGCTCTGGGACGTGATCACCGACGCTGAATGAAACGCCTATGCGGGTTCGGGGCGTTCGGTCCAGTGGGGGTCCAGGTCCGCCGGGTCGAAGCCGTCCCTTCGTGCTTCGGCGTCTGTTCGCGCTCGCTCGCGGGCCAACTTCTTCGACCTGGGTCCGTGAATCTCTGCGAGCAGACCGTAGATTTCGATGAAGTTCTTGCGCAGGACCGCCTGTTTTTCCTCCTCACTGGCGAACGTTGCAGGCTGACACTTCGGGGGATGGTACGCCTCCGGCTCGGGCGGATGGCGGCGCAACAGCTCGGGCAGGCCGAGGTGCCGCTCGGCGTTGATGGTCTCGATCGGGATATTGCATTGCATCAGCACCAGCACCAGCGTCTGGCTGCACGCCAGCGGTCTGCCGAGTTCGAAGCCGCTCTGCGACCAACGCAGGCCGATGCCTTCGAACGCGGGCCAATGCTCGGCCGCAGCGTCGAGAAACCGACGATACCGATTGTTGGCCAGGGCGCTCTGGTGGTTGAGGAAGAAGATGCGCGCCCAATCCGACAGCAGCACCGCGACCCCCCACTCGCACGCGACGAGCGCGTCGAACAGGTCGCCCTCCAAGGGCTCGAACAACGCCTGCCGGTGGTGCTCTTGAAGCACCTGGAGGAGCCGATAGAGGTGAAACCCCGTCCGTGCGCCCGTCACCGGGCTCGGGCCTTCGAGGATGAGCCCTCCCGGCTTGTCGGCCACCTCGACGAGCCCGCCGAGGTCGGCAACTGCGTCCGCGAGGGTCAACCCCCGGCGCAGTCGGGTCATGACCTTCTTCGTCTCGCGGTGCGCGTCTCGGCCGCGACCGTACAGGAGCGCGGGCAGCTTCATCGATCGTCCTCCGGTTCAGGGTACGGGGATGGCGTTGCGCAGCGGGATGATACGTGAGCCTTCGGAGATGATCAGGTAGGCCAGCAGCGCAGCGCCGGTCAGACCGGTGACCTCCTCCCAATACTTCCACTCGAAGATCCGGCGCTCGGGGTCCTGCTTCGGCTCCCGGCGAGGCGCGGGGTGGGGCAGCGGGAACAGCTCGGGCACCGGCTCCGTCTTCTTGTAGCGATAGCCGATAACACCTGCTTCCATGACGTCGAAGGCGAACCAGCCCGCGGGCCCCGCTATGCGACCCTTGGTCCCCGGCACCCCTTTGGCGCCGAGACGGATCGTCAGGCCCACCTTGGTGAAGGCGTTGACGTAGCGGCGCGCCTCGATCGCCCCTGTCTTCGCCGATTGCCAGGGCTTGATCTCGTATAGGTGGTTCAACGTGGCGTCGGTGATGTCGGGCCGGGTCTGGTCCCCCAACTCGGGCCGGAGGTGGCCGTACTTGAGCGGGTTGGCCTTCTTCAGCTCACCGGTGATCGCCTGAATCGACCGCGAGTTCAGGAAGATGTCGGGCCGTTGACCATGATGGGCGTGATAGTGCCGACCGATCTGCTCGTGCGCCCCGATTCCGACGTACAGCCGACCCGGCATATCCCCCGGCTTCTTCCACGGCAGCTTGTCCGGCAGCGGCCCCAGCGACGCCAGCAGCATCGGGCCGAACGCCTCGCCGACCACTGGCCCCAACTCGCCATAGCGCACCTCGCCGGGATCGGTGCGCTCCAGGTACAGCGCGAAGTACAGCGGCCACGTCTGCGCCCCCGGCTCGACCGCTTGCCACCCGGCGGCCGGTGCCTCGGTCCACATCGGCAGCACCAGCACGCGCCCGCCCTCCGGCTTGTACATCAGCGGCATATCGGGGCTGACCGGCAGATCCACGTCGTCGGGGCCGACGGGACCATGCACCGGACCGTCGACCTCCGCCCCGTTGCCCGACCGCGCGGCGTCCGGCTGGCTGGCGGCCTTGGCTGGCCGCGACATCGCTCCGCTGGCGCCGGGATCCTGCGGCGCCGCCTCACACACCGGCCCCGTGTCGTCCGCGGCCTCGACCCCGCTCCGTCGCCGCGCCGGCGCGCTCGACCATCCGCCACCCGACCCCAACGCGCCCCGAACGTCCGCCGCCTGCGCCCGGCGGCTCATCGCGCCAGCGAACGCCCGACTGTGCCGACCCCCGGCCGCAGCCCGCGCCGCCGCGCCCTCACCTTGCGCCATCCGGGCGGCGGCCGACGACCACCACGCGCCATCGACCTCCACCGAGCCGTCACGCGGCGCGTCGTGCGCCGCCCCGTTGCGATACTCGCGCTCTGGCCCGCTCATGGACCTGCCTCATCGCCGTGCGGGCGTGGTTCGACTGCTCGACACACGCGCCCGAGTCCACCCGCGACGGTCCTCACCGGCCGGTCACCCGGCCCGCCCCGACCATCGAGCATCCGAGGCATCGAGCGGATCGTCAAGCG
>JAUHXC010000090.1 GCA_030427205.1 bacterium | reverse complement strand
CGCTTGACGATCCGCTCGATGCCTCGGATGCTCGATGGTCGGGGCGGGCCGGGTGACCGGCCGGTGAGGACCGTCGCGGGTGGACTCGGGCGCGTGTGTCGAGCAGTCGAACCACGCCCGCACGGCGGCGAGGCAGGTCCATGAGCGGGCCGGAGCACGAGTATCGCAACGGGGCGGCGCACGACGCGCCGCGTGACGGCTCGGTGGAGGTCGATGGCGCGTGGTGGTCGTCGGCCGCCGCCCGGATGGCGCAGGGTGAAGGGGCGGCGGCGCGAGCTGCCGCCGGTGGTCGGCACAGTCGGGCGTACGCTGGCGCGATGAGCCGCCGAGCGCAGGCGGCGGACGTGCGGGGCGCGCTGGGGTCGGGTGGCGGATGGTCGAGCGCGCCGGCGCGGCGAAGGAGCGGGATCGAGGCCGCGGACGACACGGCGGGGCCGGTGTGTGAGGCGGCGCCGCAGGATCCCGGGGCCAACGGCGCGATGTCGCGGCCAAGTGAGGCCGCCAGCCAGCCGGACGCCGCGCGGTCGGGCGACGGGGCGAGGGTCGATGGTCCGGTGCATGGTCCCGTCGGCCCCGACGACGTGGATCTGCCGGTCAGTCCCGATATGCCGCTGATGTACAAGCCGGAGGGCGGGCGCGTGCTGGTGCTGCCGATGTGGACCGAGGCGCCAGCCGCCGGCTGGCAAGCGGTCGAGCCGGGGGCGCAGACGTGGCCGCTGTACTTCGCGCTGTACCTGGAGCGCACCGATCCCGGCGAGGTGCGCTACGGCGAGTTGGGACCGGTGGTCGGCGAGGCGTTCGGTCCGATGCTGCTGGCGTCGCTGGGGCCGCTGCCGGACAAGCTGCCGTGGAAGAAGCCAGGGGATATGCCGGGTCGGCTGTACGTCGGAATCGGGGCGCACGAGCAGATCGGTCGGCACTATCACGCCCATCATGGTCAACGGCCCGACATCTTTCTCAATACGCGATCCATCCAGGCGATCGCCGTCGAGTTGAAAGCGGCCGATTCGGTGAAGTATGGCCACCTCCGGCCCGAGTTGGGGGATCAGACCCGGCCCGACATCACCGACGCCACGTTGAGCCACCTGTACGAGATCAAGCCCTGGCAATCGGCGACGACTGGCGCGGCCGAGGCACAAAGATACGTGGACGCCTTCGCTCGGGTGGGTCTGTCGATCCGGCTTGGTGGCAAAGGGGTCCCGGGCACCAAAGGTCGCATCCCCGGACCCGAAGGGTGGTTCGCCTTCGACGTCATGCAGCCGGGGGTGATCGGCTACCGCTACAAGAAGAAGGAGCCGGTGCCGGAGTTGTTCCCGCTGCCCCACCCCGCGCCTCGTCGGGAGCCGAAGCAGGATCCCGAGCGCCGGATCTTCGAGTGGAAGTATTGGGAGGAGGTCACCGGCCTGACCGGCGCTGCGCTGCTGGCCTACCTGATCATCTCCGAAGGCTCGCGTATCATCCCGCTGCGCAACGCCATCCCCGTGCCCTGAACCGGAGGACGATCGATGAAGCTGCCGGCGTTCCTGTACGGTCGCGGCCGAGACGCGCACCGCGAGACGAAGAAGGTCATGACCCGATTGCGCCGGGGGTTGGCCCTCGCGGACGCGGTGGCCGACCTCGGCGGGCTCGTCGATGTGGTCGACAAGCCAGGGGGGCTCATCCTCGAAGGCCCGACCCCGGTGACGGGTGCACGGACGGGCTTCCACCTGTATCGGCCCCTCCAGGTGCTCCAAGAGCACCACCGACAGGAGCTGTTCGAGCCCTTGGAAGACGACCTCTTCGACTCGCTCGTGACGTGCGAATGGGGCGTCGCGATCCTGCTGTCGGATTGGGCTCGCATCTTCTTCCTCGATCATCAGGGTGCCCTGGCCGACGGGCGGTATCGTCGATTCCTCGACGCAGCCGTAGAGCACTGGCCCGCGTTCGAAGACATTGGCTTGCGTTGGTCGCAGAGCGGCTTCGAACTCGGCAGACCGCTGGCGTGCAGCAAGACGCTGGTGCTCGTGTTGATGCGCTGCAACATCCCGGTCGACACCATCAACGCCGAGCAACACCTCGGCCTCCCCGAGTTGCTGCATCGGCATCCACCCGAACCGGAGAACTTCGAAGCACCGGACGGCGGCCCCGCGCAGCCCCGGACGGATGAGGAGAAGCGCGCTTGGTTCATCGACACATACAGCGACTACTACCGTTCGCTCATCGAGGACTTTCAGATGTCGCCCGATGACCTGGAAACGACCCGGGCTCGCTATGATCAGGCCGTTCGGGCACACAGTCTCGACCCTGCCGAACTCGACCCCTACTGGAATCAACGTCCTTGACGCGCCCGATGAGCGTCGCCCGGCTACTCGGCGTCGGTGATCACATCCCAGAAGAGCCGGGTGAGCGCTGCATCGCCCGGCGGTCTCAGGAAGAGGCACCGGTCGTCGACCCATGCCTCGGGCACGCCGAGGCAAAGTGGGTCAGGGTTGCGAAACTGCCTGCCATGCCCGCAGAAGTGCTCTTGAACGAAGACAAGATCGACGCGCTGCTCCACTGCGACGCGCATGTACTGTCCATTGAGCTGCGCCATGAGACGCCCGAATAGCGGTTGGCGATCTTCGGCCAGCGCAGGCCAGTTGGGGCAAGCTGCCGTATCGCCACGTCCGTCGGTCCAGTCCGGTACGTTGGCCAGAATGGCGAAGCTGCCGGCCGGGAAGCGAGCTGGGTCCTTGATCCAGCGAACAGCGCGTTCGAGGGCATCGACAGGTGCGCCAGCAGCGCTGAGAACCTGGGCGTCACCAACACCCTCTGCCAGCGACTCCGTCAACCGTCGAACATCATGGATCCCGACGGCGATGACGAACAACGTCCGCTGCTGGTGCTCGTCGGGCAGAAGGCAGTCGATGAGCAGGCGTCGACCTTCGAGCAGATCAGCCGCCGCAGCAGAGGGGTGAGCGCAAGCGACGAAGTCACCGCTGCGACGGAGTGCCGGTTGCCCCGTGAGAGGATCCACTTCCTGCCACGCCGGCTCCGGCGCGTGGAGGCCGAAGCGCTCACTGAGTCGCTCGGCGAGTTCGAATCTCATCAACCGGTGCGCCTGCCACTGAGGCAGACCGGCGACCAGCGCGTCGCCGACAAAGACCACCTGCTCGACAGCGTCGATGTCTTGGTGATCGCTTCCCCGGCAGTGTCGGCCGAGCACAGGGTCGAAGCTGGCGTAGTCGGCGACGAACGGTGCGTCGTCCAGCAGCATTCCGAAGCATTCGTCGATCATGGGCCGGGCGGCGTCGGCCTCGGCGTCCAACTGCGGGGCGGCATCCGGCTCGCCCATTGCATCACCGTTCGACGACGCATCGGTTGCCACGAGAGCGTCTGGCACGCGCACATCCATCGCTACGCTCGTGTCTGCGGCCAGGGCGACGTCTCGGGGCTCAACGTGCCCGTCGTTCATCTGAGGGACGTCTTCCGGTGGGCGGGCATCCACCGGCACACGACTCCCTGGTGCTGCCGTGTCGGCCTGTTCGACGCAGCCCATGAGTGCCGCAACGGCCACCAATGGCAAACAGGCAGCTGTGCGCATCGCTCACTCCTGCGTTCGCGGCAGAATATGCCGGGGTGACCTTCCCCATGCTCTTCGTTCGGTCATCTCGGCTCTTCCGTCGTGGAGAACCCTCGAACCAAGCGAATGCCGGTCAGGTACGTGCGCTGTTGAGGGTGGCGCGCACCCCTCGACGCCGAGCGGCATGGCTCGGCGACGAACTCGGCGGCGCAGTCGCGAGTGCTGCGTGCCTCGCGCCCGCGCCAGAGCCCGGAGGCGAGTGGATCGGTCCGCGGTTCGGGGCGGTAGAGTTGGTAGTCGTCGAACACCAGCTCGGTCACGTTGCCCGGCATGTCGTGCAGCCCCCAGGGATTGGGTGGCAGGCGTCCGACGATCTGAGGTTCCCCATCACCGTTGTCGGCGAACCACGCCACGTCCCGCAGGCACCGCTCGTCGTCGCCGCACCAGAAGCGGGTCGTCGTCCCGGCTCGGGCCGCGTACTCCCACTCCGCCTCGGTCGGCAGACGATACCCGGTGCAACCCCGACTCCACTCGACCACGGCGCACTCGAAGCCGCCGCAATTGGTCGACTCGAAGGCGTCATCCCCCTCGCACCCGGTCCCGGGCTCACCCTCGCACTCTTCCAGCCGGTAGCACGGACCCAACCCCTCCTGCAGCGAGCGCGCGTTGGCGTAGAACAACGCATCGGTCCAACTCACCCGCTCCACCGGGCTCAACGGGTGCCGCTGCCGAAACGAGGGGTTGAAGCCGAGCACGTCGACCCACTCCTGCTGGGTCAGCTCGGTCGCCGACATCAGCACCGGCCGGGTCAACGTCACCTCGTGCTGCGGCCCCTCCTCGACGAAGAACCCCTCCTCGCTCTCCGGCGCGCCCATCATGAAGGTGCCCGGCGGGATGCAGACGAACCCCTCGGGAATCGCCGAGCCGCTGCACGCGGTGCCGTTGCACGGCGGGTCCTCGTCGACCAAGCCGTCGCAGTCGTCGTCCACGAAGTCGCAGGTGGCGTCGCCATCCCCCGGCGGGCCCGCTTCAACCGTGCAGCGCACGTCGCCGCCGCTCGGGCCGCACGCCATCACCCCTTCTCGCCGGCACCCGCCGACCCCCGCCTCGCACGCGTCCCCGACCGGGTGAGGCTCGTCGACCTTGCCGTCGCAGTCGTTGTCCAAGCCGTCGCACGTCGCCTCGTTCGGCTCGTAGGTCGGCACGTACTGCAATCGCGGCGGCCCCCAGCCGGCGGTGCCTTCGCAGACCTGCGGCAGCCCGGCGCAGACCCCAATCCCCGGCGCGATGGGCGCGTCCCACTCGACGCCCTCGTCGGTGGTGCCGTCGCAGTCGTTGTCCCGCCCGTCGCACGTCTCGCCGGGGCCGGCGGACGGCGCGCAGACCGCCTCGCACCCGTTCGCCACCTCGCCGTCGGCGCTCTCGAAGCCCGGCTCACACCGCTCGATGATGCACACCCCGGCCTCGCAGGTGGCCGTGCCGTGCGGCACCTCTGGTCGGCACAGCGCGCCGCACGCGCCGCAGTTGCGGTCGTCGGTGTCGAGGTCGAAGTCCTCGTCGGCGGCGCCATCGCAGTCGTTGTCGTAGCCGTCGCAGACCTCTACCCCGCAGACCTTCGCGCCCTCGGGCTCGGCGCGCCACGGCGAGTAGCAGCCGGCGCAGCACAGCGCCACGAGCAGGGCGAGGGGGGATCGCATCATCTCCTCCGGGTGGTCCGCTACCTCCGGGCTACCACGGAACGCGGGGCCGCCGACAGCCGGGCACGGGTCAGATCGTGCAACGCTGCCGATCAGAGGTCCAGGCCATGGGTCGTCAGCCAGCTCAGGACGGCCGATCGGCTCCACGGGGTCAGGACGCCGTCGGCGCTCCAGGCGCGCAGCCGCAGGCTCTTGCGATGATTCAGGGTGACGACCACCGGCTCGGGCTGGCCCGTCGAGAAGAGCAGGGCGAACTCGCCGGAGCAGCGGCACCGACCCCAACTGGCGGTGGGATCGATCTCGACCCGCTCGATGAGATCGGCGATGGCTTCAGGGTCATCGACGACCAGCAGCCGCTCACCGCGGATGGTCTCGACTTCGAGCCGGGTCGCACCGTCCAAGACGGCGTACCACGGACCCATCCAGCGATCGTCGATGACACCGCGCCCGGTCTGGCACCCCAGGGCGAAGACGCACAGGCAGAGGAGGCCGGCCCACGTCCAGGGGCGCGCCGACGCGCTCCACGCCGACGCGCCCCACAGGCGCCGGGGCGGTGACCGCTCGCCCCGCGGGCGCGGGCTGTCGATGGAGGGAGAGACATCAGCAGCCCGCAGCGGGAGCATGTGGCATGGGAGATCAGGCATCAATACCGAACACTGCGGATGGGCGCGGATCACTTCTGGAGGGGCACCGCGGTGCCATCGACGGCTTCGAATCGCAGACCACGCGCCGTGAACGTGCGCCCCGGCGGCAGCCATACGCTCGTCGGTCGCAGGAAGCCGGGCAAGGTCGCGAACAGGTCGGAGCCGTCCCGCAGCTCTCGGGTCGCTCCGGGCGATGCACAAACCCGGGCAGCGGGGCTCTGGCGCCAGCGCAGGAACGGGGTATTCGGGTCGCCGTCGGGCGCGACCACAGTCGACTTGCGGAGGCGGCGGTCGGCGCGCGCGGCGACCGCGAGCGCGCGATCCATCTCGCCGTAGGTGATCACGCCGTCGCGGTCGGTGTCGGCCGGCCCGATGGCCGCCGAGCGGAGCGCGTGGCTGAACAGGCCGGCCAGCGTCGGGTCTTCGAGCGTCACGCTGCGGCTGGCGAGCTGCGTTCCGACGTCGGGGAACGATTCACTGAACGGCGTGACGTAGTCGACCTCCGGTGGCGGGGAGAAGACGGTCTCCACCCTCTTCATCTCGCGGGTCTGGAGCAGCGTGTAAGCGAAGCAGACATCGGCGACGAGATGCACCCGAGCGCGGGCCGCGAGCGGGGTCAAGATGTGCTCGGCGAAGAGCGCCGAGTCGATCACGCCGTTGTATCCGGGCGCCTCGCCGTCCGGCTCGCCGAAGATGAGCAAGCGCGTCTTGTCTCCCCTTCGGGCCTTGCGCCCGTGACCCGCGAGGTAGATGTAGACGTCAGCCTCGGTCGCGCCTGCTGGCGCCTTGTCGATGTCGGACGCGACCTCGGCCACGCTCTCCAGCAGGCTGCGCCACGTCGGCGGGCGGACGCCGAAGCTCGACAGTCTGGCGCTCGCCGCGCGGTCGGGCTCGCCGTGGATGCGCATGCGCTCGGGGCCCAGCGCGTCGAACAACCGCGCCATGCGCACCAGATCGTCGTCGACCATCGGCAGGTCCGGCCGCGGGTTGCCGAGGGAGAACCACGAGGCCTCGACCGGTCCGTCGTGGGGGTAGCCGTAGAGGATCACGTAGACCGGCGGGCCGGCGGTGCGCTCGATCGGCGGGCAGGCGTCCTCGGCCTGCGCGAACTGCGGGGCCAACAGAGCGCAGCAGGCGAGCGAAAACAGCGCGCGGATCATGAGGCGTCCTCCGGCAGGCGATACACCGTTCGCGGGTGACTAAGGAACGACGACCCCGATCTGACCGGGAGCGTCCGCAGAAAGTGGACTTTTCTGTGCCTGCTGACCATCGCTACGGGTGCACGAGCGCCTCGAAGTCGAGGCCCGTGGCCAGCTTGAGCGTCGGCGTGAGCGGTCGGCCGGCGACGGCCGCGCCCACCTCCGCGTCGAGTCGCCATCCCCAGCGAGAGTGCGTGCCGAAGGGCACGATGATCGTGCCGCGCAGCGCGACGTCGTTCAGCATGATCCGTCGGGCTTTGGGCGGCCCGCTCTCGCCCCACATCTGGTACAGGCCGATGAGCGCGCCGACAGAGAGGTCGACCGCGCCTTCGGAGATGAGCTGCCCGTAGCCGAGCCGCCCGCCCCAGCGGTGGCCGAGGATTGGCGGCGGCCCGGTCTCCGGGTCTGCGCCGTCGCCGTGCAATGCGGCGCGCGCGTAGTTCGCCTCGAGCAGCAGGCGGTGGCGGCCCCGACCGACGCGGCCGAGGACGTCGACATGCAGCCAGGTCTCGGCCTCGTCGACGCCCGCCACGTTGAAGGCGGTCGCCCCGCCCACCGCGGCGATGCCCATGCTGACCGGTAGGGAGAGCGTCACCGGTGGCTCGGCGCGCGCGCTGAGCGCCGGCTCCCGCGACATCATCGATGGCAACGGCTCCCACGTCTTGGCCGCTTCGAGCGCTTCGGCGGTCTCGGGCAGCGGCGCGTCGGGATCCTCGGGGATGGGCGGCGGTGCCGGCGGGCGGGCGTAGGGCGACTCGGCCATGAAGTCGGCCGGGCCGTCGGCGGCGACGAAGTAGCGGCTGGGTACGCCGGACATGGCCAGACCGAGGGTTCGCCCCGGCGGCAGCCAGCGCAGGCGCGGCGCGCCGGGCAGGTAGACCGTCGCGAAGATGTCGAGCGCGTCCATCAGCCGGAACCGGCCTTTGGCGTCGGCGGGTAGGCACACCCGGGCGGCAGGCGTGCTGCGCCAGTCGATGAACGGCCGATCGCGCTTGCCCGCAGGCGGCATGACCTCAGGCTTGGGCGCCTGCTCGATGTGCGGCAGCACCTGGGGCAGCGCGTCGGCCATCTCGCGGTAGGTGATGATGCCATCCCCGTCGAGGTCGGCGGCGCCGATGGCCAGCGAGCGCACGAGGTGGCTGAAGATGCCACCGAACGGCTGCACCTCGGGCGTCTCGGTGCGTCCGGCGAGCAAGGCGCCGACGGTGGGGTACTGCGCGGCGAAGTCGATGCTGTAGGCCAGCGTGAGCGGTGGCCGCGGGGTCAGCCTCTCACGGGCGTACGGACCGCGGGTCTGGACCATGTGATAGCTATGGCATGCGTCGACGATGAGATGTACGTCCGCTCGGGATGAGAGCGGCTTCAGGATGTGTTCGGCGATGAGATGGGAGTCGATGTTGCCGTCGTATCCCGGGCCGGCGCGCGGTTCGTCGGGCGCGGTGAAGAGGCGCAGGCGGTCGTTGGATTCGACGGTGCCGTGGCCGACGAAGTAGAGATACA
>JAUHXC010000062.1 GCA_030427205.1 bacterium | reverse complement strand
CGCAAGACTCGCTTCGAGGCGGTGGCCAGCCGCCTCGGCGGGATTGGATACCCGCCGGGCTCCATCGTGAAGTTTCGGTTGTAGGCCTCACCTCCTCTTCACCAGGGCTTCCCTGGCGCACCGGCAACGAGACACTGTTGGCGCGTTCCGACCCACCGAGAGCTGGATCGCCTTGCCCGCCCTCAGCGTTGCCCAGGCCATGGTCGCGCCGTTTTCAGCGTTGCCCAGACCGCTGTCAAGCCAGCGCGGTGCTGTATCTCTCGCGCAGGCCCGAGCCCACCTTGGGTTGCGGGCGTCAGCCTGCGCTATGAGTTGGGCGGCTGAGGCTTGGGCGGCTGAGGCTTGGGCGACTGAGGCTCGTCGGCGCGGCCCCGAGCAGCCCGCCGGTTCAGAAGCGGCCGTCGATACCCACGCTCGCCGGGCCCACGACCAGCCGGGCGCCCGCCGCCGAGGGCTCGGGGTCGCTCACCAGCAGATAGGCGCCCACCGCCAGCCCGCCGATGCCGACCGCGCCGGCGACGATGCCGCTCCAACCGAAGACATTGGCCCGGTTCTGCGCGTCGAAGAAAGCCGACTCGCTGCCCGCCGCGTCGCGCTCGGCCAGGGCGTCGGCGGTGAGATACCCCAGACCGCCCGCCGCGAGCAGCGCCACCGCGCCACCGCCGATGCTGATATAGGCCGCCGTGCGTCGCCCGGCGCCCGCGTCCACCGGCACCGGCTCGAGCGCGCGCTCGAGTTCGAAGCTCTGGCCCACCTCGACCGTCAGCGCCGCGTCCTGGGAGATGTGGTCGTCGAGGTTGAACCGCACCGTATGCGGGCCCGCCAGCAGCCGGGTGCGCAGCGGGGTGATGCCCGCCGGCTCGTCGGCGCCGTCGATGATGACCTCGGCGCCCGCGGGTCGCGAGACGATCAGCCCCTCGGGCCGCAGCTGAGTCAGGGTGGTCTCGGCCGCCTTGCGCTTGAGCGGGTCGGGGTCGGTCGCCAGGTAGCGTTCGAAGGCCTGCGCCGCGGCGGCGTACTGCCCGCTGCGCTGGTAGACCACCCCCAGGTTGGCGATGTAGCGCGGGTCGGGATCGGCGGCGTAGGCCTGCTCGAGGAAGAGCACCGCCTTCGCGGTGTCGTTCTCTTGAATCGCCGCCTCGGCCTTGCGCAGCAGCGCCTCGGCCTCGGCGGGCGTCGCCGCGGCGACCGCGGGAGCACCGGCGATCACGGTGCACAGACCTATCGAGCAGAGCGCGCGCATCGACCCCTTCTACCACCGACTGCCCGGGCTGTGAACCGCGCGGCTCGCCGGGTCGGGCCCCGCCCGTCGAGGCAGGCGCGGTCGACCATCATCAACAGACCGTCAATAGAACAAGACCGGCGAGTCGGCCCCCGCGTCGGGCTTCTGCTTCGGCGCCGCCGGCTTCGGATCGGGCGGCGGACGGCTCTTGCGACCGGACCGCCCGGAGCGCCCGGCCCGGATGGGGCGCGGTTGCTCAGCGGGCGGCTGCGCGTCGGGCGGCGCCTCGGCCGGGGCTGCGTCCGCGTCGACGTTCTCGGGCGCTGCGTCCATCAGGCCGAGATCAACCGCGGCGCCGACGACCTCGTCGGGCGGTGCGTCGTCGGCCGGCGCCTCAGCCGTCGGCACATCCGGCGTCGAGCGATTGAGCACGACCTCGACCTCGGCCGCGTCGTCGGGCCCGAGCTCGAGCGTGCGCGCATCGTGCCCCGCCAACCGCAGCTCGACCGAGACCGTGCCGTCGCAGATCCGCGCGACGTCGTACGGCGTCGTGCCGGCCACCCGCCCCGCGATGCGCACCGCCGCGCCGTCGGGGATCGAGACGACGCGATGAGTGCAGTCCATGGGCCAGGCCAGCCAGATACCCAGGCCGGCGGCGACGAGCACCAGCCCGTAGACCCAGGCCAACGAGCGCCGCCGGGGCACGCCCGGGCCGATGAGCGACGCGGTGGCGCGCCCGGCACCGCCCGACGAGCTGTCGTCCGGCTGCGCGGTGACCGCGTCGTAGCCCCCCGTCAGCTGCGGCAGTCGGGCCCCATCGGCGGCCTCGGGCAGCCGGCGCAAACGCTCGATGACCGCCCGCGCCGCCGGCGGGCGCTCGGCGGGCTTTTTGGCCATCAACTCGGCGACGAGCCCGGCGAGCTGCGGGCTGACCCCATCCACCGGCGCCGGCGGCCGATGCAGGTGCAGCCACGCCAGCCGGGCCGAGAGCGGCAGCGAGCGGATCGCCTCGGGCACCTCCTCATCCCCCGAAAAGGGCGCCCGCCCGGTCAGCATGATGTAGAGCAGCACCCCGACCCCGTACAGATCGGTGCGCGCCGAGAGCGGGCCGCCGACGAACTGCTCGGGGGCCATGTAGCGCGGCGTGCCCACCGACGCCCGGGTCTTGGTGATGTCGGCGTCGTCCCCGCGCAGCTGCTTGGCGACGCCGAAGTCGAGCACCTTGGCCTGCAGCGTATCGTCGGCGGTCGGGCTGAGGAAGATGTTGGCCGGCTTGAGGTCGCGGTGCACGATGCCGTAGACGTGGGCCTCGGAGAGCCCCTGCAGCACATCGATCGCGACGCCGATCGCCTCGACCGGCTCGATGGCGCCCTTGCGCTTGACGACGTGATGCAGCGAGTTGCCGACGAGCAGCTCCATCACGATGTACGGCCGCCCGTCCGCCATCACCCCCGAGTCGAGCACCTGCACCACGTTGGGGCTCTTGAGCAGCGAGACGATGCGCAGCTCGCGCTCGAAGCGCCCCCGCTCCTCCTCGTCGTCCTGGGCTTGCAGGATCTTGATCGCGCATTCACGACCGTGCAGTCGCTGATCGGTCGCGAGATACACCCGACCCATGGCCCCCTTGCCGATGAGCCGGTGCAGGGTATAGCGATCGTTGACGGTCTTTCCGACGAGCGGATCCATCAGGCACCGGGGGCGTCACTCACCTGTGGGGCACCATAGCAACGGCGGGGTGACGCCGCCACAACGAAGCCCGGCGGGCCCGTTGCCCGCTCGCAGCCGCTGGGGCACACTGCCCGCATGCGATCCGCCGCCACGTCCCCCGCCCTGCTCGCGCTGCTCGTCGGCATCATCGGCACCTCGGCCTGCCTCTTCGACGAGCAGCCCCCGTGCGAGATCCGCGACGACCCCTGCCCGATGGGCCAGATCTGCGTCGGGCGGGACTGCGTACCCGACGACCGCCCGCCCGACGCCGCCCGGCCCGACGCCCTGGCAGACGCGACCGCAGACGCCGCGCCCGCCGACGCCCGGCCCCCGCTCGACGCCGGCCCGCGGGACGGCCGCCCGCCCGACGCCGCCCCCAACGACGCCGCGGCCCCCGACGGCGCGCCGCCCGACATGGGCCCGATCTGCGCCCAGGAGACCTGCAACGGGCTGGACGACGACTGCGACGGCAATACCGACGAAGGCGTGGCGGCCTGCAGCCCGCCCGACCACTGCCACTGGCGCCACCGCGGGCACCAGAGCTACCTGTTCTGCGATCGGCCGGTCTCGCGGGCCGAGGCGATCGATCTCTGCACCCGGCAGCTCGACCTGACCGTCGCGGTGCCCGATACCTGCGACGAGACCGACTGGATGTGGGCCACCGGCAACCTCGTGCCGACCCCGGTCGTCTGGGAGATGAACGCCCGCGGTCGGGCATGGTGGCTCGGGCTCGAGCTGGCGATCCCCGACGACGGCACCAGCGTCTTCCGCATGGACCGAGCAGATACGCCGCCGGTCGCCGATCCGACCTGCTGGGCGCCCGGCGAGCCCGACGACGTCATCCTCGGCGAGACCTGCGTCGACCTGCTGTACAACCCGGCCACCGGCGACTACGGCTGGAATGACGACCGCTGCGGCATGGCCCCGGGCAACCCGATCAACGCGCTGTGCGAGACCCCCTGTGATCCCACGATCGACGCCGACCGCGACGGCGAGAATCAGTGCGTCGACTGCGACGACCGCGACCCCGACGCCAACCACTCCGAGGGCGGCATCGACCGCTGCGCGCTGGCCCCCGAGGCCGGTTTCCCGCCGTGACCTGGGCACAGTCAGCGCTGCGCACGTTCGTACTGCCGATGAGTGTAACGCTCGCGGCATGCTTCCCGGAGTTTCCTGCCGAGCCCGACACCAGCCCATCCGGCGCTCTGTCCGATGCACGTACGCCCGTACGCGGAATCGATGCAGCAGTGGACACGGACGGATCGATCCAGGCTTCAGCGGTCGACTTCGGCGTACGGGACAACGCGGTCGAAACAGCCGCGCCCGACGCAGAGGTACCGCCCCCCGAAGCATGCAACGGCCGCGACGACGACCAGGACGGCCGGGTCGACGAGAGCGTGGGATCCTGTGAGCTTCCGGCAGGCTGTCAGTGGCTGTACCGCGGCCATCAGATCTACGTGCTCTGCAGCCAACAGCGGGGTCAGGCGGAAGCCCGCCAGACCTGTCTCGAGCATCTGACCTTCGAACTGGCCGTCCCCGAAACCTGTGCCGAAAGCGAGTGGATCTACCGCCAGGCCATGGAAATAACGGGCATCGACCATGGTTGCTGGCTGGGCCTGCGGATGAACTACTCGACCGCCCCCCCGACAGTGTCTCGGCTGGACGATCGGCCCGTCCCCTTGCCTGAGCCGAGCTGCTGGTCTGAGTGGGAGCCCAATAACGTCGACGGCCGCGAGCATTGCGTGCAAGTCGTCCGGACCGGCTGGAACGACATCGAATGCCGAGACCGGTTCGTGTTCATGTGCGAGGCAGCGTGTCGAACCGATGTGGACCAGGACGGCGACGGCGAGAACGCGTGTGTCGACTGCGACGACCGTGATCCTGACGCGAACAGCGGCGCGGGGGCGCTCGCCTGCCCCTGAGCAAGCGGATCCCGAGGAACCACCGCGACCGGACTTGCCTCCGGCGCGTCTCCCGGGTACTCAATTCGCGCACCGCTTCTGCCGGAGTCGCCTTGGCCCTGCTCTTCGCCTACGTCGCCCTCGCCCTCGGCGTCTCGTTCCTCTGTTCGCTGATGGAAGCGGTGCTGCTCTCGCTCACGCCGGCCTACATCGCCGCGCTGCAGCAGGACGGCCACCCCATGGCCGACCGCCTGCAAGCCTACAAGAGCAACGTCGACCGCCCGCTCGCCGCCATCCTCAGCCTCAATACGGTGGCCCACACCGTCGGCGCCGCCGGCGCCGGGGCCCAGGCGCAGGTCGTCTTCGGCGAGGCGTGGTTCGCCGTCGCCTCGGCGGTGCTGACGCTGCTCATCCTCATCGTCTCCGAGATCATCCCCAAGACGCTGGGCGCGGTGGCCTGGCGCTCCCTCGGCCCGTCCGTCGGCCGCATGCTCGGCTGGGTCATGATCCTCACCTGGCCGCTGGTGAAGCTCTCCGAGCTGGTCACCGAGGCCATCGCCCGGGGCAAGCCGCACGGCCAGATGAGCCGCCAGGAGTTCGAGGCCCTCGCCGACATCGGCCACCAGGAAGGGCTGATCGACGCGACCGAGTCCAAGACGCTCAAGCACCTGCTGCGCTTCGGCCGGCTGACGGTGGCCGACGCGATGACCCCGCGCACGGTGCTGGTGACGGTGCCGCAGGAGGCGACGGTCAGCGAAGCCATCGCCGCCAACCCGGAGCTGCGCTTCTCGCGCCTGCCGGTCCGCGGGGACGGGCCCGACGAGATCATGGGCTACGTGCTCAAGGACAGCCTGCTGCTCAAGGCGGCCGAGGGCGCGCCCGAGACGCCCATCCGCGAGCTGCTGCGGCCGATCACGATGGTGCCGACCGGCAAGGTCTTGTGGGACGTCTTCGAGAACCTGCTCAAGGCCCGGGAGCACATCGCGCTGGCGGTGGACGAATACGGCGGCACCGCGGGGGTGATCACCCTCGAAGACCTCGTCGAGACGCTGCTCGGCATGGAGATCGTCGACGAGGTCGACGGCGTGCGCGACATGCAGGCGCTCGCCCGCGAGCAATGGCGCAAGCGGGCCCGCCGGCTGGGTCTGGTCCGCGAGAACGACCAGAGCTGACCGACCGGCGCTCGCCGGCTCGACACCGCTCGATCTGCAGCGTCTACCACGGCAGCGTCCGGGCCCGCCGCGTCACGCTCGGCGACCATGGCATCGATGCCATCCTCTGCTGCGTCGGGCGTCGAGTCACCCTCACCCGACCCGAGATCCATCGGCGGCGGCCCATCGGCCCGCTCGGGGCTGCCATCGGCCGCCGGGTCGATCCGTCGGCGACATCAGGCGCCGGCTGGCGGGGCAGAACAAACACAATTGCTGAATTTTTCCGCGGGCACCGCTTGCATCCTACGCGTCCCGGTCGGGATCCTGTGCGCTGGGCACAGGGTGCCCGGTGGCGTCGGGGAGGCGCCGGAACGAACAAGGAGCGAGAGATGAAGCGGATGCATTGGGTGCTCGCCGGGCTGATGGTGCTCGGCTGGGGCTGTGACGACGACGGCGAGGAGACCGTCGACGGCGGCGCCGGGGGCACCGGCGGTCAGGTCGAAGGCGCCGGCGGCGCGGGCGGTGAAGGCGGTGAAGGCGGCATGGGCGGCCCCGGCGGCATGGGCGGTCGCGGCGGCATGGGCGGCATGGGCGGCATGGGCGGCATGGGCGGCATGGGCGCGACGAGCTGCGAGGCCGAGGCGGACTGCGCCGACGCCTGCCCCGAGGGCTCGGTGGGCTGCACCTGCGCCGAGACCCCGATGGGCAGCCGCTGCGTGCCGACCTGCAATACCGACGACGACTGCGGCCCGACGCCCCGGGGCGACGAGACCGTCTGCGGCGAAGGCAACATCTGCATCCCCGAGAGCGACGGCATGGGCGGCATGGGCGGCGGCCCCGGCATGGGCGGCGCTGGCGGCGGCCCCGGCATGGGCGGCGCTGGCGGCGGCCCCGGCATGGGCGGCGCTGGCGGCGGCCCCGGCATGGGCGGCATGGGCGGCGGACCCGGCATGGGCGGCGCCGGCGGCATGATGATGGCCGGCGCCTGCGAGGCGGACGCCGACTGCGACGGCCAGTGCCCGCCGGACGCCGCGGGCTGCGCCTGCGTCGAAGGCATGGACGGCCTGCGGTGCACGCCCACCTGCGCCGAAGACGCCGACTGCCCCGCCGGCCGCGACGGCGGCGCGCAGATCTGCAACGAGGGCGTCTGCCGACCCGAGATGGGCGGCATGGGCGGCATGGGCGGCCAGGGCGGCGCCGGCGGCATGCAGGGTCCCGGCGGCATGGGCGGCGCCGCCTGCGCAGGCGACGCCGACTGCAACGGCGAGTGCCCGCCCGACGCGGCGAGCTGCGTCTGCGCCGAGACCCCGATGGGCAACCGCTGCGTGCCCGGCTGCGAGGCCGACGCCGACTGCCCCGAAGGGCGCGACGGTGAGCAGCTCGCCTGCGTCGAAGGCGTCTGCCGACCCGGCGGCATGATGGGCGGCGGCATGCCCGGCGGCATGTGATAGCTCGTCGGCGGGGGCTCAGCGCGCCGTCAGGCCCCCGCCGCCCGCGCCTCACTCAGGGCTTGGAAGGAAATTACTCGGACCCGCGAGGGCGTGAGTTCGGCCTCCAGTCGCCAGCGCCCCCGCAGCCGGCGACGCAGCCGTACCAGAGGTACGGCGAGGAGCCGGCGAGGAGGTAAGCGGCGAATGGGGGCCGAGATCGCGGCCGCAGCCCGAGTAATTTACTGACAAGCCCTCAACGCCGCGCCGAAGCGGGCGACGATCTCACCGGCCGGCTCCACGGCGTCGATGCCTTCGACGCTCTTGCCCGCCTGCCAGTAATCGCGATAGCCCCCGCCCTCGAGCGACGCTTTTCGCAGCTGCCAGATCGAGCGCAGGCTGAAGAACATGCGCGCGTAGTGCTTGAGCTTGGGGTGCCGCAGCATGCGCCGGGTGATCGGCCCGGCCTTGGTGCCCACCCGGCGCACGTAGTCGGTCTCGATCACCGCCACCGGCACCCCGGAGATGCGCTCGGTGTGCACGATGTCGCCCGCCTTGGCCCGTACGATGGCCTGCTTGTAGTCATCGTGGGCCCGGCACTCGGTGGTCGCGATGAAGCGCGTGCCCAGCTGGCAGCCGGCGTAGCCTGCGTCGATGGCGTCGACGAAGTCACCCGCGCCGCCGATGCCGCCGGCGCAGACCAGCGGCAGGTCCAGATCGGCCAGCTCGCGGTACAGCGGCTCGGCCAGACGATCGCCCGCGTGACCGCCGGCTCGGGCGTTGACGCAGATCAGGCCGTCGACCCCGTGGGTGATCGCCTTGTCGGCCCACTTTCGCTCGGTGACGTCGTGGTAGACCACGCCGCCCACCGCGTGCACCTTCTCGACCACCCAGCGCGGGTTGCCCAGGGCGGTGACGAAGAAGCGCACCCCCTCCTCGATGGCGATATCGACCCAGCCCTTCATGCGGTCTTCGTAGACCTTCGACGACTGCTCGACCAGCGCGTTGAAGCCGATGGGCCGATCGGTGATCGAGCGGATCAGGCGGATGCCCTCGCGCAGATCGTGCTTGTGCACGTACATCATCGAGATCGGCTGGATGATGCCCAGGCCGCCGGCGGCGGAGACCGCGGCGATCAGCTCCGGGTTCGAGCAGGGATACATCGCCCCGCAGATCAGCGGGATCTCGACGCCCGCGTGGCGGGTCAGGGCGGTCTCGATCATCGGTCCATCCTCCAGGTTCACTCGAAAGCGTCAGTCGAAAGCCTCGGCCAGATCGGCGTCGGCGGCGTCCTCGCCCACCTCTTCGTGGCGCAGGGCCTGCCACAGCACCGCCAGGGGCAGGGTCAGCGCCGCCACCGCCTGCAACACCGCGACGACGACCACCGTCGGATCGCGCAGGTCGCCCACGGCGGCCAGCGAAACGGCCACCGACCAGACCCCCAGCCCGCCGACGACCACCCCGTAGACCACCGCCACCGGCCGGAAACGCTCGATCATGTGGAACAAGCTCCAGCCGGCGGCGAAGGTCACCAGCGCGCCGACGATCGCCGAAGAGCCGGCGAGCGCGTCGAACTCGGCCGCTTCGAAGAGCCGGCGCAGATCGGCGTCGATCCACGAGAAGCCGACGCCGAGGGCGCCGAGCAGGCTGAACAGCGACGAGGCCAGCAGCACCGGCCCCAGCCCGGTCAGCCCGGCGTCCCGCGGGCGGCGGATGCCCGGCAGCGGGTCGCGAAAATACACTTCGGGCAGGTTCTGCTCGGCGTAGAACCGCAC
Organism: bacterium; assembly: GCA_030427205.1. Taxonomy (GTDB): domain Bacteria; phylum Myxococcota_A; class Bradymonadia; order UBA7976; family UBA1532; genus JACKDM01. The sequence goes on along the minus strand of JAUHXC010000062.1, from coordinate 40,709 downwards.
GGCGCGGGGCCACGCCAGCCCGGCGAGCAGCACCGGCACCGCGACCGCGATGCCGATGAAGCCGCGCAGGCCGGCGAAGAGCATGATCACGATCACGATGAGGCCCGTCACCCCGACCGAGATCACGGCCAGGGCGTTGAAGCGATCGAGCGTCGCCGCGAAGCGCTGCGGATCCCGGGTGCGCAGCGCCACCCGCCCCGCCTGCAGGCCGAACCACGCCCGCACGCCGAACAGGCCGCAGACCACCAGCGCCAGCAGCGCGAAGAAGCCCAGGCTCAGCGCGCCGGCGAGCAGCAGCGAGGCCACGCCCGCGACGCACATCACCAGCATCAGCACGCCGCCCACCGCCATCAGGATGCCCAGAGCCGTCAGCCCGCGATCCTCACCGACGATCTTGCCCTCGTGCTCGCGCGCGGCCGCGATCACCCGCCGCAGATCGGCCGTGCGCACCAGCACCAGCAGCAGCAGCGGCCAGGCCATCAAAGCCAGCGCGCCGACCAGCACCATGGCCAGCGGCGGATCGCCGGGCAGGCTCACGAGGCCCAGCACCAGGCACAGCGCCGCGTGCAGGCCGGCCACCAGCGCGTAGGTATTGAGCCCGTCCGCCGCCCGCGGCCCCTGCTCGACGAGCGACTTGCCCACCCGGGCGTGCACCACCGAGCGACCCGCCGACAGCGCGGCCAGCAGGACCATCGAGATCGACAGCCCGTCGGCCACCAGCGCCACCACCGTATACGCCAGCGCCAGGAGCGCGAAGGCCGACCCCGCCGCGTGCATCAGCGCGCCGAGCAGGCCCAGGCCGCCGTCGGCCGGCAGTCGCGGGTTCTCCACCACGCGCAGCAGCGGCGGCGGCAGGCCTTCGCCGGGCGCGTCGTCGCTGAAGAAGCCGTCGAGGGTGTCCATGGCGTCCGCCGGCAGGCCGTGAGCGCAGGCCGCAGAGCGACCGCAGCCCCACATACGCCGCATGGCCCGCCAGAGCAAGCGCGAGGGCGAGCGCCGCGCGGCACGGCCCTTGCTCGCGCGACGGCGCTTGCCCGCGGCCGACCGCCGTGATACCGCGCCCCGAACGGAGGAACCCATGCGCATCGCCTGCGTCACCGACGAACCGCTGCCCAGCCTCGATACCGCCACGGTGCAGGTGGTGCAGACCCTCTCGGCGCTCGCGCGGGCCGGGGCCCGGGTCGATCTCTACCTGCCGGTGCCCCTGCGCGGCCCGCGGCCCGACCCCGACGCGCTCAAGGCGGCGCTGGTGCAGCGCTACGCCACCACCTGCGGCTTCGACATCCACCTGCTGCCGGGCACCGTCTCGAAGGTGCGGGCCATCGACAAGCCGGCCCAGGCGGCGCTCGCGTTCCTCGAGTCGACCGACCGGCGCTACGACCTGCTCTACTCGCGGCTGGTGCTGCCCATGCTCGGCGCGCTCGGCCGCCGCCGGCCGGTGCTCTTCGAGACCTACCGCCCGCTCATCCGCCAGTTCCCGCTGACCCGCTGGCCGTTCCGCATCGCCGCCCGGCGGCCGAGCTTCCTCGGCATCGTCACCCACAGCGAGTACACCCGCCGCTCATTCGAAGAAGAGGGCCTGCCGCCCGCAAAGCTGCGGGCGATCTACAACGGCTACGACGACCGGGCCTTCGCCGAGCAGCTCTCCCCCGCCGCCGCCCGCGAGGCCCTGGGCATGCCCCAGCGGCCGACGCTGGTCTATGCCGGCCGCATCGCGCCGTTCAAGCAGATCGACCTGATCATCGACGCCTACGCCCGGGTGAAGGAACGCCTGCCCGACGTGCAGCTGGTGCTCGCCGGCGCCGCCGATACCTCCGAGGCGCGGCCGCTCATCGAGCGCGCCCGCGGCCTGGGCGATGTCATCACCCCCGGCTACCTGACCGGGCAGGCCTTCGCCCGCGCGCTGATGGCCGGCGACGTGCTGACCATCCCGCCCAGCGCGCGCCCGCTGGCGGAGTTCGGCAATACGGTGCTGCCGATCAAGACCTTCCAATACCTGGCGGCGGGGCGGGCGATGGTCGTCGGCGATACGCCCGACACCGCCGAGCTCTTGCACCACGACCACAACAGCCTGCGGGTGAAGCCCGACGACCCGGCGGCCTACGTCGAGGCGATCTCGCGGGCGTTCGCCGACGACGGGCTGCGGCAGCGGCTGGGCGAAGCGGCCCGCGCCCGCGCCGAAGATCTGACCTGGGACGCCCGCGCCGGCCGGCTGCTGGGCTTCATGGGCGAGCGCCTCGCGGCGATGTGAGCGTCAGGCCGCGCTCGAGGCCGACGGGATCACAGACTGCTCCGCGCCCTGCGCCGCGAGCCGGGCTTCGAGCAAGCCGGCCCAGGTCTGCATGTAGAGCACCGCGTCGGCCCGCGAGCGGAAGTCGAGGCTGCGCCGCCGCTCGGCGGGCAGCGCCCGGCGGATCTCGGGGTCGTCGAGCCGCTCCAGGTGTCGCAGATCCTTCAGCTCGAGGCCCAGCTCGAGCAGCGCGCCGATGACATGGTCCATGGGCAGGTTGCTCTGCGGGCAGTAGTCGACCGTCTGCTCGCCCCAGTCCCCGGCTCGTTCGAGCGCGATGCGATGGATCTCGGCCCGACTCAGCCGGGTGACCGTCTGGGCCAGATGACCGCAGTTGCAGGCGCCCATGTGGGTCCAGCGATAGCGCACGCCCGTATCGAGGCGCGCGGCGGTGAGCCGCAGGGCGGTGATCAACTCGGGGGTCGCGCAAGCCATGGTCTCTCCTTCGGACGGGCGCCGGGGCGCCGATCGCACGATACCCCGCCCGGGCCACCGGTCACAGCATACCCACCGGACTGCACGGCCTGCAGGGCCGCCCCGCGAGCCATCGGCGCCGCGACCGTGAACCCGGCGCAACGATCCGACGGCGACCGGCAACGACGGGCGTTCACACCGCGACCGCGCATCGACCACAGCCCGCGGCCGAGGCCCCTGGCACGGCAGACGCAATGGCACGCCGGGTCGACGACCGCGTCGACCGAACCCGACGCTGCGCAGGAGAACCCGCCATGAGCGCCACACCACCCGGCCGCGTGCCGCTGCTCGCCGCCGCAACCGCCGTCACCCTGGCCGCCGGGCTCGCCGGCTGCGACGTCCAAGACGTCGAAGAGATCGGCTGCCCCGGCTGCCAATCGGGCTTCTCCCTGCCGCCGCTGGAGACAGCCGGACCCACCCCGCCGCCGCTGCTGGGCGGCTCGCTGGCGATCGACGGCGACATCGCCGTGGCCGGCGACCCCGATCGCGACCGGGTGCTGGTGGTCGATCTGGCCGACGATACGCTCATCGCCGAGCACCGGGCCGGTCAGCCGGGGCGGGTCGTCATCGGCGACGGCCGGGCCTACGTCACGCTGCGCACCGAAGGCGTCTTGCTCGTCCTCGACCTCGACGACGGCCGCGTACGCGCGCGCCATCCGGTCTGCGCCGCGCCCCGCGGCGTCGCCCTCGCCTGGGATCAGGTGCACGTCGCCTGCGCCGGCGGCGCGCTCGTCAGCCTCGACCGCGATGGCGATATCATCCGCCGCCTGCCGCTCGCGCCCGACCTGCGCGATGTGGTCGTCGCCGGCGGACGCCTGCACGTCAGCCGCTTCCGCCAGCCCGAGCTGATCACCGTGAACCGCCATGGCGCGGTGCTCGCCCGGCGCGCCCCCGAGACCGTGGGCGTCGCCGACAGCGATCAGCCCAGCGCGCCCACCGTGGCCTGGCGCACCATCGCGCTGCCGTCGGGCATGATCGTCATGCTGCATCAGCGCGCCCGGTTGTCGCCGGTGCCCACCGACGCGCCCGGCGGCTACGGCGGCGGCTTCGGCGGCTGCGGCACCGGCATCGTCACCCCCGAGCTGACCGCCTTCACCTCGGTGATCCTCGACCGCCCGCCCCGCTCGCTGGGCGCCCTGCCCGAGATGACCATGGCCATCGACCTCGCCTGGATCGGCGGCCGGCTGGCGGTCGCCGCGCCCGGCGATCGCGACCCGTTCGCGCTGCGCACGGCCTACGTCGACGTCGACCTCGACGACCCCGAGAGCTGGGGCCCCTGCGCCTTCACCTCGGGCGCCCTGGCCCGGCCCAACGACCCCCGAGACCACATCGCGCTCGCCGAGCACCGCGGCGACCTGATCGGCCTGCGCCTGCAGCCGGCGCGCCTGTCGGACATCGACGGCAACCCGCGGGTCGAGCTGGGCGGCGAGCCCGTCCTCGATCCCGGTCGGATGCTGTTCCACGCCGACGTCGGCGCCGGCGTCGCCTGCGCCTCGTGCCACCCCGAAGGCAGCGAAGACGGGCACCCATGGCGCTTCGAAGGCATCGCCGGCATCCGCCGCACCCAGGAGCTGCGCGGCGGGCTGGCGGGCACCGCGCCCTTTCACTGGGGCGGCGAGCTGCGCGACATGCAGCATCTGATGGACGAAGTGATGACCCATCGCATGGGCGGTCCGCTCATGCCCGCCGAATACACCGCCGCGATGGTGGCCTGGCTCGACGCCCTGCCGGTGGAGCGGGTGGACATCATTGCGCCCGGCGATCCGGTGGCCGGCGGGGTGATCTTCGAGGATGCGACGGTGGGCTGCGCCGGCTGCCACAGCGGCCCGCGCTACGCCGATGATCTGCACTACGACGTGGGCACCGGCGGCGAGTTCGTCACGCCGACGCTGCTGGGCATCGGCCGGCGGGGCAGCCTGATGCACGACGGCTGCGGCGAGACGCTGGCCGATCGCTTCGAGCCCGGGTGCGGCGGCGGCGAGGCCCACGGGCGTACGGCGCACCTGACCGAGGGTGAGCTGGATGACTTGATCGCTTATCTGGAGACGCTCTGAGTCAGGCACAGCCTGTCGCCCGGTGGCATGCCTCCGCCCCCGGCCACCGCCTCGTCGCGCAGCGTCACGTCGCGCAGCGTCACATCGAGCAGCGTCACGTCGCGCCCGCCGCCCTCACTCGCCGCCTTCGTGCTCTGCCTCGGGGGTCATCGGCCCGTCGCCGCCGTACCGCCGCCGCTGCTCCGTCGTCACCGCGCGCGCACCGGCGATCTCTCCCAAAACCGTCGCCCCCTCGGTGGCGCTGCGGGCGTAGTCATCCTCGAAGTCGACCCGGAAGAGCCCGAAGCGTGGACCATAGCCCTCGGCCCACTCGAAGTTGTCCATCAGCGTCCAGTGGTAGTAGCCGCGCACGTCGATCCCCTCGCCTCGGGCCCGGCCGATCTGCTCGAGCATGCGCACCACATTCTCTGCCCGGCGGGCGCCGACCGACGTGGCGATGCCGGCCTCGGTGATCGCCAACGGCAGGTTCGGATACCGCTCGCCATACTCGGCGAGCACCGAATACAGCCCCGGCGCGTAGAACTCGTAGCCCATCTCGGGCACGTACCAGGTCGGATCCGCCGGCGGCAGGCAGGCCCCGAAGTCCAGCGGCCCGAAGCACATCGTCAGCGCGACCCCCGGCACCAGCGGCGGGCTCGCCGTCACCCCCGCCCGGAAGTAATACTGCACGCCGAGCCAGTCGAGCGTGCCGGCCCAGCTCGGGTGCTGCTCCTCGGCCACCGTGTCGAAGTCGGCGTCGAAGGTGCCCCCGAGCACCGAGTCGACCACCAGCAGGTGATAGACGTAGCGCATGCGGGCCGCCGCGGCGACGTCGTCCGGCTCGACGCTCGGCTGGCTGTTGCGGGCCGGCACCCAGTCGGCGACCGACAGGGTCAGCCCGATGTCATGGGGCTCGCCGTCACCGTCGGCGTCGACCACGTCGTGCTCTTCGATGGCCCGATACATCTGCGCGTGGGCGTCGAGCACGGTGCGCACCACCGAGATGAACCGCGGAAAGTCATCGAAGATGTAGTTGCGCCCCGGCGGGAACTGCGCCGCACCATAGCTGGCGAAGAGGTAGTTGACCGGCTCGTTGAAGGTGCACCACTCGTCGACCAGATCGCCGAAGCGCTCGGCGAGCAGGGCGGTGTGCTCGGCCAGCTCCGCGGCCACCAGCGGCCCGCCCTCGGGGTGACCCCAGCCACAGAGCCACTCGTCGGTCGGGCCGGCGCTGCAGTCCTCCCGCCGGGGGTCGTCGACCCAGACCGGCGCCGAGAAGTGATGCACCGTGACCATCGGGTGGATGCCGCGCGCCCGCAGCTCTTCGAGCAGCGCCCGGTAGTGGGCGATGGCGTCCTCGTCGATCTCGTCGCGCCGGGGCTCGATGCGGGCCCACTCGATGCTGAAGCGGTAGCTGTCGAGGCGTGTCTGCTCGATGAGATCCACGTCGGCCAGCGCCCGGGTGTAGCCCTGCACCGCGTCCCCCACCGGCGTGCCGTTGCCCAGGCCCTCGGGCGGCGGCGCGCTCCAGGCCCACCAATCGGTGTGGCGGTTCTGGTCTTCGATCTGGGTCGCCGCCGACGCCACGCCGAAGCGGAACGAGCCCCGCCCCTCGGGCGCGGTGAGCGAGCCGAAGGCGCCGAAGGCGATCGGATCGGCCGGCGCCGCGTCGGGCGGGGTCATATCCGCCGGCGGGCCGCTGTCGGGCGCAGCATCACCCGCCGCCGCATCAACCCGCGCCGCGTCGGTCGAGCCCACGTCGACCAGACCGACATCGGCCGCCCCGTCGGCGTCGCCGCCCGACTCGTCCTCCCCGCAGGCGGCCAGCGCCAGCCCCGCGGCCAGCCACCACCCCGTCCATCGCGATACACCTCGCGCCATCGTCGATCCCCCGCGATCGGTCGGCCCACCGCGGGCCGCGCCGGAGCAGGGTAGCCGGTCCGCGCGCCGGGCAGAATACCGCCGGCGCCCCAGCCGGGCGCGCCCCGAGAGCGTGTCGCGATCTGGCATTCATCCACGGCGCGAGGCGGCAGATCTGACGAGCATGGGTATGGGGTCCGAGATCGGGAGTCCGCAGGCGATGGACGCGCCGAACGCCACCCTGGGCCACCCGCGGCCCGTCGAGCCCGGGCCGAACCGCGTCGCCCGGCGGTCGCGGCGCCCGCGACCCGCCGCGCAGTCGCCCCGGCCGGCCCTCGCCAACGGTCGACACCCGCGCCGACCACCGCTCCGGGTCGAGATCCGACGCCCGCGGGTATCGGCGACCGCCGCCCGCCACCGGTTCGACCGCGAGGCCACGGAGCAGACGGGCCATCACCCGGCGTCCGTCGATGGCGAGCGCCGCTGCGCACCACCGACGCAGGGCGATCGGCGATACCCCGACGACGTCGAACCGCCACCGCACGGGGCCCGCCGAGACCCGTGGAGTGTCTGCGATCGCCGCCGCGGGCTCCGGGCAGATGGCTGAGCGGCGCGAAGACGACCCGGCCCGGCGATCGCCGATACCCGGGGGCATCGCCGCGGCCCGGACCGCGCCTTCACCGCGGCGGCGCCCGACGCCACGGGTCCGGCGCGGGCCACGTAGACCCCGTCGAGCCCACCGCCGACGACCGGCAGGGGCCGATCTCCGGCGCCGACGCTACGCGCGACCGCCGACGAGCGCGGCGCGCCGCTGCCCCGGGGTATCACCGACCGCCGCCATGGGCTCCATCGGCGGCGGTCGGCCATCGCCGATGACCGACGACGGGCGGTCGCGCGCCCCGCGGAGCAGCGCCCACCGCCGACACGGGCCGGCGCCGCGGTCGTCGACCATCGCGAGTGGCCGCCGAGAGGTGGTGCCGAGCAGGCGTGGGGTATCGCCGACCGCCGCTGCGGGCCGCTCGCGCGGGCGTCGACCATCGTCGATCGCCGTCGACAGCGGTCATTACGGTCGCGCGCGCATCGGGCCGTGCCTGTCGACGGTTGTTCGCGCGCGCGCCGACCCCATGGATCGCCGGTGGACGCGACCGGGCAGGCGTCGACGGCTCGGCCACCTGCGCCGCGACACCCAGTTCGGTCGACATCCTCCCTCGGTATTTGTGCGCTGCATTTGGTCCGCCCGGCGCGTCTCGACCGCTGGTTCATCCACCACGCTCCACAATGTGGGTGGCACCAATGTGACCGCGATACGGCACCAATGTGGCCGCGATACGACGGCGCCAGCACGCCGAGCGCGATGCGTTCCGACGTCTGCTCGCCCCGATTCGACGTCGAGCGCGTCATCGAGCCCCACGAAGGCCTCGTCGATTCTGCGCAACACGGCGTGGGTTTGATCGATGAACCCTCTGCGAAGACCTCGCGGAGGAGCGGATCATGGGCCGACCACTGCAATTCGTCGACGAGCCGAAGCGCATCTTCGAGATCACGGTGCGCTGCATCCAAGGCCGGTTCTTGCTGCGACCGAGCCCGGAGTGCAACCGGCGCATGCTGGGGGTGATCGCCCGCTCGCTGGAGGTCTGCGGCGGCCACGTCGAGCTGTACCTCGCAGGCGGCACCAGCAACCACATGCACTTCATCGTCGGCGTCACCGACGCCGACTGGAAGGCCCGCTGGAAGTCGCACGTGCTCACGAACCTGAGCAAAGAGATCGGCGACCTCCATGACTGGCCCGGCCCGATGTTCGAGCGGCGTGCGCGGGACATCCCCATCCTCGACGACGACGCGCTCGTCGATCGGCTGGTGTATACGCTCGCGCAGTCGGTGAAAGAGGGGTTGGTCGGCGCGTGGGACGAGTGGCCGGGGCCCGACTGGGTCGGCGCGGTGACCCGCGGGGACGCTCTCGAGGGTGCGTGGTACGACCGGACGCGCTGGCATCGGCTGCGCCGGCGGTGGCATGGCGCGGGAGAGGGACGTGGGGCCGCACCCTGCCTCGCGGACGTCGCCGAGAGGAAGACCGTCGACCTGGCGGTCCCGCCGATGTGGCGGCATCTCGACGAGGCGCAGGTCCGCGAGCAGTGGCGTGAGCTGGCCGGGATCGCGCTGGAGCGGTTTCCGCCGCCGGAGAAGGTGCTCGGTCGTGCGGGCGTACTGGCGATGCATCCGCACCACCGGCCGATGCGCAGCAAGCGCAGCCCGGCGCCGAAGGTGCATACGACATGCAGGCGGCTGAGGGCGACGTGGTTAGCGGGCTACGCGGCCTTCGTCGATGCGTACCGCGCGGCGCTCCAGCGGCTGCGTGAGGGGTGGGTGGATGTCGGCTTCCCGCCGCAGGGGTGCTTGCCCGCGTGCTTGCTCGGAGCGCCGGGCGGGTAGAGTCGGACGCGGGCCCCGTGGTCACGATTCGAGTGTTGGCAGCGCCGCGGGCGCAAGGGGTGTGGTGCGCCTGCTTCGGATGGACATCGTGAGCCCCGGCCACCGGAAACGGTCCTCGGACGCAGTTGTGGTTCGGTCGGCATCCTCTTTCGGTATTCGTGCGGTATTCGTGCGCTGCATTTGGTCCGCCCGGCGCGTCTCGACCGCTGGTTCATCCACCACGCTCCACAATGTGGGTGGCACCACCACCCGGCACCACCACCCGGGTATCGGATCTCCATCAGCGTCCGCACCGACACCGACGATGGCATGTCCCGGGTACGTGTCTTGAGCATCCGGCCCCGGTAGGTGGGGCCGCACCCTCAACCCACAGGCTCGTCTGGGAAGCAGGTGTCGACCATGTGTCGAGGGGCGACGGGGCAACCGCGGCGGCTGGTCATACGTGCGCGAAGAGGTGGGCGGCACCTCTGCCGCGAAGAGGTGGGCGGCACCTCTGCTGCTGGGGCCACCCGGCCATCGCCGATCGCCGTCGGGGGGTGATCTCGGGTATCCCGCGGCCATCGGGCTGTGCCCGTCGACGGGTGTATGCGCGCACGCCCGCCCCATGGATCGCCGGTGGACGCGACCGGGCGGCGCCGGCTGCCAGGATTCGGGTGACACACCTGCCTGCAGGCACGTCGTCGGGTCAGCGCAACGTCGCACAGAGAGGCGCGCCGTCGCGGCCGATGACCAGCATGACATCGTCGGCAGAGTCATCTTCGTAGAGCACGACATAGCCCTCGGGGATCACCGCCAGCCCCGTCAGGATGTCACCGAGGAAGATGTCGGGCACCGGCCACCGCTCGACCTCGCCGAGAGCCGCGTCGAAGCGCACGACGAACGCGCCTTCCGCATCTTGGACCAGCGCGACGAACCCGTCGCCGTCGGCGACGACTTGCCGGTAGGTCTGCGCCCTCTCGACGAGGACCCCGTCGATCTCACCGTCTCGCATCCGCACGACGCGGCCCGTCTCGAAGACCACGACCCCGCCGTCGACGAGCGGCAGCGCCGCGACCACGCGGGCGAAGTCGTCGAGCGGCGGTGACTCGTAGAGCCAGCGCTGCTCGCCGTCGGCGTCGACCCGCAGCACATAGGGGCGGCGTCGGGCGCCGCCGCCGGCCACCCCGAAGTCGCCGCCGAGCGCGAAGCCGCCATCGGGCAGCGCCGCGAGCGACCGCCGGGTGTGCTCCCGCTCGGGATCGCCGTACTCGCGAGCCCACAACAGGGCGCCGTCGGCGTCGAAGCGCAGCAGCCGGGCGATCGGCCCGTGGGTCGAGCCCGGCACGGGCCGACGGTCGGCGGCCAGCGACCAGCCGCCGTCGGCCGTCGGCGCGATGAGCCCGATCGCAAAGAGTTCGGCGGATTGCGCCTCGGGCAGCGTCCAGCGCACGGTGCCGTCGAAGTCTACGCGGGCCGCCCAGGCCCGCTCGTCGCGGAGGCCTGCGAAGAGCCATCCGCCCGCGATCGGCGCGCTGCTCGCGATCAGCGCGCCTTCGAAGACGGGCGCGTCGAGCGGGCGCGTATCGCGGCGGTGTCCGTCGGCGCCGAGCACGGTCGCGTAGGGCACCTCGTATCCCTCGGCCCGGCGCCGACGGTGAAGGTGGATCATGCCGTCGCGGGCGTGCAGGTTCACCAGGACGCTCGCCGGGCCGACCACCTGCGGCCAACCACAGTTGGGTTCGAGCAGCGGCCCGTCGCCGTCGGCGTCGACGGTCGTCAACAGCGTGCCGCGCGGTTGGCCGAAGTGGTTGAGCGCCAAGACCGCTCGCCCGTCGGGGCGCGCCGCCAGCGACGCGCTCAGCGACACGGGATACTCGGTCAGGCTCTGCACGAACCGCAGCACGCCGTCGCTCGATATACCCATGACGCGCGTCAGGTCCTTGGTGGTGAACATTGCCCCGTCGGCCAGGGGCACGACCGTCGACGCCAGTTCGAAGGGCGGCGTCGGGATGCTCCAGGCGACGTGCCCGTCGGCGTCGACCCGCTCGATGCGCGACTGCTCGTGGGGCCCGACGAGGGCATATGTGATCCGCAGCTCGGCGTCGGTGCCGCCCAGCGGGCCGGCGGTGACGCGGCCGTCGTCGCTCAGCTCGGTCCGCTCGAGCGCGAGCGGGTCGCCATCGGGCGCGTAGCGCGCGAAGAGCCCCCGCGGGGTCGCCGACTGGGGCGACAGCACCGCCGAGAGGTGAACGACGTCGTCGTCGTCGACGAACAGACCCGACGGCTGGTCGCCCGCGCGGCTCTCGGGCACGAGGCTCGACCAGAGCGCCGACCCGTCGGACGCGTTCGTGGCGACCAGCCGGATGCCGTCGGCGGTCACGGCCGCGACGACGTCACCGCCGCCGAGGGTCGCGAGCGCTTTGACCCGACCGCACGCCGGGATGGTGCGTTGCCAGACGATACGGCCATGGGGATCGAGCCCGGCGAGCCAGGGCACGCTGCACTGGAGGGCATCGCCCTGCCCCGATGTCCTGCCACCGACGACCCACCTGCTGCCGGGCGTCGCCGTGACGGACGATGCGCCGCGGCCTTCTTGCAGGCCGTGGGACCAACGCACCCCGCCGCCGGGCGCGAACCGCGCGACCCACGCCGGCGCCCCGTCGTCGGGGTGGATATAGCCGACGACCACAACGTCCCCGCCCGGTTCGGCGGCCGCCGCCTGGGCGTAGCAGAGGTTCTCGCGCAGGGCCACCGCGGCTTCAGCGCAGTCGCACCGATCGCCCTGGCACGCCTCGGGGAATACGATCGGAGCGGCGTCGGGCACAGCGTCGGGCGCGGCATCGGACGCCGCGTCCGCGGCGGCGTCGGGGGTCGGCTCGCGGCTGCCGTCGGGGCCGGCGTCGATCGGGTCTCGATCGGGCGTATCGTCGCCGCCCGACCCGCTCTCACAGGCGCCGAGCGCGAATATGGCGATGAGCAGCGACGCGACCGGCCACGGGCGGGCGCGCCGCCTCGACGGGCGCGCACGGTCAGGGCATCGACCGCCATGGCGACCGGGAGACTCGAATCGGGCGCACGTCGACCGTCGACGGGCGCGCCCTCGGCGGGGCACACTCTGCATGGTTTCCTCCATCTGGCGGTGCCAATGGCAAACGCAATGGGTATGCCATCGCGACGCAAGGGTCGGAGCGCAGGGGGTCGGTCCGGCCGCCCGACGCCGCGGATGGGGTGACCCGAGCGGTCTGCGGAGCCCGGGCGCCGAGCGTCGAGGCACGCGGGCGATCAGATGTGGGTGTGCCTCTGATTCACGGGTGGAGCGGTAAGCCTCCACCACCTCGCGCCGCGCCGCGTATTCCGTGCGGAGGCTGCGGCCATGGCCCGGCGCTCCACCAGCGACTGCCACCAGCGACTGCATGGTGCAAGGCCAGACCACGCGCCTGAAGCGGGCCTGCCAAGGTGCCCGGCACCTCCTGCCCGGCCGCACCTCCTGCACGTCCACATTCGCTCAACATCCGGATGGCATGGTGTCCCGTGACCCGTTCGACCGCACAGGAGAGCGACATGAGAGGCCTGATGATATCGCTGGTGGCGCTGCTGACGAGCGGCGCATTGCTCGCCTGCGAAGGTGAAGCGGACGGCGCCGATGCCGCCGCGCCGGATGCCGCGACGGCGGACGACGCCGGCGCACCCGACGTCGACGAGGACGAAGAGCGCGAGCCGCGGGTGGGCTATGAGATCCTGCAGGCCGTCGCGCCCGACCGGATCGTCACCTGGCTCAACAACGAGATGACCCAGGCCGAGTTCGACGCCATCGAGCTGCCGCAGGGATGGTTCAAGAATCAGCCGCGGGAGGGCGAGCCCGACCGAGGCGCCTTCGCCCGCTCGCCCGACGCCGCGCGCGATGGCGAGTTCACCGTCGCCGAGCACTTCGGGCATGCGTGGACCCACGTCGCGACGGTCGTCGAGACCGGCATCTCGCTCGACCCCGACGGGCTGCTGACCGGCGCGCGGGTGCACAAGTATCATGAGGTCGGCTTCGACGCCGGGCGCCGGCTGCCGGTCATCGTCTCGCCCACCGGCGACGTCTACGTGCGCATCAGCCGCGACGCGGGCCGGGCCAGCGACACCCCGACCATGCCCGAGACGTGGCGCGAGGCGGAGTACGCGACCGACGCGCCGCTGACGCTGCAGCTGCCCGAGCGCACGCTCGTGATCCGCGCCGACAACGAGGACTCATTCCAGGGGCCGGTGCCGCTCGACGTGGGTCAGCCGGCGCCGCCCCTGCCGCTCACCGGCGATCTCTGCGACGACCCCGCCGCGATCGAGGCGCTCGCCGACACGGTCGGTGGCCTCGTCGCGGGCGGCGGCGTCAACCCCGAGCAGGTGCAGCGCATGGTCGCCGCGCCGACCGACGGCCCCTTCTACATGGTCAACCTGATCCGCTATCGCGAGCGCGCGCAGTACCCCGACGGGCGGCAGACCGACCTCACCGGCCGCGAGGCCAACGCGCTGTACGCGCCCGTCGAGTTCCTGCAGGCCATCGGCGCGCGGGTGGTGTTCAACACCGAGGTCGACGACCAGATCGACGGCGACGAGCCCACCTGGGAGTCGGTGGCGATCGTCGAGTACCCCTGCCCGCTCGCCTTCTTCGCGATGCTGGGCCACCCCGAGTTCCAGGCGCGCGCGATCCACAAGACGGCGGGGGTCGCGCAGACCATCGTGATGGTCACCGAGCGGATGCCGGTGCCCGCGCCGGCCGATCCCGAGCAGTCGCAGAGCCCGCATCCGCCCACCGCGGAGGATCCGGCGTTCGACCTGATCCATGTGATGGACTTCCACGAGCAGGCGCAATACGCCGAGGGCAGCGACGAGCCGCCGCGCACGGGCCGGGAGGCCTGGGAGGCGTATCAGGCCGGCGGCGCCGGGGCGTCGGCGGCGCTCGGCATCTACCTGACCGGCCGCCTGGTCGTGCAGGGGGTGTTCATCGGCGACGACCGCAGCTGGGACGAGGTGCTCCTGGTGCGCATGCCCAGCCTGGCGGGCTTCCGGGCGCTGCAAGACGACGAGACCCGGCGCGAGGGCGACCACCACCGCCAGGCCGCACTGGCCCATGACTACTCGATGGTCACCTACCCCGCGCTCTCGCAGATCCCCGGCTCGCCGGGCGGCGGCGGCATGCAGCCCCCGCCGGCGACGGCCGATGGCACCGGTACGCTCTGTCAGTCCGACGACGACTGCCCCGGCGGCGGCGTGGACCTGTGCCTGGGCGACAGCGGCGCGGGCTTCTGCACCCGCGAGGGCTGTGAGGGCGGTGGGTGTGAGGCGCCCTACGTCTGCTGCCGCGACTGCGCCCCGATCGTGCAGGGGCGCCTGCCCTTCGACGGCTCGGCCTGCCTGCCCGCGTCGGTCGTCGAGCAGCTCACCGCCGCCCCCGCGTCCTGCACCTGCGATTGAGGCTCTCGAAGTCCGGGCAGGCCCCTGCTACGGCCCACCGAACAAGCGGCCGCGTCGAGGTCAGCGCAGGCGCGCCAGCAGCCAGGGGGCGAAGCGGTCTTCGGTGAGCGCCGCCAACGCCAGGACCACGACACCGACGACGATCAGGATGACCGCCGCCCGGGCGACCTGCCCCAGCCGCCGATCACCCCTGCGATAGCGCGTCACGCCGCGGCTGGCGAAGGCGGCCCCGAGCGCGCCCAGCACGTAGCCGGTCAGTTCGAGCAACAGGTGCGGGGCGACCGCAGCGACCGCGCCGAGCACGAAGAGCGGATCGGCCAGCGACGAGCGCTCGACGCCGCGGGCGATCAAGGCGGTGAGCGTCACCGACCACAGCGCCGCGTTCCAGCCGATGGCCAGCAGCAGGCCGAAGCTGCGGTAGACGAAGCCGAGCACGACCATGACCCCGAGCGCGCCGAGGTTGTGGGCCAGCAGCGCCCCGATGCCCGCGTCGAAGCGGCGGGAGAAGATGTCTCCCGAGGCCGCCGAGCCGGTCAGCGCCGAGCCGAACGTGCCCCGCAGCCCGCTGGGGCCGGTCCAGGCGGCGAGCGCGGCGAACGCGAGGCCCATGCCGACGAAGAGCAGGACGAGCGACCCCGCCGTGCGTCGGTTCGCGCGCCACGGTGACTCGCGCGCGACCCAGATGGCCTCCCGGTTGGCGTCGAGCAGGCGCCCGACCCGCCCGGAGAGCGCCGCGGCGCCGAGGAAGACCGAGAAGATCCCCGCTTCGGGCAAGCCGGCGGTCGTCAAGAGGACTGCGCCGACGCCGGTGAATACGAGCGCTTCGAGCAGCAGCCGCCAGCCGGCCGCGTCGTCGTCGCTGCCGGTGGCCGCCCGCAGAATCGCCGAACCGTCGCCCCGCTCCCGCATGGCCTCGCTCCGCTTTCAGAGGACGGTCAGCATGGGTCGGGGTCCGGGCCGAGGCAAGTCGCCCGGTGGGTTCGCAGGCTGTTCAGGGTGCTGATCAGGGTGCCGGGCACGTGGGCTCGAGCAGCAGTTCGCGCCCGCGGGTCAGCGGCGTGCCGAGGTCGGACATGAAGATCGCCAGCGCCGTCGCGCCGATCGCGGGGCACGGCCAGGCGGTGATCATCATGCGGATCGTCACGCCGGTCTCGTCGTCGGGCACCTCGAACGCGTAGAAGTCGCGGGTCTCGCCGTGGGCCGCGCGGGCCGCCGGGGCCTCGACGGGCCGCGCGCCGGGGAAGAGCGAGGCCACCATCGCGCCGGCGAGCTGGGGGTTCTGCCTCATCTTCTCGACGAGGCCGGGGTCGGGGGTCACCGGCGGCAGCCCCAGCGCCTCCCAGGTGCCATCGGGCTGCTCACGGCCATAGGTCAGCGTATCGCCCGAGTCGGGCTGCTCGACGAAGCCCTCGGGCGGGGTCCAGCGGGCGCGCACGAAGCCCGCCTCGACCTCGGCCGCGCAGACGATCGACCGCACGACGCGATCGAGCAGGGCGGCGGTCTTCTCCGGCTCGGCGCGCGCGGTCGCCGACATGATGATGTTCACCCCCGACGGGCAGCCCAGCGCGGCCACGGCGGTGCTCGTATCGCGGCTCGGCAGCGCGACGGTCTCGATGGGCACGATACCCAGCGGGCCCTCGGACGGGGGCGCCGCGCGCCGCTCGACCGGGCCCAGCTCGCCCACCGCGAGGGCCAAACCGCCGGCCATCTCGTCGACCGAGGCCATCTCGCCGGCCATCCACTGCAGCTCGAGGACCGGCCCGTGCTCGCCGCCCCTGACCGCCAGGCGGCCCTGCGAGCCGAGCTGCTGGACCTCGGGCGGCACCCAGTCGGGGATGTGAATCTGGAAGGCATCGAGCGTATGGGGCACGAGCGTGGCGTCGTCGACGGTGGCCGGCCGCAGCGTCCACAGCCCGCCGAGCACCAGCGCCGCCGCGCCGGCGCCGCCGAGCAGACCCAGCGGCAGCTGCAGCGGGTCGCGGCCCTTCTTGAGCGTCGTCCAGCCGAGCACGATGGCCGCGCCGCCGAGGCCGGCGATCACCGTCGAGAGCCAGCGCGGGTCGAGCTGGAGCGGCAGCAGTACGTAGCGGCCCACCGCCAGCGCCAGGCCGGCGGTGATCATCGCGACGCCCCACGTCTTGCTCAGCTGATGCTCAGATGGGGTCGGGTCGGGCGGGGTCGGGTCGGGCGGGGTCGGGTCGGGCGGGGTCGGGTCGGGCGGGGTCGGGTCGGGCGGGGTCGAGTCGGGCGCGGTCTGATCGAGCGGGCTCATGGGGCCTCCGAGGCTTGGCCCGTATCTGTAACCCGGGTGCCCGACGCCTGACCAGACAGCCGGCGTGGGGCCGAGAGGGTACTGAGAAAGGCCACGGCGGCGTCGATCGCCGATCCATGGCCGGGCGTCCGGCGCCAGCCTGGCATGCTTGAAGCCACACCGGGACTGCTCCAGGCTGGCAGCATGCATATCTCCCCGCTCCGCCCGGCCCACCTGCTGGCCGTCGTCGTGGCCGTCTGCGGCGTCGTATCCGGCGCCGCGGCACAGACCGCTGCGCAGACCGCTGCGCCCCCCAGAGAACCGGCGGCATCCCAGGCCCGGCTCGCGGCGCTGCGGGCCGCCATCCGCGCCCGGCCCGACGGCCCCGAAGCCCGGCGCGTCGCCGCCGATCGCCGCCTGGACGACGGGCGACGGCCGTCCGCGTTGGTCGATCCGCGCCGCGGGGCGCCGATAGCGCCGTTGGACGGCTTCGAGGCGGTGACGCCGGTGACCTCCGCGGAGGCGGCTACGCGGTTGGCCCGGTCGGCCCACGGGCGGCTGACCGGGCTGGATGCGCTGCTGATGATCGACCGCGACCGGCTGCTGGCCCACCCGAGGCTCTTCGTCGCGGTCCGTCCGGCGCTGTCGGCCCCGGCGCCGGCGGGCGACCCGGTGTCGAGCAGCGCCCGGGGTCGGCTGCAGGCGCTGACCGCCTGGGGGCTGCGGGCCGCACCGGACGCGGCGCTGGTGGCCTCGCTCGATCGGGCCCATGGGCCGCGGCTCCTGCTGACGATCGCGCGCGAGGGGCTCGATCCGACGCTGGTGCCGGCCGCGGCCGAGGTGCTGCGCGACGGCGGTACGCCGGGCGGCCTGGCCGCCTCCATCCTGGTGACCTTCGCGCTGGCCGCCGACGCGCCGGGGGCCGCCGAAGCTCGCGCGGCGCTGCGGCGGGCACCGGCTTCGGCGACGGAGGACATCGTGCGGCTGCTGGCCCGGGCGCCGGCCGGCTGCGTTGACGGCGGGCCACCGCCAGCGAAGCTCGAGGGGCTCGTCGAGCGCATCCTCGCCCAGGATGCGCTCTCGTCCGGCCGGCGGACGGCGGCCCTCCGACATGTCGCGCTGACGCCGGCGCACTTCGAGAGGGTCGACACGGCGCTGTCGCCCATCGACGCCGTCGCGCTGCTCTTCGACGCCGGGCCCGCCGGGCGAACGTGGCTGGCGCAGATCCCCAAGGCGCTCTTCTTGCGGCTCGAGGGGGTGGCGAACAGCCGCTGCGCGGGCTTCGCCGCCCGAGACGCGGTGGCGTTCCTGCAAGCGGCGCCCGAGGGCCTGGGGGCTGTCGATCAGGCCCGGCTGGTCGAGGTGCTCGACCACCTGGGGCCCGCGGGGCAGGCCGTGGCCGCCACCCGCCGGCGGCGGGGCGCACGGGCGGTGCCCTATCCCCGCTGGACCGCGCCCGGGCAGACAGCGTTCCGCCCCCGCGACTGCGCCCTGAGCGGCGCGTTGCCGGTCAGCCGCGGGGTCAGCGGCGGCGCGCCCCCGCCGGCGGGGTGCCGACCGGATCGGCTGGCCGAGGCGGGGCCGCTGCCCGCCGACGGGGGCACGGTCCTCCGGGCCGAAGCGACCCTGGCCCTGGCGATGGCGCTGCGGCTCGAGCCGGACCGTGCCGCCGTGCGCGGCTGGCTGGCGGCGGCGGTGCAGGATGCAGATCCGTGGGTCGCCACGCAGGCCGCCTTGGGGATCTTGCGGGTCGACGGCGCCCACAGCGCCGCTCGGGCCCGGCTGGCCAAGGCGCCTGTGGTGCTGGGCCGGTTCTGGCATCACGCGGCGTCGGCGGCGGCGCTCGAGGCGCTGTCGACGCATCCCGACGCCGATGTGCGGCAGGCAGCGGCGCGGGTGGCGGCCGAGCGGTCGTCGAGTCCACCGACCGTCGACCCTGCCGCCGCGCTGAAACAGATCGACCGGCTGGCTGACCCCGATCCCGCCGTCGCGCAGCGCGCGGCCCGGGCGCTCGGGGGGCCCGCCGATCCGGCCGTCGCGGCGGCGGTCCGCCGCCGGTGGACGATGCTGAAGGCGTTGGCGGTGGTGGGGCACCGACCGGCCCGGCGGGCCGCGTTGAGCCTGCTCGCCCGCTACGCCGGCGATCGGGCCGACGATCCCGCGCTGCTGGGGCTGGCCGGGCGGGCAGCGCTCGCCGATGACGCCGAGCTCGCCCGCCACGCGCAGGCGCTCTTCACGACCACCCGGGCGGCCCGGCGCCAGATCCGCCGCGCCCGGGTCGAGTTCACGACCGATCCGGCGGCGTGGGTCGACCGGCTGCGCACGCTGAAGTCATTCGATCTGGCCGATACGCTGGAGGCCTGGCTCGCGGCGGGGCCGCCGCATCCCGACGCGGTCGCCGCGGTGCGACCGCTGCTCTGGCACCGCGATCGGTCGGTGGCCCGGGCCGCCGCGGCGGTGGTGGCCGGGTTCGACCCGGAGGCGCTGGACGCCGTGGCGGCCGACTGGCGCGCCGCGATCAGGGCCCGGGTAGAGGGCCTGGTCGACGCCCAAGACGGCGGCTGATCGCAGCCGCCCCCACCCGTCCCGCGCGCCCATCAGCTGACGGACCCGCACGCGGGGCGGCGTTCGCGCCGGTCACTGGCTCGATACGACTTCACGACCGTGAAGGGCGGGTCGATGTAGCCGGTCTCGGCCATCGAGACCCGGACGGTGTGCATCGACGGCGTGCCCGGGCCGATGTGTAGCACCAGCTCCCGACCGGCGAAGCGCTCGCGGATGGCAGGCATCCGGGCGGCGCAGGCCGTCGCAGAGCGCCCGGTGGACGGTGGGGTCGTCCCCGTTCCATATCTCGCGATGCACGGTCAGGCCCCGTCGCTCGAGCTCGGCGGTCAGCGAGGCGACGGCCTGTCGCTCGCGCCCGCGGAAGCCTGGGTCTACACCGAACAACGAGCAGTTGCCAGCGTTCGCGCCGCCCCGCAAGGGGCAAGGGGGCGTAAGGCGCCGCCGGGCACTCCGCTCGACCCGTCCGTCAGCGATGGCGCGACCATGACCCCGCCCGGCGCCACGGGCGCTTTGGAGATCTCTCTATTCGCCCCGCCCCTGCGCGCGCCTATCATCGAGTGCACACCCCTCGCACTCACGGAGGTCATCATGCAGTCCACCGGCCTGTACGCCGCCCTTGCGCTCGCCCTGCTCGTGGGCTGTGACGCCGACTCCACCGCAGACGTCGCCGACGCCGAGGCGACGCCCGACGGGCAACCGGCCGCCGACGCCGAGCCCGAGCCCGAGCCCGAGCCAGAGCCCGAGCCCGAGCCCGAGCCGGCCATGCTCGACGGGCTGCCGGAAGGCACGAGCACCTGGCGCGGTGCGCTTCAGGTCGCGGGAGCGCCCTTCCCCATCGAGTTCACGCTGGAGAATTCGGCCGGCGACCTGACCGGGCGGGTCGACTTCGACGTGCCACCGGTGGGCGCGGGCGCGTACGCGGTCAGCGGCACCTGGTCGCCGGTCGCCAGACGCATCGCCCTGGCCCCCGGGGATTGGATCACGCCCGACGTCGACCTCGAGCTGCTCGGCTTCATCGGTGGCCTGGAGGATGGCCGGCTGGTCGGGCAAGCGATCGACTATGCCTCCGGCAGCGAGAACAGCCTGCGAGGCGGACCGGGCGGGGTCGACCTGGTGACCGGCGAGGGCGCCCCGACCGCGGCGGGCGATGGCGCGCGGGCGCTGCCGATGGGTGAGTCGACCTTTCGCGGCACGATGCAGTGCTTCGGCCCCGAACGCGAGGTGGAGGGCACGCTCGAACACGACGGCGAGGGCCGGGTGAGCGGTACGCTGACCTATGGCGATACGACCCTGGACCAGAGCCCGGCGACCTTCGAGGTGACCGGGGTGCACAACCCGTCGACCGGCGGCATCACGCTCACACCCGGGATCTACGTCTCCGAGCAGTTCGACTTCCTGACGTTCTTCGTCGACGGCACCTACGATCCGCAGACGGGCGGGTTCACCGGCAATATGCGCCAGAACACAGGCGCCTGCCCCGAGGGCTTGTGGCAGGTCACCTTCGACTGACAGCGGGGATCGGGGTGGCGCGACCGGGCAGGCGCGACCGGGCAGGCGCGACCGCTCACTCCGGCGGGTCGTCGTCTCCCGTCGTCGTCGTGCCCTGCTCGCCTTGCCCGTCGTCGGCGCCGGCTGCGGGGCCCGGCTTCACCTCGGCGCCGGCTTTGGCCTCGGCCGACTCTTTGGCTCGCTCTTCGATGGTGGACTGCTCGTCCGCTGCGGCCTCTTCGACCCGCACCTGATCGAGCGCTTCGAGGCTCTTGGCCGCCAGCTCGCCGCCGAAGTGGCGGGTCCAGCTCAGCTCGGCGACGCCGATGCCTTTGTCGCCGGCGGCGGTCTCGAACGACCACCGCGGGGTGATGCGGAAGCGGGCGCGGGCCTCGATGCTGTTGGCGTCTTCGGGCGCGTTCTGGTGGTAGACCGTCTCGACGTAGAGGTCGGGGCTGAGGCGCTTGCCCACCGTCAGTATCGGCTGGTCGATGGTCTCGCCGAACTCGATGCCGACCCGGTCGATGCCCAGCCGCTCGTTGAGCGCGTCTTCGATCGCCGAGTTCTGGAAGGCCGCCAGCAGCGACGCGGCCTGGCGGGCGACGCTGCTGTCGCCGTCGTCGTCGCCGCCGCTCTCGGGCGCGCCGGTCACCAGCACGGTGAGGATCTGATAGTCGGGCAGCGGCGGGTCGCTGCTGAACTCGAGGATCGGGCGGTCGGGCTTGCCGCGGATGCTGACGGTGATGGTGTAGGTGTCGACCACCGTGCGGGCGATGACGTCGAGGTAGGGCAGCCCGCCGCCCTCGGGCAGGAAGACCCGGCCCTGGGTGAGTTGGAAGTCGTTGCCCAGCAGGCCGAAGCTGCCCTCGGTCGAGCGCAGCGCGCCCTGCACCTGGGTCTCGGCGCCTTGGCTGATGGCCACGATGCGGCCGTCCCAGCTCATCACCACGCCCGATCCGCGGATCTCGAGCGGATCGCGCAGCGCCACCTCGATGGCCAGCCGCTTGGGGTCGGGCTCGGGCTCGCCGGCGGCGGTCTCGCGCGGGGCGTCGTCGGGGCCGGGCGGCATCATCTCGGGCGGCGGCGGCGGCTCCTCGAAGACCACCTGCCCGTTCTCGGGCACCGACTTCGGCGCGGCGACGTTCTGCCCCACCAGCCGCACCTGGGTCTCGTGCACCCCGACCACGACGTTCATGCCCTCGGCGTTCGACCCCAGCTCGGTGACGATCCGGGTCCCGATCAGCGCCCGCGGCACGCCGGGGCGCACCAGCGGCCAGCGGTCGAGCTCGACGGTGACCGTGCCGTCGGGGCCGTCGGCGCCCAGCTTCACCCCGCCTGATCCCTTCAACGTGCCGGTGCCGCTGCGCGCCCGCAGGGTCTTGATGTCGACGCCGGTGGTCGAGGCGTCGATGGCCAGCTGCAGGTCTTCGATGCGCTGGCTGAGGTCGACGACGGTGATCGCGCCGTCGCGCAGGCCGATCTGACCCGAGAGCTGCGGCGCGCCGACGGTGCCCTGCCCCTGCACGTCGACGAAGAGCGCGCCCCGCGGGTCGTGCAGCGAGATGGGCATGAACGGCGCCAGCGGGTCGAGGCGCAGGCCGGGGATGTTGATCTTCGCGGTGTAGGCGATGGCGTCGGGCTGGGCCTCGCCGGCCACCAGGGCCGGCACCGGCGCGTCGGCGGTCACGTCGATGTCCAGGTCTTTACCCGACAGCGGGCTCTTGATGCTGACCGTCTGGCTGTCGGGCCGCAGGCGGATGCGCCCCTGCAGCGGCGCCCGGTAGCCGGTGGGCAGCCGCACGGCGCCGTCCAGGTCGATGTCCACCTCGAAGGCGTCGAGGTGGCCGCGGGCGCCCATGGCCAGCGTCAGCGAAGGCGCGGTGCCTTTGCCCAGCGGCACGAACTGGGTGATGAGGTCGCGGTCGATGCCCGAGAAGCGCAGGTCGACCCGGTGATCGGACTCTTCGCGCCAGACGAAGCGCTGCGTCTCGACGTCGATGTCCACCGGCACCGCCGCGTCGAGGGTCAGCATGGTGTCGCTGTCGGGCACCCACTTCACCGCGGTGGTGGCCTGCTCGTGATCGCCGCCCAGATCGACCTCGAGCCGGCCCAGCTGCCGATCGTCGAACTCGAGCCCGCGGGCGTCGATCCGCCCGTCGAGCTTGGGCCGGCGCGCGTTGCCCGTGAGCTGGATCCGCACGTCGGCCCGACCGGCCACGGCGGGTCCGCCCGGCGGCACCAGCCGCGCCAGATCGGCGTCGGCGACGTTGATCGTCAGGGCGTGCTCGTCCCCCGACTTCCACTTCACCGGCGTGCGGGCCAGCGGCCGCAGATCGAGCGGCACCGCGGCCGAGACGGCGATCTGGCGCGCGCCGGGGCTGTCGACGCCGATGGCCAGCCCGACGCCTTCGCGGTCGATGTCGACCGCGGCGCTCACCCCGTCGACGGCCACGCGCGGATCGGCCAGGCGTTCGGCGACGAGCTGCACCCCGATCTCGGGCCGCGTGGCCGGGCCGGCGACGGTGACTTCGAGGCGCGCGGTGGCCGGCTCGGCGGCGGCCTCGCTGGTGGGCGCGGCGCCCTCGGCGGCGGTGGGGCTCGACGTCTCGACGGTGCCCGGCGCGGGCCCGGAGGGTTCGGGCGGCTCGGGCGGGAACGTACCCGCCGGCACCAGCAGCTCGACGCCGCGCAGCGCCGGCACCCGCTCGGCGATGGCCACGAAGTCGATGGCGTCGACCACCAGCTTGACGTCGTGGGCCGAGCCCTTGCGCCAGCTCACCGCGCCGGCCTGCAGGTCGACGCGCAGCGGGGCGGCGGCGTCGAGCGCGAGGGTGCCGGCGTAGGGGCTCTCGACGTCCAGATCGGCGGTGGCCCGCCGGCCGTCGTAGGCCGCGCCCAGCGTGAGCCGCTGCACGGTCCACTGCATGATCTCGAAGTCGGTCAGCGTCAGCGACAGCTTGCCGGTGGGCGTGCGCGCGCCGCTGAAGCGCCCGCTGACGTCGATGCGCCCGGTGGGCAGCGGCATGCCTTCGCCGAGCAGCGGCTTCAAGCGTTCGAGGCGCAGATCGACCACCTCGAGGTTCACCGTCTGGCGACCCTCGAAGCGCGGACCGACCGGCCCCGACTCGAGGTCGAGGTCGAACGGCACCCGGGCGTCGAGGCGCACCCGCTCGGCGAGGCCGCCATCGAGGGTCACGTCGGCGTCGAGCCGGCCGTCGTCGTAGTCGATCTTCGCCCGGGCCGAGCCGAGCCGCGCGCCGCGGAACGCGAGCCCGGAGATGCGGGCGTCGAGGTCGAGATCGGGATCGGCCGCCCGGCCGCGGATGCCGCCGTCGATGTTCACCCGCCCGCGCAGCCCCAGGCCGGGCACGAAGCCGTTGAGATCGGACAGATCGAGCCGGTCGACGGCGAGGGTCAGGTCGCTCTCGCCGGCGGGATCGAAGACGCCGCTGGCCCGCACCGAGCCCCGGCCGACGCCGATGGCCAGATCGTCGACCCGCAGCCGCCCGGAGGGCTCGATGGTCACGCCGGCGGTATTGGCCAGATCGAGCCGGATGCCGCGGGCCTGCCCGTCGAGCGCGAGCAGCTTCACGTCGATGGGCGGGCCGAGGTCGACGGCGGCGGCCAGCTTCAGGTCTTCGCCGCTCGACGGGGTGCCGTCGAGGGTGGCCAGGATCTGCGCCGGGGTGCCCGAGACCTGCACGTCGAGCCGCCGGAAGCGGTCCTGGTTCACGGCGAGCTGGCGCGCCTCGACGCGGGCGGCGAACGTCGGCACCTCGGCCACCGCGGCGACGCCGGAGATGTCGGCCTGCTGCAGCCGCACGCCCTGCCCGGCGAAGTCGGTGACCGTCGTCCAGGTGGTGCAGGTGGGCGTGGTCAACGGGCCCACGCAATCCGCCCGCAGGTCGAGCCCGCCGCGCAGCGGAGGCAGGTCGGGCGCGAATGCGCGAGCGGCCGTCGTCGTGCGCTCGATGTCGGGCACGGCCACGGCCAGGTGGGCCCGCAGGTCGGAGAGATCCCAGATCTGGGCCCGGCCGTCGACGGAGACGCCGGCGCCGTCGAGGCGCAGCGCCGCCGAGCCCGTCCCGCCGACCAGACGCGCGAAGACCGCCAGATCGAGCGGGCCGACCCCCTCGACCGCGCAGCCGAGGCAGTCGATGGCCGCGTCGAGGCTGATGTCGTCGGGGTCGGTGCCGCTGACCGCGCCCTGCATGACCAGCCCCAGCTTGCCGATGGGCAGCCCCGGCGCCTGGCGGGCGACGTCGAGCCCTTCGATGACCAGCTCGGTCTTCAGATCGAGCGGCTGGGCGGTGCCTTCGACGTCGAGGCGCAGCCAGAGGGCGTCTTCGAATTGCCCCGGGGTGCCCCCCTGCAAGCCGCCCTGGCCCGGATCGACCAGCATCGCGAGCTTGAGTTCACCGCGGCTGCCGTCGGCCCGCAGGGTCACCCGCGGGTCGCGATCGATGGGCAGCCCGAAGCGCTCGACCAGCGGCCCGTGCAGCCCCTGAATCGCGAGGCCGCCGTCGAGGCTGAGGGTCTTCGCGTCGAGCACGAGCCGCGGCGCGGCGACGTGGCCCACGTCGGTGGCGATGCGCAGCCGCGAGACGGTGAGCACCGGCTCGTCCCACTCGGCGACGAGCCCGGCGCCGGCGACGGTGACCGGCACGCTCGGCAGGCCGACCCGGGTCTGCGGATCGAGCTCGACCCGCGCGGTGCGGCCCTCGGCCTCGGCGCGCACGACGAGGTGGGCGTCGTCGACCGCGGTCTGCCAATCCCCGTCGGCGGTCTGCTGGCGCACGGTGACCCGATGCACGTCGAGCATCGCGCTGATGCGCAGCGGCAGGTTCGGCCCGATGCCGTCGCTGGGCGGATCGGGCTCGCTGGGCGCGCCAGGCGGCGGCGTCAGATCGGCGAAGGGGCCCGGCGCGTCGGGGTCCGCCGGGTCGACGTAGGGCACGTCGACCCGCGCCCCCTCGATGGCGACCACGTCGACCTGGGCCGCGGCCGACAGCAGCGCGCTGGGCGTGATGCGCAGGTGCACCCGCTCGACCTGCACCAGCGGCTGGCCGGCGGCGGTCTTCAAGCGCAGGTCGCGGATCGTCAAGCCGCCGGCGAGGCTGCCCTCGACGGTGCGCTCGACGCTGCCGGCGACCATGTCGTCGTAGACGCCGAGTCCAAGATCCACCGCCACCGCGCCCAGCGGGCTGTAGAGCAGCAGGATCACGACCAGCAGCACGAGCCCGACGAGGCCGCTGATGACGATCCCGGTCCATTTGACGACCCGTCGCAGGCGGCTCGGCGGCGCAGAGGCGTCGTCGTCGCGGCGCGGCTCGTCCGGCGGCAGGTCGGGTGTGAGGGCGTCGAGGTCGCTCAAAACGCCTCCCCCAGCCCGAGGTGCAGCGCCCAGCGGCTCTCGGTGCCGAAGCGCGCCGGGTCGTTGAGCCGGATGCCCACGTCGACCCGGATCAGACCCACCGGCGTATCGATGCGCATGCCGGCGCCGGTGCTGTAGTAGAGCTGGTCGAGCGCGTAGTCGGCCACGCCGACGCGCACGTCGCCGGCGTCGACGAAGGCGGCGAGGATGAGCGGGCCCACCGCCGTCCAGCGCACCTCGAAGTTGCCCAGCACGCTCGTCAGCCCGCCGATGGGGATGCCGCCACAGCCGTTCTCGACGTCGTCATTGCACGCCGGGTCCGACCGCGGCGCGAGCCGCTTGAGGCCCCAGCCGCGCACCGTCGCCGCGCCGCCGAGGTAGTAGCGCATGTCGATGGGCACCGCCGGGTCGTCGCCGAAGGGGTGGATCTGCCCGGTCTCGGCCCGCGCGGCGAACTGCAGCCGGGGGTGCGGCGTCCAGTAGAGCCGGGCGGACGGGGTGATGCGGTGGAAGTCGAAGTCGCCGGCGACCAGGCCGCCCGCGTAGTCATACGTCAGCTGCAGGACGAGCCCGTTCTCGGGGTTCGCCACGGTGTCGGTGAGGAAGAGCGTCGTATCGAGCTGCAGATAGCTGATCTGGTACGGGTCGGCGAAGCCGAGGTCGTCGGGCAGCGTCTCGGGGTCGACGTCGTCGCCCAGGTCGAAGAAGCCGACCGCCGCCGAGCGCACGCAGCCCTGGTCGACGAGCGGCTCGCCGTCGGGGCCGACGGCGTCGGGATCGGCGGGCAGACAGCCGGTGCCGAAGCCGAAGAAGTCCACATGGCGGATGTTGTGCGACAGCGTGGTGTCGAGGCGCCCGAAGAAGAAGCGCGAGACGGCGATGCGGTTGGAGACCGCCCAGAACTGGTAGCCCTCCTCGACGCCGATCTCGCCCTTGGGGGCCAGGGTCCACACCAGGTTCTTCTCGAGCAGGCCCTTGCGGGTCAGCGTCGGCGCCAGCTCGGCCACCGGGCCGTGCTGTTCGAGGGTGAACGGCTCGGGCAGCTCGGCGTAGCCGGCCACCGCCTTGAGATCGAGCCGGGTCAGGCGCCCGAAGAGGTTGCGGTCGGTATAGCGCGCGGTGACCCGCTGCTCCCAGCGGGTGGGGTCGAAGGCCAGCCCCAGGCTCAGCTTGACCGTCTGCGGCGGCGCTTCGTCGGTGCGCACCTGCACGTCGATGCGCGGGCCGTCCCCCTGCGGCAGCGCGACCACCGAGCGGAAGACGTCCATGCTGTAGACCGCGCCCTCGATGCGGCTCATCAGGCTCGGGGTGTAGCGCCGGCCCTCGGCGAACTCGACCTCACGCTCGACGAGGTCTTGCGGCACGTGCCCCAGCCCCTCGAAAGAGAGCTTGCCCACCAGCGCCACCGGGCCGGGATCGAGGATATAGGTGATGCGCGTCGTGCGCCCCTCGCGGTCGACGAGCGCCCGCTCTTCGACCGTCGCGTTGACGTGGCCCCGCTCGCGCAGCGCCAGCTTCATGTCGGCCACCGCCTGGTTGAGCTTCTCGATCTCGAAGGGCTCGCCGACCTTGGTGACCGCGAGCGCCTGGACCTCGGCCTTGTCTTCGTCGATGCGCTCGGGGCGCTGCTCGGGCGGCACCTCGCCCACGTCGGGGTCGCCCTTCCAGTCGAAGACCACCTCGGCGATGCGGTTGGGCTCGCCTTCGACGATGGTGAAGAAGACATCCACCTCGTCGGCCTCTTCGTCGTAGACCGCCCGCGGTTCGGCTATCTCGACGTCGTAGTAGCCATACGCCCGATACAGCGTCTCGAGCCGCCGGCGGTCGGCGGGCAGGAAGGCCTCGTTGAACCAGTGGGTCTCGGTGAACGGCACCCACCACGTCTCGCCCATCACGATGTATTCGATGAGCTCGCCGTCGTCGAAGCGGGTATTGCCTTCGAACTCGATGTCGTCGATCTGGTAGCGCGCGCCCAGGATCTGGGCCACGTCGGGGCCCGCCGTACAGCCGGCCGCGAGCAGCAGCAGCGCGGCGCAGCCGAGCGCAGGGATGGAGAGCAGAGATCGGGGCAGCACGCCGGGGCAAGCTCCTGGCTATTCTGGCGTCGGGACCGGCCATCGGGCGCCGGGCCCGACCGTCGGGGCGCAGGTTGGATGCGCCACCGGCCGCTCCGTCTCATATCACGTCGCGCAAGCCTGCGGATCAGCCGAGCGGCCACCCTCGGCAGGCGGCCGTATCGCCCCGCGCAGCAGGCGCCGCGAGCAGCGCGGAGCGACTCGAGCCAGGGGGGCGTCAGAGGCAGGGGTTCTCGGCCCAGCGCACGTCGTTCTGCTGATCGCGCCAGACGATGATCCGCCGATCGGTCGTGGTCAGGGTCGTCGCCGCGGCGTCGATCCGGCCGGCGCCGGCGTTCTGAGCCACGAGCGGCAGCGGACCATAGACCGGCCCGAGGCCGTTGGCGCCGAACTCGAAGCCGGTGCTCACCAGATCTCTGCTCTCGATCGCGCTGACCACCGGCCCCGCGCTGCCGAACTGCACGCCGATGACCGCGCCGGCGCCGAGCGGCACCGCCGCCCCCGGATCGACCGCGGCCTGGAAGCCGAAGACCCCCGTCGCGCGGCTGCCGCTGTAGGCCAACACCAGCTGATCGTCGCGGGCGGCGAGCGCCGTCCGGAGATTGCCGTCGGCCGGGTTGCGCGCCTCGGCGTTGGCGGGCTGCTGTCCGTCGAGATACATCAGCCGCAGCACAGCGCGGCCACGGTCGGCTGCCGCCGCGCCGGCCACGACCGGGCGCCCGCCGACGACCGTGGTCGACATCGACGTCGCGACCCAGCCCGTCCCGCTGTTCTGCACGGTCGCCGCCGGACCGAAGTCCGCCCCGAAGCTGCGCGGGACCAGCGCGAGTTCGTCACCGCCCTGCCCGACGACGGCGGCGTCGAACTGCACCACCGGCACCGCGTCGGGGCCGCCGAGCGGGTCCGGTTCGCGCACGACGAGCGCCAGCCCGGGCACACCGTCGGGCTCGCCGAACACCTGGGTCGAGACCGCGGCGCCGCCATTGACCCGCACGTCGATGGCGTAGCCGACGCCGCCGTCGAGCAGCAGCACGCTGTAGCCGTCGACCACGCCGATGACCTGAATCGCGGTGCCGGTCTGGCCCCCCTGCCCGCCGATCGCGAACGGGGCCTGACCTTCGATGGACATCCACGGCGCGCCGTTCGAGTCGAGCCAGACGATCGCGAACTCGTCGACGTCGGGGCGGGCCGCCACGTCGAGCGGCAGCCCGTTGGTGTCGATCTCGACGCCGCCGACCTCGGCGCCGCAGCCGCGCTCGCAGCCGGTGTCCGGGTCGTCGTCGGCGTCGACGAAGCGTTCGAGGCACCCGATGACGCACTCGGCGGCGCGGCACTCGGCGCTCGCGTTGGGCACGTCGGGGCAGATGTCGCCCGGGTTCTCGTCGGCCGCGTCGTCGCAGTCGTCGTCCTCGCCGTTGCAGACCTCGTCGACGCCGGCGCCGCCTTCGCCCTGACACTGGGGCATGCCGTCGACGCAGACGAGCTCGCCCGGACCGGCGCACGCCCCCTCGCCCACCATGCAGTCACCGAAGGTGCCCTCGTCGGTCAACCCGTCGCAGTCGTCGTCGGCGTTGTTGCACGCCTCGGGCCCGCCTTGCCCCGGCTCGCCCATACACAGCGAGACGCCGTCGCGACACGCCGTCATGCCATCGGCCACGCAGGCGCCGACGCCGACCTCGCACGGCTCGGCGGGCACGGCCTCGTCGGTCTGCCCGTCGCAGTCGTCGTCCTGACGATTGCAGGTCTCGGCCCCCGGCGCGCCGGGCGCGACGTCGCACTCGGCCCCGTCGGCGCCGCAGCGCAGCCGGCCCGTATTGCGGCACACGCCCTGGCCCACCTCGCACGGCTCGGCCGCGATGTCGTCGACGAGCCCGTTGCAGTCGTCGTCCGCGTCGTTGCACACCTCATCCATCGGCTCGCCGGGCATGGCGTCGCAGATCAGGCGCTCGTCGACGCAGCGCACCACGCCGTCGCGGGCGCAGGCCCCGTCGCCGGCGGCGCAATCACCGAAGCCGCCCTCATCGATCGCGCCGTCGCAGTCGTCATCCTCGCCGTTGCACAGCTCGTCGCCGGGCAGGACCTCGCCGTCGCACGGCCCGAAGCCGGTGCCGCCGTCGTCGAGCGCGACGCAGCGCTGGGTCCCGCCGCGGCAGACGCCCACCATCTCGGTGTCGTCCGGGCCGCCGTAGCACCCCCGCTGCTCGCCGATGATGCACGAGCAGTCCCCGCCCTCGACGTCGTCGACGGCGCCGTTGCAGTCGTCGTCGGCGCCGTTGCACACCTCGTCGAACGGCTGCTGGTCGCCGACGCACTGGCCCCAGCGGCCGTCGGCGCAGACCTGGCTGCCTTCGGTGCACGCCCCGACCCCCGGGTTGCCGCCCGGCTGGTCGTAGCAGCTCTGCTCGAGCGGGCCGTCCCCCGCCGCGTTCTCGTCGGTCTCGCCGTCGCAGTCGTCGTCGACGCCGTTGCAGGTCTCGTCCCCCGGCTCGCCGGCCACCGCGTCGCACACCGCCCGGTCGCCACGGCAGATCCGCTCGCCGACGGTCTGGCAGGCGCCGACCCCGCGGCTGCACGGCTCGCCGAGGCGGAAGCCCTCGTCGGCGGTGCCGTCGCAGTCGTCGTCCTCGCCGTTGCACAGCTCGTCGACCGGCTCGCCGGCCACCGCGTCGCAGCGCTCGCGCTGGCCGTCGCACAGCGTCATGCCCGGGCGCAGGCAGGCGCCGCGTCCCACCGAGCACGGCTGACCGCCCAGCCGCTCATCCGGCGTGCCGTCGCAGTCGTTGTCGACCCCGTCGCAGCGCTCCGACGACGGCGTGATCTGATCGACGCAGGCCCCGAACGAGCCGTCGGGCCCGCAGTCCTGGAAGCCATCGGCGCAGACCCCCTGCCCCTGAGTGCCCGCCGGCCCCGAGTAGCACGGCCGGCTCTCGCCCGCGCCGCACTGGCAGTCGCCGTCGTCTTCGTCGACCGCCAGATCGCAGTCGTTGTCCTCGCCGTCGCAGATGTCCACCGCCGCCGGCTCGACCGCGCCGATGCAATCCTGCTGGATGAACCCACCGGCGCACTGGCGGGTGCCGCGGCGACACAGCCCGATCGCGTCGGGCCCGCAGTCGACCACGAGGCCTTCGTCGACCATGCCGTCGCAGTCGTCGTCTTCGCCGTTGCACAGGCCGGCGCAGTCATCGTCCCCGGCGGGGCAGACCTCTTCGAGCGGGACGCGCTCGC
Source organism: bacterium (assembly GCA_030427205.1). GTDB lineage: Bacteria > Myxococcota_A > Bradymonadia > UBA7976 > UBA1532 > JACKDM01. Next base: position 9,211 of record JAUHXC010000062.1, on the reverse strand, counting down.
CCTCGCAGGTGCCATAGGCGCCATCGGTGCACAGCGCGCGGCCCGAGCGGCAGACGCCGATGCCCTGGCTGTCGGGGTTGCCGGTGTAGCACGGCCGGCTCAACGGCTCACCGCCGGGGGCCTCGTCGACCACGCCGTCGCAGTCGTCGTCGGCGCCGTTGCAGCTCTCGGCGCCGCTCGGGGTGCACGGGCCGAGATCGCCCATGTCCGGCGGCACGCCGCGGTCGGCCCCGAGGTCGTCGGGGCCGACGCCGTCGTCGCCGGTCGACGGCCCGTCGGGCAGCGCGTCGACGGCCTCGCCGATCCGCGGCGTGCAGATGCGGGCGACGCAGACCGGCCGCTCGGCCGGGCAGTCTCCGTCGACGGTGCATTGATCTTCGAGCGCGGGCAGGCAGCCGGCGGTGAAGCCCGATACGACGACGGCCAGCAAGAGCCCCGATGGCCAGCGAACGCGCCGGGCGGCGACGCGGCTGCGTGAGAAAGACGGCATGCGATCTCCTGTGCAAGACGACCGGGATCGTAGAAGAGGCCCCCGACCGGATCCAGCCCGCCAGACCACTGCTGCTCAGACTTGAAACACCTGCTGTCACCAAACGGATGACTTTTTTCGAAAGAGGCTGTGTTCATCGGACCGCGGCTGACATCCAATGGCCGAACGACCCGTGGAGCCCGATGAGCCTCGATACCCTGCGCGCCTGGCTGACCGACCCCGCCGTCCTGTGGAGCATCACCGGCGGCACCCTGGCGCTGGCGCTGGCCTCGCTGGCCGCGGTGCCGGTCCTGGTGCTGCGGCTGCCGACCGACTACTTCGTGACCCCGCGCCCGGGCTTCGCGGCCCGGCTGCGCGCCGCCCGCCTGCCCGGCAAGCTGCTGATCCTGCTGAAGAACCTGCTGGGCATCGTATTGGGTCTGCTGGGGCTGGCGATGCTGGTCCTGCCCGGCCAGGGGCTGCTGACGCTCCTGCTGTCGCTGGTGCTGCTCGACCTGCCGCGCAAGCACACGCTCGAGCGACGCCTCGTGCGCCGCGAAGGGGTGCGCAACGCGCTCGATCGCCTGCGCCGTCGCTTCGACAAGCCGCCGTTCGAGCATCCGCCGCCGCCGGGTTGAGGCGCCCGCCGTCGACGAACCGTGCGCGGTTGGCGCCGGATCGCGCCTTGCGGCTACCGTAGGCGCTTGCCACCGGAGTGTCACGATGCCGGCAACAATTCGCCATGTCTCTCGGCTCGGGCTCCTCGTGGCGCTGGCGGCGCTCGGTTTCACCGCCTGCGACGGCGGCTCGACGGCCGTCGACGCCGCAGCGCCAGACACCGCAGCGCCAGACGCCGTCCCCGCGGACGCGGCGCCGGACGCTGACGACGCCGCGCCGGATCCGGCGGTCGACGCCGCGCCCGATATCGCGGTCGACGCCGCGCCCGACGTCAGCCTCGACGCCGGACCCGACCTCGACGCCGCTCCCGACGCACAGCGCGACATGCTGCCCGACACGCAGCCGGACATGCTGCCCGACGCGCAGCGCGACATGCTGCCCGACGCGCAGCCGGACATGCTGCCCGACATGCTGCCCGACGCACAGCCGGACATGCCGCCCGACGCCGCGCCGCCGCCGCTCGAGCCCCCCCAGATCACCGAGCTGGCCGCCCGCGACGGCGCCGGGCTGCTCGACGAAGACGGCGACCCGTCCGACTGGATCGAGCTGTACAACCCCAACCCGGTCCCCTACCCGCTCGCCGGCCATCACCTCACCGACACCGTCGGCGACGACGGCTGGGCCTTCCCTGACGTCAGCATCCCGCCGGGCGGCTACCGGGTCGTCTTCGCCTCGGACAAAGACCGCGCGCCGCTCGACGGCCCGCTGCACACCGACTTCCGCCTCGCCGCCGACGGCGAATACCTGGCGCTGCTCGACCCCGACGGCGCGGTGCTCGACGCCTGGATCCGCTGGCCGCCGCAGCTCGAGCAGGCCAGCTGGGGCCGCCCGATGACCGTCGAGCGCGCGCCGCTGGTGATGGGCCCGGCCCAGGCGACGCCGCTCGACATGGCGCAGCCCGGCTGGTCGATGCCGATCTACGCCGACGGCGCCTGGCCCCGCGTCGACCTGCCGGTGGGCTACGACCGCTCGCCGCCGCCGGCCCCCGACGCCGAGCCCGGCGCGCAGGGCCCGCGGGTGGCCGACAGCGTCGCCGACTGGTCGGCGGCGGGCGTACAAGGCTTCGCCGGCTGGACCTACGGCTACGCCGACCGCAGCGCCGTCGACTTCGCCCCCTACACCGCGGCCCACTTCGTGCCCTTCCCCCGCGACGGCGGCGGGCACTCGGCCACCGACGCCTGGAACGGCACCAGCTACGACTGGTTCCGGGGCAACCCGCCGTGGACGCTGGTCGGCCAGCGCGACATCCACCCCAACGGCACCAACAACGGCGTCGAGCACTGGGCCATCCGCCGGCTCGAGGTCGCGACCGCCGGGCCGCACATCGTCGAGTGGCAGCTGCGCAAGACCAACCTCAACGGCCGCGGCGTCAGCGGGCACCTGCTGCAGACCCGCGACGGATTCACCGAGGTCATCGACACCGCGGCCATCGAAGGGCACGACGCCATCGGGGTGACCCGGCGGCTGCTCGTCGATCTGCAGCCGGGCGACCTGCTCGACCTCGCCGTCGATCCCACCGGCCCCGACGGCGACGCCCACGACGGCGCCGACAACGCGGCCTCGGAGATGCGCCTGTGGTCGACCGCCCGCCTGGATGACCTGCTGGCCACCCGCCGCGACTGGCCGGCGGGCACCGGCGTGGCCGTGCGGGTGCCGTTCGAGGTGCCCCCGGGCGCCGACTGGCTCGAGCTGGCGGTGCTCTACGCCGACGGCTTCGCCGCCTGGATCGATGGCGCGCCGGTCGCCGCCGCCAATCTGCCGGGCGGCCCCGGCGCCCTGGTCGAGCCGGGCCCCGAGACCCGCGCGCTGTCCGATCGACCGCCGAGCGCGGCGGTCACCCCGGCCCATGTGATCGCCGGCCCCGCCGAGCCCGGCGCGCGCACGCTGTCCATCGCTGCTGTCGACGGCCCGAGCGACGACGGGCGCCTCGTCTTGGGCGTCGAAGCCTTCGCCGTGAGCCGACAAATCGAGCGCGAGGGGCGCTATCTGGCGCCGACCCCCGGCGCCGACAACAGCCCGCCGGCCGACATCGGCCCGGTGGTCTTCGACCTCAGCCGCGACGTGCCCGTCGAGCCCGACACACCCGTCGAGATCAGCGTGCGCGTCGCGCCCACCGCCGCGCCCATCGAGCGCGTGCGGCTGACCTGGCGGGTCGCCTTCGAACCGCCGCAGACCATGGTGCTCCTGCCCGACGCCGACGACGCCCAGCGCTACGGCGCGTCGTTGCCGAGCGCGATCAGCCTGCCCGGCCAGCTCGTGCGCTGGTTCGTCGAAGCCACCGACAGCGAAGGCCGCACCACCCGCGAGCCGCCCTTCCCCGACGCGCTCGACAGCGAAGAGTTCGTCGGCACGGTGGTCGCCGATCCGAGCATCGAGAGCGATCTGCCCGTGCTGCACTGGTTCATCGAGCAGCCGGGCCTCGCCGACCGCCCCGCGGGCACCCGCTCGACGCTGTGGTTCGACGGCGAGCTGTACGACAACGTGCGGGTCGACCTGCACGGCCAGTCGACGCGCAGCTTCCCCAAGAAGAGCTACGACGTCGACCTCAACCGCGACCATCGCTTCCGGCTGCGCGACGACCTGCGGCGCATGAAAGACTTCAACCTGCTGACGAACTACGCCGACAAGTCGCGGGTGCGCAATACGCTGGCCTACGAGGCGCTGGCCATGGCCGGGGCCGACCATCACCTCGCCTTCCCGATACGCATTCAGCGCAACCGCGGCTTCTTCGCGGTGGCCGACTTCGTCGAGGACGGCGACGATCGCTGGATCGAGCGGCTGGGCTACGACCCGGTCGGGCCGCTGTACAAGGTCTACGACGGCGCCTTCGACGCCAACCGCGGCGAGAAGAAGACCCTCAAGGACGAGCCGAATGACGACTACCGAGCGCTCATCGCCGGGCTGAGCCTGCCGGCCGCCGAGCGGCGGCGCTTCCTCTACGACAACCTCGACCTCGCCCGCATGGCCAACTACCTCGCCGGCAGCTTCATCCACGCCAGCGTCGACTGCTGCCACAAGAACTACTACATCTACCGCGACGCGGTGCGCCACGAGTGGTGGATGCTCACCTGGGACGTCGACCTCAGCTTCGGCCGCCGCTGGACGGGCACCTACTTCGACGACCGGCTCTACCCCGACCTGGGCCTGTTCATCGGCCGCGACATCGGCGGCAACAACCAGCTCCTGCGCGCGCTCTATACCGATCCGGCCTTCGTCGAGATGTACCTGCGCCGCACTCGGACCCTGGTCGACGCCCTGCTGCAGCCGCCCGAGACCCCGCCCGAGGCGCTGGTCCTCGACGGCCGGGTCGACGCCATCACCGCCGCCATCGGCGAGGACGCCGCGCGCGACGCCGACATCTGGCCGACATGGGGCGAAGCGATGACCATGGCCGAGGGCGCCCGCCGGCTGAAGGAGGACTTTCTCGCGCTGCGCCGGGCCTGGGTCTACGGCACGCTGGTCGAGCACGAGCCGGGGGTGGTGCTCATCCCGGGCGATCCCGGCGCGGCCAGCGCGCGCTACCGCGTGCCGCTCGAAGACGACCCCGACCTGCTGTGGACCACGCTCGACTTCAATGACGCCGACTGGGACGAGGGCCCGCTGGGGCTGGGCTACGAGAACAGCCCGGCGGACTACGACGCGCTCATCGCGACCCCCGTGCGCCCGCCCGACGTCGACCCCGGCGCCACGTCGATCCAGCTGCGGGTGCCCTTCGTCGTCGAAGACCCGGCCACCGTCGAGCAGCTGACCTTCGCGATGAAGTACGACGACGGCTTCGTCGCCTGGATCAACGGCGTCGAGATCGCCCGGCGCAACGTCGACGGCCTGCCCGCGTGGGACGCCGCCGCGGTCAACCACCCCGACAACCAGGCCGCCGCCTTCGAGAGCATCCCGGTGCCCGCCGCGGCCGGGGCGCTGGTGCCCGGCCTCAACGTGCTCGCCATCCAGGTGGTCAATACCAACCCCGGCAGCAGCGACCTGCTCGCCCAGCCGGCCCTGGTCGACGGCGTGCTCGGCCAGGGCGTCCTGCCGCCGGCGCAGCCATCCGACGCGGTGGTCTTCGCCGCGGCCATGAGCGACGGCGCCGAGCCCGCCGAAGACTGGATCCGCGTCGTCAACCCGGGCCCCGAAGCCGTCGATATCAGCGACTGGATCGTGCGCGGCGCGGGCATCGAGCATCGCTTCACCCCCGGCACCGTCGTGCCCGCCGGCGGCGCGATCCACGTCGTCGCCCACAGCGTGCGGTTCCGCAGCCGCGCCGAGAGCCCGACCGGCGGCGAGGGCCACTTCGCGCAGGGCGACTGGCGCGGGCGCCTCGTGCCCGCGTTCGGCCTGCCCGAGATCATCCGCCCCGACGGCAGCGTGATCCCACCCGGCGGATTCTGACGGGCGTGAGGCTCTCACTCGCGACCGCCAAGGCGATACGCTCGAACGACGCGCCATCGCACCGAGCAGCCGCCCATGCGCGAACCGCTGACCCTGCCTGCGCCCGCTGGATGCCCGACCGCCAGCGCTGCTCGAACCAGGCGACCCGCCCAGGCGAACGCGCGCACCGTCAATTACCTGACGATGATGCGCATCAGGAGCGAAACCATGGCCCCATCGCCCCGAAAACCGTCAGCCGCGTGGCGATCCACTTTTTCGAACATGTGGCCGGCACCTATGAACATGTGGCCGGCACCTACGAATATGTGGCCGGCACCTGCGAATACGGCACCACTCTGTCGAGCCGAGCCCCCACGCGCAACCGCCCATCCCGTCCCCAGTCCTCACCCCCTCCCTCACACCCGAGCGCGCGGGACGACCGACGGCCGGCACCGCCAACCGCCTGAGGTCCCGGCCGGAGCCGCAGCGCCCGCACATCCTCCACGCCGCACAGCCCTCCACCCCAGCGCTGCCCGAACCGAAGCAGGGCGGCGGTGCCGGTCGGCGGGCGGACCGCCATGGCCTCGCCCACCCCCGACGCTCACCGCCATCGACCGTGCGGCGGACTGCGGGCCGCCGGCCCGCGCCCACCGAGCGCGGCGTCGAAACGATGAGACGTCAGCATGCAGCGGCACCGGCGGGCGCCGGGCTCGGAGTCGGGCGGAGCGGGCGCTCAGTCGCGGGGCAGGCCGTCGATCCACAGCCCGAGGCGCTCGATGTCCTCGGCGCTCCACGGCGGCGCGAAGCGGGGCATCTGGCTGCCGCCGCCACCGACAGCGGCCTGGCTGCCGTTGATCTTGTGCCACAGGTAGCTGGCGTTGCGGTCACCGGGCTCGATGAAGCTCATCGCCGGCACGTCGAACGAGGGCACCCCGACCGTATCGTTCAGGAAGTCGTTGAAGTTCAGCCCGCCCGACGCCGGCTCGAAGCCGTCGCCCACATGGCATCCGCTGCACGACCCTTCGGGCCCGAAGAGCACCAGGATCTCGTCGGTGGTGAAAGCGGCCGGTCCGGGCGCACACACGTCGGCGTCGGTGAAGACGATGTTTCGCACCAGCCCGCGATCTTCGCCGCTGCTGGAGTTGACGTCCTTGTCGAACGACCACAGGAAGGCGTAGTCGCCCGGCGCGAGGTCGATCTCGACCAGGGTCCAGTCGACGTCGCCCGACCAGCGGTCGCTGAGCTCACCGTTGATCGCGAACGACAGGAAGTCGAAGTCCGGCTCGGAGCTGACGCGGTACTCGAAGCTGATCCGGCCGCCGTCGGGCAGCGATCGCAGCAACCCGAGCTGCGAGCTCTGGTTGTCGCCGATGTCGCCGCTGCTGTAGCTGCCGTCCTCCTCCTGGAACCAGAAGGCGCTGCCCGCCGAGCCAAAGGGCGCCGCGACCGGTCCATCGTAGCTGCACAGCTGATGCGCGTTGCATACGTCCTCGATGGCGCACGCCGGGTCCGAGCAGTCGAGCAGCCCGTCGCCGTTGTCGTCGAGGCCGTTGTCGCAGACCTCGAAGTCGAGCAGGCAGGCGGCGTCGTCCTGGCAGTCGACGTCGTCGCAGTCGACGTCACCGTCGCCGTCGTCGTCGCCGCCGTCGGCGCAGTTGTCTTCGGTCGCCGTCAGGAAGTCGGCCGCGCCGTCGCCGTTCGAGTTCGTCACGGCGTAGTCGACGTCGCTGCTGTCCGGCGAGGTCTCGACCGCGTCGGGCACGCCGTTGCCGCCCACGTCGCCGTCGACCACGCCGTCGGTATTCGGCGCGCCGTGACCCGCTTCGTCGGCGTCGTTGATCCCGTCGCCGTCGCTGTCGAGGTCGCGGCTGTTGTCGATGCCGTCGCCGTCGGTGTCCAGGTCGCAGACCGGGGTGAAGGTGAAGCCGTCGATGAAGTTGCCTCGGCTGTCGCCGCCCGTCGACGCGATCGCCTGGAAGCTCAGGCGGGTGACCTCCTGGCCCTCGGGCACCAGATACGTACCGCTGACGAGGGTCCACGCGTCGTTGTCGCTGGTGACCTGCTGGATCGGGGTCAGGCCGTCCACCGGACCCGGCGCGCCAAAGCGGATCTCGAGCGTATCCACCCCGTCGCGACCGCGGTGGTACATCGTCCACTCGTAGACCGTGCCGGGCTGGGTGGCCACGTCCTGATAGAAGCCGCCGGGAATGGCGGCGTTGGCCTCGGCGTACTGCCGGCCGAGCGCGGCTTCGGCGGCCGTCGCGTGACCGCGCGCCTGGATCTCGACCGGCTCGCCCTCGATGTTGGTCGTCCAGCCGAAGTCACCGCCCTGCTCCGGCGGGTTGACGTAGAGGAAAGCCCCGTCGGCCAGAACCGGCCGCTCGAAGCTCGAGTTGATGACCGGCGCGAGCCCCGGCGTGCACTCGTCGGTGTCGAGGATACCGTCGTTGTCGTCGTCGAGGTCGCGCACGTCGGGCACGCCGTCGCCGTCGAAGTCGAGCGAGGCGACGCACTGCCCGTCGGTGCAGATGTCGCCGGGCTCGCATTCGTCGTCGTTCTGGCAGCCGGGCTCACACAGCCCGTCGACGCAGACGTCGCCGTCCTCACACTGCGCGTCGTCGCGGCACTCGCCGGGCAGCAGGCAGGTGACGCCCACATCTTCGCCATGGTCACAGTTGTTCACGCCGACCGGCGCGGCCGGGCAATCGATCAGCCGCGCTTCGTCGCCCACACATTCGACATCGTCGAGGAGAATCGGGTCGGCCCCCGGCGGCGCGTCGAAGACTTGGGCGACCCCGGGATAGCCCAGCTGCTGGCAGGCCACGTCGCCATTGACCAGATCCTGGCCCGGAGGCGCGCGGAAGTCGCCCCAGTGGTCATCGCAAATGGTGCCCCACTCGCCGCCGATGAAGACCTCCAGCCGGCCGCTGTTCTCGCTCTCACCGTCGACGAGCCGCAAATCGCCGTCCTCGTTCCCCGGCCCGATGAGCCCCGCGCAGAGGATGCTCTCTGCGCAGTTGGCATCGTCGCAGTCCACCGCGCCGTCGCCGTTGTCGTCCGCACCGTTGTCGCAGATCTCGACCCGGCCCTCGCAGCCCGGCGTCACCGCCAGGCTCGGGAAGCCGGCCATATCCGGCGTCTGATAGTAGGAGAAGTTGATGCCCGTGCTCTCGATCTGGGTCATCGTCGGGGCGCCGCCGGAGAAGTCCACGAAGCCCAGCTCGTCGGTGCCCAGGCTGTCGAACGCGTAGAGCCGCTCGGCGCAGGTCACGCTGTCGTAGGCGAAGCCCAGCGCCGGGATGGTCGAGTCGCCCTGATCGAACGGACCGACGACCTCCAGCGGCGGCAGCTCTTCGGTCGTGCCCGCCTCGAGGTCGCACCGGTACAGCGGGAACTGATCGAAGGGCACGTCCACGCCGGTGATGATGCAGGTCCCCGCCGAGTCGAAGGCGATGTCGGCTCCCAGGAACGGCGCCGGGAAGTCCAGCACCGGGTCACCCAGGCCCGCCACGAGGTCGAAGCTCCACACCTGCCGGCTGACCAGCTCGGTCACCCACAGGTCGCCGTCGGGGTCGAAGCCGGCCCCGTCGATCCACCCCGGGAAGAACTCACCCATGACCATCGCGGTGGCGGTGTCGGGGTCGATCGAGATCAACCGCGACATCGCCGGATCGCCGGGCATGTGTTCGAAGCCCCAGA
>JAUHXC010000089.1 GCA_030427205.1 bacterium | reverse complement strand
CGCTTTGTGGGTAGCGCGGTGGCCTCGGGCGAGGGCTTCGATCTACGGGGCGAGCGGAGCGATGGCCTCGGCGGAGGGGGGCGGCGTCGCTTTGTGGGTAGCGCGATGGCCTCGGGCGAGGGCTTCGATCTACGAACCGAGCGGAGCGATGGCCTCGGCGGAGGGGCGCGGCGTCGCTTCGATGGTGGCGCGATGGCCTCGGGCGAGGGCCTTGGTCCACCCGGAGAGCGGAGCGATGGCCTCGGCGGAGGGGGGCGGCGTCGCTTCGATGGTGGCGCGGTGGGCTCGGGCGAGGGCCTTGGTCCACCCGGAGAGCGGGGCGATGGCCTCGGCGGAGGGGAGCGGCGTCGCTCGGCGAGTGGCGCGGTGGACTCGGGCGAGCGGGTCGCCCTACGGGACGGGCGGCGCGCTGCCCTCGACGGCGCGTGGCCGCCGCTACCCGTCGCCGCGGGGGATGGCGGCCACCGGGCCGCTGCCGCCGCGGTCGTCGCCGGCGACCGGCGAGCCGACGCCGTCGGGCCCCTCGGGGCGCACGGCCGGGGCCTGGGGCGCGGGCGGGACCTCTGCGCCCGCCTCGGAGATCTCGCGAGCAGCCTCGGCGGCGGCGGCGGCCTCGGCGGCTTCGGCGGCCTCGAGCGCGGCCACGGCGTCTTCGCCGGCCCCGCTCGCCTGCCCGCCGCGGCTGGCGGCGACGGCGGCGGCGATGCGCCCGTCGAGTCCGGAGAAGATCGTATCGCCGAGGGTATCGGGCAGGTCGTCGCGCCAGCTCACCTCGTGGTCGATGGTGCCGCGCAGGCGCACGAGCAGCGCGCGGGCCGCGTTGAGCAGGCTGCGGCCGTTGGCGGCGGCGCGGGCGGCGTTGGCCGCCGCGACCGCATCGTCGCGCTTGCCCATCCAGTAGCCGACCTTCTCGCCGCCGCTGATGAACAGCTCGGCGATGTCTTCGGCGGTGGTGTCTTCGGCGAATGGCATGGCGCGCAAGGCTTCGGCGACGTCGGGCAGGGCGATGCGGTTGCGGGCGGCGGTGGTGGCGGTGTCGAGGTAGCTGGCGGTGGTCAGCCCGCCGCCGAAGGTGAGCGCGGCGCGCACCGCGTCGACCCGGGCGCCGAGGTGCTCGAAGCCCGACAGGGCGGCGAGCAGCGTATGGGCGCGGCAGTACAGGTCGAGCGCGGCGCAGGTGAGGTCGTGGGTCTTGTCGGCGCCGGCGAGCTCGGCGGCGAAGGGTGCGCCGTCGTTGACGACGAGCGCGAGCCGGTCGCGCATGGCGACGATCTCGCGCCAGGCCCGTGGCCCGCAGTCGGTGCGATGCAGCAGCAGGCGCTTCTCGTCGGTGGTGAGATCGATGTAGGCGAGGTAGATGCTGTTGGTATTGCAGAGCATGATGCTCATGGGTATGCCTCCGGTGGCCCGTTATGGGTGGTCCCTGTGTGTGCGCCCCATTTTGCGAACTGAGACCGATTGGTCAAGTGGAGAATTGTGACGGCGGGCCCCGGACGCGCGGATCGCGGGTGCCGCGCCGTGCCCGTTGCCCGCGCGGCGGCGCGGTGATACCCCCTCATGGGCCCGGGATCACAGCGCGGGCAGGGAGGCGCGATGCACGGCTTCGGAGACAAGGTCAGCCTCATCTGGGCGGTGGCCGATCTCTTGCGCGGCGACTTCAGGCAGTCGGAGTACGGGCGGGTGATCCTGCCGTTCCTGGTGCTGCGCCGCATCGACCAGGTGCTGGCCCCGACCCGCGACGCGGTGCGGCGGGTCGACGCGGCCTTCCCCGCGGTGGCCACCCCGCCCGACCTGCGCGAGCGCGCGCTGACCGGAGCCTCGGGGCTGTCGTTCTACAATACGAGCGCGCTCGATCTGGCCTCGGCGGTGGGCGACGACGGGCACGTGGCGGCCAACCTCGAGGCCTATGTCGACGGCTTCTCGCCCAACGTGCGCGACATCATGGCCGCGTTTCGCTTCAAGGCGCAGATCGAGCGGCTGGCCAAGGCGCGGCTGCTGTACAAGGTCGCCCGGCGGTTCTTGAGCATCGACCTCGACCCCTATCGCCGCGACAAGGCCGGCGAGATCCTGCGCGACGCCGACGGCACCCCCGAGCCCAACGTGACCAACCACGAGATGGGCTACGTCTTCGAAGAGCTCATCCGCAAGTTCAGCGAGCAGAGCAACGAGACCGCCGGGGAGCACTTCACCCCGCGGGAGGTCATCGGGCTGATGGTCGAGCTGCTCTTCGCCGAAGACCGCGAGGTGCTGCAGAGCAAGACGGCGGTGCGCAGCATCTACGACCCGGCGTGCGGCACCGGCGGCATGCTGTCGGTGGCCGAAGAGCACCTCGCGCAGATCAACCCCGCCGCCGGGCTGGATGTCTTCGGGCAGGAGCTCAACCCGGAGTCATATGCCATCTGCAAGGCCGACATGCTCATCAAGGGGCACGACGCCGACAACATCAAGCTGGGCAACTCGTTCAGCGCCGACGGCCTGCCCGATCTGGAGGCGGAGTATCTGATCTCGAACCCGCCGTTCGGCGTCGACTGGTCGAAGGTCGACGGCCCGGTGCGCAAGGAGCACGCGCTGGGCGAAGAGGGGCGCTTCGGGCCGGGGCTGCCGCGCAAGAACGACGGCTCGCTGCTGTTTCTGCTGCACATGCTCAGCAAGATGCGCCCGGCGAAGGCGGGCGGCAGCCGGCTGGCGATCGTCTTCAACGGCTCGCCGCTGTTCACCGGCGCCGCCGGCTCGGGCGAGAGCGAGATCAGGCGGCACATCTTGGAGAACGACTGGCTCGAAGCCATCGTCGCGCTGCCCGATCAGATGTTCTACAACACCGGCATCAGCACCTATGTCTGGGTCTTGAGCAACCGCAAGGCGCCGGCGCGGGTGGGCCGGGTGCAGCTCATCGACGGCAGCGAGATGTACCAGAAGATGCGCAAGTCGCTGGGCGACAAGCGCAAGGAGCTGGGGCCGGACGACATCGCCGGGCTGGTGGCGCTGTACGGCGCCCTCGAGCCGGGTCCGCGGGTGAAGATCGTCGACAACGAAGAGTTCGGCTTCCACCGGATCACCGTCGAGCGGCCGCTGCGGCTGGACTTCTGCGCGTCTGAAGAGCGCATCGCCCGGTTGGAGGGCGAGCGCGGCTGGCAGAACCTGGCCAGGAGCCGCAAGAAGGGGGCCGCGGGGCAGAAGGAGATCGAGGCCGGCGTGGCTTTGCAGGACGCGATCAGCCAGGCGCTGCATGGCATGGGCGACGAGGTGTACATGGCGCGGCCGCCGTTCGTGAAGGCGCTGAAGGCGGCGTTCGCGGCGCAGGGGCTGAAGAAGGTGCCGGCCGGCGCGCTGAAGGCGGTGCTGAGCGCGCTGGGGGCGCGGAACCCGGACGCCGCGGTGTGTCAGAAGAAGGGGGCGCCGGAGCCGGATACGGACCTGCGGGATTACGAGAACGTGCCGCTGACCGAGTCGATCGACGCGTATATGAAGCGGGAGGTGCTGCCGTTCGTGCCCGACGCGTGGGTGGATGCGTCGAAGACGAAGGTGGGCTACGAGATCCCGTTCACGCGGTACTTCTATCGCTATGAGCCGCCGCGGCCAGTGGCGGAGATCGACGCGGAGCTGCGGGCGGCGGCGGCGAAGATCCAGGGCATGCTGGCGGAGGTGCTGGGGTGAGGACGAGGCTCAAGCATGCATGCACCGGTGTAGGGCAGTATGGCGCCAACATCCCCGCCACGTCCTACTCGTCGGACGGCGTTCGCTTCCTGCGGACAACTGACATCCTGGAGAGCGGGGGGGTGACGCCCGCTAAGGAAGGAGTCTTCGTTCCCCCTGGGCTCGTGGATGGCTATTTGCTCGAACCCGGGGATCTGCTGTTCTCGCGCAGTGGGACGCTCGGCCGAGCCTACTTGCACACCAGCGCCGATAGCCCCTCAGCATTCGCCGGATACCTGGTTCGTTTTCGACCGCGGCAGGGGGTGCTCCCGGCCTATGCGTTCTACGCGAGCAGAGCGACTCCTTTTCTCGGGCAGATCGAAGCTGACGCGGTGCAATCGACGATCGCGAATTTCAACGCCGAGAAGTACGGGAACGTGACGTTCTGGCTGCCGACTCCAGAGAAGCAAGCGAGGATAGTCAGCTACCTCGACGACAAGACCCAGGCCATCGACGCGCTGATCGCCGAGAAGCAGACGCTGCTCGACCTGCTGGCCGAGAAGCGGGCCGCGCTCATCAACCGGGCGGTGACCCGGGGGCTCGATCCGGGTGTGCCGCTGAAGGACTCGGGTATCGAGTCGATCGGCAAGATCCCAGCCCATTGGAGCATGTCGCGACTCAAGTATGTGGTGTCGCATATCGTTGATTGCCACCACTCTACACCGACCTACGAGCCGGAAGGTGAGTACCCGGCGATTCGGACTGCCGATGTTTTCCCAGGCTTCCTGGATGTAGAGGGTGCCAGAACTGTGGACTCGGTGGAGTATCACCATAGGATATCGCGCCTGAAGCCACGGGCCGGCGATATAGTCTTCTCGCGCGAGGGTGAGCGCTGGGGAATGGCGGCGCCCGTACCCGAGAACATCGAGTTGTGTCTGGCACAGCGGGTTATGGTGTTTCGCGTGCGATCGGGTTTGGAGTCTGAATTCATCATGTGGGTGTTGAATGCTTCAGCAACGAGACACCAACTGGCATGCAACGTCGTTGGGGCGACGTCGCCTCACGTCAATATTGGAGATATCCGAGAACTGCGGATTGCTGTTCCACCCCGTGCTGAGCAGCGAACGCTCGCCGAGCATATTCGCGAACACTGCGTCCAGAGCGCTTCGCTGCTGGTACAGCTGAACAACCAGATCGAGCGCCTCAAGGACTACCGCCAGTCCCTGATCACCGCCGCCGTCACCGGCCAGCTCGACATCCCCTGAACGACCCCGTTCCCTCCCGCGCGCCGACCCACTACACTGCCCGCACCGACCGCCGGGGGGCAGCGATGAGCGCATACACCGAGGAGGCATTCGAAGACGTCATCGAGCAGCACCTGCTCGGCGACGGCGGGCACCTGCCGGGCCAGAGCAGCGACTACGACACGACGCGGGGGCTGCTGTCGCCCGATCTGCTCGGCTTCGTACAGGCCACCCGCCCCAAGTGGTGGGCCGGGTGGAAGGCGCAGTTCGGCGACTCGCTGGACGATCGCTTCCTGGCGGCGGTGGCGCAATCACTGGACCAGCACGGCACGCTGCATGTCTTGCGCCGCGGCGTGGAGTTCTACAACCGCACGGTGCCCCTGAGCTACAGCCGCCCGGCGCACGGGCACAACCCCAAGACGCTCGAACGCTACGCGGCGAACCGGGTCACCCTGGTCCGGCAGCTGTATTTCGACCCGGCGCCGGGCAGCAAGAAGTCGGTCGATCTGGCGATCTTCGTCAACGGCCTGCCGGTGGCCACCATCGAGCTGAAGAACCCGCTCACCGGGCAGATCGCGGTGAAGCACGGGGTGAAGCAGTATCGGAAGCGCGATCCGCAGGTGGCGCTCTTTCGCTGGAAGGCGCGGGCGCTGGTGCACTTCGCGGTTGATCCGAAGCGGGTGAAGATGACCACCCGGCTGGCGGGCGGCGATACGCGGTTCCTGCCGTTCGACCGGGGCCATGAGAACGGCGCGGGCAATGTGGCCGAGGAAGGCAAGCACGCGACGGCGTATCTGTGGGAGGACGTGCTGGCCCGGGACAGCCTGCTCGACATCGTGCAGCGGTTCATGCACCTGGAGGTCAAGACCGAGGAGGACCCCGATACGGGGGCGGTCACGAAGACCGAGCGGCTGATCTTCCCGCGCTTTCATCAGCTCGACTGCGTGCGCGCGCTGGTGCGGGCCGCGCTGGACCATGGGGTGGGCCAGAGCTATCTGGTGCAGCACTCGGCGGGGTCGGGCAAGTCGAACTCCATCGCGTGGCTGGCCCATCGGTTGTCGAGCCTGTACGGGGCCGACGGGCAGAAGGTCTTCGACTCGGTGGTGGTGCTGACCGACCGCCTGGTGCTCGATCAGCAGCTTCAAGAGACCATCTATCAGTTCGAGCAGACCGACGGGAAGGTGACCAAGGTCGACAAAGACTCGAAGCAGCTGGCGGCGGCGCTGGAGGGCGGGGCGGCGATCGTGATCACGACGATCCACAAGTTCGGCTTCTTGCACGACAAGATCGCCGGGCTGCCGGCGCGGCGCTACGCGATCATCGTCGACGAGGCGCACAGCTCGCAGTCGGGGGACATGGCCCGGGACGTGCGGGCGATGCTGGCCGATGGCGACGTGGACGCGCAGGTGCAGGCGGAGATCGACGACGCTATCGAAGACGGCGAGATGCTGACCGAGCCGCAGCAGTTCGCGCTGCGGGCGGCGATCCTGCGCGGGCGGCTGGCGAACCTGAGCTACTTCGCGTTCACCGCGACGCCCAAAGACAAGACGCTGGCGCTGTTCGGGCACAAGAACGACGCGGGCGAGTGGGCGCCGTATCACCTGTACTCGATGCGTCAGGCCATCGAAGAGGGGTTCATCGTCGATGTCTTGCAGGGCTATCTGACGTATCAGCGGTTCTTCGAGTTGGCCAAGGCGGTGGTCGCCGATCCGGATGTGGACGCGCGCAAGGCGGCGGCGGCGCTGGGTCGCTTCGTCGATCGGCACCCGGACAACATCGAGAAGAAGACGGCGATCATGGTCGAGCACTTCGTGCAGCAGGTGGCGCCGCTGCTCGACGGGCGGGCCAAGGCGATGGTGGTCTGCGACGGGCGGCTGATGGCGGTGCGCTACAAGCAGGCGTTCGACGCGTACATCGCCGAGAAGGGCTATGGCATCGGCTGCCTGGTGGCGTTCTCGGGCACGGTGACCGAGCCCGAGGCGCCGACGGTGAGCCACACCGAGGTCGAGATGAACGGCGTCTCGGAGAAGGGGCTGCCCAAGGCCTTCGCGTCGAGGGCGTATCGCATCTTGATCGTGGCCAATAAGTATCAGACGGGCTTCGACGAGCGGCGGCTGTGCGCGATGTATGTCGACAAGCGGCTCAATGGCATCCAGGCGGTGCAGACGCTGTCGCGGCTCAACCGGAGCTTTCCGGGCAAGCGGACGGCGGTGGTCGACTTCGCCAACCGCCGGGAAGACATCCTGGCGAGCTTTCAGGACTACTACGAGGCGACGGCGCTGGTGGAGGCGGCCGATCCGCAGCGATTGAACGAGCTGGCGGGCGAGCTGCGGGCGTTTCGGGTGTTCACCGAGGCGGAGGTCGAGGGCTTCGCGGGGGTGTTCTTCGGGCCGGTGCAGGAGACGACGCACGCGCAGCTCTACGCCTGGATCGAGCCGGCGCTGCAGCGCTTCGCGGCGTGGGTCGAGGACGAGGCGGTCGAGGGGGAGGGGGCGCAGCGGCAGGCGCTGTTCCGCGATCGGCTGGGCGCGTTCGTGCGGCTGTATGCGTTCCTGGCGCAGGTGACGGGCCTGCCGTCCCATCGGCAGGAGATGCTGTACGTCTACGGCGCGAAGCTGGCCCGCGCGCTGCCCCGGCCGGCAGACAGCGGGCCGCTCGATCTGGGGGATGAGGTGCTGCTGCCGCGGCTGCGGGTGCAGAAGATGCAGGAGGGCGCGCTCGAGCTGGTCAAAGGCGAGGGCGGTGAGCTGAAGGGGCCGACGGGTACGGGCACGGGGCGGGTCGAGGCGCCGATCGAGAAGCTGTCGACGATCATCGAGGTGCTCAACGCGAAGCACGGCACCGAGTGGGATGTGCAGGATCTGGCCGATCGGGTGCAGGCGCAGCTGCTGGAGGATACGGCGCTGGTCAGCATGGTGCGCGACAACCACAAGGATCAGGTGCGGCGGCGGTTCGTCGATCGGGTCAAGGCGGCGCTGGTGCAACGGGTGGCGGAGTACGAGGCGTTCGTGCGGGCGTACTTCGAGGATCCGGCGCTGGCGGCGACGTTCGACGAGTGGATGCTGGACGTGGTCGAGAGGGTGTCGCGTCAGGGGGACGGCGAGGACGAGTAGCGTCGGCGCATGAGCCCGATCGTCAGGAGGAGCCAGCCCCAGGGCGCATCCTGGCCGCCGTGGCCGGGGGTGACGCTGCAGCCGTCGTCGGCGGGCGGCGGGCAGTGGCGCAGGCGCTCGACGGTGGGCGCTTCGTCGGCGATGAGGATGGCGCACTTCTCTTCGGGCGAGCGCACTTCGAACGGCCGATCGTCGGTGGGGTCACATGCGTCGCCGATGCCATCGCCGTCGATGTCGTGCTGGTCCGGATCGGCGACGAGCGGGCAGAGGTCGTTATCATCGGCGACGCCGTCGTCGTCATCGTCCGCATCACACAGGTCGCCGAGGCCGTCCTGGTCGTTGTCGGTCTCACCGTCGGGCTGGCGGGGACAGGCATCCATGTCATCGTCGATGCCATCGCCGTCGTCGTCGGCATCACACACATCGCCGGCGCCGTCGCCGTCGAGGTCGACCTGATCGGGGTCGAAGTTGAGCGGGCAGAGGTCGAAGACGTCGTTGACGCCGTCATCGTCGTCGTCCGGATCGCAGATATCATCAATGCCATCGTCGTCGGTGTCGACGCCGCTGTCGACGGTGTCCGGGCAGCCATCGCGATCGTTGAGGATGCCATCGCCGTCGCGGTCGTCGTCGCAGACATCGCCGATGCTATCGCCGTCGGTATCGGCCTGGTCTTCATTGGCGATCGCCGGGCAGTTGTCGACGTCGTCCAGAGAGTCATCGCC
>JAUHXC010000061.1 GCA_030427205.1 bacterium | reverse complement strand
GGTCGACAACTGCGCGCAGTTCAACCCCGACCAGCTGGACACCGACGGCGACGGCATCGGCGATATCTGCGACGACGACGACGACAACGACGGCCGGGTCGACATCGCCGACAACTGCCCGCTCGACGCCGGGCCGGATCAGACCGATACCGACGGCGACGGCAGAGGCGATGGCTGTGATCCCGACGACGACAACGACGGCCGCCCCGACGAGGTCGACAACTGCCCGCGCAGCGTGGATCCAGCGGACCCGGATCAGACCGATACCGATCAGGACGGCGCTGGCAACATCTGTGATGCCGACGATGACAACGACGGCCGCGTCGACGAGGCCGACAACTGCCCTCTGAACCCCGATCCGGATCAGACCGATACCGACGGCGACGGCGCGGGCAATGTCTGCGACGGCGACGACGACAACGACGGCTTGGCCGACGGGGTCGACAACTGCCCACGCAGTGTGGCGCCGGCTGATCCGGATCAGACCGATACCGATGGGGACGGCGCCGGAGACCTCTGCGACACCGATGATGACAACGACGGTCGAATCGATACGATCGACACCTGCCCGCTGGATCCCGAGCCCGAGCAGACCGATACCGACGGCGACGGCACAGGCGACGTCTGCGATGACGATGACGACAACGATGGCCGCCCCGATGAGAACGACAACTGCCCGCGCAGCGTCGACCCTGCGGATCCCGATCAGACCGATACCGACGGCGACGGTACAGGCGACGTCTGTGATGCCGATGACGACAACGACGGGCGAGCTGACGTGTTCGACAACTGCCCGCTGAACCCCGAGCCCGATCAGACTGATACTGACGGCGACGGGACGGGCGACGTCTGTGATGCTGATGACGACAACGACGGCCAACTCGATGACAACGACAACTGTCCGCGCACGGTAGATCCAGCCGATCCGGACCAGACCGATACCGATGGAGATGGCACCGGGGACCTGTGCGACACCGACGATGACAACGACGGCCTGGACGACGGGGTCGACAACTGCCCGCGCAGTGTGGCGCCGGCTGATCCGGATCAGACCGATACTGACGGCGACGGCGCAGGTGACGTCTGCGATGGAGACGACGACAACGACGGTCGGGCCGACATCGACGACAACTGCCCGCTCGACGCCGAGCCCGATCAGACCGATACCGACGGCGACGGCACAGGCGACGGCTGTGATCCCGACGACGACAACGACGGTCTGCTCGACGCCGCCGACAACTGCCCGCGCAGCGTAGACCCGGCAGACCCCGACCAGACCGATACGGACGAAGACGGAGACGGGGACGTCTGCGATACCGACGACGACGGCGACGGCCACGAAGACTCCGACGACAATTGCCCGCTCGTGGCCAACGCGGGGCAGATCGACACCGACGAGAACGGCTTCGGCAACGCATGTGACCCCGACGACGACCGCGACGGCGTCGATGATCCCATCGACAACTGCCCGGTCGCCTTCAACCCGGGGCAGGAGGACGCCGAACCGGATGGCATCGGCGACGTCTGCGACGAAGACGACGACAACGACGATATCGTCGAGACGAACGATCCCCAGCGCCCGACGTGCCGGGGCAATACGGTCTCCCCGTGTCGCGACAACTGCCCCGGCCTGCCGAACCGAGATCAGGTCGATACCGACGGCGACGGTTTCGGCGACGCGTGCGACGACGACGACGACAACGACGGCAGCCTCGACGAGGTCGACAACTGCGCGCAGTTCAACCCCGACCAGCTGGACACCGACGGCGACGGCATCGGCGATATCTGCGACGACGACGACGACAACGACGGCCGGGTCGACATCGCCGACAACTGCCCGCTCGACCCCGAGCCGGATCAGACCGATACCGACGGCGACGGCAGAGGCGACGGCTGTGATCCCGACGACGATAACGACGGCCGCCCCGACGAGGTCGACAACTGCCCGCGCAGCGTGGACCCGGCGGACCCGGATCAGACCGATACCGATCAGGACGGCGCCGGCAACATCTGTGATACCGACGATGACAACGACGGCCGCGTCGACGAGGCCGACAACTGCCCCCTGAACCCCGATCCGGATCAGACTGATACCGATGGCGATGGCGATGGCGATGTCTGTGATCTCGACGACGACGACGACGGCCGGCTCGATGTCGCCGACAACTGCCCCCGCAACGACGACCCCGATCAGACCGATTCCGACGGCGACGGCGACGGCGATGTCTGCGACCTCGACGATGACAACGACGGTCGCGTAGACGCCGCCGACAACTGCCCGCGCAGCGTGAATCCGGCGGATCCGGACCAGACCGATACCGACGGCGACGGCGACGGCGACGTCTGTGACCTGGACGATGACAACGACGGCCGGACCGACCTCGTGGACAACTGCCCGCGCAGCGTAGATCCGCCCGACCCGGATCAGACGGATACCGACGGCGACGGCGCGGGCAATCTCTGCGACGGCGACGACGACAACGACGGCCGCCTCGACGGGATCGACAACTGCCCTCTGAACCCTGATCCGGATCAGACAGATACCGACAACGACGGCAGCGGAAACCCGTGCGATCTCGACGACGACGGCGACGGATGGCCCGACGCCGATGACAACTGCCCGCTGCTCCGCTCGGACGATCGGACCGATACCGACGGGGACGGAGTGGGCAACGCATGCGACCCCGATGACGACAACGACGATCGACCCGACGAGAACGACAACTGCCCGCAGGTTGCGAACCCGGGTCAGGCCAATACCGATGGCCTGCCGGACGGCGGCAACGCATGCGACGACGACGACGACGAAGACGGCGCTGTCGACGCCACCGACAACTGCCCGCTGGACGCGAACCCCGACCAGTTGGATACCGACGCGGACGGCGCAGGCGACGTCTGCGACGACGACGACGACGGCGACGGCACGATCGACGCCGAAGACAATTGTCCGCTGACATCCAATGACGACCAGCGCAATACCGACGGGGAGGGAGAGGGCGACGCCTGCGACGACGATGACGACGACGACGGCGTCGATGACTCCGATGACAACTGCCAGTTCGTGGCGAATGAGACCCAGCTCAATACCGACGGGGAGGGGCGGGGCGACGCCTGCGACGACGACGATGACAACGACGGCCATCGGGATGTTGATGACAACTGCCCGCTCGATCCGAACCAGAACCAGGAGGATCTCGACAGTGACGGCATAGGCGATGTCTGCGACGACGATGACGACGGCGACGGCGATCCGGACCTCGACGACAACTGCCCCGTCGATGCGAATGACGACCAGACGGATACGGACGGCGACGGCGCGGGTGATGAATGTGATTCGGACGACGACGGAGACGGTGTCGAAGACCTGATCGACAACTGCCAGCGCGTCGCCAACCCGATGCAGATCAACAGCGACATCGACGCGTTCGGGGACGCCTGCGATCAGGACGACGACAATGACATCTGGGCCGACGCTGTAGACAACTGCCCGCTGACGCCCAACCCCGAGCAGCTCGACTTCGACGAGGACGGCGTGGGTGATGAATGCGACGACGACCGCGACGGTGACGGCCTGAGCAATGAAGAGGAGTCCCAGCGAGGGACCGATCCGCGGGACCCCGACAGCGACGACGACCTCGTGGTCGACGGCGAAGACAACTGCAAGAATACCTTCAACCCCCGTGAGGCGGCCGTGGACCAGTGGGGGGATCCCACCGGTGAGGTGGACGAGGCCGGCCAACTCGTCCTGCGTCAGCGAGATACCGATGGGGACGGCGAAGGCGATCGATGCGACGCCGACGACGACGGAGACGGGATCCCCGACTGCGACCGGCCATGTGATGCGCCGGGCGTTGACTGTGACATCGACGGCCACTGCTCGAACACATGCCGGCGGTGCGACGAGAGCGAGCCGGGAGGTGGTGAGGATTGCGCGTGCACCGGCGGCGACAACTGCCCCCGGATTCGCAACGTCGACCAGAGCGACAGCGACCACGATGGCATCGGCGACGTCTGCGACGACGACCCCGACAACGACGGCGTGCCCGATGCAATCGACAACTGCCCCTTCGTCGCCAACGAAGACCAGCTCGATACCGACGGCGACGGCCGGGGCGACGCGTGTGATAACGACGACGATGACGACGGCATCCTCGACGACGTCGACACCTGTCGCCTCGTGCGCAACGCCGACGCGCAGACCGATACCGACGGCGACGGTGCCGGCGACGTCTGCGACGACGACGACGACGACGACGGCATCGAAGACCGCTTCGACAATTGCCGGCTCGTCGACAACCCGGAGCAGGTGGACCTCGACCGGGATGGCCTCGGCGACGTCTGCGACGACGACGACGACGGCGACGAAGTGCCCGAGAACCCCGGCGCACCCGATACCGACAACTGCCCCGGCGTCTACAACCCGGACCAGCAGGACAACGACGGCATCGAGGGCGGGGACGCCTGCGACCCCAACGACGACGGCCGGAACGACGAAGACCCGGCGGATGATGCCTACGAGGCCGTGCTGGGCACCGACCCCTTCGACGCCGATACGGACGGCGACGGCTACGCCGACTATGTCGACCCGTGCCCGCTGACCAGCAGCGGCGACGATAACGACGGCGACGGCCGCGCGGATGCCTGCGACGATGATCCGGACAACGACGGTATCCCCGGGATTCGAGACAACTGCCCGGGTATCTTCAACCCGTGGCAGGAAGATCGCGATAACAACGGCGTGGGGGACGTCTGCGACGATCCCATGCCCTCCGAAGGCGAAGCGCAGGATCGGGATGATGACGGCATCGCCGATCTGGCGGACAACTGTCCGAACATCAACAATCGCGACCAGGCCGACCTCGACGACGATGACGTGGGCGACGCGTGCGACGACGACGACGACGGCGACGGCCTGCTCGACGCCCTCGACAACTGCCCGGCGCTGCACAACCCGGGGCAGGCGGATCTCGACCGGGACCGACGGGGCGACGGGTGCGACGACGACGAGGACGGCGACGGCCTGCCGAATGGTGGGGATCTCTGCCCGCGCCACGCCAACAACCCGGCGTTGCACATGGACGGCGAGCAAGCGTTCGACCTGGACGACATGCCCTGGCAGGGGCCGTTCCGCATGGACTTCGACGAGATCGGCTGCAATCCGGACGTCGACGATGACGGTGTCCGCGACTTCCCTGATCCGGATGGAGACGGCGTCGAGGCGGTGGACAACTGCCGCTGGACGCCCAACAGCGAGCAAGAAGACCTCGACGGAGACGGCGTGGGCTCGGACTGCCAGCTCGAGACGTCGGATGTCTTCGGCCTGACCGAGCCGGATGGCATCGATGACATGGACTGGGACCGCGTCGCCGACGACCAGGACAACTGCCCCGCGACGAGCAACGCCAGCCAGTCGGACCGGGATCGCGATGGCATCGGCGATGCCTGTGATATCGACCGGGACGGCGACGGCCTGCCCGAGCGGCGCATGGCCTACGATGAACGGCACGTCCGGGCCGCCGGCCCGTTCGACCTGTGCCCCGACCTGCCGAGCGCGGAGAACGGGGATCTGGACGGCGATGGCATCGGCGACCCGTGCGATGGTGACATGGACAACGATAGGATCCCCGATATCATCGATGACTGCATCATCTTCCCTCCGCAACCGGCCCGGACGGACCTCAACGGCGACGGCGTCGTCGACCGACGCGACGACGACCTCGACGGGGACGGCGTCGGCAACGCCTGCGACGACGACACCGACGGCGACGGTCACCCCGATGACCTCGACGCCTGCCCGCTCGACTGGAACCCGGGCTTTCAGGCTCAGGGGCCCGACGGGTGCACCATGGGCCGTCGGCCGACCCTGCCCGGGTCACCCACCGGCCTGTGCACCGGCTTCCTCAAGGGCTACGACGACGCCGACGCCGACCTCGACGGCCTGCGGGACGAATGTGATCCCGACATCGACGGGGACGGCATCCTCAATATCAACGAGATCCCCGAGTGTGTGCGGGTGCCGGGGCACGATCGCTCGCAGACGGCGGGCCCGGGCTGGGGCGCGGGGGCCTGTAGCGGTGACTTCGACCTCGACGGGATCCCGGACGAGGACGACAACTGCGTCTATCTCGCCAACGCCGATCAGGTCGACGCGGACGACAACGGCGTCGGCGATGCGTGCGACGTGCAATGCGAAGATGGCAGCTCGGGGCCGGACTGCGACGGGGACGGGATCGCCGAAGCCAATGACAACTGCCCCGGGCAGAGCTTCCGCTCGACCAGCGACGCCGATCGCGACGGCGTCGGCGACGCCTGCGACCCCGACCTGGACGGGGATGGCATCCCACAAGGGGATGACACCGGAATCCGGTGTCGCTATGGCTGTCATCTTTTCGGCCAGATCTTCGACGACCTCGGATGCGATAGCTGCGTCGACAACTGCCCGCGCCGGGCCAATCGCGACCAGTCTGATCATGATGGCGACGGCGCTGGTGATGCCTGCGACAGCGACGATGACAACGACGGCCTGCCCGACGCCCGCGACCTCTGCCCGCTCGTCCCGGCCCCGGCGGACACCCCGATCGATGGGCAGCCCGATATGGACCGCGATGGCATCGGCGACGCCTGCGATACGGACCGGGACGGGGACGACGTGCTGGAGGACGGTGAGATGCCCGGAGAGGGCGGCGCGCCGTGGACCGGCCTGCAGGTCGTGCCCGTCGAGGCGAACGCGCCCGGTGTCGTCGGACGCTACCCGACCGACATGCGGGTCGCTCGTGGTCGTCAGACGCCGGGCGACGGCGAGGTCGGCCCCGACTCGACCCCCTGCCGCCCGGGGCAACGCATCGGCTGCGACGACAACTGCCCCGACGTCGAGAACCCCGACCAGCGCGACCGGGACGGCGACGGGATCGGCGATGCCTGTGATGAGGACTTCGAAGACATCGACGACTGCCCCGATATCGGTGACTACGCGCTCGTCTTCAACGCCGACGGGGTGTCGGCGCGGTGCACCATCGACGACGACGGCGATGGCATGCCCTGGCCCGCCGACAACTGCCCGCGGGTCGCGAACCCACCGCGCGGGCTGGATGACGACTGCCTGATCGGCTGCCCCAAGCTGCAGCTCGACGCCGACCTCGACGGCGTCGGAGACGCCTGCGAGCCGCGCTGGCACGTCGACGAGCAGCCCGATATCGACGACGACGGCTACCCGGACACCACCGACAACTGCCCCGCGGTGCCCAACGGCGACCAGGAGACGGCAGAGAACGGCTATCCGCTGGCCTGTGAGGACGACCCGGACGGCGACGGCGTCGGCGTCGATGGCGACAACTGCGATCGGATCGCCAACGCGGATCAGAGCGACATCGACGGCGACGGCGAGGGGGACGTATGCGACATCGACATCGACGGCGACGCAGTGCTCAACGACGACGACAACTGCCCGACCCGGGAGAACGCAGACCAGCTCGATACGGACGGCGATGGGCGCGGCGATGACTGCGACCCGGATGACGACGGCGACGGCTTGTCCGACCTGTGCGAGGAGGGCTGCCTCGCCGGCGGTCCGCCGCTGGTGACCGAGCGCTACGACGGCCCGGGGGACGGGGATGACGTGGATTGCACCGTCGCCGCGCCCGCCGATCTGCCCGAGCGCGCGGCCGAACAAGCGCGCTGTGACGTGCTGCGGGACGAGATGGCCGAGGCCGCCCTGCTCGATCCCAGCCAGGATCTCGGCGACGACTGCTCGCTGCCGGAGGGCCTCTTCACGAGTCCGAAGCACGCCGACTCCGACGGGGACGGCGCGCTCGACGGGGTCGAGATCGGCGGTTCGGATCCAGCGCGGGTCTCGAGCGCCGTGCGCAGCAACCCGCGCTTGGCCGACTCCGACGGCGATGGCCTGTGTGATCGGGAGGAGCGGGAGAGCTGGCCGGCGGCAGCCGACGAGCGTACGTGCGCGGTGACGCCCGATGGCAGCGATCCGTTGCTGTGGGATACGGACGGCGATGGCATGCGCGATCGCATCGAGGTGGCGTGGTCCTGGTCGCCCAACTGCCCCGACACCGATGGCGACGGGGTGAACGATGGAGACGAGTTCGTCAACGGGACCGATCCCACCAATCCGGACACCGACGGCGATGGCAGCTCGGACGGCCAGGAGCGGGACAGCTTCTCGGATCCCCTCGACCCCGCCGATACGCCGGAGCATGCGGCGCAAGGCAGGCTGATCGGCGGGTCGTGCAGCCAGGCCGCGGTGGGTCGCTCGCGCGCCACGCCGACGTGCTTCGCGCTCTTTGCGCTCTTCTTGGGCTTGCTCTCGCGGCGTCGTCGATGGCTGATGGCGGCCGCGCTCGTGGCGGTCGTGTGGCCCACGGGCCCCGCCTCGGCGCAGGTCGAGCCGGGCGACGCGACGCTGGGAGACGCGCCGGTCAGCGAGGTGAGGGAGAGCAGCGCGGGTGGGTACTCGACGACGGTCTTCCGGTCGTGGGGGCTCGACGGGGGTTGGGCGGGGCTGGCCAGCTCGGCGCTGCCCCACCTGTACCTCGAGGTCCTGCTCTCGGCGGGCTACGCCCCCGGCGTGCTCGACTTCGAACCGGACGCGCCGGAGCGACAGAAGAGCCGGGTCGTCGGCCAACGCATCGACTCGGCCCTGAGCCTCGGGCTGGGGCTGTTCGACCGCTTCGAGGTGCGGGCGCACCTGCCGTACTACGAGGCCGCGGTCTCGGAGGGCTACCAGCAGGACTTCCCGACCACGAGCTTCACTTCGGGGTTGGGTGATCTGGGTCTGTTGTTGAAAGGCACGCTGCTCGACGCCCGGCACTCGCCGGTGGGCGTAGCGGTCGCCGCGGTGGGCAACGTGCCGTTGGGCGACGGGGCTTCGCTCAACAGCGACGGGCGCTTCGTGCCCGAGGTCATACTCGCCGTCGACGCTGTGCGGCTGTTGCCACGTCTGTCGTTGAGCGCCAATGTCGGCGGTCGCTGGCGGGCAGACGCGCAGGCGTTCGGTGATGAGGTCGGCACCCAGGTGACGTGGTCCGGCGGGGTCTCGTACGACGCCTACACCAGCGGCTATGGCCTGCTGCGCCGGGCGAGCGTGATGGCCGAGGCCCGCGGCGCCGAGGACATCGGCGAGACGCACAGCCCGCGGGAGGCCGTGCTCGGGGGCCAGGTGAAGCTGGCGGCGGTCGTCGTCGGCGTCGGCATGGGGATTCGGCTCAGCGGCGAAGACGATGGCGCCGCCGGCCTCGCGCCGGTCTCGGCGATGCTCGGCGTGGCCTGGCAGAGTCAGCGCGACCGGGACGGGGACGAGTTGGAGGATGCCATCGACATGTGCCCCGACGGCGTCGAGGACTTCGACGGCTTCGAAGACGGTGACGGCTGCGCCGATCCGGACAACGACGGGGACGGCATCCCCGACGTCGAGGACGGCTACGAGGCGGGGGCCGAGTTCGGGCGCTGTCGTGACGAGCCCGAGGATCTCGATGGGTTTCAGGATCAGGACGGCTGCCCCGAGCTGGACAACGACAACGATGGGTTGCCCGACGACGTCGACCAGTGCCGCGATGTGGCCGAGGATATGAACGGGATCGTCGATGACGATGGCTGCCCGGATGGGGACGCCGACGGAGACAGCTACCTCGACTATCAGGACGACTGCCCCGAGGTGGCATGTATCGAAGGCGAGATGTGCGAGGCGGGCTGCCCCGATACCGATGGCGACGGCGTGCTCGATCGCATCGACGAGTGCCGCAAGGACCCATGCCTGCCCGGCCAGGGGTGTTATCTGGGCTGCCCCGATGCGGATGATGACTCGGTGCCCGACCGGAGTGATCGCTGCCCCGGTGAGATGGAAGACGAGCCGGATGGCAATGATCCCGACGGCTGCCCGGGCGATCAGTCCGATCGCGACGGCGACGGTGTGCCCGACCGGGTCGATCGCTGCCCCGATCGCAAGGACTATGTGCGCATCAACTATGCCAACCGCGATGGTTGCCCCAAGGCCGACCGGGACAAGGACGAGGTGCCCGACGAGGTCGATGCGTGCCCCGACGAGAAGGAGGATCTGTTCACCGGTCGGGTCGATGGCTGCCCCGGTGAGGCGAAGCCGGAGACGGAGAGCCAAGACGGCTGCCCGCCTGGGGATGATCTGCCCGACAGCGACGCCGACGGCCTGCCCGACTGCAGGGACAAGTGCCCGGCGCTGCCGGAGGACGACGCCGGCGCGATCGACGGATGCCCGGAGCTGTAATGGATATTCGACCCCAGGACGATCGACAGGGTGTGGCCCGGGTCCCCAACCCGGGGGGCCAGGTTCCGGCGAACGGCGTCGTCGAGCTCTCGGTGCTCGTCAGCACACCCGCCGGCACCGAGCCCGAGCGCCGACGGATAACAGCGGCCATCGAGCAGCTCAACGCCCAGGCGACGTGGCGCTACCTGACGCGCTATTCACCGCGGGCGGACGAGACCGCCGTCGGGTTGCGCGATACCTTGCCGCGCGTCGGCTCAGCCCCGCGCACCGAGCGATTCGGCGTCGTGGTGGCGCTCGTTCGGGGTGATCCGCCGCCGGTGCTGGCGCGGGTGAGTCGAGCGGATATCGAGCGGTGGCAGGCCACCGGTCCGTGGCTGGTCATCATCGAGGACCTGCACCCGGTCCCGGCGCCCGATGCCCGGACCTTGCGTGTGCGCAACAATCAGCGTTCGCTCATCGACTGGGCCGAGGTCCAGCCACGGGTCCTGGTGGCTCATCGCTCGCCGGGCGATGACATCTCGTCGGTCGTCAGCCACCTGCTCGCGGACGTGGCACGCCGCGGTTGGATGGAGCGCAATGGTGTCGATCGGTTGATCTGCCGGCAGTGCGGTCACCAGGTCGCCTTCGAACGCTCGACGGGCCGCTGCCCGCGCGATGGCTCGGTGATGGTGCAGCCGGCCGTCATTCACAAGCGCCGGGTGCCGGGCTGGATCGGCGAGTTTCCGGTGCATGGGGTCGTCGGCCGCGGTGCCTTCGGCAAGGTCTGGCTGTCGATGGATGGTCGGCGGCGGTGGGGGGCGCTCAAGACCCTGGTCGACAGCGAGAACGCACATGCCCTCGCCCGCCTCAACCGGGAGCTGCGGCTGCTCGAGCAGTTCGACCACCCCAATATCGTGAAGCTGCTCGAGCGGGGTGAGGTGGACGGGGCGCCGGTGGGACTGCTCGAGTTCCTGCCCGGACGACCGCTCAAGTTCGTGCTCGACGCGTTGGGGCCGCGGCATGTGCTCGATCTGACCCTGGAGCTGCTCTCGGCGCTGATGGCGATCCATCAGGCCGGCATCGTGCATCGGGATCTCAAGCCGGGCAATATCATGCTGGTCGACGATCCCCTGCGCCCCGCCGACGCGCCTCGCCTGGTGCTGCTCGACTTCGGGCTCGGCAAACACGAGATGCACTACCAGGAGCAGCTGACCAAGCAGGGCATGGTCCTCGGCACCCCGA
This sequence comes from bacterium, assembly GCA_030427205.1. GTDB lineage: Bacteria > Myxococcota_A > Bradymonadia > UBA7976 > UBA1532 > JACKDM01. Next base: position 38,451 of record JAUHXC010000061.1, on the reverse strand, counting down.
GCTACATGGCGCCCGAACAGTTCACGTCGGCGGCGAACGTGGACTGCCGCGCCGACATCTACGCGGTCGGGGTCATGCTCTACATGGCGCTGACACCGGACAAGCGCTATCCGATCGCGCCTCCGGGCAACATGAGCGATGTGGTGGCCCTGCTCGACTTCATCAGGCGGGTGCAGACGACCGACCCCGATCCCATCGAGCGGCCCGACCTGCCGCTGGGCATCCGTCAGATCGTTCTGCAGGCGTTGGCGCGCGACCCCGCTCGGCGCTTCGCTTCGGCGGGGCAGATGTACCAGGCGCTGTTGCTCGAGTTGGAGCGATGGGACGACATGACCATCGACGAGAGCGATCACTCATGGTTGACGTGGTCGCCGTCTGCGGCCTATGTCGCCTACCACGCCCAGGCGCGCAGCTCGGTGAGCAGTGATGTGACGGTCAGCAGCGAGAGCCTGCCGGTGACCCTCAACTCCAATCCGGCAGGGCTCGTACCTCGACCGCCACCGCCACCGGTCGCCCCGTCGCCTACGCCGCCACCGCCGCCGCCATCGAGCGGGCGCAGTGGCAATACCGCGGTGCTTTCGCGGGCGTCGGTGCGTGCCGACGGGCAGCGGCCCGCGGATGGCGCCGGCCACCTGCACGGGCCCTTCGCCACGGGGGGCGGCGAGCAGCCGGACGCGGCGTCGGCGCAGCGATCGCCCGGGGCGCCGACGCCGCCCGTCGAGGCGCAAGCCAGGCGCCAGACCGTCGTCGATCCCCGCCATGGGCGCGGTGGTGTCGACTACACGATCCAGGCGGCCGTACCCGCGGGGCGGAGCCGTCGGATGTGGCCTGTGCTGCTCGGCGGAGCGCTGGTGCTCGCCTCGATCGCTGGCGGGCTCTGGTGGGCGATGTCCCCGACGCCGGGTTTCCTGGCGGTGACCGTGCTGGGCCAGGACGGCTCATCCATGAGCGATGTGCCCGTGCTCGTGGATGGGCAGCCGGCAGATGTCATCACACGCGGGGCGGATCGGGCGGAGATCCGGCTCGGGCCCGTCGACGACGGCCCGTGGTCGATCAGCGTCGAGCCCCCACCGGGGCTGGTTGTCCGCGGCGCTGCCGAAGCGACCTTGCGGGCCGAAGACTTGGATGCCACCCACCGCGCGACGCTGGTCTTCGAGCTGTTCAACCCGTTCGCGATCCTCAACCCGGGCGGCTCTCTCATCCCGGTCTCGGTGGCTGACGATCACGTGGTGCTGCAGCGCAAGGTGCGCATGGGCCTGCTCGTACCGGCAGATCGGGCCGGCTTGCTCGAGCTGCCCGGCGGTCTGCGGCTGTTCGGGTGTCAGGGCGGCTCGATCATCGAGCCGGGCACCGGAGAACCCGACCCACAGACCCTGCGGGGATATCTCGAGGCGTGTATCGCCGCCGCCGATGAGGATGGATTGGTCGTCCTGCGCGTGGGCCTGCCGGGTGAGCGCGAGACCAGTGAAATCCGCGCCCGGGTCGCCCGCTGAAGGCGCGCGGTCGCGCATCTCACCGGGCCGCGAGACCGCGCATCTCGAGCTTCACTCGACGGCGAGCACCACGTCGACCCCGTGCCAGTCGCCGCACTCGCCGTTCTGCAGGCAGCGCAGGTCGCTGACCTCGACGCGCAGCGGCAGGTCGTCGCGGGCGTCGGCGTCGGCGACGATGGTGTACCGCACCGTCTGGGCGTCGCAGCCGAAGATGCCGAACCACTGCCCCGCCTCGGGATCGAGCACCTCGACCAGCGGATCGAGCGGGGTGATGCGCACGGCGGGGTAGTCCATGAAGGCCAGCCCGGAGACCTCGGCCAGGGTCACCTGCAGCATGGTCTCGCCGCCCGGCGCGAGCGGGCCGAGCTGGGTCGCGCCGGCGATGCGCAGACCGGCGAGATCGTCGGCTTGCTCGCCGGCGGCCGACTCGGCGCAGGCGGCGCGCTCGGCGGCGACCGCTTCGAACGGGTCGGCCTGGCCCGGCTCACCCATCGGGTCTTCGTTGTTGCAGCCGGCGAGGCCGGCGAGCGCGACGGCGAACGCGGCGACGATGCGAAGGTCGGGGCGCATGGTGTCTCTCCTGTGCATGGGGCCGTCAGAGGCCCTCGGTCTTGACCAGGATCTCCTTCATGATCTCGGAGGTGCCGCCGCCGATGGTGATCAACCGGCCGTCGGCCCAGGCTCGCGAGATCGGATACTCCAGGGTGTAGCCGAAGCCGCCGTACATCTGCATGCAGTCGTAGAGCACCTTCTGCAGCAGGTCGCCGGCGAAGAGCTTCGACATGGTGATCGCGCGGGTCGCGGTGTACGGCGACTTCACGAACGTGTCGACGGCGTAGTAGGTCAACCGGCGGGCGGCCTCGATGCTGGTGAGGTGCTCGACCATCTTGTGGCGCCACACCTGGAACTTCGCGACCGGACGCCCGAAGGCCTTGCGCTCGGACGCGTAGGCCAGCGCCTCGCGCACCGCCTTCTCGGCGCCGGCGACCGCCGCGACCGCCGCGATGAGCCGCTCGCCCTGGAAGTTGGTCATGATGTGCATGAAGCCGCCGTTCTCCTGCCCGAGCAGGTAGCGGCGCGGGATGCGGCAGTTGTCGAAGAACAGCTCGGCGGTGTCGCTGGACTTGTTGCCGATCTTCTTGAGGCTCTTGCCGACCGAGTAGCCCTTGACGTCGGTGGGGAAGACCACCAGCGAGATGCCGCCGTAGCCGTCGTCGCCGGTGCGCACCGCCAACGTGATGAAGTCGGCCCGGGTGCCGTTGGTGATCCACAGCTTCTGGCCGTTGATCACGTAGTCGTCGCCCTCGCGCACCGCGGTGGTGCGGATGGCCGCCACGTCGGACCCGCCGCCGGGCTCGCTGACGCCGAGGGCCGCGATCATGTCGCCCTGGATCGCCGGGGCGAGGAAGTTGCGCTTGACGTCGTCGTTGCCGATCTCGTCGATGATGGGCGTGGCCATGTCGCTCTGCACCATCAGCGCCATGTTGAGCCCGGCGTTGTTGGTGTAGACGAGCTCTTCGGCCCAGCAGACGGTGTACCACCAGTCGAGGCCCATGCCGCCGTACTCGGGGCTCTTGTTGATGCCGAAGAAGCCCAGCTCACCGGCCTGCTTGAAGATCTCGGCGGGGAAGATGCCCGCCTCGTCCCACTCGACGGCGTGCGGGGCGAGGCCTTTGGCGAACTTGCGCACCGACTCGCGCAGCATGCGGTGCTCGTCGGTGAAGATCTCTTTGTCCTGCATCACCACGCGGGGGGTGTCGGCCATGCCGCTGCTCCATCGGCTGAGGATTCGGCCGGGAGGGTAGCATCATCGACCGGTCGGTCGATATCCGGATCGGCGGGCATGGCGAAGGCGGGGGCGGGTCGCGCGGGGCGGGTCGTGCGGGACGGGCCGTGCGGCGCGGCGAGCCGCGGGGGGTCAGCGGGTGACGCCGACCGCGGCCGAGGGGCCGTAGACCAGCTCGGCGCAGGTCCGGCCGTTGCGCGGGGTGATGTCCAGCGAGCGGGCGATGTCGGCGTCGATCTTGACCACGATGCGGTCGCCGAAGCCGGCCACGTCGAGCGCGCCGCCGGTGTGCAGCACGGTCACCATGCGCTGGCAGAGCAGCTCGTTGTTCAGCGCGGCCAGCTCGACATCCAGCCGCTCGCGGACCAGCTGGGCGATGAGGTCCGGGTCGTCGCCGGGCACGCCGGCCGGGCCCTGCTCACCCTGCGGGCCCTGCTCACCCTGGGGACCCTGCTCGCCCTGCTCACCCTGGGGACCCTGCTCACCCTGGGGACCCTGCTCACCCTGGGGACCCTGCTCACCCTGGGGGCCCTGCTCGCCCTGCTCACCCTGGGGACCCTGCTCGCCCTGGGGTCCCTGCTCGCCCTGGGGACCCTGCTCGCCCTGGGGACCCTGCTCGCCCTGCTCACCCTGCGGGCCCTGCTCGCCCTGGATACCCTGCTCGCCCTGCTCGCCCTGCTCACCCTGCTCACCCTGCTCACCCTGCGGGCCCTGCTCGCCCTGGATGCCCTGCTCGCCCTGCTCACCCTGCGGGCCCTGCTCGCCCTGCGCGCCATCGGCCCCGTCGGCCCCATCCGCGCCGTTGCAGGCGTAGACCATGGTGCCATCGCCCGAGGTGAAGCGCGCGCCGCCCGCCGGGCAGTCGGCGTCGCCGACCTCGAGCGACTCGGCGATGATCGAGTCACCGTCGACCCCGTCGGCCCCGTTCGCGCCGTCGGCCCCGTTCGCGCCGTCGGCCCCGTCCGCGCCGTTGCAGGCGTAGGTCACCGTGCCGTCCGCCGCGGTGAAGCTCGACCCGCCCGCGGGGCAGTTGGCGTCGCCCACGTCGAGCGAGGCGGCGACCACCGAGACGCCGTCGGCCCCGTCCGCGCCGTCGGCCCCGTCCGCGCCGTCCGCGCCGTCGGCCCCGGCCTCGCCCTGCTCCCCCTGCTCGCCCTGCAGGCCGTCGGCCTCGAGCACGAGCAGCTGCGCCTCGAAGGCGAAGGCATCGTCGCTGGTGGTCAGCGTGATGGTGTGCAGCCCCGGCGTGAGGCCGTCGACCGAGAGCTCTTCGCCGGTGCCGAGGGTGCCGTCGATGCTCGAGGTCCAGGTGGCGTCGTCGCCGACGACGGTGGCCGAGAAGTCGTAGCTGGTGCTCAGCGAGACGGCGCCGTCGTAGGGGGCGACCATCGCGGGCACGTTCAGGTCGAGCTCGAGCCCGCTGAGCGTCGCGGCGCCGGCGCTCGACAGGTCGTCGATGTCGATGTCGAAGGTCATCGTGCCCGTCCAGCTGATCACGTCGCCTTCCACCAGGCGGATGTCGCTGTCGGCGTCGACCGCGAAACCGATCACGCCCGACAGGTTGTTGCCGAGGCGCACCTTGGTCATGTCGTAGTCGACGCCGTCGTAGTTGAGCAGCGCGTCGCTGGCGGTCGCGGTGATGTTGCTGCTGATGGTGTCGTAGCCCGACCAACCGTCGCCGACGCCGGTCCAGGCCTCGTTGCCGCCGGTCACGCCGCCGGCGCCGAAGCCGTCGGTCGCTCCATCGCCGGTGGCGGTGTCTTCGCCGGAGAAGGTCCAGGTGGTGGTGCCGTCGCCGGGCACGCCGTAGACGTCGACGACGAGCTGGGCGGCGGCGGGGCCGGAGAGGCCGAGGGCGAGCAGGGCGGCGGTGGCCGCGGTGAAACGCGAAGACATGATCGGGCTCCGTTCTTTCGGGTGGTGCCCGCCGAGCGGGCTTTCGTCTTCACCCACCCGCGGATCTCGCGATCGGGCACGGCCGATGATTTTTTCTGCAGATTCTGCTGCCGGACGGCCCATGTGCCCGGTCGCTGCACCCCGTGAGCCGGGTCTGATACCCTCGCCGCGCATCACGAATCGGGGGTCTCATGCCATCGACTGCCGCCCGCTGCGCCGCGCTGTGGGCCATCGTCTGCCTCGGCTGCGTCGACGACACCCCGCCGGCCACCGAGCCGGTCGACGCCGCGCCGCGCGACATGCGGGCGGTCGTGCTCGACCTGGCGATCCGCGACATGGCCCCCGACGCCGCGCCCGACGCTCGGCCGGACGCCGCGCCCGACGCCGGGTGCACCCCGGGCCGCGAGCTGTGCAACGGCGAAGACGACGACTGCGACGAGGCCGTCGACGAAGAGGTCGAGGGCGCCGGCTGCGCCTTCCCGCTGCCCGGGGCCTGCGCCGTCGGCCGCGAGGCGTGCGTCGCCGGCGAGCTCGTCTGCACCCAGGCCATCGAGCCGCAGGACGAGATCTGCGACGAGGGGGACAACGACTGCGACGGCGCCGCCGACGAGGGCCTGGGCGGCGAGGCCTGCGAGACGGGCGCGCCGGGGGTCTGCGGGCCGGGCCTCATGCGCTGCGCCGACGGGCGCATGGCGTGCGCCGCCTTCGCCGAGCCGGGCGCCGAGCAGTGCAACGGCGCCGACGACGACTGCGACGCCATCATCGACGAGGACGACGGCACCGGCCGGCCGTGCGTCGGCTGCCGCGACGGCCTGCCCGACATCGCGTCGCGCTCGGCGTGCGGTGCCGGCGGCCCCGACGATCAGGTGGCGCTCGGCGAGTGCGCCGACGAGACCGAGCTGTACATCGTCGGGCAGTACGAGTCGCAGGCCGGGCGAACGCGGGTGACGCTCATCCGCTTCGGGGTGCCGATCGTGCTGGTGCTGTCGTCGTACGAAGAGACCGTCTGGCAGCTGGCCGTCGACGAGCGGGTCACCCTCGAACAGGTCATCGTCAACGGCTACGAGCCGAGCGTCGTCGAGGGGCTGCCCGACGGCGTGCCGCTGGTCGATCGCACCGGCGTGGGCAACTACATCGAGGCCTGCGCCTACGCGTGGCCGGGGGACGACCAGGGCTGCGATACCCAGGGGCTGGTGCGCGGCGCGGAGGCGCTGACCGGGCTGTCGCTGACGCTGTTCCGCGGCTGCTATACCGGCAACGACTTCCAGATCGTCAACGACGTGCCATAGGCGCTCAGCCGCTCTCGAGCAGCTGACCGATCATCCGCCGGATGTTGTCGATGGCGCCGCTGACCTTGGGCGAGCAGGCGCGGGTCGGCGCGATGGCGAACCACAGGCCGATCTCGCGGCCCACCCGTTCGGGCAGCACCGGCACCAGCGACGGCCAGAGGCCCGGCGGCTCGAGCGCCTGCTCGCGCGGGGCGAACGCGATGCCCAGCCCGTCGGCGGCGCAGGCGAAGACGGCGTTGATGTCCGGGGTGCACAGCAGCGGCGCGCGCGGAAGGCGCCGGCCGTCCGCCAGCACCAGCGCCGGGGGCTCGTCGCCCAGGCCGCTCCACAGCAGCAGCTCGTCGTCGGCGATCTGCGCCGGATCGGTCGGCATACCGCGACGGGCGAGGTAGTCGGGGTGGGCCCAGAGCTGCTGGCGGGCCCGCATCAGCCGCGCGGTCTTCCAGTTGGCCGGGCAGTCGGGCACGCCGGCGGAGAAGAGCAGCACGACGTCCACATCCCGCAGCGACTCGGTCAGCGGGCGGCTGCTCTCGAAGATGGTGAAGCGCAGATCGGCGAAGGTCTGCTGCGCGATGCCGATCCAGGTCGACTTGAGGCTGGCCGGCAGCCCGGGTGGCACGAGCAGGCGCAGCTCGCCCCGGGGCACCTGACCGATGGTGCGGGTAGCCTCGATGAGGCCGGCGACGTCGGCGCTGATCCGCTGCCCGTGCTCGACGAGCAGGCGCCCGGCCTCGGTGATCTCGACCCCGTCGCGGGTGGTCTCGAGGATCGGCACGCCGGCGCGGCTCTCGAGGGCGGCGACCCGCCGGCGCAGCGTCGAGCGGGAGACGCGGATGCGTTGGGCGGCGGCGAGATACGAGCCGTGTTCGGCCACGGCGAGGAAGGCGTGCAGCTCGTCCAGATCCATCGGCCGGCCTCCGCGATGACGGCGAATACGACCGTAGAGAGGCGCGGGTCACCGCACAAGGGCGACCGCTCAGCCGCTCGTCGCCCTCAGCGCGGCGACGCTCGGGCCCGACGGCGCCCGCTCGGCGGCGGGCCGCAGGCTGTCGTCGGCGTCGTCCCGGCGATTGACGAAGAACCCGCCGCCGCCATCCCGCGAGACCCGCCGGATGAGGCCGTTGTCGGCGGCCTCGGCGGGCGCTTCGACGGACGGCGCGGATGGCTGCGAGGCGTTCGGCGGCACGGCGGCCGGCCCAGCGATCTGCGCGCCCGGTCCGGCGCTGCTCGGCGCGCTCTGACCGCGATCGATGAAGACCCCCGCGCCAGCGGGGCGGGTCGAGGCGCGGATCAGCCCGCTCTGGCCGGTCTCGGGGGCCGGCGGCGACAGGTTGCCGGCGGGCGGCCCGGGCGGTTGCGGAAGCGGCCCGGCGATCGCGCTCTCGGCGACCGGCGGTCCGAGCCGGGACGGCTCGGCAGCGGGCGGCGCCCCCGGCGGCGGACCGGCGATCGTCTCTTCGGCCCCCGGCGGCGGCGGACCGGGCGGCGGCCCGGCCGTCTCGCCCGCGGCAGCCGGCGCCGGCGGCTCGGACGGCGCCTGCGCGGGGGCGGCGTCGGCTTCGGACACCTCGGCCGACGCGTCGGAGGCATCTTCGCCCGTGACTTCTTCGGCGCCCTCGGCGGCCTCTTCGCGGGCCTCGGCGACCTCCTGAGCCTGCTGCTCGGTCAGCTCCACCCGGGCCTGGGCCGCGATCTGGCTCGCGGTGGCCGCCACCGAGCGGTCCTGCCCCGAGGGTTCGGCCGGCGCGAGGGCCGCGCGGCGCACGACCTCCATCTTCTGGATCGTGGCGCGCGGGTCGCCGGGCACCTCGCTGATGTCGATCGAGACCTCGCCGCCCACGGCGTAGCGCTTGCCGTCGGGGCCGGTCTGGTAGTCGTAGCTGATCGCGCCGGCGTAGCGTCCGCCCACCGACTTGTGGGCCTGCTCGTGGGCCCGGACCTCGGCGTCGCGCACCTCGAGCTGCCGCACCTGATCGAGCTCTTCGGGGGTGAGCTCGTCGCCGCCGGCGCCGCGGCGGTTGGTGCCGTCGGCCGCCTCGGCGTCGTTGGCGTCGTCGGCCTGCCCGGCATCGTCGGCCTGCCCGGTCTCGTCGGCCGCGCCCACCTGCCCGGCTTCGATGGCCTCTTCGGCGGCGGCCGCCTGCGCGCTCGGCGCGACGGTCGGCGTCGCATCGGCCGGATTCCCACCCGCAGGTGGGATCGGGGCCCCTTCTGGCGCATTTTCGGGCCGGTTCGGGCCGTTCTCGGCGCCCGAAGCTGGGGGTTCGGGTGGGAATGACCGCGTCGCGGCGCCCTCGTCGGCCTCGCGGGCCGCCGGAGCGCCCGGTCGGGCGGCGGTCTCGGCGTTCTCACCGGGCGGTGGGCGATTCGATCGCGGCCGGGCGAAGATGTCGCCGCCGCGCGCGCCCGGCTCGTCCGCGCCGCGGCGGGCCGGCGCGCCGTCGCCCCCGGGCCGGGTCTCGCCCTCGACCTGGCGGCTCTGGCCGGCGAACGCCCGGGCGAAGACATCGGCCGAGGTCTCGCGGGATTTGCGCTGGCCTTCGCTGGAGAGCGCGACCGGATCGTCCTCGCCGGCGAGCGTGCGCCGCAGCTCCTCGAAGGCGGTGCTGGCCCGGCGGTTGTCTTCGGCCCGGCGATCGATCGTGCCGCCGCGGGCCTCGCCACCGGGCTCGATCGGCCGGACCGCGTCCCCCGCCGCCGGCTGCACCCCCCCGCGCGCCTCGATCGGCGTCGCCTCGGCGCCGGTGGGCCGGGTCTGGGGCTGGGGGCCGATGAAGAAGGCCCCGCCGAGGGCGTTGACGGGCATGGGTGAGGCGGACTCCGGAGACGGTGCGGCCCACCATGATAACGACTGAACTCGAATAGATCTCGGGGTTATCCGGCCAGTCCGCCCGACGGGCCCAGCTCGACCCGCAAACCGCCGCCTTCGACGGGCCCGAAATTCAGCGCCAGACCGTGCCGCTCGGCGACCCGAGCGGCGATGTACAGGCCGAGGCCCTGGCCTTTGGGCGCCCGGCTGCGGGCGGCGTCTGCCCGGCCTCCGCGGGCCAGCATGGCCTCGACCGCGTCGGGCTCGATGCCGGGGCCGTCGTCGATCACCGCCAGCACGAAGCCGGCGGGCAGCGGGTCGAGGACCACCGCCGCATGGGCCCGTCCATAGCGGATCGCGTTGTCGACAAGGTTGCCCACGGCCTGTTCGAGCAGGGTCACGTCCCCGTCTATGGTCAGCGGCCCGGGCGGCACGGCGACCTGCAGGTCGACCCCCTCGCCCCGCGCCACCGGGCGATGGCGGGCGACGACCCGCTCGACCAGCGCGGTGAGATCGACCGGGTTGGCGTGCATGGGCCCGTCGTCGGTCGCCAGCCGCGCGCTGACCCCCAGGTTGTGGATCAACGCCCCGAGGTAGTGCGCTTCGCGCAAGGCGCCGCGCATCGCGTCCGGGCACGCCGCGCCACCGGCCTCGAGCTCGGCGAGGTGACCGCGCAGGACCGTGAGCGGGATCATCACGTCGTGGGTCGTATTGGCGACGTAGTCCCGCAGCGCCGCCTCGCGGCTGCGGGTCTCTTCGAGCTGTTCGCGCACCTGGCGGGCGGCGGCGTCGAACGCCCGGGCCAGCGCGCCGATCTCGTCCCGGCCGCCGTCGGCCACCGACTCGGCGTAGTCGGCGTCCGCCGATCGCTGCACCGCCCGGGTCAAGCGGCGGATGCGCCGCACGACGGGCCCCACCGCCAGCAGCACCGCGCCGACGACCGCCAGCACCGGCACCAGCCAGACGTGGGTCGCCGGCAGGACACCGCCGAGCCACGGCTCGGTGGTGCCCTGGCCCACGATACGGGCGCAGATCGGGCTGGCGGTGGGCAGGCTGATGCGCACGATCCCGCTGCGGGCGGGCATATCGAGCGCGACGGCGTCGTCGGGCAGACCGGCGGGCAGCGCGGGGTTGTCGGGGCGCAGCGGCTGCCCGTCGGCGCCGTAGGCGAAGAAGCGGGCCGGCTCGCTGTGCGGCACGGGTACGAAGCCGGGCCGCCCCGCGGCCGGGCCGGGCCGTCGGAGCCGAGCGGCAGATGGCGCGGGCGACCCCGGCGGGCGGGGCCGACGGGCGCTGTCGGGCGGACCCGTCGGGCGGCGGCCCGTCCAGCGGGCCGGGTCGGCTTCGCAGCCTTCGATCCAGCCGGGCATCGCCAGCAGGCCGCGGGTGAACGTGATCAGCTCCTGCTCGGCGGCCCGGCGACGGTCGTGGGCATCCCAGGCGAAGATGGCGAGCACCGTCGGCAGCAGCACCGCGGCGGTGACCAGCGCGATGCGCCGACGCAGGGTCATGGGGCCTCACCGTCGAGCGCGCGCAGCCGATAGCCGATGCCCCACACCGTCTCGATCAGGCCGTGGGGGGCGAGCTTCTTGCGCAGGCGGGAGACGTGCACGTCGAGGGTGCGCGGGTCGCCCGGGCCGTCGGGGTCGAGCACCCGCCCGGCGAGGGCCCGGCGCGAGACGGCGGCGCCGGGGCGCTCGGACAGGGCCGCGAGGAGTTCGAACTCGACCCGCGTGAGCCCGGCCGACACCCCATCGAGCCGGGCTTCACGACGGTCGAGATCGAGCTCCAGCGGCCCGATCCTGATGCCCGCCTGCCGCTCGAGCAGCGGGCGACGCAGCCGGGCCTGCACCCGGGCGACGAACTCCTCGGGCCAGAACGGCTTGGTCATGTAGTCGTCGGCGCCGAGCTGCAGGCCGCGCACCTTGTCGGCGGTGTCGTTGCGCGCGCTGAGCACGAGCACCGGCACCGCCGAGGTCGCCCGCAGCTGCCGCAGGATGTCGAAGCCGTGCTGGCCGGGCAGCATCAGGTCGAGCACCACGAGGTCGACGTCGTGCAGGTCTTCGCCGTCGAGCGGTCGGCCCTCGGCCAGCAGCCGGGCGGCGAGCCCGGCGCCGACGAGGTGGCGCACGAGCTGCGGGCCCAGCGCGGGGTCGTCTTCGATGACCAGCACACAGCGCGACATGGTCGCCATCATAGCCGCAGACCGCCGCGAATCGTCGACGACGTCAGGCGACCGTCACCACCTTCGACGCCAGCATCGCGCCGTCGCTCATGCGGGCGACGTCGAGCACCAGGGCCGGCTGGTCGGCGGCGGCGATGCGGCCGATGATGTTGTCGTTGGCGAAGACGGTGTCCGGCTGGCCGTAACCGCTGTAGGTCGGGTGGTCGGTGAAGATCTCCGCGGTGATCGCCTCGGGGAAGAAGACCTGCGAGACCCGGGTGCTCACGCCGCCGACGAAGACCTGGAAGTGGATGTGCACCGCCCGGCCCCGGTACCAGCCGGGGAAGCAGGTGTCGAACCAGGCCACCCCATCGGCGTCGGCGACGCGCGCCCCGCGGAAGAAGTTCTGCGCGCTGTAGTCCTGTTCGAGCAGGCACATGCCGTTGTTGGGCGTCGCGCCCGAGTAGCTGCCCTCGTGGTTGGTGTGCCAGATCTTGACCAGGGCGCCGGCCAGCGGGTTGCAGTCGGTATCGACCACCTTGAGCCCGAGCCGCACCGGCAGGCCCTCCCAGCCTTCGGAGACGTCTTCCCGATCGAGCTCTTCTTCGGTGGTGCAGGGACCCTCGGTGGTGGTGGCGACCAGGGCGCAGGCCATCGCGGCGGCGGTGAACGGGTCCGGATAGCTGGCCTTGGCGGCCATCGCCGCGGTCCCGCCGGTGGCCCAGGCGTCGGCGGCGGGCGCCGCGTCGGGGTCGGGCCCGGCGTCTGGTCCGGCGTCGGCCTCGGCCATGGCGTCGGGCGCCGCGCCATCGGGGTTCGGGGCGGCGCCGTCGGCCTCGTCGAGGCCGTCTTCGCCGCAGCCGAGCAACGGCACGAGGCACAGCGCGGCCAGCAGCCGGTTGACGTCACGGCGGTCGACGGAGAGGGCGTCGCGGTCGGTGCGGGTCGGGGCGGCCATGGGATCCTCCTGGTCGGTGCGGCTCGTCGCCTGCGGGGTACGCGCTCAAGGTCCCATGCGAACCTTGCGCACATCTGAAGCGGGCCCGCGGGCGCACGGGCGTCGGTCTCAGCCCTCGTCGACCGGCGTGGTCGGGGCATCGGCGGGCGCGGAGAGCTCACCCCCGGCGGCCGGGCTCAGCTCGCCGCCGCCGGCCTGCGCGGGCAGCGAGAGGTGGCCGCTCTCGAGCCGGTCACCGAGGCGCACGTGCATCGCCGCCCGCGCCTGACGGGCCGGGCGGCCGTGATCGGGGTGCGGCATCCAGCGGGCGATGCGGCGGACGTCCTGCGCCTCGCCGTGCTGGCCGAGGTGGTCCAGCGCCGCCGGCAGCGGGTCGCCGCGCGTATCGGGGATGCGCTGGGCGAGCAGGTCGCTGATCGGGTGACGCGTGGGGTCGTTCTCGGCGTCGGCGACCCGTCGCGCGGCGGCGGTGAGCGCGTCGGGATCGTCGGGCAGCGAGCGGACCAGCCGGTTCCAGGCCACCGCCCGGGTCATGCCCCAGCCGTCGCCGGCCAGCTCGACGAGCGCCTCGGTGGGCGCCGCGCGTCGGCGGCTCACCCAGGCCAGCCGCATCGCCGGGTGCGGGTGGCGCCGCAGGCCGTCGCCGCGGTCGTCGTCCAGCGCCGAGCGCGCGTCGAGCAGGTCGAGCACGCGCTGGCCGTCGAGCGTGCGCGCGGGGCGGTCGAAGCCGCTGTCGTCGGCCGCGCGACGCGGGCCGGCGCCGAAGACGTCCAGCGGCAGCCGCAGGGCGCCGCCTTCGACCGCTCCGCCGGGCAGCGGGCGGCGCTTGATGATGCGTCGGAGTTGCCAGCGGCGGATCCAGCCGCGCCGGGCCGCGGTGGGCCAGAAGAACAGAAAGCCCGCGACGACCAGCACGCCCAGCATGGTCAGCCCCGGGCTCGACGTCGAGCTGATGGGCAGCCCGGCGAGGACGGCGGGGGTGACGAAGAGCCAGGCCAGCCCCACCAGGCAGCCGACGCAGCCGCGACTCTTCTCGGTCGGCGCGGCGGGCACGAGCGGATCGGGCGCACTGTTCGACGGGAGGGCGTTCGACGGGACGGCGCTCATCGCCCGAGAGGGTACTGCACGAAGATCGCCCGGCGTCAGGGGGCCTACCGCCGCCGCGCGCCGCGGCAGAGCACCACGCCGAGCAACGCCAGCCACCACGGGCCGCTCGGCGCCGAGCCGGGCGCGGCGCGGCAGCCGTCGGCCTCGTCGGCCAGGCTGTCGACGGGCGGGGCCATGTCGGGCGGCCCGGCGTCGGCCGGTGGCGGCGCCATGTCGGGCGGGCCCGCGTCGGTCGGCGGCAGCGTGCCCGGCGGCGCGATGCGCAGCGCGTCGAAGGCGACCCGCGGGCCCTCGGGGCTGAAGGGCTCGCCGGTGGCGTCGCCGAGCCAGACCACGACCGGCTGCGCCGGATCGAAGGTGAACCGGCCCAGCGGCGCCCAGCCGTCAACCGTCCGCTGGTCGAGGGTGACGCTGTCTTCGCCATCGGCGTGCGCGATGTGGTAGCGCGCGCTCCGGCTCAGGGTGCGCTGGCCGCCCGGCTCGATGTAGATCGCCAGGTCGTACTCGCCTCGGCTGCGCACCGCGCCCTGCCAGCGGCCGACGCAGTCGGATTCATCGGCGTCGATGGTCGGCGCCATCAGCATGCCGCCGTTGAAACCCCGCTCGACGCCGACGCCCCACTCGCCGGTCTGGCAGCCGAAGCTGAAGCAGCGCACGCTGTCGTCGACGATGGCCGGCGAGCCGCCCGCCGCCGGGCAGTCGAGGGCCACGCCGGCATCGGGCGGCGTGGCGTCGGGCGGCGAGGCGTCGAGCGGGCCGCCATCGGGCACGCCGGCGTCGGCCGGATCGACCATACCCGCGTCGGGCACGCCGGCGTCGGGCTCGGCCGGCTCGGGCACGCACGGGCCCACCGCCTGCACCAGCTCGATGTCGGCGCCGTAGTAGAAGTGCAGGATGTCGACGTAATCCCAGCCGCGGCGCGAGAGGCAGTTGGCGCCGTTCTGCGACTTGCAGCCCCGATTGCGCAGGTTGCCCGGGTTGATCCAGCCCAGCGAGGTCTGCTCGAGCTCGTCCCCCGAGCGCCCCTGGTTGTAGGTCACGTAGCGCTCGGTATTGGTCGGGTCGCGATCGTCGGGGCCCGGCACGCAGGTCTCGGTGGTGGGGATGGCCCCGGCCACGTAGAAGCCGGCGATCAGCACGTCGCGATAGGCCAGCACCTGCCCGGCGGTCTCGCGCGCGGCCCGCCGCTGCTCTTCGGTGGGGTTGCGGTTGCAGCTGTAGACCTGGTCGACCTGCCCGTCGCGGATGGTGCCGTCGCCGGTCTGCAGCCGGTAGTAGAGGTAGCTGCGGGCGGCCACCGCCTGGGCCTTGAGCGCCTGATAGTCGGCCGCGCCGTTCTCGCACTGCACCACGTGGGCCACGTAGTCGTCTTCGATGTCGACGACGCCGGTGCCTTCCACATCGACGGTGCAGAAGGCGTCGAGCTGCGACCGCAGCTGTCCGATCGGCGGCGTGGCGGGCGGCGGCGCGACGGGCGGCTCGCCGCAGGCGAAGAGCGCCAGCGCGGCCAGCAGCGGCGCGAGTCTGCGCGTCTCGAGGCGGTGCATCGTTCGCCCTCCGGTTCGGGCGGCCTGGCGCGGCCGCGCTGGCAGGATACGCACCCCGTTCCGGCCCGTGCCACCGCGAGGCGCAGTCATTGCCCGGTAGGTCGCGGACGGGTGTGATCTCAGAGGCGGAACTCGAGGTGCAGCCCGAACGAGATCCACTCGGCGTTGCGCTCGAGCGCGGTGTTGCTGTGCTCTTCTTCGATGAGCCAGTTGTAGGCCACCTGGGCCCCGATGCCGACGACGGGCAGCAGGGTGAAGGTGGTCGAGAGGCCGGCATCGATCAGGTAGCCGTTGTGCAGCTCGGAGTAGTCCGATCCGTCGACCTCGGTCTGCCCGTAGCCGGCGTGGGCGAAGAGCGCCGGCCGCAGCCCGGCGATGTCGACGCCGATCCGGAAGCCGCCCTGGGCGCCGAAGCCGCCCCAGCCGTCCTTCTCTTCGGCGAGGGTCGAGGGGAAGTTGATGGTCGTGCCGCGGGCCTCGAGCACCAGGTCGACCACCGGCACGTCGAAGGCCCAGCCGATGCGCACGCCGACGTGCGGGCCGCTGTCGGCGCTGCGCAGGCCGTCGTTGGTATTGACCGCGTAGTCGCCGTCGATGGCGAAGTGGAACTCGGCCAGCGCGGGGGTCGCGAGCAGGGCGACGGCGATGGCCAGGGCGGTCGGCAGGATGGAGCGGGGCATGGGCACCTCCGGGTCGAGATGGGCGTATGTAATTCGAGCCGGTCGACGTCGACCGCGTCACGAGCTTACACGCGCCGACGCATGGGGTTCGAGCGCCGCCCTCACGGTCAGGCGGCTGGCATCAGTCGAGCACGCGCTCTTCGGGCACGCAGAAGCCGGCGTCGGCGGGCACCCCGCGGCGGTGGGGCGAGCGGCATACCCGGCCCGGCCCGCAGTCGGGGGCCGAGAGGCTGCACCACGCCGTGCAGCCGAGGTCATGGGTGGTCGAGTAGAAGCTGCAGTCGAGTCCGGCCACGCACGCGTCCCCGGTGCTGCACGGCTCCCCTTCCTGACGCTCGCCGGCCTCGAGGCAGTGGGTGACGTAGCCATCGCGCAGCGGGTCGCCGTTGTAGACGCAGGTGAACCCCTCGAGGCAGTCATTGGCGATCGGGTCGCAGCGCCGCTGACAGAGGCTGAGGTCGAGCCCGAAGTCGACGCAGCCTTCGCCTTCGACGCAGTCGGCGCTCGTTTCACACAGCGTGCGGCAGCGTCGCTCGCCGTCGCTCGAGCCCAACCGGTTGCAGAAGAGGCCGGCCGCGCAGTCATCGGTGCCATCGTCGAGGATGGTGCACGGCGCGTCGAACGGCTGCGGCTCGGGGTGTGGCGCGACGCAGCGGACCTCCAACGGGTCGTAGGTCAACGCGCAGCGCTGCCCCGCCGCGCATCCGCCGCCGTCGGGCGTGCAGGGCGGCCCGTCTTCGGGCCCCAGCAGCGGATCGGGCTCGCGCTCGCGGCCGGCGGTCGGCTCGCCCGCCGTCGGGCCCGCCGCTGCGGTCACCGCGCCGATGACGGCCTGCGTCGAGGCCAGGGCGAAGTCCAGGTCGAGGGTGTCGATGTCGTCCTCCCCGAAGGCGCAGTGGTAGTACGGGTTTCGGAAGTTGGCCGTGTCGGTGAGCATCATCGCCGGGAACCCATAGTCCCACAGCGGCGCGTGGTCCGAGCGGCGCAGGTCGGCGAGCTGGGCGCTGACCCGCAGCGGCCCCGCGAGCTGCAGCCCGATCAGCGGCAGCCCGACGGCGTCGGCGGCGGGGCCCAGGTGGCCCACCATCTCCGGATCGTCGTCGGCGACATACAGCAGGAAGTCCCCCCGAAAATCACGAGCGGCGAGCGCCTCGCCGAGGGCGGGGAAGGCCAGGCTCAGCCCCTCGGGCACCTGCTGGCTGCCCGGCCGCGCATCGGTATAGCCCACCATCTCGGGGATGAACGCCCCGCGGATGTCGTCGCCTCGGGCCTCGGCGCGGCGGGCGTAGTCGGTGGAGCCGCGCTTGCTGTTCTCCTCGACGTCGAAGCAGATGAAGACCAGCGTGCGGGCGTAGCGCCGGGCGCCGAGCACCCGGGCCGCTTCGAGCACCGCGGCGACCCCGGAGGCGTTGTCGTCGGCGCCGGCGCATTCGAACTCCGAGTCGTAGTGCGCCCCGACCAGGATCTGCTCGGCCGGGCGCTCGGTGCCCGGCAGCGTGCCGATGATGTTCAACCCGCCGCCGAACACCGGCTGGCGCACGACCTCGAGGCCCGCCGCCAGGAAGGTCTCGACGCAGCGTTCCTGGGTCGCCTCGCGGTTGGATCCGTCGGGCCAGTGCCGCGGACCGCTGGACACCGCCTCGAGGTCGGTCGCGTAGCGGGTGAGATCCACCGCGCCGATCGCCGCAGCCACCGGATCTTCGCCGCCGCCGTCGGGCCCCGCGTCCGCTGTCTGCATATCGTCGAGCGACCCGTCGGGCAGCTCGGCCGACCCGTCGATCGACTCGCCCCGGGCGTCCGGCGCCGCCGCCGTATCGCCGTCGTCATCGCAGCCGCCGAGCCCCAGGCCCGTCATCCACAGGCCGCACAGGGCCCACATCATGGCGCATCGTCGCATCACACCCCCTTCGTGAGATCCGACGGTGCCGGACGGGGGGACGTGGGGAGAATAGACGTTTCGCCACGCGGCGGATCACCACGCAGCTCAGCTCAGCAGCCCCACCCGATGGGCGTAGTGGACGATCTCGCCGACGGAGTCGACGCCGAGCTTGCGCTTGATCTTGGCCACGAAGCTGCTGGCCGTGCTCGGGCTGATGTCCATGTCGTGACCGGCTTCGGAGATCGTCTTGCCGGCGGTGAGCAGCGCGAACATCTGGAACTCGCGGGCGCTGAGGCGGGTGTGGGGCAGGGCGGCGCGGTCGGCGGCAGGGTCCAGCGCCAGGTCGGACAGCGTATCGGTGAGGTAGGGCTGGCCGGCGCCGACCCGCTCGATGGCGCGCAGCACCTCGCTCGAACTGCGGCCTTTGTTGAGGTAGGCCGCAGCGCCCGAGCGCACCAGCGCCAGGGCCAGTTGATCCTCGGGGTACATGGTCAGCACCACGATCGCCAGCGTCGGATAGGCGGCCCGCAGCCGGCGCACCATGTCGACGCCGTTGGTATCGGGCAGCGACAGGTCGAGCACCAGCACGTCGACCGGCTGCAGGGCGAGCCCGGCGAAGGTCTCGTGGCCGGTGCCCGCCTGACCGACGACCCGCATGCCCGGCCGGGCGTCGATCAGGGCGCTCAGGCCGGCGCGCAGCACCTCGTGGTCATCGGCCAGAAAGACGTTCAGCACAGCGCCTCCGGAGGCAGGTGTACGGTGAGGCGGGTGCCGCCGCCGGGCGGGCTCTGCCAGCGGCTCGTACCGCCGAGCGCGGCGATACGCTCGCGAATACCGATGCAGCCGACGCCGACGCCGTCACCGCTCTCGGCGCGCCCGGCCTCCAGCCCGATGCCGTCGTCGACGATCTCGAGGGTGCAGCCGTCGTCGACGACCAGCGACAGCGTCACCCGCTCCGCCCGGGCGTGGCGCAGGGTATTGCTGACCGCCTCCTGGGCCACGCGATACAGCGCCGTCTCGATGGGCGGGGGCAGGCGGGCGTCGGCGGGCGTGCAGGTGACCTGCCACGCCAGCCCCGCCGGCTCGATGGCGTCGCCGGTCAGCCACTCGAGCGCGGCGGGCAGCCCCAGCTCGTCGAGCACGCGGGGCCGAAGCCGCTGCAAGATGCGCCGGACGCTGGCGTGGGTCTGGGCGACCCGCGCCTGCACGTCGACGATGGCGCCGTCGAGGCGCTGCGCGCCCTCGGGCACCGACATGCGCATCAGATCGAGGGCATAGCGCACCGCCGTCAGCTCCTGCCCGATGGCGTCGTGCATCTCACGGGCCATCCAGGCGCGCTCGTTCTCGCGCAGGGTCTCCAGCCGCTGACTGAGCGCTTGCAGATCGCGGGTCTGCTCGGCCACCCGCGCCGCGAGCTGCTGGTTGAAGCTGTCGATGATGCGCCGCTGCACGTAGTTCTCGCGCAGCAGCAGCCACGCCCCGTGGCCCACCAGGATGCAGAAGAAGGTGCAGAAGGTCATGTAGCTGACCATCGGCGTGAGGCTGGGGTGACCGAGCGGGGTGCCCGAAGTCACGATCACCGCGACCACCGAGCCGCCCGAGAGCAGGCCGACCCGCGCGCAGCGATCCCACAGCGGCCGGGGCAGGGCCACGCCGACCAGGGGCCAGATGTAGAGGAAGTAGGGCCACGCGCTGTCGAAGCCCCCGGCCCAGCCGGCGAGGGCGCCGATGAGCCACGCCTCGCCGATGGCGATGAACGAGCCCCAGAACATCGGATCCCGGGCCAGCGCGCGGCGGCCGACGGTGAGCCAGAAGACATGGTGCGCGACGATGGACCCGCGGGCGTACGCCATGACCCGGCGGGCGTGCGGGTCGTCAGCGAAGATCCACCAGTCGCTGGGCCACCAGGCGACGACGACGATGAGAAAGAAGATCAGCAGCCAGGGCGACGCCCAGGCCATCAGGTCACGGCAATACGCCTCGAAGGCCCGCTGAACCTCGGGCTCGACGGGCGGCCCGTGGGCCAGATGCCGCAACTTCTCGGCGATCGTCGTCTGGCTGGCCAACGCGTCCCGCACGACAGCTCTACACCGGCGGCCCGCCGGTGACGTCGGCGGAGGATATCACGATCCGGCGTCTTTGGCCGGCGCGGCGTAGACCGCATCCGGACGCGGGCTCGGGGGCCGGCGCCGCGGGCGACGACGGTCAGGGGCCCGCGGCCGGCCCGCCGCGACCCGGGCCCATTCCACCGGCACCAGCAGCGCGCCGGCCTCGCCGAGGGGCACCGCGACCTGGACCGGATCGCGGCGGACGAGGTGACCCCGCAGCGTATCGGGATCCATGCGCCCGACCTCGGCGAGCAGCCCGACGAGCTGCGCCCGATCGGCACGCCAGCGGGTCAAGGTGCCATGGGGCAGCGACACCGCCGCGGCGCGGGCGTCGGCGGTCGGGGCTGCGAAGAAGTCCGCGCCGTAGCGCAACCCGGCGGTCGGCACCAGCGAGGTCGCGCCCACGATCAAGGGGCCGGGAGGTTCGTCGGCGCCTGCGGCGAGGGCGCCGAACAGCTCGCTCGACGCCCCGTAGCAGGTGTCGACCACCACCAGCTCGGGCCCGAAGCAGCGGGCGGCCGCGGCCACCTGCTCGGCGGGGTGGGACAAGTAGTCCGGCGGGCGGCCGTGGCCGGCGATGATCACGCTGTCGGCCCGCTGATCGGCGCAGGTGAAGCCCTCGAGCGCGTGGTAGGTGCAGCGGCCCTCGGGGCAGCGCGTGCGGTGGCCCGGATCCTCCTCGGTGTACAGGACCGCCACCGTCGGGCCGTCTGCGGCGGCGGGTACGCCGGGCGCGTCGGGCTTGTCGAGCCGCCGCCCGAAGAAGTCGACGTCCCGCGCGCCACCGTCGGCCGACCACATCAGAAATCCGTTGCGCGCGCGCCCGCTGCGGGCCAGCACCGTGCCGTCGCTGGCCACAAAAGACGCCCAGCCGCCCTGAGAGGCCCGTACGGACGGTACCCCATACTCCACTGAGCGCATCACCTGAACCGCCAGCAGGTGGCGCAGGGCGCGGTCGGTGGCCATCATGGCGTCCCGGGCGCCCACGAGCATGACCCGCCCACCCCGCGCGACGCCCTCGGCGGTCAGCTCGCGGGAGAGCAGCTCGCCACAGATGAGCGGCACCGCCGGGCGGCCGGCGATCGGCATGAACGGCGGCTGGCGACCCGTGCGGAAGCGATCGTGCCCCACCAGCCCCAACCAGCTCCGCTCGGCGACCGGCATCAGGTGGCGCTTGGCCCGACTGGCGATGACCGCGCCGGTGGGGTCGACGGCGACGAACTGGTTGCGCAGCGCCCCGTTCGGCGAGCGGGTGACGAGGCCCACCAGGTGGTCCGCCGGGCTGTCGGGCAGCAGCGGCTCGATGTGCACCCCGCGGCCCGGCCCGACGCCCAGGTAGGGCCGCCGGTGCTGGGCGTCTTCGGGCCACACGATCAGATCGAGCGCCTCGCCCGGCGGCGCGCGGTGGGGCAGCGTCAGGGCGTCGCGGACGTGCACCGCGGCGATGCCCGCGAGCAGGTCGTCTCCCTGGCGCGGCGCCGCGGGCGTCAGGATGGCGCCGATCGCCAACCCGCCGGCCAGCGCCGCCCAGCGCCAGCGTCGCGGTGCCTCCTCGACGCACGCCTGCCCCAGCGCGCCGCCGAGCAGGATCGCCAGCGCGACCGTCGGCCACCACCCGATGTGGGCCAGCGCCGCCAGCACCGGCTCGACGGTCCATTGGGTATTGAGCCAGTCGTCGATCGAGATCGCCAGCAGCCGATAGCGGGCGTACTCGCCGAGGGGCCAGGCGACCGCCAGCCACGGCGCGATCGGCAGCCGTCGACGAAACACCGCGAAGCCCGCCGCGATCACCAGCGCCGGGCAGAGGGTCCAGGCGAGCATCTGCGCCACGTCGAAGAATACGCCGGTCGCGCCGGTGTAGCCGATGCTGATGGCGTTCATCTCGGGCACCCAGTCGAAGCCGATCAGGTGCGAGGCGAGCCCCGCCGCCCAGACGCCGACGAAGGCGAGCGCGATCCGGCGGGTTTGGTGCAGGGCGATCACCAGCGCGGCGGGCGCCAACCATGCGAAGGGCCACATGCGGGGATCGAACCAGGCGACGCCCAGGGCGACGCCGCTCGTCATGTAGGCCAGGGCGGCGGCGCGGCCGCGCGCGGGGCGCCGCGCGTCGGCCGACTCAGAGGTCGGGGCAGAGATCACACTCACCGCTCCGTTCGAGCGCCCGGCAGGCGACGCAGTCACAGAAGGTCTTGAACAGCGAGCAGGCCGAGGGCGTGGCGGCGATCTTCATGGCGTAGTTGGTATCGGTCGCGTGATAGTACGTCGTGCGCGCCTCGGGCGTCGTCGTATGGCCCAGGGCGAAGGCGAGCATGATCATGTGCGGCGGCAGCGCGCTGAAGCGGTTGACCGCGTCGGCCCGCTGCATCGCCGCGTAGCCGTCGGGCACGGTCTCGACCTCGGTCCGGTCGCTGACCGCGTCGTCGAAGGTCCACACCTCGTAGGTGCCGTCGGGGTTGGCCTGTACCCCGACGCCGCGGCTCTCGTCGAGGCTCGTATCCTCGCCGAAGACCACGTAGCGCTCGTCGAAGTCGTAGAGAAAGTACCGCTCGAGGCCGGTCTCGACGTCGATGACCTTCAAGAAGACCTCGCCGCCGGCCGCCGCCGGCTGGATGCGCTCTTCGATGCGCATCTCGCGCACGTCGAAGCCGTCGATGGCGACGAAGCCGTCGTCGAGCGCGACGAGGAAGCCGTCCTCGTCCTCGGCGAACTGCTCGCTATCTTCGGCCCACTCGAACAGGTAGAGCCCGAACGTCTCGGCGAAATAGGCCTTCAGCTCGGCGTTGGGGTCGGTCTCTTCGTCGGCGCACGCGGCGAAGAGCGCCGCTGTGCAGAGCAGCCCGGTGAGGCCGAACAGGCTCGACAGCCAGAATCGACTACGTTTCACGAGAGATCTCCAACGGCGCTGGCCACCAGGAGGCCATCCGGGTCCCGGGTGAGCTGAGCGTCCGGCTCGCTCCATCGGTAGAGCCGCAGGCCGAAGGCTTCGTCGAGGTGGGCCACCAGCTCGGGATCGCGCGCGGGCAGCTCGATGCCGTCGGCACCGTCCTCGGCGCACGCGGCGACGAGCGACGCGACGCCAACGGCGCAGACATGTAATTCAGCGCGTGCTTCAACGGCTGTCATCCTTCTTTCGAGGGTAGACCTTGGACTACATGATGCTGCCGATTCCAGGCCGACCGAATGGCGAAATCGCCACGCGGACTGCGATTGACGGCGACGACTCATCCGCGTCACGCTGGCCCCGGACGGCGTCGACGACGAGGCGGCGGTGGGAGGCACGATGAGAGGCGGGCAGCTCGGTTGGCCAGCGCCGCGGATCATGCTGTGGTGGGCGAGCCTGCTGGCGACCTCACTGGCAGCCGGGTGCAAGACCGATCCGCCGCCGCAGCCCACCCGGGTCTTCGGGCTCTACGCGGTGTGGTTCGAAGGCTCGAACGATGGCAACCGGGCTCGGGTGGATACCTTCCTCGACTGCCTGCTCGAAGGCTCCAACTTCAACCGCTTCTTCCGTGGGGAGGCGCGGGTCGAGCCGCGCGGCTCATGGGCGCTGCCCCGACCCGGCCGCAAGCTCGACCGCGACGAGCTGGCCGAGGCCTGGTTGCTGCCGGCCATCGACCGTGGCGACCTGCCCGCCGCGCCGCCCGACGAGACGCCGCTCTACCTCGTCTTCGGCGGGCACCCCGACCTGTGGGTCGGCTCCTGCGGGCGCAACGGCACCGTGACCGTCGACGGGCGCACCGCCGGCTTCGGCATCGTGCGCAACGGCGCCGAGTGCTGGCCGGTCGGCGACATGCTGCGCACCGAGACCCAGATCGCCGCGCACGAGATCGTCGAGACCGTCGACCGGGTGCTGGGGTACGGCACCTGCGCCGCTGGCGGCTCTTGCCGCGGCAAGGCGATCTGCGAAGACCGCTGCGATACGTTCACCGGCCTGCAATGCCCCGGCGCGCCGACGGGCACCTACACCGGCTGCGACGGGGGCCGGGTCGACGGGTGGCTGGTGCAGAAGCTGACCTACGCCGGCCGCGATCGGTCTCGCTGCGATGAATGCGCCGGCTGCGACTTCACCATCGAGGCCTGCCCGCCCGAGGCCCCCGACTGCGGCCGGATGAGCGCCCCCTGAGCGGGCGCCGGGCCACGATACGATGGGCCGAGGGCGGGCTCAATCGAGCCCCTGCGCGCGCATCTTCTCGCGCAGCGACAGGGGCCGCATGTCGGTCCAGACCTCGTCGATATACGCCAGGCACTCGGCCTTGGTCCCCTGCTTGCCCGCCTTGCGCCAGCCGGCCGGCGGCTCGCGGTGGGCCGGCCAGATCGAATATTGCTCTTCGTGGTTCACCACGACCTCGAGGATGCCATCATCCCATGCCATCAGCTCTCCTCCTCGACTCGCCGAGCCGGTTGAGTCGGTCTCTCCTGCCCGAGGGCATGCCGGGCGATGATCGCCGCGACCTCCGCGGGAGACTGCAAGTGCAGATGGTGAAGCCCATCCAGCACGTGCTCGCGGATCCGAGGGCCGGCGGCCTGCATCGCCGCGAGGTCCTCGGGCCGGACCATCGAGCCCCGCGTCGCCCGCACCCACTCCACGGGCACCGGTGGCCGGGCCAGCCAGGCCAGCAGCGTCTCTCTGCTCGGCGTGCCCGGATAGCCTTCCACCAGCAGCCGCGCGTCCCAGCGCCAGCCGACCCCGCCCGCGGCGGGCGCGGTGAGGCGGCTGACCCGCGCCTCGACGAGGGCCTCGCGCACGCCGGGCAGCGCCCGACGCACACGGCGGGCCGCGGTCGCCCCATTGCAACGCCGCCAGGGCGAGCCCCTCCGACGAGATCTCGCGCGCGGTCGCCGGGCTGTGTCCCGCGGCATCGACACAATGGGCGATGACGACCTCCAGCGCGTCGAGAAACGCCGTCGCCAGACCCTCGATGACGCCGTCGGCGAAGCAGCCGCGATCCCAGTCGACCCGTATCTGCAGCCGACCGCCGACCACCACCCCGTCGAACGCCACCGGCGAAGGCAGGCGGTTGCCCGAGCCGACGCTCCGGCCGACGGGCCCTGCGTCGGCGCCTGGACCCGCCGCGCCTCGCTGCACCTGCCCCAGGTAGTTGAAGGTCACGCCATACGCCGACGGCAGCGTCAGGCCCTCGGCCTCGCCGAGCCAGCGCAGCATGCCATATATCATACCTTTGTGAGGCACCGCGCGCAGCTGCGCCTTGATCGCATGGATGGCATGAGCGATGCCATCGGTACCCTCCGCGGGCCCCGGATCCAATCGGACGGGGAACAAGGTCGTGAACCACCCGACCGTGCGGCTGACATCCAGGTCACCGAGCAGGCTCTGCTCGCGCCCGTGGCCTTCCAGGCATACGCCCACGGCCGGGCCGCCGGTCCAGTCGCGCAGCGTCAGCGCCAGGGCGGTCAGCAGCAGCTCGTTGATCTCGGTCCGATAGGCCCGCCCGGCCCGGCGCAACAGCGCCTCGGTGCGCTCGGTGCACAACGCGACAGTCGTCCAGCCACCCGACGACGCGCCCGGGGTGCGGTCGATGGGCAAGCCGGCCACCGGCGCCTCGATGAGGTCCCGCCAGCGCTGCACATCTTCCGCGCGGTCGCCGTCCAGCGCCCACGCCCGCTGAGCCTCGACCCAGCGCTGCCAGCTCGCGCTCTTGGGGCCCAGCGCGACCGGCGCCCCGCGGGCGAGGGCATCACCCGCCCGCTGCAGATCGTCGAGCAGGATCCGCCAGCTCACGCCGTCGACGACGAGGTGGTGCATCGCCAGGATCAAGCGCGCGCTCTCCTCCCCCCGGTCCACCCGCAGGGCGCGCAGCAGAGGGGCCTCATCGAGCCGCATCAAGCCCTGCAGCCGGGTCGCCGCGTCCGCCTGAGCCGCATCACGGGCGTCGGGAGCCAGCGTCGAGAGGTCCAAGACGTCGACCGGCACCGATGATGGCATCGGGCCATGCCATGCGCGCTGTCCGTCGAAGACCAGCCGCAGCGCGTCGTGCTGCTCGACCAGCGCGCGCAGCGCGATGCTCAGAGTGCTCGCGTCCCATCCGTCGGGCGCCGCGATGCACACCGCCTGATTCCAGTGGTGAACCTCTGCGAAGCGCTGATCGAAGAACCAGCGTTGGATCGGGCTGAGCGGCGCCAGGACGGCTCGCGCGCGCTCACCGCGCGCCCAACCGGCCGGCGAGAAACGCCTTCAGCGGGTCGACATGCTCGGGCTCCTTCCACTCCGACGCGAGGTCCTCGATGACATGGTGGGTCTCGACGACCTCGCCGTCGCGGATGCAGCGCACGATCGGGTGGAGGCACTGACTCTCGGCGGCCCGGGCGACGTCGTGGCGCTCGATCCGCGACGCGCTGAAGGGATCGCGGCCCGCATGCGGCCGGTAATCGAGCGTGATCAGGTAGGCGTGGGACAACGCGCCGAAGTGCCCGGCGAAGATCGCGTCGACCGAGACATCCACGTACTGCTCGGCGAGCTCGATGCCATCGATGGCGGGGGAACTGCTCGAAGAAGGCGCCCGGCACGTCCCCGGCTTCGAGGATCACGTGATCCCGCCCGGCGGCTTTCAAAGCGTGGCCGAGCTGAAGACCCGCCGGGCCCGCGCCGATGATGAGATAGGTGGATGTGTTCATGGGTATGACTCCGGCCGATCGCGGGGATGCCGCGGTGTGCGGTCAGTTCGCTCTCGATGGTCGGTGCGAACCGGGTTGCAGCGCAGGCTTCGAGGTCAAGATGGCACGGCCGATAGAGCACCCGAATAGCGAAACAGCCACGCGACCGCCGTTTGATGTCGAGCGGCGGCCCACCCCGCGACCCGCGTGGCGATCAAGCCATATCGCGGACGTCGAGCCGACCGCTATAGTCGATCACACACGACGATGGGGTGCCCTCATGAAGCCATGGAAGATTGTTTTGTCTGCGGCATTGGTCGCTGCATTCGCCGGTGCGTGCACCGACGACGACGAGCCGGCGGACGCGCCGCTGGAGCTGCCCCCGCGGGATCCGGCGCTGGCCGACTTCCTCGAAGACGAGTTCGGCCTGGTGCTGACCGGCGTCGGCGACCCCGACCCGCAGTACTTCCAGGACGTCGACGGCTTCCTCGTGGGCCGCACGGTGATGCAGGTCGACATCGAGGGGCACGGCGAGCGCGCGATCCTGGTCGACCAGCGCATCGAGCCGGCCGCGGCGGGCGGCGAGATCTTCGTCCAGGTGCAGGATGTGGAGGACGGCGCGCAGCGCTTCTTCCTCTACGACTTCGACGAGGGCTACATCGTATTCGGCCAGGACATCAACGACGATACGAGCCGCGGGATCGGGGTTCAGTCGAACCCCGATGGCACCTACGAGGTGTGGCGCTTCGACGACGCGGTGAGTGACCGCACCGAGTTCGAGACCGTGGGCGATGGCTTCGCGGCGATGCGCCGGGTCGAGGCGTTCAACGGCTTCGCCGAGCTGCCGCCACACATCATCATGACCGCCTACGCCCTCGGCTACACCGAGACCCCCGAAGCGCGCACGCCGATCAACTGCTACAAGGACAACGTCGCGTTCACGCCGGCGGCCTGCTCGGTCTTCAAAGAGTTCTGCGATTGCGTGGCCTGCCGCATCCTCGAGCGGGGCGGGGACTGCGCCCTCTGCCCCGAGCTCTGAGGGCTCACTCCGGCGGCGCGGCGAGCCGCCGGGCCGTCCACTCGATGTCCCGCCCCAGCGAGCGGAAGCGGCCGGCGCCCGTATCGGCGTAGCCGTCGCCGTCCTCGTCGGTCGTATCCATGTAGGCCTGCTCGATGAGGAAGTCGCCGAGCGTCGTCACGAGCAGAAACGGCTCGAAGACCACCCGCTGGCCGCTGACCATGCCTTCCACATGGGACAGGTCGATGACATCGTCGTAGCCGTCGATGACACCGGTCACGTCGCCGCCGCTGCTCTGCAGCGCCGCCATCTGCACCAGGGGCCGGCTCTGGCCGATGCCCGCGTCCACCAGCATCAGCTGCGCCTCGTAGCGCCCCGAGATGTCGGTCTGCGGGTCGCTGCCGGTGCGCCACTCGATGTGGATCGGCGCGCGCAGCCGCTGGCCGAGCGCGCCGGCGAGCGGCGCTCGCGCGGCGATGCGGTAGACGGTCTCGTCTCGCAGCGGCGCGGCCGGCGCGAAGCGGGCGACGCGGCCGCGCACCGTCCAGGCGCCGTCGACCGGCGCGCCGTCTCCGCGGGTGATGCTGAAGCGATCGGCCTGCTCGGCGGCGAGCCGATGGCTGAAGGTCAGCTCGATGGGCGTCTCGCGCCAGACGTGGTCGGCGCCGCTCAGCGGGCGGGTGCCGTTGAGCCACATGCCATCGCCGGGGATCTGACGCAGGTATGCCATCAGCGCGGCGTGGTCGGCGGCGTCGAGGTCGGCGCCGGTGTATTCGAGCGCCCGGTCGAGCATGCCTTCGAGGGTGACCCAGTCTCCGCGTCGGCCATAGGGCGCGGTGTCGTACACCCCGATCAGGCCGGGCACGTCGGTGTCGATGTCGTCGGTCTTGCCGGGCACGATCGCGCGCGAGGTGAAGAGCGGGCCACCGTGGCAGCCCACGCACGCGGCGCCGCCCTCGTCCACCGGCGTATCGAAGAGTGCACGGCCGCGCAGCGCCTCGTCGGTGAGGCGGCCGCCGGGGCGGGTGAAGGGGTTGGGCGGCGCGGTGATCGACTGCATGTAGAGCGTCAGCTGCTCCATCTGCTGGCCAGTGGCGTCGCCGCCGACGAGGCGCAGCACCTCGCGGGAGAAGTCGAAGAGGGTCGGCAGCTCTCCACCCCACAGGAAGGGATCGGTGCCGGCCACGTTGCGGAAGGCCAGCGTATTGACCTCGCCGTCGACCAGCAGATCCCAGACGAGGCCGTCGGTCAGCCCGTCGATGTGGCAGTTGTTGCACGAGAACTGCCCGTGCTCGCTGAACGACGCGTCGTTGAAGATGCGCTGGCCGGCCTTGACGTCGGGCGGCGTGGGGTCGTCGCCGACGGGCACGATGACGGGCTCGGCGTCGACCGGCGGCAGCGTCAGGCCTTCGAGCCGGTTGTCGAGCCAGGCGGTCGTCCAGACGCGGTCGTGGGCCAGCGCGAGGCCCCGCGGGTCGTGGCCGGTGGGCAGGCGGGCCTCTTCGGCCAGGGTCTCGCGATCGAGCACCAGCACCGCGCGGCTCGCCGAGAGGGTGACGAGGAGCCGGTCGCCGACCGCCATGAGCGTGAAGGGGCTGGCGGCGGGCGATGACTCACCCAGAGGCACATGGGTGACCGTCGGCGGATCGGTCGTGAGATCGACCCGCGCCAGCCCGTGGGTGTGCGGTTCGTTGTCGGCGTCGATCTCGCTGCGATCGTTGCGGCTGTGGCTGACCGCGGCGATGAGCCCGCCGTCGCTGGCGTGCAGCCCGCGGATGATGGTGCCCACCTCGGGCACGAAGCCGCGAAGGCTGAAGTCGGCGGTGTCGATGATCGCGATGTCCCGCTTCAGCGCCGCCTCGGTGGGCGGCCCGCTGGGGCCCGAGCGGTGGGCGTTGTAGCTGATGAGCGAGGCCACGTAGAGCGTGCCGCCGTCGGGCGAGAGCGCCATCGACCGCGGGTCGCGGCCCACTTCGAGGGTGTCGAGGACCCGCCGCGCCTGCAGGTCGACGCGAGCCACCCGGTCCTCCCCGCTGAGGGTGACGTAGGCGACGTCGCCCTGCACCCGGATGCCGGCCGGCTCGTCGCCGACCCGGATGGCGTCGACCACCCGCCCCGCCGCGAGGTCGAGGAAGCCTATGCTGTCGCGGCCGGTCTGGGCGACGAGCGCGTAGCCGCTGCCGGGCCACGACGCCACGCTGGTGGGCCAGGCGCCGGTGGGGATGAGATCGCCGGGCGTGGCGCCGTCGGCGGTCAACACGACGCGGTGCACGGCGTTGGACGGCGGCGAGACAACGAGCAGGGTGTCATCGTCGACCAGTGTCAGGGCGTCGACCGGGGTGTAGTTGTAGTTCTGGAAGGTATCGGCGTCGAGGAAGTCGTCCTGCACGTCGACGGTGATCCGCTCGCCGGCCCGTTCGAGGACCCATGGGCCCGGCACGTCGGGGGTCAGGCGACCGTCGATGGCATCGGCCACCGCGCCGGCCGGCGGACGCACCGCGATCGGGCAGTCGCGGCCGTCGTCGAAGGACGCGAGGTAGTCATCGCCGGCGAAGAAGAGCGTCTCGCCCAATGGCACGATCACCATGCGCTCGGTCCATGCCCCGTCGGTCGCGCAGTCATCGTCTTCGCCCGCGAACCCGCCGTGCCCCTGGGCGTCGGCGCGATCTGTCGGCGCTCCGCCGTCGCAGGCGGTGCAGGCGAGGGCCAGCGCCGCACTGAGCGCCGTCAGTCTACGAAGCATGGTCTGTCTCTCCGGGTCAGTCGACCTGATAGGCCGCCGGCACGCACAGGCCGGTGTCATCGGGCACGCCGTTGCCGTGCAGTTGGAGACACACCAGCTCCGCCCCACAATCGGGCGCCGAGGGGCGACAATAGCGGCGGCACACGGCCCCGTCGGCGCCGTACTCGCTGGTGCAGCGCGTGCCCGCGACGCATCGCGCGTCGGAGCAGGGCCCACCTTCAGGCGCGTCGCCGATGCGTCCGCACGAGAAGACGGTCCCGGTGCTGGACGCGTCACTGCTGTGGACGCAGGCCGTGCCCTCCCCGCAGTCATCGGCGAAGACATCACAGCGCGCCACGCAGTTGCTCGCTTCGAGACCCAGGCTCGGGCAGACCTCGCCCTCGACGCAGTCGCCAGTCGTCCGGCAGAGCGGGCGGCAGCGGCGGCCCGCCTCGGGCGTGAAGCCGGCGAAGCTGCAGAACAGACCCGGCGCGCAGCTGTCGCCGCCGTCCTCGCGCCGCTCGCAGGGGGCGTCGAGCGCCAGCGGGTCGGCGGCGGGTGGCTCGCAGACGAGCCCGCTGGGCGAGAGCAGGGCGCAGCGCTGCCCGTCCTCGCACTGCCCGCCGGGCGCGTCGCAGGTGACGGGCACCGGGCGCACGGGCGCCGGATCGACCATGCGCCCCTCGGTCGGCGGGCCGTCGGCGGGCTCGGCGGCCCGGGCCAGCGCGCCGACGGCGGCGCGGGTGACCTTGACCGCGAAGTCGACGTCGAGCGTCTCGAGGCTGTCGGGGCCGCGCGCGCAGCCGGCATATGGCGTGCGCAGCTCGCCGGTGTCGGTGAGCATCGTGCCCGGCAGGTCACGGGCCCAGAACGAGCGATGGTCGGAGCGCTTGAGGGCCTCGGTGAGATCGCTGGCCCGCAGGATGGCGTCGAGTTCGAGGCCGATCACCGGCAGGTCGACGTCGGCGCAGGCGGCCTCGATGTGCGCGCTCATGCCCGACTCGACGTCGGAGACATAGAAGATGAAGTCCGCCCGGCCCTCGCGGGCTTCGAGCGCCCGGCCCACGTCGGGGAACGCCAGGTCGAGCCCGGGCGGCACCGTCTGACTGCCGGGGGTGTCGTCGGTGTAGGCCAGGTTCTGCAGCGCGATCATGCCCCGGACGTCGGCGCCCGCGTCCACCAACCGCGCGGCGAGATCGTTCGACCCGTAGTCGCCGAAGATCTCGGCGCCGAGGCACGCGAAGACGAGCGTGCGCGCGTAGCGTCGTTCGCCGAGCACCCGCGCGGCCTCGATCAGCCCGGCGGTGCCCGAGGCGTTGATGTCGGCGCCGGGGCAGTGGTCCTCCGAGTCGAAGGCGGCGGTGACGACGATCTGCTCGTCGGGGCGGTCGGCGCCCGGCAGCACGCCGATGATGTTCTCGCCGCCATAGGGCAGCGGCTGGCGGGTGACCTGGAGGCCGGCTTCGAAGAAGGCCGCCGCGCAGCGCTCGGCGGTGGCCTGATAGTTCGCGCCGTATGGGAAGGGCCGCGGGGCGCCGCCGATGGCCTCGAGATCGGCGCGATAGCGCGCCGGGTCGACCGCGTCCTGCAAGGCGGCGAACGCCTCGGCCGGGTCGGGGCCAGCGTCGGGCTCGAGGCCGAGGTCGGGCTCCGGCTCCGGCTCGGGCTCCGGCTCGGGCTCCGGCTCCGGCTCCGGCTCCGGCTCGGGAGCGACCGCGACGTCCGGCGTCTCGTCGACGTCCCCGTCGTCGCAGCCCCATGCCAGCACGCACAGCAGCGCACACATCCCGATGATCACTCTACGCATGACATCCCCCCATCGTCGTCGAGCCGTTCGACGACCTCACCGAGCATCTCGACGGCGGCCGGCGCGCGGAATAGCGATATCGCCACGGCGCGCGCGCCCGGTGTGATACGGCGGCCGTCAATCGAGCTGATAGGCCGCCGGCACGCACAGCCCGGTGTCATCGGGCACGCCGTTGCCGTGGTACTGGAGGCACACCAGCTCGGCCCCGCAGTCGGGCACCGACGGGCGACAGTAGCGCCGGCATACGCGCCCGCCGTCACTGTAGAGGCTGGTGCAGCGCGTGCCCGGGGCGCAGCCGCCTCCACTGCACGCCTCGCCCTCGGCCAGCTCGCCGGCGACGCTGCAGAAGAAGTCGGTGCCGATGCCGGCGACGTCGGGGGTATGCATGCAGCCGGTGCCTTCGCCGCAGTCATCGCCGAACGGATCGCAGCGCGCGGCGCAGCTGCTGACGTCAGCACCGAAATCCGGGCAGACCTCGCCCTCGACGCAGTCGAGGCTGGATACGCATTGCGGGCGGCAGCGGCGGCCCTGCTCGCGTGTGGAGCCGGCGAAGGTGCAGCGCAGGCCGGCGGCGCAGCTGTCGCCGCCGTCGGGCCGCCGCTCGCACGGCGCGTCGAGCCCCAGCGGCTCGGCGGCGGGCGGCTCGCAGGTCAGCTCGGCGACGTCGGTGCGCAGCAGGGCGCAGCGCTGCCCGTCCTCGCACTCGCCGCCCGGCGCGTCGCAGACGAAGGGCGGCGGACGCACCGGCTGCGGATCGAGCATGTGCCCCTCGGCCGGCGGGCCCTCGGCGGGCTCGGCGGCCCGGGCCAGGGCGCCGACGGCGGCCCGGGTGACCTTCACCGCGAAGTCGGGATCGAGGTTCTCCAAGCGGTCGGCGCCGCGCACGCAGAGGTCGTAGACGTTACGCAGGTAGCCGGTGTCGGTGAGCATCGTGCCCGGCAGGTCGCGGGCCCAGAAGGGCCCGTGGGGCGAGGCTTGCAGGGCCACGGTCAGGTCGCTGACCCGCAGGACGGCGTCGAGCTCGAGCCCGATCACCGGCAGGTCGACCGCGGCGCTGGCGGCCTCGATGTGCGCGCTCATCGGCGAGACGTCGTCGGAGACGTAGAAGATGAAGTCTCCCCGGCGCTCGCGGGCGTCGAGGGCCTGCCCCAGGCTGGGGAACGCCAGATCCAGCCCCGCGGGCACGCTCTGGCTGCCCGGGGTCTCGTCGGTGTAGGCGATGCTCTGCAGCGCCAGCATGCCGTGCACCTCGCCGCCGGCCGCGACGATGCGCGCGGCGAGGTCCTTGGACCCGTAGTAGCCGCCGATCTCGGCGCCGACGCAGCCGAAGACGAGCGTGCGCGCGTAGCGCCGACCGGTCAGGACCCGGGCGGCCTCGAGCACGCCGGCGGTGCCCGACGCGTTGTTGCCGGCGCCCGGGCAGTGGTCCTCGGAGTCGAAGGCAGCGGCGACGACGACCCGCTCGGCGGGGCGCTCGATCCCGGGCAGGACGCCGATGACGTTCTCGCCGCCATAGGGCAGCGGCTGGCGGGTGACCTCGAGCCCGGCGTCGAGGAAGGTCGCCGCGCACAGATCGGCCGTGGCCTGATAGTTCTCGCCATAGGGGAACGGCCGCGGGGCGCTGCCGATGGACGCCAGGTCGGCGCGGTAGCGCGCCGGATCGACGGCGGCCTGCAGGGCGCTGAAGGCCTCGGCCGGGGCGGGGCCGGCGTCGGGGCCGACGTCGGGTTCACCCCCGTATCGAGCTCGGGCTGGACCGCGACGTCGGCCGTCGGCGCCCCGTCGCCGTCGTCACACCCCCACGTCAGCAGGCACAGAAGCCCCGTCAAGCCGATGATGAGTCTGCGCACGCGCCCTCCATGGTCTCGAAACGAAAGGAATCGAGACCACGATGTCGAAGAGCACCGGCACACGGAATGGCGGAATCGCCACGCCTTGATGCCAACGGGGCCGGGGGGCGTGGCGATATCGCCATGTCCCATACGCGCGGCGGCGGGTAACGGTCGAGGTAGCTCGTCAACCCGAGGAGGCATCATGCTCAGGCGCCTGTTGATCGTACTCGTCCCGCTCGCGCTCGTCACCGGCTGCTCGGCCGACGAGGCCGACGAGACCGAGCCGACGGTCCCCGACTACCTCGCCGAGACCTTCGGCCTCTACCTCGCCGGCTACGACGAAGCCGACGAGACCTTCGAAGAGGACGGCGTGCTCATCAACCAGGGCACCGGCTACACCTGGCTCGAGGGCGACGAGAACTCGCGCGAGATGCACGTGCGCCAGGAGCTGTTCAGCGCCGCCGAGGGCGGTGATCTCGTGCTGGTGGTGACCGACGTCGCGAGCGACGAGTCGCGCTATTTCCTCTACAACCTCGCCGAGAACTTCATCGTCTTCGGCGAGGACACCGGCGCCGCCGACAGCCGCGGCGCGGGCGTACAGGCCAACCCCGACGGCACCTACGAGGTGTGGACCTTCGACGACGCGGTCTCCGATCGCACCGACGTCGAGACCGTGCCCGACGGCTACACCGCGATGCGCCGGGTGGACGCCTTCAACGGCTTCAGCGAGATCAGCCCGCACGTCATCCTGACCGGCTTCGCCCTGGCCCACGGGCCGACCCCCGAGGCCCGCTTCGTGCGTCCTCCGGACACCAAGAACGTCAGGCCACCCCCCACGACCGAGGCCGGCACGACGCCGGTGTGCTCGACCTTCAAGGCGTTCTGCGACTGTGTCGCCTGCCGCGTGCTCGACCGCGGCGGCGACTGCGACCTCTGCCCGGCGCTCTGAAGCGCCACGACCACCTTCTTGCCCAGGAGACCATGATGCTCACCCACCTCCGCCGCCTGCTGCCCGCCCTCGTCGCGCTCGGCCTGGCGGTCGGCTGCTCGGCCGATGACGAGACCGAGCCGACGATCCCCGACTACCTCGCGGAGAACTTCGGCCTCTATGTGCACGGCTACGGGGAGGCCGATGACACCTTCGAACAAGACGGCGCCGCCATCACCGAAGGGACCGGCTACACTTGGCTCGAAGGCGAGCTCGCCCGGGAGATGCACGTGCGCCAGGAGCTGTTCAGCGCCGCCGATGGCGGCGATCTCGTGCTGGTGGTGACCGACGTCGAGAGCGGCGACGCGCGCTACTTCCTCTACAACTTCGCCGAGAACTTCATCGTCTTCGGGGAAGATACCAGCCCGACGGACAGCCGCGGCGCGGGGGTGCAGGCCAACCCGGATGGCACCTACGACGTGTGGTCCTTCGACGACGAGGTCTCCGATCGCACCGAAGTCGAGACCGTGCCCGATGGCTACGCGGCGATGCGCCGGGTCGACGAGTTCAACGGCTTCAGCGCGATCAGCCCGCACGTCATCCTGACCGGCTTCGCCCTCGCCCACGGCCCGACCCCCGAGGCGCGCTATCCCGGCATCACGATCAACGTCGGCGATGCACCGCCCATCAACGCCAGCCCGACGCCGGTCTGCTCGACCTTCAAGGCGTTCTGCGACTGCGTCGCCTGCCGGGTGCTCGACCGCGGCGGCGACTGCGACCTGTGCCCCGCCCTCTGACGGATGCGCGGTCGCTCGCCCTGGCCCACGGTGCCCGGGCGCGCCATCCGCGCAGCGCCTTCGACCCTGCGCTCGCCGATGAGGCCGTTGGCGCGCCGATCGGCGCGACGTTCGATGTGTACGGCGACTGTGTCGCTCGTCGCCGGCTCGATCGCAGCGGCGATCGCGCGCCGTAGCCGGCCCGCGGCGTTCGAGCGCTGCGCGGCCCGTTGGACGGCCTGCGCCGGAGCATGATACTCGGTCGACGATGTCCGCATCACCTCCCCCGAGCGAGCCCGAAGGGCGCGAGCACCGCGAGACGCGGCCGCTGGGTGCGATCCGCCCCGCGCTGCGGGTGAGCGGCGTCGCCAACCGGCTCATCGCGCTGGTGCTCGGCGGGTTCGTGCTGGTGTATCTGCAGCCGATCCTGGTGCCGCTGGTGCTGGCGCTGCTGCTGGCGTTCATCCTGCTGCCGGTCGTGCGCGGCATGACCCGGCGCGGCTGGCCCACCGGCGTCGCGATCGTGGTGGCCGAAGGCGCGGCGATGCTGCCGCTCCTGGGGCTCATCCTCTTCTTCATCAGCACCGCCGGCCCGCTGAGCCAGGAGCTGCCCAAGTATCAGAACCGCCTGGTCTTCGAGACCAACGCGCTCATCGACTGGGGCATGGAGCGGGTGGGCGACGGCCCGGCCCGCGAGGCGCTGCGCCAGGAGCTGACGCAGGATCTGCTGCCGCGGGTGCTCAACGAGAGCGCGCGCATGGCCCAGCGCACCCTGGGCACGGCGACCGCCGCGCTGGGCTCGTTCGCGCTGACCCTGCTGCTGGCGGGGTTCATCCTCGCCGAGGCGGCCCGCTTCAGGGAGAAGTTCACCGAGGCCTACGGGGCGAAACATCCGCTCTTGGGGGCCCTGGTGGGCATCGGGCGCGACGTGCGGGCCTATCTGGTGGCCAAGACGTTCATCAGCGCGCTCACCGGCACCTGCGTCTGGCTGTTCCTATGGGTCTGCGGCGTCGATTTTGCGGCGTTCTGGGGGCTGTTGGCCTTCCCGCTCAACTTCATCCCCACCGTGGGGGCCATCGTCGCGTCGCTGCCGCCGATACTGGTGGTGCTCGTCGACCCGGCGATGAGCGGCTGGATGGCGGCGTTCGTCATCGTCGGGCTGGTGGCCATCAACGGGGTCATCGGCGCCTGGCTCGACCCGCGCTACGTGGGTCACGCGGTCAAGGTCTCGCCGCTGGTGGTCTTCCTCTCGATGCTGGTGTGGGGGGCGCTGTGGGGGCCGGTGGGCATGATCCTGGCGGTGCCGATCATGGTGTCGATCAAGGTCATCTGCGCCCGCATCCCGGCCCTCGAGCCCATCGCCACCCTGATGAAGGGTTGACGTGCACCCCGGGATCCGCCGGGCGCTGACCTGGGCCGCGGTGCTGGGGCTGGGCGTCGCGATCGGCCTCGCCCTCGACGACGTGCGCGGCTGGCTCACCGACGCCGGCCCGCGCCCGGTGACCGCCCGCGGACCGCTGACCCCCGACGAGCAGGCCACCATCGACCTCTTCAGCCGGGTCTCGGGCTCGGTGGTCTCGATCACCACGCGGAACGGCGAGGAGGCCTACGCGGCGTTCGACCGGGCCCGCGGCACCGGCAGCGGCATCGTCTGGAGCCGGGACGGGCACATCGTCACCAACTACCACGTCGTCGCCGAGGCGGGCGCGGTGCGGGTGACCCTCGAAGACCAGTCGACCTGGTCGGCGAAGGTGATCGGGCAGGCGCCGGAGGTCGACCTGGCGGTGCTCGAGATCGGCGCCGACAGCGGGGCGCTGCTGCCCATCGACATCGGCCACAGCCACGACCTGCAGGTGGGTCAGCGGGTGCTGGCCATCGGCAACCCGTTCGGGCTCGATCACTCGCTGACGGTGGGCGTGGTCAGCGCGCTCGACCGCACCATCCGCAGCCTGACCGGCCGCGAGATCCCGGGTGTCATCCAGACCGACGCGGCGATCAACCCCGGCAACTCGGGCGGGCCGCTGCTCGACAGCGCCGGGCGGCTGGTGGGGGTCAACACCGCCATCAAGAGCCGCTCGGGGGCCGCGGCGGGCATCGGCTTCGCGGTGCCGGTCGACACCGTCAACCGGGTCGTGCCGCAGCTCATCGAGTACGGGCGGCTGGTGCGCCCCCGCCTGGGCCTGCGCATCGCCCACGACGCCATGGGTCGCCGCCTGGGGGTCGCCGGGCTGCTGGTGCTCACCGTCGATCCGGCCGGCGCCGCTGGCCGAGCGGGCATCGTCGGCACCGGACGGGACGGTCAGGGGCGCATGGTGCTGGGGGACGTGCTCGTCGCGCTGGGCCCGCACCCGCTGCAGAAGAGCGACGACCTGCTCTACGCGCTGGAGAAGTTCGATCCCGGTGAAGAGGTCGAGCTGACCATCCGCCGCGGCGGGCGGGCGATGATGGCCCGGGTGATGCTCGATCCGCCCGTCGCCGCGCGCTGAGCGCGCCGACCGATCGGTCATACACCCCATAGATCACAATCGGACTTGATCTCACACGCCTCCATCGCTTCCATGGGCTCCATGCAAAACGGCGAGGCGAGTGGGGTGCGCGCCGATTTCCGACCGATCGTCGAGGCGCTCGCGCAGTTCCGCAACGCGGGGCTGCCGCTGGCCGGCGCGCTGCGTCTGGCGGCGATGCACGCGACCCTCGACGCGCCGAGCGCGAGCCTGCCGCACTTCGCCGCCGCCTGCGCCGCCCTGGGCCACGCGCCGTCGTGGGCCGAGCTGCGGGCGCTCTTGCGCGCCGGGCAGCGCCTCGAGCCGCGGCTGGTCACCGGCGGCGCCCGGCTGACCCGGGCCGGCACCCCCGCGCGCGGCATCTGGATCGTGCATCACGGCGCCCTCGTCGCCCGGCCCTCGGGGCGTACGGGCGGCTCGATGTCGGTCTTCGGGCCCGATGAAGGCTACGATCGCGGCGTCTGGCTCGACTCGATCTACGCGGCCCGCGGCGGGGTGATGCTGTTTCTGCCCCGGGCGGAGGTCTCGGCGCTGAT
>JAUHXC010000006.1 GCA_030427205.1 bacterium | reverse complement strand
GCACCGCTGGGCCGAGGCCCGGGTGGGTGCTTCAGTGGCCTGAGCCCACCGGACCGGGCGCCTCGACCCTGCGCCGAGCCCCGGTTTCGGCATCCCGTCTATCTGCTGGGGTTCGCGGAGGGCTTACCCCGATACCGGACGCGCCGAGGACGGCACGCCGCCCCCCGACCTGGGTCCATGTGGCGCGGGGTGCCCGGCGGCTCGGATCTGCACCCCCGATGGCTGCGTCGACTGTGTGGGGGACGGGGACTGCCCCGACCCCGAAACCTGTCGAGCCGGCGCCTGCGTGCCCCAATGCGCCGAGGACGCCGACTGCCGCCCCGGGCTGTGCGAAGACGCGCGCTGCGTGCCGGTCCAGTGCGCCGACGACGGCGGCTGCCCACAACATCGGAGGTGCGACGAGGGGCGCTGCAGCCGCCGGGGGTGCTCGGGCTCGGACGAGACCTGCCCCGGAGAGAGCATATGCGTGGTCCGCACCTGCCAACCTCCGGACTGTGAGGACGCCGATGACTGCTTCGGCGATGACATCTGCTATCGCCGCCGCTGCACCGACGACCCGCCGCCGTGCGACAGCATCAACGACTGCCTGCCCAACGCCGGCTGCGTGAGGGGCGAGTGCCGCTGGCGCTGCAACGTCCAGGACGACTGCGCCGACGGCATGAACTGCATCGCGGGGTATTGCCATCACCACGACGGGCTCTTCGCGTGCCACGAGCGCCAGCTCCTGCCGGTGCGCATCGACGGCGCGGCGGTCGCCCGCCCGCCGGACGGTCGGCTCCCCGCGGAGACGGCCGGCACCTGCGGCGGCGGCGGGTGGGAGTTCGCCGCGCAGCTCGACGTGCCCGACGGCCCCGAACCCCGCACGCTGTGCGCCTCCACCCTCGGCCGACTGGCCGACACGGTGCTCTACGTGCGCACGGCCTGTGGGGACGGCGACAGCGAGATCGCGTGCAATGACGACCACCGCGGCGCGACCTCTCGGGTGCAGTGGGACGCCCAGCCGGGGGCAACATACTTCGTCTACGTCGACCAGCCGATCCGTGACCGGAACCCGGCCCAGCTCGTCGTGCGCAGCGGCCCATGCCCCGAGCCCGCGGCGCCGGTCTGTGCCACCATCGAGGAGTGCACGGGCGCGGAGCAGTGCCGGGACGGGGCGTGTGTGGTCACGGTCTGCGCCGTCGACGGCGATTGCCGCGAGGGCTGGCGCTGTGACGCCTTCGCGCAGTGCTCGCGGATCCCGCCGCCGCCGGAGTGCGCAGCGGACGACGACTGCGAAGGCAGCGACATCTGCCGCTTCGGCGACTGCGTGCAGCCGCCGCCGCTCGCCTGTGACGCCGACGCGGACTGCCTGGCCCAGCGGGGTGAGCGCATCTGCCACCGAGGCCTGTGCGCCGATCCGCTGCCCGACAGCTGCGCCGGCGAGAACGTGCTGCGCCTGTCCGACGAGGCGCGCCTCCAGGGCACGACCGTCGGCGGGGGTGAGAGCGCCCGCGGTTCGTGCGGCGGACGCGGGGGGGAGGTCGTCTACGCGCTCCGCGCCGAGGAGGAGCAGGTGGTCGCCTGCCTGCAACTCACCGGCGACGACAACCTGGCCGAGGGCATGGTGATGCACACCCGCACGGTGTGTGACGACGCCGACAGCGAGCGCGCATGTCACGCCTGCGACTGGGAGCCCTGCGGAGGCCTTCGGCTCGAGGTCTTCGTCCGCCCGGGCGAAGTCGAGTACATCTACATCGACAGCGCCGTCGAGGGCGAGGCCCGGTATACGCTCGAGTCGCGGCCCGTGCCCTGCACGTTCTTCGACCTGTACGGCGAGAACAACGGCCCGTGATGCCGGGCGGGCCGGCGCTGTCCGAGATCGCAGCGTCAGGCGTCGCGGTTCGGCTCGGGCCCAACGACCCACAGACGGCGGATGGTGCGCAGCATGAAGCCGATGACCGGCGCGAAGACCAGCCCGACGCCGTGGGCCACGGCCACCAGCCACGGTTCGACGCCGTAGGGGTGCTCACCCGGCGGGCGCTCGGCCAGCCACGCGGCGTAGTCGGGATCGGGCACGACGTAGCTCAGCGCCTGCAGCGCGGCGAGCAGCAGATGCAGCCCGACGATGTAGAGCACGCCGCGCCGGACGAAGCCCGCGTCCGTCGGCACGCCGCTGACGACGTAGGCCACGTCGCCCATGATCGCCATGAAGGGCCAGATGAGCAGATACCAGCCCGCCAGCGGATCGCGCGGCCGGTCGGTGAACTCCAGCGCGGCGACGCCGAGCAGCCCGAGAACGAGCACGCCTGTGGCGAACAGGTGGGCGTGGCGCTCGGCGATGGGCGCCTTCGCCGGCGGGTGGGCGGGCGGAGCGGTCTGCACGGGGCCTCTCTGCTCGGGGGCGACGGCGGATGGATGGTCGAGGGGTGTTTCTCGTCGCGGTTGCTGTACGATGGCGCCCGAATCGGCGGCCTGTGGCCCGGACGACATGGAGGTGCCCTTTGGCCCGCTCACGAGACGAGATCGCGGCCCGCGCCGCGCTGGAGCTGAGCGACGGCGACGTGGTGAACCTGGGGATCGGCATCCCGACCCTGGTGGCCAACCACCTCGCCGACGACATGCAGGTCTGGCTGCATTCGGAGAACGGGCTGCTCGGCATGGGCCCCTTCCCCTTCGAGGGCGAAGAGGACGCCAAGATCATCAACGCCGGCAAGCAGACGGTGACCGCGCTGCCCGGCGGCGCGTTCTTCGACTCGGCGACGAGCTTCGCGATGATCCGCGGCGGCCACGTGGACGTGGCGGTGCTCGGCGGCATGCAGGTGGCCGGCAATGGTGATCTGGCCAACTGGATGATCCCCGGCAAGCGGGTCAACGGCATGGGCGGGGCCATGGATCTGGTCTCGGGCGCGCGGCGGGTGGTGGTGCTGATGACCCACTGCGACAAGCACGGGCGGGCCAAGCTGCTCGAGGCGTGCACACTACCGCTGACGGGCGTGGGCTGCGTGGACCGGGTGATCACCGATCTGGCGACGCTCGACGTCACCCCGAAGGGCTTCGCGCTCGTCGACGTCGCCGAGGGGCACACCGCCGACGAGGTCCGTCAGAAGACCGGGGCGCCGGTCATCTGATCTGGGGCCCCACCGATGGCCGCGGCTCCCGTCGCGGTTCGGGGATCAGCGCGCGCAGGGCGCGGCGCACACCGACGATGTTCAGCCGCGGCCAGCGTCGCTCGGCCGCGCGCTTCGGTGAGTCGGCGGGGCTCATCGCTCACCGTCCTTCGGCTTCGCGTCGCGCTCGGCGTTGCAGGGCACGCTGCGCGCTTCGATGCGGTGGTGGCGCACCGCCCGGGCGAAGATCTCGCGCAGGCTGCGTCGCGGGCGGCGGGGTCGATAGCGGGTGCTGACGTCGGTCATGGCTGGCTCCTGATGGGCTACGCCCAGCTTTAGAGCAACCGATATGCCAATCCCATTGCGCCCCGCTTTCAGGGGCGATCGGACGCGGCGCCCGGGGCCAAACGCCACGGACAGCCCCCTGACAGCCGGCGCCGCGGGTCGGCTCGCCCCGTCTTGCCCGTCAGCCGGCGGGGCGCGGGCGGGTCGTGCGGTACTCGATCGGATCGACGTAGTCCCGCCCCTGGAAGATGCGCTGTACGAAGACCCCCGAGAGGTGGATGTCGTCGGGCGCGAGCGCG
This sequence comes from bacterium, assembly GCA_030427205.1. Taxonomy (GTDB): domain Bacteria; phylum Myxococcota_A; class Bradymonadia; order UBA7976; family UBA1532; genus JACKDM01. The sequence goes on along the minus strand of JAUHXC010000006.1, from coordinate 301,265 downwards.
CCGAGCGGCACGAGGTGATCGACCTCGACCACCGCGACCTTCGCCGCCATGGCCATATGCGGGCTGAAGTTGCGGGCGGTGCCGTAGAAGCGCAGGTTGCCGAACGGATCGCCCACCTCGGCCCGGATGATGGTGAAGTCGGCGCGCAGCGGTGTCTCGAAGATGTAGCGCTTGCCGTCGATGGTGCGCTCCTCTTTGCCCTCGGCGACCACCGTGCCCACGCCCGTCGGGGTGAAGAAGCCGCCCAGCCCCGCCCCGCCGGCCCGGATGCGCTCGGCCAGCGTGCCCTGGGGGTTGAGCTCGACCTCCAGCTCGCCGGCCAGATACTGCGCCTGCAGGTCGGGGTTGCCGCCGATATAGCTGCCGACCACCCGCCGCACCTTGCGCTGCTTGAGCAGGATCGCCAGCCCCTGCCCCGCGTTGCCGCAGTTATTGCTGATGATGGTCAGGTCGCGCACGTCCTTGCGGGCCAGCTCGGCGATGCAGTTCTCGGCGTTGCCGCACAGCCCGAAGCCGCCGGACATGATGGTCACGCCGCTGGCGACGTCGTGCAGCGCGGCGGCGGCGTCGGCGTAGACCTTGCTCCGGCGGTCGGCGGCGGTCGGGGTCGGTCGGGCCATCAGGCTGCTCCAGAGGCGGCGGTGAGCGCGGCGTCGATGTGATCGAGCCCCTCGTCGAGCGTCGCCTGATCGATGACCAGCGGCGGCGCGATGAAGAGCTGGGTCCACTTGCGGCAGATGTGCATGCGGCGGGCGCGCAGCTCGGTATCGAGCCGCGCCAGGAAAGAACCGGGCGGCGTCGGCGCGGCGTAGGCGATCAAAGGCGCGCGGGTCTCGCGGTCGGCGACGAAGTCCAGCGCGCCGAGCAGGCCCAGGTTGCGGGCGTCGCCGATGATCGGGTGCTTCGCCTTCAAATCGGCCAGCCGCGCGGCCAGGTGCCGGCCCATCTTCGCGGTGTGCGCGATGAGGCCGTCCGCTTCGTACACCGAAATCGCCGCCACGCCCGCCGCGCAGCTGATCGGGTGGGCGTAGCCGGTCAGCCCGCACCACAGCGTCGAGTCGGCGAAGTGCTCGGCGACATGGTCGCGCATCGCCACCGCGGCCAGCGGCGCGTAGCCGCCGGTGATGCCCTTGGCCATCACCATCATGTCGGGCACGACGCCGAAGTGATCGACGGCGAACCACGCGCCGGTGCGCCCGAAGCCGCTGAGCACCTCGTCGGCCACCAGCAGGATGCCGTAGCGATCGCAGATCGCGCGCACCGTGGGCCAGTAGTCCGGCGGCGGCACGAAGGCCCCGGCGGTGCCGGTCATGCCCTCGAGGAAGATCGCCGCGATGCTCTCGGGCCCCTCCATCTGGATGATGTGCTCGATGTGCGTCGCGCAGCGGGTCCCGCAGGCCGGATGTTCGAGGCCGAACGGGCAGCGATAGCAATACGGGTCCTCCGCCCGCAGCACGCCCCACAGGCCGGGCTCGGTGGCCCAGCGGCGGTTGTCGCCGGTGAGCGACAAGGCGCCCATCGTCGCCCCGTGATAGCTGCGGCGGCGGGCGATGACCTTCTGCCGGCCGGTCACCTGCCGCGCGATCTTGTACGCGTTCTCGTTGGCCTCGGCCCCCGACAGGCACAAGAAGACGTGGTTCAGATCACCCGGGGTGACCCGGGCGATGGCCTCGCCGAGCGCCGCTTTGGCCTCGAACATCGCCGCCGGATGGGCGCAGGCCAGCTCGCGGGCCTGCCGGGCGATGGCCTCGGTGATGCGGTTCTCGCCGTGACCCAGGTTAGCGTTGAAGACTTGGCTCTCGAAGTCGAGCCAGTCGTCGCCGGCGTGGTCGGTGAAGCGCGCCCCCTGCCCGCCGACGATGCTCACCGGGCGCGCGCTCTGCTGGGCGCTCCAGGTGAACATGACGTGGGCCCGCTGGCGCTTCTCGAGCGCCGCCTGCTCGCTGGGCGTCATCTCAGGTCTCCGCCAGGGCCAGCGCGAGCGCGGCCAGCAGCCGGTCGATGTCGGTCGGGCTCACCGTGAGCGCCGGCGCCAGCGCGATCGTATCGTCCGCGGGCCGGGCCACGTCGACCCCAACCCGAGCCAGGGCCGCCGCGACCCGCTGCGCGCGCCACGCGCCGAGCCGCAAAACCCGGTAGAGGCCACGCCCCGCGCGGGCTTCGTCGTCCAGCCCCAGCTCGCGCAGCCCGGCGCTGAGCTGAGCGCTGCGGGCGGCCACCGCGTCGCCGTCGACGGCGAACATCTGGTAGTGCAGCCGGGTGCCCGACAGCGGGTCGCCGTCCCAGGTGCTGATGAACGCCAGCGGCTTGGGCACATAGGTCGCGTCGTCGACGAAGATGTGCCCGATCTGCCCGCCGGCCCACCACAGCACCGCGTTGGCGGCCTGCTTCTGGCCGTCGCTCCACCAGAAGCGGCCGGTGCCCGAGCGGTAGAAGCCGCTGCGGGTCTCGGAGAGCACCAGCGGGATGCCCGTGCGCCCGCGCCACGCCGCCAGGGCGGCCCACGCGCGCTCGTCGAGGGCCCGGCCGGTGCGCGCCTGCACCACCTCGCAGAAGACGCCCAGGATGCACTCGGCCCGATAGCGGGCCACCAGCGCGTCGAGCGCGGCGATGGTGCGGTCGACGCCGTCGGCCGGGTGCGGCACGAAGGGCCAGTCGAAGAAGCCGTGCGCCGGGGTGTTGCCGCCCGGGTGGCTCAGAGAGCGGCTGGCGGCGGTCGTATGGCCGAAGTAGCCGCCCTCGAGGCCGATGACCAGGTGCCCGTCGACCCGCTTGTGCTTGAGCACGCGGATCGTCTTGTCGGTCATCTCGTCGGGGCAGCTGGTGAAGTACAGGTGGTCGAGCCCGCGGGGCGCCCGGTGACGCAGATACTCGGCGTAGCGGGCGTAGGGCGGCACGATGAAGTTGCTCACCGTCATCTTGGTGAGCGCGCCCTCGTCGAAGACCCCCAGCTGGCGCGCCCGCTCGAGCAGCGGATGGCCCAGCCCGGTGGGCAGCGCCACCCCGTGGGCCGCGTCGACCCGCCCCTGCCCGACGCCCGCGTAGCCCGGCTTGCCCTCGAACGGCCGCTTGTCGTGCCGCCGCAGCGGCAGCCGGTAGTAGCGCGACATCGCCCGCGGGTCGCCGTACTGACCGGCGTAGCGGGCCACCTCGTAGGCCCCGAAGCGCTGGTTGAGCCGCCACATCGCATCGGCCTCGCCGACCCGGTTGCGCCCGGTGATATAGGCGTAGCGCGGTCGCCCGTCGGGCCGCCGCTGGGCCAGCGCCGCCCGGATCATCGCCGCCCGCAGCCGCCAGCCGATGCCCCGCCCCCGCCCGCGCGGCGCCACCGTCAGGTCGGCGCTGTACAGCGTATTGTCGCGGCCGCGGTGGGGATCCTGGCTCGGCCCGGCGGTGCTCGGCCACAGCTCGAGCGGCGCGCCGAAGGTATAGCCCACCAGCCCGCCCGGATCTTCGGCGATGACGCACAGCCCGCCGCGGGCGGCGGTCACCAGCTTGAGCAGCGCGATGGCGTCGCGCCGGGCCGGCTCGTAGGTCTCCGACTGGATCGCGTCGATCTCGGCGGCGTACTCGGCGAAAGCGTCCGCCGGCACCGTGTGAATCCGGGTGCCGAGCAGATCGGCGGCGAAGCGCTCGAGCGCGATGCCCGTGCTCGCCATGAACGCCGCCGGATCGGCGTTGCGCAGCGCCGGCAGCGCGTCGCGCCCCCGGGCCTCGGGATCGAGCCCCAACAGCGCCGCGGCGGCCTCCCGGTCGGTCGGGCTCAGCTCGCCTTCGCGCCGCAGCAAGCGATCGGCCACCGCGCCGGTCGGATCGTCCAGGATCTCCGCCAGCCCGGGCCCGTCTCCGTCGCCCTCGGCCGCGGGCGCGTCCCACGCGGGCGGCTTCTGGGCGTCCATGCGCTCGACCAGATCGCCCAGCGCCGCCGCGCCGCCGTCGCGGTCCCAGCCGCCGGCCTGCTCGATCAGCGCCGCGAGCGAGCGGTCGATCACGTCGAAGATCGCGTCGACATCGCCCCGGGTCATGCCCCGGTTGAGCCGATAGCGCAGGGTGCGCTCGCCGGCGATGTAGACCATGTAGCCCCGGTAGAACCGCTGCCCGATCAGGTGGTTGGCCACGTTGCGCGTCGGCAGGTCGAAGGCGAAGGCGTCGCCGACGACCCGGGCCCGGGTCACGATGTCGGGCCAGTCGGCCATCAACTTCTCGAGGCAGCGCCGGGCGTGACCGGCGTGGCTCGGCACGCTGCGCACCATCTGCAGGTGGGCCCGGCCGCGCACCATGCTCGCCACGTGGGACGTCGTCGGCGTCGGATCGGGCCAGCGGGACAATACATAGCCCACCTGCGCCCGCTTGGCCCCGCAGACCAGATCGGGCCCGTCGGGGTTGCCGTCGGCGTCGAGCAGGCGGAACTTCTGGTGCCAGAAGACCGGCCCGCCCAGGCCGAAGCCGCTCTGCACCTCGTCGAAGATCAGCGGCACGCCATAGGCCCGGGTCAGCGCCCGCAGCCCGTGGAAGAAGCGCCGCGTCGCCGGCCGATCGCCGCCTTCGCACTGATAGGGCTCGATGGTCAGCGCCATCACGTCGCCCGCCTGCATCTGCTTCTCGGCCTCGGCGAGCACGTGCGCCTCGAGCTCGAGCAACGCATCACCCTCCCAGACCCGCCGGCCTTTGGGCGTGCTCCACGCCAGCCGCCAGCCGTCGGGGATCGGCGGATCGGCCAGCGGGTCGTCGGGCAGCGGGAAGGGCAGGAAGTCGGTCTCGAAGCCCGGCAGCTGGTACGGCGCGCGCTTGACCGGGTTCCAGGTGCTGTACAGCGACAGCAGGGTGCGCCCGTGAAACGCGCCCTTGAAGGCCAGGATGCGCCGCCCGCCGGGCCCGTTCTGCCGCGCCAGATGAAACGCCTTCTCGTTGGCCTCCGCCCCGCCGTTGCAGAAGGTCACGTAGCGCAGCCCGGGCGAGGCCACCGCCAGGATGTCGCGCCGCAGCGCCTCGACCGCCGGCCGCGAAACCGGGTGCTCCGGCGGCGGCGCCGCGCCCAGGTACGGGTCGAAGGCCCCCTCGTCGAAGGCCGCCTGCGCCGCCGCCGGGCGGACCCCCGCCGCGTGGGAGGCGATCTGGCTCGCCGCGTCGACGATCTGCAGCGGATCGTCATCCACCGAGCGCAGGTACGGCCCCTGGCTGCGGCGCAGGTCGATGACCGCCGGCTTCTTCTCCCGCGGCAGGAAGTCGTTGCCGTAGAACCGCTCGAGCAGCGCCGACGAGCGCGGCAGCGTGCTGTCGGTCGGGATCTCGATGCGCCGCCGGGGCATCGTCAGAAACTGCTCCGGATCATGGCGGTACAGCCCGTCGAGGAAGACCATCAGCCGGTCTTCGAGGCGCTCGACGGGCTCGGAGCCGTCCAGCGGCAGGACGATCCCCTGCCCGTCCGTGGCCAGCCCGACCCCCTTGGCCCGCGCCGCCGCGGTCACCGGATCGAGGCGCCGGCCGCCGATGCGCACCCGGCTCAGGCGGGCGAACGGCAGGCGGGCGACGTCGTCGCCGTCGGTGACCTCGGGATCGCCGATCTGTTCGAGCGGCAGCCCGAAGCGCTCGGCGACTTCTTCCAGGCGATGCAGGTACTGCAGACGTTCGAGAAGCATGTCCGGTCCTCACAGGGCCGCCGCGCGGCCCAGCGGTCAGTCGTCAGTCGTCAGGCGTCGAGCAGCGCGTCGAGCGCCGGATGGGCGGTGCGCTTGCCGAACTCGGCCTGCATCACGGCCACCGGCCAGGTGGTCAGCCGCGGCGCGCACGAGCCGGCCGGGCGCCAGTTGCCGCTCATGCCGATGCCGCCGAAGGGCAAGAGCCCCGACGCGCCGTTGGTGCTGCGGTTGAAGTTGACCACCCCCACCCGCACCGTGTCGTAGAAGTCTTCGAGGGCCTCGGCCCGCGCCGAGAACAGCGACGCGCTGAGGCCGTACGGGTTGCGGGCGGCGCGGGCGAGGGCGTCGGCCTCGTCGGCGGCCACTTCGAGGTCGATATGCGGCCCGAACAGCTCGTCGCGCAGGTGCGGCTCGTCGCCGGCCACCCGGTACAGGCTGGGGGTCACCGCCGCGACGCCGTCGCCCTTCTCGCTCTCGACGAGCACCTCGACCGTATCGCGCGCGCGCGCCGCCGCCAGCGCCGCCAGGAAGCCGTCGCGGGCCTTCAGGTTGGCCAGCGGGCCGAAGAACGTCGCCGGATCGCGCGGGTCGCCGGGCTTCGCTGCCGCGAACAGCGCCGTCAACCGCGCGGTGAGCGCCGGCGCGATGCCGGGGGTGACGATGACCCGCGAGGTCGCCGTGCAGCGCTGACCCGCGGTGAGCAGCGCGCCCAGCGCGATCTCGCGCACCGCCTGCTCGAGATCGGCGTCGTCGAAGACCACCGCCGGGTTGCGCCCGCCCAGCTCGAGGCTGATCTTCTTGTGCGGCTGGTCGAAGGTCGCCTGCCGGATGCGCCGGCCGGTGGCGTAGCTGCCGGTGAAGACCACCCCGTCGACGGCGGGGTGCCCCACCAGCGCCGCGCCGGTCTCGCCCTGCCCGTGCACCAGGTTGAACACCCCCGCCGGGAAGCCCGCGTCGTCGAACAGCTCGGCGTAGCGCTGCCCGCACAGCGGCGTCACCTCGCTGGGCTTGATCACCACCGCGTTGCCCACCAGCAGCGCCGGGATGACGTGGGTATTGCACAGGTGCACCGGGAAGTTGAACGGGCCGACGATACCCACCACCCCCAGCGCGTGGAACCGCTGCTCGCCGGGCGCGCCGGGCGCCGCGGGCGGCAGCTCGTGGGGCAGGCCGGCGATGACGCCATCGATCTTGCCCTTGATCGAGTTGGCCTCGATGCGCGCCTCGCCGATGGGCTTGCCCATCTCGGCGGTGATGGCCTCGGCGATGCGCTCGGCGTGATCGGCCACGCGGTCGCGCACCCGGTGCAAGGCCGCGATGCGCGCGTCGACCGACGCCCGACGCCAGCCCCGCGCCGCCGCCCGCGCCGCGTCGACCGCCGCGTCGACCGCGCCGGGGTCGGCGGACGCCTCGAGCACCGCCGCGTCGGTGTACGGATCGCGCGAGGTGAACGGCGCGCCGCCCGCGGGCACGAACCGACCGCCGATGTAGTTGCCGCGAAAGCTCATGATCCTCCTCGGAGCGCGCTCAGCCACGCCGGCCGGGCATGGGCAGCGCCAGCCGGCGCATGGCCATCTTCAAGTCGTTCCACACCTGGCGCTTGCTCTGCGGATGCTGCGCCAGCGCGTTGGGGTGGAAGGTCGCCAGCACCGCCACGCCGGCGTGTTCGTGCCAGCGCCCGCGCAGATGCGGCAGTTGCTCGCGCACGCCGCTGAGCTGCCGCGCCGCCACGCCGCCGAGCGCGATGATCACCTCGGGCTGCACCAGCGCGATCTGCCGGGCGAGGAAGCCGGCGCAGGCCTGCAGACCCGGCTCGGGCCCCTGCTCGGGGTCATGGCACTTCACCAGATGGGTCAGATAGACCTGCGAGCGCGAGAGCCCCATGGCGCGCACCATGCGCCCCAGCAGCTGGCCGGCGCCGTCGACGAACGGCAGGCCGAGCTGATCGTCGTCGGGGCCCGGCTGGTCGGCGATGAACATGACCCGCGCCCGCGGGTGGCCGGCGCCGAAGACCAGCTCGGTGCGGCCCTGATGCAGCGAGCAGCCGCGGCAATCGCCGATCTCGTCGCGCAGGACCCGCAGCCCGGCGGCGGCGGCGGCGGGGCCGTCGGTGATCTCGAGCGGCGCGCCGGGATCTGCGGCGGTCGCGGCGGTGGACGCTGCGTCGGCGGTCGTCGCGGTGGCGGTCGCCGCGGCGCGGGCCGCTCGGCGGGCGCCGGCCATCTGCGAGACCTGGGCCCCCGCCGCCTCGGCCAACCGGGCGAAGCCACCGGCCGTCGCCCGCGGACCCGGCGGCGCGCCGGGCTGCGGTGGCGGGGCCTGGGGCGCAGAGGCCGGAGGCCCGGAGGCATGGGGCCCGGAAGCACGGGGCCCAGAGGCCTGAGGCGCAGAGGCGCGCGGCGCAGAGGACTGGGGCGCAGATCCGGCCCGACCCCACGCGCCGCCGGCCGTCGAGCCGGCCATCGGCGGCGCGATATCGCCCAGCGGCGGCAGCACGAACTCGGCGGGCACTGGCAGATCGACGTCCCCCGTCTCCAGGTGCCACTCGATGGCGCCCCGGGCCGCGGCGATCCACTGCCGCAGATGATCGGCGACGGTGCTCTCCGGTCCGCTCACGGGCTGCCCCCGCCCGCCAACCGCGCCGCCAACCACTGCACCAGCGCGTCTGCGATCGCCGACTTGGCCATCAGCGGCAGCGCCTCGACCCCGTCCGCACCCACGAGCCACACCCGGTTGTCGTCCGTGGCGAACCCGGTGCCCGGCGCGCTGACGTCGTTGGCCACCACCAGATCGACCTGCTTCTGGCGCAGCTTCTGCTGCGCGTTGGCCACCGGATCGCCGGTCTCGGCGGCGAAGCCGATCAGCAGCGGCCCGCGCCCGGCCTCGGCCCGGCGGGCGCCCAACTCGGCGAGAATGTCCGGGTTGCGCACCATGCGCACCATCCACTCATCACCGCTCTTCTTGCGCTTGCCCGGGCTGACCTCCGCCGGCCGCCAATCGGCCACCGCCGCGGTCATCACCACCGCGTCGGCCCCGTTCGCCGCTTCGACTACCGCCCGATGCATCTCCCGGGCGCTGGTCACCGCCACCGCCTGTACGCCCGGCGGCGGACTCAGGCTCACCGGACCGTGCACCAGGGTCACCCGGGCCCCGGCCCGCGCCGCCGCGGCGGCCAGCGCGAAGCCGGTCTTGCCGCTCGACGGGTTGCCCAGAAAGCGCACCGGGTCGAAGTGCTCCCGGGTCGGACCGGCGGAGACCACCATGTGCCGCCCGGCCAGCCGCTCGTCGGCCTTCAAGAGCTCGACCAGCGCCGCCACGATCGCCTCGGCGTCGGGCAGGCGACCCGGCCCCACCTGCCCGCAGGCCAGCAGCCCCGCGTCGGGCTCGACCACCGCCCAGCCGCGCGCCTGCAGCCGCTGCAGGTTGCGCTGCACCGCCGGGTTCTCCCACATGCGGGTGTTCATCGCCGGCGCCACCAGCACCGGCACGTCGGCGGCGAGCAGCACCGTGCTGACGATCTCGTCCCCCAGCCCGTTGGCCGCCTTGCCGATGATGTTGGCCGTCGCCGGCGCCACCACGACCGCGTCGCACGCCTGGGCGAAGGCGATGTGCCCGATCTGCATCTCCTCCGACGGATCGAGCGTGCGGGTCAGCACCGGATGGCGGGTGATGGCCTGAAACGTCAGCGGCCCGACGAACTGACGCGCGTTGGGGGTCATCGCCACCTGGACCTCGGCGCCGGCCTTCTGAAAGGCCCGCGCCAGCTCGACCGCTTTGTAGGCGGCGATGCCCCCGGCGACGCAGAGATGAATGACACGACCGTGCAGCATGGGGCCGCAGAATACGCCCCATTCACCGGGGATCACAACGCGTGTGGCGCGGGCCCGCGCACGCCCGGGCCGGCGCCCGCCGAATCAGCCGTCGTAGGGCGGCGGCAGGCGGATCGGCGTGCCGCCGGGCGTCAGCGAGAGCAGCTGCAGCGTGATGTACGCCGACAGCCCCCACAGCGTCTCGCCGTCCCAGTCGAAGTAGTGCAGCGGCCACTTGCGCCCCTTGTCGTCGGGCCGCATCTTCGTCACCCAGCCATCGGCCACCCGCAGCGCGGGCAGCGGGATGTCGAAGATACGGGCGACCTCCGCCGGCGACGGCCGCAGCGGCGGCAGGTCGCGCACCACGCCCACCACCGGGGTCACCAGAGTGCGCATGTCCTTGGCGGGGATGTCGTCGAGCAGCCCGAGCACCTCGACCCGCTCGGCCGGCAGGGCCACCTCTTCGCGGGCCTCGCGCAGCGCGGTGTGCACGATGTCGCGGTCTTCGGGGTCGGCCCGCCCGCCGGGGAACGCCACCTGCCCCGCGTGGTTGATGCCCTCGGTGCGCCGGGTCAACAGCAGCCGCAGCGGCCCCGAGCCGTCGTCGATGAGCGGCACGAGCACCGCCGCCTGCTTCTTCGAGGGCCAGACGTAGCGCTTGCGGGTCGCCAGTCGCGCCCGGATCGCGTCGATGCTCACAGGCTCACCTCTGTCCTCGCCGCCGTCCTCGCTGCTCGCCGCGCGCGCTCGGCCGCTCAGCCGATCGTCTCCAGCTCGCCTCCGCGGGCCGCCCGCTCCAGCCGCCGGCGCAGACCGTCGGAGACCATGGCGATGGCCACCCGGTTGCGCCCGCCGCGCGGGATCACCACGTCGGCGTGGCGCCGGGAGGGGTGCACGAAGGTCAGATGCATCGGCCGCACGGTGGCTTCGTACTGCCCCAGGACGTGCTCGACGGTGCGCCCGCGCTCCTTGGTATCGCGGCGCAGGCGGCGCATCAGCCGGATGTCGTCGTCGGTGTCGACGAAGATCTTGACGTCCATCAGGTCGCGCAGCCGGGCGTTCTCGAGCACCAGGATGCCCTCGACGATGATCAGCGGCCGCGGCTGCACCAGCACCGTCTGATCGCGGCGCACCGACTCGGTGTAGCTGTAGACCGGCTGAAAGACCGACTCGCCGGCCTTGAGCGCCTCGACGTGCTCGACGAGCAGGTCGGTGTCGAAGGCGTCGGGGTGGTCGAAGTTGACCTGCCGCCGGGCGTCGAGCTCGAGGTGGCCCAGGTCGCGGTAGTACGAGTCGTGCTCGAGGTAGGCCACCCGCTTGCGGCCCACCCGATCGGCGATGGCGTGGGCCACGGTGGTCTTGCCCGAACCGGTTCCACCGGCGATGCCCAGGACGACGCTTTCGACCACGACCGGCTCCTCTCGGGGGAGGGGTTTTCATCGGATCGGGCCGCCGCTAGAGTGCCACCCGGCCCCCGATTGCGGGCCGGGATTAGCACGGCTGACCGCGCCCCATCAACCGTGGCGCGCGCGCGGCCCGAGCAGCGGGAGACGATCGTTGACCACCGCGCGCAGCGCCGAACTCGACCAGGTGCACCGCACAGCGCTGGAGATCGCCCGGGAGACCGGCCAGCGATTGTCCAGCGCCCACCTGCTGTTGGCGATGTTCACCGTGCCCAACCTCGCCGAGCTCTTGCTGCTCGAGCGCGACGTCAACGAAGAGACGCTGCTCGCCTGCATGCACCGGCTCGAGCGCGAGCCGCCCGATACCCTCGACGCGCTGCTCGCCCGCGCCCGGGAGATCGCCCGCAGCTGCGACGCCGACCAGGTCGACTGCCTGCACCTGCTCGCCGCCTGCACCGGCCAGCCGCGGTCGTTCGCCTACCGGCTGCTCGAACGCACCGGCGTCGAGATGCAGCAGCTTCAGGGCACCGCCCGGCGCTACGCGACCCACGGGGTGCCCCGGCGCCTGCTGCGGGCCGCCGAGGCGCTGCGCATGGACGACGCCGAGGTGCAGGCCCGCGACTCCATGGCCTACGGCACCCTCGAATACGCCACCCTGGGCGTGCCGGTCGACCGCGACACCGCCGTCGACCTGCCCGCGGTGGGCGGCGAGACCGTCGAGGCGCCCAGCCTGCACCGCACGACCGGCCGCCACGCGGTGCGCCGCGGCTTCGTCGAGCCCACCGCCCGCGATCGCCGCGACCGCCGCGCCCGCGGCCCCGGCCGGCGGCAGAGCGACCAGCAGGGCCTCGGCGGCGGCCGGCGGCGCACCGACACCGCCGAGACCTCCGCCGAGCCGCAGCCGATCGCGGCCCCGGCGGCCGACCCCGCAGCGGAGCCGGCCAGCCCGCCGGTCGAGCGCCCCGAGGCCGGCGCCGACCCCGACGAGACGCCGAGCCCCTTCGTGCTCAACCGCGAGCGCTTCCCCACCCTGACCCGGCTGGGGCGCAACCTGAGCCACCTCGCCTGGCTCGGCCGCTTCGACCCGGTCTTCGGCCGTGACACCGAGATCGAGCAGGCGCTCGACGTGCTGCACAAGCGGCGCAGCAACAACCCGTGCCTCGTCGGCGAGCCGGGCGTGGGCAAGACCGCCATCGTCGAGGGCGTCGCCACCCGCCTCGCCGAGCTGCACGCCGAGCGCGTCGCGCCGGCCCCGCCCGAGCGGGTGATCATCCAGGTCGATATGGGCGCCATCATGGCCGGCACCCACCTGCGCGGCGCGCTCGCCGAGCGGCTGCGCGGCCTGCAGGACGAAGTGCGCCAGGCCGACGGCCGGGTGGTCATCTTCATCGACGAGATCCACACCCTGATGGGCGCCGGCGGCGGCGACGGGCACGACGCGGCCAACGAGCTCAAGGCGGCCCTCGCCCGCGGCGAGTTCCCCTGCGTCGGCGCGACCACCGTCGACGAGTACCGCGAGAGCATCGAGGCCGACCCGGCCATGGAGCGCCGCTTCACCGCGGTGCAGGTCGACGAGCCCGACGAGGCGGCCACCCTGCAGATCGTCGCCGGGGTCGCCGACCGCTACGCCGCGCACCACAAGGTCACCTACACCGCCGAGGCCATCGACGCCGCGGTGCGCCTCGGCCGGCGCTACCTGCACGACCGCTGCGACCCCGACAAGTCGCTGGGCGTGCTCGACCTCGCCGGCGCCGTCGCCCGCCGCTCGGGCGGCACCGTCGACCGCCGGGCGGTGGCCGAGGTCATCAGCCGCATGGCCCGGGTCCCCGTCGACCACCTCATGGTCGACGACCCGCAGCGCTTCCTCGAGATGGAGCAGCGGCTCGGCGCGCACATCATCGGCCAGCGCCACGTGCTCGAGCGGGTCGCCCAGACCATCCGCCGCAACCTCGCCGGCTTCGCGGGCGGGCGGCCCATCGGCTCGTTCCTCTTCCTCGGCCCCACGGGCGTCGGCAAGACCGAGGCGGTCAAGGCCCTGGCGAGCTTCCTCTTCGGCAGCCGCGACGCCCTGGTGCGCTTCGACATGAGCGAGTACCTCGAAGCGCACTCGGTCTCGCGGCTCATCGGCTCGCCGCCGGGCTATGTGGGCCACGACTCGGGGGGCCAGCTCACCGACCGCATCCGCCGCCGGCCGTATCAGGTGGTGCTCTTCGACGAGATCGAGAAGAGCCACCGCGACGTCTGGAACGTGCTCTTGCAGATCCTCGACGATGGGCGACTGACCGACGGCAAGGGGCGCACGGTCGACTTCGCCAATACCGTCGTGGTGATGACCAGCAACCTGGGCGCCGAGGCCTTCGCCACCGCGCGCCATGTGGGCTTCGCGCCGGCCGCCGACGACGACCCCGACGCCCGCCGCGCCCGGGCCCTCGACGCCGCCAGGAGCGCGTTCCCGCCCGAGCTGTGGAACCGCATCGAGTGCCGGCTCGTCTTCGACCCGCTCAGCCGCGACGAGGTCGCCCGGGTCGCCCGGCTGCAGCTCGCCGACCGCGGGCGCCTGCTCGAGAGCGAGCGCGGCATCACCTTCGCGGTCGACGAGGCGGCCATCGCGGTGCTGATCGACGCCGGCGGCTACGATCCGGGCCTCGGCGCTCGGCCCATGCGCCAGGCCATCGCCCGCCGCATCGAGACGCCGCTCGCCGAGCGCATCCTCGCCGGTACGCTGCGCCGCGGCCACCACGTGAGCATCGGCGCCGTCGACGGCGTGCTCGAGTTCACCGTCGCCGAGCAGGCCGACCGCGCGTGACACCCGAGCCGGCTTTGGGCTCGGCTCACCCGAATTCCCCGACCCGACGGCGAGACCATGCAGCTCCGCACGCGCTCGATCCTCGCGGCCGCCCTGGCCCTGCTCGCCCTCGGCTGCGGCGCGTCCGACGCCGATCCGGCGGTCGAGCCGGCCACCGACGCCGAAACGCCCGATTTTCGACCCGATCTCGGCCTGGAAGAGCTCGATTTGGGTCCAGATGTGCGTAAAATGCCCGATATTGGACCCGATTTGGCGCCCGACGGCCCAATCGGGCCCGACGCAGCGCCCGACGCAGCGCTGGACGCTGCGCCGGCAGTCGACGCCTCGCTCGACAGCGCGGCAGACGCCGCGGCCCCCGATCTCGCCCTCGACGCGGCCCCCGACCTCGCCCTCGACGCGACCCCCGATCTGGCCCCCGACGGCCCGCCACCGCCGCCGCGGGAGGGCTGCTTCGGCGGCGAGGACGAAGACGGCGACGGCCTGATCGACTGCGCCGACCCCGACTGCCGCCAGGCCGCCGCCTGCTTCGAGGCCCGCGAAGACTGCGCCAACGGCGTCGACGACGACGGCGACCTGCGCGCCGACTGCGACGATCGCTACTGCCTCGCCGACCCCGACTGCCCGCCGCCCGACGTCGAGCCCTACACCACCGACGATCTGCAAGCGCGCTTCGACTTCGAATGCGCGCACTGCCACGGCCCGGTCGACCCGTTCTCGTCCCTCGACCTGAGCGCGCCGTTCGAAGACGCGGTGGTCGACGTGCAGTCGATCCAGGTGCCGCTGCCGCTCATCAAGCCCGGCGCCCGCGACGAGAGCTTCCTCTACCTCAAGATCACCTTCCACCACCTCGACGTGGGCGGCGACGGCGAGGGCATGCCGCCGGCCTTCGAGGGCTACCTGCCGTGGAGCGCCGAAGAGGCCGAGCGCCTCGGCCGGTGGATCGAAGGCCTGGGCTCGAACTGACGCCACGAGCGCGCCGCCCGAACCTACTGACCGCTGAACCGACCCTCGCGCTTCTCGAGCAGCGCCGAGACCGCCTCGACGTGGTCGTCGGTGCGCTGGGTGATGCCCTGATAGGTCGCCGCGAGCTCCAGCGCCTCGTCGAGGGTCATCGACCAGCTTCTATAAGCGGCCCGCTTGGCGAGCTGCACCGCCACCGGCGGCAGCGCGGCCATCTGCAGCGCGGTCTCGTGGGCCGCCGTCAACAGCGCCTGCCGATCGTCGCTGTCGTCGACCACCCGGTTGAGCAGGCCCATCTGCGCCGCCTCGTCGGGGCCGACGAGGCGCGCGGTGAGGATCATCTCCAGCGCCCGGGGGAAGCCCACGACCCGCGCCAGCAGGAACGCGCCGCCGTCCCCCGGCACGAGCCCCACCTTGACGAAGGTCGAACCGAAGAGCGCCCGCCGCCCGCCGATGCGGATGTCGCACATGCACGCCAGATCGCACCCGGCGCCGATGGCCGGGCCGTTGACCGCGGCGACGACCGGCTTGTCGAAGCGATCGAGCCGCCGGGGGATCGACTGAATCCCGCGGATGTAGCGGGTGCGCAGGGCCGCCGAGTCGCCGTCGAACATGCCGCGGCGGTCGCGCATGCGCTTGAGGTCGCCGCCGGCGCTGAACGCCTTGCCGGCGCCGGTGAGCACGACCGCGCGGATGGCCGGGTCGTCATCGGCCCGGTCGAAGGCGGCGACGAGCTCGGCCACCATCGCTTCGCTGTAGGCGTTGCGCGCGTCGGGGCGGTCGAGGGTGATGGTGGCGACGGGGCCGTCGACGGCGTAGCGCACCTCGGGCGTTGCTGCGGCGGTCATCGGGGGTCTCCGTGGGGCAGGCTCAGGGCGGATTCGAGAGCGTCGCGCCGCTCGGCGGGCCAGTCGAGCATGTGGGCAGTGGCCCGGGCCAGCGCGCGGTAGGCGTCGAGGAGCTGCGGCGCGTGGCGGGCGATGGCCGGCACGTGCGCCGCCACCGTCTCGAGATCACCACGGGCGAAGGGGCCGGTCAACGCCTCGGCGGCCGGCGCCGCGGCGAAGTGCTCGACGGTGCCGCGCAGCAGCGGGACCAGCATCGCCCGGGCGGTGGGCTCGGCGAGGCCCAGCGCACACAGCAGCGCGATGCCGCCGGCCCCCAGCGTGGTGACGAAGTTGGCGGCGAGCACCGCGGCGGCGTGATAGGCCGGCTTCTCCCCCGCCGGCAGGCGCACCGGCCGGCCGCCCACGGCGCGGGCCAGGTCTTCGGCGACGTCGGCCGCCGGGCCCTCGACGGCGCAAAATGCGCCCTTCAGCGCCGCCCCGTCGCCGCGCAGCGACTGCAGCGGATGCAGCGAGCCGACGCTGAGGCCCCGCGCGGCGAGCGGGGCCAGCGCGTCGGCGCCCAGGCGGCCGGCGGTGTGCAGCGCGACGGGCGCGGCGTCTTTCGACAGCGGCAACGCAGAGGCGAGACGCTGCGCCAGCGCCGACAGCGCGTCGTCGCTCACCGCCAGGATCACCACCGCCGCCGTGGCCAGGGCGCGGGGCAGCGGGCCGTGGACGTCGGCGTGCGGGCTGGAGCTGCGGTTCCAGATCTGCACGTCGCGGCCGGCGCGACGCAGCCCGTCCGCCAGCGCACGCCCGGCCCGGCCGGCGCCCAGAACCCAGATCGGGCCGCGCTCGCCCGCGGGCTCGGCGGGGTAGAGCCGCCGCGCCCGCTCGGCGATGGCGTCGGGCAGCCAGCGCAGCGCCCGCGGATCGCCCACACCGCGCAGCCCGTCGCGGATCGCGGTGGACGAGACATCGGGCAGCGTCGGCCCCGGCCGGCACCAGGGCTCGCCTTCGCGGGCGGCCAGCGCGGCCTCGTGCCCCGGCCGGCCGAGCACGATCAGCGGCCAGCGGGCGGTGAGGTCGTCGAAGCGATGCCAGCGGTGGGACTCGGTGAGGTTGTCGGCGCCGATGACCCAGCAGAAGCGCTGCGCGGGGTGACGGGCGGTGAGCCGATCGAGGGTATCGAAGGTGCGGCTGGGGCCGTCGCGCTCGGTCTCGATGTCGCTGATCGTCAGGGTGCCGTCGGCCAGGGCGGGCCCCCACCCGGCGGCGGTGAGGGCGTCGCGCAGCATGGCGACCCGCTCGGTGAACGGGGCCATGCGCTTGCCGAAGACGTGGTCGGCGGTGGGCACCAGCCAGATCCGGTCGACGTCGGCCCGGCCGAGCAGGTAGTTGACCGCGAACAGGTGGGCCATGTGCGGCGGGTCGAAGGCGCCGCCGTAGCAGGCGGTCAGGCCGGTCGATGCCTGGGCGCGGATCACCGGGGATCGATCGCGATCGCCTCTTCGAGCAGATCGCCGTACAGATCCAAGAAGCCCACGTAGAGCTGGCCCTCGGCCATGGCGACCAGGGCGCAGCTCGCCGGCTCTTCGTCCCACACCAGCTCTTTGAGCTGCCCCGGGCAGATGTGGATGCGCCCGCCGCGCCACTCGACCCCGTGGCGGCCGGGGTAGTCCGAGACCACGATCGGGGTGTCGGCCTCGGTCTCGCCGGGCTGGGTCACCGACAGCGCCCGCCCCTCGATCTCGATGGCCTCGCGCCCGTTCATCGGCCGCACGACCGCCGACAGCAGCTGGGTGCGCTCGACCTCGGCGGCGGGCGTATCGACCACCCCTTCGAGCACCGCGGCGAGCACGTAGTCGGGATAACCCGGCGCCGTCCACTCCACCGTATCGGGGAAGCGCCGCTGGCGGCCGACGATGACCGACTCGACGTCGCGCACCGCGCTACCCACCGGCACTATGCGGTCGACGTCGTGGCGCTCGACGAGCATGAGCAGCGCGGTCTCGAGCAGCGGACCGGCGCCGTGGCTGTTGCTGACGAACGCGATCTTCATCGGTACCTCAAATACGGCTCGCGGGCCTCGGCGAAGGCCGCCGCCTGCGCCTGCCAGCCGCGCCAGATCTCGTCGAGCGCCGCGGCGTCGGCCTTGGCGTCGATGGCCTCGCGGGCCTCGGCGCCGCCGAAGAGCAGGTCGATGGCCAGCCGGTCGTCGACGAACTCGTAGGCCTTGGTGCGCCAGACGAGCCCGTCGCCGAAGAGGCGGCGCACCGCGCCCAGGTAGTGCAGCCCGGCGCGCAGCGGGTCGAAGGCCGCGCGGTCGGTGACGTGCAGCGCGGTGCCGCCGATCGTGCGTCCGCCGAACTTGTGGAACGTCGGCTGATAGAACGCCGGCCGCCAGTGCACGCCGTAGACCGGCGCCTCGGCCAGCGCTCGGGCCAGCGCGAACGGGTCGACGAAGTCGGCGCCGATCAGCTCGAAAGGCTTGGTGGTGCCGCGGCCCTCGCTGAGCTCGGTGCCTTCGAGCAGGCACATGCCGGGGTAGACGATGGCGGTGTCGAGGGTCGGCATGTTGGGCGAGGGCTGCACCCAGGGCACGCCGGTCTCGTCGTGGTACATCGCGCGGCGCCAGCCCTTCATCTCGACCACGTCGATCGACGCCCCGAAGCCCTCGCGGGCGTCGAGCAGGCTGACCACCTCGCCGATGGTCAGCCCGTGGCGCGTCGGCAGCGGCCACAGCCCGACGAAGCTGAGGAAGTCGGCGCCGGTCATGCCGCCCTCGATACGCAGCCCGCCGAGCGGGTTGGGCCGATCGCAGAGCACCACCTCGACCCCCGCCTTCGCCGCCTCGCGGGCGGTCAGCGCGGCGGTGTAGATGTAGGTGTAGTAGCGGGCGCCGACGTCTTGCAGGTCGATGAGCAGCACGTCGAGATCGGCCAGATCGGCCTGCTTCGGCGCCAAGCTGGCCTCGTCGTGCCCGTACAGGCTGCGCACCGGCGCCCCGGTCACCGGCTCGACCGCGGTGTCGTCGTCGACGGCGATCATGTCCTGGGCGTCGGCCCAGATGCCGTGCTCGGGCCCGAAGCAGCGGGTCACCTCGATGCCCGCGGCGACCAGATGCTCGGTGACGTGGTGCAGGTCGGAGGCCACGCTGGCGGCGTGGCACAGCAGCCCGACCCGCCGGCCGCGCAGGCGGGCGAAGCCCTCTTCGATCAAGACGTCGAGGCCCAGTTGGACCCGTGATGTGCGCTTCATGGCGGCATTTCAGCACAGCGGCCGACGCCGGACAACCGGCGCCCGCTCACCGCCCCCGCGGCCCGAACAGCGCCGTGCCCACCCGCACGTGGGTCGCGCCCTCGGCCACCGCCGCGTCGAAGTCCCCCGACATGCCCATCGACAGCAGCGGCAGCGGCCGCTCGGCGGTCGCGAGCCCGTCGCGCAGCGCCCGCAGCTCGGCGAAGCGGGCCCGCGCCCCGGCCAGCCCCTCCTGCGGCGGCAACGTCATCAGGCCGTCGACCCGGACCCCGTCGACGCCGGCGATGTCATCCAGCAGCGCCGGCAGCCCGTCCGGCGCCACGCCGCCTTTGCTCGCCTCCCCCGCCAGGTCGACCTGGATCAAGATCGGCAGCACCCGCCCCGCCGCCCGGGCCCGCCGCCCCAGCGCCTCGGCGGTGCGCGCCGCGTAGACCCCGTGCACCAGATCGGCCTCGGCGATGTGCTTCGCCTTGTTGCGCTGAACCCGCCCGATGAAGTGCCAGACCGGCGCCGGATCGAGCCCGGCCAGCGCCGCGGCCTTCTCGAGCCAGTCCTGGACATAGCTCTCGCCCAGGTCGCGCACCCCCGCCGCCAGCGCGTCCTTCAACAACGCCAGCGGCTGCGCCTTGCTCGCGCCGACCAGGGTCACCGCGCCGGGATCGCGCCCGGCCGCGTCACAGCCCGCCGCGATGCGGCCGCGCAGGACCATCAACCGCCCGGCCAGCGCCGACGGCGGCGCCGGCAGCAACCCCTCTGCCACCAGCCCGGCGAGCACCTGCCCCAGCGGCATGCCGACCACCGTCAGATAGTCGCCCTCGTAGCCCTCGACGAGCCGCATGCCCTGGTCCTGGATGCCATAGGCCCCCGCCTTGTCCCGCGGCTCGCCGGTCGCCACGTAGGCCTCGATCTGCGCCTGCGTCGCCGGCCGGAACCGCACCACGGTCACGCTGTGCCCCACCCGGCGGATGCCGCCCCGATCGGCGATGGCCCAGGCGCTGATCACCTCATGGCTGCGCCCCGACAGCCGCCGCAGCATCGCCACCGCGTCGTCGTCGTCGACCGGCTTGCCCAGGATCTCACCGTCGACGATCACCGTCGTATCGCAGCCCAGCGCCGGCAAGCCGCGCTTCGCCGCCACCGCCGCCGCCTTCTCGCGGGCCATGCGCGCGGTGAAGTCCAGCGGCCCCTCGCCGGTGGCCGGGGTCTCGTCGATGTCGGCGGTCTGCACCGGCGCCGTCACCCCGGCGCCGGCCAGCATCGCCCGCCGCCGCGGCGAGCCCGACCCGAGCACGAACCTGTCTGCCATCGCGCACCTCCACGCCGATCACGCCCGGCAAACTACCGCCGTCGGGCCCCCGGGCGATACCCGAGAAAGGCGATTGACACTCTGTTCGCCCGTTCAGTACGCTGCCCCCCGCACATGAAACTGTGTTCAGTCCTACCGGCCTCACGGGCCGGCGGACGACCACGGCCCTTGAGGAGACCCATGAAGCGGCTCACCGCCCGGCAGCGCGAGATCCTCGACTACATCACCGCCTCGATCGTAGAGCGGGGTTATCCCCCGACCATCCGCGAGATCGGGCGCGAGATGGGCATCCGCTCGACCAACGGGGTCAACGACCACCTCAAGGCGCTCGAGCGCAAGGGCCACCTCAAGCGAGACGACCTCAAGAGCCGGGCGATGCGCCCGGTGAAGATGCCCGAGATGCCGGGGCCGGCGGCCAACAGCGACGACGTCGACACGGTGTTGATCCCGCTGCTCGGCCGGGTCGCGGCGGGCGAGCCGATCCTGGCCATCGAGCAGGCCGAAGACTCGGTGCGCGTCGACCGGGTGCTGCTCGGCGGCCACCGCGAGGTCTTCGCGCTGCGCATCGTCGGCGAGTCGATGATCGAAGACGGCATCTTCGACGGCGACTACGTCTTCGTGAAGAAGACGCCCACCGCGAGCACCGGCGACATCGTCATCGCGCTCATCGACGACGAGGCCACCTGCAAGCGCTACTACCCCGAGGGCGAGCGCATCCGCTTCCAGCCGGCCAACAGCGCGATGGAGCCGATCTACGTGCACAAGAAGGACTTCCGCGAGACGATGATCATCGGCCGCGTGGTGGGGGTCTACCGTCGAATGTGACCTGGTTCGTGCAGTGAGCGACCCGGTCAGAAGGCGATGAGTCGCACCTCTTGCGCCAACGCGTGGCCGCCGTCGACTTCGAAGCCTCGGAGGTATGGCCCGAGGATGGGATCGGCAGCGATCTCGTCGAGCGCCGTGCCCGCGAGTGCACCGCGCTCGGCGAACGAGTTGCCGATGGCTTCGTCCAACAGATAGCGCAGCAACTGCTCGGGGGCCTCGGCGGGGATGTGCTCGGCGTAGTCGAACGTCGTGACCTCGAAGGGCACCCCGTCGGCAGCGAGCGCGGCTTCGATGTCTTCGGCCGTGACGAAAGGCGGATCAGCGGTCCGCCCGCTGCGCGCCCAGAGCCGATAGAACCGATCGTAGAAACCCCGGGTGGTGCTGATCGCGATGTACGCCCGGCCCGTCGGCGCGAGCGCCGCGCGCATGGCGCGCAGGGCCGCTGGCAAGGCGGCGGGCGGGACCGCGTAGAACCCGTGCATCGACCAGATGACGTGGTATGCCGCCGCAGGCAGCGCGGCGTCTTCGATCGGGCAGGCGAACGTCCGTCCGTGGCTCAGCGGGCCGCCGATCCGTTCGACGCAGCGGGCGGCAGCGGCGGCGTTGGGGTCGAGCAGGTCGCAGGTCACCGCGCCGGGGCCGAAGCGCCGGTCGAGCGCCGGTCGGTGCCGCGCCATGAAGGCGCGCAGCCAGCGCCCCGGTCCGCAGGCGACGTCGAGCACCCGCGCCCCGGCGCGAGGCAGCCGGTCGATCACCGAGCGCCACGGCCCGCGGGCGGCGAGCTGGCGGTAGTCGTCCACCGGATCGACGGGCAGCGCGGCGCCCTGACCGACCGCCGGCAAGGTGAAGATGCCGATGGGCTCGCGCAGCCGGCTTGCTCCATCGGCGTCGACGACGCATGCCGCGCGCAGAGCCGCGAGCAAGGGGGCGAGGCGCGCCGGTCCGAGGCTGCGCAGGTCGCACTCGAGGCAGAAGGAGATGATGTCGAGGCCATCGGCGGTGCCGGCGAGGATCCCGCTGGCGTCGAGCCACGCATCGCGTTCACAGAACGTATGGGACGCCTCGATCCGGTTGATGGCCGCCGCGATGTCGTCGGTGGTCAACAGCTCGGCGGTGTCTCCTTTGAGCGCAGCCATGAACCGCTGCTGCAGCGGGGGGATACCGTCGCCGGTCTGATGCACCACGATCAGCGTTCCACCGGGGCTCAGCCGGGCGCGGGCGGCGGTCAGCGCCGCGGCCACGTCGTCGACGTAGTAGAGAACGTGGCACATCAGGATGACGTCGTAGGGCTCGGCGTCGCGGTGCGATTCGAAGCGTTCGCCGCGTACGTCGACAGACACCGACGGGCCCAGACCTGCCGCGCGCTCGGCGAACGCGGCCCGGTGGGTCGGGTTGGGCTCGAGAGCGCGGTAGAGCAGCGGTCGATCGCCGAGCGCGGTGCACAACGCCGTGATGAAGTCGACGTCGAGGTCGCCTTCGCCGCTGCCGACGCTCAAGATCCGCAACGGGCGCTCGCCGGGCGCGGCGGCGGCCAGCGACTCGGCGGCCTCACAGAGCCAGGCCCGGGCCTCGGCGGTCATGGTCGACGCGGCCTTGCGCAGCGCATAGGCCCGGGCGTAGTGGTCGTCCGACAAGGGCGGCGCGGTGGCGAGCGGCGCGGGTTTTGCGGAGATCACTCGTTCCTCCCGATGCTGGCTGTCTCTCCGAGGTCGGCTGTCTCTCCGAGGTCGGCTGTCGCGATCCGTCCGGCGCCGAGGAGCCCGTCGAGCCAGGGTTCGACATCGGCGACGCCCCGCACGCCGGCCGGCGGCTTGCCCGGCGCCGCGGGCGCGTCGAAGTCGTGGATCTCGTAGCTGTAGAGCACGTCGTGGTTCAGGTGGCGCAGGATGCGCGTCGAGGACCGGGTCAACGTATGACCGACCTGCCACGTGCGCCCCGCCCGCCAGGTGGCGTCGGCCCGGGCGGCGATGAGGGCCGAGTAGAGGCCGCGGCCGCGGGCGAACGGTTCGACGTAGTCGAGGGTGCCGTAGCCGCAGGTCGGGTGCATGATCAGCCCGCCGACGCCGGCCGGTCGGCCTCGCCAGCGGGTGAGGTACAGCGACAGGACATCGGAATCGGGCCGCGCGAGGCGCCGGTAGCATCGCCGCCGCGCCGCCACGTCGTCGGCCGGCAGGGCCCAGCCACGGGCGAGCATCTCGAAGAAGAGATCAAAACTGGCCCCGTCGCCGAAGACCGGCTCGATCTGGATGCCGGGCGGCGGCGCTGGCTGCGGGCCGGCGGGGGTCGACACGGCTTCCATGCCATAGCTATGGCTGCCGCGGCGCCGCAGCCGCTCGGCGAGGTCGGTCGGCCGGCTCCATGGGTAGACGTACCAGCTCGTGGGCAGGCCGAACGCGCGATACAGAGACAAGATCGCGTCGATCTGCGCATCCGCCCGCGCCGGATCGAGGTCGCTGAAGAAGACTTCGTTGGCGCCACGCCACGACGACGAGGGGTTCAACGTCATGTGCCAGCGCCCCTCGGCGAAAACGCACGTATCGTCAGCGAGTGCGAACGGCGCGATCGGCGCGTCGGCGACCGCGCGAAACGCGCCGTCGCCGTCAGGCCTCATCGGTCACCTGCTCGGGCGGTCGACCAGACACGAGGGCATTGCCCATCGAGCCGGCGAGGCTGGCGTAGTACAGCGTCAGGGCGCCGGCGATGCCCAGGTGCACGAGGTAGACCCCGCCGACGCACAGCACACCCGGCGCGATCGAGAGCCAGACGCCGCGCTTGATCGCGCGGTCGAAGTCGTCGGCGAGCCGGAAGAGATCGGGCAGCCGCTCGAGGTGGCCGTCGAGCAGCACGATCGCGGCGGTGTCGACGGCGGCCATGGTCGCGCCGGCCAGCGAGACGGAGACCTCGGCGGCTTTGAGCGCGATGGTATCGTTGATGCCGTCACCGACAAAGCAGACCCGCCGGCCAGCGCGCCGCAGCTCGGCGATGATCGCCGCTTTGCCTTCGGGGTCGACCTCGGCGTGTACTTCGCTGATACCGACCTCGTCGGCGAAGCGGGTGACGGCGTCGCGGCGGTCGCCCGAGAGCAGGACCACGTCGATCCCGCGCTCGCGCAGCGCGCGCACGACGCGCCGCGACTCCTGCCGGGCGGGGGTGGCGATGTCGAAGCGCCCGACGACCGCGCCGTCGGCCGCGACGTAGACCGCCGAGCTGCCCGGCACCGGCGCGGCGAGCCCGTGGGGCAGGATCAGCCCCTCGTCGAGCATCAGCGGAGCGCTGCCGACGCGCACCCGTCTGCCGTCGAGGCGCGCCTTCAGGCCTCGCCCGGGCACGACTTCGACCTGTTCGGCGTCCCCGAAGACGACCCCTTCGCCCGCGGCGGCGGCGAGGATCGCGACAGCCAGCGGGTGCCCCTGCCCCTGCTCGGCGGCGGCTGCGAGCGCGAGCACGTCGGCAGCCGAGTAGCCCGCGACGGGGCAGACGGCGACCACCGTCGGTGCGTCGGTCGTCAAGGTGCCGGTCTTGTCGAAGACGACCGTATCCACCTGACCGAGCAGCTCGAGCGCGCGGGCGTCTTTGACGAGCACGCCACCCTGCGCGGCCGAGCCGACGAAGCGCAGGGCGCTCAAGGGGCCCGCGAAGCGCATCTGGTAGCCGAACGCGACACAGCTGACCGCGAGGGCGCCGGCCGGACCGACGAGCGGCAGGCTCAACGCGCTGAGCGCGAGGGTGGGCCCCGCGCCGCCTTCGACGATGCGCTGGCCGCGGCCACGATAGCGCTCGGTGAGATCGTCGGTGCGGGCGAGGATGCGCTGCAGTCGACCGACGGTGCTGTCGCTGCCCGGGCCGGTCGCGCGGATGATCAGCGGGCCTTCGACGACCAACGTGGCGGCCATCACCGGATCGCCCGGCGACTTCGACGCGGGGATCGACTCGCCGGTGAGCGCGCGCTCATCGACGGCCCCGACCCCGACATCGACGACGCCATCGATGGGCATGCGTTGACCGGCCTGCACCCGCACCCGGTCGCCAGCGACGATGCGGGCGACGTCGACCTCGACGGTGGCCTCGGGCAGGACCAGCCACGCGCGCTCGGGCAGCTCGCCGAAGGCACGGGTCAGCTCGCTGCGGGTCCGCCGCCGGGTGCGTTCGAGCAGCTTCATGCTGCCGAACACGAGCGCTCCACCGGCGGCGCACGCGACGATATGACCGGTCAGCAGGCTGCCGCCGAGGTAGACGGTATCGAGCACCGGGACCCAGGAGCCATCGCCCTTGCGGCGGCGAAGGTAGGACGCGCGCACGAACGCCGCGACCATCCATCCCAGGGGCACGACGGAGACGACGCCGAGCGCGGTGCCGGTGGCCGCCCCGACGGCTTGAAGGCCGAGGGCGCCGGCGCTGGCCGCCAACCCGCGCTCGGGCGTCAGGCCCAGCACGGGCGGCTCTGGCGGGGACGCGGCATCCACGGCGTCAGCGGCTTCGCTGGCTTCGGCGGCGGCCGCTTCGGACTCATCGCCCCCTGCGGTCGCGCCGGCTCGCCTGCTCGGCGTAGATCGACGGTCGATCGGCGGCTCGATGCCCGAAGCGGCGTCGCGGCGGGCCAGCTTCACGGCTACGGCGACCGCCCCTCCGACCACCAGCATGCTGATCAACACGAAAATCTCCCGAGTCGCCGAGCGCGACGCGCTGAGTGTACGGATATGGGCACGGCTGGCAAGCCGGCGATGCCCTGACGAGCCGACGTCAGCCGCGAAGGCGGGTCGGGGCGAGGCGCAGCGCGGCGACGTAGAAGATCGGGTACGCCAGGAGCCAGACGAGCTGGGGCGCGAGCGTGATGTGGCCCTGCATGAACGGGAAGAGCGCGGGGTTGTACCACTGCGGCAGGTAGCCCCAGAGCCCCGCGGCGATGGCCACCAGCTCGACGACCAGCGACTGCACCTGCCCCCAGATCAACAGCACGGCCAGCTCGCGCAGTTCGAAGCGCACGAGGTGTGGACCGGGCAGCAGCCAGCGGATCAAGGCGAGCCCGGCGCAGAAGAGCGCGCCGTCCCACAGGCAGACGAGGGTCAGGCCGATCCAGTCGCCGAGGCCACCGCCGCTCGGCTGCGGATCGAGCGGTATGCCGCCGGGTTCGATCCAGACGTAGAGCGGGGCGTCTGTCTGGCCGGGGCCGAGCAGGCCGAAGCCGAGCTCCCAGGTGGCGCCGAGGGCGCAGCCGATGGCGAAGAGCAGCCAGTGGCGCCGGGTCGGCCGCAGGCGATATGCGAGGGCGGCAGCGGCGAGCAGCGGGGCGACGAGCAGCAGCAGGGCGAGCGCGGTCTGCATGGGTGCATGAGACGCGATCGGACGCGGGACGTCGAGCGATGCTTGATCCGAGACCATCGCTCGGCCACCGTGCCCGCCTGCCGACGACGCCGAGGCGCCCATGAGTCGCGACGATGCCCCGCCCGACCCCCTGCCCCTGACGCTTCTGGTGAGCCCGCTGGCCCGCGGGGCGTGGTTCGCCGAGCACCTCGACGTCGCCCTGGCCGAGCTGCGGGCGCATTTCCCCGAGGCGCCGGCCGCGGCGCGTGACCTGCACGGCATGGCGGTCGTCGACGTCGATCTGCCGGCCGACGCGCTGCCTTCGGTGGCCCGGCTGTCGTGGCTGCAGGGGGCCTTCGAGCGCCGTCCGGCGGGCCTGCTGCGGCCCGTGCCGCTGGATCGCACCCTCGCGCTGCCCGCCGAGCTCGTCGACGGGGCCAAGTATCGCGGCAAGACCAACGAGATGATGACCCGGCTGGCCATCGAGCTGGGGCTGCGGTTCTCGAACGTCGACGCAAAATACCCGCCCAAGCTGCTCGATCCGGTGGCCGGGCGCGGCACGACGCTGCTGTGGGCGGCGCGGCTGGGCATCGAGGCCCGGGGCATCGAGCGAGACGCCACGGCGCTCGACGACTTCGAGCGGCACGTCAAGCGGCAGACGAAGCTGCACCGCATCAAGCACCGCTTCGCTCGGGGCTTCGTGGGGCGCAAGAACCGCGAGGGGCGCGGGCGGTTCGCGCACGTCGAGTTCGCGGTGAGCGGCGTCAAGCTGATCGCCGGCGACAGCGCCGAGGCGGCCGAGCTGCTGGGCGGCGAGCGGTTCACCATGGTCGTCGGCGATCTGCCCTATGGGGTGCAGCACGTCGAGCGCGGCGGCACGCGCAATCCGCTGGAGAACATCCGCGCCTGCGCGCCGGCCTGGGCGCGCTGCCTGCGGCCGGGCGGGGCGCTGGTGCTGGTCTTCAACAGCCTGCAGCCTCGGCGCGCCGCGCTGGCGCAGGTCTTCGCCGATGAGGGGCTGGTCGAGCAGCCGTGGCGCGCGCCGCATCGCATGAGCGAGTCGATCGTGCGCGATGTGCTGGTGATGACCCGCCCTCGCTGAGGGCGCGCGTCAGCCGCGGCCGTGCTCTGCCAGAAACTCGACGATGCGCGGGATGACCTTGTCGGGCGCCTCGCGGTGCGGGAAGTGGCCGACGCCGTCGAGCAGGGTCATCTCGTAGTGGCCGGTGTAGCACGACGGGGTCGCCTCGTAGGTCCCGGGCAGCAGCGCGCCGTCGGCCTTGCCGCCGATGGCCAGGGTCGGCACGCCGATGCGCCGCACCAGCGCCTTGCGCGCCTCGGGGTCGCCCTGGTCGGCGCGCCATGACCAGTAGTAGCCCAGCGCGGCCTCGGCGACGCCGTCGTTGCGAAAGCACGCCTTCGAGCGCTCGATCTCGTCGTCGGGCGGGGTCCAGGTGGGCGCCCAGCGGCGGATGATGTCGCGGACGTGCGCGTAGTCGTCGGCCTCGAGCCGCTTCACCGCGCGGCTCTTGAACTGGTAGGCGATGAAGTGCCGCGCCTTCCACAGCCCGCGGATGCTGGGCTTGATGGCCCGCGGATGGGGGATGGCCAGCGTCACCAGCGCGCGCACGGCGGCCTGTTCGGGCTGCTCGGCCTGCTCGGCCTGCTCGGCCTGCATGGTGGCCGAGTACGCGGCGAGCGCGCCCCAGTCGTGGCCCACGATCGCCGTCGAGGTCTCGCCGAGGGCCTTCATCAGCCCCAAGGCGTCGCGGCCGAGGGCGATGCCCGAGTAGTCGCCGCTCGGCGAGGGCGGGCTGGGGTGATAGCCGCGCATGAACGGCGCCACCGCCCGGAAGCCGGCGTCGGCCAGCGCGGGCAGCAGGTCTTCCCAAGTGTGCGCGGTGTCGGGGTAGCCGTGCAGGCAGATGACGAGCGGGCCGGCGCCCATCTCGAAGTAGCTCAGGGTCTGGCCGCCGACGTCGGCGGTCTTCGGATCGGTGAGGGGCATGGATCGCTCCGGTCGGGGTCAGATCGGCGGCGGCAGGTGCACCAGCCGGCCGTGGGCCGCGCGCACGCTCGCCACTTGATGCGCTTCGGGCGGCTCGGCGCCCAGGGCGACGACGAGCAGCTCCTTCTTGCGGGCCCGGGTCAGCCGCAGGGCGCGGGCGGCGGGGCCGTCGGGCTCGAGGCCGCGCAGGTCGCTGAAGAGCAGGATACGATCGGCGCCGCCGGGGCGCAGGGTCGGGCTCAAGGCGTCGACCAGCCCGGTTTCGAAGGCGTCGAGCGGGCCCGAGAGGCGGTACGAGATCGGCAGGCCGCGCAGCGCGCAGAAGAGGCGCAGGCGGGCGGCGAGGGTCTCTCTCGCCGGGCGGTTCTTGGCGAAGAGCGCGCGGTGGCCGCGGTCGCGCTCGACGGCCAGATAGCGGGTCACGTGGGCGAAGAGCGCGCCGACGTCGTACAGCTCGGCCAGCGGGTCGACCAGCGTCCGGGCGATGCGCGGCTGCCAGGGGTCGGGCCCGTTGCGCCGCACCGCGACGCCCTCTTGCGCCTCGACGAAGGCGCCGACCCGGGCGAGCAGCTCGGCGTCGTCGATCTCGGTGAGGTCTTCGTCGACCACCCGGGCCAGATCCATCAGGTGGTGCAGCTGGCGCTGCAGGTGCTCGCGGCCGCCGGCGGGGCGCAGGTGACCGTAGATCCGGTGGTCGAAGGTGGTCAGGCCGATGCGGTCGTGCACCGCGCGCTCGGCGATGGTCGCGCAGAGGTCGATGGCCCGGTCGAGCGGGGTGTGGCCTTCGGGGCCCGAGCGCATCGACGGCCCGATGTCGACCAGCAGCTGCATGCGGCGCACGGTCTCTTCTTCGAAGGCGCGCACCAGCGGGCGGCGGCGACGGGCGGTGGCCTTCCAGGCGACGGTCTTGAGCGGGTCGCCGGGCACGTACTCCCGCAGCTCGCGCAGCTCGAGGCCCGATCCGGCGCGGCCGGCGATGTGGCGTCCGGAGCGATCGCGGGTCGCGCCGCGGCGGGCGAGCAGCGGCGCCACCTCGGCGGCCGGCCGGCGGCGGGGGCGGATGTTGATCGGCAGCTCGGCGGGGCGGTAGCGGCGGGCGTGGGCCAGGTCGAAGAGGCCGCTGGCGGTCAGCTCGACGCCGTGAATCCGCCAGTGCCCGGCCCGGGGGAAGTGCACCGCGAAGTCGAGATCGGCCTCGGCCATCGGCGGCGCGTCGAGCAGCGCCCGCGGGGGGTGTCCGCCGGCCAGCCGCACGGCGAGTTGCACGTCGCGCAGCGGGCGGCGGCCGCGCTGGATGAGGCGCACCCGCAGGGTCACCTCACCGTCGCGGGTGCGGGTGGCGCCCTCGGGGGTATCGACCCACAGCTCGAGGGTGTCGAGGGCCCGATCGGCGCCGCGGGTGGTCAGCCAGGCCGCCGTGAGCAGCGCCAGCATGCCGGTGCCCACCGCGAGCAGCGCCACGTGGCCGGCGGTGGCGGCGGCGAAGACCACGCCCACCGCGCCCACCAATAGCGCGCGGCCGGTGGCGGTCAGGCGCGGCGGGCCCGACGAGCGGCCGATGGCGGCGCATACGGCGTCGGGGCTCAGGCCTTCGGGGCGGTCGTCGCCCGCGGCGAGCCCGGCGGATGAAGCGCCCCCGCTGGGAGCGGCGCTGGCGGCGGCGGAGGTCAACGGTCGGCGGGCCCCCGGTAGCGCACCCGCTCGAGGGCGTCGCGCACCACGTCTTCGCCCTCGACCCCGTCCAGCTCGGCCTCGGGGGTCAGCACCAGCCGGTGGGCGAAGACCGGCGCGGCGAGGGCCCGCACATGATCGGGCAGGACCTCGCGGCGGCCGTCGAGCAGCGCCCGGGCCTTGGCGGCGCGCATCAGCGCCAGCGAGGCCCGCGGGCTGGCGCCGAGCCGCACCCGGCGGTGCTCGCGGGTGTGGCGGGCGAGGCCGACGATATAGGTCTGCATCGCCTCGGAGACGTGCACCGCGCCCGCCGCCGCCCGCAGGGCCTTGATCGAGGCCGGGTCGAGCACCGGCTGCACCGGCGGCCGCGGGTGGTCGTAGGTGGCCAGCATGCGCACCTCTTCGGCCGGCGACGGATAGCCCATCACCAGCTTGATCAAGAAGCGGTCGACCTGGGCCTCGGGCAGCGGATACACCCCCTCCTGCTCGAGCGGGTTCTGGGTGGCGAGCACCACGAACGGGTCGGGCAGCGGCAGGGTCTCGCCCTCGATGGTCACCTGCCGCTCCTGCATCGCCTCGAGCAGCGCCGACTGGGTCTTGGCCGGCGCGCGGTTGATCTCGTCGCCGAGCACCACGTGGGCGAAGATCGGGCCCTTGCGCAGCACGAAGTCGTTGTCGCGCAGGTTGAGGATGTAGCTGCCGGTGATGTCGGCGGGCAGCATGTCGGGGGTGAACTGCACCCGGCGGAAGTCGCAGCCGAGCGTGGTCGAAAAGGCCTTGGCCAGCGTGGTCTTGGCCACCCCGGGCACCCCTTCGAGCAGCACGTGCCCCGGGGCGAGCAGCGCGGTGAGCAGCAGGTCGACCACCCGGGCGGGGCCGATGTAGACCTGCTCCAGCGCGCGATGGATCGCCTCGCGGGCGGCGGCGGCGGTGGCCTGGGTCTCGTCGTGGGTCATGTCTCTCTCGCAGGTGGGGCGGCGGGGTCGGGTTCGGGTTCGGGTGCAGCCAGCGGGCCGGGGGCCGCCGGTCCGCCGGGGCGGCCGGCGAGGCGCTCGGCGCGGCCGGTGCCCGGCGCGGGATCATCGGTGAGGCGGCCGCCGCCGGGGAAGACCGAGACGGCGAAGACCAGGGTGCCGGCGATGGCCATGGCCAGCAGCAGATGCAGCACGAGGTCGTCGGGGTCGAGGATGCGCCCCAGCTCGGCCAGCGCCTGGTTGAGCCCGGTCAGCGCCGGGTCGTCGGAGATGCCGTAGCGGCCTTCGATCGGCGTCGTGGGGCCGGCGAACCAGACCGGCGCCTGGCGGTTGCGGCCCAACCAGGCGCCGACGTTGGCCGCGAAGCGCGCGTTGTCGGCGCCGTCGAGCATCAGGTTGATGAAGAGGCTGGCGTCGGCGACCACCAGCAGCTCGCCCTCGCCGAGCTCGAGGTGATACGCGAAGCCCTTGCCGTCGTCGAAGCGCACCGCCGGGTCGAGGTGCAGCGGCGCGGCGACGGCGGCCGGGCGGTTGGTCAGCAAAGCGCCGACGTCGGCGAAGACGCCCGCGCCGGGGGTCGACAGCGCCCGCAGCGCCGGGTGTCCGCTGTCGAGCGAGCCGGGCGGCGGCGGCGTCTCGAGCTGCAGATCGAAGGCTTCGAGCAGCGCCGCCGAGGCCGGGCTCTCGACCGCCAGCAGCACCCGCCCGCCCTCCTGCACGAAGAGCCGCAGGCCGTCGAAGTCGCCCGACGGCGGATCGAGCAGCGCGAGCCCGGCGCCCGGCGGGACCTGCCCCAGGTCGATGCCCGGCGGCGCCTCGACGGTCACGCCGGCGCTGCGCATCATCTGCACCCAGCGGGAGAAGCCGTCCCACTGCGCGCTGTCGGCGGTGGCGGCCGACGCGGGGGCCGACAGCAAACCCGGCAGCAGACCCATCAGCAGGCCCAGCGAGAGCACGAGGCGCCACGTCATCCGGCATGCCCCAGACCGCGGCGCACCGCCTGCGCCAGTTCGAAGGCCTCGATCAGCTCGGCCTCACCGGGTTCGCCGGAGCCGAAGCAGGCCCGCTCGACCAGCGCCGTCAGCGCGTCCAGCGGCCGGCCCGGCGCGCCGCGGTCGGTCAGCGCGCCCGCCGCCTCGCGCGGGGTCTCCTTGCCGAAGCGCAGCGGCGGTCGCCCGGCATCGCCCAGCAGCTCGGCGTACAGCGTCTGCATGCGGGCGCGCACCGGCAGCAAGTGCAGCACCGCCCGCCCGCCGGTGCGCGGCAGCGGATGACAGCTCGGCGCGTAGCCCGGCGCGTGGGCCCAGACCCGATCGCCGCCGTCGCCGTCGAAGATCACCCGCCCCTCACCATCGGTGGCCGCCCGCTGACCCTCGGGCACGGCCGAATCCCCGGGACGCGGCGGCGGGGAGAGGCTCGGCAGGCGCACGACCGTCGCCGCCAGCGCCCGGCCGTCGAGGCCGTCGCGGATCTCCACCACCAGCTGATCGGCGCCGCCATTGCGCGGCGCGCTGACGAAGGTGAACGGCGGCGGCCCGGCCTCGACGGCGGGCGGCGCGGGCGGCGCGGCCTCGGGGCGCCGACGAATCCGGACGAGCACCCCCAGCAACGAGAAGGCCGCCAGCAGCGCCGGCGCCCGGATCCACCACGGCGAGGGCGGCGGCGGCGACGGCACGTCCATGGTCACCACGTCGGAGAGCGCGTCCTTCCAGCCGACCGCCTCGGCGTGCGCCAGGGCCCGGAAGCGCACCGGCCCCGGCTCGACGTCGTCCGGGTCGATGACGAAGCGGGTCCCCTGCCCGATGACGGCGGTGTCGTCGATCGGGCGTCCCTCGGCGGTGATCGTCACCCGCACCGTCGCCGGGCGGTCGGGGCCCAAGGCCACGTCGAGTACGATCGGATCACCCGGGGCCAGCGGCGCGGTCGAGGCGGGCGCCAGCGCCACCGCCATCGGGCGGGCCACCTCGATCTCGCGGGTGACCTCGGCCGCGGTGAAGCGCGCGTTGCCGGCGAAGTGCAGCCGCAGGGTATGCACCCCGGGGTCGAGCGGCGAGAGGCGCGCCTCGGCCCGCCCCGAGCGGTCGGTGCGCAGCGAACGCAGCGGCGCGCCGTCCAGGTCGAGGTTCAGCGCCAGCGAGGGCACCGGCACGTCGCGGCTGTCGTAGGCCGCCGCGCCCACCGAGACCGCTTTGCCGACAGTCACCTCGTCGGGCACGTCGAGCCGCAGCCGCAGCGCGTTGCGGCCGACGGTGATCGGCAGCCGGGCCCGCGCGTCGGCGAGCAGGAGCGAGCCTTTGAAGTGCACCTCCAGCGTGCGCTCCCCCGAGCCGGCGAGGGCGAACTGCGCCCGAAAGCGGCCGTCGGTGCCGGTGGTGGTCTCGTCGACGACCTGCCCCTCGGCCCGGATCACCACCGCCTCGCCCGTCACGGGCGCGCCGAGGTTGTCGCGCAAGGCGCCCTCGACGAGCACGACGCCCCCCCGGGTCGACGCTTGAAGACCGTCGAGGAACGCCCGCGCCCGGACTTGGATGGTGGGTTGGGCCGCCGCCGTGGCGCCGATGGAGACCAGCGCGAAGGCGGCGAGCATCAAGGCAGACCGCATGGCGCACACCGTAACCGTGCGCGACGCCCCGGGCAATCCACGGGGGCGTGATCGGGCGCGGATTCGGTCATCGACCCGACCGGGTTGTCGCCGGCGGCGCCGGCGCCGCACACTGCGTGCACGGTTCCAGCGTGGAGCGCCTGGATGTCCGCGGCGGAAGTGACGATGCGGGGGCGGCGAGCCGAGGTCGTCGAGGCCAAGGCGCGACGACGAAGGCGTGCCAGGGGCACGTCGAGGAGGAGCAACGCCGGCATCGGCGAGATCGGCCGTCGCAACCGTATTGGCAATTTCGACGAGGACATCTATGCAGATCGTACGGTTGACGCCCGATGAGGGCCCGCGCCTGCGGGCGATCCGGCTGGCGGCCCTCGAGGACGCCCCGGACGCCTTCGGCAGCACCTACAGCGAGACCGCCGCCCGACCGCCGGAGAGCTGGCCGGCGCAGCTGCGTTCGCTGGCGACCTTCGTCGCCGTGGTCGACGGGGCCGACGGGGGCATGGTGCGCGGCGGCCCCGCGCCCGACGATCCGGGCGACGCGCTCCTGCTGTCGATGTGGGTCGCGCCGACCGCCCGCGGCCGCGGCGTAGGCCGGGCCCTGGTGGGCGCGGTGGTCGCCTGGGCCCGGGCCGAGGGCTTCGCCCGGCTGCTGCTCGATGTCGCCGATCAGAACGCCCCAGCCGTCGCGCTCTACGCCCGGCTGGGTTTCGTGCCCACCGGCGAGGTCGACCACCTGCCCCCGCCCCGGCAGCACATCCGCGAGCATCGCCGGGCGCTGCGGCTGTAGACGAAGGCAGCACGGCCGGCCCGCCGACCCGCGGTTGACCCGCTGACACGCCGGTGCGATAAGAACCGCGCGACGCCCCGCCGGCGCCGCGGCCCTCACCGCGGATCGAATGAAGCTCAAGCGCCTCGACATCCACGGCTTCAAGTCGTTCTACCACCGCACGACGATCGCCTTCGACGACGGGGTCACCGCGATCGTGGGCCCCAACGGCTGCGGCAAGTCGAACATCGTCGACTCGATGAAGTGGGTCATGGGCGAGCAGGGCGCCAAGGCCCTGCGCGGCGGGGCGATGGAGGACGTCATCTTCGCCGGATCGGAGAAGCGCGGCCCGATGGGCATCGCCGAGGTCCGGCTGACGTTCCACAACGACGGCTCGGCCGAGGTGCCCACCCGCTTCCGCGAGGTCGAAGAGATCGCCATCGAGCGGCGCATCGAGCGCGATCGCGGCTCGGACTACATCATCAACAAGCAGCGCAGCCGCCTCGCCGACATCCAAGATCTGATCGCCGGCACGGGCGTCGGCAGCGGGCCCGGCGGGCGGCGGGCCTACGCCATCATCGAGCAGGGGCAGATCGGCCGGCTGGTGAGCGCCAAGGCCGACGAGCGGCGGCTCCTGATCGAAGAGGCGGCGGGCATCACCCGCTATCGCAACCGGCGGCGGCTGGCCGAGCGCAAGATGAACGAGACCCGCACCAACCTGGAGCGGGTCGACGACGTCATCGGCGAGATCGAACGCCAGCTGCGCAGCCTGCGGCGGCAGGCGAACAAGGCCGAGCGCTACAAACAATACCGTGAAGAGGCGCGCCACATCGCGCTGCGGGCGGCGACCTTCGACTATCTGCGGCTGGACGCCGAGCGACGCTATCTCGAGCGGCTCGAAGCACAGAGCCTGCAGGCCGAAGAAGACGCCGAGCGGGATCGCATCGCCGCCGAGGCCCGCCGCGAGGCCGCCGGGCTCACCGAGCGCCAGGCGGATACCCACGCCCGCGAGGTCGCCGAGAGCCTGCGCGCCGCCGAGGAGAAGGGCCGCGCCGCGGAGGCCGAGCTCGACCTGTACGCCCGCGAGAAGAGCGGCCTCACCCGCCAGCTCGAGAGCGCGATGAGCGACCGCTCCCTGGGCGCCGAGCGGCTGGCCGAGCTGAAGGGCGAGCGCGTCGAGGCGGCGGAGAAGCTGGCCGCGCTGCAAGCCGAGGGCGAAGGCGACGCCGGCGCGGTCGCCGAGCGCGAGGCGGCCCAGCGGGCGGCGGCGCGGGCGCTGCTCGACGCCCGGGCCAACGCCGAAGGCCTGCGCCGACGCATCGCCGAGGAGGCGCAGGCCATCGCCCGGGCCCGCGCCGAGCACGACTCAGCCCGCCGGCAGGCGATGGATCTGCGCGAGCGGGCGGCGATGGCCGGCGAGGAGCGCGCCACCGCCGGCGAGCAGCGGGCGGCGATGGAGCTGCAGGTGGCCACCGACGAGCAGGCCATCAAGGACGCCGCCGAGGCCATCGAGCAGGCGCAGCGCGATCGGGAAGACGCCGCCGCCCGGCGCGCGGCCCACCGCCAGGAGCAGGACGTCGCCGCCGCCGAGGAGCGCCGGCTGGGCGAGGCGATCGTCGCCGACAAGAGCCGCCGCTCGAGCCTGGAAGAGCTGGAGCGCCGCCGCGAGGGCCTCGGCGAAGGCGTGCGCGCGGTGCTCGACGCCGGGCTCGACGGGGTTGTGGGGCCGGTGCCCGACGCGTTGGAGGTGCCGGCGATCTACGAGCAGGCGGTGGCCAGCGTGCTCGACGCCCGCATCAAGGGCGTGCTCGTGCGCGATACCGCCGCGGCGCTCGACGCGGTGGAGTTCCTGCGCGGTCGGGGCAAAGGCCGCGGCCTGTTCGCGGCGGTCGACGCCCGCCCGCTGTCCCCGCCCGCCGCGCCGCCGGCGCTGGACGGGGTGCGCGGCCGGCTGGCCGACGAGGTGGGCGGGCGGTGGCCCGATCTGGTCGGGCGGCTGCTGGGCGACGCGCTGGTCGTCGACGACGTGCGGGCGGCACAAGCGGTGCTCGACGCCGGCTGGACGGCGCCGGTGGTGACCGTCGGCGGGGTGCTCTTCGACGGCCCGGGGCTGGTGGTCGGCGGCGCCGACGGGGCCGACCCGGCGCCCCTGAGCCGGCGCCGCGAGATCAAGGCGCTGACCGCGCGCCTCGAAGAGCGCGAGGCCGAGCGAGAGGCGCTGCAGGCGCGCATGCAGGCCGCCCGCGAGGCCGCCAGCGCAGCCCGCGAGGTCATGGACGCCGCCGATCGCCGGGCCCAGGAAGCCCGGGTCCGTCAAGCCGAGGCGAAGAAGGACCTGCACCGGACCCACGCCGAGCTGGAGCGCCTCGCCGCCCGCATCCGTCGCCTGGAGCGGGACGCCGACGACCTGCGGGCCAAGGCCGAGACCGCCGAAGAGCGCGCGCTGGACGCCGCCGACGTGCTGGCCGAGGCCGAGGAGAACTCCACCGACCGCCAGCGGCTGGTCCAGGCGGCCGAAGAGGCGGTTCAAGCGGCCGAAGAGGCGCGGGACGAGGCGGTCGCCGAGCTGCATCGGGTGCGCAGCGCGGCCCAGGCCCGCCAGGAGCGCATCGGCGGCGCCCGCGCGGCCCTGCAGCGGCTCGAGCGGCTGGTCCGCGAGACCGAGGCCCGCGCGGCCAAGGCCGAAGAGCTGCGGGTCGAGATCCACGATCGCATGGGCGAGCTGGCCGATCTGGCCGCCGCCGCCGAGCAGACCCGCGCCGAGGCGCTGGCCGCAGCCGAGGCCCGCTCGTCGACGCTGGCCGAAGCCCGCGCGGCGCACGCCGACGCCGAGGCCGCGGTCAAGGACGCCGATCGGGCGCTGACCGCCTGCCGCAAGGCCCGCGACGAGGCGATGACCGCGCTCAACGAGTCGCGGCTGGCCCTGCGCACCTGCGTGGTGCGGCTCGAATCGGCCGAGGAGCGGCTGAGCGATCGCTATGGCGTGACCCTGGGCGAGGTGCTGGTCGACTTCCACAGCGGCACCCCGCCGGGGCCCGAGGAGAAGCAGCGGCTGGCACAGCTCGAAGAGCTGATCGAGAAGATGGGCGACGTGAACATGGGGGCCATCGAAGAGTTCGCCGAGGTGAGCGAGCGCTACGACTTCCTCACCGGCCAGCGCAAGGATCTGACCGACGCCCTCGACGACCTGACCCTGGCCATCGACCAGATCGACGAGACCTCGCGCCGCCTCTTCGCCGAGACGTTCCACGCGGTCAACGGCCACTTCACCGCCCTGTTCCCGCGCTTGTTCCGGGGCGGCACCGCCGAGCTGACCCTGACCGATCCCGACGATCTGCTGGGCACCGGCATCGAGATGCACGTGCGCCCGCCGGGCAAGAAGGTGCAGAACGTCACCCTGCTCAGCGGCGGCGAGAAGGCGATGTGCGCCCTGGCGCTGGTCTTTGCGGTCTTCCGCCACAAGCCCAGCCCCTTCTGCCTGCTCGACGAGGTCGACGCGCCGCTCGACGACGCCAACATCGGCCGCTTCAACGAGGTGGTGCGGGAGATGGCCGAGACCAGTCAGGTGGTGCTCATCACCCACAACAAGCGCACGATGGAAATCGCCGATATGCTCTATGGCATCACGATGGAAGAGTCGGGTGTCAGCAAGCTGGTCGGCGTGCGGATGACCTGATTCGACCGAGGACGCGACATGGGCCCACAACTCGACGCGCTGATCACCGGCCTCATCCTGGCTCAGCTCGACGGCGGCGCGCCGGCCGCCGGTGACGCCGGCCAAGCCGCGGCGGCGGCCGACGGGGGCGCCGCGATCGCCCAGGGGGCGGCCGACGCCGGCGGGGCCGCCGCGGACGGGGCCACCGCCGTCGCGAACGCGGCCGACGCCGCCGCCAACGCCGCTGCAAACGCCGCTGCAAACGCCGCCGACGCCACAGTGAACGCCGCCGATGCCGCAAACGCCGTGCAGGCGGCCGCCGACGGCGGCTTCACCGACGCCGCGATCAAGGCCTTCGACGCCGTCCGCCCGATCGTCGATGACGCGCCGGCGGCCCCGTGGGTCGAGTACGTCGTCTACGGCATCATCGGCGCGCTGATCCTGTACTTCGTCGTGCGCGGCCTGCGGGCCGATCCCGAGGCGGCCGCCGAGTACGTCACCGACGTCGCCCGACCCGAGCTGCCCAGCCACGACAAGAGCGACGACCAGATCGAGCAGGAGGCCCGCCACGCGTTCGGCCGGGCCGAGGCGGTGGTGCCGGCGAGCGCCGGCGGCCGCATCCGCATCGTGCAGAAGTCGGGCACCCCGGCCCCCGGCGCGATCGGCCCCAAGAGCCCGCCGAGCGCCCAGACGCCCACGAAGGCCGCCGAGAAGGCCCCGCAGGCGGCCTCCGATGCCCCGAAGGCGGCGGAGAAGGCCCCGGCGAAGGGCGAGCCCGCCGCGGCGAAGAAGACGCCCGCCAAGCCCACCGCAGAGGCCGCCGGCAAGACCCTGCGCGAAGGCCTCTCGCGCACCCGCGACGGCTTCGTGGGCAAGCTCGCCGGCCTCTTCGGCGCGGCGAAGACCATCGACGACGACCTGCTCGGCGACCTCGAAGAGGCGCTGTTCACCGCCGACATCGGCGTGCGCACCAGCCAGAAGCTGGTCGACATGGTGCACGACAGCCTCGGCAAGAAGGACTTCGACCGCCCCGACAAGGTCTGGGCCGCGCTCAAGCAGCAGATCCGCGAGCTGCTCGACGTGGGCGCGCCGCCGCTCGACCTCGACCGGGCGAAGCCGCTGGTCATCATGGTCGTCGGGGTCAACGGCGCCGGCAAGACGACCTCGATCGGCAAGCTGGCGAAGCGCTACACCGACGCCGGCAAGAAGGTGCTGCTCGCCGCCGGCGATACCTTCCGGGCGGCGGCGGTCGAGCAGCTCGAGGTCTGGGGCGACCGGGCCGGGGTGCCGGTGGTCAAGGGCGCCTCGG
This sequence comes from bacterium, assembly GCA_030427205.1. Classification (GTDB taxonomy): domain Bacteria; phylum Myxococcota_A; class Bradymonadia; order UBA7976; family UBA1532; genus JACKDM01. The sequence goes on along the minus strand of JAUHXC010000006.1, from coordinate 262,146 downwards.
GGCAGGATCCGTCGAGCGTGATCTTCGAAGCCATCGAGCAGGCCGAGCGCGAGGGCTACGACGTCTGCATCTGCGACACCGCCGGCCGGCTGCAGGCCAAGACCGAGCTGATGGACGAGCTGGCCAAGGTGCACCGGGTCTCGGGCAAGGCCCTCGACGGCGCGCCGCACGAAGTATGGCTGGTGCTCGACTCGACCAACGGCCAGAATGCGATCAGTCAGGCCAAGGTGTTCACCGACGCCGTGGCGGTCACCGGGCTGGTGCTCACCAAGCTCGACGGCACGGCCAAGGGCGGGGTCATCATCGGCATCAGCGACGAGATGCGACTGCCGGTGCGCTACATCGGCATCGGCGAGAAGGTCGAGGACCTGCGGGCGTTCGACGTCGACGCCTTCGCCGAAGCGCTTTTGACGGACGGCTGAGCGGGCCGCCCGGTGGCCCTCGCGGGGCATACGGCGGTCCGGGGTTTTTGTTGTAGGGGGCCGGACGACGTGCTACCAACACCGATGAATTCTTCTGTGGGAACGGAGGCCATGCACCGGCGATCTTGGGCCAGACGGGTCATCTTCATCGCCTGCCTGCTCGGCGCCTCGGCGGCGTTCGCGCAGGAAGACGTCGACATGACATTCAGCCCGGAGGATCTCAGCGGGGGCGACGAGGGCGGTGAGGGCGAGGGCGACACCCTCAGCTTCGACGTCATCGACACCGAAGAGGTCGCCAAGGAGGCCGAGCGCTCCCGTCGGGAGGAGATCGACCTCATCCGGGTCATCCAGCGGCGGCCGTTCCTGCGGCGCAACCGGGTCGAGGTGGCGCCCTTCCTCGGCACCAACGTCAACGACGCGCTCACCAGCGCGTTCGTGGCCGGCGGCACGCTCAACTACCACCTCACCGAGGTCATGGCGATCGGCGTCAATGGGGGCTACTCCCTCGGCACCGAGACCGACCTCTTCGACCGGGTGATCGAGGACTACGAGCTCTTCCCCCAGGTCTCGAAGGTGAAGTGGTACGGCACGCTCAACTTCCAGTACGCCTTCATCTACGGCAAGTTCGCGCTGTTCAACACCTGGATCATCCCCTGGGACACCTACGCCCTGCTCGGGGCCGGGTTCACCCAGACCGAGCTCGACGGGCACCTGACGATCACCGCCGGCATCGGTCAGCGGTACTTCATGAACCGCTGGTTCACCCTCAACATCGAGCTGCGGGACAACATCTACAACGAGAACTATCCGGCGCGCTCGGAGATCGTGAACAACCTGCTGTTCACCGCCGGGGTGAGCTTCTTCATCCCGCCCGACTTCGAATACCGGACGCTGAAATGAGGCCGCCCGTGGAACGCACGCATCCGCGTCCGACCGGGCGCGCTTCGATCTTCCGGCTGGCGCTGGGGCTGCTGTCTGCCCTGACGCTCTTCGCCGCGACGCCGACCCTGGCGGCCAATATCGCCGGGCCGCGGCGCAGCGCGCTCGATCGCCTCGAAGAGGGCGACGCCATCCGCAAGCGGCTGCTGCTGCGCGGCGGGCGCTTCGAGATCGCGCCGGTGGTGGGCTTCACCCTCAACGACGCCTTTCAGCGCAACGTGATGTTCGGGGCGAACCTCGGCTATCACATCGCCGACTCCTTCGCGATCGGGGCGACGATCTTCGGGGCGACGTCCCTCGATACCGGCCTGGCCGAAGAGGTGCTCTCCAAGCGCTCGGATCGCGCCGAAGGCTTCTCGAGCATCCAGCTGATGGCCTCGGGCGAGATCGTCTACACCCCGCTGATCGGCAAGTTCGCGCTGTTCGGGCGCGCGGTCATCAACTACGACCTGCACCTCATCGCCGGCGGTGGCTTCGCCAGCCTGACCGGCGAGGTGTCCGATCTGGACGGCGGCAGCCCCATGGCGGTCGCGGGGCTCGGCTTCCGGGCCTTCACCTCCGACTGGATGGCGCTCAACATCGAGGTGCGCGACTACATCTTCAGCTCGGCGCTCAACTCGATCGCCAACGCCGAGGCCGACGGCGACAACAACGCCGAGACCGAGATCAGCAACAACTTCGCGGTGACCGTCGGGTTCGGTTTCTTCTTCCCCCGGGAACCTGCGCTGACCGACTGACGGGGGCCGGTGCACGCCCTCCGCCTCGCCCTGTTCGGCACCGCGTCCAAGCGGTCGATCACCGCGGTGATCAGCATCGCCGTCTTCTACGGCGCCGGACACCTCATCCACGGCTATATCGATACGACGGCCGGGTCACCGGGCGGCAGCTTCGTGCTGGTGGCTCTGTGGGTCGCGCTCGGCGCGATCGCCGGGCTGTGCAGCACCATCGCGCTGGGTGATCTGATCTTCCACCGCGGCTTCAGCCGCGAGTTCCTCAAAGACGAGATGGCCGAGCTCGACGCCCGCATCTCGGGCGAGGCGACCGAAGAGGTCGACGACGAGGAGCTGGAGCTGGCGACCGCCGGCCGCGACGCGGGCATCCGCTTCGGGCTGTACTTCCTCTTCTTCGCCGCGGCCCACGTGCTGCTATCGGACTACCTCGCCGGCGGCTTCTTCTCGCGCTACTCCCACCCGGGCGTGGCGGTGGTGCACATGCGCAGCGACGACCCCAAGGTGCGCCGCGAGGGCATGAACATGCTGGCCACCCGGCTCGACTTCCGGGTCACCCCCGAGGTCGAGAAGGTGGTGCTCGAGGCCCTCGGCGACGCTGACGAGGGCGTGGCGGCCCGGGCGGCGTTCGTCGCCGGTACGCTGGAGATCGACGGCGCGGCGGCGACCCTGGCCGGCCTGATCGAGCAGCGCGAGGCCCTGGCCTTCACCGGGCTCATCGCGCTGGGGCAGATCGGCGGCGAGCAGGCCCGCAAGGCGGTGCGTACGCTGGCGGACAAGCCCAACGCCATGGCCGAGCCGCAGGCGCTGGCGCTGGCGCTGGGCCTGCTCAAGGTGCCGGCCATCGAACGGCTGAAGGCGATCCACGCGGCGGCGGGCGACGATGAGGAGGTCCGGCTGGCGGTGGTCTGGGCCCTGGGCCAGCTCAAGGATCCGCGGCTGCTCGACGATCTGGCCAAGGCGCTGGACGATCCGTCGTTGGCGGTGCGCTGCGCGGCGGCCTACGGGCTGCGCGATCTGATCAAGCTCGACGCCTACGCGCCGCTGAAGCGCGCGTTCGAGAAGGCGGACCCCGACGCCGTGTGTCCCGAGAAGAACATCCCGGTGCAAGAGGGCGGGCGCACGCTGCGGCTGGTGGCGCAGCGCCACTACATGCTGACGCTGCTGCACGGGCTGGCCTCGACGGATCATCCCGAGCTCTTGACCTGGCTGGTCGCGCGGCAGGACGACACCGAAGAGTTCAAGACCCGGACCTACATGAAGACGATGTGGGAGGATCTGCGCAAGAAGGAGAAGGACGGGCGCCTGAACCACATCAAGCGCAACCTGGCGCTGCAGAAAGCCCAGGAGGCGGCCCAGAAGGAGGCCGCCGGGTCCGATGGCGGCGCGGGCGATGGCGGCGCGGCCGGGCCGGATGATACAGCCGACGGCGGGGCCCGATGAGTCAGCCGACCCTGTGGGCCTTCGGTGGGGGCAAGGGCGGGGTCGGCAAGTCGCTGGTCTGCGCGGCGACCGCCGCCGAGATCGCCCGCCGCGGGCGGCGGGTGGTGGTGCTCGACGCCGATCTGGGCGCGGCCAACCTGCATACCCTGCTGGGCCTGTTGCACCCGCCGCGCACCCTCGGCGACTTCTTCGCCGACCGGCAGACCGATCTCGAGCCGTATTGCGTGCCGACGGACGTCGACGGCTTGCGGCTGGTCAGCGGCGCGGCGGCGATCCTGCGCGCGGCGCATCCCCGCCCGGCGGATCGCCGACGCTTGATCGAGGGCATGCTCGGCCTCGACGCCGACGTGCTGCTCATCGATCTAGGCGCCGGCACCCACTACAACACCCTCGACTTCTTCAACCTCGCCGGGCACCGGCTGCTGGTGACGAGCCCCGAGCCCACGTCGATCCAGAACGCCTACGGCTTCGTCAAGGCGGCGGTCTTCCGCCGGCTCGAGCTGGGCCTGACGCGACATGAGTGGGTTCAGCCGGTGCTGGAGCGGGCGATCCAGCCCCGCGGCGAGGAGCGCATCGACTCGATGGCGCACTTGCTGACGGTGTTCGAGCAGCATGATCGGGCGGTGGCCGACGAGGCCCGCAGCCTGCTCGACGAGCTCGATCCGCGGCTGGTGGTCAACATGGCCGACGCGCGCGCCCAGCGCCGGGTGAGCGGCGCGCTGGCGGTCGTCTGCCAACGCTACCTCGACCTGCGCCCGGAAGACGCGGGCTGGTTGCCCGATGACCCCGCGGCCCGCAAGGCGGTGCGTCGCATGCGCCCCGTGCTGCACGAGGCGCCCGACGGGCCGCTGGCCCGCGCGGTGCGGGCCCTCGTCGACCGCATCGAGTCCCGCGAGCCGCGGCCACGCCCCGATCTGCTCATCGACCAGCCGCAGCGCGCGCCGACGGTGAGTCCGCCGGGCGATCACGGCGATACCGTGCCGGCGATGGCGCCCTACCCCGGCAGCCGTCTCACGCCACCGCCCGAGGCGCGCGCGCCCGTTCACCGGGCTCGACCGATCCCCAGTCCGCTGGAGGAAGACTCGACGTCCGACGACAGGGACCCGTCTTCCCCGCGCGCCGATCAGACGTTGGCCCGGGTCAACGCGATGGCGGGCGAGCCGAACCCGTTCGGCTTCGTGGACGGTTCGAACGACGGGGCCCCGGAGCCGAGCCCGTTCGACTTCGTCGATGACTCGGGCGAGGCCGCGCCGACGCCGTTCGACGACGACGGCGACCGCGGAGGAAGGTCCACCGTATCCGAGTCTGGCGAGCGCGCCGGCTCGCCGATCGCGCGCGCCGTCGCCATCGAGCCGCGGGTCCCCCAGGAGCCGGTCTACGTCGCGTCGCCCCCCGTCTCCCGCTCGATGTTCGACGATCGGCTCGAAGCGGTCGGTCCGCTGGAGTCGGTCGAGCCGATGGTGATCGACCCGCCGCTGGGCATCATCGACGATCCGCTGGATGACGCGCCGCCCGAGGTGGCGCTGCCCGGCCCGTCGCCGTTGGATCTGGCCACGAGCGGGCCGTTTCCCGCGCTGTCGTCGATGGCTGAGCTGCAGCTGGGCCGGGCGCCGGCCACCGGTGAGGCCTGGGATGCCCTGGTCGCGCCGCCCGAGAGCAAAGCGTCGGATGCGCTGGAGGCAGTCGGCGTGGTCGGCGGGGTCTCCGATGGCCTCGACATCTCGATGTCGCTCTTCGACGATCTCGATCCGGAGGATGAGGCTGAGCTGGATGCGATCTCGATGGTCGACGGCCCCGAGGTTCCGGCCATCGAGCGGCGGGCCCAGGGCGGGTCGGCCGATCTGGACGGGCTCGACGATCTGGAGGGCCTCGACGATCTGGAGGGCCTCGACGATCTGGAGGGCCTCGACGATCTGGAGGGCCTCGACGGCCTCGATGACCTGGAGGATCTCGACGGCCTCGATGACCTGGGGGACGTCGACGGGCTCGACGATCTCGAAGGCGCCGATGGGTTCGATGACCTCGCGGGCATCGATGACGCCGGGGTCGGCGGTGAGCGTGCGGTGCCCGGCGAGGGCGATCTGCGCCCGCCAGCCCTCGATGTCGCGCCGCCCGCGTTGGTTGATCCGGACGACGGCGCGTTCCCAGCCTTCGGCGCCGAGGAGAGCTGGGAAGGTCTCAGCGGGCTCGATGGCCTCGATGGCCTCGACGCATTCGACGCGTCCGAGACGCGGCACACCGACGACGCTCGACCAGACGCAGGATACGACGCCTCACAGCCAGCGCCGTTGCCCGCCGCACGCGCCGACGCGGATCCCGCGCCCGAGGGCGATGCGCTGGAGTTCCACGCGTTGGCTGACCTCGATGGCCTCGACGATCTCGATGGCCTCGACGATCTCGATGGCCTCGACGATCTCGATGGCCTCGATGATCTCGATGGCCTCGACGGCCCGGCAGCATCAGACGTGGCGTCGGGGCAGGCAGCCGTTGATGATCCGAGCGATCTCGAAGACGCAGCAGGCGTATTCGACGCGCTGGATGGGGCTGAGGCGCTGGATGGCCTGGGCGAAGCGGGCCCACTGGATGGCCTCGATGACCTCGATGACCTCGACGACCTCGACGGGTTGGATGACCTGGACGATCTGCACGACCTTGCCGACCTCGACGACCTCGACGCCTCCGGCGAGGCAAGCGACGGACAGACCGCGCGGTCCGAGGCCCCGCTCGACGCAGGCGCGCACCCGGCGGATACACCCGGCCGAGTGAGCACGGGGCGACAGCCTGCGAGCGAGGACGCTCACGACAGCCGAGGCCACCGAACCGAAGCCGGCGGGCTGGACGACCTCGACGGCCTCGACGACCTCGACGGGCTGGACGATCTCGACGATCTCGACGCGCTGGACGACATCGAGGGGCTCGACGCCATCGCGGGTTCAGGTGACGGCGACGATTTGGACGATCTGGAGGTGTTCGACGGCGACGGGGACGCCCTCGGCGACCTGGATGATCTCGAGGCCCTGGGCGATGACCTCGACGCATTCGATGACCTCGGTGCATTGGGGGAGGCGTTCGACGACCTCGACGACCTCGACGAACTCGACAGCTTCGAGCGCGCGGAGCAACCGGCCCTGGATACGCGGCCGCCGCCCCGCGACGACGGGCTCGGTGCTCTCGATGGCCTGGACGATCTCGATGGGCTCGATAGCCTCGATGACCTGGCCGAGATCGATGATCTGGACGGGCTGGACGATCTCGACGGCGTCGATGAACCGGTGGGCGGCGGCGCGTCGGATCTGCCGGACGCATTCGACGGCCTCGATGACCTCGAAGACCTGGATGCCCTCGACGAGCTCGAAGGCCTGGATGACCTCGACGAGCTCGAAGACTTGGGTGACCTCGACGATCTCGAAGGCTTGGATGACCTCGACGATCTCGAAGGCCTGGCGGAGCCCGATGAGGACCTGAATCCGGAACATCCGGATGCGTTCGGCAGCCTCGACGACCTCGACGGCCTCGATGATCTGGGCGCTCTCGGAAGCCCGCCGGGCGGCGTGATCCCCGGCTCGGCTCAGCCGGATGACCTGCCCGCCGGACGCGCAGCGCTGGATGCGCTGCTCGGCGGCGAGGTCGAAGAGAGCGTATCGGCGTTTGACGTCGAGGCGCTCGACGAGCTGCCCGAGCGCCCCCAGCGCCCGGCGACGAACGATGAGGCGCTGGAGTCGGTCGGCTCGCTGCACGACGCCGCGGCGCTCGACGCACCGTCACTCGCGCATATCGCCGAACCGCAGCCCCACCGGGCCGACGCGCCGCCGAGCAGCATCCGCGAGGCTCTGGGGCGAGCCGGCGTCCGGGGCGTCGATCCCGACGTGGCCGACGCGCCGCGCGCGCCGTCGGCGCGCTGGACCGGAGAGCGCCTGCCCGGCTTCACCCGCGACATGCTCGACGCGCTCGCGGCGACCCACGACATGGCCGAGGCCGAGGCCGCCGACCCCTGGCGCGACGAGCCCTGGGACGATGATCCGTGGGGTCAGACCGAGCTGGCCCGCGCCCCCGAGAGTCAGCCGGCGGCGAAGCCATCGACGCCGCCTCCGCCGACCGGGCCCCTGCCCGATCCGCCGGGACACCCGGTGCTGGGCTTCGCGGAGGTTCTCGAGACGCCGGACGGCCGGTTGCAGTTGCAGACTCTCGACCGGGCGCCGGCCGCGCCGAAGGTCTCTCAGGCGGTCTATCGCGGCGGCGTCATCGTCGCCCGCCACGATACGACCTACGCCCCGCTGCTCGGCGAGGCGCCCGAGGCCATCGCGCAGCACGTCGAGGCCGCCCATCAGGACGCGCGGCGGGCGCTCATGCAGGGGGGACTGGGTCGACTGGGCTGGCCGGCCCCTGGCGCGCGGAGGGGGCGATGAGCATCGTCTGGCTCGTGGCCGAGAGCGGCGGGCTCTCGGGGCTCGACGCGGCCCTCGACGAGCGGGGGGTCGAGCTGCGGCGCACCGAAGAGGCGCGGCTGCCCGACGCCGCCTTCGAACTCTACGACGGCGTGGGTGTGGTCGTGGTCGATGCCCGCAGCACCGTGGGCCGGTCGGTGCTGGCCGACAGCGCGCGGGCGTTGGTGCCGGTCATCGGCATCGCGCCAGCCGAGATCGAGCTGCCCGACGGCGTCTTGCGCCTGGTGCCCGAGGCTCCCGACCGCATGGCCCATCATCTGGTCGAGGTCCTGGCCGAGCCGCGCAACCTGCGGCGGCACCCGCGGGTCCCGACGCAGTTGCCGGTGCGCATCGACGATCAAGTGCTCGAGACGGCCGATGTATCGCTGTACGGCCTGCGGGTGCAGCCCGATGGCCCATGGGCCCGATTCGGGGCGGCGCTCGACGGCGCGGTCTATCTCGACGACGGGGCGCGCATCGAGCTCGATCTGACGGTGGTCGACCGCCGCTCCGATGGCGTCGCCCTCAAGGCGCGGCCGCGCACCGACGAAGACCTGCTGCTGTGGATCCACCTCATCCTCGAAGGTCTGGAGCGTAGCCCGCTGCACGCCGACGCCGACCCCTTCGGCGCGCTCTTCGAGTAGGCACGGCGCCGGTCGACACGCCCTTCGAAATGAAGAACCCCGGCCGAGGCCGGGGTCTTCACCGCGCCGGACCGCACGAGGCGGCCGGCGCAGACTGCACGAGGCAGCGCCCGATCAGAAGTCGTAGTCGGGCATGCCGCCGCCGCCCGGACCGGCCGGCGCGGCCTTCTTGTCCTCGGGCTTGTCGGCGATGAGGGCCTCGGTGGTGATCATCAGACCCGAGACGCTCGCGGCGTTCTGCAGCGCGTGGCGCACGACCTTGGTCGGGTCGATGACGCCGAACTCGAGCATGTCGCCGTACTCTTCGGTCGCGGCGTTGAAGCCGAACGAGCCGCCGTTCTCCTTGATCTTCTGGATCACGATCGAGCCGTCGACACCGGCGTTGCGCGAGATCTGCCGCAGGGGCTCCTCGACGGCGCGCTTGATGATGTTGACGCCGAACTGCTGCTCGCGGCTGAGCTCGAGCGACTCGAGGGCCTGAGCGGCGCGGATGAGGGTGACCCCACCGCCGGGCACGATGCCCTCTTCGACGGCGGCGCGGGTCGCGTGCAGCGCGTCCTCGACCCGGGCCTTCTTCTCCTTCATCTCGGTCTCGGTGGCCGCGCCGACCTTGATCACCGCGACGCCGCCGACGAGCTTGGCGAGCCGCTCCTGCAGCTTCTCGCGGTCGTAGTCGCTGCTGGTGTTCTCGATCTGCTGGCGGATCTGACCGACACGACCCTGGATGGCGTCCTTGTCACCGGCGCCGTCGACGATGGTCGTATTGTCCTTGTCGATCGTGACCTTCTTGGCCCGGCCGAGCATGTTGATGGTGGCGTTCTCGAGCTTGAAGCCGAGATCCTCGCTGATGACCTCGCCGCCGGTGAGGATGGCGATGTCCTGCAGCATGGCCTTGCGGCGGTCGCCGAAGCCCGGCGCCTTGACCGCCGCCACCTTGAGGGTGCCGCGCAGCTTGTTGACCACCAGGGTGGCCAGCGCTTCGCCGTCGACGTCCTCAGCGATGATCATCAGCGGGCGGCCCGACTGCGCCACCTTCTCGAGCAGGGGCAGCAGATCCTTCATGTTGCTGATCTTCTTCTCGTGGATCAGCAGCAGCGGGTCTTCCAGCTCGGTGACCATGCGCTCGGGGTCGGTGACGAAGTAGGGGCTGAGGTAGCCCCGGTCGAACTGCATGCCATCGACGGTGTCGAGGGTGGTCTCGAGCCCCTTGGCCTCTTCGACGGTGATCACACCGTCCTGACCGACCTTCTCCATGGCCTCGGCGATGATGTCGCCGATGGTCTTGTCGCCGTTGGCCGAGATGGTGCCGACCTGGGCGATGTCGTTGTGGCTCTCGGTGGGCTTGCTGATGTTGTCCAGCTCGCCGCTGATGACCTCGACGGCCTTGTCGATGCCGCGCTTGAGATCCATCGGGTTGACGCCGGCCGAGACCAGCTTGACGCCCTCGCGGTAGATGGCCTGGGCCAGCACCGTGGCGGTGGTGGTGCCGTCACCGGCGACGTCGGAGGTCTTCGAAGCGACCTCCTTGACCATCTGCGCGCCCATGTTCTCGAGCTTGTTCTCGAGCTCGATCTCCTTGGCGACGGTCACGCCGTCCTTGGTGACGAGGGGCGAGCCGAAGCTCTTGTTGATGACGACGTTGCGGCCCTTGGGGCCGAGGGTGACCTTGACCGCGTTGGCCAGCTGGTCGACGCCCCGCAGCACGTGCTGGCGGGCCTGCTCCGAAAAGACGATGTCCTTGGCGCTCATGTTCGTACCCCTCTCAGCGCTCGATGATGGCGAGGATCTCGTCCTCGCGAAGGATGACCCGCTCCTGGCCCTCGATCTTGATCTCGGTGCCGCTGTACTTGCCGAAGAGGACGCGGTTGCCCTCCTGGACCTCCAGCGGGAGGACCTTGCCGTCGTCGGTGCGCTTGCCGTGACCCACGGCGATCACCTCGCCCTCGATGGGCTTTTCCTTGGCGGTGTCGGGGATGATGATCCCGCCCTTGGTGGTGGTCTCGGCGGAGACCCGCTTGACGATGACGCGATCGTAGAGAGGCCTGATCTTCATGGAGCTCCTCGCGTGTTCTCACGGCGCCGCGTCGCGACGCCGTGGTGAGAAAAGGTCGTGTCGGGAAGCGCGGCTCGTACCGCGCGGCGGCGGTACGGTTAAGCACTGGCTCGGGGGTGTCAATGGCGCAGCCGGAGATTTTTTCGCGATTCGCCCAACTATTCGGACTCTCGTCGAAAAAAACGACCGGTTCAGCAGACGCACTTCACCTCTGCCAGCAGACGGCGCCGCCGACTGCCAGCGGTCTCGCCCGGCAGATGTGGGCCGATGTCGGTGTCAGGAGGACGGCGTCGTCCCAAGCGGAGCGCGCGCGGGTGCATCAGTCCTTGAGTTTGCGCAACAAGGTATTGCGGCCGATCTCGAGCATGCGGGCGGCGGCGCTGCGGTTGCCGTCGCACAGCGCGAGCACGTGCTCGATGTAGGCCTGCTCGACGTCGCGCAGCGGCTTGAGGCCGCTGGTGAAGACCTCGGGGCTCTGCTCGACGGCGGCGCCGGGGATCTCGGCGTGGGTGATCGGGCCGATCGAGAGGTTCTGCCGGTCGATCTGCGGCCCCGGCGCGAGCACGACCGCCGACTCGACGCAGTGTTCGAGCTCGCGCACGTTGCCCGGCCAGTCGTGGGCGTGCAGCAGGGAGCGCGCCGCCCGGGTCAGGCTCAGCTCGGGGCGCCCATGGCGCCGGGTGTACTCGAAGAAGAAGTGGTCGATGAGCCGGTCGAGGTCGGCGGCCCCGCGGGCGCGCAGGGGCGGGATGTCGATCTGCACCACCCGCAGGCGATAGTAGAGGTCCTGGCGAAAGCGCCCCGCGGCCACGTCGGCTTCGAGGTCGCGGTGGGTCGCACAGACGAAGCGCACGTCGACGGTGATCGGCCTGGCGCCGCCGACCCGCAGGAAGGTCTTCTCCTGCAGCAGGCGCAGGAGCTTGCCCTGCACGGTCAGCGGCAGCTCGCCCACCTCGTCGAGGAAGAGCGTGCCGCCGTCGGCCTGCATCACCTTGCCTTCGGTGGTGCGATCGGCGCCGGTGAACGCGCCGCGCTCGTGGCCGAAGAGCTCGTTCTCGATGAGTTGCTCGGGCAGCGCGGCGCAGTCGACCTTGACGAAGGGCTTCTCCCGCCGCGGCGAGTTGACGTGTACCGCCCGGCTGATGACCTCCTTGCCGGTGCCCGACTCGCCGCGCACGAGCACGGTGGCGTCGGTGCGCGCGGCCCGGGCGGTGCGCCGGAAGGCCTCGCGCATCGCCGGCGACTCGCCCACGATGTGGTTGAAGCGGAACTCCAACGAGCGCGGATGGTCGGCGCGCAGCTGGCTGCGCAGGCTGGTCGAGGCCAGCACCGTGGCGACCTCGTCGGCGAGGGCTTCGAGCCGGGCCGCGTCGGCGCGCCGGAAGATGCCCTCGCGCTTGTTGAGCACCTGCAGCACGCCGATGATCGTGCCGCCGGCATCGCGCACGGGCACCGCGAGCAGGGTGCGGGTGGTGTAGCCGGTCTCGCGGTCGATGCGCGGGGCGAAGCGGGCGTCGGTATTGCCTTCGGGCACGCTGACCCGCCGGCCGTTCTGGGCGACCCAGCCGGCGACCCCCTCGCCGATACGCAGGCGGATCTCGCTGATCTCGGGCAGGTGGGCCACCCGGCTGACGAGCTCGCCGCGGGCGTGATCGACGAGGTAGAGCGTGCCCCGATCGGCCTCGAGCCGCTTGACCACTTCGTCGACGACGGCCTCGAGCACCGCTTCGAGGTCGACCTGGTCGTCGAGGCGCAGGTCGCGCAGCGCCGTCAGCGCGTGTCGATCGGTGCCGGCCATCGCCTCCCCCACGGGCCCGGCGGACAGCGCACGGGCGACCACGGCGGCAGCGTACTCCCGCGGGGCCGCGGTGGTCAAAGCGCCACCGCCATACCCTCCCGGGCGGCGAAGGTGGCGGGGTAGAGCGCGCGGGCTTCGATCTCGATGGCCTCGACGGCGGCGTCGGCCCGGGTCGGGTCGTGGTGGAAGAGCCCCAGCCGGCCGACGGCGGCGCGGCGGGCGACCTCGACCGCCTCGCGCCAGGTGCTGTGGCCCCAGCCCTTGCGCGGCGGGCCGCCGTCTCCGCGGTACTCGGCGTCGGTGTATTGCGCGTCGTGCACCAGCAGGTCGCAGCCTTCGGCGAGGTCGACCAGCGAGCGGTCGATGCGCACCCCGCCGTGCTCGGTATCGGTGGCGAAGACCAGGCTGCGGCCGCCCGCCTCGACCCGGTAGACGACGACGCCGTCGGGGTGATCCTGCTCGAGCGGCGTGACCCGGAAGGGGCCCTCTTCGAAGACCGAGGCGACCGGCGAGCTGCGCAGGTCGAGGTCGACGAAGTCGCGGGCGCCGACCAGCGCTTCGAGCCCGATGGGGAACTGCGGCGGCCGCATCTGCAGGGCCAGCGTCTCGCGGATCGAGTGCCCGCCGCGATCGGCGGCGGCGAAGACCAGCTCGCTCTCGGGGTGGAAGGCCGGCGTGAAGAACGGCACGCCCTGGATGTGATCCCAGTGCAGGTGGGTGAAGAGCACGGTGGCGCGCAGCGGACGGAAGCCCCACTGCTCGCCGAGCGCGCGCAGGCCGGTGCCGCCGTCGAGGATGAGCCGATGGCCGTCGTGCTCGACCTCGAGGCAGGTGGTATTGCCGCCGGTGCGGGCGAATCGCTCGCCGCTGACCGCGATGCTGCCGCGAACGCCCCAGAACTTGACCTGCATATCGTCCTCCTCTGCCGTGGCCGGTCGGCGTGACCGGTCGCCGGGGCAGAAGAGCAAACGGCGGGCCAAGGTCCATGACGCGCGCAGCGGGCCGGAGATCCGCAGTGACTCGGCCAGAGACCGCGTGAAACCGTGCGTTCGCGCCGAGGGCGGCGATGCGGAGCATCCCGATAGGGGCTCCTCCGCAGCCGAAACGGCGCACTGCGGGTGTTCCAGAATGGATCAGTTCGGCGCGGTGGATCGGCGCGGGCGGCGGGAAGCGGCGCTGAGGCCGCTCGGCGGGCAGCCGCGGTTCAGGCGGCTTCGGAGACGAAGTCCGCCAGCAGCGCCCGGGTATCGGTCTCGCCCGGGATCAGCGCGATGCCCAGACCGCCCTTGCGCCCGCGGATGCGGCGCACGACCTCGCCCTTGAGCAGGCACAGGCGCCAGCCGCCGCCGTGGGGCAGGGGCACGAAGACCTTGACCTGTTTGCCGGGGCGCAGCCGCAGCTTCGAGGCCAGCTGCAGGCCCTCGGCCGACAGATCGACGATGGTCTCGGCCCGGCAGCGGCCGTCGTAGGTCAGGTAGGCCCGGCCGGCGAACGGCACCCGCGGGCGGGCGCGGCGGTCGTCCGCCGGCGCGTCGATCGCCCGGGTCTGCAGCCGCGGCGTAGGGGCATCGGAGAATCGGGGGCCGTAGTGCGTATCGGACATGGTCACCTCCGTCGAGACGACACGCACACTATCCTACATAGGCCGACATGGCAAAAAAACCGAACGCACCGACCGGCCGCCCGGGCGTCAGCGGTTCTTGCGGGCCTCTTCGCGGCGGCGGCTGACGATCGCCTTCTGGTTGCGCTGGTGCTTCTTGAGCGCGCGCTTGCGGGTGAGGTGGGAGACGTGATCGATCATCACCACCCCTTCGAGGTGGTCGATCTCGTGCAGGATCGCGCGGGCCCCGAGGCCTTCCCCTTCGATCTCGTAGGTCTCACCGTCGGCGTCGCGGGCCCGGATGCGCACCTTCTGCGGCCGCTCGACCTGGATGTAGACCCCCGGAAACGACAGGCAGCCCTCTTCGCCGAGGGTCGTCTCTTCGCTCTCCCAGACGATCTCGGGGTTGATCATGACCAGGTTGGGCTTGTCCCGCCCCTCCTGCCCTTCGAACGCGTAGCGCGAGAGGATCAAGAGCCGCAGGTCGATGCCGACCTGGGTCGCGGCGAGGCCGATGCCGTCTTCGTCGGCCATCGTCTCTTCCATGTCGGCGACGATCTGCTTGAGGCGCGCGTCGAACTCTTCGACGTCGTGGGCCCGCTTGCGCAGGAACGGGTTGGGATAGGGCAGGACGTCGAGAACGGCCATGGGGCTCACCTCGGGATGCTTGTCGAACAGGCCTGACGTGAGACGCGCCGGGCCGCCCGTCGGTCGCCGACCGCGGCTCTATCAGATAACGGATCGACGGGCCCGCGCGCCATAGGGCCCCGACCGGGCACCCCGCGGGGCCGCGGTCAGAGCGCTTCGAGGGCCTCGATCACCGCGTCGGCGTGACCCTTGACCCGCACCTTGGGCCAGTGCTTCGCGACGTTGCCCTCGGCGTCGATGAGCACCGTCGAGCGGATGGGGCCGATGGAGACCCGGCCATACATCTTCTTCTCGCCCCACGCCCCGTAGAGCTGGTGCACGGCGCCCTCGGGCTCCTTGTCGCTGAGCAGCGGGAAGTTGAGGTCGTACTTCGCCCGGAAGTTCTCGTGGCGCTTGAGGCTGTCGCGGCTGACGCCGAGCACCACCGCGCCGTGGGCCTGCACCCGCTCGATGCGGTCGCGGAAGTCGCAGGCCTCGGTGGTGCAGCCGGGGGTGTTGTCCTTGGGGTAGAAGTACAGCACCACCGGCTTGCCGCGCAGGGCGGAGAGGGTCACGTCGCCGTCGGTATCGGACGGCAGGGTGAAGTCGGGGGCGGGCTGGCCAACCTCGATGGACATGCGGGCTCCTGTTCGGGTGCGGGTGATGTGGGTGACGGCCCGGCCGCGTCGCCGAGCCCCTGACAGACGCCGGACATGGCCACGGGGTTTCGCGGGCGCCTGCTGCCGTCCGAGAGGTCGCCGGCCTGCACCGCTTCGCCACGATCTCTGCGGATGCCCGGCATGACCCGCACGATCGAGCGGTGTAGCCTGGGTCGCATCACAGGAGGTCCGATGCTGTCTCTCGCGCTGCTCGCGCTGCTCGCCGCGCCCGCTGCCTCTGGCGCGCCCGGCGCACCGACAGCGTCCACCGACACGGTCGCCATCACGATCGACGACCTGCCCTTCGTCGGCGGGGTCGGACCGGGCGACAGCGTACCCGCCGCCAACGCTCGCATCCTGGCCGCCCTCGAGAAGCATCGGGTCGTCGCGACCGGTTTCGTGGTCTGCGAGCGCATCCGCCCGGAGGCTGCGGTGCTGAAGGCGTGGCAAGCGGCGGGCCACGGGCTGGGCAACCACAGCACGACGCACCGGGCGTTCGATCGGCTCGACCGGTCGACATGGGCGGCCGATGTGCGGGACTGCAAGGCGCGCATGGAGCGCACGCTCGGCGCGGCGGTCCCCTACTTCCGCTATCCCTTCTTGCAGCGGGGGCGCACCGCCGAGGCCCGCGACGCCGGGCTGGCGCATCTCGCGGAGATGGGTCATCGGTCGGCGCCGGTCAGCATCGACACCGGCGAGTGGATCCTCGTGCGCCCCTACATCGCCGCCCTGGGCCGGGGTGATACGCAGACCGCCGCGGCCATCGGCGCGGCCTATGTGCGGCACGTCGTCGCCGCCAGCCGTCACTTCCGGGCCGAGGCCCGCCGTCAGTTCGATCGGGCCGTGCCGCACGTGCTGCTGCTGCACGCCAACGCCCTGGCCGCCGATCATCTCGACGCGCTGCTGACCGCGCTGCGGGCCGACGGCTTCGGCTTCATATCGCTCGAGAGCGCGCTGGCCGATCCGGTCTACGCCATGGCCGACCACTACGCCGGCCCGATCGGGCTCTCGTGGCTGTATCGGATCGACGCCGCTCAGCTCGACGGCAAACGGACGGCCGCCGAGCGCTGGGCCTGGGACGAAGGGCAGACCCGGGCCCTCGACCTGCGCTTCGGCGGCCGCGACGAGGCCCCGCTGCGCATCGACCACGATCTGAAGCTGAGGCCCGTCGCGCCGGCGACCTGGGTGGTGACCCACGCCCAGTGGTCGTCGAACGCGCTGCTGGCCGAGATGCCAGACGGCACCCTGCTGCTGGCCGATACCCCGGCGACGCCCGACGCGACCCGGCGGCTGCTCGTCTGGCTCGAAGCCCGCTTCGGCACCCGGCCGATCGTGGCGATCAACAGCCACCATCACGCGGACGCGCTGGGCGGCAACAGCGCGCTCGAGGCCGCCGGCGCGACGACCTGGGGCGCCGACCTGACCGCCCGCCGGGTGCGGGAGAAAGCCGGCGGCATGAAGTCGGCGCTGGTGAGCCAGAACCCGGGGGTCTTCGACGATCTGGTCTTCGCCGCGCCGACGAAGACCTTTCCGCTCGCCGACGGGCTGACTCTGGACTTCGGCGAGCCGGTGCACGTGCTGCATCCCGGGCCGGGGCACACCGCCGACAACGTGGTGGTGCACCTGCCCCGCCGGGCGGTGCTCTTCGGCGGCTGCGCGGTCTTCGGCATGCCGCGGCCGGGCTATGTCGGCGACGCGGACCTCGCCCGCTGGCCGGCGGCGGTCCGCGGCCTGCAACGCCTGAAGGCGAAGGTGGTGATCCCGGGCCACGGCCCGCGGCTCGACCCGGGCTTGCTGGCCCACACCGCCGCTGCGGTGGAGGCGTTCGTCGCCGAACAGGGCCGCTGAGCCCCACGTCTTTCGACAACGGGCCTGCGCGCATTGACACCGCTTCGAGCCGGGTGAAACCATAGGCGCCTTTTTCGCGCGCCCGGATCATCCCGGGAGGGAGTGAGCCATGGCCAGCCGCACCGCCCGGTATCCGGTCGACCTGCACATGCACAGCACGATGTCGGACGGCACCCTGTCACCGACGGCGCTGGTCCGGGAGGCCGCCCGCCGCGGCGCCCGGGTCATCGCCCTGACCGACCACGATACGACCGCCGGTCTGCCGGAGGCCCGCGCGGCCGGCGCCCGGTTCGGGGTCTCGATCCTCGACGGCATCGAGCTGAGCGCCTGGATCGGCCGCGAGGTGCACATCCTGGGCTACTTCGTCGATCCGACCCACCCCGGGTTGATGGCGGTGACCGAGCGGCAGCGCACCGGCCGCGAGCGGCGGGCGCGGGCGATCTGCGCCCGGCTCGGCGAGCTGGGCATGCCCCTCGACCCCGAGCCGATCATCGCCGCCGCCGAGGGCAACGTGGGCCGCCCCCACATCGCCGCGGCCATGATCGCGGCCGGCTACGCCCGCTCGAACCAGGAGGTCTTCGACAAGTGGCTGGGCAACAGCAGCCCGGCCAACGTGCCCATCGAGCGGCTGAGCGCCGCCGAGGCCATCGACGTCATCCACGCCGCCGGCGGGGTCGCGGTGCTGGCCCATCCGGGCGTCGACGACTTCAGCGCCGAGGTCCCCACGCTGGTCGAGGCCGGCCTCGACGGGCTCGAGGTGCTGCACCCGGCCCACGGCAACGACATGGTCGACCGCTTCCGCGCCCTCGCCCGGCAATACGACCTGGTGCAGACCGGCGGCTCGGACTTCCACCGCCCCGAGAGCCCGGTGAAGATCGGCCACTTCGGCATCGACGACGCGACGCTCGCCGCCCTGCTCGATCGTCGCCCGTGCGACGCCGCCCCGGCTCCCGGCGTCTGATGAGGGCCGACGCCCCCGCCGGGCAGATCTCCACGAGGCACGCTTGATCGGTCCCGACCGCCCCAACCCCCTGATCTACGGCGACTTCGATCGCATGGTGACCGTCGTCGTACGCGGCGAGCGCTTCGCGGTGCCCGAGGGCATCCCGCTGATCCGGGCGCTGCAATACATGCAGTTCGAACTGGGGCGGCTGACCTGCGACTGGTCGCTCTTCTGCTTCAACGACACCATCGGCTGCTGCGCCTGCAAGGTGCGCAAGCCGGGGGCCGACGAGGCCGAGGGCGCCCGAGCCTGCTGCCTGCGGGTCGAGGACGGGCTGGAGGTCGTGCGCATGCCGCGCAGCGCGCGGGTGCTGCCGTCGGCGCTGAGCCTCGCCGAAGCCGAGCTGGCCCGCGGTGCATCGGACGGGCCCGACGACCCCGGCGGCGCGCCATGAGCCGCAGCCGTCCGACGCCCGAGGCTGCCATCGCCGATCTGCTCGCGTCGCTCGACCTCGGCGACCACCCCGAGACCCGGGGCACGCCCGAGCGGGTGGCCGAGTTCTGGCGCAATCAGCTCGTCTCGGGGCATCGACTCGACCCGGCCGACGCGCTCGGCGAGCCGATCCCGGTCTCCGAGCCGACGGTGGTCACGCTGACCGACATCCCGTTCCACGGCATGTGTCCGCATCACCTCGTGCCCTACTTCGGCGAGGTGCATCTGGCCTACGCGCCGGGCGCCCACGTCGTCGGCCTCGGCGGCCTCGAGAAGCTGGTGGCGACCCTGTCCCGCCGGCTGGTGCTGCAAGAGCAGCTCTGCATCGACGTGCTCGACGCGCTCGACGCGCACCTCGGCGCCGTGGGCGTGGCCTGCGCCATCGAGGCGACGCATCTGTGCCTGATCCTGCGCGGGCGGGAGCCGCGGCGGGCCCGGGTGCATACCCGGCTGGCCCGCGGCAGCCTCGTCGGCCGAGACGACGTCCTGCCCCCGGTGGGCGCTCACCGCATCTCCGAGGTTCGCCGATGAACATCCGCCGTCAGACGCCCAGCGAGGTGGCCGCCCGCCTCGACAGCGATACGCCGCCGCTGCTCATCGACGTGCGCACGGTCGGCGAACATCGCATCGCCGCGATCGAGGGCGCTCAGCTGATACCGCTCGATACGCTCGCCGCGCGGGCCTTCGAACTCGACCCCGATCGGCCGCTGGTGCTGGTGTGCCACCACGGCATGCGCAGCATGCAGGCGGCCATGTTCCTGGCGCAGCGCGGCTTCGAAGACCTCACGAATCTGACGGGCGGCATCGACCGCTGGAGCGTCGAAGTCGACCCCTCCGTGCCGCGTTACTGATCGATCGGCCCATCGCCGAGCGCCGCGCGCGCGGACGCCGTAGGCCCCGAGCGGCCCGTATCCAGACGCATTCGCGGGGCATCGATCTTGTCATCCGCGCCCCGCGAACGCTATCGTCGCCGGGGCAGATCGTCGCCTTGGCGGCGATGCCGAGACTGTGGAGACGCCATGACCGCGCTGACCAACCGCCCCGCGACGCCGTCGAGCGAGGTCGCCCCGATGCCGATCAACGGCAACGGCGACTACGCCAGCAACCGGCCGTCGGCACGGGGCCACTGCGAAGCCCCCGACCGCCTCGAGGCGATGCTCGCCACCCTCGAGTCGGCCCGGGGCTGCCGGCTGTTGATCGTGATCAAGGGCCACCCCGACCCCGACAGCATCGCCAGCGCCATCGCCCAGCGGCACATGGCCAAGGCCTACGACATCGACTGCACCATCGTCTTCTTCGACCAGATCAGCCACCCGGAGAACCGGGCGCTGGTCAAGAGCCTCGACGCCGACCTGCGGCAGTATCGCGAAGACATGGACATCAGCAGCTTCGACTACATGTCGTTCGTCGACGCCCAGACCCCTCACCTGCCGGTGCGGGTGGCCAAGCCGCCGCCCATCCTGACCTTCGTCGACCACCACAAGATCGTCGGCGGCTTCGAGGCGGCCTTCGTCGACATCCGTGAAGACGCCGGGGCGACGGCCAGCATCTACGCCGAGTACCTCGAGCACAGCCAGCACGGCCTGCGGCTGGGCAACTCGGGCGACGCCCGACTGGCCACCGCGCTGATGCACGGCATCCGGGCCGATACCGACAACCTGCTGCTCGCCCGCTCGATCGACTTCCGCGCGGGGGCCTACCTGCGCCAGTTCATCGACAACGACCTCCTGCGGCTCATCAGCAAGCAGTCGATCACCGCCCGCACGATGGAGATCATCCAGCGCGGGCTGAACAACAAGAGCATCCGCGGCACCTTCCTGCTCGCCGGGGTCGGCTTCGTGCGCGAGGAAGACCGCGACGGCATCGCCCAGACCAGCGACTTCCTGCTGCGCCACGAAGGCGTCGAGACCGCGCTGGTCTTCGGCATCGTCAACGGCGACGTGGTCGACGGATCGCTGCGCACCAACAGCCCGACCATCGACCCCGACGGCTGGCTCAAGGCGGTCTTCGGGGCCGACTCCGCCGGGCGCCACTACGGCGGCGGGCGGCGCAACAAGGGCGGCTTCCGCATCCCGCTGGGCCTCTTCGCCCGCTGCCGCGATCGCGACGCCCTGTGGGCCATCGGCAAGAAGACCATCGAAGACCTCGTCTTCGAGAAGATCGGCGTCGAGCAGGACGTCGGCGACAGCGGCTGAGCCGGCCAGAAAAACGACACCCGCGGGCAGAAAAACGACGTCGACGATGAATAAACCCGGGCTGCGCCCATTCCTTGCGCCGCGCGAGGCCCGCTCCTATTCTTCGCGGGCGAAATGCCCCCACTTCCGAAGCGCCCCGAACACAGCGAGGACACCCCGATGCGCCGATTGCTCTCCCTGGCTTCCATCGTCGCCCTGACCGCGAGCCTCGCGGCCTGCAGCGGCAGCCCGGCCTACGTCCGCGGCAGCGACAACCCCGACATCGACGAGTATGCGATGTCGACCGGGCTCGACAAGAAGGACCTCGAGAACCTGTTCGGTCAGAACAGCAAGAGCCTGCTCGAGAGCGGCGCCATGCGCCGCTGGCGGGAGATGTCCCGCGAGGGCAAGGAGCCGCGGCTGGCGATCTTCCCGGTCAAGAACGAGACCAGCGAGCACATCGACAGCCAGCTGCAGGCGCTGCTCTCGAAGTTCGAGACCGATCTGGTCAACAGCGGCTACGTCACCGTGGTCAGCTACGAGAACCAGACGGCGCTCGTCGAAGAGATCAAGAAGCAGCAGTCGGCGGCCTTCGACCCGGACAAGGCGGCCCAGCTCGGCCGGCAGCTCGGCGTGCAGTACTTCATCACCGGCAAGGTCTACGACTCGGCGGAGAAGACCGGCGACGAGCGGCGGGTGCAGTACTTCCTCTTCATGCAGGCCATCGAGGTCGAGACCGGCGCCATCCGCTGGCAGAACGAAGCCAACCTCACCAAGGGCCTGATCAACTGAACCGGCCGGGCGGCCGCGCCGTTCGGGGGCTCTCCCCCACGGCGCGCGCCGGCGGAGAACCATGCCGCGACTGCTCCTCATCGCCATCGCGCTGCTCGGGTCTGCCGGGCTCGTCGGCTGCGGCGGCTACGCCTCGACCAGCGAGGCCTTCCGCCGCTCGTTGACCGCGGGCCAGCCGGAGGACGCGTTGCTGCGGGTCAACGAGGCCCTCGAGGTGCAGCGGGCCGAGGACCTGCCCAGCGAGCCGGGGGCCGATACCCCGCTGCTGCTGCTCGAACGGGGCACCATCCTGCAGGCGCTCGGCCGCAACGCGCTCTCGGCCCGCGACTTCAAGCTCGCCGACAAGAACCTCGACGTGCTCGACCTGACCGGCGATACCGCCGGCGAGATCAGCAAATACCTCTTCTCCGACGACGCGACGGTCTACAAGGCCGCGCCCTACGAGAAGCTGCTGCTCAACACCGTCAACATGGTCAACTTCCTGGTGCTCGGCGACATCTCGGGGGCCAAGGTCGAGGCCCGCCGGATGACCATCAACCGCAAGTTCCTCCAGAAGGAGGAGGGCGACGCCCAGTCGATGATGGCCTTCGGCAGCTACCTCAGCGGGTTCGCCTTCGAAATGGCCGGCGAGAGCGGGCCGGCCGTCCGCCACTATGGCGACGCCCGCGACGCGGGCGGGTTGCCCGGCCTCGAACAGGCCGTGCGCAACCTCGCCACCCGCACCGGCGCCAGCGACAAGCGGCTGAAGGACTGGACCGAGACGCCCGACGGCGAGGCGGCCGATCCCAAGCACGGCGAGCTGCTGGTGATCGTGCAGACCGGCATGGCCCCCTACCTGCAGCCCGAGCGGCTGCCGGTGGGCGCCGCGGTGGTCGCCGCGTCCGACCCGGGGCCCGGCTACCGACTGACCGCCAGCGAGCGGGCGCGGGCGCAGACCTTCGCCGCCAAGGGCGTGCTCAAGTGGGTGCAATACCCCCGCCTGACCCGCAGCGTGGGCGGCGGCGGCGCCTTGCGGATCGACGTCGACGGCCAGACGTGGAGCGCGCCGCCTTCGCTCGACGTCGAGAGCCGCAGCCTGGCCCACTACAACCGTCACAAGGGCACCCTGATCGCCGCCTCGCTGACCCGCATGCTCACCCGCGCGGTGGCCGGCGAGGTCACCCACGCGGTGGCGCGGGGCGCCGGCGGCGACAACCTGGTGGGTCTGCTGGCCGGGCTGGCGGTGGAGGGGGCGATGACCGCCGCCGATACGCCGGATACCCGCAGCTGGGTGACCTTGCCCGCGCGTTTCCACATCGCCCGCGGCCGATTGCCGGCCGGCGAGCACACCATCACCGTGCGCTATCGGGGCCAGCCGCGCACCCGTACCGTCAAGCTCAACCCCGGCGGCTGGGCCGTGGTCAACTTCTCCGACCTCAGATGATCGCCCGCTTTGCCAAGGAGACCCCCATGAATACCCGACGCATCGGCGCCCTGCTCGCCGCCCTCATGGTCATCGGCCTCGCCGGTGAAGCCTTCGCGCTCGACGGCTACCGCGATCGCAAGGGCATGTACTATGGCCTCAGCCTCGGCGGCGGCAGCGCCAAGGCCGATACCGACGGCGCCGACAGCAAGCTCGGCATCCACCTGCGGGGCCGGGTCGGCGGCGGCATCAACAAGCACGTCACCCTCGACGGCGAGCTGGGCTGGCGCTATCAGTCCACCGACGAAGACGTCGGCCTCGGCGAGCTCACCGTCACAGAGCAGTTCCTGACGATGTACGTCGGCGGCAGCTTCTTCGTCTTCGACGGGCTGTACGTGCGCGCCTTCGGCGGGCTGGCCCACCTCATCGTCTCGGTCGACTTCGACGGCGGGATCATCAACGGCTACGACGACGACAGCTACACCGGCCTGGGCATGGGCGCCGGGCTGGGCTACGAGTTCTTCGCCAGCAGCGACCTGGCCATCGGCATCGGCGCCGATGTGCAGCAGCAGATCTACGACGACGCCTCGATCACCCAGTTCAACTTCGGCGTCAGCGCCAACTGGTACTGAGCAGCCCGACCGCGGTTGCCAGCCCCCCGCGCTTCACATAGACTCCTCGCCCTGTTCCGGCGGTCGCGCGCGGCCGCTCAGACGAGGAGTACACCATGGAACAAAGCGTCAGCGAACACAGCGCCAGCGAACTCGGCGGCCTCATCCCTTCCCTGCGCGACCGTGTCGCCGAGCTCGGGAGGTATCTTTGACGCCCCGGCTCGCCGGGAACGCGTCGCCGAACTCGACCACCTGAGCGCGCAGCCGGACTTCTGGAACGACCAGGAGCAGGCGCAGGAGCTGCTGCGCGAGCGCACCGAGAGCAAGAACCTGCTCGACCAGCTCGCGAAGATCGAGACCCTCTGCGAAGAGGCCGAGATCATGATCGAGCTCGCCGAAGACGAGCCCGCCGGGCTCGCCGAAGCCGCCGCGGCGCTCGGCGAAGCGGACAAGCTGCTCGGCAAGATGGAGTTCCGCCGGATGCTCGGCGGCAAGCACGACCCGTCCAACTGCTACGTCAGCGTCAACGCGGGCGCCGGCGGCACCGAGAGCCAGGACTGGGCCGAGATGCTCTTGCGCATGCTCACCCGCTATTGCGAGCGGCGGGGCTGGAAGACCGAGATCTCGGACTACCAGGACGGCGAAGAGGCGGGCATCAAGGGCGCCACCTTCCGGGTCGAGGGCGAATACGCCTTCGGCTACCTCAAGGCGGAGAACGGCGTGCACCGGCTGGTGCGCATCTCCCCCTACGACGCGCAGAAGCGGCGCCATACCAGCTTCGCCAGCGTCTCGGTGCTGCCCGAACTCGACGACGACATCGAGATCGAGATCAACGACAGCGACCTGCGGGTCGATACCTACCGCTCGAGCGGCGCGGGCGGACAGCACGTCAACAAGACCGACTCCGCGGTGCGATTGACCCACATCCCCACCGGGGTCGTCGTCGCGTGTCAGGCCGAGCGCAGCCAGCACAAGAACCGGGCCAAGGCCCTCAAGTTGATGCAGGCCAAGCTCTACGAGCTCGAGCTCGCCAAGCGCACCGAAGAGCGCGACGCGCTGTACGCCGGCAAGGCCAAGATCGACTTCGGCAGCCAGATCCGCAGCTATGTTCTGCAGCCGTACCAGATGGTCAAGGACCTGCGGACGCAGTACTCGACCAGCGACCCGCAGAGCGTGCTCGACGGCGACCTCGACGATCTGATCGAGGCCTTCCTGCTGATGAGCGCCGGCGAAGGCGAGCCCGGCCAGATCTGATCGACCGAGCGGTCGGCATGCCGGCTGGCGCACCGCCCCGCGTGCACCGCAGGGCCCCGAAACGCCCCGAAGATCCCACAACGACGGGCCTCTCGCCGCAGCGGCCCGATTCTTCCACAGGGTTGTCCACAGGCGGGCCAAACGCCCATCTCTCACACCTACATGTAAACCTAGTGCCAACCCGCACGGATCGCCCCGCTCACCAAGCCTCACCCAACAAAACCGAACTAAAACAGATAGTTGCGCGCCAAAGCCACGAGAGCGACCCCGTGCATGCCCGATCGACCCGCGCGTCGCGGGCGCCCGTGATCGGCTGTGAACAGCCTGTGGATAACTGGGGAAGACCCGGGGAAAAACCGCCCGGAATCGGCGCCAAACCCGCGTCCGCCGGGCCGCTTGACCCGCTGGAGGTCAGGCGCTAGGTTACGCAGCCGCCGGGGGGCGCCCCAGCCCCCTACCCTGCCCCGAGGAGTCCCGGCAGATGGAAGATACGATCATCGCCCAGCGCCGCGCGAAGGCCGAGGCCATGCGCGAGAAGGGCCTGCACCCCTATGCCAATGACTTCCGGGTCACGCATATGGCCGGGGCCCTGCACGCCGAGCACGACGGGGCCACCGAAGCCGACTTCGAGGAGCGCCGGATCGACGTGGCCATCGCCGGCCGGGTGATGGCGGTGCGCAGCTTCGGTCGGGTGGTCTTCCTCGCGGTGGACGATCGCAGCGGGCGCATCCAGGTCACCCTGTTCAAGAAGCAGGTGCCCGCCGAGGTCTGGGAGCTGCTCAAGCTGCTCGACGTCGGCGACCTGATCGGCGCCGAGGGCCCGCTGATGGTCACCCGCAAGGGCGAGCTGTCGGTCAAGGCCGAGCAGCTGCGCATCATCACCAAGTCGCTGCGGCCGCTGCCCGAGAAGTGGGCCGGCCTGACCGACGTGTCGACCCGCTACCGCCAGCGCTATGTCGACCTGATCGTCAACGCCGACGTGCGCGAGACGTTCCGCAAGCGGGCCGAGATCGTGCGCTACATCCGGCGGTTCCTCGACGATCGGGACTACCTCGAGGTCGAGACTCCGATGCTGCAGCCGATCTACGGCGGCGCGTCGGCGCGGCCGTTCAAGACCCACCACAACGCGCTCGACATGCAGCTCTACCTGCGCATCGCGCCCGAGCTGAACCTCAAGCGGCTGGTGGTCGGCGGGCTGCATCGGGTCTACGAGATCAACCGCTGCTTCCGCAACGAGGGGGTGTCGACCCGGCACAACCCCGAGTTCACGATGCTCGAGTTCTACGAGGCCTTCGCCACCTACGAAGACCTGATGCGGCTGACCGAAGAGCTGCTCTCGGGGCTGTGCGAGCACCTGCACGGCACCGCCGAGATCGAGGTCGAAGGCCATCAGATCAGCTTCGCGGCGCCCTTCCGGCGGCTGTCGATCTACGACGGCATCGTCGAATACGCCGGCGTACCCCGCGAGCAGGTGACCGACCGCGCCGCGCTGCTCGAAGCCGCCGAGCGCCTCGGCGTCAAGAAGGCCGATACGCTGCCGCTCGGCTACCTGCAGATGGAGGTCTTCGAGGCGGCCGCCGAAGAGGCGCTGATCCAGCCGACCTTCGTCACCGACTTCCCGCTCGAGGTCTCGCCGCTGTCGCGCAAGAAGGACGGCGATCCGACCCTCGTCGACCGATTCGAGCTTTATATCGCCGGCCGGGAACTCGCCAACGCCTTCTCCGAGTTGAACGACCCCGACGACCAGCGTCGGCGGTTCGAGGCCCAGGTGGCCCAGCGGGCGGCGGGGAACGAGGAGGCCCACCCGATGGACGAGGACTACGTGCGCGCGCTGGAGTACGGCATGCCGCCGGCGGCCGGTCAGGGCATCGGCATCGATCGGTTGACCATGCTGATGACCGACAGCGCCTCGATCCGCGACGTCATCTTCTTCCCGCTCATGCGTCCGGAGGCCTGATCACCCTTGGCCGTCGGCGCCTATGAGGGCCTGGTCGGCTGGCGGTACATCCTGCGCCGCCGCCGCCGCCCGAAGGTCCTCGTCGTGGGGCTGCTCGTCCTGCTGTTCGGGGCGGTCTTGCTCGGCGGCGGGCTGTATCTGCACTTCCAGAGCGGCGCCGAGCTGTCGGTCTTCGGCAATACCCCCGGCGCGGCGAGCGCGCTGATGAGCGCGGGCGGCGGGGTGCTCGCGTTCGGCTTCTGCCTGTCGCTCTTCGGCGCGCTCAATACCTTCCTGACGGTCTTCAGCGCGTTCAGCGCCTTCATGGTGACCATCGGCGTCGCCGAGGTGATCCTGGTGCTCGGCGTCATGAACGGCTTCCAGGGCGACCTGCGGGCCAAGATCATCGACACCTACGCCCATGTCGTCGTCGAGCCGGCGGAGACCGGCGCCCACATCGACGACTATCGGGCCATCACCGAGCAGATCCGGGGCGTCGAGGGGGTGCTCGGCGCGACGCCGACCCTCAAGACCGAGGTCATGATCAGCGCGCCGACCAACCTGGCGGCGGTCAGCCTGCAGGGCATCGACACCGCGAGCATCGGGCAGGCCAATACGCTGCCGCGCATTCTCGACCACGGCTGCCTCGAGGTGCTCGACGACCCGCGCCATACCTGCCGGCCGTGGCTGCTGCGCACCGCGATCAAGCTCGAGCGGCCGACCCGCTTCCAGGCGATGCTCTTCGACGCGCCGCACCTCGCGTTCCGCATTCCGCCGGAGAACCTGCCGCCGGTGCTGCCCGAGGGCCCCGCCGCGCCCGCGCAGGCCGAAGACGCGCCGGAGCCCGCCGACGAGGCGGAAGACGAGTTCGCCTTCCCCGAGCCGGCGCTGAAGCGGGCGGGCCCGCCGCCCGGGCTGATGGTCGGCGCCGAGCTGCGCCGCAACCTGGCCTTGTGGCCCGACGAGGTGATCAACGTCGTCTCGCCCTTCGGCGAGCTGGGTCCCGAGGGGCCGGTGCCCAAGAGCCGACCCTTCCACCTCGCGGGCTGGTTCTCGTCGGGCATGCTCGAGTTCGACAGCAAGCTGGCCTACGCCAGCCTCGACGCGGTGCAGCGCTTCATGGGCCTCGGCGACGTCGCCGGCGCCATCCAGATCAAGGTCGACGACCTCGAGAACGCCCGCGGTATCCGCGACCGCCTGCGCGAGGCCCTGCCGGCGACGCTGCGGGTGACCGACTGGCAGGAGCGCAACCGCAACCTCTTCAGCGCGCTCAAGCTGGAGAAGATCGCGATGTTCCTGGTGCTGACCATCAACATCCTGCTGGCGGCCTTCTCGATCACCAGCACGCTGGTGATGACCATCATCGAGCGCAAGCGCGAGATCGCCATCCTGATGGCGATGGGCTCGGCCGGCGGCTCGATCGTGCGCATCTTCATGGCCCAGGGCGCCTTCACCGGGGCGGTCGGCAGCACCATCGGCGCGGTCATGGGGCTGAGTCTGGGGCTGGCATTGGCCACGTTGGGGTTGCCCTTGAACACCGACGTCTATTACATCTCCGCCATCCCGGTCGATGTGCGCGTCCTCGACGTGGTCGCCATCATCGTCGTCGCGCTGCTCGTCAGCCTGGCGTCCACCATCTACCCCGCGCGCTACGCGTCCCGACTGCGCCCCGTCGAAGGGCTCAACGCCGAATGACCGCCCCGCTCCTCGAGACCCACGCGCTCAGCAAGACCTTCCGCATGGACGGCCGCAGCCTCGACGTGCTGCGCGACGTCGATCTGGTCGTCGAAAAGGGTGAGCGCATCGCGGTCGTGGGCAGCTCGGGCGCCGGCAAGAGCACGCTGCTGCACGTGCTCGGCACGCTCGATCGCCCGTCGTCGGGCACGGTGCTGTTCGAAGGGCAGGACGTCTTCGCCATGGGCGGGCGTCGGCTGGCGGCGTTCCGCAACCGCACCATCGGGTTCATGTTCCAGTTCCACCATCTGCTGCCCGAGTTCACCGCGCTGGAGAACGTCATGATGCCGGCGCTGATCGGCCGCCGCGCCCGCGGCGAGGCCCGGGCCGAGGCCGAGAAGTGGCTCGACGCCGTGGGGCTCACCGAGCGCTTGACCCATCGCCCCGGCGAGCTGAGCGGCGGCGAGCAGCAGCGGGTGGCCCTGGCCCGAGCGCTGATGACCCGCCCCGCGCTGCTGCTGGCCGACGAGCCCACCGGCAACCTCGACAGCAAGACCAGCGAGGGCATCCACCGTCTCTTCGACCAGATCAACGAAGAGCACGGCACCGCGATGCTGGTCGTCACCCACAATCCAGCCCTCGCCGAGCGCATGCCCCGCCGCCTGCAGATGGTCGATGGCCGACTCGAACAGTGGGAGGGCCCCTGATGCGCCGGCCTCTGCTCTTCGCCGCCCTGCTGTGGGCCGCGTGCGCGATCTGCGGCCTCTCCGGCGCCGCGCTGGCCCAGGTGGTCGACGAGGTCCGGGTGCAGGGCAACCAGCGCTCCGAGGCCGACGCGGTCTTGCAGGTGGTCGGCCAGCGGGCCGGTCAGCCGCTCGATCGGGGTCAGATCCGGCGCGACATCGCCCGCATCTTCCGCCTGGGCTTCTACACCGACGTCAAGGTCGACCTGTCGACGCTCGAGGGCAAGCAGGTGCTGACCTATCAGGTCGCCGAGAAGCCCTCGGTGCGGCTGGTGCGCTACTCGGGCAACGAAGAGCTCGACAACGACGAGCTGGGCGAGGTGGTCGACATCCGCTCGTTCGGTATCCTCGATCTGGCCAAGGTGGCCCGCAACGCCGAGAAGATCCGCGATCTGTACATCGAGAAGGGCTTCTTCCTCGCCGAGGTCGACTGGGACATCGTCGAGCTGCGCGACAACCAGGTCGACGTGGTCTTCCGCATCATCGAGAAGGAAGAGGTCACCGTCGCCCGCATCGTCATCGTCGGCAACGAGGCGCTGTCGGATGACTACATCAAAGAGCGCATCGAGACCCGTGAGGGCGGCGCGCTCTCGTTCATGACCGGCGCCGGCAGCTTCCAGAGCGAGGCGTTCGAGCGCGACCAGCTGCGCATCGCCCAGTTCTACTACGACGAGGGCTACATCAAGGCCCGGGTCGGCCAGCCGCGGGTCGAGTTGAGCCCCGACCGCGCCCGGCTCTTCATCACGATCCCGGTCGAAGAGGGCGAGCGCTACCGCACCGGCGACGTCGACGTGGTCGGCGACTTCCTCGAGAAGTACCCCAAAGACGACGTGATGAAGCTCGTCGCCCTCGAGAAGGGCGAGTGGTTCAGCTCGACCCAGCTGCGGGCCACCATCGACGCCGTGGGCGAGCTGTACAAGAACGAGGGCTACGCCTACGTCAACGTCGCCCCCGATACCCGGGTCGACGAGGCGAGCAAGACCGTCTCGCTCGTCATCTCGGTGCAGAAGGGCTCGAAGGTGCGCATCGGCCGCATCTCGATGGTCGGCAACAGCCGCACCCGAGACAAGGTCATCCGCCGCGAGATGCGGCTGTACGAAGGTGAATACTTCTCGTCGTCGGGCCTCAAGCGCTCCGAGCGGCTGATCAACCGGCTCGGGTTCTTCGAGACGGTGACCATCCGCACGATGCGCGGCGGCGCCGAGGACCTGATGGACATCGTGGTCGAGGTCAAGGAGAAGCCCACCGGCACCTTCCAGATCGGCGCCGGCTTCAGCTCGATCGAGAGCTTCGTGGCCCAGGCCCAGATCTCGCAGAACAACCTCTTCGGCCGCGGGCAGACCCTCAGCCTGCAGGCGCAGCTCTCGTCGCTGCGCAGCATCGCCAACGTGCAGTTCGCCGACGACTACTTCCTCGACAGCCGGGTGCGCTTCGCCACCAACCTCTACCGCTACGAGACGAGCTACGAGGACTTCACCCGCGAGAGCCTGGGCGGCGACATCACCTTCGGCTATCCGCTGACCGACGACTGGAGCGTGGCGGCGACCTATACCCTCGAAGAGGTCTCGGTGTCCGAGGGCGGCTTCGGCGGCAGCGCGAGCGGGGTGCGGGTCGACAACCTCTACGGGCGCGGCATCACCAGCTCGCTCAAGGGCAGCCTCTTCTACGATACCCGCAACAACCGGCTCTTCCCGAGCGCGGGCGTCTACGCGGCCGGCAGCGTCGAGCACGCAGACGAGATCTTCCTCTCGGAGAACGAGTTCACCCGCTACTCGCTCATCGGCCGCTACTACTACGACGTGGGCCTGGGTATCGTGGCCAAGATCAACGGCAAGTGGGGCCTCATCACCAGCCCCGACCCGCGCGGCGTGCCGCTCTTCGAGCGCTTCTTCGTCGGCGGCCCGCTGTCGGTGCGCGGCTTCCGCCGGCTGACGCTCGGGCCCGAGATCGAGGTGCCCGGCTCCGCCGAGCCCGACGCCCCCAACCGCACGCTCAACATCGGGGGCACCGAGCAGTTCATCGTCAACCTCGAGCTGGAGTTCCCCATCTTCGAGCGGGTCGGCATCCGCGGGGTGGGCTTCGTCGACGGCGGCAACGCCTTCGACCGCTCCGACGCCTACGCCGACAAGCTCACCGGGCTGCGCTATGCCTGGGGTTTCGGTATCCGTTGGTTCTCGCCGATCGGCCCCCTGCGCTTCGAGTGGGGCTTCCCCTTCGCGCCGCAAGGGGATGAAGAAGAGAGCGTCTTCGAGTTCTCCATCGGCAACTTCTTCTAGGAGGCATCATGCGTTCCCTGTCCCTCGGTCTCACCGCCCTTCTGTTGTTCACCGGCCTGAGCCTCGGCGCCGGCGCCGCGCTCGCCGAGACCAAGATCGCCTACGTCGACCTGCAGCGGGCGCTGCTCGAGGTGGAGGACGGCAAGAAGGCCAAGGCCGAGCTCGAGAAGCTCAAGGCCGACCGCCAGAAGGAGCTCGACGCGGCCCAGACCGAGGTGCGCAAGCTCAAGGAAGCCTTCGACGCTCAGGTTCAGTTCATGAAGCCCGAGGTCAAGCAGCAGAAGCAGATGGAGCTCGCCCAGAAGCTCCAGGGGCTGCAGCAGACCTTCGCCGAGAAGCAGAAGGAGCTCGTCAAGAAGGAAGCCGAGCTGACCAAGAAGATCTTCGCCCGCATGGGCGCGATCCTGGCCAAGGTCGGCGAGAAGGAGGGCTACACGATGATCTTCGAGAAGACGGAGTCTTCGCTGCTGTGGGCCCCCAAGCACCTCGACCTGACCAACGATCTCATCCGGCGCTACAACGCCGGCGAGGGCAAGAAGTAAGGGGCCCCTGCCCCGCGCCTTCGCCTCGATGCGGCTCACCGATCTCGCTGCCCGCCTGAACGCCACGCTCGACCCGCCCGGCGTCGACGACCGCCGCCTTTCGCGGGTCGCCGCCCCCGACAGCGCCACCCCCGATGATCTGGTCGGCCTCTTCGAGCGACGCTTCGTCGACGCGGCCCGCGAGACCGCGGCCGGCGCCGCCATCGTCTGCCCGGCCCTCGCCGACGCGCTGCCCGCGAGCTGCGCCCGACTCGTCGTCGAAGACCCGCGGGCGGCGTGGCACGCGGCGCTGCGGCTGCTGCACCCCCGCCCGTCGTTGTGCCCGCCGCCGATCGGGATCGATCCGCGCGCGGCGGTGGATCCGACAGCGACGGTCGCCGACGACGCGCGCATCGGCCCGTTCGCGGTCATCGACGCCGGCGCTCGAGTCGACGCCGGCGCGGTCGTCGCCGCCTTCGCCCACGTCGGCCCTGCGGCGCATATCGGCGCCGGCGCGATCCTCGCCAGCCGGGCGAGCGTGCTCGACCGCTGCGAGATCGGGCCCGGCGCCTGGATCGGGCCCGGCGCGGTGATCGGCTCGGTGGGCTTCGGGCTCGATCACGACGGGCGGCTGCCCCATGCCGGCCATGTGCGCATCGGTCGCGGCGCCAGCGTCGGCGCCAACAGCTGCGTCGACCGGGCGACGGTGGGCGTCACCCACATCGGCGATGGCGCGCACCTCGACAACCTGGTGCAGGTGGGCCACAACGCGTGGGTCGGCGCCGGCGCGGTGCTCTGCGGTCAGGTGGGCCTGGCCGGCGGCGCTCGGGTCGAGCCGGGGGTGGTGCTCGGCGGTCAAGCCGGCGTCGCGGGGCACGTCACGATCGGAGGCGGCGTACGCGTGGCCGCCCAGAGCGGCGTCACCAAGTCGCTCGCCGCGCCCGGCGACTACAGCGGGCACCCCGCCGAGCCCAACCGAGCGCGGCTGCGTCGGCTGGCTCGCCTGCGTCGACTGGTCGAGCCATGACTGCCATCCACCCCACGGCGGTGATCGATCCCACGGCCTCGGTCGCCGACGACGCGCGGATCGGGCCCGGCGCGATCGTCGGCGCCCACGCGGTCATCGGCCCCGGCTGCCGGGTCGATGCCCATGGCATCGTCGGTCCCCATACGGTCCTCGGCGCCGGCTGCCATGTCTTCTCGTTCGCCGTCGTCGGCGCCGCGGCGCAAGACCGTCGGACCGCACCCGACGCCGCCCACCGGCTCGCGTGCGGTGAGGGGAACATCTTCCGCGAGGGCGTGACGGTCTCGCGGGGCACCGCGCACGGCGGCGGGCTCACCCGACTCGGCGACGGCAACCTGCTGATGACCCACAGCCATGTCGGCCACGACTGCGTGCTCGGCGACCACAATACCCTGGCCAACGGGGTGAGCCTGGCCGGGCACGTCGAGGTCGGCGAGCGGGTCACCTTCGGCGGGCACGCCGCGGTGCATCAATTCGCCCGGGTTGGCGATCTGGCCCTCGTCGCGGCGAACGCCATGGTCAGCCGCGACGTGCCGCCCTACTGCATCGCGGCCGGCGATCGGGCGACCGCCCGCGGACTCAATACCACCGGCCTGCGCCGGGCGGGCCTCGACGCCGAGACCCGTATGGCCCTCAAACGGGCCTTCCGCAGCATCATGCGCGGCGGTGAAAGCGCCGATGGACGGCGCGCGGCAGCCGAAGCGTTGCTGTCGGCATCACTGGCCGAAGTCCGCCATCTGGCGGCGTTCGTGCTCGCCGCAAAGCGTGGCGTGATCCGGGCTCGGCGCGCTCGCTGAGCGCCGCGTTCGAGGGCGGTTGACACACCGCACGCGCACCGATACCTTCTTGCGCCTCTTCTGTATCCGAGGCTCAGCCGACTCTCCGGGAGATTAAGCCGATGACCGTCAAGGAAATCTTCGAGAACCAGATCGCCGAGCGGGCGCCCAAGGCCACCGACATCGACGCTGTCTTCTTCTTCAACATCACCGGTGACGACGGCGGCCAGTGGGTGGTCGACCTCACCGACGGCGGCAAGGTCTTCGAGGGCAAGGCCGACAACGCCGACTGCTCGATCACCATCGCCGACACCGACTTCAAGGATCTGGTCAGCGGCAAGGTGCCCGGCGCGGCGCTGTTCATGCAGCAGAAGCTCACCATCGCCGGCAACATGGGCCTCGCCCTCAAGCTCGGCGAGCTGGTCGGCGGCTGAGCCCACTTGCCGGCCGCGACACCCCGCCCCCTCGAGGGCCTGCTGGTCCTCGATCTGACCCGACTCCTGCCGGGTCCCTTCGCCACGCTCCTGCTGGCCGATCTCGGCGCGCGCATCATCAAGATCGAGGCGCCGATCGGCGGTGATTACGCGCGCTACATGCCGCCGATGGGGCGCCGTATATCGGGGCTCTTCGCCGCCTTGAACCGCGACAAGGAGAGCGTGGCGCTCGACCTCAAGTCGCCGGGCGGTCGGGCCGCGTTCGAGGCGCTCGTCGCCCGCGCAGATGTCGTCATCGAGAGCTTCCGCCCGGGGGTCATGGCCCGGCTCGGCCTCGATCACGACCGCCTGACGGCGCTCAATCCACGGCTCATCGGCTGCGCGATCACCGGATACGGACAAGATGGCCCCCTGGCGCACAAGGCGGGGCACGATCTCAACTACGTGGCCCTCGCCGGCCTCGCCGGGGTGACCGGGATCGACGGTCGAGCGGTGACCCCCGGCCTGCAGATGGCCGACATCGCCGGCGGCGCGCTCTTTGCCGCCATCGGTATCCTCGCCGCGCTGCACACGCGCCATACGACGGGCATGGGCAGCTTCGTCGACGCCTCGATGACCGATGGCGTCGCCGGGCTGGGCATGATGCTGCACGCCAAGCAGCACCTCGACGGCGAGCCCGTGGGGCCCGGCCTGGATCTGCTCGCCGGCGACCGCCCGTGCTACCGCATCTACCGCTGCAAAGACGGCGGCGCGCTGGCGGTGGGCGCGCTCGAGCCGAAGTTCTGGATGGGCCTCTGCGCGGCGATCGACCGACCCGATCTGGCGACCGACGGCTTGGCGACCGGGCGCCACAAAGTCCGCCCCGAGGCCGAGCTGCGCGCGCTCTTCGCCAGCCGCACCCGCGACGAATGGGTCGCCCTGCTCGACGGGCACGACGTCTGCGTCGAGCCCGTGCTGACGCTCGACGAGGCCCGTGACAGCGCGCACGCCCGCCATCGCGGGCTCTTCGGGACCCATCATCACCCGTCCGAGGGCGTCGACTTCCTGCATCAATACGTCAACCCGGCGCTGCTGCCGGGCATGCGCCCGCCCGATGACCCTCGGCCGGCGCCGCAACTCGGCGAGCATACCCGTGCGGTGCTCGAAGAGGCGGGGCTCACGGCCGAGGCGATCGCCGACCTCGTCGCCTCGGGTGCCGCAGCGCAGGCCTGAGCCGCCCGATCTCAGCCGACCGATCCTTCAGTCCGAGCCTTCAGGAGCCCCGTGGCCAATCAGAGTCCGCTGGAAGAGACCGCCGACCGCGCGCACCGCGAGACCGTCCGACTCGGCGAAGAGACGCTGACCTTCGAGACCGGTCACATCGCCCGGCAGGCCGACGGCGCGGTCGTCCTGCGCCATCGAGGCAGCTTTCTGCTCGCGACGGTGGTGGCCGATGCGAGCACGACGCGAGACTTCCTGCCGTTGACCGTCGACTACCGCGAGCGCACCGCGGCCGTCGGCCGCATCCCCGGCAACTACTTCCGGCGCGAGACCCGGCCCGGCGAACACGAGGTGCTGACGAGCCGGCTGATCGACCGCGCGCTGCGCCCGCTGTTCGCCGACGGCTTCCGCGCGCGCACCCAGATCGACATCCGGGTCTTCAGCGCCGACGCCGAGAGCGACCTGCCCGGGCTGGCCCTCACCGCCGCCGCCGCCGCCGTCGCGCTCTCCGGGCTGCCGTTCGCCGGCCCCGTCGTCGGCGGCCGGCTCTTGCGGGTCGGCGGGCGGCACGAGCTGCTGGCCGGCGAAAAGCGGGCCGACGCCGCCGACCTCGATCTGCTCGTCGCCGCCACCCGCCGTGGCTGGGTGATGCTCGAAGGCGAGAGCCGCGTCGTGAGCGAAGACGCATTGCTCACCGCGCTCGACGCGGCCCATACGGCGCTGCTGCCGCTGATCGAGGGCATCGAACGGCTCGTCGAAGCGCGCCCGCCCAGCGAACGAACCCTGCCCGAGCCGGCCGGCCTCGACGCGGACGCCGCCGCGGCGGTCGAGCGGCTGACGGCGCCCCTCGATGCCGCGCTGAATACGCCCGACAAGCGCGCGCGCGCCGAGATGATCGATACGCTGCGCGCCCGACTGCGGGTCGAGGCGCCCACGCTCTCACCCGAGAGCCTCGACGCCGCGCTCGACGCCGCCCGCAAGCGGCGTACGCGGGCCACGATCCGCGCCGGGCGCCGACTCGACGGCCGCGCACCGGCCGATATCCGGCCCATCGAGTGCATCACGCACCTGCTGCCCGGCGCCCACGGCTCGGCCCTGTTCACCCGCGGCGGCACCCAGGCGCTGGTCAGCGCGACGCTGGGCAGCGGGCGCGAAGGCCAGGACACCGAGACTCTGCTGGGGCAGCGCCGCTCGCGGTTCCTGCTGCACTACAACTTCCCCGGCTTCGCGGTCGGTGAGGCCAGCTCGAGCCGCGGCCCCGGGCGGCGCGAGATCGGCCATGGGCACCTCGCCCGGCGAGCCCTCGAAGCGGTCATGCCCCGGGGCAAGGGCTGGCCGTATACCGTGCGGGTCGTCTCCGACATCACCGAGTCCGACGGCTCGTCGTCGATGGCCACGGTCTGCGGGGCGACGCTGGCCATGCTCGCCGCCGGGGTCCCGCTGGCCGCGCCGGTGGCCGGCATCGCCATGGGGCTGGTGCGCGACACCGACGGCAGCACGATCCTCAGCGACATCCTCGGCGAAGAAGACTTCATGGGCGACATGGACTTCAAGGTCGCCGGCACCGCCGACGGCATCACCGCCATCCAGCTCGACAACAAGCTCGGCGACCTGCCCCGCGATCTGCTCGCCGACGCGCTCGAGCAGGCCCGGCGGGGGCGGCTGCACATCCTCGACGCCATGGCGCCGGCCCTCGAAGCCCTGCCGGCGCAATCCGCCGGGCGCACCCCGCGGCACGCGAGCTTCCGCGTCGACCAGAGCCGCGTCGGGCACGTGATCGGCAGCGGCGGGCGCAACCTCAACCAGATCCAGAGCCGCACCGGCGCCCGGATCGAGATCAGCCGCGACGGACAGGTCCTCGTGCTCGGACCCGACGCCGAGGCCATCCGCCAGGCGCGGCGCGAGATCGAGGCCATCGCCCTCGAGCTCAAGGCCGGCGGGATCTACCGCTCGGTGGTGCGCTCGGTGCGTGACTACGGCGTCTTCGTGCGCATCGCCGACCACGAGGGGCTGATCCACCGCAGCCGCTGGGGCGCCGGCGACCACGAGCAGGCCAAAGAGGGCGACGAGCTGATCGTGCGGGTGGTGGGCGCCGACGAGAAGGGGCGCCTGGTGATCGAGCGGGCGACCGACGCCAGCCCGCTCGACGCGCTCAACGGCTGACCGTCAGCCGTTCCAGGCCCGCAGCCAGCGGCCGTCCAGCTCGGCGATGCGGGCCGCCGCCTCCGCTTCGACGAGGCTGATCGCGCCATCCGGCGCCTCGCAGACCGCCGCCCGCCCCGACTCGAGCCGACCCAGCGTCTCCGGATCGACCTCCACATAGGGCAGGCGCCCGTCGCGGGTCTCGAAGTAGAAGCGCTTGTTGCCCTGGATCTTGCCCGACAGCCGCCCGCTCTCGGCGATCTGCGCCACCCGCCAGACCTCCGCCGCCGCGCTCTGCTCGGCGTGGCGGGCCTTCTCCCGGCGGCGGTCGGCGTCGCGGCGCTCGGCGGCCTTGCGCTCAACCTGCGCCTGACGCGCGGCCCGCTCGGCGCCGCTCTGCTTGCGGCCTTTGCGTCGGCGCTGCTTGCGCTGGTCGGTGCTCGCCTGCTGCGCCTGACTGGCGCTGACGAGGCCCATCTTGAGCAGCTGCTCCTTGATCGAGTCGCTCATCGATCTCCCGGTCTGCTGGTGCGGCGCCGAGCGTACCAGATCGGGGCGGCGTCGGCCGCGCGACGTCAGCCGGAGCGCAGACCCCGAGAGCACGGGCCCGAAAAAGAAAAACCCCGGTCGAAGCGACCGGGGTTCTTGGAGTGGGCGATACTGGATTTGAACCAGTGACTTCTTCCGTGTGAAGGAAGCACTCTCCCGCTGAGTTAATCGCCCCCAACAGGTGGACCGGGGGTATATCAACGGCATCGGACCCGCGCAAGATGTTTTTTGGCCGATCCCGTGCCATCCTCTGCCGATGCTCGACCACCTGCGCGCCCTCCGCCCCCACCAGTGGGTCAAGAACGCGTTCGTCTTCGCCGCGCTCGTCTTCTCGCGCAAGCTCACCGACGGCGAGGCGGTCATCGAGAGCCTGCTGGTCTTCGCGGCCTTCAGCGCGGTGGCCAGCAGCATCTACCTCATCAACGACATCTCGGATTACGAGCGCGACCGGGTCCACCCCAAGAAGCGCAATCGGCCCATCGCCGCCGACAAGGTCTCCCGGCGCACCGCCGGCATCATGGCGCTGCTGCTCGCGCCCATCGGGCTCGGGCTCGGCTTCTGGCTCAACATGCGCACCGGCGGCACGCTGGCCGCCTACGGTCTGATGAACCTGGCCTACTCGGTGCGCCTCAAGCACGTCGTGCTGCTCGACGTGTTCATCATCGCCGCCGGCTTCCTCTTCCGGGTCAGCGCGGGCGCCTTCGCCATCGAGGTCGGCATCAGCCCGTGGTTGCTGTTGTGCACCTTCT
This sequence comes from bacterium, assembly GCA_030427205.1. Classification (GTDB taxonomy): domain Bacteria; phylum Myxococcota_A; class Bradymonadia; order UBA7976; family UBA1532; genus JACKDM01. The sequence goes on along the minus strand of JAUHXC010000006.1, from coordinate 223,269 downwards.
TCGTCTCGCTCTTCCTCGCGATGTGCAAGCGGCGTCACGAGATCGAGAGCCTCGGCGAGCAGGCCGCCAACCACCGGGGCATCCTCGCCGAGTACTCGGTGCCCTTCATCGACAAGATGGTCTCGGCGCTCGCCGCGATGACCATCATGAGCTACGCGCTCTACACCATCGACCCGGCCGTGGTGCAGAAGCTCGGCACCGACGGGCTCGTCGTCTCGCTGCCGCTCGTCGTCCTGGGGGTCTTTCGCTATCTCTACCTGGTGCACCGCCACGACATGGGCGGCTCGCCCACCGAGGTCGCGCTGACCGACCGCGGGGTGCAGGTCATCGTCGGGCTCTACGTGGCGCTGACGATCGTCTGCATCTACTTCGAAGTGCAGCTCGGGCTCACCGGCTGACGGGCCCGCTCACGGCGGCGGCAGCGGCGTCCAGACCATGTCGACCCGCACCAGATAGCCGTCCGCGCCGCACTGCTCCCCTTCGAAACGCACCGTGCGCTCCTCGCCGGCCAGCAGGCGCCAGCCCGGCTCGAACGGCTCGAACAGACCCCGCTGAAAGCGCAGCTCGGTGCCGGCGCAGCCCTCGGGGGACGGCACCGCCAGCGGATACTCGTACTGATAGCGGCCCGGCCCGTCGGGCGACGCCAGATCGACCTCGGCGGCGTGCTCGAAGGCCCCATCGGTGGCGAAGACCTCCAGCCGGTGGCGGGTGCCGCCCAGCCAGTCCAGCCGATGGATGTGGCGCAGCTCGTCCTCCGCCGCCAGATCACCGCCGGTGGCCACGATCACCGTCGTCGTGACCGCGTAGAGGCCGGTCAGATCGACGCCGAGGCCGCCGTCGGCCAGGAAACCATCGGTCAGCGGGCCGAGATCCGTGCCGCCGTCGAGCAGCGTCGCGTCCGAGACAGCCCCGTCGAGCCCGCCGCCATCGAGCAGCATCGCGTCCGGGCCCGCGCCATCGAGCACGGCCCCGTCGAGCAGCGCCGCGTCCGCGCCCGCGCCGTCCATCGCGCCCCCGTCCGGCGGCGACCCCATATCCACCGCGAGATCGAGCAGCGCCGCATCCGGCGCCCCGTCCGGATCGCTCAGCGCATCGGGCGCGGCGTCCGGCTCGGCTTCGAGCAGCATATCCGGCTCGAGGCAGCCGGCATCATCGCGGCAGGGGGCCCGCTCACCCGGCTCGAGCGCCCGACAGCCGCCACCGAGGCAGAACTGCTCGACGGGGCACGCCGTATCGAGCACGCACGGGGTCCGACAGGTCCCCTCCAGGCAGACGGTCTCGCCGGGGCACTCGCCGTTGAGCAGGCAGGTCTCGGTGCAGCCGGTCAGCAGGGCGACAGCCAGAAGCACGCCGCCGATCAACCCCGCGGTCCCACCGCCGCCGGGCCGGCCACCGACCCGCGCCGATCGGGAGGGGCTTGCCGCATCGCCGTGATCGAGGCTAGCCTCGATCGTAGAATGCGGTGCACGGTCGCAGATGAACGGGGTTCTTTCGCCGCGTTGAAACAAGAACGCTGCCATTCCCACGGTCTCCCCTCGGCAATCGCGCTGTTGAGCGCCTGGCTCGGCTGCGTTGCAATCCTCGCGCCGAGCGCCGCCGAGGCCCAATCCCTCGACGTCGTCGTCGACGGCGCGCTCGGCAGCGGCGTGCTGCTCGGCGCCGGCGACGACGGCACCGCCGTCGGCCGCACCCCGACCTACCTCGAGCTCGAAGCCGGCTTCATCTTCGACCGCGACACCAGCATCGAGTACACCCTCGGCGCGGTGGCCCAGCTCGAAGACACCCCCGGCATCGGCTTCACCCCGCAGATCAAGCTGCTGCGGCCGTTCGGCCAGATCACCGGCTTCGTCTCGGCGGGGGTGCCGGTGTTCGTCTTCCCCTTCACCCGATTCGGGCTCGAAGCGGGCGGCGGCGCCTTCTATCCGGTCATCGAGGACCGGTTCGCGGTCGAGGCCCAGCTCCAGATCGACGCATTCTTCGGCGGCAGCGACTTGCCGGCCGATACCACCGTGCTCATGTTCAACCTCGGCCTCGGGGGGCGGATCTGGTTCTGATCCCCCAGAGCCGGGAAACCGGAGCCCGCAGCGGCTCCACGATGCGCGGCGCACGCCGGAGCGGCGCCGCAGGGAGAAACGGATGAACATCGAATTCGCCGCCAAGGGTGTCAACCTCTCCGACGCGCTCAGGGAGAGGGTCGAGACCAAGCTCGAGAAGCTCGAGAAGCGGTTCGGTCAGAGCCTCTTCGTCCGGGTGAAGTTCAGCGAAGCGGCGAACAACCAGTACAACTGCGGGATCCACTTCAACGTGTCGGGGCACGAGTTCGTGGCCAATACCAAGAGCGACGACCTGTTCAAGGCCTCCGACGAGGCCATGCACAAGATCGAGCGCCAGGTGCGCAAGGCCCACGACAAGATCGAGGCGCTGCGCGGCGATACGATTCGGGGCGAGGCCCCGTGAAGCGCATCGCCATCCACAGCGACGACGCGCCCGCCGCGATCGGCCCCTACAGCCAGGCCATCGCCGCCGGCGGCCACGTCTGGTGTTCGGGGCAGATCCCGCTCGATCCGAAGTCGGGGGCGCTCGTCGGCGAGACCGCCGCCGAGCAGGCCGAGCAGGTGCTCGTCAACTTGAAGGCGGTGCTCGCCGCGGCCGGATGCAGCACCGACGACCTCGTGCGCTGCACCATCTTCCTCGCCGACATGAACGACTTCGGGTCGGTCAACGAGGTCTACGCCCGGCACATGCCCGATCCGCCGCCGGCCCGGGCCTGCGTCGAGGTCTCGCGGCTGCCCAAGGACGTGCGCGTCGAGATCGACGCCATCGCGTTCAAGGGCTGAAACCGCGCCGCTGCGCCATCCGCGAGCCCGTCCGCGGGGCCCAGAAAGTCCTTGCGTTCGGGTGGGGTGGGGAGTAGAACTGCGCTCCGTTCCAGCATGCACCAGTAGCTCAGCTGGATAGAGCGCCGGCCTCCGGAGCCGTAGGTCGCAGGTTCGAATCCTGCCTGGTGCGCGAGACCCCGCGGTCGACACCGCGGGGTTTTTCATTTCGAAACGAACTCCGCGAAGTGCCCCTCTCGAACGACCCGCGCGCAGTGACCCCCGCCAACGGCCCGCGCTCAGATCACCCGCCGCTCGGCGTGCAGCAACAGCACCGCCGCGTCGGCCGGATCGACCGGGCGGCCATCCGGCCCGCGGGCCGCGACCCCCAGGACGTCGAGCCCGGCGCGGGCGCAGGCCTTCTCGACCATGCCCGGCGACAGCCGCATCGGCGTCGGCCAATCCCCGCGGGGGCCGGCGCACAGCAGGTGCAGCTGCCCCTCGTGGGTCAGGGCCCCGGCGATCTGGCGCACCGCCGCCAGGGGCGACAAGCTCTGCTCCAGCCACAGCGCGGCGACGACGTGCAGCCAGCGGCTCGGCGCGACCGGCAACGCCTCGGGATCGGCGATCACATCCGCCGCCGCCCCGCGCTCACCGCCGACCACGACCGTGCGCCCGTGAGCCACCAGCGCCCGCAGAGGCGCCGGATCGGGGGCCAGCAAGAGCGTGCGCTCGCCGCGCAGCACCTGGCGCCCCGCGCTCCAGGCCCACGAGAAGACCGCGTCCGCCGCCGGGCCGCGCCACTGCGCCTTGAAGGCCGCCCGGCCATCGAGCGGCGGGCTGAAAGGCTGAGCCTCGGGCGGCGCGCTCGGCGGTGGCCCCAGCCGGGCCGCCGCCGCCGGACAGACCTCGTGGGCGGCGAGCCAGCCGCGGGCCGCCAGATCGTCCCGCCCGCAGCGCACCAGCTGCTGCAGCATCGCCCGCAACCCCCAGGCCACCTCGGCCCGCGTCAGATCGAGCGGCGCGGCCGCGTCGCCCTCCCAGGTGTCGAGCAGCCAGCGCACCAGCCGATGCTCGAGGGTCGGCGCCTCGTCGGTGAGGGTGCCGGCGACGTCGTAGAGCCCGAGCGCGAGCGACGTCAACGCCAGCCGGGCCTCGAGAGCCGGCACGTCCCAGCCCGCCTCCCACGCGGGGATCATCGCCGCCAGCGCGGCGGCCGCATCGCCCCGGGCGAGGGCCCGCTCGCCGCGGCGCAGCGCGAAGTCGGGCCCGGTCACGTGCCGCCCGGCCAGCGCCATCGCCTCGCTCGCCGCCGCCGGATCGCCGGCGTGGATCAAAGCGTCGGCGAACGCGTCGGCGATGGGCTCGAGGGGCTCGGCGGGGCGCAGGCGATGGGATCCGGCGAACATGGGCGGCTCCAGGGGCTGGCGGCTCTCGAAGGCGGCGGCCGGTGACCGCTGCGGCCACCGCAGGGCCCTCTCAGCAAACCCCAGACCAATGTGCCGACCCCCCGCCCCGCGGCCCTCTGGGGGCATCTGGGGGCCTCTGGAGGCCAACCGGCCGGATAACTCTTCTCTGCGCAATGATCTGGCCCGTTGGCCCCCCCTGGCGGCGGCCAGCCCGTTGACGGCGCCCGCCAACCGATTGACGGGCCCCCGACCACCGTCGAGCCCGCCGCGGCGGGACAAATGTCGGCGGGGGTCGAACGCATCATCGGCTCGGTGTAGATTGACCCCCTTCGCCCTCGCCCCGTCGCCCCTGGAGATCCGCTCCATGTCACCCCTCGACCATCGTTCCCGCCCGCGCGCAGCCGGCTCCTTGACCGTGTGCGCGGCCGTCGCCGGTCTGCTCGCGCTGCTGCTGCTCGCGACCGGCTGCGCGCCGATCCGCGACAACGAAGCCCTCGCCGGCAAGCGCAACGACGCCTGCGAGGCCGACATCAGCTGCGGTCCGGGGCTGGTCTGCGCCCAGGACGGCACCTGTCAGGGCGTCGGCGATCCGGGCACCACCGAGCTGGGCGAAGCCTGCGTCGCCGACGACGAGTGCCGCTTCGGGCTCTTGTGCAGCGGCAACGGCCGCTGCGGCACCGTCAGCCTCAGCCCCGAGGGCGAGCGCTGCCTGTCCGATCGGGCCTGCGAGTCGGGGCTCGTCTGCGCCAGCGACGGCAACTGCGCCACGCCCGGCGCCCCGGGCACCGGCGCGCTCGGCGACGCCTGCGCGACCGACGGCGAGTGTGGCTTCGCGCTGGTCTGCGGCCCCGAGAGCACCTGCGCCGAGAGCCCGCGCTGGAGCGGCGTGGCCTGCACCGACAGCGAGCTGGCGACGCCGCAGGTGCTCTTCGAGGTGCCCCGGGGCGAGGTGCCGCCGATGTTCTACACCCTGCCCTACCCCAACGACATCCGCGCCCGCGCCGGCGGCCTCGACCTCGCCGGCTTCCCCGGGGCCGACGTGCAGCCGCAGCCCGGCGAGATGCTGGGGCGCTACCTCTCGGCGGTGCGCGAAGAGGGCGCCACCTTCGGGCCCAATAACGCGGTCATCTTCCGCTTCAGCGGCGCGGTCGACTTCGGCACCCTCGACTTCGGCGGCGAGACCCCCAACTTCCTCTTCGTCGACGTCACCCCCGACGGCGAGACCCGCGGCCGCTCGCCGCGCTCGCGCTTCTACGCCACCGGCGGGCGCGATCGGTACATCTGCAACAACTGGCTGGGCATCCGCCCCAGCGAGGGCACGCCGCTCAACTACGGCAATACCTACGCGGTGATCTTCCGCCGCGGGCTGACCGACAACAACGGCGTGCCGCTCGAACCCTCGGCCGACCTCGCGGCGCTGATGGGCGGCGTGCCGCCGCTGCACCCGGCGCTGCTCGCCGGCTGGCAGCGCTATGCGCCGCTGCGCGACTGGCTCGCCGAGAGCGACATCCCGGCCGAAGACATCATCGGCGCGGCGGTCTTCACGGTGGGCGATCCGCGGCAGCGGCTGGCCACCGTGCGCGAGGCGGTGCGCGCCGCGCCCTCGCCGATGATCGCCGACGCGGTGGCCTGCGACGGCGGGCCCTCGCCCTGCGCCGAGCGCAGCTGCCCGACCGCCGGCGGCGAGACCCGGGAATACCACGCCCGCCTGAGCCTGCCCGGGCTGCTGCAGGGGGTGCCGCCCTATGCCGACTGGGGCGGCGACGCCCTCTACCAGGACGGCCTGCCGCGGGTGCTGCGCACCGAAGAGGTCTGCGCGGTCCTGACCACGCCCGCGGGTGATGCGCCGGCCGGCGGCTGGCCGGTGGCCCTCTTCGCCCACGACCTGGGCGGCGAGGCGCGCACCGCCGTCGACAGCGGGCTCGCCGGGCGGCTGGCGTCGGTCGGCTGGGCGACGCTGTCCTACGACGGCGTGCTGCAGGGCGCGCGCCACGGCGGCGCAGGCCTGCCCGACGCCGCGACGGTGGCCGCGCTGCTCGACGAGCCGGCGCGCCCGGGGTTGATGCGCGACCAGGCGGTGCAGGGCGCCGCCGATCTCTTTGCGCTGGTGCGGCTGATCGAGGCGGGCGTCGACCTGCCCGGCGGCGGCGCGCTGTCGACCGAGCGGCTGGCCTTCGTCGGCCACGGCCGCGGCGGCGCGTTCGGGGTGCCTTTCCTGGCCTACGAGCCAGCGATCGAGGCGGCGGTGCTCGCCGGCGTCGGCGGCGATCTGGTCGACTGGCTCAACAAGCGCAGCGCGCCGCGCAACCTGCGGGCCGAGCTGCTCGAAGCCTTCGCCGAGCGCGGCTTCAACGGCATGCACCCGGCGCTGCACCTGATGCAGAGCTGGCTCGACCCGCGGGATCCGGTGCACTACGGCCTGCTGCTGCGGCGCCCGCCGGCCGACGTCAGCGGCAAGCACCTGCTCTTCGTCTACGGGGCCGACGACCCGATCACGCCGCCGTCGACGATGAACCACCTCGCGCTGGCGATGCGGCTGTCGCAGGTCGGTGAGGGCCCGGTCGAGCTGACCGCCGTCTCCCGGGCGACCGACGACGCCGGCGACCCGCTCGCCGCGGTGCGGGGCAACGTGCGCATCGGCGGCGCCGACTGGACCCAGGTGCTCAAGCAGTACGCCCCCGCGGCGGACAGCGACGGCCACCGGGTGCTCTTCGACCACCCGACGACCGGCGCCGATCTCGAGCGGTTCTTCGAAGGCCTGCTCGACGACGCCGACGGCATCCCCACGGTCGAGGGCGGCTGACCGCCTCGGTCGGCTCAGGCCAACGCCGACGGCCCCACCCAATCGGCCAGATCGAACGGGCGCGTCTCGCCCTCGATGACCGCCCAGCAGGCGCCCGGCCGCACGTACCCCCCGTCGGGGCCGTGGATCTGGATGCCGGTGAAGGCGACGCAGTCGGCGACGCCCGGATCGAGGGTCAGCTCGATCATCCGCTGCAGATCGTCGCGGATGAGCCGCTCGGCGCACTCGGTGGCCTCGGCCAGCGTCGGGGTCTGCCCGTGCGACAGGACCTCGGCGAGCCGCTGCTGAAGGCGCGTCTGCTCCAGATCCAGCGGATCGGTCGTCAACCGCAGCCGGTTGCCGCTCAGCTCGACGAGGAAGGCCGCCAGCGCGCCGCAAGCGGTCGACGGCCCCGGGCGGCCGGTGCGGGTGCAGCGGCCGATGATGCCGTCGGCGTCGATGGCGATGTGCGGCAGGGCGAAGTACGCGTAGCGCTCGCGGCCGCCGACGACCGGCGCGTGGGCGTGGGCCGCCATGAAGCCGGTGCGACCGAGGAACAGCATGCCGGCGAGCCCGGAGAAGTCGAACGCCTCGCCCCATGTGCGCTGGATGCGATCGCGCAGGTCGCGGGTCAGCTCGTCGCGGCAGAGCCCCACGCACGCGATCGTCGCCGCCGGCTCGAAGCCCAGCTTCGCCGCGGCGGCGGTCGACGCCCGCACGAAGCGCTCGTCGGAGATCGACCCCGGGAAGCGGGCCCGGCATACGGCGGCGAAGTCTTGCATGGTCCCTCCGGCTGCTGCGCCCAAGGGTATACACCATCGGACCCGACCCCGGCAGCCGCGCCCCTCAATCGCCCGCGCGACCGATGAGCGCGTTGACGATCGGGTGGGTCGACGCCCGCGGATGGATGGCGAACATGCGCTCGTCGAGGTCGACGATGCGGCCGACGACCCGCACCCCGTAGGTCGCGCAGATGTCGTCGGCCAGATCGGCCGGCATCGCGAAGATACCCCGCCCGTCCTGGCCGAGCGCCTTGATGAGCCCGCTGTCCTCGACCTCGGCGACCACCCGCGGCTCGATGCCGTGCTGGCTCATCCAGCGCTCCAGGTCACGCCGCCGACGGCTGTCGGGCATCGAGAGCAGGAACGGCGCCCGATGCAGGCAGGCCGGAAACTCACCGTCGAGCGCCTCGGCGATCGCCGGCGCGGCGAAGAGCGCGAGGTGACCCGACTCGATGCGCACCGACGCCACCGCCGACGAGCCGAAGGCGCGGGCCGGGGCGTCGGACAGCACCAGGTCGAGCTGCCGCGCGTCGAGGGCCGCGACGAGCGGCTCGCGCTGATTCTCGATGCAGCGCAGCCGCAATCCGGTGCCCAGCCGGTCGAAGATGACCGACAGCAGCCGCCGCACCGAGAGCTTGGGCAGCACGCTGTCGATGCCGATGCGGCCGAGCACCACCCGCCCCGAGCGCCGCGCCTCCACCGCCGAGAGCAGCGCGGTGCCGGCGCCGAACACCTGCCGCGCGTGGCGGTAGACCATGTGCCCGTCTTCGGTCAGGCGCAGCCGACGCCCGCGCCGATCGAAGAGGTCGAGCTCGAGGTGGGCCTCGAGCTTGCGCAGCTGCTCGCTGATGGTGGGGTGGGTCACCGCCAGCCGCCGGGCCGCCGGCGCGACCCCGCCCTCGTCGACCACCGCGACGAAGCAGCGCAGGTGGTGGTAGTTGAGCCAGTCCATCATGTCGGCACAGCCTACGTTACAGTCGGTTTTTGGTAATTGACCGACATGATGGGGTGAATACAATCTCTACCGCAAGCCAGACGAACGCTGCAGACCTCTCCCGGGCACCCGGCGCGACCGCGCCGCGGGCGACGGGAGAGCTGCGGCCAGACAGCGAGGAGAGTCATGAAGATCAGCGTCGCGATGGGAGACGGCATCGGCCCGGAGATCATGGGAGCGGTCCTGAAGATCTTCGAAGCGGTGAAGGTGCCGCTCGAGTTCGAGCAGGTGGCGATGGGCAAGCAGGTGGCCCTCGCCGGCGAACCCACCGGCATCAGCGCCGAGGCGAAGTCGTCGGTTGAGAGCACCGGCATCCTGTTCAAGGGGCCGATGGAGACCCCCAAGGGCGGCGGCTACAAGAGCGTCAACGTCACCGCGCGCAAGATGTGGGGCACGTTCGCCAACAAGCGGGTCTACCGCTCGCTGCCCGGCGTGCCCACCGCCCTCGGGCGCCCGCTCTCGCTGACGATGGTCCGCGAGAACATCGAAGACACCTACGGCGCCATCGAGCACATGCAGACCCACGACGTCGCGCAGTGCCGCCGCCTCATCACCCGGCCCGGCTGCGAGCAGGTGCACCGCTACACCTTCGAGATGGCCGCCCGCAAAGGCGCGCACCGGGTGACCTGCGGCCACAAGGCCAACATCATGAAGCAGACCGATGGCCTGTTTCTCGAGGCCTTCTACGCCGTCGCCAAGGACTACCCCCAGCTCAAGGCCGACGACGTGATCGTCGACGCCCTGGCGATGCACCTCGTCACCCGCCCCGAGCAGTTCGACGTCATCGTGCTGCCCAACCTGCAGGGGGACATCCTCACCGACCTCGCCGCGGGGCTGGTGGGCGGGCTGGCCTACGCCCCGTCGGCCAACATCGGCGACGAGATCTGCATCTTCGAGGCGGTGCACGGCACCGCGCCCGACATCGTCGGCCGCGACCTCGCCAACCCGACCGCGCTGCTGCTCAGCGGCACCATGATGCTGCGCCACCTCGGCCTGTCGGACCACGCCGATCTGGTCGAGCTCGCCCTCGAAGACACCCTGCAGTCGATGCACGCCCGGCCCGACCTGCGCGAGCCGCTGCCGGTCTTCAGCACGTCGCGGTTCACCGAGAAGATGCTGTCGTTCCTCGCGGTGCGGCCGGCGCCGAAGGGCACCGCGCGCATGCCCGAGCGCATGCCCCGCCGCGAGCCGGTGATGCGGGTGAGCCCGGGGCCCGACCGCACGCTCATGCGCGGGCTCGACGTCTTCCTCGAGTCGGCGCTGCCGCCGAAGGTCGTCGCCGAGCACCTGATGGGGATCCACGACCAGCTGAAGCTGAAGATGATCTCGAACCGGGGCACCCAGGTCTGGCCCACCGGCTCGGCGTTCACCGACTGCATCAACCACTACCGGGTGCGGTTCGAGAGCGACGAGGGCGTCTCGCAGCGGGCGCAGCTCGCGGTGCTCGCCGCCTGCGCCGACCGCTTCACCCTGTGCGGCTGCGAGTGGCTGCGCGAGATCGACGGGCGCCGGGGCTACTCGCTGGCCCAGGGTCAGGCCTGACGGTCTGTCAGCGCAGCCACTGCCCGTCCGCCGCGAAGACGGGGTGCGTCGGGCAGGTGCCATCGCCCTCGAGCTCGACGATCCAGCCGCCGTTGCGATAGCTGTCGTACTCGCAGCAATACGGGCTGCTGACGCCGAGGGCGAAGACCCGACCGTCGACCAGCGCCAGATCGACCACCGTCGACGCCGACTCGCGCACCACGAAGCCGGTCCACAGGGGCTCGCCCTTGCGGTCGAGGCGCGAGACGAAGCCCTTGCACATCGAGCGCCCGGGGCGGCACGCGCTGCCGCCGATGAGCCAGCCGCCGTCCTCGAGCGGCAGGGCCGCCTGCACCCCGCCGTGCTCCGCGCCGTGCGTCCCCAGATCGGGCAGCGGCAGCGGGCGCGGGTCGATCAGCTCGCCCTCGGGCGACAGCCGCGCCATGTACGGCCGCCCCTGCTCGATGCGCTTGCCTTCGTGGCCGGTGATGTAGAGCACCGTCGGCCGCTGCTGATGGTCGAGCACGACGCGCATCGGCCAGAAGTCCGGCTGCTGCCAGGTGGCGACCGCGTGATCGAGCGCATCGAACGCGCCGTCCTCGGCCTCGGGGCGGGTCGCGCGGGCGATCGAGACGAAGCCGACATAGGTCCGCGGCCGATCCGCCGGGCGCAGATCGGCGTGCAGCACCGACGCCGCTCGGGCCCGGCCCACCGCGTAGACCCGCCCGTCGGGGGTCGGCACGAACGAGCGGATCTCCGGCGTCGCGTCGATCCAATCGTCGCCCAGGCGCGCGCCGAGGATCCCGTGATGCGCGACCAGCTCGCTCTGACCGTCGCGATCGGCGAGGCGCAGGATCATCTCCGGGCGCAGCGCGTCGTGGGCCTTGCACGCCATCAGCGCCTCGTCGCCCGAGACATACAGATCGGGCGAATCGCCGCTGACATCGACCGGCAGGCCGTCGGGCACCGCGAAGCGCTGCGGGCCCGCCGAGTCGACGTCGGCCGGCTCGAGGGCGCCGCGGCCGTCGGTGTACAAGACGCCGTCGATCCACGCGGCGACGGTGCGCGGATGGCTGCTGTCGAAGACCCGCGCCTCGCCGGTGTAGGGGTCGAGTTCGAACGCCCGGCCGGCCTCGTAGCCGTCCTCGTCGACGCGGCTGCCGACCAGGCCGATGCGGCCATCGTCGGCGACCACGAGCCGATCGGCCCGGCGCAGGCCGACGAGCTCGACGGTGCTGCAGCGGCTCTCCTCGACGGCGATCGACGGGCGATCGGGCTCGATCTCGGCCGGCTGTCCACAGCCGACCAGCGGGGCGAGAGCGCCCACGGCCAGGGTGACGTACAGGGGGCGGACGCGCGCACGGGGCGCACGCGAAACAGAGCGCGTGTGAGTGTTCATGCAGGCAACCTACCAACCCACAAACGTGGCGTCTGCTGAAGACACCCTGTCAACCGACGCGCCCTGACAGGAGACACAACCCGCTGAAACCATTAACCTTTTACACAAACCCGCCCACATGGCCGGTATATCCCGACACTCCCCGCAATCTTGCGGACATGCCATCGACAGCGGCGCGGCGATGACTGCCGGAGCGGCGCCGATGGGCCGCGCGAGGCGATTGAACCGAGGCCTGGAATCGGGTGAGACTGCCCCTCGATCGAGGAGGAGACGTGCCCGCTCGCCTACGCCGCCTGGCATTCGTCACGCTGGCGGTCGGACTCGGCGGATGCTTCGCCGAGTTCCCCCAGCCAGCGCCGTTCGCGCCGGACGGCACCGCCGACGGCGCGGCCGACGTCCCGCAGTCCGTCAGACCCGACGCGCGCCCTGACGCCGCGTTCGACGCGACGTCCGACGCAGCCGTCGATGCTGCCCCCGACGCGCTCGCCGACGCCGCCGCCGACGCCGCCGCGAGCGCCGACGCCGCGCCCGATGCAGGCCCCGAGCCCTGCGCCCCCGGCGCGGCCGACTGCACCGTCTGTGCCGGCGACGAGCTGCAGCCCCCGTGCAACGGGTGCCCGCCGGGCGTGATCGTGCCCGCGGGGTGGAGCTGCATCCCGCCGGGTATCGAGGCCCGCGGCAGCCCGCCCGACGAACCCGAACGGGTCTCACCCGACGAAGACCTGCACCCCGTGTGCGTATCGCGGCCACTGCTCGTGCAGCAGACCGAGCTGACCCGCGGACAGTGGGCGGCGCTCGTCGGCTCGGCGCCCGCCGATCACGCCGGCTGCGACGCCGATGACTGCCCGGTGACCGACGTGAGCTGGCACGACGCGATCGCGTGGCTCGACGCGCGCTCGCGGGGCGACGGCTTCGCCCCGTGCCATACGACCGAGCCGGCGGCGCTGGGCGTATTCTCCGACGGCTGCCCCGACGCCGACGACTGCCCCGGGCCGGCCTTCGACCGGGTGCGCCTCGACCCCCGCTGCGCGGGCTATCGCCTGCCCACCGACGCCGAATGGGAGCGCATGACCCGCGCCGGTCGCGAGACCCCCTGGACCAGCGGCGCCAACGCGGCGGCGCTGGACGGCTGGGCCTGGCACGCGGGCAACGCCGAGGGCCGGGCCCACCCCGTCGGCGGGCAGCAGGCCAACAGCTACGGGCTGCTCGACGTGCACGGCAACGTCGCCGAGCGGGTCTTCGACTGCTTCGGCCGACCCCCCGACGTGGCCGTCAGCGACCCCTTCGGGCTGCTCTCGTGCGTCGAGGGGCTGGGCGCGGTGCGCGGCGGCAGCTTCGAGGACCCGCCAGCGTCGCTGCGCAGCGCGGCGCGATACGCCGCACCATACAGCCGCCGCAGCCGAGCGCTGGGCCTGCGACCCGTCCGGGCGCTGCAACGCCCCGAGTGGCGTTTCCCGTGCCCGCCGTCCCCCGGGCAACCCGCCGACGGCGTCGAGATCTGCGACGGGCTCGACGACGACGGCGACGGGGCGATCGACGAGGGCTTGCCGCTCGGCGCGCCCTGCGCCCGCCCGGGCAACGGCCGGGGCGTCTACGCCTGCGACGCGGCGGGCGGCCTGCGCTGCGGCGCGCCGCCCGACGACCACCCGCTGCCCGAACCGGCGCGGGACGAGATCTGCGACGGCATCGACGACGACTGGGACGGGCGGGTCGACGAGGGCCTCGCCGACTGCCACCGATGCGATGGCATCGACGACGAACCGCCGTGCAACGGCTGCCCGGCGGGTATCGCGCTGTGGCGGCCGGTCGACGCCGGGGCGACCGCGGGCGCGGCGATGGTCTGCATCCCGGCGGCCACGGCGTCCGACGAGGATCGGCCGGTCGAGCTGGGCCCCATCGCCGCCAGCGAAGACGAGGCGCTGCTCGCCCGGGCCGAGGCGCTGGGCCTCGCTCGGACGCCCGCCTGCGGTCCGCCCGAGGCCCATGACCGAGCGCCGTACAGCCCCGACTGGCTCGGCGCCCTCGGCCTGGCCAACGCGGCGAGCATCGAGCGCGGGCTGCCGCCGTGCTATCGCATCGGCCCGCTGTGCCCCGACGGCGCGGTGTGTTTCGACGGGCTGGCGTGCCCCGGCCTGCGCCTGCCCACCGAAGACGAGTGGGCCCACCTCGTCGACATCCCCGTGCCGCCGGGCGCCAGCTACGGCGACCCCGACGCCTGCGCCGGCGATACCTGCGACGGCGCCGAGGGCCTGCATCCGGCTCGGGGTACCGACGGCCCCTTCGGGCTGCGGGCGATCTTCGGCTCGGCCCACGAATGGCTGCACGACCGCTGGGAGTGGCGCGCAGGCGAGCCGGCCTGGGTGCTCGATCGCCCCGACGGCTGCCCCGACGACGCCGAGCAGCCGTGCCGGCCGACCACCTGGCGCGTACTCGACGCGCTGCCGGCCGGCGCGCCGATGGGTCGACGGGGCGGCAGCCACCGCAGCGCCGACCCGCAGCAATGCTTCTCGTTCAGCCGCTCGACGGCGCCCTTCGACGACGGCGGCCACGAGACCGGCGTGCGGCTGGTGCAGACCCTGCGGCGACCCGACCGGGCCGAGCCGTGCAACGGGCTCGACGACGACGGCGACCTGCTCGTCGACGAGGTCCACCTCGGCGGCCCGTGCACCGTCGGCCGCGGCGCCTGCGCCCGGGACGGCGTGCGCGCCTGCGCCGACGACGGGGTGCGGTGCCTCGGCGAACCCGGAGAGCCCGCCGAAGAGACCTGCGACGGCACCGACGAAGACTGCGACGGCGCCGTCGACGAGGCGCCCGCCTGTGACCCCGCGGCGCCCTGAGTCATCTACCGACGCCACCCCGCTCACCCGCCCCTGCCGGCAGACGCCGCCAGATGATAAGAAGCCCCCATGAAACGAGCCCCCGAGTTCACCCACGACGTCTGCATCATCGGCACCGGCCGGGTCGGCCTGCCGCTGGGCCTGTCCCTGGTCGACGCCGGCCTCGACGCGCTGGGCGTCGACGTCGACCCGGCCATCCGCGACGCGATCAACGCCGGCCGCATGCCTTTCGCCGAACCGGGCTACGACGCGCTGGTCAACGCGCGGCGCTTCGTCGTGCACGGCGACCCGGCGATCGCCGCCGACTGCGCCGCGGTGGTCATCACCGTCGGCACGCCGCTGCGCAACCACATCGAGAGCGACCTGCGCCAGATCGACGCGGTGCTCGACGGCCTCGCGCCGCACCTGCGAGCGGGCCACCTCGTCTGCCTGCGCTCGACCGTCGCCCCGCGCACCACCCGCTACGTCGCCCGGCGGCTGCAGCGCCTCACCGGCCTGACCGTCGGCGAAGACCTCTCGCTGGCCTTCTGCCCCGAGCGCATCGCCGAGGGCCGGGCGCGCATCGAGCTGCGCACGCTGCCCCAGATCATCGGCGCCGACGACGAGACGAGCGGAGACGCCGCCGAGGCGCTCTTCGGGCGGCTGGCCCCCGAGACGCTGCGCACCGACACCGTCTCGGCCGAGCTGGTCAAGCTGTTCAACAACATCGCCCGCTACGTCGAGTTCGCCGTCGCCAACCAGTTCGCGCTCGTCGCCGATACCTTCGGGGCCAACATCCACGAGGTGCGCCGCCTGGCCAACCACCGCTACCCGCGCAACGGCATCGCCGCGCCGGGGCTCACCGCCGGGACCTGCCTGCGCAAGGACTTCGGCATGATCAACGAGTGGAACCCGCACCCCGACCTGATGCTCGCCGCCTGGAAGATGAACGAGTACGTGCCCGCCTTCCTCGTGCAGCACCTCGAGCAGCGCATGGCGCTCGAAGGGCGGCGGGTGGCGGTGCTCGGCTACAGCTTCAAGCGCGATACCGACGACGTGCGCGACAGCCTCGTGCCCAAGCTGGTGCGCTATATCGAGCGCTGCGTGCCCGCCGAGGTGCGCATCAGCGACCACAACCTGCCCGACCCGCTGCCGGCCGCCGAGGGCGAGCCCGCCCGGCGCAACCACGACTTCGCGGCCGCCGTGCGCGGCGCCGACGCGGTCTTCGTGGCCATCGACCACTCGATCTATCCCACGCTGGTGCGCAAGCTGGCCGCGCTCGCCCCCGACGCCTGGGTCGTCGACTTGTGGAACGTCGGCCGCATCGAGCAGACCTTCTACCGCGCCCACGCGCTCGGCCCGGCGAACGCCCGATGAGCGCGCGCCATCTGGTCACCGGCGGGGCCGGCTTCATCGGCGCCGGGTTGGTGCGCGCGCTCGTCGGCGCGGGCCATGCGGTGCGGGTGCTCGACGACTTCTCCCGCGGGCGCAGCCATCGCCTGGAAGGCATCGATGGCATCGAGACGCTCACCGGCGACGTGCGCGACGCCGCCGCGCTGCGCGCCGCCGCCGAAGGCTGCGCGGTGATCTGGCATCTGGCCTGGATCAACGGCACCCGCTACTTCTACGAGCGCCCCGACGCGGTGCTCGACGTGGGTATCCGCGGCACGCTCAACGCCATCGACGCCGCCCTCGACGCCGGCGCGACCCGCTTCGTCTTCGCGAGCACCAGCGAGGTCTACAACCGCCCCGACCGGGTGCCGACCCCCGAAGACGAGCGGCTGCTCATCCCCGACGTGACGAACCCGCGCTTCAGCTACGGCGGCGGCAAGATCGCCGGCGAGCTGTTGACCCTGCACATGGCCGCCCGCCGCGGCCTCGAAGCGGTCATCTTCCGCCCGCACAACATCTACGGCCCCGACATGGGGTTCGCCCACGTCATCCCCGAGATCGTCGAGCGCATCATCGACCTGAGCGACGGCCTGCGGCGCGACGCCATCACGCTGCCCATCCAGGGCGACGGCCGCGAGACCCGCGCGTTCTGCCACATCGACGACGCCGCCGAAGGCATCCGGCTGGCCGGCGAGCAGGGCAAATCGGGCGCCATCTATCACGTCGGCCGCAACGAAGAGACCGCCATCGCCGACCTCATCCGGCGCATCGGCGACTGCCTCGGCATCGCGCTGACCCTCGAGCCGGGGCCGCTGCAGCCCGGCGGAACCCCGCGCCGCTGCCCCGACATCGCGCGGCTCGCCGCGCTGGGCTATGCCTCCAAGGTCGACCTGGATACGGGGCTCGCCGACGCGGTGGGCTGGTATCGCGATCACTTCATGGCATCCCGAGGCGCTTGATGGCATCCCCCGATGGCATCCACGATGGCATCCAAGATGGCATGCATGCCATCGACCCCGGCTGGTATGCCACGCGGCGGGTGATGGTGACCGGCGCCCGCGGCTTCCTCGGGCGCCACGTCTGCCGCCAGCTCGCGAAGAGCGGCGCCCATGTCATCCCGCTCGGCCGGGCCGAAGGCGATCTCTGCGAGCAGGCCGACGTGCGCCGACTGCTCGCGACCCATCACCCGCACGCGGTGATCCACCTCGCCGCCGCGTGTGGCGGCATCGCGGCCAACGTCGCCCGCCCCGGCGAGTTCATCTACGCCAACGCGCTGATGAGCCTGATGCTGCTCGAAGAGAGCCGCCGCGCCGGGGTCGAGGTCTTCACCCAGATCGGCACCACCTGCAGCTACCCGGTCGACGCCGCGATGCCGCTGCGCGAAGACAGCTTCGGCGACGGCCCGCCCGCGCGGGCGACGGGGGCCTACGGGCTCGCCAAGCGGCTGATGCACGACGCCATCGAGCGCTACCGCGAGCAATACGACTTCGACGGGCTGGTGCTGGTGCCGGCCAACCTCTACGGCCCCGGCGACCACCTCGATCCGGCGCGCAGCCACGTGGTGCCGGCGCTCATCCGCCGCTTCTGCGACGCCGCCGACCGCGGCGATACCGAAGTCGTCAACTGGGGCAGCGGCCGGCCCACCCGCGAGTTCCTGCATGTGCGCGACGCCGCCCGGGCCATCGCCCTGGCCACCGCCCGCCACCGCGACCCGCGGCCGGTCAACCTCGGCACGGGTATCGAGACCCCCATCGCCGCGCTGGCGCAGATGATCGCCGACGCGGCCGGCTTCACGGGCCACATCCGCTGGGATACGACGAAGCCCGACGGCGTGCCGCGGCGGGTGCTCGACATCGAGCGGGCCAAGGCGTTCGGCTTCGAGGCGCGCGTCCCCCTGGCGGATGGCATCGCCGAGACGGTGGCCTGGTATCGGGCGCAGGCGGGCTGACGGCGCGCAGCAGAGACAATAGGCAGAAGCGCCCGCGGTAGTTCGACCGGGGCGAACCCACCTATCGTCCGCCGCGAGCGACCCTCGTAGCCTCGACGAAGCGCGCGATGTACGCGCTTCGCACGAGGGGGGGACCGATGCGTATCGAGCAGGCGGCGCCCGGGCCCGAGCCGATGTGGTACGCCGCGTCCGCCGGGCTCGTCGAGCGCGAGGGCGGCCCGTTCGCCCGGCGGTTGCTGCGGGCGGCGCCCTGGCCCGAAGCGGTCGTCGACATCATGCGGGTCCGCCTCGACGCGGGGCAGGCGGCGGTATCACCCGGCGCGCGGGGGCTGCATGATCGCCGGTGGCGCGCGACCGGCCCGGATGACACGGTGCTCGTCGCCAGCCTCGCCGAGCGACCGGTGCTGACCCTCGACGGGGTCCCGCTCGCCGCGAACGGGACCCCAAAGGCCATCCGGGCCTCGACCCGGGCCCGCGGGCTCGTATGGGACGGCGCCTCGCCGGGCGAAGTGCTGATCGGGCTGGCCCGCCGCGCGCTGCCCGGCGAAGCGCTGGAGCGTCGACGGCGCTCGGGCCGCATCTTCCGCCCGCGGCCCGCGCCCGAGCTGGAGGCGCTGCCCGACTGGGCGGCCGCGCGCCCGCTGCGCTTCGAGTCGGGCTATCGCCGCCGCGGCCCGCTCAAGGGCTTCGAGCAGGCGCCCTTCGAAGCCATCGCCGCCGAGCCCATCTTCGGCGCCTGCCACCCGATGTGGGTCGCCGAGCACGGCGGACCCATCGCCCGAGCCTTCGCCGCCGCGCTGCCGCCCGCGTGGCGCACGCCCGACGCCGACGTCATCGTCAACGCCAAGATCAACGAGTTCGAGCCCGGCTGGTACAGCTGCCTGGCCGGCTGGCACATCGACGGCACCAGCCGCATCAACAAGCGCGCCGACGGCACGCCGGATCTGCTCGATCCGGGCCCGAGCATCGAGCAGATCGCGTGCAACGTGGGCTCGACGGGGCTGACCGGCTTCCTGCTCGGCCGGATCGACCTGCCAGTGACGCCGATGGGCGGTGACGGGCGCGGGGTCTGGTCCCACATCCTCGACGCCGCCGTCGAGGATGGCACGCTCACCGCCGTGCGGGCGCCCGCCGGCGAGTGCGTGGGCTTCGGCTTCGGCGACTTCCACACCTGCCGGGTGTCTCGCAAGCCCGGCTGGCGCTACTTCATCAAGGCCATGCGCGGCCGGGGCGACGTGCCGACCAACGCGCTGCGCGAGACGACCGGCATCTCGTGGCCCATGGATGCCGGCCACTGGCCCGACTGCCCCCTGGGCATCTTCCCGGCGACGCTGCCCACCGAGACGTGAGGCGCGTGCCGCCCGAGCTGCGTCGACTGCTCGTCGTCGCGGCGGTGGTGGCCGTCGCGGTGGCGGTGGTGCGGCTGGTCGAGGGGCATCCGGCCGCCGCCCGGCGCAACTCGCGGGCGCCCGACGTGGCGGTGCCCGGCGCGGGGCAGACGCCGGTCACCATGACCCCGCTGGGCGACGGCACGGTGCGTGTCGAGCACGTGCAGGGGGTCACGATCATCCCCGAGCGGCCGCAGCGGGTCGCCAGCCTGGGCTGGAACGACGAGCTTCTGGCGGCGGGCGTGCGCCCGGCGGCGGCGACGGGCAGCGGGGGTCGGGGCTGGCCGCCGCACCTCGCCGCGCAGCTCGACGGGGTGCCGCTGGTCGACGTGACCGCCGGCGGCCCCGACCTCGAGGCCCTCGCCGACGCCGAACCGGACCTGATCATCGCCGTCTGGTACTGGCAGACCCGCTACGACCACCTCTCGGCCATCGCGCCCACCGTCGTGCTGCAGCCGGGGCACTGGTTCTGGCGCGAGCGCTTCATGGACGTGGCCCGGCTCTCGGGGCACGCCGAGCCGGGGCGGGCGAAGCTGGCCGCGCTCGAAGAGCGCATCGCCGCCACCCGGGCGCTGATCCACGGGCGCATCGGTGACGAATCGGTGGCCATGCTGCGCATCTTCGCGCGTGAATACCGGCTGTACGGGCATGGCTACTCGGGGCCGCTGCTCTACGGCGACCTGGGGCTGGCCCGGCCGCAGCTGGTCGACGCGCTGGCCTGGGAGCAGGACGCCGCGCGGCTCTCGCTCGAAGGCCTCGTCGCGCTCGACGCCGATCACATCCTCCTGATGCACGAGCAGCGCATCCCGATCAGCGGCGCCGAGCTGCGCCGGCTGACGGCCCACCCCATCTGGCAGCGGCTGCCGGCGGTGCGCGCCGGGCGGGTGTATCCGGTGGCCGATCTGCTGATGCGTGGCGGCGTCATCAGCCGCGAGGTCACCCTCGACCGGCTGGATGCCATCTTCGGTGCCATCCCCATGGCATCCCCGGATGGCAGCGAATGACTCGACGACGGGCTGCGCTGCGCATGGCATCGCTGGTCTCGCTGGCGGCCCTCGCCGGGCTCGCGGCGCTCTTCGTCGGGGCCACCGGGCGCGCGCCGGCCGATGTAATCGCCGCGCTGTTCGGGGGCGCCGATGCCGAGACGGCCCTGGTCGTGCGCGAGGTGCGCCTGCCGCGCGCTGTGGCGGCGATGCTCGTCGGCGGCGCGCTGGGCGGCGCCGGCGCGGTGATGCAGGTGGTCACCCGCAATCCGCTCGCCGGGCCGGGCATCATGGGGCTCAACGGCGGCGCCGCGCTGGTGGTGCTGGCGATCATGATGGTGCAGCCCCACGCGCCGTTGCCGCTGCTGGCGACGGGCAGCCTGCTGGGCTCGGCGGCGGCGGCGGGCGTGGTGATGCTCATCGCCCGCACGCTGCGGGCCGGGCTGACCCCGCTGGGGTTGACCCTCTGCGGGGCGGCGGTGGCGGCGCTCTTCGGGGCCGTCTCGGGCGCCATCGTCATCGGCGCGAACATGCAGAACGACATGCTCTACTGGACCGTCGGCGGCCTGGGCACGCTCGACTGGAGCGCGGTGGGCTTCCTGGCGCTGGGGGTGGTGCCGGCGGCGGCGTTGACCATGGCCCTCACCCCGGCCCTCACCCTGCTGCTGCTCGGCGACGAAGCGGCCATCGGCCTGGGCCAACCCATCCGGCGGATCCGGGCGCTCGGTATCATCACGGTGGTGATCGGGGCCGGGCTGGCGACGGCGGTGGCCGGGCCGGTGGCCTTCGTCGGGCTGATGGCGCCCCACGGCGCGCGGGCGCTCTTCGGCCACGACCAGCGCTGGACCGTGCCCGCAGCGGCGGTGATCGGCGCGTCGGCGGTGCAGGTGGCCGACATCATCGGGCGGTCGGTGGTCGCCCCGTCCGAGATCCCGCTCGGCGTCTTCCTGGGGCTCTGTGGCGCCCCGCTGCTGGTATGGCTCGTCAGCCGCGTCGACCTGGCTCGGCTGACATGAGGCGTGTCGTGCTCCTGGCGCTGGCGGCGCTGGCCGGGATCGTCGCCGCGGTCTGCCTCACCGGCCACATGTCGAGCCCGGCCGAGGTCGTCGACGTGCTCGTCGGCGGCGGCCGCCCCATGCAGCGCTACGCCATCCTCGAGCTGCGCCTGCCGCGGGCGCTCATCGGCGCCCTGGTCGGCGGCGCGCTGGCGATCAGCGGGCTGTTGCTGCAGGGCGTCACCCGCAACCCGCTGGCCGCGCCCGGCCTGCTGGGCATCACCGGCGGGGCCGGGCTGGCGGTGCTGCTCCTGATGATCACCTACCCCACCAGCAAGGCGGCGCCGCTGTGGCTGCTGCCGCTGGTGGCCTTCGGCGGCGGGCTGGTCTCGGCGGTGGCCATCCTGACCCTGGCCGCTCGCGGGGCCCGCGGCGGGCTCGGCGCCCACCCGGCCCGCCTGCTGCTCATCGGCCTGGGCATCGGCGCGGCCACCGGGGCCATCAGCCAGGTGCTGGCCCTCGGCGTGCGGCAAGAGCTCTTCCGGGCCGTCGTCGCCTGGCAGGCGGGCAGCCTGTCGGGCCGCGGCTGGGAGAGCGTGGCGGTGCTCGGGCCGGGGCTGCTCTTCGGCGGTGGGCTGGCGCTGCTGCTCGCCGATCGGCTCGACGTGCTCGCCCTGGGCGACGAGGCGGCGACCGGCCTGGGCGTCGACTGCGCCGTGACCCGCAACCGGGCGGTGGTGCTCGCCGCGCTGCTGGCCGGGCTGGCGGTGTCCATGGCCGGCGCGCTGGGCTTCGTGGGGCTGTTCGCCCCGCACATCGCCCGGGGCCTCGTCGGCGCCAGCCATCGCCTGCGGGTGCCCGCCGCCGCCGCCATCGGCGCCGCCACCACCTGCCTGGCCGACGTCGCCGCCCACCGACTCATCCCGCACGTCGTGCTGCCCACCGGCTCGGTGGTGGCGGTGATCGGCGTGCCGTGGCTGCTCTTCGCCCTGGCCCGGATGTACCGCCGATGAAGCAGACTGCGCCCGAAAAGCCCGCCCCTGCCCTGTCGACCCGCGGCCTGACTGTGGGCTACGACGAGACGATCGTGCTCGACGGCGTCGACCTGACCCTGCCCGCCGGTCGCACCACCGGCCTCATCGGCGCCAACGGATCGGGAAAGTCGACCCTGCTCAAGGCGATGTCCCGGGTGCTCGCCCCGAGGCGCGGGGTCGCGCTGCTCGACGGCGAAGACATCCACCGGCTGCCGACCCGCGCGCTGGCCCGCCGCCTCGGGCTGCTGCCTCAGGACCCGCAGGCGCCGCCGGGCATGACCGTGCGCGACCTGGTGGCCCTCGGCCGCCACCCCCATCGGCGCGGCTTCGGCGTGCTCGGCGCCGCCGATCGGCGGGCCATCGACGCCGCCCTCGCCCGCACCTCGACCGCCGCGCTGGCCGACCGCCCGGTGCATGCGCTGTCGGGCGGCCAGCGCCAGCGGGTCTGGATCGCGCTGGCGCTGTGCCAGGACACCCCGGCGCTGCTGCTCGACGAGCCGACGACCTTCCTCGACATCCACCACCAGATGGAGGTGCTCGCCGTGCTGCACGGCCTGCGCACCGAGGGGCGCACGGTGGTGGTCGTGCTGCACGATCTGTTGCAGGCGACCCGCCACTGTGACCACCTCGTGGCGCTGGCCGGAGGTCGGATCGTGGCCCGCGGCGCGCCGGAGGAGGTGCTGACGCCGGCCGTGATCCGCGAGGTGTTCTCGGTGGAGTCGACGGTGCTGCCCGACCCGTGCACCGGCCGGCCACTGGTCATCCCGCACCCTCACGCCGACCCGGCCGGCTGATGCCTCAGGGCGCGACGATCAGCGCGTCGCCCAGCCCGACGCCGGAGAACCGCGCGGCGCCGCGGGTGGCATCGGGCGTGCCCGATACGGTCAGCGGCACCCTCAGCTCGACGTGCACCGGGCAGATCAGGCAACGGCTGCCGTCGGGGATCACCCGCCCGAAGCAATCGCCGAGCGGCCGGCAGCGCGCCCCATCGTCACAGCACCACTCATCGCCGTCGACGACGCAGCCCTCGATCGCCGGATGACACGAGACCGTCTCGCGCTCGGGCAGGGTCGGTGACGCAGGCAGCGGGCCGGGCTCGACGAGCATCGCGCCGCCGGGCCAGTCGGGGCCCACGGCGTCACAGCCGCCCGCGACGAGCGGCAGGCAGCGGGCGTCGCTCTCGTCACCCGCATCGACGCCTACGAACAGCGCCTCGACGACGACGGGGAAGCCATTGGGGTTGCCCAGGTCGTAGACCGCGACGAAGCCATCGGCGGTCGACTCGAGCGCGAAGCCCACCGTCGGCGGCTGGATGACCACATCGGCCGGCTCGGGCTCGCTGCACGCGGTCGCCAGGGCGAGCCATGGCGTACACCGCATCCATCGCATGCACCGCACCCATCGCATCCAGCGTACCCATCGCATGCATCGCACCACAGGCATCACCCCCACATCACACCCACAGGTGCCACGCCATGGCTCGGCGTGCCATCGGCCACACTACCGCGGTAGGTCCACCGGGGCGGATCTACGGCCGTGATACCACCGCGGTGGTTCTACCCCGAGGCAGAACCACCGTCGGGGATATCATTGAGTCATTGCCCGCGCGGTACGAACACGGATTGGTCGACCGCGACCCGCGCGCAACCCTCGATGGCAGACGGAGGACGTCGCCAGACAGGGGGACCTCGTGATGCGATACATGGGAGCGAAGACCGCGGCTCTGACCGCCCTGTTGTATGCCGGGCCGGCGGCGGCCCAGGAGGCGCCGACGGCCGAAGGCGCCCCGGCGCCCGCAGCAGAGGGTACGACCGAAGGCGCCGAGACCCTCGAGGTGAAGGCCGACCCGCTCGCCGACAGCTACGTCGAACGCAAGCCCACCAGCGGCGGCAAGGGCGAGGCGATCGACGTGCTCGCGCTCGAGCGGCGGGTCGACGTCGTGCCCAAGGCGCTCATGCGCGACCTGGGCGCCACCGAGGTCGACCAGGTCTTCCGTACGCTGCCCAACCTGGTGCTCACCGAAGAAGGCGCCTTCAACCTGCGCGGCTTCGGCGCCGGCCGCGGCGCGATGACCTTCGACGGGCTGTCGAACTCGCCGTACCGGGTGCTCACCCCCTCGCTGGTCAACGTCGAGCGGGTCGAGGTGATGAAGGGGCCGGCGGGCGTGCTGTACGGCACCGGCCACGCCGGCGGCAGCATCAACCTCATCCTCGAGAAGCCGCTGGACCACGACCGCTACGAGTTCGCGGCGTACTTCTCGACCCTCGGCCAGGCCCGGGTCGAGGTCGACGGCACCGGCCCGCTGGTGGGTGATGACACCCTGATGTACCGGGTGAACCTGGCCCTCGAAGACAGCGAGACGTTCCGGGCCAACGGCCAGATCGACAACGCGCTCGGCACCATCGCGCTGACCTGGAAGCCGCACGACCGGGTCGAGACCACCCTGCAGACCATGTTCTTCGAAGACGTGCGCACCGGCGGCCGGGGCTATGGCTATCCCATCCTGCAGGGCGACCCCGAGTTCCTGCCGCGGGAGACCAGCATCAACGAGGCCACCGACCGGCGGCGCAACGCGGTGATGTGGGGCACGCTGACCACCCGGGTCGAGCTCGCCGACGACTGGTCGACCGAACTCGCGCTCTTCGCCAGCGACTTCCGCTACTCGAATCGCTACCACGAGGGCCGGCGCAACTCGGAGAACGTCGACGAGCGCTTCATCGACCGCCAGTGGCGCGACCAGAGCGTCGACAGCGCGATGCAGGGCTACGACCTGCGCATCCGCGGCGCCTTCGAGGCCGGCCCGACGACGCACACGCTGCTCGTGGGCCATGACGTGCGGCGGTTCGAGAACCCCATGTTCCCCGCGATCCGGGCCCGGATCTCCAACCCGCGCAGCGCGGAGAACCCCGACGGGGCCGCGCCGCTCGACCTCTACACCCCCGACTACCGGGCGGCGGCGGAGGAGACCTACCGGCTCACCGGCGACAACGAGACCACCGCCGACCGGCTCAACCTGGGGGCCTACACCACCTATCGGCTCTCGATCATCGACGACATCCACCTGATGGGCGGCTTCCGCTGGGACAGCTACGAAGAGACCACGGAGAACATCAACTACCTCACCGACGAGACCGGCGGCACCGAGGACGACAGCACCGCGCTGGCGATGCAGGGCGGGCTGGTCTACGAGGTGCTCGACGACGCGCTGTCGGTCTACGCGACCCTGTCGACCGGCTTCCGCGAGCAGTCGTGGTTCGCCCAGACCAACCCCAACGGGCCGTTCGACCCGTTCCGCTTCACCCAGTACGAGGTCGGCGTGCAGGGGCTGGCGCTCCAGGGCGCGCTGCAGGCCAGCCTGGCGGTCTTCCGCATCGACCGCGAGAACGAGCTGGTGCCCGACCCCGACCCCGAGGCCCCGGCCAACGCCCGGGTGTCGCAGGGCGTGACCCGCTCGGAGGGCATCGAGCTGACGGTCGGCGGGCGGCCGTACAAAGGCTGGGACATCACCGCCCAGCTCGGCATCCTCGACGCCCGGGTGCTCGAGAGCACCGGCGACAACGTCGACGACCCCATCGCCCAGGTGCCCGAGATGACCGCCGGGCTGTGGCTGGCCCACGACCTGGGCCGCATCCCGCTGCGCCTGTTCGGCGGCTTCAGCTACGTCGGCGAGCGGCCGACCCACAGCGACGACAGCAACCCGCTGGCCACCGTGATGCCGGCCTACGCCATCTTCGACGTCGGCGGCCGCTTCGACGTCGGCGGGTGGAGCGCGCAGCTCAACTTCTTCAACCTGCTCGACGAGACCTACTTCGTGCACTACCGCCCGCCGGCCCACTCGCTGACCCCCGGATCGCCGCGCGGCGTGCGGCTGGTGCTCTCGGCGACGTTCTGATGCCCGCGCCGCGCGTGGTGATGGGGTTGCTGACGGGGCTGCTGGCGCTCGGCGCCTGGGCCGGTGCGTCGGCCGAGCCGGGCGCCGCCGACGCAGTCCTCGCGGCGCTCGGCGCGGCCGACCGGGCCCGGGTGACCCTGGCCGACGAGCAGAGCCGCTGGGTGCTCGAGCGCGAGCGACAGCGGGCGCTGGCCGAGGCCCTCGAAGCCGAAGCCCGCCGGGCCGAGGCTCACGCGGCCGATCTGGACGCCGGCGCGGCGGCGCTGGCCAGCGACGAGGCGCGGGCGACGCTCGACGCGCAGATCGCGGACCGCGAAGCCGAAGCCAACCGCCGCGCGACCGCGATCACCGCCGCGCTGGCGGCGCTGGACGCCCGCTGGGCGGCGCCGAAACCGGCCCCCGGGCTGGAGGGCGCGCTGGCGCTGCTGTCGGCCGCCGAAGAGGCCGCCGAGTCGGTCGAGATCGCGGTGCAGACCGCCGTCGACCCTGCTGCCGACACCGAGGCGGCGGTGCAGACCCTGCGCCTGGGCCTGGCCGCCATGTGGTGGCGCAGCCTCGACGGCGCCGAGGCCGGGGTGGTGACCTTCGCCGACGGGCGGCGCCAGCTCCGCCGGGTGGCGCCCGCCGAGCGGGCCGCGATCGACGACGCCTTCGCGATCGCCGGCGGCCAGCAGGCCCCGCGGCTGGTCGAGCTGCCGGTCGAGTGAGCGCGCCGTGACGACCTCCCCGTATCGCTGGCCGGCCCTGCTGCTCGCCCTGTGCGTCTGCCCGGTCACCGCGGCGCTCGCCGGCCCGCCGATCCTGCAGGCGGCCGTCGACGCCCGGGCGCAGGCCGAGGCCGAGCTGAGCCGCTTCCGCGCCGAGCGCCTCGACGCCCAGGCCCGGCTGCTGCGCCGCGTCGATCGGGCTCAGGCGCGGCTCTCGAAGGCCCGCGCCGCGGCACGCGATGCCGAAGAACGGCTGGGCGCGGCCCGCCAGGCGGCGCTCAGCGCGATCGACGCCGCCGCCGGTCGACGGGCGCGGCTCGACGCGCTCGACGCGCTGCTGACCCGCAGCGCGGGCGCCGAGGCGCGCGTCGAGGCGCTGGAGGCCGCCAGCCGGATCCACAGCGCGCCGGCGACGGTGCACGATCGGGCGGGCCTGCCCCACCGGGGCCCGCTGCTGATGATAGGGCCGCTGCGCTTCGCCCTCGGGCCGTCGGACGCCACCACCGGACTGGTCGGCGGCGACCCCCCGCGCATCGGCGGGCCCCGCTTCACCCCGACGCAGATCGAGCGACTGCGCCGGGCCGAGCGCGGCGCCGGGCCGAGCGGGCTGCCCCTCGACGTCTCGGGCGCGCTGGCGGGGGTCGAGATGGCGCCGCCGTGGACCATGCGCCGCTGGCTGGCGGCGGGCGGGCCCTTCGTCTGGCCGATCCTGGCGTTGGGCCTGGCGGCGCTGCTGGTCGCGCTCGATCGGGCGCGCGCGACCTGGACCGACCGCCCGCCGCCGGGCCTGACCGACGCGGTGCTCGCCGCCCTCGACCGGGGTGACGCCGCCGACGCCCGGGCGCACGTCGCCGCCGGGCGAACCCCGCTGGCCCGGCTGCTCCTGGCCGGCGTCGGCGACCGGTCGGCCGGCGCGCTGGAGGCGGCGCTGGCCGCAGAGGACGTAGGCCTCGACCGCGGGCTGCGGCTGCTGGCGGTGTTCGCGGGGGTCGCGCCGCTGCTGGGGCTGCTGGGCACCGTGAGCGGCATGATCGGCACCTTCGACGTCATCGCGGTGCACGGCACCGGCGAGCCGCGGCTCTTGTCGGGTGGCATCGCTCAGGCGCTGACGACGACGCAGCTCGGCCTGATGGTGGCGGTGCCGACCCTGCTGGTGCACGCGGTGTTCGGACGTCAGGCCGAGCGGGCCCGCGCCGAGCTCGAGGCGGCGGCGGCGCGCCTGCTCGACGACGGCGGCCCGGGGCGGGACCATGGCTGAGCTGCTGGAGGCGGTCGCCGATCTCGCGGCCCGCGGCGGCCCGGCACTGTGGGCCATCGCGGCGGTGGGCCTGTGGGTCTACGCCGCGCTGTGCCTCGCCGCGCTCGACGCCCGCCGCGCGCCGCAGCGGGCCCGCGCCCGGCTGACACCGACCCGAGCCGGCATCGCCGCCGCGCCGTTGCTGGGCTTGCTGGGCACCGTCGGCGGCCTGATCGACAGCCTGGAGGGCCTGATGACCGCCGGGCGGGCCGAGGCGCTGGCGGCGGGCATCGGCCGGGCCATGCTGACAACTGAATACGGTCTACTGGTCGCCGCGCCGGCGCTGGTGCTCGCCGGGCTCGTCGAGCGCGCCGCCGAGCGGGCTGCGGGCGAGCTGCGATGAGGCGCTTTCGCCGCGGCGCCCGGGCGCCGGCGCCCCTCGTCGACCTGTCGGCGATGATCGACATGGTCTTCCTGCTGCTGATCTTCTTCGTGGTCACCACCCGCTTCTCCCGCGATACGGGGGTGCGGGTCGAGCGGCCGCAGAGCGCGCGGGCGGCGGCGGTCGCCGCGCAGGTCGTGCCGGTGGGCATCACCGCCGACGGCGCGGTGCACGTCGCCGGGCGCGAGGTGCGCGCGCCCGGCGCGGCGACCGACGGCGCGGGGGTGACCGCGGCCATCGCCGAGGCCCTGCGCGCGGCTCGGACCCGGGACGTGCTGGTGCAGGCCGATCGGCGAGCCCCCGTGGGGCTGGCGCTGATGGTGCGCGATCGAGCCCTCGACGCGGGCGCGGCGCGGGTCGATATCGCGGCGGTGCGCCCATGAGTCGCCGGCGGACCTCGAGCGTGCGGCGCACCGGCCCGCTGGCGCTGGCGGTGGCGGCGACGGTGGCGGTCAATACGGGGCTGATCCTGCTGCTGGTCGAGCTGAGCCGCCCGCCGGTCGCCGCGGCGCCGATGGTCGCCAGCCCGCTCACCGTGCGCCCGCCGCCGCCGCCTCCACCCACGCCGCAGCGGCCGCCGAGCCGCCCGACGCCGCGGGTCGCGCCGGCGCCGGCCCCCGCCCCGAGCCCGCCGACCCCGGCCCTGGCCCTGGCTCCCGTCGCGACGCAGCCGCTGGGCCTGCCCGCGGCGCGCGCCCGGGTCGACCCGACCGACCTCCCGGCGCTGGCCCTGCCGACGCAGCGACTCTCCTCCCTATCCGCCGCGTCGGCGGGGCCGGCCCCGGACCACGCCGCCGAGCTGGTCTTCGCCCCCGACCTGGAGGCGTTCTACCCGCCGCCCGCGCGGCAGCGGAAGACCGAGGGCCGCACCCGGCTGCGGCTGCAGCTCGACGCGCGCGGCGCCGTGCAGCACATCGAGATCGTCGAGAGCGCGCCGGTCGGGGTGTTCGAGGACGCCGCCCGGGCCGCCGCCCGCCGCTTGCGCTATCGCCCGGCCCGCCGCGACGGGCGCCCCGTGCCCAGCGCGGTGACCCTGGTGCTGCGCTGGAGCTTGCGATGATCGGCGCCCTGCTGGGCCTGTGGCTGCTCGCGGCCCCGACGCCCGCCGCGCAGCCGCCTCCGAGCGAGGTCGGCGCCTTGCTGACCGCGATGCGGGCCCCGCTTGAGGCGAGCGACGCCCGCGCAGCCCTGGATCTGCTGCAGGCCTACGCCGGCCCGGCGCACCCGCTGGTGGACCTCGCCCGCGGGCACGCGCTGACCCTGGCCGATCGCCACGACGAGGCCATCGCGGCCTATCGGGCGGCCGTCGCGGGCGATCCGACCTCGAGGGAGGCCGGCATGGGCCTGGTGGGCGCCCTCGCCCGCGGCGAGCGCTGGTCTGCGCTGTGCGCCGAGCTGCCCCGCTGGCAGGCGGTCGAGACGGCGGACGCCCCGACGCTGCGCCTGTGGGCCGCCGCCGCGCTGGGCGCCGGCGACATGCTGCTCGCCGAGGAGGTCGCCCGCCGGGCGGTGGTGCGCTTCCCCAACGACGACGCCCTGCGCCGCGCGCTGGCCCATGCGCTGTCGGCCAGCGGTCGCCCGGCGGCGGCCGCCGCGACGCTGCGCCGGCTGCTCGACGTGACCCCGGGCGACGGCGACCTGTGGCAGCAGCTCGCCGTCGCCGCGCCCGCGGTGAGCCGCCCGGCCCTCGAAGCGGCGGTCTTGGCAGACCCCGAAGCCCGCGCGCCGCGGCGGCGGCTGGTCACCGCGCTGCTGGCCGCCGGGCAGGGCGCCGTCGCGCTGCGCTACGCCGCGGCCCTCCTCGACGGGCGCGCCGACGCGGTCGAGCCCGCCGATCGACTGCTGGCGGTGCAGGCCGCGGTCGCCGCCGGCGAGACGCAGCGGGCGGGCGCGTGGCTCGTCGACCTGCCCGACGCCGACCCCCGCGCCCGCCGCCTGAAGGCGCGGGTGGCGCTGACCCGAGGGGACGCGCCCGCGGCCCGCGCCGAGCTGGCGGCGCTGCTCGCGGCCGGCGAGGTGGACGTGCTGCTGCCGCTGGCGGCCCTCGAGCGCGCGGCGGGTCGCTGGGATCGGGCCGAGGCGCTGCTGCGTCAGGCCAGCGCGCTCGAACGACCCGGCGCCGCGCCGCTGCACCTGGCCCACCTGCTGCTGCGCCGAGGCCGCCGTGCGGAGGCGGCGCAGGTCTTGCGGCAGCACCTCGCCCGAGCCCCCGCCGACGGCGCCGCGCGGGTCCTGCTCGACTCGCTGGCGCCCTGACCTGCAGACCCCGACGCCCTGCCCGCGGGATGCGGTCCCGACCGCCCCCGCGGCGAGCACCCTGCCCGGCGCGGGCGGTTCGAAGGGGATATTCTGCGTACATCTTCCTACATCGAGCCGGTTCGTCGGGCCCATCCGGCGCGAGGGCACCGCGGCGCAGGCGGTCCCAACCCCGTCGCGGTCGCTGGAGATCCGCGACGAGGCGGTTCGGACCGCCCCCGAGTAAGGAGATCTCCCCATCCAGGGGTGGTTCGAACCGCCCCCCGATAAGGAGATCTCCCCACCGAGGGGTGGTTCGAACCGCCCCCCGATAAGGAGATCTCCCCATCGAGGGGTGGTTCGAACCGCCATCTTCACGTACATGCCCCTACATTGGGCCCCGACGAACCGCCCGCCGCCGGCACGGCTTCGAGCGACCCCCCGGTTCGAACCGCCCGCCGTCGGCACCGGTCGCAGCTCCACCCGGTTGCAACCGCTCACCGCCGGCACACCCAACGCGAGGCGGCGGATCGCCGAAATCCCGGCGTAATCCTCCGCGAAAAAGAACCTCGGCACACTCCCGTAGTGAATGGAGACGACAGCATACGAGGTGACCCATGAACGCTCACGCTCACCGCCAGCCCGCCGCCCGCCGCAAGACCGCCTTCATGCAGGCGCAGGCCCACGCCTTCTCGGCCGACCCCTTCCTCGGCCGGATCATCGCCGACGAGTTCCAAGTCTTCGAGAAGATCGGCGCCGGCGCGCAGGCGCAGGTGTATGCCGCCCGGCAGCAGCCCTTCGGCCGCCCGGTGGCGCTCAAGATCTTCTCCGGCGAGGCCATCGCCGACGACGAGGCCCGGGTGCGCGCCTTTCGCGAGGCGCAGGCGCTCGGCGCGCTGACCGGTCCGGGCGTGCCCCGGCTGGTGCGCTTCGGGCACCTGGACGTCGACGGGCGGCTCACCGATGGCTACTACATGGCCTTCGAGCTCATCGAGGGCCGCTCGCTGCGCGCGGTGATCGAAGAAGAGGGCGCCCTCGAGCCGCGCCGGGCGCTGGAGATCGTGCGCGGCGTGCTGGCGGTGATGGCCGACATGCACCGCCACGGCATCGCCCACCGCGACATCAAGCCGAGCCACGTCATGCTCACCCGGGACGGCTTCGGCCGCGAGCGGGTCAGCCTGATCGACTTCGGCATCGCCCGCCGCGAAGGCGGCTTCGACTACGAGGGACGGGTCGAGCTGCCGCCGGAGCAGGGTCGGCTCATGGGCAGCCCGGCCTATATCGCGCCCGAGCCGCTGATGGACGACGCCGTCGTCACCGGGCCCGCCGGCGATCAGTACTCGCTGGGCATCATGCTCTTCGAGATGCTGACCGGCGCGCTGCCCTTCGACGGGCGGGTGCAGGAGGTCCTGCTGGCGCACATGATGGATCGGGTGCCGTCGGTGGGCGCAGAGATCGATCCCACCGGGCACATCGACGCCCTGATCGCGCGGGCGACGGCGAAGTGGGCCGAGCAGCGCTTCGCCGATCCGGCGGCGATGGAGCAGGCGGCCCGCGACGCGATCGCGGCCCTGGAGAGCGCCCGCGCGCCGGCGCCGCGGCCGCAGCGGGTCTTCGACGAGACGATGAAGCTGCCGCCCGAGGCGCTGCTGGAGCCGACCGCGCCCCGCGCGCTGTCGGGCCGTACACGGCAGCTGCTCAGCGGCATCGTGGTGGGCATCCTCGCGATGCTCAGCTCGGCGGCAGGCGCGGCCTGGGCGGCGCTGGGCTGAATGGGCGCTGCGCTGAGCGGGCACGGCGCCGAGCGGGCGCCCCGCGGGCGGGTCGGTCGCCGTCGGCCCGCCCGCGGGGCCCGGGCGCGGGGCTCAGATGATCTCGACGACCTCTTCGAGGGCCGCGCGGAGCTCGCTGGCGTCGCCCATGCGCTCGTCGGGGTCGGCCATCAGGTTGGGCGCGATGACCGCGTCGAGCACCTCGAACGCGGGGTCGATCTCGGCGAGGGACGGCGGCTCGCTGGCCCGGCTGCGGCGCACCGCGAGCCGGCTCGACGGGCCGTCGCCATAGGGTGAGCGGCCGGCGAGCATCTCGTAGATGATCGCCGCCGCCGAGAAGAGGTCGGCCCGCTCGTCGACCTCGGCCCCGCCGAGGCGCTCGGGCGCGATGGCGGTGCCCATGCCGAGCACCGGCTTGCCGGCGGTGGGCTCGAGGTGGTGCAGCCGGGTGGTGCCGAAGCCGGTGAGCTTGACGTGGTCTTCGACGCCGAGGGTGGTGACGAGGAAGACGTCGTCGGCGGTCAGCGCCCGGTGCACCACGCCGGCGCCGTGGGCCGCTTCGAGGCCGGCGAGCAGGCGGTCGCCGATGCGCAGGGCGTCGGTCGCGTCGAGCTTGCCCTTGCGGTCGAGGCGCCGGCGCAGGGTCTCGCCGCGCAAGGGCTCGGTGATGAGGAAGGGGTTGCCCTCGCCGAGCCCGCCGACGTCGAAGACCGAGACGATGTGCGGGCTGCCGGTGGCGGCGACGGCCACCGCCTCGCGCAGGAGCCGCGGCGCGTCGGCGGCGGAGACGTGCTTGTTGAGCCGGCGCACCTCGACCCGGCGGGCGCCGAGCGGGCGGTCGTAGGCCACGTAGCGCCCGTCGAGCCCGCCGTCGCGGCCGCGGGCGACCTCGTAGCGCTTGCCGAGCACCCGCCCGGCGTGCGCGTCGCGTCTGGGCGGCGCGCCGAGCAGGCCGGCGACCTCGGCGAGGTCGTCGAGCACCGCCTGCAGGTCGGCGGCGGTGGCCCCGATCTGCTCGGTCAGCCGGCTGACATAGGCCTCTTCTTCGGGCTCGAGCACGCCGTCGGCGTCGACCACCCGCCCGACGAGCGTCAGAAACGCCCGCCGCCGCTGCTCGCGCAGGGCGTCGCGCCCCGGGCTGAGCCCCAGCCGGGCGCAGACGATGGTCGGTTCGAAGCGCGCGGCGTCGAAGGCGTCGAAGTAGCGCCGCGCCTCGGCGGTGAGCCGATCACCGCCGCACAGCTCGGCCGACATCTTCTCGAGTGACGTCCGCTCGTGGTCGGACGGGACCCCGTCGGCCCAGGCCGCCCCCAGCAAGAGGTCGAGACAGTCGAGCAAGCGCGCGTCGTCGAGTCGCATCCAGCAAAGCCCCCCGGTCGTGCTCCGGTCATTTTCGGGGGGCGCCGCGCCGGGTGCAAGGTGGGCGAAACCCCATCCGGTCGAGCCCGCGGGTCGAGCCGACGTAAGCCGGCGCGGGCGATGGTCTTCAGCCCTGCAGGTCGGCGGCGAGCAGCGCGGCGATCTCGGCCCGCAGGCGCCCGGGGCCGATGATGCGGTCGATGGATCCCACCGCCCGGGCCCGCTCGACGGTGTGGATGCCGTCGAAGCGCGCGGCCAGCTCGGCGGTGGCCCGGGTGCGGGCGGCGGCGTCTCCCCCCAGCGCGGCGGCCCGCTTGCGGACCTCGCCGGCGAAGACCACCGCCGCCGCGGGCGCGCCGCCGATGACCGAGGCGTAGCTGCCGTCGAGGGCCAGCGCGGTCAGCCGCGGGTTGAGCCGCTTCGAGAAGACCACGTAGGCCCCGCCGTGGTAGCGGCTGAGCACGACGAATACGATCGGGCCGTCGAAGTTGACCACCGCCCGGCCGATCTCGGCGCCGTATTCGAGCTGCCAGCGGCGCAGCGACTCGGGGCTGCCGTCGAAGCCGCTGAGGTTGGCGAGCACCACCGCCGGCCGCCGCCCGCTCGCCGCGTTGAGCGCCCGGGCCAGCTTGCGCGCGCCCTGGGGGTAGAGCGTGCCGCCGGCGAACTGCTCGGGGCCGGCGGGGTCGGGGCGCCCGAGGCGGCCGAGCGGCTGGTTGTCGACGCCGATCACCGTCGCCGCGCAGCCGCCGATGCGGGCCTCCCAGACGACGACGGTCTCGGCCTCGTGCATCGCCGCCCAGCGCTCGAGCGGCGGGTGGTCGCGGTCGACGAGGGCGCCCATGACCGGGCGCACCGCGAAGGGGCGCTTGCGGTCGGGGTTGTGCCGCGCCGAGAAGATCTCGCCGACGGTGGCGAAGCCGTGGCCCAGCGCGGCGGGGTACGGGCTGCGGGTGATGTCGCGCTCGACGGGGTCGGCGGTCTCGACCCGCGCCGGACGCCGGGCCCCGGGCGCGACCCAGGTGAGGCCGTAGTAGCGATAGAGCAGCCGCCAGGCGCCCTCGAGGTCGTCGGCGTGGGCCTGGGCCTGCCCGTTGGGGCCCATGATCGCGGTGTAGCCGCCCAGCGCGAGGTCGTCGTCGGCGGAGACGCAGCCCGACGCGTCGAGCGCGCGCTTGCCGGTGAGCACCATGCTGCCGCGGTCGGTCATGATGAGCACCCCGCGGGTATGCATCATCATGGTCGCCTCGGCGTTGAAGTACGACTGCGCGCCGACGCAGATGCCGGGCACGAGCACGTTGATCTCGCCGCCGCCCTGGGTGAAGCGCACGATGCGGCGCAGGGTCGCGGCGGTCCAGTCGAGGTTCTCGGTGCCGCTCTCCCAGTCGATGCGCGCACCGGCGCTGACGGCGATCCACTCCAGGGGCAGCCGGCGCTCTTCGGCCAGATCGAGCGCGGCGATGATGCGCCGGCACTCGGCCTCGGCCAGCGAGCCCATGCTGCGGGTCGGGTCGGACATCAAGAGCACCCGGCTGGGGGTCTGTCCATGCGGGCCTTCGAGGCCGTGGGCGATGCCGAAGACCACGCCGGCCGGGTTCTGTCCGCGGCCGCGGGCCGGCGCGGGGTCGTAATCGCCCGCGTCGTCGAGGGCGAACGGCTCGAAGCGGCACGGCGGCATGTCGGCCGACTGCAGCAGCGCGATCATCTCGTCGGGCGGGGTCAGCCCGCGGCGGCGGGCGGCGACGAGGCGCAGCAGGTAGTGATCGAGCGGCGCGAGCGGCAGCGTCGACGGGGTGCGCAAAGGCGCGATGTCGAGCTTGCGGCCGCCGGGGCGCCGGGTGATGACCATCTCGCGCAGCATCGCGTCGGCCCGATCGCCGTCGCGGTCGTAGACCCGGGCGCGCAGCACCACTTTCTCGAGCCCGATGCGCAGCACCGCGTGGGACAGCCGCTCGATGTAGGCGGCGATCTCGTCTTCGAGGAAGGGCACCGGCGGCACGACGCGCAGGGTGATGCGGTTCCACTGCAGGCGGCGGCGGGGGTCGATGCGGCCGAGGGCGTAGTCCATCGCCCGCACCGCGCCGTGGAAGACGCGCTCGACGTGGGTCAGCCGCAGGGGTATCCCGGGGGTGCGCTCGAGGCTGCGGATCTCGCCGTAGGCCAGCAGCCGCACGTCGTCCCGCTGGATCGTGTGCTGCGCCTTGAGCAGCACGACGTCGGGCGGGCTCTCCAGGCGCTCGAGGTGGAAGCCGACGAGCCGGTCGAGGTCGAGGCGGCGGGCGCTGCTCGGCAGCACGTCGCGCCGGGCGTCGCGCTCGACGCCGTCGGCCCCGATCCAGCGGACCGCGGTGGGGTGCGGGCCGACCGCGACGAGGCACAGGTCGCACGGGGGCGGGTCGAAGGGCCGCGCCAGCGTATCCACGAGGCCCTGCAGGGTCGCGTCGGGCATGCGCGAGGGGTCGGGGGACACCAGCACGAGATCGAGCCGCCCGCAGCCCCCTGGGCGGGCAGCGGCGATCAGCCCGGGCACCTCGGCGGGGGTGGCGGTGACGCAGATGACGCTGTCGGGGCCGTCGCCGAAGCGGAACGCCGGGCGGTCGGCGAGCCGGATCGCGGCGCAGTCCGGGCCGCCCGCGTAGGACTCCAGGCGCCGGGCGACCGCCTCGGCGGCGCGGACGCAGCCTTCGAGGGCCGCGGCGGGCGCGAGGCCGGGCACCAACGACTCGGAGGCGGCGTCGACCGCGGCCCAATCGGGCCCTGCGGCGGTGCGCAGGCCGTCGAGCAGCCGCCGGGCCTCGTCGAGCGCGCGGGCCAGCAGCCGGGCCCGCGCCGGGCGCTCGACCCGGATGCTGCGCACCCGCTGCGCGGCGTCGACCACCCGCGGGAAGAGCTCCGGATCGAGGTCGGCCAGCCGGTCGAGCAAGCGCACGTCGAGCCGGGCGGCGCCGTCGGGGTCGAGGCCGTCGAGCCGGCCGAGCAGCGCCTCGGCGACCCGGCGGGTGGTGCCCAGCGCCGCCCCGGCCCGCCGCAGCCGCATGAGCGCGTCGGCCAGCGGCGCGCCCTCGCGGTCGAGGTCGACGCCGTGGTGGGCCAGCGCCCGGCCGAGCCGCAGCGCCCGGTCGGGGCTGAGCCGCTCGGGGCCGCGCAGCTCGACGGTGTCGAGCCAGACGTCGGTGGTGATGGCCTCGCTCGGCCCGCCGGCCGCGGTCTCGCCGGCGCTGGGGCGGCGGTCGAAGAGCTCGGCGATGTCGGCGAAGGTGGCCAGCAGCGGCAGGCAGGCGGCGGGGCGGATGTGGCCCGCGTCGCGCAGCGCGCCGGGGTCGGCGTCCCAGCCGGCGAAGGCGGCCTGCACCCGCTCGGCGCGCCCCTCGGCATCGTCGCTCCACGGGATAGGGCTCTGCGCCATTGTCTGCGCGGCGCCGGACGGCTCGATGACCACCAGCAGCTGGCCGGCGGTCACCTGATCGCCCGCGCCGACGCAGACCTCGCGCACGGTGCCCGCGCAGGGGGCTTCGACGCGCACCTCCATCTTCATCGACTCGAGGATGGCCACCGGCGCGCCCGCTTCGACGACGTCGCCGATCTGCACCAGGCTGTCGAGCACCAGCGCCGCCGAGGGCGCGCCGATGGCCCCGCCCCGGGCGGCGGGCACGTCGTGTGGCTCGCCGTCGACGAGGTAGCGGGTATCGCCTTCGGCCCGCTCGATGCGCCAGCTCTGCCCGCCGATCGACAAGCGGTGCTCGAAGGCCCCGTCGGCGGCGTAGCGCACGCTGACCGCGCCGTCGGCGCCCTGCACCCGGAAGCGGTCGCGGCCGATGCGGTAGACGCGCACGGTCTCGCCGGCCTCGACGCGGTGCCGCTCGGGGCCCGCGGCGCGGTCGCCATGGGCCAGGAAGCGGTCGATGGCGGCGGCGAGCAGGGCCACGCCGCGGTCGCGGGCCGGCGGGCGGCGCCAGCGGTCGACGAGCCCGATGTCGACGGCGCCCTCGACCACCGCCGGCA
Source organism: bacterium (assembly GCA_030427205.1). Classification (GTDB taxonomy): domain Bacteria; phylum Myxococcota_A; class Bradymonadia; order UBA7976; family UBA1532; genus JACKDM01. The sequence goes on along the minus strand of JAUHXC010000006.1, from coordinate 185,364 downwards.
CCGCCAGCAGGTCGCGCAAGAAGACGAGGTTGCTCGCCCCGCCCTCGACGACGATGCGCGCCCGGCCGAGCGCGGCGCGCAGCCGGGCCAGCGCGGTCGGCCGGTCGGGGCCCCAGGCGATGAGCTTGGCCACCAGCGGGTCGAACTCGGCGGAGATCGCCTCGCCCTCGACGAAGCCGGTGTCGACGCGCAGGCCGGGGCCGGTGGGCACCGCGAAGCGCACGAGCCGCCCGGGGGCCGGGGTGAAGCCGCGCCGGGTATCTTCGGCGCAGACGCGGGCCTCGACGGCGTGGCCGTGCGCCGCGCCGACGGCGGGCAGCGGGCGGCCGCGGGCGACGTCGATCTGCGCTTTGACCAAGTCGACCCGGTAGACCGCCTCGGTGACGGTGTGCTCGACCTGCAGCCGGGTATTGACCTCGAGGAACCACGCGGCGTCGGCGTCGAGGTCGTAGAGGAACTCGACGGTGCCGACCCCGCGATAGCGCACCGCGGCGCACAGGCGGCGGGCCGCTGTCGTCACGCGCTCTTCGACGGCCGCGGGCAGCGGCGGGCCAGGGCACTCTTCGATGACCTTCTGCCGGCGGCGCTGCAGCGAGCAGTCGCGCACGCCGAAGACGCGCACGTCGCCTTCGCCGTCGCCGAGCACCTGCACCTCGACGTGGCGCGCGCGGCGCACGAGGCGCTCAAGGAAGACCCCGCCGCCGCCGAACGAGCGGGCGGCCTCGTCCCGGGCGGATACGAACGCGGCGGCCACCTCACCCGGCCCGTCGACCCGGCGGATGCCGCGCCCGCCGCCGCCGCCGGCCGCCTTGATGAGCAGCGGGAAGCCGATGCGCCCGGCCTCGCGCGCGGCGGCGGCGGCGTCTTCGACCACGGCCCAGGGGGCCACCGGCACATCGTGGGCTTCGGCGAGCGCCTTGGCTTTGATCTTGTCGCCGAGGGCGATCATCGTCTCGGGGCGCGGGCCGAGGATCGTGATCTGCGCCGCTTCGAGGGCCCCGGCGAACGCGCCGTCCTCGGAGGCGAAGCCCCAGCCGAGCCAGGCCGCGTCGCAGCCGCCGCGCTCGAGGCCGTCGATCACCGTCTCGGCGTCGAGGTAGGCCGCGCGGCCTGCGCCGATGCGCACCGCGGCGTCGGCCCGGGTGATCCAGTCGGCGCCCGCGTCGGCGTCGGTGTACAGGGCCACCGCCTCGACCGCGTCGTCGCCGTGCAGGGCCTCGACGGCGGCCAGGAAGCGCACCGCCGGCTCGCCGCGGTTGACGATGCCGATCCGCTTCACGGGCGGGGTGTGGCTCTTCATCATGGCTCCAATCTATTCGGTTCGAGCGGGCGCTCGAGGGTCACGTACGCGATCGCGTAGTCCCCGTCGTGGCTGAGCGAGAGGTGGGCCCGCAGCGGCCCGACCCGCTCGGCGAGCGGACCGGCCAGCCGCAGCGCGGGGCGGCCCCAGGCGTCGGAGACCACCTCGACGTGGCGCAGGTCGACGCGATCGATATGCGGCGGCGCGCCGAAGAAGCCGCCGCTCCACGCCTTGACGAAGGCCTCTTTCGCCGCGAATCGGGCCGCCAGATGCCGCGCCGGATCGCCCGAGGACCGCCCCGCCGCGTCGCTGCGCTCGCCGACGGTGAAGGTGCCCTCGGCGAAGCCCGAGGCCTTGTCGGCCAGCTGATCGCGCAGGCCGGGTACGTGCACCATGTCGATGCCGACGCCGTGCACCGTCATCGGGCGCCGCCGCTGACGAAGACCCCGCGGGCCGGGTCGAGCCGGGCGTGGGGATCGAGCAGCACCCGCGCCTCTTCGGCGGTCTGGCAGGCGGTGCCGTCGGCGGCGACGAAGCGGCGCCCGGTGCGCTTGGTGTAGTGGGCCTCTTCGCCCATCAGGATGGCCGCTCGCCGCCGGGTGCTCCACGCCTGCCGCTCGGCGACGCGGGCCCGCCAGTCGGCCTCGGTCTCGGCGTCGAGCGCCGCCGCGAACGCCGCCGGATGCAGCACCAGGGCGACGGCGCTGACGTGCCCGAAGCCCAGGCTGGTGAGCAGGCCCGCCCGCAGCGGCGCCGCCGGCCCCGGCTCGAGGCTCTCGTCGCTGAACGCGACGTGGTCGTAGGCGGCCATCGCCGGGTCGACCTCGTCCAGGTTGCGGTTGCCGGGCACGATGCCCGCCGAGAGCGCCTGACACAGCCCGCCGAGCTGCCACGCCGCCGCGCCGCCCTTGCTGTGGCCGGTCAGCGTCTTCTGCGAGACGGCGAAGAGCGGGTTGCCGCGGGTGCGGCCGAGGGCGTCCTGGATGCGGTGGTGCAGCGCGTTCTCGTTGACGTCGTTGGCCGCCGTCGAGGTGTCGTGCTTGTAGACCAGCGCGATGTCGTCCGCGCCGATGCCGTACGCCGCCAGCGCCCGGCCCAGCGGAGACTCGGCCCCGCCCATCGCCGCCGCCAGCGCGCCCAGCCCCGGCGCGGGGATGGACTGCTGCACGCCGTCGCCGAACGAGCCGGCCCAGGCGAGCACCCCGCGGATCGGCAGGCCCAGCTCGAGCGCCACATCACCGCGGGTCACCAGCGCGGTGCCGCCGCCGTGGGCCTCGACGAAGCCGCGCCGCCGGGCGTCGTTGGCCCGGGAGATCTCGTCCGCTTCGAGGCCCATGGCGAACATCGCATCGGTCTCGGCGGTGGCGCCCATGTCGGCGAAGCCCACCGCGCCCTCGGGCCCGATGTCGTCGAAGCCGCCGGCCACCACCACGTCGGCCTTGCCGGTGCGGATCTTGTCCAGCGCCTCTTCGAGCGAGACGGCGGCGGTGGCGCAGGCCCCGACGGGGTGCGACATCGCGCCGTACGAGCCGATATAGCCCTGCACCACGTAGGCCGCGGCGACGTTGATCAGGGTCTCCTGCAAGACGTCGCCCTGGCGCGCCGCGCCGAGCAGGTGGTCCTGGTACAGCCGGCGCAGGCTGGCCATGCCGCCGATGCCGGCGCCCTGGGTATTGGCCACCCGCGCGGGGTGGATGTGGGCCAGCAGCGTCTCGGGGTCGAGGCCCGCCGAGAGGAAGGCGTCGACGGTGGCCACCAGGTTGAACAGCGCCACCCGGTCGACGCGCTCGGTCATCTCGACCGGGATGCCGTAGCGGGCGAAGTCGAAGCCTTGCGGGATGAGCCCGGCGATACGCGCCTGCAGGCGGGCGTGGCGCAGCACCTTGACCTCGGCGCCGGCCTTGCGGGTCACCAGCCAGCGGGCGTCGGCCCCCTGCCCCTCGCGGCGGATGGCGGTGCGCTCGGGATCGGCCGCCGCGAACGCGCGGGCCTCGGCCTCGTCGGCGACCGGGAATTCGAAGTCGCGGTCGATGTAGACCGTGGCGTGCACCGGCACCGCCTCGGGGTCGTAGCCGGCGGTCTCGGGCTCGATGAGGCGGATGCCCGAGCGCTGCAAGACCGCGTCGCCGAAGCGCCCGGCGATGTCGGCTTCGGCGATGGGCGCGTCGGCCTCGACGTCGATCCAGCCGCCGCCGCCCGGGCCGTCCTCCCAGCGGACGAGGCCGCACATCCAGGCCAGCTCGAGCACCGAGGCCGGCGAGAGGCCGCGGCCGACCTCCAGTTCGAAGCGGGTGCGGTCGGAGCCGCAGGGGCCGACTTCGCCGAGGCCGACGATGACCACCATGTCTTTCGGATCGAGCCCGTGCTGCGGCCACGCGCAGGGGGTGGGCTCGGCGACGGGCAGCGGCCACGCCACCGCCGGCTCGACCATGGGCCTCGCGGGGGTCGATCCGCCGGTCGCCGCGGCGAAGGCGCGATCGAGCTCTGCCCGTCGGCGCGCGGTCTGTACCGCGGCGCCGATGTCGGCCCGGATGGCGCCGACGGTCTCGCGCAGGTCGGGGATGGCGCCGAAGCGGCCGGTGAGATCGGCCCGCAGCGGCTGGTCCTGCGCGACGGCCCGCGCGGGGCCGGCGCACAGCCCGGCGATGAGGAAGCCCATCTCGGCCGCGGAGAACGTGCGCACGGCGGTCTGCGCTTCGAGCCGGGCGGCGACGGGGTTGTTGGCGTCCATCAACCCCGTGCCGCGGACCCAGCCGATGCGCGCCGCGCACAAAGTGGTCGCCCGGCCCCAGGCGTCGTGCTCGCTGCGCCACTTCTCGACGAGCACCTCGAGCGCGGCCTTGGTCTCGGCGTAGAGCCCGTCGCCGCCGAAGGCCCCGTGGTTGGGGGACAGCGGCAGCACGACGTGGCAGCGGTCGTCGGGCACGCCCCGCTCGATGTGGCGCCGGGCGACGGCGCCGATGAGCGCCTCGACGCCCAGCAGCAGCACCCGCAGCGCCACCTGCGCCCGGCCGTCGAGCCGGTCGAGGGTCGCCGCGTCGCCCACCGCGCCGAAGGGCAGCAGCAGGTCGGGCGAGAAGGCGGGCTTGAGCACGCGCACCGTGGCGCCGGCCTGCTCGGTCTGCTCGGAGAACAGCCAGTCGACCAGCGCCTCGATGTCGCTCAGCGACGCCATATTGCACGGCACGACGTGCAGCTCGGCCCGCGGGCCGGCCTCGGTATGGAAGAGGCGGCGGTAGAAGCGGCGGCGGGCCTTGGTCATCGTGGTGGTGGTCACGACGACCCGGGCGCCGCCGCGCAGCAGGTGGCGCACGACCTCGACGGCGATCGATCCCGGGCTGGCGCCGCTGACGACCGCGGTGCGTCCGGCGAAGGGCAGCGGGCCGCGGGCCCCGGCGCGCCAGACGCTCTCGAGCAGGGCGCGGTGTGGGCTGTCGACCGCGTCGCCCAGGCCGGCCACGAAGGCTTCGAGATCGGCGGCGTCGGGGTCGGCGACCTCGGCGTAATGCGCGCCGTCGCCGTCGATGGTCAGCGACGGTCGGGTCGGCCGGACCACGGCCGGCGCCGCGCCTTCGCCGGCGGCGATGGCCTCGAGCGTCGCCCGCAGCTCGGCGTCGTCGGTCTGCGCGGCGTACCAGCGGGCGGTGTCGGCCAGCGTCGCGCCCGGGTCTTCGGCGAACAGCGCCAGCCGACCGGGCGCCGCGGCATCGACCGGGCGGCCGTTGGCGGCGGCGAAGTACAGCCGGGCCACGTCGCGCCGGGCGAAGGGCGCGGCGTGGGTCAGGGCGATGTGCTTGCGCGCGTCGAAGCGCGGGGCGATGCGGTCGAGGTATTCGGCGCCGTGCTCCGCCTCGATCGCGGCGCGCACGTCGTCGGTGTCTGCCGGCGCCGGCTGGGCGGCCAACCCGTCGCCGCCCAGCCGGGCCAGCAGATCGCGCGCGAGCCCCGCCAGCACGCCGTCGGGGCCCGTGATCCGGTCTTCGAGCGCCGTCACCGCCGCCGCGTCGACCGCGCCGCCGCTGGCCTGCGCCGCGGCCTTGGGCGCGATCACCCGGCCGATGCGCGCGCTCAGCCGCTCGATCACCCGGTCGAGCAGGGCCCGGGCCTCGGCGGGCGTCGCCGCCTCGGCGCCGGCCAGCGCGCCCAACTCGCCGCCGCGGGCCGAGGCGCCGCCGCGGGTCTCGATCGTCAAGACGTCGAGGGCGGCGCCGATGAGCCCCTGTCCGAGGCCGTAGCGGCTCTCCAGATCGCGGGCCACCTCGGCCCGGCCCCAGCCCACGCGGCCCAAGGCGCCACGCAGCGCCTCGTCGTGCGCCGCCCGCAAGTAGGCCCCGGGGTGCGTATAGCGCTTCGCCCGCTCGGCCAGGGTGTCGGCGAGCTTCGCGAGCGGCATGTCGTGGGCCGCGTCGAGCGTGCCCGGTTCGAACTCGGCGCTCAGGTCGAGCAGCGCCTGGTTGCGCCGCGACGAGACGCCTTCGAAGAGCCCGTCGAGGGTCTCGCCGTCGTCGAGCTGCTCGGGCCGGATACGCCCCTGCAGCGCCAGGAGGGTGCCCAGCGCGTCGGCCACCGAGACCGGTACATCGGCGATGGGTTCATGGGCGATCGGCCCGCTGGGGGCCGCCGGCGCGGCGTGGGGGGCATTGGCGACGGGGGGTTCGACCGTCTCCGGCACGTTCTGCGTCTCGACGGGCGCCGCGGCGGGCTCGGGGTCGACGTCGCGGGCGAAGACCGCCTCGCCGTCGGCCTCGATGTTGAGCACCTCGACCCCGCGCCGGCCGAGGCCCGCGGCGGTCTGGCGGAACATGTTGCTCACCGTCGGCTGATAGCCGACGCCCACCTCGATCACCCGCTCGACCCCGCCGGGCGCGAGCAGCAGATCCTGGGTCTCGATCCAGCGCACGGGGCTGGCGAACTGGTAGGCGAGCAGCTCGACGAGCAGCGTGCGGGCCAAGGCGGCGGGCTGCGCGGCGCGGGCCTCGAAGTCGGCGAGCACGTCGGCGATCACCGGCGAGTCGCAGGCGGCGGCGATGGCCTCGACGAAGGGCCGCTCGAGCGAGAAGGCCCGGGCGACGAGGTTGGGCACGTAGCGCCCCACCAGCCGCTCGGGCGCGAAGGTCTCGGGCAGGCAGGTCTGCAGCGTCTGGCGGAAGGCGTCGACGCCGGCGCGCAGCACCGCCGAGTGGAAGGGCACGTCGACCCCCGGCACCTCGACGTAGGGCGCCTTGCCGCCCGGGCGGCGCAGGGCCATCAGCTCGGCCGCCAGTCGGTCGAGCGCGGCGTGCTCGCCGGTGACGGCGTACTGCCGGCCGCGCACGTTGTAGTTGACGATCTGCACGAACGCGCCGGTCTCGGCCCCGACCTTTTCGACCAGCGCCTCGGCGGCGGCGTGGTCGATGCCGGCGTGATGCGGCCGGATGACGCCCATGCGGTAGGCGCTGCGGCCTTGGGCATCGCGGGGCACGAAGCGGTGCATGACGCAGCCGCGCTGGTAGACGATCTCGACGACGCTCTCGAGGGGCAGCACCTCGACCACCGCCGACAGCGCGTTGTACTCGCCGACGCTGTGGCCAGCGGTCATGGCGTCGGGCACCGCGGCCCCCGCCTCGCGCAGCCGGGCCATCTGGGCCATCGCCAGCACGGCCATCGCCGGCTGGGTGAAGCGGGTGAGGTGCAGCACGCCCTCGGGGTGGGTCAGCCGCTCGCCGTCGACGATGAGCGCGCGCGGGTTCTCGCGCACCACCCGCAGGATCGAGAAGCCCAGCTTCGCCCGGGTGACCGCGTCGGCCCGATCCCAGACCGCGCGGGCGGCGGGGCTGGCGGCGTAGTCGGCCATGCCCATGCCCGCCCGCTGGATGCCCTGCCCGGGGAAGACATAAGCCGTGCGCGGGGCGCGGATGGTGGTCCGGGCGCGGGCGGCGATCACCCCGTCGACGGCGGCGGTGGCCTCGACGATGCGCGCGCCGTCGCGCAGACCGACGCGGGTGGCCTTCAGCTCGAGCGTCGCGCCGGGCGCGACCGGGGCCAGGAACTGCACCCGCCAGTCGCCGATACGCGACGCGTCGCCGCCGGCCACCGCGCGCACCACGAAGCCGTGCAGCCGGGCGGTGGTCCACATGCCGTGCACGATGGGCCCGTCGAAGCCGGCCAGCCGGGCGAAGGCCGGGCTGCGGTGGATCGGGTTGTGGTCGAGGCCCACCTCGGCGAACGTCGTCAGCTCGCGGGGCGCGCTGACCTCGACGCGGGCCAGGGTGCGCGGCGCGGTGGCCGTCATCGCCCGATCGACGGGCCCGCCGAGGGCGTCGATCCAGGCGTCGAGCGGGTGGGCGCGATCCGGCGCGGGGGCCCCGGCCTCGCTGATGCAGACCCGGCCGATCGGGGTATCGCCGCGGCGCACGACCCCCTGGGCCGAGAAAGTCCGCTTCTCGGCGCGGTGCTCGACCTGCTGCACGTCGAGGGTCAGCCGATCGCCGATGGCCGGCGGCACGTCGAAGTCGACGACGCCCGACTCGACGGCGAACCCGACGGCGGCGGCGTCGACCAGATCGACGGCGACCCGGCGCTGCCCGCTGCGGACGCGGCGCAGGCCGTCGGGCGCCCGGCCGCCGCGGATGAAGAAGCCGCCGAGCAGCGTCGCGCAGCAGACCGCGCCGCGCTCGATGTGCGCCTCGACCCGCACGACCAGCCCGCTGCGCGTCTGCTCGAGCTCGACGATGCGCGCCCGGGTCGACAGCGCCTCGCCGGCCAGGAGCGGCCAGCCCGCGCCGGGCTCGATGGTCTGATCGAGGTGCACCAGCCGCAGCAGACCCGCGGCGATGTCGTCGGCGGCCAGGGTCTCGAAGAGCGCGCGCCAGATCGCCGAGAAGGCGAAGCAGGCGGGCACGTCGGCCGCCGGGTGGTCGGTCAGCCGGGCGTAGGCCGCGATGCGGGCCGGATCGAGCTCGACGGTGGCCCGCGCCTCGGCGAAGAGCGGCTGGGGAGCGAGCGGCCTGTCGAACAGGGCCTCGGTGTAGCAGTCGCGCACCGCGCGCCGATCGGCGACGGGGTCGAGCACCGGCGTGGGCCGCCCGTGCATCGAGCCATGCTTGAACCGCAGCCGCACCGCGGGCGCCCGGGCGTCGATGTCGGCGCCGGTGATGACCGCTTCGAAGGTATCGACCAGGTCGCGGATCTCGACCCCGTCGCCGCTGGCCGGGTCGGACCAGATCAGCCGATCGGGGGCGTCCTCGCGCTGCTCGAAGGTCAGCGACGCGCCGGGGATCGCCGCGCAGGCGGCGGCGAGCGGGTTGTCGATCAGGCGTCGGCCGCGGGCGATGCGCGGAGCCAGCGCCGCGTGCAGGCGGGGGCCGGCGATCCGGGCCACCGCGGCGAAGCGGCGGCGATCGTCGGCGTCTCCGCGATGGGCGACGGCGGTGGAGACGGCGGGGGCCGGCTGCGGCGGAGTCTCGCCGAAGCGGCGCGGGCGCGGGGCGGGCTCGGCCCCATCGGCGACGAGCGCGTCGACGGTGGCCGCCTCGAAGCGGGCGAGCACCGCGGCGACCGGCTCGTCGGCGGCGCGGATGCCGGCGACGGCCGCCGGGCCGGGGATGACGAGCACCTGCTCGGCGTCGAAGCGGTCGTCCTGGGCGGCCCACAGCGAGTCGGCCTTGTACCAGCGGCGCACGTCGGCGTCGATGACGGGCACGAAGTTCACCGGCTTGCCCGGGCGGGCGCAGATGCGGCCGACGAACGCCCGCGCGTCGGCCGGGTGCACCGTGACCTCGGCGGCCTCGGGCCAGCTCTCGGCGAAGGCGGTCACGAAGGCCCGCGGGTCGTCGAGGGCGGCGTCGTCGACCACGCTCGCAGCCGGCGCTCCGCGCACGCCCGCCAAGCGGGCCTCGGCCATGCGGGCGAAGTCGGCCACCCGCTGGCGCCACGAGCGATCGGGGAAGGCGCCGTCTTCATAGGGCCCGCCGCGGCCGATGGCGGTCAGCTCGACCAGCCGAGCGAGCGCCTCGAGCCAGGTCATCGACTGGATGTCGCCGAAGTAGGGCCGGGCGGTGGCGTTCAGCGCGGCGATGATCTCGCCCCGTCGGGCGGCGACCGCATCGGCGTCGCCGGCGACCGCGTCGAGCAGGCGCCCGCAGCGCGCGGCGGCGTTCTCGAGGTAGTGGATGTCGGCGTCGAGCCCGCTGCGCCCGCTGGTGATGGCCCCGGCGACCTCGCCGGTGGCGACCCACTCGGGCGTGCCCGCCGCGCCGACCAGCGCCGCCTTGACCGCCGGCGAGGCGGTGGCCTCGGCGCAGGCCATGGTCACCGTGCCGAGGAAGACCGCGTCGACCGGCATCGGCCGCTGGCCGTAGGCCTTCGCCCATTCGCCGGTCAGCAGCGCCGCGCAGCGGGCCTCGTCCCCCACCCCGCCGCCGACGCAGAGCACGGCGTTGGGCACCGCGCGGATGCGGTGCCAGGTGGCGAGCAGCAGCGGGTCGAGATCGGTCCACGAGTGGTGTCCGCCGGCCTTGCCGCCTTCGAGGTGCACGAAGAGCGGGCGGGCGGGGCGGGCGGCGGCGATCTTCAGCACCTGATCGACCTGGGCCGCGGTGCCCGGCTTGAAGGCGTTGAGCCACAGCCCGACCGATTCGAGGCGGTCGAGCAGCGCCACCGCCTCGTCGAGCGGCGGGATGCCGGCGCTGATGGTGACCCCGCACAGCGGCGCGCCGCGGCGGGCGGCCTCGAAGACCCGGCCCTGCCCGCCGAGGTGCAGGTCCCACAGGTAGCGGTCGAGATAGAGCGCGTTGAACGTGGCGCAGACCCCCGGCTCGAGGGCCGCGGCCAGCTCGTCGAGGCGCCGCTCGAGCACCGCGGCGGTCACCTGTCCGCCGCCGGCGAGCTCGGCGGTGAAGCCGGCGTTGGCCGCGGCGGCGACGATGGGCACGTCGACGGTGGTCGGGGTCATGCCGGGCAGGATGATCGGCGAGTGCCCGGTCAGCCGGGTATAGCGGTTGTCGACCACCGCGCGGCCGTCGGGCAGGCGGGCCACCGTCGGGCGGAACGCCTGCCACTGGACTCCCCGGTCTACGATCGCGCCGACGGTGAACAGGCTGCGCTGATCGGCCGGCGTATCGAGGGCGAGCGCCGGCACGCCCGCGCCGCGCAGGATGCCGCGGGTCAGCCGGGCGACGCCGTCCCCCGGCCCGCAGTCGAGGATCGCCGTCGCGCCGTGATCGTCGACGAGCGCGTCGACCACCGCCGACCAGCGCACCGGGCGCATGAACTGGGTCGCGATCAGCGCCTCGGTGAGGTCGTCGACCGTATCGAGCCGGCGCCCGTCGGCGGGATCGAGCACCGGCCACTTCAGCCGCCGGGCGTCGAAGCGCAGGCCCTCGCGCCGCACCGTCTCGCGCATCGCCGCCTGCCCGGCGCGCATCAGCGGCGAGTGGAAGGGCCCGCCGACCATCAGCCACTCCCAGGTGAAGCGCGGCTTCTGGGCCGCGCCGAGCCGGGCCATCCGGGCCTCGATGAGGCCGCGCAGGCCGTTGAGCACCGCCGGCCGCCCGCTGACCACGAAGCGGGTGCGCCCGTTGTGCAGGGTGATGTGCGGGCGGTCGGCCGGCGCAGAGTCGGCGCCCAGGGCGTCGCAGAAACCGACCAGCTGGTCCAGTGAGAAGCCGGCGATGGCCGCCATCGGGCCGCGCGGGCCCTCCGCGGACGCGTCGGCGCTCTCGCCGGCGCTCTCGCCGGCGCTCTCGGGCACTGCGTCGGGCGCCGACTCGGCCATGTGCAGCCCCTGCCACAGCATGTAGCGGGCGAAGTCGGCCAGCCGCTCGGGGCGGATGATGCCGCGGCCTTCGCTGACGAGGATCGCCGGCATCACCCCCTGCGAGTGGCCGGTCAGCGCGACGACGCCGCCCCGCTCGAGCAGCGCGCCGAGCCCGCGGCGGCGGGCCGCCTCGTAGCGCGCGGCCTGCGCGAGCAGGATCAGCGGCTGGGAGATGATGGTCGACGTGAGATAGGCCTGCGGCGGGCGGCTGGCGGGATCGTCGATCCAGCCCAGCGGGTCGCAGCCGGCCTCGACCCGGCCGCTCCAGCGGAACGGGCGGGTCCGGGCCAGCGCGCGCAGCGCCTCGCACGCCGGGCGGATCAAGGCGCGCAGCTCGGGCAGGGCGTCGATCAGCGCGGCGAGCGGCCCGAGGGCGTCGGCCCCCTGCCCGGCGAAGGTGATCGCCGCCGGCAGTTCGGGGCCGAGGCGGTCGATGAACGCCCCGGACACCACCACACCCATCGGCGAGCCGTCACCGTGCTCCGACCGCATGTGCTCTCCGGACTCCATCGCGCGCTCCTTTCGGCCCGGGTGTAGCCCGGCCATAGACTCACCGGTCTAGTTCGAGGCGCGCATGAAGCCGTGGGGGCCCGATCGCTGTCAAGTGACACCTCGCCGACGCACTGCGTAAGTCCCCTCTCACCGGGAGTCTGGCCAAATGGTCAGCGGAGGGCCCGGCGGAGGCCGACCACAATAAAACCAATACACAGCAATGACTTACAACAAAGACACCGAATCACTCACCGACGTCAACGGCGGCAAGCGTGGGCGGGCGGTCAGCCTGGGGCACGCGGCGAGTGGGGCGTGACGGGCAGAAACAGAGCGCGGCGAGACCCGCCGGACCAGCGGGTCTAGTTCCCGCTCTCGGGGGTCGGCGCGGCGTCCCGCCGGCGGCGGGCGGCGGCGATGGCCGCGTCGGGGACGGCCTTGATGATCCGGCCGAGCATGGTCAGGAAGGGGCCCACCGTCTCGGGGGTATTGGCCTGCTCGGGCTCGACGACGTGCTGCATCATCAGCCCGAGATAGGCGCCGAACGCGGTGGCGCCCATGGCCTGCAGCTCTTCTTCGCTCATCGCCGGGCCGACGGTCGGGCGCAGGATCGAGGCGATGGCGATGCGCGCCCGGTGGTGGAACTTGGCCACCGCCTCGCGGATCTCGGGCTCGCGGTGCGACAGCGAGACGAACTCGCTCCACAGGGGCACCATGTGCCGCCCGCGGCGGCTCTCCCGGGCGAGCGCGGCGGTGATCGAGGCGACGTAGTCGTCCGAGCCGACGGCCTCTTCGAACTGCTCGTAGAGCTCGTCCATGACCGTGCGGGTCCAGGTCTCGAGCACGTCGATGAAAATCGCCTGCTTGCTGTCGTAGTGCCAGTAGAAGCTGCCCTTCGACGTGCTCGTCGCCGAGCAGATCGCCTCGACGGTGGTGCCGTGATAGCCCTTCTCCCGGAAGCACTGATAGGCCGCCCGCCGCAGCTCCTCGCGCTTGCGCTCGCCGCGCTTTCGACTCATCGCTGAAACTCCTGGGCGACGGCGGCGACCGCGGCGGCGCCGGCGTCGAGCTCGTCGTCGGTCAGATACGGCGCCGGCCCCAGGCGCAGCAGGTCGTCGCGGGCGTCGACGTAGATCGCCTTCTCGCGCAGGCGGTCGACCATCTCGACCGCGCGGGGGTGGCGGAAGGCGACGAACCCGCCGCGCGCGTCGGCGTCGGCGGGGCTGGCCAGCTCGAGCTGCGGCAAGGCCGCGATCAAACGCGCCGTCTGGCGCATCGAGCACGCGCGCAGCCGCTCGATGGTCAGCTTCTGCTCGGCGAAGAAGTCGATGACCGCCGCCGCCCGATAGTGGCTGGCCGGATCATAGGTCGAGCCGGCGAAGCGGTCGGCGCCGCGCTCACCGTAGCCCAGCGCGCCCTGCTTGCCTTCGAGCCCGGCGAAGTCGGCGAACCAGCCGGTGTAGATCGGCCGATGCGCGCTGTCGGGCGGCACGCGCATCCAGCAGCAGCCCTCGCCCCACTGGGCGTATTTATAGCCGCCGCCGACGACGAAGATCGGGTCGGGGCCGAGGGCTTCGAGGGTCTGCGGCACCACGTTGTAGGCGTGATACGCGTCGAGCAGCACCGCCGCGCCGACCCGCTGGGCGGCTTCGACGGCTTCGGCGAGGCCGGGCACGATCGCCGACGTGCGGAAGAGCACCGTCGAGGCCAGCAGCCCGATCGTATCGGCGCGCACCGCCCCTGCCATACGCCCGGCGAGGGTCGCGCGCGGCTCGGTCGGCACCCACTCGACCTCGACGCCCTCTTCGGCGAGACGCACCAGCTGGCGGCGCATGCTGTGGAACTCGCCGCCGGTCGTCACGATGTGCCGCCCCCGCCGCCAGTCGAGCGCGCTGAGGAAGCGGGTGACCAGCTCGTGGGTATTCTGGCCGATGGCGATCTGATCGGGGCGGGCCCGCGGGCCGAGCTGCAGGGCCACCGCCCGCTGCAGCACCGCGGCCCGCTCGGCGGCGCGGGCCCACTTGCCGTCGACGTGCGCCGCCGCGTCGGCGAAGGCCCGGCGCAGGCCGGCTTCGGCGACGTCGGGCCATGCCTGGTGGCTGTGCCCCGTCAGCAGGATGCGCCCGGGGCGCACGAAGCGCCGGTAGTGCGCCCGCAGCGCGGCCGGATCGATGGGCGCGGGCGCGTCGGGATCGGTCGGTCGCATCGGATCTCCGGGCCGGGGTGGGCCCCGCATGGTGCCTGTTCGCGACGTCGGTCTCAACGCCGCCGGGCCCTGCGCGCGGGGTATGCGCCCATCGTCACGCCGCCGCCCCAGAAACTCTTCGAGATCGAGCGGGGCCAGAGTGTAGGGTGCGGTCCGTTCGACACCCGAAAAGGAGAACTGGGATGCGCCGCATCGGTCTCGCCCTCGCCGGCCTCGCCGTGCTCTGCTTCGCCGTCTTCGCCACGCCCGGCGAAGCGCAGGCGCGCAAGGTCAAGGTCAAGCTGGCCACCGTCGCCCCCAAGGGCACCGCTTTTCACCGCATCCTCGAAGAGCTCGGCAACCGCTGGGCCGAAGCGAGCGACGGCAAGGTCAAGCTGAAGATCTATCCCGGCGGGGTGGCCGGCGACGAGACCGAGGTGGTGCGCAAGATCCGCCTGGGCACGCTCAACGCCGGGCTGGTGACGAGCACCGGGCTCGCCGAGATCGACCGCGCGATCAACGCGCTGCAGATCCCGCTGGCCTACGACGACGCCGAGGAGCTCGACTTCGTGCGCAGCCGCATGGAGCCGTCGCTGGAGAAGGTCTACGCCGACAAGGGCTTCGTGGTGCTCGCCTGGGCCGAAGTGGGCTGGGTGCGCTTCTTGTCGGTGAGCCCCATCTCGGAGCCCGCCGAGGCCCACGCGCTGAAGATGTTCATCAACGCCGGCAACCCGGAGCAGGTCGAGGTCTGGCGCTCGGGCGGCTTCAAGCCGGTGCCGCTGCCGGTCACCGAGATCACGACCGCGCTGCAGACGGGGCTCATCGAGGCGGTGCCGACGACGCCGCAGGCGGTGATGATGCTGCGCTGGTACGAGCACGCCAAGCACCTGACGGGGCTGGCGTGGTCGCCGCTGGTGGGCGGGCTGATCATCGACAAGAAGACGTGGGACAAGATCGACGCCGACCTGCGGCCGACGCTGCTCGCCGCCGCCCGCGAGGCCGGCGAGAAGCTGCGGGCCGAGGTGCGGGCCAACGAGGCCAAGTCGCTGGCCGAGATGAAGGCCCGCGGGCTGTCGATCTCGCCGCTGAGCAAGGCCCAGCGGGCCAAGTGGGTGACGATGGTCGAGGGCATGCGCGACCACCTGCGCGGGGCCTATGTACCGCCCGCGTCGTGGGACGAGGCGCAGACGCACCTCGAGGCCTATCGCAACATGGGCAAGTTCACCGACGGCAAGGACGAGTAGTCCGGCGGTCGCTCACCACCCCATGGTGGGCGGCGGCAGCGGCGCGACCCGGGTCGCGATCAGGACCGGCTGCCCCAGCTCGAGATCGGCGCCGACCACGGTGCTGCCCCGGCGCAGCGGCGTGCCGTCGTAGACCTCGAGGCGCCCGGTCGCCCGCCACCGCTCTGCGTCCACTTCACCGGGCACCGCGCCGTCGTTGACCACGAGCAGCCCGTCGGGCAGCAGCAGGTCGTCGTCGCGCAGGGTGAAGGCGAGCTGGTCGCCGTCCTCGCTGTCGCCGACCACCGTGACCCGCCGCCCGTCGTAGAGCCCCGGCTCATCGGTGATGTCGTCGATGGTGGCCGTCGCCAGCCCGGTCTCGGGTTTCTCGATGGTCTGCGCGTCGTAGAGCAGCAGCGACGCGAGCGCGCCGAGGGCGGCGAGGAAGCCCAGGGTGTACCCGATCGCCCGCGTCCGCCGTCGGCCGCGCACGTCGATGAGCGGCGGCGCGTAGTCCTTACGGGTCCGCTGGCGGCTGCGGTGGGGGTCCGACGCCGCGATCCGGTTGTTCTCGAGTTGCATGGGCACCTCCTGGGCTGGGTGTACCCATCAGCGGAGCATACGCCATGCCGACCCGGTGGACGGCGCTCGCGGCCGGCCATGGGCGGTCGATATGGGACATTTTGACCCACCGGACGCCGCTCATGGGTCGATTGGACCCGCGGCGCCGCGGTCGAGGGCGTACCGTCGCCCCCCACCGCCAGCCCTGGTAGACTGCCGGCACGTCCCTGGGGGGTTCGCCATGTCGAATGTGGAAGAGACCGGCGCGGCCGACTGGCGCTCCGAAGTCGAGAAGCGCAAGAGCCTGCTGCGCAAGGCGTGCATCGCGCTGTTCAAGACCTGGATCCCCGATCATCCCGAGGCCTCGATGGCCCGGGGCGAGGTCTACAGCCTGTTTCGCGACGCGCTGAAGGGCTACGCCGAGCAGCTCACCTTCGTCAGCCGGCTGTCGACGGGCGTCGAAGACATCCACATCTACGACTTCTTGCAGTACCAGTCGCTGTCGATGCAGGACCTGCTCGTGCAGCGCGAGGGCACCGACGCGTTCCTCGACCCGAAGAACGCGCTGCGGGTGGTGCGGCGCAAGTTCGGCATGATGACCCTCGTCGCGCGCATGGCCGGTGTCTTCGAGCAGCGCAACGCCAACGCGATCACCCTGCGCTTCGGCATGGAAGAGCCCGAGCTCATCGCCTTCTCGAAGATGATGACCGCCCGGGTCGAAGGCACCGCCGCCGAGGAGGAGCAGAGCTTCAAGCGCCGGCTGCGCAAGCAGAAGTGCCCGCACGTCGACGTGATGTACCACAGCGAGGTCATCGGCCGCCGGATCCCGACGGGCTGGTCGATCAAGCGGCTGTACACCCAGCTGCACCGCCAGGCGAAGAAGCGGCGGCCCGACGAGGGCAGCCTGGAGCACTTCGCCGCCGAGCACGTCGGCCCGCTCGGCGCGCGGCACCTGCGCCAGCTGGCGATGTACAGCGACGAGTACGCCGAAGACCTCGACCTCGACGGCCTCGACCCGTCCCCCGCCTTCATCCGGGCGGCGGACGAGCGGCTGATGCTCTCGGCCACCCGCAGCCTCTTCGACGACTTCCGCGATCTGAAGGCCGAGCGCAGCCACGCCGTGGCGATGGAGACCGGCGAGATGCCGGGGGCCGACGTCGACGCGCTCGAGGCCGAGCTGGCCGAGGCGGTCGAGGAGGACTTCCTCGGCGACGCCGACGACGAGGACGACGACGACGAGTTCCTGCGCATCGCCCAGGCGCTCGAGCGGGTGCGCGACGCCCGCGGGCAGGACTTCTTCCGCCGCATCTCGATGGTCTCGGGCAACCTCAACTTCGTCGACGCGGCGGTGGGCTCGGGGCTCGAGGGCGTCGAGGACGAGGTGGCCGGGCTCGACCCGCTCGAGGGGCTGGCCAAGGCTCGGGCGGTCACCGAGCCCTACTATCGGGCGCGGGCGCTGGCGGCGGCGGTGCCGTCGCTGGTCGAGGCCGAGAAGGCCGAAGAGGCCCGGGCGGCGGCGCACGAGGCCCTCGAGGCGGCCCGCAAGTGCGTCGCCGAAGACGCGGTGCTGGCCTACGCGGCGGCGGTCAACGCGGCCCTCGACGCCAGCGCGCCCGCGGTGGGCTCGGCGGCGGTGCGCGAGGCGCTGGGGCAGGCCCACGGGGTCAAGGTGCCCGACGAGCGGGCGGCGGCGCTGATGCGGGTCGTCTCGACGCTCATGGAGTCGGGGCCGCTGCCCGCCGAGGTGCGCAGCTCGCTGTCGGCGGCCATCCTGGGCGACGACGTGCACTTCTGGGACAAGCAGGCGGTGCAGTCGCCGCTGGTCGAGGCGATCCTGGCCCTGCTGTCGGGGCTCGACGACGATACGATCATCTTCCTGCGCAAGGTGGTCAGCCACCCCGACGTCGAGGTGCGGCGCTCGGTGCTGCGCACGGTGCCCTTCGCCGAGAGCAAGCCGCTGCGCGACATGCTCGTCGGTCATCTCAAGGATCCCGAGCCGACGGTGCGCGCCGAGGTCATCGAGCGCATCGGCAACAGCGGCGACCGTACCCTGGTGCTGTATCTGGTCAACCACTTCCGCCAGGAAGCGGCCCGCGGGCTGGACGAGAAGCGCACGCTGGCCCTGGCGATGGCGCGCATGGATCCGGCGCGCTTCCTGCCCTACTTCAACGCGATGCTCGGCGGGCTGGCGACGAAGGACGCCCGCTTCACCGACATCCAGAAGCCGCTCAAGGACGACGGCGACTGGCAGCTCGCCGGCCTGGAGGTGCTGTTCCACCTCAAGGATCGCGACGCGAAGCGCATGCTGTTCAACGCCGCGACCAAGGGCAAGGGCAGCATGAAGGGGCTCGCCGAGCGGCTGTGGCCCATCGCCCGCAAGGAGCCCTACGGCGAGCCGGCCCTGCCCCGCTCGCCGCACGACGCCGATTGGACGGAGGACGATGCCTTCGATCTGATCGCGTTCATCGAGGCCCGCGAGGCCGAGGATCAGCCCGACGCGGTCGACGCGCCGGGCGAAGCGCCCGCCGACGCGGACGGCCCGGCGCGCGCCGAGCCGAGCACCGACGAGCCGAAGTCGAGCGGGTTGTTCGGGCGCCTCAAGCGGCTCTTCGGCAAGTCGAAGGGGCCCGAGTCCGCCGCGCCGCCGCCGCCGACGGGCGGTCCGCAGGCCATCGCGCCGGAGCGATCCCCGTCATCCGGGCCCGAGGCCGCCGCGCCGGACGATGTGGCCGACGCGCCGGCCGAGGCCGAACCGGAAGAGGTCGGCCCGCCGCCGCTGGAGTGGCCGCTGCCCGACGCCGACGGCCCGCCACGGGCTGTCCTGCGCTTCGGCGGCACCCTCGCGGCGACCGGCGAGACCGACGCGCCGGCGGGCACGGTGCCGATGGTCTTCAGCCTGTTCCGCTCGGCGCAGGCCACCCGCCCGATCTGGCGTCAGGAGACCCCGGTCGCGGTGAAGGGCGGGCAGTTCGAGGTGGTGCTCGGCGCCGCCGACGACGCCCGCCTGCCCGGTCTGCCCGAGACGGTCTGGCTGGGCATCGAGGTGGACGGCACGTCGCTGGGTCGGGCGGCGGTGCGCCGCCGGCGACGGGTGGTGCAGGGGTAGGCGCGGCGAGCGCCCGGCGCGGATCGGCCTACAGCGCCTGGCTGGGGTCGAACTGGCTGTCGTCGACCGGCTCGGGATCGTGGAAGTCGGGCGGCGGCGGCGGCGCGTCGGGGTCCGCGCCGTCATAGCCCGGCAGCAGCTCGATCGGCGTGAGCGCATCGGCCTGGCCGGGCCACGGGGTATCGGCGATCTCGAACGTCTTCGGCCCCCACGGCGGCGGGCCGTCCCGGCGCATCTCGGTCCGGAAGAACAGCCGCCGGCCGAAGTTGTCCTCGAACGCGCCCTGGGTGAGGATCTGCTCGTCGGGCGAGAAGATCTCCATGCGCAGCGGCATCGCGTCGTGCTGGCCGACGATGAACTCGCTGAGCGCGGTCAGGTCGGCGCTGGTGCCCTCTTCGGGGAACTCGGCGCCGATGCTGGCGACCTTGCCGCCGCGGATCTTGAACGACAGCCGGACGTCGTTCTGGTTGACCCAGGTCGCCGGCGCCCGGGGATCGCGGCTCCAGTTGGGGCGGCCTTCGAAGAGGGCGTCGAGGTGCGCGCCCGAGCGGCCGAGCATGCCGATGTGCTTGAGCTGCTTCACGGTGACGGTGTCTTCGTTCACCACGAAGGCGTCGGGCAGCATGGCGTCGACGACGACCGCCGCGTCGGGCACCGCGGCGTCGACGATCGCCGCGTCGGGCTCGATCTGCGGCTCGGCGCATTGCGGCGGCGCGAGCAGCAGCCAGGCGAAGACGGCGAAGCCGACGACGGCGACTGTGGCGAGGACCTTGTTTTCCATGAAAGCAGTCTAGCGTATCGCGAGCGGACAACGGCATACGGACGCGCGGCCGCCATCAGCCGCCGATGTGCACCAGCGCCTCGTTGGTGCTGCCCGAGCGATAGCCCTGCAGATCGAGCGCGACGAAGAGGAAGCCCGCCGCCTTGCCCACCCGCACGATGCCGTCGCGCAGCGCGCCGTCGGCGAAGACCCGCGGCAGCTCGTCGGGCGCGATCTCGACCCGTACGAGGTCGCCGTGAAACCGCGCGCGGAACTGGCGCAGGCCCAGCGCGTGCAGCCCCGCCTCGCAGCGGCCGACCCGGGCCAGCTTCTCGGGGGTGATCGCGGTGCCATAAGGGAAGCGGCTCGACAGGCAGGCGGTGGCCGGCTTGTCCCATGTGGGCAATTCGTAGCGCCGCGAGAGCGCGCGGATGTCGGCCTTGGTCAAGCCGGCCTCGATGAGCGGCGCGCGCACCTGCTGCTCGTCGGCGGCGATCATGCCCGGCCGGTGGTCGCCGAGGTCGTCGGGGATCGCGCCGTAGCACAAGACGCCGAGCCCGCGGGCGGCGGCCTCGACGCCGGCCACCTCGAACAGCTCGGTCTTGCAGTGATAGCAGCGGTCGCCGGCGTTGGCCCGATAGCCGGGGCGGTCCATCTCGCGGGTCTCGACCTCGATCATCCGGGCGCCCATCGCCTCGGCGAGCGCCCGCGCCTCTTCGAGCTCCCAGACGGGGTAGCTGTCGGAGACCGCTGTCAGCGCCACCGCCCGCTCGCCGAGCACGTCGACGGCGATCCGCAGCAGGAAGGTCGAGTCGACACCGCCGGAATAGGCCACCACCACCCGCTGCATGTCGCGCAGCAGCCGGCGCAGCGCGTCGAGGCGGGCGTCGAGGGTATCGGCGGGCATGGGTCTTCTCGTCGGTCGCGGTTGTGACGGGCGCGGCAGAGTGGGACAGGATGCCCGGCCGGGTCAAGCGGTCGCGCCGGGCTCGACTGCGCGGAGCTTGACTGCGCGGGGCGACGCTCCGATCGTGCATCGGTTCGAGCGGCCCCGAGGTGACCCCCGTGAGCGACAGCCGACCGACGGCCGATCCCGTCTGGCGCCGCGCAGCGCGCCGGCTGCGCCAGACGTGTTTCGAGGCCGACCCGCGGGCGCTGGGTCTGTTTCGCATCGCCCTCGGCCTGCTGGGCATCTGGGACGTCCTGCGCCGCGTGCCGTGGATCGAGCTCTTCTACTCGAACCAAGGCGTGCTCTCGAATCACTTCGCGCTCTTCCGCCCGCACTCGAGCCATACCTTCAGCCTGCTGCTCGGCATCAGCCGCCCCGAAGAGGCGGCGGTCTTCTTCGGCTTCGCCCTCGTCTGCCTGACGCTGTTCACGCTGGGCGCCTGGACCCGGGTGACCCATGTGCTCTCGATGCTGTGCATCATCAGCCTGCACAGCCGCAACGTGCTGCTCGAGAACGGCGGCGACGTGGTCATGAACCTGTGGTGGCTGTGGGGGCTCTTCCTGCCGCTGGGGCGCAGGCTCTCGATCGACAGCCTGCGGGCGAGCATGAAGCGCAAGGAGGGCCCGGGGCAGATCAACGATCCGCCAACGCCCGACCGGCGGCCGGTGGTCTCGTTGGCGGTCTTCGCCATCCTGTGGCAGCTCTCGGTGATCTACTTCTTCAATACGGTGCACAAGGGCGGCTCCACCTGGATGGACGGCACCGCGCTGGCCTGGACGCTCGAGCAGGATCGCATCGTCACCGACCTGGGGCTGTGGGTCCGCGAGGCGTGGCCGCTGTGGACCACCCAGGCGATGACCTGGGGCACGCTGGCCATCGAAGGGGCGGCCCCGGTGCTGTTGATGAGCCCCATCGGCACCGTCTGGACCCGCCGGATCGCTTTCGCCGGCCTCGTCGGGCTGCACGTGGGCATCTTCTTGCTGACCGACGTCGGCCTCTTCTCGCCGACGATGATCGTGGCCTACTTCGCGCTGCTCGCGGCGGCCGACATCGAGCTGTTGCGCCGGCTGCTGCGCCGGCTGGCGGGGCCGACGATCATCGTGGCCTACGACAGCGACTGCGGCATCTGCCATTGGTGCGCACGCCTCGGGGTGCGCCTCGACCGGCTGGGCCTGATCACGTGGCTCGGGCGCGATCCGGAGGGGCCGCTGCCGCCCGGCTGGACCCGCGAGCGCTTCGACGCGGAGCGCGAAGAGACCATCATGGCCTGGGTGCCCGGCGGTGATCGGGTCTGGCTGCGGCATCGCGCGCTGGCCCGGGCCCTCGCCGCGCTGCCGCTCGGCCGCCTGATCGCCTGGATCCCGCGCCTGCCGGGCATCGACTGGCTGCTCGAGCGGGCCTATCGGGTCTTCGCGGTGCGGCGACACGTCTTCGGGGCGTGGTGCGGGCTGGGGGTCTGCGGCATCGCCATCGGCGCCGGGCCCGCCGACGACGACGGGCCGAGCCCGGCGCGGCGGGCGTGGAACACGACGAAATGGGCCGTCGCTCAGCTCGGCGTGCTCTTCTTCCTGCTCGCGACGGGCTCGCAGCTGCTCATCGAGAACCGCTTCGTGCGCGATACCATCGGCATCGAGCACCAACAGCCGGCCTGGGCCCGCAAGGCGGTGCACTACGGCCGCTTCTTCCAGGGCTGGAGCATGTTCGCGCCCAACGCGCCCACGGGCGACGGCTGGATGGTCATCGAGGCCGAGCTGCAGGACGGGCGGGTCATCGATCCGCAGACGGGCGAGGCGCCGGCGTTCGTGCCGTGTGACGCCAAGCGCATGGTCAAGGGCCAGTTCTGGGGCAGCTACACCAGCCGGCTGGCCGGCAAGCGCAACCGCCGCTACCGCAGCGAGTTCTCCAAGTGGCTGCGCAATACGAAGGTGCGCCGGCTGCACGTGCCGCCGGGCACCCGCATCGTGGCGTTCACGGTGTGGTGGCAGCCCGACCGCTCGCCCAGGCCGGGATCGGGCGCCGAGCCGGTCCTCGGGAAGCGGCAGGAGATGATGCGCTGGCCCGCCGGCGGGCGTCGCTGAAGGTGCTCGGGGCTCAGCCCATCAGAGCTCAGCCCGTCAGAACTCAGCGCAGCGGCGCGTAGGCCGGGTTGCGCTCGATGGGCGCCGTCAGCAGCGACTGATAGGGCAGGTTGCGGTGCGGCAGGTCGGCGGCGCAGGCCACCTCGACGGTGGGGAACAGCGCGATGCGTCGCTCGAACTCTTCGCGGGTCGGCGCGACGAGGCTGTACGGGATGTCATAGAAGTGCATCTGGTACAGGTACTTGCGACAGTGGTTCGACACCGCCTGCCGCTCGCCGCCGTGGTCGACGATGCCGATCTGCTCGCAGGCGTCGGGGTCGTCGCCGGCCAGGGTGAAGGCGTACAGCCGCCGGTCGTAGCTCGGCCAGCCATTCAGGCTGGGGCAGGTGCAGCCGTTGCGCTGCAGGCACGACGGGTCCTGGTTGGCGCGGTCGAGGTGACGCTGCACGTAGAACTCGCCGGGCAGCCCCTCGAAGAAGACGAAGCAGCCGCCATCGACGAAGTAGCCGTCACCGTCGGCGAAGCGGGCCCAGCCGTAGACATTGGCCGGCGCCGGCCCCTCGCAGGCCCAGTCGGGCACCTGCACCGCCGGCTGGGACTCGGGGCAGGCGATGTCCTGACCGTCGCAGTCG
This sequence comes from bacterium, assembly GCA_030427205.1. Taxonomy (GTDB): domain Bacteria; phylum Myxococcota_A; class Bradymonadia; order UBA7976; family UBA1532; genus JACKDM01. Next base: position 162,285 of record JAUHXC010000006.1, on the reverse strand, counting down.
TCGTCGACCCAGTCGCCGCAGATCTCCGAGCTGTCCGGGTTGGCCCACGGGTCGGCCGGCCGGCAGTCCCCGGCGGCGCGGGCGAAGCCGGGCACCTGATCGTCGGGTTCGAGGCACTGCGCGTCGGCGCCCGCCTCGACGCCGAAGCCATCCCCGTCGGCGTCGGGGTAGATCGCGGTGTCGACGCACATCGGCAGCGCTTCGAGGGTGACCTCGAGCGAGTACGGGCTGCGCACGTCGCCGTCGGCCCCGCGCACCTCGATGAGGTAGACCCCGTCGGCAGCGACCGTATGTTCGAGGAAGACCGCCGCGTTGCCCGGCATGCCCTCGGCCACCAGCCCGCCCCGCTCGTCGAGCAGGCGGATCTCGAGGATCGGCGCCGGATCACCGAATTGCAGCCGGGCGCGCACGATGTTGTCCACCGGCAGCAACGAGCCGTAGAGGTCGCGATCGCCGGGGCAGATGCCGACCCGATCGTAGACCTGCCCGATCATCAGCGGGGTGAAGCCGTCGAGCGCGTCGTTGGGCTCGAGCCGGTCGTCTTCGCACTCGGGCTCGGCGGGCACGCAGCGGTCGGCCTCACAGCGATCGCCGGCCCCGCAGTCGCCGTCGACGCGGCAGCCGATGCCATAGGCCAGGCAGGCCTCGTCTTCGCAGATGCCATCCTCACAGCCATCATCGTCGCGGCACCCCTCGACGCACGCCAGCCCCCGGCAGATCTCCCCGGCCCCGCAAGGCCCGTCGTCGCGGCACCCCGAAACGCAGATCATGTCCTGGCAGATCTCGCCCGGCGCGCACGACGCGTCGTCGCGGCACCCCTCGACGCACATCTCTTCGACGCAGACGTCCTGCGGCTCGCAGTCGTCGTCGGTCTCGCAGCCGCACATCGGCATCAGCGGGGGCGGGCAGCCGGCGGGCACGCCGATGCACGGGTCGAACTCGGCGCAGTCGACGCAGCCGCCGTCGACGCAGATCGACGCCTCCGGACAGTGCGCATCGTCGGCGCAGCCCTCGATGCAGCCCTCCGCGCCGCAGTAGCTGCCCTCGGGGCAGTTGCCGTCGTCGCGGCACCCCTCGACGCACTCGTCGGCCTCGCAGATGTAGCCGTCGACGCAGTCCAGATCGCCCAGGCAGGCCACGCAGGCGCCCTCGATGCAGCGCCGCGCGCCCTCGCAGTCGTCGTCGGTCACGCAGCCTTCGGGCACCGCGTCGGGATAGCCCGAGGCGTCCGGCGTCGACTCGGCGTCGGGCTCGGGCTCGGGCTCGGGCGCGATGTCGGAGACCCCCTCGTCGAGCGCGCCGCTCGCGCCATCCGGGGTATCGCCGCCGGCGTCGCCTCCCCCGCTCGACGGCTCACAGCCGCAGAGAACCGACAGACACGCGACCAACAGACCGATGCGTACGACCATGAGACCTCCTCCCGATGCCCATCAGACTATCGGGAGGCCGCGGTGCGGGTCGACCCGCTCATGCCGCGGGCGATGCTTCGCCCGGCCCATCGCCGCGGGCCCGCGCCGCGTCGACCTCGACCATCGCCGCCCGGCAGATGCCGCCCAGCATGCCTTCGAAGACCACGTGATGCAGCGGCACCACCGCCCACCAGTACAACAGCCCCGACAGCCCACGCGGCATGAAGCGCGCCGTCTGGATCAGCCGGCTCTGCTGCCCGCGCTCGCCGTGCGGCTCGATCTCGAAGGACAGCAGCGCCTCGCCGGGCAGCTTCATCTCGGCCCGCAGATCGAGCCGGCGGTCCTGCTCGACGTGGCGCACCCGCCAGAAGTCGAGCGCGTCGCCGTAGCTCACCGTCTCCGGGTGCCGTCGACCGCGGCGCAGGCCGGGCCCGCCCACCAGCCGATCCATCGCGCCGCGCACCCTCCACAGCCAGTCGGCGGCGTACCACCCGTGGCCCCCGCCCACCCGACACACCGCTTTGAAGACCGCCGCCGGCGGCGCCGGGATCAGCTTCTCCCGCCGATCGACATAGGTCTTGCCGCCGGCCCAGTCGGGGTCGCCGGGCACGGGCCCCGCGTCGGACCAGCTCGTCTCGACCGCGTGGGCCTCCACCCGGCCCAGGGCCAGATCGATGGCCCGCTCGATGGCGATCGGCTCGTGGGGCATCAGCTGTCGGGCGCTGTCGTCGCGCACCACCACCTCGTTGCGCAGCCCCTCGGCCAGCGGGCGGGCGATGCGGTGGTCCAGCGGCGTCACCAGGTGGATCCAGAAGCTCGACAGCCGCGGGGTCAGCACCGGGATCGGCACGATGAGCCGCCGGGTGAGCCCCAGCGACTTGGCCATGATCTGGATCAGCTCGTCGTAGCGGGCCACCGTCGGCCCGCCGATGTCCAGCGTGCGCCCGGCGGTCTCGGGCACCCGCAGACACTCGATGAGATAGAACAGCACGTCGCGGATCGCGATCGGCTGACACGCGGTGCGCACCCACCACGGGGTGACCATCAGCGGCAGGCGCTCGGTCAGATAGCGCAAGATCTCGAACGAGGCCGACCCGCTGCCGATGATCATCGCCGCCCGCAGCACGGTGACCGGCACCGCGCCGCTCGCCAGCGCGTGCTCCACCTCCCGCCGCGACGCGAGGTGCTCGCTGAGGCCGTCGCCGGTCTCGCCCAGCCCGCCGAGATAGACGATGCGCTCGACGCCCGCCTGCTCGGCGGCGGCGGCGAAGCTCTCGGCCAGCGCCCGATCGCGATCGGCGTACTCGGCGCCGGCGGCGATCATCGAGTGCACCAGATAATAGGCCGCCCTGCAGCCGGTCATCGCCCGGGCCAGCGCCGCGGTATCGGCGACGTCGCCCTCGACGATCTCGACCCCGTCCCGCTCGGCCCAGACCCGCGCCTCGACCTTGCGCCGATCGCGGGCGAAGCAGCGGGTCGAATAGCCCGCGTCGAGCAGCCGGGGGACCAGCCGGCCGCCCACGTAGCCGGTGACGCCGGTGACGAAGACCGGCCGCTCGCCATCCGCGGCGGGCGTGGGGGACGAAGCGGTCGGCGGCGGGGTCTGATCGCTGTGCATACCCGTCTGATACGCCCACCGCCGTCGGGTCACGGCTTGACGCGACGCGTCGGGTCGAAGATGCTCCGGCCGCGCGCCGGCGAAACTCCGAGCCGGGCCGCGCATCGTCTGGCGCGCGCAGCGAGAGCAGGAGCGACGAACGTGGAAAAGACCGGCATCCTCGTGGTCAACCTCGGCACCCCCGACGCCCCCGAGCCAGGGCCGGTGCGGCGCTACCTGCGGCAGTTCCTCAACGACCCGCGGGTGATCGACATCAACCCGGTGGGCCGCTGGCTGCTGCTCAACCTGTTCATCCTGCCCTTCCGCCCCAAGAAGTCGGCCGAGGCCTACAGCCAGGTCTGGCGCGACGACGGCTCGCCGCTGCTCGTCTTCGGCCAGCGGCTCGTCGACGGCCTGCGCACGCGATTGCCCGACTGCGAGATCGAGCTGGCGATGCGCTACGGCAACCCGTCCATCGAGCGCGGGCTCGAGGCGCTGCGCCAGAAGGGCTGCGATCGGCTCGTCGTCTTCCCGCTCTACCCGCACTACGCCGCCAGCTCGACCGGCTCGACCCTCGAAGAGGTCTACCGCATCGCCGCCCGGCGCTGGAATACGCCGTATCTGGCCGTCGTGCCGCCCTATTACGACGACGAGGGCTTCATCGAGAGCTTCGCCGCCGTGGGCAAGCCGGTGCTCGACGGGCTCGACGCCGATCACATCCTGATGAGCTTCCACGGGCTGCCCGAGCGGCACATGCTCAAGAGCGACGAGACCGGCGACCACTGCCTCAAGCGGCCCGACTGCTGCGCGCAGATCACCCACGCCAACCGCAACTGCTACCGGGCGCAGTGCGTCTCGACCGGCCAGCTGCTCGCCGCGAAGCTGGGGCTGGCCGACGACGCCTACACCATCTGCTTCCAGAGCCGCCTGGGCCGCACGCCGTGGATCCGGCCGTATACCGACCAGGTCATCGAAGACCTCGCCGCGAAGGGCGTGCGCCGCGTGGCGGTATTCTGCCCGGCCTTCACCGCCGACTGCCTCGAGACCCTCGAAGAGATCGGCATGCGCGCCGAGGAAGACTTCACCGCGCTCGGCGGCCAGCAGCTCGAGCTGGTGCCCTCACTCAACGACCACCCGATCTGGATGGACACCGCCGCCCGCCTCATCCGCCAGACCGCCGGCGGCTGGGTCGCGCCCGCCGCCGAGGCCTCGCCCGACGCCGGCGCCGCCTGATCCCGTCAGATCGTCACCGTCGCATAGGCAGACATCAGCTCGGCGCATACCTCGGCGAGTTGACTGCGCAGCCAGCGATGCAATGGGTCTTCATGGCTGCGAACATGCCATAGCATGACAGTATCGCCGCGAGGCATCTCGACGGGCGGCGGCAACAGCTGACCGGGCGCCGACGGCTGCATGTGATACGCGACCATCTGATTCGTCGTCAGCAAGAGATCGGTGGTCACCGCCAGATGCCATGAGAGCATGAAATCCTGAGTCACCGCGGCGACGTGTCGCCGGCGCCCCATGCCTTCGAGGGTGCGATCGACGAGCCCGTAGGCGTCCCCCCGGGGCGATGTCAGGATGTGACCCACCGCGCAGAACCGGTCCAGGTCGAGCGTGCCCTGGATGTCGGGATGATCCGGGCGCACCACGCACAGCCAGCGGGTGGTCATCAGCCGCCGAGCATAGAGCGACTCGTCGATCCGCTCCTCCGACGTCCGCGTGATCGCCGACTTGCCGCCCGCCCGCCGCGGCTGCACGATCAGATCGTACTCACCGTCGGCCAGGCGATCGGCGGGATCCACCTCGCCGATGGCATGCAAGCACGTCAGCGTGATGCCCGGCGCGCGCCGGGCGACCCGGGCGAGCAGCGCCGGGAAGAAGCTCAGCGGCCCGGTCCGCGCGCCGATGCGCACCAGAGCCCGGGCCGAAGCCGGATCGAAGTCGGGCGTCGACGCGATCACCCCGTTGAGCGCCCTCAGGGCCTCGGCGAGCGGCCCGGCCAGCGCGCTCGCCCTCTCCGTCGGCACCATGCCCCGCCGGTGACGCACGAGTAGCGGATCGCCGAGGGCGTCGCGCAGCCGCTTGAGCTTCTGGCTCATCGCCGGCTGACTGCAGCCGATGCGGGCGGCGGCGCGGGTGACGTTGGCCTCCTCGATGAGCACATGCAGCGCCACGAGCAGGTTGACGTCGATGCGGGTCAGGTCGTCGATCATCAGCAGCCGCCGTCGGGTGATATCACGCCAGCGAATATATCAAATTGCGATCGTTGATTTCCGCCGACGCGGGGCCGGTCAGTAAGGTCGAGTCATCGAGTGAGCGGCTGAGCCCGACACTCTGCAGACAGACACAGACACAGATACAGACACGAACACAGAGCGACGGATGACGCATCACCCCGGGATGGGACCGATGCGTTCGCCGAGCCGGTCTGCGAGGGCGAACTGCCCGAGCGTGCCGGGGCGCGCTCGCGGTGCGAGGAGGATGACATGCAGGTACGTGCGGGGCTCGCCGAAGCGGACATCACGATCTACCGACGGGGCGCGCTGACCATGGGCTTCGGCGACATGCGCGGCGGCGTCGACGGCGTCGACGAGCCCCTGCGGGCGCGGGTCTTCGTGCTCCAAGACCCCGGCAGCCAGCGCCGGCTGGCCTACGCCTGCCTCGACCTGTGCTTCATCAGCGCGCAGCTGCGCCGGGCGATCGTCGAGCGACTCGCGGCCCGGCCCGCGCTCGCTCTGGAGCCGCACCGGGTCATGCTCACCGCGACCCACACCCACTCCGGCCCCAGCGGGTTCTCGGGCGATGTCTTCTACAGCGCCAACGCGCCCGGGCTGTGCCCCGAGGTCGTCGACGGCATCGCCGACGGCGTCGTCGAGGCGCTCGTCGCGGCCGTCGCTCGCCTGCGCCCGGCGCGGCTCTCCTACGGCGAGCACGCGCTGGGCGCGGTCGACTGGGTGCACCGCCGCGGGGCCTTCGCCGACCGGCCGATCGACTGCGTCATGCGGGTGCTGCGCATCGACGGGGCCGACGGCCGGCCGCTCGGCATGCTCAACACCTTCGCCCTGCACGGCACCTGCCTGCACGGCGAGGGCCGCCGCCTGCACCCCGATCACAAGGGCCTCAGCGCGGTGTTGATGGCGCGCTGGCTGGCCGACGAGGCGCCGGCGGACCACCCCTTCGTGGCCATCTTCGCCCAGGAGGCCGCCGGCGACATCACCCCCAACGGGCGCCTCGATCGCCGGCGCGGGGTCTTCGTCGGCCCCGACGACGACGACCATCGCTCGGTGGTGATCGTCGCCGAGGCCCAGGCGCGCGCGGCGATGCAGGCCTGGCGCGCCGCCGCCGGCCAGCCGCTCGCCGGCGAGCGCCTCGACGCGCGCTCGACCCACGCCCGCTTCAGCGACCGCGCCTTCGAGACGCTCGACGGGCGCCGCGCGCGCACGACCCCGACCCGGCTGGGCCTCGCGATGGCGCTCGGCACTCGGGATGGCCGCGGGCCCCTGGCGCCGCTCGAAGGCATCTACCACCGCGTCATCCGGCGGCGCCGACGCGCCCGCCCCGAAGACCCCAAGCTGTCGTTCTTCGAGTTCGCGCGGGGCCGCCGCTCGCGCATCGCGGGGCTGCTGCCGATCGATCTGCTGCGCGCGGTGCCGGGGCGGCACGCGGCGTTCTTCCGCCGCGGGCTGCGCAGCGGCGCCATGGACGCGTCGTGGGCGCCGCTCGACCTGCCGGTGCAGGTCTTCGCCATCGGGCGCCTGCGCATCGCGGGGGTCGCCGGCGAGCCGACCCACGACGCCGGCGCCCGTATCCGGGCCGTGCTCGCCGACGCCGACGGCTGCGACCATGTCATCGTGCAAGGCTATGCCAATGACTATGGCTCGTATGTCACGACCCGCGAAGAGTACGCCCGGCAACACTACGAGGGTGGCTGCACCCTGTACGGTCCGGCGACGCTCGATCTGTGGTGCGCCGAGCTGAAGGCGCTGGCCGATCGGATCGACGCGGGGGCGCCGCAGGCCTCACAGGCACCCCGGACGCCGCGGCCAGGCGCGCCGCGGCCCGCCGGCCCGCTCTTCGAGGGCGGCTATCCCCGCCCGCGCCGGGCCCACGGGCTGCCGCGTGATCTGCGCGGCGCGCACGGCGTCGATCGCTTCGATACGATCGTGGTCGGCGCCGGGTTCGCCGGGCTGCGGGCCGGCATCACGCTGCAGCAGGCCGGTCAGCGGGTGCTGCTGCTCGAAGCCGGCGACCGGGTCGGCGGGCGGGCCCGTTCGACGGACGACGGCGCCGATCTGGGCTGCGGCTTCATCGGCGCCCACCAGACCCACGTCATGGCGCTCGTCGACGCCCTCGGCCTCGAGCGCATCGACTATGTCGCCACGGCCCCGACGAACCCCTGCTTCCGCAGCGAGACGGTCGAAGGCGTCGAAGACATGCTGCTCGACGACACCTGGTTTCGCATTCAGGGCTGCAAGAAGGAGAGCGCCCTGCGCGACCGCCTGCGGCTGCTGCAGATGATGGTCGAGTGGATCGCCCTCGAGAGCCTGATCGATCAGTCGCGCCCCGGGCGCGGCCCGCTGGCCCGGCTGCTCGACCGGACGACCGTGCAGGCCTGGATGGACCGGATGGACGCGCGGCCGAAGCACCGCGACCTGATCCGGCTGGCCGCCAACGGCATCTGGAGCGCCGAGCCGGCCGACATGTCGCTGCTCTACCTGCTGTGGTACAGCGCGACGAACAACGGGCTGCTGCACATCGCCAACGATCAGGCCGACGGCCCCCAGCAGTTCGGCGTGCGGGGCGGGCTCGGCGGTCTGGCCCGCGCCTTCGCCGAGACCTTTCGCGGCGACCTGCGGCTCGATACGCCCGTCGAACGCATCGAGCGCCGCGGCGACGGCGTCCGGGTGTGGGCCGGCGGGCAGATCTTCGAAGCCGACGACGTCATCGTCGCCGCGACGCCGGCGGCGGTCGGGCGCCACATCGCGTTCGATCCGCCGCTGCCCGAGCCGACGCGCCGCTTCCTCGACCAGCCCATGGGCCACGCGGTCAAGGCGATCGTCGAGTACGACAGCCGCTGGTGGTGGTACGACGACGGCCGGCAGTTCCAGTGGTACGGCGGCATGGCGGGCACCCCGCTCGAGTGGATGCTCGACATCTCCGAGCCCGAGCGCGGCGTCTATCGCTTCTGCGCCTTCATGAACCCGCCCGAGGGCATGTCCGACGATGCGCTGCAGGCGCTCTTCGTCGACCTCTTCCACCGGCTCAGCGGCGACCCGCGGGCGCGGGCCGTGGTCCGCTTCGAGGTCGCCGACTGGCGCGCCACCCCCTATATCGGCGGCGGACCGATCTCGATCTGTCGACCGGGCGTCCTGACAGCGCTCGCCGATCGCCCCGACGCGCTCGAGGTCGTCGACGGGCTGCACTTCGCCGGCGCCGAATACAGCACGCAATACACCGGCTACGTCGAGGGCGCCCTGCGCTCCGGCACCCGCGCCGCGCAGCGCATCTTGCGCGGCCGGGTCGTCGACCGCGACCTCGTCGCCCGCGGGCCGCGCTGGGGCCTGGGCCTGCTGGCGACCGCCGGCTGGGCCCACCTGCGGCTGCTCACCCGCGCGCTCGGCGCATGGCAGCAGCACCAGACCGACTCCACGCCGACGGCGCCCGACCGGCGCCCCGGCCGCGCTGTCCGACGCTCCCCCGAATGCGCGGACCCGAGCGCTGACGCGGGCGCTGACGACCGCCCGCCCCGCTACGCCGCCGCCTGAATCAGATCGCCGGCGCAGCCGATCGCGCCGCACCATCGGCGATGTGCCTCGGCATCGGGTTTCGGTCTACCCTGCAAAGTATCAAGCCGATGACCGAGGCGTGAACGTGACGCGACATACATGGGTGATCCTGGCCATCCTGGCGGTCGGCGCGGGCGCCGGCTGCGACGAGGGTCCGAGCGCCGCCGCCACACCGGACGCCGACCCGACGCCCGACAGCCGCCCGCTCGACCCGGACGCGGCCGATCCCGACGCGGCGGACGCAATGCCCGTCGACGGGCCCGACGGCGGTCGAGCCGACGCCGCGTCGCCGCTCGACGCCACGCCCGATCCCGACGCGGACCGCGAGCTCGACGCCATGCCGCTGCGCGACGCGGCGCTCGACGCACGACCCGACGCCCTGCCCGGACCCGACGCCGTCCCCGACGCGGCGCCCGAGCCCGACGCCTGCCGCCCCGCCTGCCCCGCAGGCGCCTGCGGCGACGACGGCTGCGGCGGCCTGTGCGCGCCGTGCGGGGCCAACGCGCCGGTCTGTATCGACGGCTGGTGCCAGCCGCCGCCGCCGATGCGCATCAACGAGGTCGTCACCGCCAACGCCGACGGCCTCGTCGACCAGGACGGCCTCACCTCCGACTGGATCGAGCTGCACAACGCCGGCCTCGAGCCGGTCGACCTCGAAGGCTGGTTCCTGAGCGACGACCCCGTCGACCTCACCAAGTGGGCCCTGCCGGCCATCGAGCTCGGCCCGCGGGGCTTCGTGGTGATCTTCGCCAGCGACGCCGACCGCCCCGACCCGATCGAGCCGCACGCGTCGTTCCGGCTGGCGAGCGAGGGCGAGTTCCTGGGGCTGGTCATGCCCGACGGCGAGACCGTCGTCGACGCGTACATCCCGGGGATCCCCGCGCTGCCCGACGACATCGCGCACGGCGTGGGGCAGCGCGTCGAGCGGGTCGAGCTGATCGCCCCGGGCAGCCCGCTGTCCTACGCCCCCGCCTTCGCCGGCGACCTCGCGCCCGTCGCGCCCGACTTCGACGCCGACTGGCCGGCAGCGCCCGGCGGGCTCGGCTTCTCGAGCTTCCAGATCCCCGGCCCGGACGACGTGCAGAACGTCGCGCTCGGCCAGCCGGCCCGCCAGAGCTCGCAGCTCGGCGGCTTCGGGGCCGAGCGCGCGGTCAACGGCGATCTCGGCGACTTCACCCACACCACGTCGGTCGATCCGGACGCCCGCTGGACGGTCGAGCTCGACGGCCCGCAGTGGATCGGCTCGATCGTGCTGCACAACCGCGCGGGCTGCTGCGGCTCGCGGCTGCGCGACATCACCGTCGAGGTGCTCGACGGCGACGGCGCCATCGTCTACGCCTCGCCGCTGCTCAACCCGGAGAATACCGCCGGCGCGGGCCTCGATGGCCCCGCCCGAATCGAGGTCGACCTCTTCGAAGACGGCGGCGTCGTCGGGCAGGCCGTGCGCGTTCGGCGCACCGCCGACCCCGACCTGTCGGGCACGGGCGGCGCCGGCAACGCGGACGAAGCATCGGTGCTGTCGCTGGGCGAGGTGGAGGTCCTCGGCGGGGCCGGCTCGAATCAGGCGCGGGTCGCCACCGATCTGGGCGAGGCCCTGGCCGACGCCGACGGCCTCTGGATCCGCGCGCCCTTCGCGATCGACGCCGACGCGCCGGTCGATACCCTCGCGCTGACGGTGACCATCGACGCCGGCTTCGTCGCCTGGCTCGACGGCGTGCCCGTCGCGGCCTACAACGCGCCCGACGTCGAGGCCCTCGCCGACGGCATGACCCCCTGGCGCGCGTTCGACGAGCCGGTGGGCGCCCGCAGCGTCACCGTCGACCTCGCGCCGCCCGCGCCGGGGGCCCACGTGCTGACCCTGCTGGCGCTCGACGCCGAGGACCCGGGCATCGACCTCGTCGCCGACCTTCAGCTCGAGGGCCGGCGCATCACCGACGGCGAGCGGACCTTCTTCGATACGCCGACGCCCGGCCAGCCCAACGTCGAGCCGGGCTTCGCCGGCTTCGTCTCGCCGGTGCGTTTCTCCCATGCCCGCGGCTTCTACGACGAACCCTTCGCCCTCGAGCTGAGCGCCGACCCGCCGGATGCCATCATCCATTACACCACCGATGGCACCTTGCCCGGCCCCGACAGCCCGATCTACGCCGACGCCATCCCGGTGGATGGCATCACGTCGGTGCGGGCCATCGCCTATCGCGACGGCTATCGCGACGCCGACGCCACCGCGGCGACCTATCTCTTCATCGACGAGATCATCACCCAAGACGTCGACGCCACCTTGACCCGCGGCTTCCCCGAGCTGTGGGGCGATACCGCCCCCGACTATGGCATGGATCCCCGCATCGCCGGCCCGGAGGATGCCTTCGGCGGACGCTACGCCGATGCCATGCGCGACGCCTTGTTGGCCCTGCCGACGGTGGCCATCACCGCCGACCTCGACGCGCTCTTCGGCCCCAATGGCATCTACACCCGCTCCGGCGGGCGCGGCGTCGGCTTCGAGCGGCGGGTCTCGTTCGAGTACTTCGTGCCCGACGGCGCCCGCATCCCCCATGCCATCGAGGATGGCACCAGCCTGCAGGTCGAGTGCGGGCTGCGCATCCAGGGCGGCGCGTTCCGCAACCACGGTCTGACGAAGAAGCACTCGGTGCGGGTGCTCTTCAAAGGCATCTACGGCCCGACCAAGCTGCGCTTCCCGCTCTTCGGCCCGGGCACCGACGCGACCATCGACGGCTTCACCCTGCGGGCCAACAGCAACGACGGCTGGCAGTGGTCGGCCGCGCGGGGCCAGCCGCTCTTCGTGCGCGACTCGCTCGGCCGCGAGCTGCACCGCGGCATGGGTGGGGTGTCATCGGCCGAGACATGGGTCCATCTCTACATCAACGGCATCTACTGGGGCCTGTACAACCCCGTCGAGCGCCCCGACGCCGCCTTCGGCACCCACTACCTCGGCGGCGACCGCGACAACTGGGACGCGGTGAGCAACAATCAGGCGGCCGACGGCGATACCCGCGCGTGGAGCCGGCTGCTCGACATGGCCCGCGCCGGCGTCGCCGCCCCCGAAGACTTGTGGCTGCTCGAAGGCAAGGACCCCGATGGCATGCGCGACCCCGCGCTGCCCGTCTGGCTCGATGTCGACCCCTACATCGACTACATGCTCAATAACATCTGGCTCGGCAACAGCGACTGGCCGCATAAGAACTGGTGGGTCGGCCGCCCGCGGGACGGCGCGTTCGGCTTCCGCTTCTTCATGTGGGACAGCGAGTGGTCGGTGGGCCTGCGCTCGAACCTGGGCACCAACAAGATCAACGACAACCGCGGCGTAGCCATCCCCTGGGTCGCGCTGCTGCAGAACCCCGAGTTCCGGGTGCGCGTCGCCGACCGCGTCGACCGCCACTTCTCACCCGGCGGCGTCTTCTACGTCGACCCCGAGGCGCCCGGATGGGACCCGGAGAACCCCGAGCGCAACGCGCCCGCGGCCCGGTTCGTCGCGCTGACGCAGATCATCGAGCGGGCGCTCGTCGCCGAGTCGGCCCGCTGGGGCGACCAGCACGCCGCCGAGCCCTACACCGTCGACGAGCACTGGGCCGTCGAGCGCGACCGCCAGCTGGCCGAGTACTTCCCCGCGCGCAGCGCCCGGGTGCTCGAGCACCTGCGCGCCGCGAATCTCGTCGCCGAGACCCCGACGCCGGTCGGCGATCTGCCGCCGGGCGACGTGGGCGTCGGCGCCGCGCTGACCCTGACCGCGCCGGCCGGCACCCTCTATGTCACCGTCGACGGCCCCGACCCGCGCATGCCCGGCGGCGACGTGCACCCCGACGCCGTCGACGGCGCCGCCGAGTGGCAATATCGTATCCCGCTGCACCCGGTGACCGTGCGCGCCCGCGCGCTGGGCGAGACGGGCTGGAGCGCGCTGTTCGAAGCGACCTACACTCGCCCCGAGCCGATCGCGCCCGAGTAGTCGCCGCCGAGGAGATCGCCATGCCGCCCACGCCCCCCGCCCGCGCCGACGCCGACGCCGCGCGGATCCTCTGGTTGTGGGCCGCCGGCGCGATCGGTCTGTGGTGGGCCGGTCTGCTGCTCGGCCCGCTGGCCCTCGGCGGGCTGGGGCTGACCGCCTTCGTGGCCTTCCGCGCCGCGCGCGAGCGACGCTGGGCGGTGCTCGCGGCGACGCTCGCGCTGCTGCCGCCCACGATCTTCGGCGCGCTGGCGGCGGTGGACTACGCCCGGGGCGAGGCGCGGCTGCTCGTCGAGCGCGGGCCGCACATGACCCTGCACAACATCGACCCGACGACGCGCAGCCCCAGCGAGAGCCGGCCCGACAGCACCTGGGTCCGGCGCTTTCCGCACAACGCCACCCTGCGCGGGCTGACGGCGCTCCTGGGGCCGATGCCCGGGGCCTACGCCGGCCCCTACCCCACGCCGGCCGAAGCCCGCGGCGCGCTGGCCGATGGCGTCTCGTGGTCCGGCGCGACGCCGCCCGCCGGCGCCCCGAAGCTGCCGCAGGCGATCGAGCAGATGCTGCACGCGATGGCCCGCGACGGCGTCGAGATCGAAGCGGCGAGCTGGCGCGAACAGGTGGGTATCATCCGGGTGGCGCGCACGGCGGCCCACGTCGGCCCGGGCCCCGGCGCGAAGACCACCGCGATGATCCTCTTCGACCAGGAGACCGACCGGGTGCTGGCCTATCGCGACGCGGTGGCCATCCTCGGCGCCGGGCTGCCGGCGCCCTGGCGCTGACCGGTTGACCCGCCCCGGGCCGAGGCGATACCACTCTCGCCGAATCCGGGGGAGCCATGCAGCAGACGCCCGATCCGGCGGCGATCGACATCAGCGCGCTCGAAGCCGATCTCAATGCGCTGCGCGACCGCCTGCGCGCCGAGGCCGGCCCGGACGACGTGGCCCACCTGCTGAAGATGCGCTGGTGGAACCGGCTGTGCTTCGCCCTCGGCTACGGCACCGCCTGGATCGCGCCCAACCCCATCTCGGCGTTCTTCATCAGCACCGGCATCTTCACCCGCTGGGCGATGCTGGCCCACCATGTGTTGCACCGAGGCTATGACAAGCTGCGCGGCGACGACGGGCGGCCCGCCGCGCCGCCGACGCTGACCACCGCCCGCTTCGCCCAGGGCTGGCGCCGCTGGATCGACTGGCCCGACTGGATGCACCCGGCGACCTGGCGCCACGAGCACAATACGCTGCACCACTACAAGCTCGGCGAGGTGACCGACCCCGACCAGCCGGAGCACAACATCGAGTTCCTGCGACGCTCCCGCGCCCCGCGCCCGCTGCGTTACCTGGGGCTCGCGCTCGTCGCGCTGTTCTGGAAGATCTACTACTACCCCACCAACAGCGAGGCGACGGTCTACGCCCACGCGCGCCACAAGGCGAAGCAGCCCTACACCCGCCGCTGGGTCTTGCATCGCTCATTGTGGCTGCCATGGCATGCCATCGGCGGCCGGGTCTGGCTCAAGGCATGGATCCCATATGGCATCTATCGCTTCGGGCTGCTGCCGCTGCCGTTCCTGCTCATCGGTCGGGGCGCGTGGCTCGCGGTGCTGATCAACAGCGTCATCGCCGAGCTGATGAGCAACGTGCACGGCTTCATCACCATCGTGACCAACCACGCCGGCGAAGACCTCTATCGCTTCGATCGACCCATATCGAACCGCGGCGAGTTCTACCTGCGCCAGATCGTCGGCTCGACGAACTTCCGCACCGGCGGCGACCTCAACGACTTCATGCACGGCTGGCTCAACTACCAGATCGAGCACCACGTCTGGCCCGACATGAGCATGCTGCAATACCGCAAGGCCCAGCCCGAGGTGCAGGCCATCTGCGCCCGCCACGGCGTGCCCTATGTGCAAGAGTCGGTCTGGCGCCGGCTGGTCAAGCTGCTGCGGGTGCTCGCCGGCGACGCCTCGATGAAGTGGTGGCCCGCGCCCGAAGAGAAGGCCGACCCTCAGCCGACGGCCTCGATCGGATAGACCCGCCCTTCGCGCAGCGCCTCGATCTCGCTGCTCTCCGGGTCGAAGAGGTCGCTGTACTGCACCAGCCACAGCTTGTCTTTGAGCCGCTGCGGCAGCGCGACCAGCTTCTCGTAGGGCGTATGCGCGCCGCCGTAGTTGACCTCGTGCACGACGCGATCGGCGGCGTCGAGCCAGTCGATCAGCGCCGGGTCGTAGGCGGTGTCGGCGCTGTAGGCCACGCTCCGCCCGCCGGCCGAGATACGCACCGCCGTGGTGTAGATGTGATGCCGGGTCGGCCGGCACTCGATGGTGAACGGCCCGATCTGCACCGGCGCTTTCGGGGTCAGCGGCCGATGGTCGAAGTAGTCGGCGAAGCCCCGCGGCGGCTGGCGGGTGCCGTCGGCGGCGATGATGTCGGCCATCGTCGCCGCGTAGTGCCGATCCCACAGGTCGGCGGCCACCCGCGGATGGGTCGCGAGCACCGTGCGCCGCTTCACGATGAAGTGATCGAAGAACGCCAGCCCCTCGAGCCCGGAGACGTGGTCCCCGTGCAGGTGGGTCAGCACCACGCCGTCGAGATCGGCCACGTCGATGGGCGCGGCGCTCTCGAGCATCATCTTGCGGATGGGATGCGGGCAGTCGATCAGCAGCCAGCGGCCCTCGGCTTCGAGGGCCAGCGCCGTCGAGTAGTGCTTGCCGGCGAAGGCGTCGCCGACGCCCAGCGGATACAGGGTCAGGCTCATCGGGCGGCCTCCATGGCGCGCTCGGCCAGCCGGGCCCGCAAGCGCGCGGCGACCGCGGGCGGGCACAAGCCGTCGAGGCTGTCGCCGGCGCGGGCGCGGGCCTTGAGGTCGCTGCTGCTCACCCCGACCCAGGCCGACTCGGCGGGTATGAGCAGCGTGGGCAGCTCGGGCGCCAGCGCCTCGTTGAGCCGGGCCAGCCGGGTCTCGGCGTCGGCGTCCTCCGCGCCGCGTACGCCGCGCACGAGGCACGCGGCGCCGATGCTGCGGGCGTACTCGACGACGTAGCCCTCGGTGGCGTCGGCCGAGACCTGGGGGAAGGGCGCGATGACCGCCCGGACCAGCGCCAGCCGCTCGTCCAGGTCGAAGAGGCCGGCCTTGTGCGGGTTGACCGCCACCAGCACCCGCAGGTGGTCGAACAGCCGCGCGGCGCGGCGGATGATGCCCAGGTGGCCGGTCGTGATCGGATCGAACGAGCCGGCGTAGATGGCGATGTTCACGATGGCACCTCCGATGACAGGCATGGCATATGTGATGGCATACACGATGGCACAAATGGCATACGAGATGGCATAAATAGCATGGCGGATGGCATGGCGGATGGCATGGCGGATGGCATGGCGGATGGCATCAGCGACCCGCCTCGGCCGCGTCGGCGCTCAACAGCCCCCGCGCCATACGCTTGAGCATGCCCGCCGCCGCGCCGGCCGGGATGATACCCGGCGCCGCCTGCCCCAGATGGAACGCCCCCTCGATGGCCGCGAGCAGGCCGGCGGCGGCTTCGGCCGCGCGGTCGGTCGGCTGACCCTCGGCGGTGAGCACCGCCGCCATGTCGGCGGTCAGCGCCCCGTGCCAGCGATCGACGGCGGCGCGATAGGGCACGGCGACCTCGGGCCGGCGGGCCGCCTCGTCGCCGATGCGCGACCAGCAGGCGACGGCCGCCGGATCGGCGTCGGCGTCCAGCGCGGCGAAGGCGTCGACGAAGGCGTCCAGCCGGGCCCAGGGGTCGTCGCCGGCCGCCGCCAGCCGGGCCTCGCGCCGGGCTTCGAGGCCGGCGACCAGCCGCTCGACGAGCGCCACCAGGATCGCCTGCTTGTTCTCGAAGTGATAGTGCACCAGCCCCGAGCCGAGCCCGGCGGCCTTGGCGATGGCGTTGATGCTCGCCTGGCCGTAGCTCTTGTCGGCCATCACCTGCGCCAGGCCATCGGTGATCTGGCGCCGGCGGGCGGCGGTATTGCGCGGGCGGGGCATGGGCGGCTCCACAAAACTGGTCAAACAACCAACAAAGAGATAGCCGATCGCCGCGGTCGGGTCAAACGCGATTGAGCGGGGCGGCGTCAGCCGGTACGGTGCGAGCCCATCGGAGGCGAACATGCTGCGCAGAACGGTCTGGAACCCGGCTTTGATCTCGGCGGCGCTGGCCCTGGCGGTCGTCGGCTGCAAGAAGCCCGACGCGCCCGACGCCGAGCCCGCCGCGCCGGCCGTCGAAGCCAAGGGCGACGAGACCGGCAAGGCGAGCGACAGCGCCAAGAGCGGCGACAGCGTCAAGAGCGGCAAGAGCGGCAAGAAGAAGGTCGACCCGCTCACCGGCGGGCAGGACCTCGACCCCAGCAAGCCGGGCACCTCGCTCGAAGGCATCCCCATCGCCAACGTGCACGAGCACATCCAGTCGACCCGCGAGGCGGAGCGGCTGCTGGCGGCGATGGATCAGACCGGCATCGCCAAGACGGTGCTGATGGGCAGCTCGTGGTTCACCATCACCCTCAACCAGAACGACGGCTTCACCCGGGTCGATTGGAACAACCGGCAGATCCTGAGCCTCGCGAAGCAGCACCCCGAGCGCTTCCTGGCGTGGCCCACCATCGACCCCACCGACCCGCAGAAGCTCGAGAAGCTCGAGGAGTACGTCAGCCTGGGCGCCACCGGCCTCAAGCTGTACCTGGGGCACGGGCTGCACGACCAGCGGCCGGGCGCGACGGGCTACTTCTTCCACACCGTGGCGATGGACGACCCGGGCATGCTGCCGGTCTACGCCTACCTGCAGGCGCAGGGGCTGCCGGTCATGTTCCACGTCAACCCGGGCCCCACCGCGCCGGGCTTCGCCGACGAGTTCATCGACGTCATGCGCGCCTTCCCCGACCTCAAGGTCATCGCGCCGCACTTCATCCTGTCGTCGATCAAGTCGAGCCGCCTGCGCGAGCTCCTCGACGCTTTCCCCAACGTCTACAGCGACATCAGCTTCGGCCATGACGATTTCCTCAGCGCCGGCCTCAAGCGCATCAGCCGCAGCCCGAAGAAGTTCAAGAAGATCTTCGCCGACTACCCCGACCGCTTCACCTTCGGCACCGACGTCGTCGTGACCGCCGCGCGCCAGAAGGACGCCGAGTGGATCGCCATCCGGGTCCGGGCCTACCTCGACATGCTCAGCAAGGAGGCCTATACGACGCCGGTCCTGCCGGGCAAGACGCTGCGCGGGGTCGCCCTCGACCGCGAGGCGCTCGAGAAGGTGCTCTACAAGAACTTCGAGCGCTTCATGGCCATGAAACCGCGCGGCACGCAGACCGGCCCCATCGAGTGGAAGGCGCTGGGCATCCCCGATACCCCGCGGCCGGACGGCACGATGCTGCCCCGCGACCTGTGGAAGAAGAACAAGAAGAAGAAGTGAGCCGCCCCCGCTCCGATGGCGGCTTGTCGGTCCTGACCCTCGACTTCGACCGCTCACCGCTGGCCGACGACGGCTTCTTCGGCGGCAAGCTGGTCGCCGCGCCGCGATTCGACCCCCCGGCCCTCTCGCCGACCGCCCGCCACCTCGCGCAGCGGGCGTGGCTCGAGCGGGCCCGCTCGGAGTACGTCGGGGTCATGATCGCCCGCAAGCTGTGGGGGCTGTGCGTCGACCTCAATACGCCGCGCGACGTGCAGGAGCTGGCGCTGCGCATGGTGCTCGACGAGCAGCGGCATCTCTCGCTGTGTATCGCCGCCGCCGAGGCCTTGGGCGCCGAGCCGGCGGTGGCCTTCGAACTGCCCGACCTGCAGCAGCCGCGGACCGACGCGCCCATCGGCGCGCAGCTCGTCGAGATGGTGGCGGGCACCTACGCGGTGGGCGAGGCGGTGGCGCTGTCGCTGGTGACCCACGCGGTCAAGGCGCTGCCGCCCTCGGGTTTTCGCGACGTCTTGCGGGCGATCGCCGCCGACGAGGTCCTGCACGGGCGCATCGGACGGGCGCTGCTGACGGTGATCCGCGACGGCGCCGGCTGGCTGACCTGGCCCGGCGACGACGCGGTGGGGGCCATCGCCCGTCGCTGGCGGGACGCGATGCGCGCCCGCGACGTGATCGAAGACGACGAGGTGGCGGCGTTTCGTGATGCGGCCCTGGCCGCCGAGCTGCAGGCGGTGGGCGTGCCCGATCCGATACCCTTCGCGGCGGCCTACCACCGGGCCCTCGACGATCTGCCGGCGGCCTTCGCGCCGCTGGGGATTCGGCTGTAGAGTAGCCGCGAGCAGCTTCGGGGGTCAGCGATGAGCAAAGGCGACGAGACCGCAGCCAGCGCAGTGGCGCTGGTCGACCGCATCCTGGCGCGGGCGGTGCGCGAGCGGGCGAGCGACGTGCACATCGAGCCGCGCAGCACCGAGGTGCGGGTGCGCTTCCGCATCGACGGGCTGCTCGTCGAGCGGCCGGCGTTCTCCGACGCGTTTCGCTATTCGGTGGTCAGCCGGCTCAAGATCATGGCCACCCTCGACATCGCCGAGAAGCGGCTGCCCCAGGACGGCGCGTTCCGGCTGGTGGTCGACAGCCAGGAGGTCGACGTGCGCCTGTCGAGCTTCCCCACCGAGTTCGGCGAGAAGGTGGTGCTGCGGCTGCTCAACAACGACAAGACGCGCATCGGGCTGTCGAAGCTGGGCATGCCCGACGAGGTCGGCGCCCGGCTCGAGGCCTTCGCCCGCCGCTCGCAGGGCATGCTGCTCGTCTGCGGGCCGACGGGCTCGGGCAAGACCTCGACGCTGTACGCGGTGCTGCGCCAGATCGACGCCCGCTCGCGCAACATCATGACCCTCGAAGATCCCATCGAGTATCGCTTCGAAGACATCATCCAGGGGCAGGCCAACCCGCGCATCGGCTTCGACTTCGCCAAGGGGTTGCGGGCGATGCTGCGCCAGGACCCCGACGTGATCATGGTCGGCGAGATGCGCGACGCCGAGACCGCCGACATCGCGTTCAAGGCGGCGCTGACCGGGCACCTGGTGCTGTCGTCGCTGCATACGGGCAGCGCCATCGAGACCTTCGTGCGGCTCTTCGACATGGGGCTCGAGCGCTACGTGGTGGCCTCGGCGCTCAAAGGCATGCTCGGGCAGCGGCTGGTGCGTCGGCTGTGTCAGCGCTGCCGGCGCCCGCTGGCCGACAGCGCCGAGCTGCGCCGCCGGGTGATGACGCCACCGGGCGAGGTGCCGACGGTTTATGGCCCGGTGGGCTGCGCCACCTGCAATCACACCGGCTACGCCGGGCGGGTCGGCATCTTCGAGTTGATCGAGGCCGACGACGAGCTGACCGACTTCGTCAAGGACGAGTCGGTCAGCCGGGTGGCCCTGAGGGAGTATCTCGAGCGGCGGGGTTATATGGGTCTGGCCCGCAGCGGCTACCAGCTGGTGCGCCGCGGGGTGACGTCCATCGAAGAGGTGCTGCGGGTCACCTGACCGGGGTGGGGGCGCTCAGACGCGGCCGCGCAGCATGGCGCCCAGGCCGCCGTGCCCGTCGAGCCAGTCGAGCTGGCGGATCAGCGCCTCGACGAGCCGCGCGGGGCGGCCGTACTGCCGCCCGGTCAGCGAGGCGCGATCGGCCCGGGCCAGCGACAGCGTATAGACGCAGCGTACGCCGCTGGCCACCGCGTCGAGGGCGCCGAAGTCGGGCACGGGCAGCGGGCGCACGGCGCGATAGCCGCGCACGATGGCCGCGGCGACGTCGGGCCGCGGGCGCGGCGAGAGCCCGCGCTGCAGGCGGTTGAAGTCGAAGGCGGTGCGGTGGATGGCGTTGGCCAGATCGGCCGCGCGGATGTCGACGGCGGCGTAGTCGAAGTCGACCACGCCCACCGCCCGGCCGCCCTGCCACAAGAGGTTGTGCCAGCCGAAGTCGCCGTGAATCACGCCCGCTTCGAGCGCCGGCAGCACCCGCCGCCAGCGGTTGAAGAGCGGCTTCATGCGGGCGGCGAGCGCGTCGCTGAGGCGGGCTTCGACCAGGCTCTCGGCGAGGCCATCGAGCAGGATCCGCCAGTCGCGGCGGCCCGCGGCCCAGTCGGCGGCGGTCGCGAAGCCACCGCGCACGCCCGTCTCGGCCGGCGGGCGCTGCCAGGGCGTCATGCCGGGGCCCTCGACGACCCGATCGAGCATGCCGTGCAGCTCGGCCAGCGCCCGGCCCACCTCGTGGCCGTGCATCGGGGTCAGCTGGCGGCGCACGTCCTCCAGGCTCCGGCGCAGCGAGCGGCCCTCGATGGCCGGCATCACCACCGCGAAGCCCTCGCCCACCGGCAGCGTGCGGTGGCCGTCGACGACCGTCGAAGACGGCACCGCCAGCGGCGCGTCGAGCAGCGCGGCGAGGCGGCTCTCCAGATCGGCGGTGGCCTCGATGTGAGCCCGGGAGCGGGCGCCCGGCAGGAAGATCTTGGCGAAGTGGTCGCCCGTCTCGGCGCTGTGCACCTGATACAGCAGCGAGTTGTGGCCCATGCGCACCCGCACCGGGCGGGGCTGCGGGCCGACGCCGGCCTCCTCGAACAGCGGCCCGATGGCCTCGCGGGTGACGACGAAGAAGGCCTCCAGCGGGCCGAGCCGGGTCCGCAGGCGGCCGTCGGCGGCCATCGCGCCGGCCAGCATCGCCCGGGCCTCGTGCTCGCGGCCGACATCGGTCAACGCCCGCGCCGCCTCGATGCGAATGCCCGGGTGATGCGGATGGCGCCGGGCCAGCGCCAGGATGGCGTCGATGGTCTCGCGGCGGTGGCCCGCGCGGCGATCGGCGGTGACCAGCGCCAGCGAGAGATCCACCGGCGCGGCGCCGCGCTCGATCAGGTCGTCGACCAGGGGCCGGGCGCGCTCGATCTGGTCGTCGAGCAGCAACAGCTCGGCGTAGAACCGGCGGGCGGCGTCGTCTCCGGGGTCGAGCTCGAGCGCCTCGCGGGCCGCGTCGAGCGCGGCGCCGTGCGCGCCGCCGAACCACGCGATGCGCGCGGTCAACAGCCGATGAGCCGCCGGGTCGAAGCCGGCCAGCGCCAGCCGGTCGGCGAGGCTGCGGGCCACCTCGGCGTCGAGACGCACCAGCGTCGACAGCGCCGGCAAGGCCCGATCGTCGGTCAATGCGGGCCACGCGGCGGTCAGCGCGTCGAGGCCGCGCTCGCCCAGGCGCGGATCATCCAGCGCGTCGGCGCAGGCCAGCAGACCCAGCGCCGCGCTGGCCGCCGCGTCGCTCGACCCGTTGGCCCGGGTCTCGACGAGCAGCGCTTCGAAGACCGCCGCCGCCTCGTCCCACTGCCCGCCGGTGCCCAGGCGCTCGCCCCAGGCCAGCCGCGCGCGCGGCGTCGCCTCGGCGGCCTCGGCGGCTTCGGCGAACGCGGCCGCCGACCGCTCGGGCGCGTCGACCGCCAACAGATCGGCCCGCAGCACCGCCAGATCATCGGGCAGCGGCCCCAGCGCCGCCGCCTCCTCGAGGTGGCCCAGAGCGCCGACCCGATCCCCTTCCAGCCACGCCAGCCGACCCAGCAGCTGCTGCAGCGGCCCCGGCTCGGCGGCGTCGGACGCCGCCTCGGCGACGCGGCGGGCCTCGGCGAAGCGCCCCTCGGCGACCAGCGCCTCCAGCGACTCGGCGACGCTCATGACGCGCTCTCGTCGGCGCCGGGCACGAGCCGGCCGAGGGCCACCCCCAGGCGCGAGGCCGTGCCGCGGGCGTCGGCGCTCAGGCCGGCCAGCATCGCCCGGGCCCGGTCGGCGTCGCCTTCGTCAGCCGCATGACGGGCGATGGCCAGCGTCGCCAGCGTGCGCAGGCGGGCCGAGGGGTCGCTGCGGCCGGCGCCCGTATCGTCCACGAGGCGCTCCAGCGAGCGGGCGACCTCGGCTTCATCGCCGTGGCTCAGGCCCAGGAGAGATCGCTCGATCCGCCCGGTCAGCGCGACTTTCACCGCCCCGACCCGCTCGGCGATCGCCACCGCCTCCGACAGGGTGTCGAAGGCGTCCTTCTCCCGGTCCCAGCCGAGCAGGCACGCCGCCCGCACCAGCCCCGCGTGCAGGGCGCCGCGGGCGTCCTTTGCGTCACGCGCCTGACGCCACGCCCGATCGGCGTCGGCGTAGGCGTCGTCGTAGTCGGCGAAGCGCGTCAGCAGGCGGGCCCGCTGGATCCGTGCCTCGCGCTCCAGGGCGGTATCGGGTCGATCGTGATGGTGCAACAGCTCGTCGAGGCATTCGATCGCGTCGACCCGGGCCCCGGCGAGGGCGTGCAGCGCCGCGAGCAGGACCAACAGCGGCCGGCGGGCCTCGACGAAGGTGTTCGGATCGGAGACCGCCGCCACCAGCGCGCCGCGCACCGGGTCGGGCTCTTCGGTGAGCAGGGCGATGCGCGCTTCCAGACCCAGCCGCAGGATGCTCGGCGGCATCGACTCGGCCACCCGCCGGGCGTCGTCCAGGCGACCCTCGCCGAGCAGCAGCGCGCCCAGCGAGGGCTGCGCGGCGAGCGGATCGGCCGCCGCCAGCGCCGACAGCGCCGCCGAGAGGGCCTCGGCGTGCGCTTCGAGCGACTCGCCCACCGCCTGCCGGGCCAGCGCCAGCTCCACCTGCCACGCGGGCGACGGCTCGGGGCCCGCGACCGCCTCTTCGAACGCCTCGACCGCCTCCAGCGCCTCGCCCGCGAGCCGGGCCGCCCGCCCGCGGATGCCCGCCGCCCGCCGGGCCAGCGCGTGGCGGGTCGGGCTCGGCGCCAGCCGCAGCGCCGTCGCGTGGGCTTCGCGGGCGCGGTCGAGCGCGGTCGCGACCGGCTCGAGCTCGCAGCCCAGCTCGGCCCGTAGAATGGTCGCGGCGGTGGTCAGATGCGCATCGCGGGTGAAGCCCGCCTGCTGGATCACCGCGTCGGCCAGCTGCAGCAACGGCTCGGTGATGCCCGCCCGGCGGGTGTACTCCAAGAGGGCCGCCAGCGTCGCCAGCCGCAGGTGCGGCGGCGCCAGACCGACCGCCCGCTCGTCCGCCGCGTGGGCCCGCTTCAGCGCCGCGATCGGGTCGCGGCGGGCCTCGATCTCGGCCCGGGCGAGGTCGACCCGCACCTGGATCGAGCGCGAGAGGTCGTCGAAGCGCCGCGCCGCCGCCCGCACCGCCGTATCCGCCTCGACCGTGCGCCCCGCCTGCCGCTGCAGCGCCGCCCGCTCGAGGGCCAGCATCGCCTTGCCGTCGGCGGTGTCGGTGGTCGCCTCGGCGGCGCGGATGATCTCTTCGGCTTCGTCGAGGCGGCCCTGCTCGATGAAGTGATCGAGCAGCCGCTTCCAGTCGGGTCCCAGCGGTGTCATGCGGCTCCTGCGCCCAGTTCGAGTCCGGTGGGGTGATGCCAGCGCCCGGCGCCGGTGAGCCGGGCCGCGGCGGTCAGCGCGTCAGCGGTGGCCTCGACCGGCTCGACCCCGCCGACGTCGAGCAGTACCCGCGCGATGGCCCCCGCGGCGAGCATGCGCCGAGCGGCGAGCAGCAGCGTCTCGGTGGCCGGCCGATGCACGTGCACGCCGGCGTGCTGCACGTAGAGCGCCAGCGCCGAGGCCATCATCGGCGAGATGCGGGCCAGCCCGCTGCGGACCGCCGCGTCGTCGTGGGCCGCCGACAGCCCGCGCCACAGCGCGCGCTTGATGTCGCGATAGCGCTCGCCGCGCGGCATGCGCCGGTGCATCAGCATCAGCGTCGCCGCCTTGAGATCCTGCTCGCCGAGATCGACCGCCAGCGAGATCTGCCCCGAGGGCTTCAGCGCCGGCTCGCCGGGCGCTTCGAGCAGCGCCGCGAGCGGCCCGGCCACGTCGTCGCGGGCCTCGTCGATGGCGTCCCACCACGCCTGACGCCGGGCGCACAGCTCGGGGTAGTCGACATCGGCCAGCCGGGTCCACGGGATGCGGCGGCGGCAGGTGCCCATCGGCGGATAGGCCCAGCCCTCCGCCGAGCGTTCCTGCCAGGTGAAGCGCAGGGCCCGGCGGGCGACCATGCCCGCCGCGGTCGGGCAGCCCAGCGTGAAGGCCACCTCGATGCCATCCGGCGTCGCGACCACCGAGCGGGGGAAGTTGCGGCAGGCCGACGGCAGCCCTTCGAGCCCCGTGACCACGTGCAGGCGGCAGGTGGGCCCGTCGGTCAGCAGCGTGCACTTGCCGTCGGGCTGGCGCAGCAGGCGATGCCCGCGGCGGTCGATGATCGCCGCCTTCCACTCGGTCAGCATGTCGTCGGCGCCGAGCTGCACCAGCCGATTGTGCACCACCGCCTCGTCGGCGGTGGTGACCGGCACCTTCCACGCCATGTTGCAGCAGACGCCGCTGCGCCCGCAGCCATAGTCGGCCAACACCGTCGGGATGCGCAGCAGCGTCACGGGAATCAACCCTCGTCCGCGTCCACGAGCGAGACGTCGAGCCGCTTGCCGGCCGCCTCGAATGCGCCGAGCATCGCGTGCATGCGCTCCTCGCGGGACAGCAGGTCCTTGAGCACATCGTCGACCGCCTTGGCCGCGTCGCCCGAGCCGTCGAAGCCGGCGTCGAAGCGCTTCAACGCCGCCGCGACGTCGTCTTCGCGCGCGTCGCCGCGCTTCAGCTCGCCGTCGACGACGTCCAGATCATCGGCGACCTCGAGCGCGCCCTGTACGTAGTGGCGGATGTCGGCCGGTGCCTTGAGAACCGCCATGCTCATGCGAGCGCGCACCCCCTTGGGCAGCGCGGCCATCACCGCCTTCGCGGCGTCCCCTTCGATGATCATCGTGTATCTCCTCGCGTGCCGACGCGCGATGCTACGGCCCCCCATGGGCCGCGGCAAGCGCCACCGTCTGCAGAAGCGAGCGAATCGCGGCCCGTATCGTTACGGGGCGACGCGCATGGCGCGGTCATCCGCCGCCCCTGCGGGCGAGGAAGAAGCCGATGAGGCCGAAGACGACCGCGATGCCGCCGAACATCGGCATCGCGCCGAACGGGTTGTGATCGGCGTAGTGCCCGATGTGGGCGTAGTGCTCTTTGTCGGTCTGGATGAACTTGCCAGGGATCGTCGAGCCGACCTCGAACTGCTCGATCTCGTCGGCGCCGACCTGCGCCTGCGTCTCGAGCCGACCGCGCTCCGGGTGCTCGCCCACCAGGAAGACCCGGCCGACGGTTCGCCGCTCGTGGCTGATGTACTCGGTGTCGGTGCGCAGCACCTCGAACTGCATCTCGACGGCGTTGGCCGCCTGACGGCTGATGGCGAAGTAGCTGAAAGGGATGCCGAGGAGGGCGATGCCCGCGATGATGAGGCATGCCTTGGCGTAGAAGCTCACCGAAGTCCTTTCTGCGAAGTGACCCGCGCTCCGGTGCCTCGGGGTGCGCGGCCGCGCCCTCGGTCAGCTGCGGCTGGGGAACGCGTTCCTGATATTGCCCTGGACGTCCTGCATTTCGAAAGGCTTCGGATCGAGCCGCCCGCTGAACCCGCCGGGATGATAGAGCCCGCCGATGATGTCCAGCCCGCCGAAGGTCAGCTTGCCGATGGTGCGCTCGGCGAGCGTCCAGTCCTTGCAGTAGGTGCTCACGCCCCACGCGTCGTAGTAGACGAACAGGCCCAGGCTGGCCTTGAGCGCGATCTCGAGCGCGGCGAGTGACAGCTTGACCTCGCCGCCGAACTTGCCGGTCTTGGGGCTGTAGGTGAAGCCGGCGGTGGCCGACAGCGGCGTCTCCTTGCTCAACGCCAGCTTCGCCTTGACGCCGACACCCGCCGAGGCGACCCAGACATCCGCCGAGACGCCGGCGGTGAGGTAGCCTGCCAGCTCCCAGCCGAAGTTCGTCTTGACCGTACCGGTCAGCGAGTAGGTATCGCTGCCCGAGTTGTAGGCCAGCTTGGCCGAGTCGAGGGCCAGCCCGCCGGCCTTGAACTCGAACGACACCCCGGCGCCGAGGAAGACCTTCAGCCCGAAGAACGGCGTCGGGAAGTGCCACTTCCAGTCCTTGTCGGCGCCCTCCTTGAGCGGCTCCTTCCACAGCTTGAGGCCCTTGCCGCCGCCGACGCCGATCTCCCAGTCGCCGCTCTCGGCGGGCGGGGTGACGCTGAGGCTCGTTCCGCCCGGCAGCGGGATGCTGAACTGGGTCGTATTGGCCGTCTGCGGGGCGTCCTCGTTCTGCTCGGTGCCCGGCGCCGCGCCCTGGGTGACGTCGACCTGCTGGCCGGCCGCCGCCGCCGCGCCGGCGTTCTGGGCTTCGTTCTCCGCCGCGCCGGCCCCGCCGTCCTCGCCCTTCTGGCCCTGCTGAACCACGTGGGTCAGCTCGTGGAAGATCGTCTGCTGCGCCGCCGGATCGGCCAGATTCGACGACACCTCGTTCGACAGCGTGATGATGTTGCCCTTGGTGAACGCCCGCGCGCCGCGCTTCTTGCACGCCTCGTCGGCCTTGGGGCCGGTGCGCAGCACCACGTTGTCGAAGCTCCGGCCGAACGACTCCTGGGCCTTGGTCGCCACCTCCGGCGGCAGGGGCTGCTCCTCGTAGCCGCCGCCGCCCGCGTCGTCGGGGCCGCCGGCCGCCGCGCTGTCCGCCGCGCCGGCGACCGGATCGGGTCCTTCCCGCTCGACGGCCGTGCCCGGCTCCTGGGCCGGCCCCGCCGTCGACGCCTCGAACTGCTGCCGCTTGCGCTGCCTCTCCGCGTCGGTCGCGCCGCCGCCTCCGCCGCCGCGCACATCCTGGCTCTGGCCGTAGCGCGAGACCGCGCTCTGATCCTGCGCCTGCTGGCCGCCTTCGGTCTCGGCGGCCACCTGCATGGTCGAGACCCGATCCAGATCGGCGGTGCGCCCTTCTCCAGCCATGTGCCATGCTCCCAAGCGGTTTACCCTGAACGGTACCAGGGCCTGCACCGCGGCTCAACGCGTCGGGCTGCGGCGGCGTCGGATCGCGCCGGATAGGGCAGCGCGTACGCCGACTTCGGCGCGATCGGCCGGCGGGCGAGGGCGTCGAGCACCACAAGCGACAGGCGGGTCGAGTGACGGCAGCTCTCGAAGAAGGTCATGTTCGGTCTCCCGGTCGGGGTTCATGTCGATCTACCGATCCGCCGCGGATTCCTTGCCCCCGGGCACCCGAAAACCCGTCATCTGACCGCGCGCGGGTTGAATCGGCCACCGCGCCGGGCGAAGCATGGGCCATGCCGCTCACCCGACGACCCTTCACCGCCGACCGCCTCGAACCGCTGCTCGACGTGTGCGCGCGCCGGCCGGCCTCGCCCTTCTCCCCCGACCTGCGCCGCCGGCTGCTCACCCGCCTCGTCAGCGGCCCCGACGGCGTCATCGAGCTGGTCGACGGCGACGAGACCGTCGCGCTCGCCGTCGCCGTCGACGCGGTCGACAGCGTCGCCGACTGCGCCGTGCTCGACATGCTGGCCGGTCGGGCCGACGCGGCGCCGATCCTCGACGCCGCCGAGCGCTTCGTCGCCCGCGGCCCGCGCCGTGGGCTCGAGGTGCCGCTGTCGAGCCATACCGCGCACTGGCGCCCGGTGCTCGACGCGCGCGGCTACCGCCTCGCCTACACCAGCTACGAGATGGAGACCCCGCCGCAGCCCGCGCCGCCGATGCCGCCGCTGCCCGGCCCGACCTGGCGCTGGATCACCGCCGAGGCGCGCCACGTCGAGGCCTATCATCGGGTCGTGGCGCGGGCGATGGGGCCGGTGCCCGGCAGCTTCCGCGGGTCGCTCGACGATCTGCGCCGTCGGATCGCCGAGGGCGCGTCCGAAGATCTGCTGCTGTGTGGTGAGACCATCGCCGGCTTCGCCAACGTCGGCGCCCCGCTGCCCGTCGCGCCCGATCTGGGCCACGTGCACCAGATCGGCCGCGACCCCGACTTCCGCGGCCGCGGGCTGGGCCCGATCCTGCTGGCGAGGGCGCTGCACCGGCTGGCCGCGCTGGGCGCGACGCGGTTCGCGCTCGACGTCACGGCGAGCAATACCGCGGCGCTCGAGTTGTACGTGCGCCACGGGTTCGCGGTGGTCGAGCAGGTGCCGGTGTATCGGCGACTGCTCGGCTGACGGGCCCGAACCCCGGAAAGATGTCCGCTCGACATGACACCGTGTCAAACATCATTGACACGATGTCTACCGACACATACATTCCACGCATCGATTCTCCATCTGCACCGGAGTGGGGGCCATGTCCTTTCGAGAGAAGCTCACCTGGGTCTGCGCCATCGGTTCGCTGGTCGTCTTCGGCGCGTACTTCGTCGTCATCTCCGGCCGCCTGGGTGACGTGCCCGCGACCGACGTGCCCTACGTCGGCGCTCTGCTGACCGCGATCGGGGCCTATGTCGTCGTGCAGATCGTCGGGGCCATCGGCGCCGCCATCAGCGCGCCGGACGAGGCCGACCTCGTCGACGAGCGCGATCGGCGCATCCACCGCCACGGGGAGCTCATCGGCGGCGTGGTGCTCGGCGCCGCGATCGTCGTGCCGCTGGGCTTGACGCTGGCCGGGTTCGCCCACTTCTGGATCGCCAACGCCATCTTCGCCGCCTACGTGCTCGCCACGCTCGCCAGCTCTACGAGCAAGCTCGTGGGCTATCGACGGGGCGTCTGAGGTGGGCAAGCCGACCCGGGTGACCAACTCGATCCGCGCCCTGCGCTTCGGCCGCGGAGAGATGACCCAGAAGGCGTTGGCCGACGCCGTCGGGCTGACCCGCCAGACGATCATCGCCATCGAGAAGAGCCGCTACTCACCGTCGCTCGAGGTGGCGTTCCGCATCGCCCGCGCGCTCGACGTGCGGCTCGACGAGGTCTTCCACTACCCGGAGGACTGACCGGAGGCGCTGCTCAGCGCGGCGCGAGGTGCTTGCGCGCCCGGTGGAAGGCCTTCCAGCGCCCCAGCGCCTTCTTCGCCCGCGGCTTGACCGC
The DNA here is from genome assembly GCA_030427205.1 of bacterium. Classification (GTDB taxonomy): domain Bacteria; phylum Myxococcota_A; class Bradymonadia; order UBA7976; family UBA1532; genus JACKDM01. The sequence continues at coordinate 132,711 of JAUHXC010000006.1, read as the reverse complement.
CACGTCCCAGTAGGTGTGCAGCGCGGCGATGTCTTTGGGGTCGTCCTTGACCACCGTGCCCGCCATGTGGATGACCACGTGGGCCGGGGTCACCTCGCCGCGGCCGAAGAACGCCGCGTACAGCGCCGAGTCGAGCCCCACCGAGACCGCCTCGGCGGTCGACATCACCGCGCTGGTGCGATCGAGCTTCACCCCGTCGGCGGTCTGCCCGCGGCGCACCTCGTGAAACGTCGTCACCAGCAGCTCGAGCACGTCGTCGGGCAGGGCCACCTCCGCCGCCGGGCCGCCGGCCGTCAGCCGGGCGACCTGCTCGCGCACGATCCGGATCTCCTGGTTCAGATCGGCGACGGGGACCACCGTCTCGAAGTTGAAGCGCCGCTTGAGCGCGCTCGACATCTCGTTGACCCCGCGGTCGCGGGTATTGGCGGTGGCGATGATGTTGAAGCCGCGCCGGGCGAGCACGACGCCGTCGTCGCCGGGCAGCTCGGGCACGGTCAGGATCTTGTCCGACAGCGCCATCAACAGGGTGTCCTGCACCTCGTGCGGCGCGCGGGTGATCTCCTCGAAGCGCACGATGCGCCCGCGGCGCATGCCGATGTACAGCGGCGCGGGCACCAGCGCCTTGGGCGACGGGCCCTCGGCGAGCAGCAGCGCGTAGTTCCAGGCGTATTTGATCTGGTCTTCGGTCAGCCCGGCGCTGCCCTGCACGGTCAGCCGCGAGTCGCCGCTGATCGCCGCCGCGAGGTGCTCGCTGAGCCACGACTTGGCGGTGCCCGGCTCGCCGACGAGCAGGAGCCCGCGGTCGCTGGCCAGGGTCACGATGCAGCGCTGCACCAGGATGTCGTCGCCGAAGAACTTGCGGGTGATCTCGACGCTGCGGGTCGCGCCGTCGATCTCGACCTCGAGCGGGTCGTCATGGCCCAGGATGAAGCGCTCGACCGCCCGGGGTGACAGCGCCCAGCCTTCGGGCTTCACCCCGCTGTCGTGGGCGGCGAGGGCCGCCAGTTCGTCGGCTCGGGCCTGCTCCACCGGCAGGCGGATGGCGTCGGTCATCGGTGCTCCCCGGGTTGCTGCGCGGCGCATGGTGGTGCGGCGGGGCGCGGCGGTCAACCCTCGGTGTGATAGCGCATCTCGACCTGCGAGCCGGGCGGCGGCAGCGCCTGCAGCTCGATCATCGGCTTGCCGTCGCAGTCGGGCGCGTCGAGGTGCAGCGTCCAGTCGTCGGCGCCCAGGGGCGCATCGAGGCCGGCGCAGTAGCGCGCGCTCGGCGGCGGGCAGACGAGCCGCACCTCCAGCGGGCGGTTCTCCGGCGCCGCCCGCTCAGCGTCGGTGGCGCAGGCCCGCCCGCCGTCTTCCACGACCCGGCAGGCCGGCGTGGTCTGCAGGCAGCCGCGCCAGGGCCCGGACGCCGACCAGTCGGCCCAGGGCCCGGCGATGGCGCCGCCGAGATCGTCGTGGCAGATGGTCGCGCAGTCGGTGCAGACCGCGCCGGTGCCATCACCCGGCGGCAGGCAGATGCCATCGCGCGGGTCGTCCAGCGCGTCCCGCCACTGGCAGGCCGCGCCCTGCGCCTCGCCGTCGCAGGCCACCGCCCGCGCGGTGTCCGGCGGCAGCCGGTCCGGGGCCTCACACGCCGACTCGGCGTCGAACTCGCGGGCCAGCCGGCGATAGCGCAGGCCGGCGTAGGCCTCGCCCCTGGCCGAGACGCAGCTCGGCGCTTCGGGGCCACGGCAGACCCCGCCGGGGCAGCACGCGTCGTCGGTCGAGCCCGGCGCGCAGCCCTCGAGCGGCGGCTCGTCGACCCAGGAGATCGGCCAGCCCTCGGCGGTGAACGCCGGGGGGCCGACCAACGCCGTGACCCACAACTGCGCCAGCGGGCGCGCCTTGAGCGAAGTCAGGAAGCGGTAGTAGTCCCGCACCGGCGTCGGGTCGGCGCAGTCGGCGCCGCCGCCCGAGCAGTCGTCGCGGTCGCTGACGAACAGCACCATCAAGAACGCGTCCGGGTGCAGGAAGCGCGGCGCATCATCGCCCGCCGCTCGGCACCCCGGGTTGTAGATCGAGCCGCGCTCGGGGTCGCCCGTATCGACGCAGCACGCTTCGAAGAGCGCCCGATTGGGCCCGTTGCAGTCCAAGGCGAGCCGCATCGCCTCGAGCCCCTGCGGCGGCGCCTCGCGGCCCGTGCCGAGGGTCGCCAGGCAGCGAAACTGGCGGTCGAAGTGGTCGCGCGCGCACTGCCCGGCCTCCGCGGGGTCGGCCGCTTCGGCGCACGTCGCCGGGGTAGGCTGTCCCGGACCGACGCCGACCACCGGCGGAAGCTCGCCGGCCTCGATCAGCCCGGCGCAGTCGGCGGTGTCCGGGATGTCGGGCACGCCAGCGGAGGCGCAGCGTGCGTCGGCGACGGGCGGCGCCGGGTCGACCAGCAGCTGACCCGGTACGGCGGACCCGGCGAGATCGGCCCGGACGACCGCGACCGTCAGCTGCACCTGGGGCAGGAGCTCGGCGAAGGCGAACCGCGAGAACGCCTGGAAGCCGCGGGTGAGCCCGGCCTGCTCTTCGCACATGGTCGGCCCGTCGTCGATGACGAACAGCATCTCGAGCCGTCTCGGCGGCGAGACGTAATGCGCCTCGCGAAATCGCGGGTCGGGCAGCGGCGGGCCGCCGTCACAGCCGACCACCGACAGCGTCGACAGAGCGAGGGCGAGCGCCAGCAGCGGGTGACGATTCATGGAGGCCTCCTTGCGTGTACGTCCGTGCATGGCATGTACTACGCGACGCGCCTCGATCTTTCACCGCGCCGCCGTCGGATTGCCCGCATGCACAGCCCCGCCCCCACCCTGCGTCCGGCCAGCGAGGCCGACTTCCCGCGCATCGCTCACGCCCTGCGCGACTGGTGGCGCCAGCCGGGCTTCGAGACCGAGCTGGCCATCCGCGAGCGGGTGGCGATGGTGCCGCGGCTCTGGCTGCAGCACTTCGCCTCGACCAGCCTGATCGCCCATGTGCCCGGCGACGATCAGCTGTATGGCTTCCTGGTGGGCTTCGTCTCCGCCGACCGCCCCGACGAGGGCTACATCCACTTCGTCGGCGTCTGGCCCGGCGCCCGGCGCATGGGCGTGGGGCGGCTGATGTACACGGGCTTCTTCGACCTGTGCCGCGCCCGCGGCTGCACACGGGTGCGCTGCGTGGCCTCGCCGCAGAACGTGCTGTCGGTCGATTTCCACCGCGGCATGGGCTTCACCCTCGAACCGGGCCCCGAGAGTGGCCCGGGCGGCCCCTACGTGCCCGACTACGACGGCCCGGGCATCCCGCGCATACGCTTCGTGCGCCCGCTGTGAAACGGGCCGCAGCGCGGCCGCTGGGGGCCTCCCCGGGCATCGGCGTTCGCGCTGTCGACCCGCCCAGCGGGGCTCAGCGCGCGTAGAACAGCCGCTCCCAGTCGGGGTCGGCGCCCACCCGCTGCGCCCCGCAGCGCTCGCCCGGCAACAGCGCGTTGTCGGCGCCGAGCCGGATGCACAGCCGCCCGTCACCGTCCGCCTCGTCGCACGGATCGAAGTCGAAAGGCCCGCCGGGCGGCCCGAAGCCGAACGCCTGATCGTCGAGGAAGTACCACGCGGCGCCGTTGTGCTCTTCCGGCTCGCCGAGGTCGGGGAAGATCAGCCAGACCACCTCGCGCCGATCACCGCCGGCCACCCGGCTCAACGTGCCGCTGTCGACCCGGCCGCAGGTGATGAGCAGCTCGCTGCCGCCGCAGCCGTCGAGCGCGTCGAACAGGCCGGGGCCGGCGTCGGCGAAGGTGCTGCGATGACAGACCCGCCAGCCGCGGTCGAGCAGCGTCTGGCGCGGCACGTCGCGCTGGATGCCCGGCACGCGCGCGGCGGGCGGCGCGGGCCCGGCCCCGCCCTCGCCGCAGTAGCGACCGCTGCACCAGTCGGGCGTGCCGAAGGCGTAGACGTAGAACGGCCCGCAGTCGCGGATGCGGACCGGCATCGACTCCCAGCAGCGCTCGCCCAGCAGCGAGAAGCAGACCCGCCCGTCGACGATACCGTCGGCCACCGCCGGGTGCTCGCCGTCGAGGAAGCCGGGTACGCGGGTCCCGCAGGCGTTGGGCGGCGGCGGTGCGGTGGGCAGGCGCTGGCCGGCGCCGCCCACGAAGCGATGCCAGCGGCCGTCGACCACCTCACCGGCGCGGCTCTCGCAGACGTTGGCGCCGTCGGGGCCGTCTTCGAAGCCCACGTGGCGCGTCGGGTCGTCGAGCAGCACGTAGTCGCGGCACTCGGGCGCGTCGATCGGCGCGCAGTCGGGGTGGTCGACGCAGTCGTAGTCGGCGCAGTCCACCTGCCCGTCGGCGTCGTCGTCGACCCCGTTGTCGCAGCGCTCGACCCGATCGGCGCACGCGGCGAGGTGGCCGCAGTCGAAGTCGCGGCAGTCGATGTAGGTGTCGCGGTCGTTGTCGATGCCGTCGGCGCAGTCGACCTCGCCGGCGTCGGCGCAGTCGAGGCCCTCGTCGGTCTGCCCGTCGCAGTCGTCGTCGATGGCGTTGCAGCGCTCGTCTGCCGGCTGCGCCTGCTGCAGACACACCGGCGCGGCTCCGGCGGCGCACGCGACGACGCCGTGCCAGCATCGACCGTCCGCGCCCGTGCCGCAGGGCTGGCCGGCTTCGTCTTCGTCGACGCGGCCGTCGCAGTCGTCGTCGAGGCCATCGCAGAGGTCGGGGCCTTCGCACGGGTCGGGCGCCGCGTCGGGCGCAGGGCCGACGTCTCCGACGACGTCGGCGTCAACCGGGGGCGCGTCGGCGTCCGCCGGGGGCGGGTCGGCGTCCGTCGGGGGCGGGTCGGCGTCGGGCGCAGCGTCTGCAGGCGGCCCCCCATCGAGGGGCGGCGTGCCGTCCGCGCTGTCGGGGGCGGCGTCCGGCGGCGCAGCCCCGTCCGGTGCGGGGCGCGCGTCGCCGAACGGGCCTGCGTCCGCCGCCGCGCCGTCGGGCGTGGCCCCGCGATCGGCGGCGGACGGCCCGGCGTCGTCCGACATCGCGCCGTCGACGCTCTGCGCATCGGCGGTATCACCGGACCCCGCGTCGTCGGCCGGGTCAGCCGCGGGGGTACACCCCAGCAGGGCGCCGAACGCGCAGAGGGAGAGCGCGCGCAGCGCGCGATACGGATCGTTCATCGTTGTCCTGTCGGTCACCCGGTCATCGGCGAGACATCGGCGCGAGAGCACGCCCCCCGGCTGCCGCCCTCCGGGGTGTCGATACGCTGGACGATAAGCCGCGGCGCGCGGGATTGGAAGGCCCCCAGAGCCCGCGCCCACCCGCCCGCGTTGTGCCCGACCGCCGTGGGCGGTATCCTCCGCGGCTGATTTCGACCCGACCCCGATGGGAGGCAACGATGGCCCGCTACAACCCGGCGGAGATCGAGCCCAAGTGGCAGCAGTACTGGGACGCGAACGAGACGTTCCGGGTGACCGAAGACCCCGACAAGCCCAAGTTCTACTGCCTGGACATGTTCCCCTACCCTTCGGGCAGCGGGCTGCATGTGGGCCACCCCGAGGGCTACACCGCCACCGACATCCTGTGCCGCTACAAGCGCACCCGCGGCTTCAACGTGCTGCACCCGATGGGCTGGGACGCCTTCGGTCTGCCCGCCGAGCAGTACGCGCTGCAGACGGGCACCCACCCGGCCATCACCACCAAGAAGAACGTCGCGACCTTCAAGGGCCAGATCAAGGCGCTGGGCTTCAGCTACGACTGGTCGCGCGAGGTCGATACGACCGACCCGGGCTACTACAAGTGGACCCAGTGGATCTTCAGCCAGCTGCACAAGCAGGGGCTGGCCTATATGGCCGAGGTGCCGGTGAACTGGTGCCCGGCCCTGGGCACGGTGCTGGCCAACGAAGAGGTCATCGACGGCAAGAGCGAGCGCGGCGGCCACCCGGTCGTGCGCAAGCCGATGCGCCAGTGGATGCTGAAGATCACCGCCTACGCCGACCGCCTGCTCGACGATCTGGCGCTGGTCGACTGGCCCGAGGGCATCAAGCAGATGCAGCGGGACTGGATCGGCCGCTCGTTCGGCGCCGAGGTCGACTTCCCCGTCGTCGATGAGAACGCGACGATCACGGTCTTCACCACCCGCCCCGATACGCTGTTCGGCGCGACCTACATGGTGCTGGCCCCCGAGCACGAGCTGGTGGCGCAGATCACCACCGATGCCCAGCGCGCCGCGGTCGAAGAGTACGTCGAGGCCGCCGCCCGCAAGAGCGAGCGCGACCGCATCGCCGACGTGAAGACCAAGACCGGCGTCTTCACCGGCGCGATGGCCACCAACCCGGTCAACGGCGAGGCGATCCCGGTCTGGATCTCGGACTACGTGCTCGCCACGTACGGCACCGGCGCCATCATGGCGGTGCCGGGCCACGACCAGCGGGACTACGAGTTCGCCCAGACCTTCGACCTGCCCATCGTGCAGGTCATCGGCGACGGCGACATCTCCGAGGCGGCGCACACCGGCGACGGTCCGTTGATGAACAGCCCGCTGATCGACGGCCTGCGGGTCAAGGAGGCCAAGGCGAAGATCACCGCCTGGCTCGAAGAGAAGGGGCTGGGCAAGGGCACGGTGAACTACAAGCTGCGCGACTGGCTCTTCAGCCGCCAGCGCTACTGGGGCGAGCCGTTCCCGATCATCCACGCCGAGGACGGCGAGGTGATCCTGGTCGACGAGGCCGACCTGCCGCTGCGGCTGCCCGAGGTCGAGCAGTATCAGCCCTCGGGCACCGGCGAGAGCCCGCTGGCCACCGTGCCCGAGTGGGTCGAGGTCACCCTGCCCGACGGGCGCCGTGGCCGCCGCGAGACCAATACGATGCCCCAGTGGGCCGGCTCGTGTTGGTACTACCTGCGCTATATCGACCCGCAGAATACCGAGCGGCCGTGGTCGCCCGAGAAGGAGCAGTACTGGATGCCCGTCGACCTGTACGTCGGCGGGGCCGAGCACGCGGTGCTGCACCTGCTCTACAGCCGCTTCTGGCACAAGGTGCTCTTCGACCTGGGGCACGTCAGCACGCCCGAGCCGTTCATGAAGCTGGTCAACCAGGGCATGATCCTGGGCGAAGACAACCAGAAGATGAGCAAGTCGCGGGGCAACGTGGTCAACCCCGACGACGTCATCGCCGAGCACGGCGCCGACGCCATGCGGCTCTTCGAGATGTTCATGGGGCCGCTCGAGGCGACCAAGCCGTGGGTGACCAACGGGGTCATCGGCGTGCGCCGCTTCCTGGACAAGGTCTGGCGGCTGGTGGTCGACGACGCCGAGGAGAGCGACGCCTGCATCGTCGACGACAGCGCGCCCGATCGGGCCACGCTGCGGGCGCTGCACCAGACGCTGAACAAGGTCGCCGAAGACGTCGAGGCGCTGCGCTTCAACACCGCGATCTCCGCGATGATGGAGTACGTCAACCACCTCACGAAGCACCAGATCCGCAGCCGCGACGCGATCACCCCGCTGGTGCAGATGATCGCACCCTTCGCCCCGCACATGGGTGAAGAGCTCTGGCAGCGCCTGGGCCACGAAGACACCCTGGCCTACACCGCCTGGCCGGCCTACGACGCCGAGCTGGCCAAGGACGACACCATGACCTACGCGGTGCAGGTCAACGGCAAGGTGCGCGGGCAGATCGAGCTGCCCCTCGACGCGAAGAAGGACGCCGCGCTCGCCGCCGCCAAGGCGCTGGAGAACGTCGCCCGCCACCTCGAGGGCAAGACGCTGCGCAAGGAGATCTTCGTGCCCCGGCGGCTGATCAACTTCGTCGCCAAGTGATCCGCCGCCGGCTCGCACCGCGGCTGCGTACGGCGGTGCGCGGCGCCCACCACGACGACCCCGCGCCGCGCACGCCCGACGCCCGGCTGACCCCCGAGATCACCCGCCTCGTGCGCTCGGTGGCCGGCCTGCCGCGCTTCGCGATCCGCGGCCGGCGCTCGGCGGCCCGCGGGCGGGGGCCGGTGATGGTGCTGCCGGGCTATATGACCAGCGACCGCTCGACGCTGCTCGTGCGGCGGTTCCTGACGGCGCAGGGCTTCGACGTCATCGGATGGGGGCTGGGGCTCAACCGGGGCGACGTGCAGCAGTCGATCCCGCCGCTGCTCGACCGCATGGCGCGCCACGCCGCCGGGCGGCCGATCAAGCTGGTCGGCTGGAGCCAGGGCGGCATCATGGCCCGCGAGACCGCCCGCGAGGCCCACCGCAGCGGGCGCTTCGCCGTCGAGCACATCGTCACCATGGGCACGCCGGTCATCGGCGGCCCGCGCTACACCGCCACCGCCGAGCGCTACGCCAAGGCAGGCTACGATCTCGATCGCATCGAGCGGCTCATCGCCGAGCGCAACGCCGAGCCGCTCGGCGCGTCGGTGACGGCCATCTACACCCGCAGCGATCAGATCGTGCACTGGCGGGCGTGCTTCGACCCCAACCCGGCCAACGCGGTCGAGTACGTCGAGGTGAACACCGGCCACTTCGGCCTGGGCTTCGACGGCGAGACGCTGGCCATCATCGCCGACCGCCTCGCGCGCTGAGGCGACGCGTCGTCGCCCTACGGCGCCAGCGCAGTCAATTCGTCGAGCGCGGCTGCGAGGTGGGGGCAGCGCGCGATGATCGAGGCTTCATTGCCGGCGACATACCGCCGGCTGAGGCGCCTCCACCGCTTGAGGCTCTTGCGCAGGTGACCCGGACTCTTCTGGTGTTCGAGGCCAGGACTGATGGCGATCAAGGCCTGTGTTGGCTCGACCGACTCCGGATCCATCAGATCGGGTCGCGCGCCAGCCACGATCCATGTCTCGGTCGCCTGGACCGCTGGCAGTGGCACATGCAGTTCACCGAGTGGCCGATGCTCGGGCTCGGGCTTCGGCCACAGCCAGACATCGAGTACCCGACGGATCACGCTGCCGCGCTCGTCCGGCGGGGGCGATGGGCCGAGCGGGGGCAGGCCGAGATCCGTTGCCAGTTTGTGAGCCATGTCACCATCGAGGTGGACAAGCAGAGCATCGCATGCTCGGTCACCGGCAAAAACAGGTCTGAGGAACTCACTCACGCGGGCAGTTGGACCGAACTGTAGGCACCATGCCAGGACCGTATACCATCCACCGTCCTCCCAGGTTCCGCTAGTAGCGTCGTAGTGGGGATGGAGGTTTCGCACCTCGACGGGGCCCCGGCCGCTGGCTTCGAAAGAAGCCGCGACCAGGCACTCGATGACGGGCAGATCGGTCTTACCCTCCGCAACCAACCCGACGACAAAAGGGGTTCTCAACCGAGAGCCTCACGTATCCGGCCCTGAATCCACAACTCGGAGAGAGTGCGCCCGCTCTGGTTCACGACCCAGTCTTCTCGGGACATCCCCGGCGCAGGCTGCAAGCGGTAGAAGCGCGTGGCACCAGCCGGCTTACCGCTCTGATCGCGGTAGACGACATAGACCCGATGATCGGGATCGAAGAGATCCAACGCGTCGAGGGCAGTCGGGTTGTGGGTCGTCAGAAAGACCTGCTGCGGCAGCCACCCGTAGCGTCGAGCCGTGGCCGAGCACACCGTGGACACCATCTGCTCGACCAAACGCCGCACCAACGCCGGGTTGAGCGTGCCGTCGACGTTGTCGAGCGCGAAGATCGGCGGCGTCTCCCGATGCGCCATGAGGGCGGCTATGAAGGCGAGATAGAGCGTGCCCTCACTGGCGTCGTAGGGTGACAGGTGGTTGCGGCCCGGCCGCATATAGCGATCCTGGAAGTAGAGGACCGTCTCTCCCGCGGCGACGTTGACCGAGTCTGGAAGGACATCTGGATCGGGTTCGCCCACCGCGAGGTGCGACGTCCACCCGGGCAGCTCCGGTAGTTCGAGCAGCCGACTCAACATACGCCCCAAGCGCGAGCGTCGACGATGCTCGTGGAGATCATCGATGACCTCGTCGAGACACCGGGCGAGGCCCGACCCCGACAGGCCCAGGGGCAGGACGGGCGACTCCACCCGCGCCACGCCGCGCATCACGGCGGTCTGCGGCGAGAAGATGGCATAGCGCGACACCGTGTCGGTGGCATCGATCGTCGCGCCTTCTACGCTCGCGAGCTGCGAAGCGATGTCCCACAAGCTGCGCTCGGGGCCCAGCCGACCCGGCTTGATGGCCGGGCCGCCGTGAATGCGTGCGCCATGACTCGGCGTTCGAGTCAGGACATCCGATCCATCCACCACCAGCTTCTCGGTGTGGAAGGTCAGCTCCGCGCCCTTGCCGCCGTAAAACGCGCACTTGTAGGTCGACGTCTGGTCCGCGACGCCGAAGTCGGCCTTCAAACTGAAGGTCTTGGGATGCTCGAAGCCGCGGAAGCTCGACTTGAACAGGTTGGGGCGAGAGAGGCGCACGCCGCGTTGCGCCAGAGTGACCGGGTCGACCCCGCGCCCGAGCGCGGCGCTGATGAGACCCAGAGCCTCCAGTACATTGGACTTCCCAGCCCCATTTCCGCCGATGAACAGGTTGACTCGACCAAACTCCAATGTCGCGTCACGGATGGAGCGGAAGCGCTGGATATGGAGTTTTCGGAACATGCTCCGGGCGTAGCACGTCGGCCGTGACGTCACAAGATCGGGCGGCCACCGCTTGGCGATCGCGGCTCAGCTGCCGCTCATCTTCTCCAGCTCGTCGAAGCCGGGCAGATCCGACAGGTCGGGCACGACCACGATCTCGATGCGGCGGTTGGCGGCCTTGCCCTCGGGGCTGTCGTTGCCGGTGGTCGGCTTGTGCTCGCCATAGGACGCCGCCGAGACCCGCTCGGGCGGCATGCCGGCCTCGATCATCGTGCGCACCACCGTGATCGCGCGCCCCGCGGCCAGCGACCAGTTGCTGGGAAACCGCGCCGTCTGGATCGGCACGTTGTCGGTGTGCCCCTCGACCTGGAAGCGCCGCTCGGGGATCGACACCAGCAGGCCGGTGACCTCGGTGATGGCCGCCTGGCCCTCGGGCGACAGATCGGCGCTGCCCGAGGCGAAGAGCACGTCGGTGGCCAGCTCGACCACCATGCGCCCCTCGACGATCTTCACCCGCAGCCGGCCGGCGTCCATCAGCGGCTTGAAGCGCTCGAGCAGCCCGCGGAACTGCGCGATGCGCGCCTCGGCCGCCCGCTTGCGCGCCTCGAGCTCGGCGAGCGCCTGCTGCATCTCGGCCATCGAGCTCTCGAGCTGCTGCTGGTCGCCGAGCATCGCCGCCTTCTGGGCGTTGAGCTCATCGATGCGTTTCTCGAGGGCCGCCTTCTCGGCGGCCATGGACTTCACCTTCTCCTGCTCGACGGTCAGCGCCTGTTCGAGCCCCTGGGCCCGCGCCTGCTCGGCGCGGTGCTTCTCCTGCAGCGCCTCGTAGGTGCTCGAGCGCACGCAGCCGGTCGACAGCGCGCCGATCAGGCCGACGACGGCGAGGCCGATGATGGAACGTCGCATGGGAGACCTCCTTCTCCATTGGGTTGCCCTCGTTCGAGCAGCCCATCGGGCAGGCGGTCACACATCGCCTGCTGCGCCGCCCGCAGCCGCTCGATCGCGGGTCGGTGATCGGGGTGGCAGACCCGGGCCAGCCGCTCGACGGTGCGGGCCAGCCCGCGGGCGATACGCGGGTTGTCGGCCCCATAGACCACGACCTCTTCGAACGCCTCGCGCAGCAGGTGCTCGATGGTGCGCAGCGGCATCTCGACGACGCCCTCCCCCGCCGCGCGGCGGCGATACGTCGGCCGCGGCTCGGCCAGCAGCGGGCAGAACAGCGCCGACAGCCAGTGCAGCACGTGGTCGGCGGTGCTCGGATCGTTGATGCCCGGCGACAGGGCCCGCACGGCGATGTCGGCCAGCTGGCGCACCCCGAACGCCGGGTCCATCTTCAGGTCGCGCTGGCTCTTGAGCGCCACCGCGCCGCGCAGCGCCGCGACGCCGTCGACCGCCTCGAGATCGGCCCGCGCGCCCCGCTCGACGCGGGCGAGCGGCTCGCCGGCGATCACGAAGTCCCCCGGCTGCACCGCCAGCCGCAGGCCGGCCCCGGTCTTTTCTGCCAGCGCGCACAGGGCGTCGAGGTCGATCGACTGCACCACGCCGTCCCGCTCGGCGGCGATCGTCGGCCACGCCTCATCGAGCGCCGGCCGGACCCCGTCCGCCGGGTCTTCGACGACCCGATAGTGGCGTTCGAGCGCGGCGCGGGTCGTCGCCGCCAGATCGGCGACGATGTTCGAGACTTGAATCGCCCGCGCGATGCGGTCGATGAAGACGATCAGGGACAGCAGCGCCAGCACCGAGAGCACCACCGCCGTGGTCCCCGGCAGGCCGTAGTGCACGTCCTGCCCGGCGTCGGGCATGAGGCCCAGGGAGACGAGGCAATAGAGCACCAGCCCCATGAACTGCCCGGCGACGAGCTGCACCCACGGCCGCCCCAGAAACCCGCGCAGCGCCCGCGGCGTGAACTGCCCCGAGACGAGCTGCAGGGTGACGATGGTGATGGTGAATGTGATGCTGATCGCGGTGAAGCTGGCGCCGGCGATCGTGGTGAGCACCGCGCGGGCGGTCTCGACCGAGCCCTCGAAGAAGTCGCCCGGCAGGCGCTGGTCGATGAGCACCACCGCCAGGGCCAACGCCCCGTGCAGCAGGGTCAGCAAGAGCGGCCTGAAGAGCAGGCCGCGGGTCAGATCACGATAGTAGCGCCGGATGAGCGCGCGCACTCGACCTCCTCGGCTGGCCCTTGTTCGAGCCGCCGAGGGGCCTGGTCGTCACGCGGTCAGCGCGCCCAGCCGTCGTAGACGATGACCGATGTCTCGGGGTTCAGGTCGGCCCCGCCCTGAGCGGGGCCGGGATCGCTCACCGCGTTGGCCTCGACCCGCACCTCGAGCGGCACGCCCGCCATATCGAGGCACAGATCGACGTTGTTGTCCCCGTCGTCGAGGTCGCCGAAGGCCATCGGCGCGATCCAGACCTCGGCGCCGTCGGGACCGCGCATCCGCACCCCGTGGGCCGCCAGCGCGCCCACGCCCAGTTCGTCGCCGGATGGCTCGGTCACGCCGCCCTGCCAGGTGACCTGCACCACCTGAACCGTCTCGGCGGGACAGTCGCCGGGCGCGCCCATATCGACCTCGTGCGGCGGCAGGCGCTCGGCCCAGGCCAGCGACGGACCCGCGGCGAGCAGGGTCACATCGCCTGCGTATCGGGCAGATCGTCATCCATCGACCCGGCGCCGCATCCGACGACCAGAATCAGCGCCAGCCCCGGCGCACCCATTCGACCACACAGCATCACGCACCTCCCGGAAGTCATCGATCACCTCAACCGATGAAGCCCCCAGAGGTTGCGCGATGCTGCTGACGGCCGAGGCGCGGCGATGCAGACGCTGCCGCCCGCCGCCTTCCCATTTTGACGCGCTTCATGACGCAGTGCATCAAAACCGCTTGACGCGTTAACGCATCGCGTCAATAGTGGGCCGCGTCGCCCCGGCATGGAGCCGGGCCACAACCACGGAGATCGATCATGTCTCGTTTCGATCGCATCCAGGACCTCTTCAAGACGCCGCTCGACACCATCGAGGGGCGCGGCCGCAAGCTCATGGACGACCTGCGGGCCCGCCCCGAGATGCAGACCGTGCGCGCGCGCCTCGACACCCTCGTCGAGAAGATGAACGCCGAGGTCCGCCCGCCGCTCGAGGAAGATCGGCTGACGCTCGACGCGCTGCGTCGTGCGGCCACCGCCGCCGGCGAGGCGCTGACCGAGGCCCTGCGCCCGCTGGACGAGGCCGCCGACGCGCCGGCAGAGGCCACGACGGAGACCGTCGACGACGCCCCGGCCACGGAGGCCGCCGAGCAGACCGCCGAGCAGCCCGCCGAGACCGAGCAGGCCTCGGTCGAAGCCGAGATCGGCGCCGCCGAGCAGCAGGCACCCGCCGCAGAGACCGCCGCCGCAGAGCCCGTCACCGCAGAGCCCGCCGCCGAGCCGCAGACCGAGGCCCCGGCCAAGAAGCCCCGCCGCCGCCGCAAGCCCGCCGCCAAGACGCCCGCCGCCGAGGCCAGCGAAGCCCCGGCCAAGAAGCCCCGCCGCCGCCGCAAGCCCGCCGCCGAGGCCCCCGCAGCCGATGGCGCGGCCGAGGCCCCGGTCAAGAAGCCCCGCCGACGCCGCAAGCCCGCCGCCGAGAAGCCCGCCGCAGAATAGGTCGGCATTCGTCGACACCCCACGCCCGGGCCCGACCGCGCGCCAAAGCCGTTGCACGGGCCACGGGCCGGGCGTCATCATCGGGCGTGGGCCTGCGCACCGCCATTCTGCTGCTCATGCTCGGCCTCGCGCCGCGCGACGCCGACGCGCGCGACGAGCCGGCGCCCGCCGCGGACGACGACCGCATGCGGGTCTACGGCCGCGCGCCGCCCGACGCGGCGGGCGAACACCGCGTCGACCAGCGCCTGCTCACCCACAAACCGACGCGCACCGCCGACGAGCTGCTCGAGCTCGTGCCCGGGCTCTACGTCGTGCAGCACGGCAGCGAAGGCAAAGGCCACCAGTTCTACATCCGCGGCTTCGACGCCCTGCACGGCAGCGACGTCGAGGTGCGGCTCGAAGGCGTACCGCTCAACGAGCCGGGCAACGTGCACGGCCACGGCTACGTCGACCTGGGCCTGGTCATGCCCGAGGTCATCGCCGGGCTGGTCGCCACCCGCGGCGTCAGCGATGTGACCCAGGGCGACTTCGCCACCGCCGGCACCGTCGACCTGCAGCTGGGCGTGCCGCCCGCCGAGCGCGGCCTCGAAGTGGCCCTGCAAGGCGGCACCACCGGACGCGTCCGCGGGCTGGCCCGCTGGGCGACCGACGAGACGCTGATGGCGGCGGCGGCCACCCACGACAGCGGCTTCGGCCAGAACCGCGACCTGCGCCGGGCGGTGGCGGTCGTGCGCGGCGCGCTGCAGGTCGGCGCGGTCGACATCACCGGCTTCGGCGCGGTGACCCACGCCGACTTCGGCCTGCCGACGGCGATCCGCCTCGACGACGTCGACGCCGGGCGCGTCGGGCTCACCGACAGCTACAGCGACGATACCGGCGGCCTCGCCCGGCGCGTCATGGGCGGGGTGCGGCTGGCGACGCGTATCGAACGCCTGCGCATCGACGGCGGCGTCTGGGCCCAGGGGCGCAGCCTGCAGCTCGACGAGCGCTTCACCGGCTACCTGCGCGACCCCGAGCTGGGCGACGGCCACCGCCAGACCCACGGCGCGTTCTCGGCGGGCTTCGACGGGCGCCTGCGCTGGCGGCTCGGCCCGCGGTGGCGCCTGCTCGGCGCGCTCGACGGCGCCGTCGACGACTACGCCCAGCGGCAGGTATCGCTGGCCGACGACGGTCAGCTCGGCGCGGCGGAGCGCGACCTGCGGGCCACCCGCCAGCGGGCCGCGCTGGCCGCCGCGGTGCGCTTCCGGCCGTGGCCCTGGCTGTCGTTCGAAGGCGGCGCGCGGGCGGCGGCGTGGCGGTTCGACGTCGACGACCGCGGCACCGACGCCGCCGGCGAGCAGACGCTGCTGGCCGTGGTCCCCCGGGTGCGCGGGCGGGCCGCGCTGGGTGACTGGCTGCTCTTCGCCGCCTACGGCCGCGGTATACGCCCGCCCGAGGCGCGGGCCACCGTGCGCTCGCCGGCGGTCGCCGATGCCCCGGCGGCGGTCTACGGCGGAGGCCGCGCAGCGGTGACCACGGCCGACCACGGCGAGCTGGGCGCGCGCTGGCTGCCCGACGACCGGGTGAGCATCACCGCCGCCGCGTTCGCCGTCGGCATCGAGCGCGAGCAGATCTACGACCACGTCTCGGCGACCAACGTCGAGCGCGGCGCGACCCGGCGGGTCGGCGTCGAGCTGGACGGCGCCTTCGACCCCTGGCCCTGGCTGCACCTGAGCGTCGGCGGCGCGGCGGTCGACGCCGGGTTCGCCGACGGCGGGCCCATCCCCGGCGTGCCGGCGCTGCTCGGCCGGCTCGAAGCCGCCGTCGAGCACGGGTCGGGCATCGGCGGCGGGCTCTCGCTGCTCGGCCTGGGCCCGCGGCCCCTCGGCGACGGGGCCGAAGCCGCGCCCGCGCTGGTGGTCGACGCCGCCGTCGGCTGGCGCTGGCGGGCCGGCGCCACCGATCTGACCGCCGAGCTGGCGGTGGAGAACATCTTCGATACGGCGTGGCGCGAGGGCGAATATCGCTTCGCCTCGTGGTGGGATCGCAGCCAGCCGCGCAGCGCGCTGCCGGCGATCCACGGCTTCGCCGGCGCGCCGCGGCAGCTGCGGCTGGGCGTCAGCGTGCGCTGGTGATGCGCGCCCGCCGCCTGCTGGTCGAGTGGCTGATCCCGCTCGCGGTGACCGCGTTCGTGGTCGGCCCGCTGGCCCACATGGCCCTGCACCAGCCCGACCACCACCACACCCCCGACGGCGCGGTGGTCTTCGTCGAGGCCGGCGCCCCGCGGCA
Source organism: bacterium (assembly GCA_030427205.1). Classification (GTDB taxonomy): domain Bacteria; phylum Myxococcota_A; class Bradymonadia; order UBA7976; family UBA1532; genus JACKDM01. Next base: position 116,266 of record JAUHXC010000006.1, on the reverse strand, counting down.
TGCGCACCCGCACCGTCACCCGCATCCGGGCGGGCATACCCACGACGCCGACGGGCACAGCCACCCGACCGACGACCCCGAGCGCGACCCGCACCCGACCCATCACGGCGACGGCGGCGCGGCCCACCTCGCGCTGGCGCCGCCGCCGCCGACCCCGATACTGCTGCCCCGCCGCGCCCTGCGTGGCCCGCCCGCGGCGCCCGCTGTGCGCCCGCCGGTCTACCATCCGCTGCGCGGCCACCGGCACCACGCCGCCGCCCGCGCCCGCGCCCCGCCCGCCTGAACGGCACCTCCGCCATTCACCGAATCAAGATCACCGGGCGCCGCCGGGCCTGAGCGCCGCGGACGCCCGTGCGTCGACGGCCCCCGTGCGCCGTCGGCATCGGAGGACCCGTGCGCATCTTCACCGGCGCAGTCTGCGCCACCATTGTCTTCGCCGCCCCGCTCGGCGGCTGCGGCGAGCAGAGCCTCGACGCGATACCCATCGCGGTGCCCGTCGTCGCCCTGGCTCTCGAGCCGGTCGCCACGACCGACCTGGGCTACACCGTCACCGTGACCGCCGCCCGCCAGCTGCTCGTCGACTTGGAGTTCACCGTCGGCGGCGAGGCCCACGCCGCTCGCCCCCTGCCCGCACCCGTCTCGTGGCTCGTCGGCGCGGCCCACGCCCACCCGGGCCACGCCGCCGGCGGCGCCGTGCGCGGCGAGCTGCCCGGCCGGCACATCGTCGACTGGATCACCGGCGGCGAGCCGGGCTTCGCGACCGTGCTGCCCGGCGCCATCGACGGGGTCGACTTCGGCCTGGGCACCGCCGCCGCGGCCGACGGCCTCGAACCCGACGACCCGCTCGTCGGGGCCAACCTCTACCTCGAAGCGACGATCGAGCGCGGCGCCGAGCGCTGGCAGCTCGCCGTCGCCGTACCGCAAGATACCGACCGCCGGGTCTACGGGGCGCCCTGCCCCGCCCGCGCCGTCGAAGGCGGCGATCCGCTGCCCGTCGCGCTGCAGCTCACCGACCCCTTCGAGGGCGACACGGTCTTCGACGGCCTCGACTTCGCCGCGCTCGATACCGACGGAGACGGCCACATCGACGGCATCGCCGACGGCCTGGTCAACCGACTCAAGCGCACCCTGCAAACCCACGATCACTATGGCTCGACCCCGGAGGACATCCGATGAGCACCCGCAATCCGACCCGCGCCCTGGCCGCGCTCGCCCTGGCCGCCCTCGCCGCGCCGACCATCGCCTGTGACGACGACACCGGCGCCGGACAAGGCCGCCTCGCCATCACGATCTACGGCGAAGAGTTCATCGAAGAGGGCATCCCCGCCGGCGAGCCGGGCTGCGACGGCTGCGTCGAAGACGGCTGGACGGTCACCTTCGAGCGCTTCCTGATCGTCGTCGCCGCCGTCGAGATCCCCGGCGAGGCGCGCGACGACACCGCCCGGGTCTTCGACCTCGCCCGCACATCCGGCGGCGCGGGGCACCCCGTCGTCACCCTCGACCTGCCCGCCGCGCAGTACAGCGCGCTCGACTACACCATCGCGCCCGCCGCCGCCCCCACCGCGGGCAACGCCAGCGAGGCCGACGTGGCCTACATGCGCGACGAGGGCCTGGCGGTCTACGCCCAGGGCCGCGCCGAGCGCGCCGGCGAGGTGCGCACCTTCGCCTGGGGCTTCGCCGAGACCACCCGCTACAGCGCCTGCGAGATCGACGCCCGGGTCGTCGACGGCGGCGAAGCGGCGGCCGAGCTGACCATTCACGCCGACCACCTGCTCTACGACGACCTCGACAGCGGCGAACCGCAGGTGGTCTTCGACCTCATCGCCGCCAGCGACGGCGACGGCGACGGCGAGATCACCCGGGCCGAGCTCGAAGCCCGCGACATCTCCGCCGAGAGCCGCTACCAGGTCGGCAGCCGCTCGATCGACGACCTGTGGGCCTTCATCGCCGCCCAGACCGCCACCCTGGGCCACATCGACGGCGAGGGACACTGCGACCAGCAGTGAATCGTCGGCATGCCTCGACCCCGCGCCTCAGGGCTACCGCCGCGGCTCATCGAATCGACGCAGAACGAGATCGAGGGACCCGTCCGACAGATCGCCCCGGCGGGCGAGCACAGCCAAGGCGCGGTTGGTCGCCCGATCGCGATAGACCCACGCCCGCGCGCCGGCGCCGCACATGCCCGCGCCGCGGCGGGGCTCGCCCTTGCGCCGCTTGCGGCAGCCGCAGCACAGGTAGGTATCGTCCGCGAACCGCCCCGGCTCGTCGGACCACCCGAACTCTTCACCGTCCGACGCCATGCGCCGCGCGTCCCGTACGCGGCGAGCGATGATCCGGCGGGTCGCGGCCCTACGGGCGGCCCGCGTCTTCGGCTTCTCCATGTCGCACCTCATCGTGACGAGCGGGCGCGACCCGCTCGATAGGGATGAGATGTGGAGAGACCCGTGCAGGCGAAGAGGCTGACATGACGCTCAGCCTACCGCTGCCCGGCGGCCGGCACAATCGCGCGCCGATACGCGCGGTCGGAAGCGACGAGCGGCTCGACGCGCGCGACATGCGGACAGCCTGCCTGCCTGCGCGGGGCGCCGCGCTCCGCCATGTGCCCGGCACCTCGCTCCACCAGCACCTCGCTCCACCAGCACCTCGCTCCACCAGCACCTCGCTCCACCAGGTGCCCGGCACCTCGATCCAGCACCTCGATCCACCCGCCCTCATCCGCCGCGCATCGACTGCGCCACCGCCGCATGGGCCAGCGCCGCCTCGGTCTGAGCCAAGCTGTAGCCGTGCAGCTTCTGGTGCCCTGGCGCCCAGCCATCCAAGAACCGCACGAAGTCGGCCCAGGCCACGGGATACAGCGCGCGCCACTCGGCCTCGACCTCGTCGAGCACCGCGAACTGCAGCGACTCGGCCAGCGGCACCGCCAGCGCTTCGAAGTAGGCGTCCACATAGCCCGCCGCCCGCCGCTGGCACTCGCCCTCGCTCAGCGCGCTGCTCAGCAGATAGGCCACATCCTGCACGCCGACGCCGCCGCCCACGTATTGAAAATCCACCGCGGCGACGCCGCCCGCGCCGCCCGAGAAGCAGAAGTTGGCCAGCTTGGCGTCGCCGTGCACCAGGCAGCGCCACCGGGCGTCGCGCAGACAGCGATCCAGCGCCGGCGCGGCGGCCTGCAGGCGCCGGTTCCGCATCGCCGCCAGCTCGTCCGGGCGCGTCTGCAAGTGCCAATACGTGCCCTGGGGCCACAGCCCGTCGGGCGCCATGCACAGCGTCCGCGCGTGAAAGCGCGCCAGCCAGCCAATACACGCCAGCAGCTCCCCGTGGCCGACGCGCCGCCGCCGCTCGGCGAAGCCGGCCGCGTCGAGGTCTTCGAGCAAGAAGCAGAACCCGGTCGGCGTCTCGAACCCGCCGAACCAGCGCGCCACCCGGCACGCCGCGCCCAACTCGCCAGCGTAGCGCTCATAGAACACACGCTCGATGCCATACGAGCGCAGCTTGCGCGCGTTGGAGCGGTCGCTGTTCCACCCCCGCGGATGCCGACCGCCCGCGCCGGGCGCCGCCACCACCTTGGCCACGACCGTCTCCGCCGGGCCGCCCACGAGCCGGACGCGGCATACCTGCCCGTAGCCGCTCCACAGGTCTTGAATCGCCGACTCGAGCTCCGCCGACGCGGCGCCCAGCTCATCGGCGATGCGCGCGAGCAGCGCGCGGTCCACCGGCGTATGGGTCGATCTGGCCATGGGTCCACCTCAGGTATCGTGGGCCTGCACCTCGAACCCATAGCCCGCCGGTCCGGGCAGCGGCAACCGTCCAGCCGCCCGACTCTCCTCTCCACTTCTGGACGGCCATGACCATTCTCGGCGGCGGGGGCGTCGAATCGGCCGAAGGCCGCGTGCCGAGGGTCTGCGTCCGTGCCGAGGGGCTGCCAGCGGTGGGCCCGGCCGGCCCCGGAGTCATGCCATGGAGTGATGGGAAGCCATGCCATGGCATAGTGGGGAGATGGCATCATGTAACAAGACAGCCTGTCATGGTGTGATGGACCATACCATCGATCCGATGGCATGCGTCTCGCGGCCCGACAGAACCACCCGGGCGTTCCCGCTCGGTCGACCGGGGCTCACAGGCCCAGATCGAGGACGAACCCCGCCGTCGGAGATGGCTTTGCAGGCGGCGCAGCGTCGGGCACCGGCGGAGCGGGCGCAGGCCGGGCCATGTCGACGACGGTCGGCGGCGAAGCATCGCGGGGGACGACCACGGGCCGTGTTCGGGGCCGGCGCCGCGACCGCGCGGGTCGCTTCGGGCGAAGCGCCGCATCCACCGGAAGCCCCGCATCGCTCGGAGATACGGCCGCATCGAGCGCGGTGTCGGCGGATCCGGCGTCGTTCGCGGCGTCGGAGAAAGCGGCCATGCCCCCGTCGGGGCCGACGGGCGCGCCCGTGGCAGCGTCGATCGCAGCGTCGACCGCAGCCGAGCGAGGCGTCACTCCCGCGTCGGCCGGCGGCGCACCATCCCGGTCGTCGGCGCCGCCCCACCAGGCCGCGACCAGGGCCAGCGCCACGACCACGCTCAACACCCCGGCCATCCATCGCCGGCGCGGCTCCACCGACCCGGGCAGCGTGGTCGCCGGTGACACCGGAGGCTCGACCTCCGGCCCATCCACCGAGACGACAGCGGGCCCCGACACCGAGTCCACGGCCGCCGAGTCCACGGCCGACGCAGAGTCCGCGGCGATGTCCGAGATCCCATCCGCATCAGACACCGACGGCTGCGCCGAGACCTCCTCCGGCGACCTGACCGAGCCGGAACCCGGGCCCATCGACGGGTCGACCGTCGACGCCGAGGCCATGGATCCCCCGGGCCACCGCAGGGGCGGCGCCGACGGTCCGGGCGGTTCGGGTCGGTGCGGGGCGACCGCATCGAGGGTCGCGGTGGTCCCGAGGTCGAGGGTCGAGACGACCGACGTGTGCGGGTCGTGGGTCAACGACCGGACCGCGGCGCACAGCGACGCCGCATCGGCCAGACGCTCGTCGGGCGCCTTGCGCAGAAGCACCATCACCAGCTGGGCCACGGGCGCAGGCACGTGGGGCACCCGCGGCCCGAGCGGGGGCGGGTCGATGAACGCATGCTGGTGCAGAACCACGGCCGGGTTGCGCTCGGTGAAGGGTCGCTGCCCCGCCAGGCACTCGTAAGCCACCACGCCCACGCTGTAGAGGTCGGCCCGGCCGTCGACCGACTGGGCCAACGCCTGCTCGGGGGCCATATAGGCCGCCGTGCCGATGACTCCGCCGGTGGTGCTGCTCGCGCCGGCGAGGCGGGCGACCCCGAAGTCGAGCACCTTGATGACCTCGCGGTGGCCGAGGGCGGCGACGAAGATGTTCTCGGGCTTGAGGTCGCGATGCACGATGCCGAGGGCGTGGGCCTCACGCAGCGCGTTGCCGACCGCGGCCATGACTTCCAGGGTCTGGTGCACCGTCAGCGGCCCCCGCCGCAACCGAGCGCCGAGCGTCTCCCCTTCGAGCAGCTGCGAGACGAGATACAGCCGGCCTTCGGCGGTCCGTCCCTGGTCGACGAGCTGCACCGTGTTGGGATCGCGAAGCCGCTTGATGACCTCGGCCTCGCGCTCGAACCGCCGGATCCGCCCGGGGTCGTCCTGGTGTTCGGCCCGCACGACCTTGAGGGCCCGGTCGATGCCCGTGCTGAGCTGACGAGCGACGTAGACCGTACCCATCGCCCCCTGCCCGATGACCCGCAGCACGTGATATCGGCCGTCGAGCACGCGATCGACGAGCGGATCGGAAGGGTCGACCACCGGTGTCCGTCTGTTGTGGGTTCGAGGGGTGGTTGCTACGTTGCGCGAGGCTAGCACGGACAACGGAGGCGATCACCCGATGCAGCGACTCGGCCGCATTGTCGCGTTCCTGCTCACCGGATGCACGGCCGTCGCCATCGCCGCTCCCACAGCGACGCGGTGGATCCCGGCGACCGACGTGCCCGGCCTCGACGGCCGACTGCTCGAGGCCGAGGCCCACGCTCGGGCCGGTGCGTGCGATGTCGCGTCGACCATCGTCGATGCCATGCGGGCCACATGCGGCGCGCCGCCCTGCGATCTCGATGGACGGCGCATCGACGACATCGAGCGCCGGTGCGCCGTCGACCGTTCGGGGCTCGCCGCGCCGACCGACGGCCGACTGGAGATCGACGGCCCGGCTCGACCGGGTCTCGTGGTGGTGGGCGCTCGGCGGCTGACCTACGTCGCCGCCGACGGTCGTCGCTTCACCCGTGCCCTCTGCGTCGCGTCGGGGGCGCCGCCGAGCGTGTCATTCGACCCGGACGACCCCCGCACCGTATCCATCGAAGGGGATACGCGAACCCGGGCCCGGGCCCACCTCGCCGCCGCGCAGACCCACATCGCCGCCGAGCGGTGGTGCGAGGCGGCCATGGCCTTCGAGGCCGTACGCGCCCAGATCCCCCGGCCCGGCTTGATGTGGAACATCGCGCTGGCCCACTCGAAGCGCCCCGACGGCTGCGCCGCAGCATTGGCCGCGCTCGATGCGTCGCACGGGGTCGAGATCGGCCCGGCGGCCAGGGCCCGGATGCCCTCGACCCGAGAGGCGCTCGAGGCGCGATGCATCGCCCGACTCATCGTGACCGGGGTCCCGCCCGGCTCCACGCTCGACATCAACGGCGCGCCGATGCCCGCCAACGGACAGCTCGCCGCCGGTGTACATCGCCTCGAAGTCTCCGGCGCAGGTCACCCGGCGCAGGTCACCTGGCTGGCGTTGAGCCCCGGCGAGCGACGACAGGTGACCTACACGCCCCCGACGATACGCCCGGCCGATGACCCGGATGGGCTCGGCTGGTTGTGGGCCCCCATCGCCGCGGTGGGCCTCGGCCTCGCCGCCGGCGGCGCCTTCACCGCCCTGGCCCTCGACGACCTCGACGCCCACGACGCCGCGGTCGAGGCCGCCCGACGCGACCCGACACGCAGCTATCTGAGCGCCCAGCGGGCTGCGCTCTCCGACTTCGATCGCGACCGCACCCTCGCCGGTATCGGCTGGGGACTCGCCGCGGCCGGCGCGGTGGCCTTCGCCCTCGGCTGGGGGCTCGATAGCGCCATCGCCCCCACCCCCGGAGGCGCGTCGCTCGGGGTGGAGGGGCGGTTTTGAGCCGGGTTCGGGTCTGTTGCACCGCGGCGCTGGCGATGGGGCTGCTCGCCTGCCTCGAACGGCCGGCGGACGTGCAATGCCTCAACGACGTCGACTGCCCGGCCGACGCGCGCTGCGTCGCGTTCGTCTGCACCGCGGCGGCGCCCCCCGACGCGGCGCCCCCCGCCGACGGTCAGTCGCCGCCCGACAGCTCTCCCGACGGGGCCTCCGACGCGCAGATCGAGGTCGACCCGGACGCCGTGGCCGACGCCGGCCCCGACATGCCCGACGCCGGCCCCGATGCCGCGCCGGCCTTCGCCTGCCCCCCGGGCGCCGACGCCGGACCCGACGCCGATGCCGGACCGGATGCCGCCCTGGAGTGCCCGCCCGACGACGTGCCGCCCGTGGGCGAGTGCGCCCCGCTCGACGACGTGGACGAGGGCCGACTGGACTGCCCCGCCACCGCCGCGGCGCCGTTCGTCGTTCCACCCGTCGACTACGCCACCGACGCGCGCGCGGGCCCCGCCGGTCGCCACATCGCCCTGGCCAGCAGCGGTCCCGACCGCGTCGCCGTGGCATGGACCGACCCCCCACCCGCATGCGCCCGGTCGTGCGTCTGTCCGTTCGACGGCGACCCGAACCGGAGCTGCCCGCGGCCCGCGGCCTGCGACTGCGCCGACACCCGACAGGCACTGCGCGTCGCCTGCCTCGATGGCGACCTCGCCCGGACCGGCGGCGAAGACTGGCGCCGCGGCGCCCCCGACCTGGTGATCGAGTACGCCTTCGGGGCCGAAGTACCCGACGACGCCGCCGAGGCGCAGGCCCATCAGATCGACCTGAACTGGAACGCCGATCTCCAGCGCTACGTGCTGACCTGGACCGAGTGGGACTGGGCGGCCTACGACCCCGCCGCGGCGCCGCCGGGCAGCGGACCGGGACAGGTCGCGATCGCCCTGCTCGACGCCGAGTGTCGGCTGGACGAGATGGTCACCCTGCCCGAAGACCAGCGGACCTGCGACCAGATCGGCGCCCTGCGAAGTCCGCGGGTGACCCACGGCCCGGACGGCTTCGGCCTGGTCTGCGGCGACGTCCGCGGCGGCGTATGCCTCACCGGTGCCGAGACCCTCGGCGAGCTGACCTTCGAACGGGTGGCCAATCAGGAGTTCGGCCTCGACCAACCGTGCCAGGGCTGGCCGCTCTCGACGTTCGCCTGGCTCGAAGAGCGGGCGTATCTCGTCTTCCGACTGGTCTTCGACCCCGGCCACACCCTCCTCCGATTGCGACGGGCCGACGCGACGACCCGTCGGGTCTCCGCTGACATCGACCGGCGCCTCGACGGCGATCTGGCCCGATTCCCGACGGCGCTGGGCTATCGCATCGCCGGGGTCGACGTCGCCGCCGCGGGCCGGCGCCTGGGCCTGGTGTGGCGGCTGACCCGCGACGCGGCGTGCGACACCGGCGACGCCGTCGCCAGTCCGGTCTGGTTCCAGACTGTCGATCCGCGGGCGGTGCTCGACGGACGCAGCCGGTGCGGCGAGCTCGATGGGCTGCCCGGTCGGGCGCTGGGTCGGGCGGTGCGCCTGGCCCACGCCGACGACACCCCCGCCCCGCCGGCCGTGGCCTGGGACGACACCTGTGGGGCGTGGTTCGTCACCCGCAGTCGACCCGACGGGGTCTGGCTGAGCCGCCTGACGGCCGACGGGGCCCCGCACGGCCGAGCGTTGCTCGGCCCCGGTCAGCGCAGCCGCCTCATCGTGGTCGACGGTCGCCCCGTCGTCGCCCGGGTCTCCGCCGATGGCACCATCACCGTTCAGAAGCATCAGTGCGCCCCATGACGACCTCATTCGACGAACAGGCCACCCAGACCACGCCCGAGCGCCGGCGTCGTCGCCCACCGGCGCCCGCGGCTCGACTGCACGTCGTCCATCCCCCCGCCGTGGCCGGGGTCCATCCGCTTCCGACCGCCCATCCGGTGCAGATCGGCCGAGCGCGGGGACCGGGGCTGCTCACGGTCCCCCACTCCACCGCCTCGCGCCGTCACGCGCTCGTGCAGTGGCAGGCCGAAGCGTCGACCCACGTGGTGACCGATCTCGGCAGCCACAACGGGTCGCGGGTGAACGCCCGGGCCATCACCGCGCCGACGCCGCTGAACGACGGCGACGTCCTGCGCTTCGGTGAGGTCATCGCGGTCCACGAACGCGGCCCGCAGATCGAGCCGCCGGCGGTACCCGAGCTGCCCGGGGCGTCGGTCGGCATGAGGCGATCGCGGGCCGACGTCGCCCTGCACCGCATCGACCACCCCGCGCTCGCTCAGCTCGAAGCGGGCGAGGCAGCCGACGAGCGCGGCACCGGCTCGAGCGATGGACTGCCCCAGCGCCTGCCAGTCATCGACGCGCACGGTCGGGAAGCGCAGCTCGACCGTGGCCACGGCCTCGTCGCCGCGGTGCTCGACCGCCGCGACGCGCAGCTCGAGCTGGCCGTCGAGCCGGACCCGGCTCTCGACGACCATGGCTCCGAGGTGGGCGTGCTGGGCTGCGTGCAGGCCCACGGGCGCCACACCGGCTCCAACCGCATCGCCCGGCGGCCCGGCGGCCCGCAGGCGTGCGCAAGGCCATCGAGGTGGTGGCGCCTCGACTTCGCGGTCTACGCTGCTGCACGATCGCGGGGGGAGGTGCGGCATGGTCGCGAGGCTGATGGCTGCGAGGCTGATGGCTGCGGCGCTGGTGACCTCGATGGCGCCTCGAGCCGACGCCGCGACCGACAACGGTCATGAGCATCATGAGCGCGCTGTTGCCGTGACCCGATACCCCTCATGACTGGCTGCGGTTCCAAGCTGTACCCGTTCCACGTCTTGGGACCGCTCGCACTGCTGCTCGCCACATGCAGCGCCGCGCCGCCGAGCCCGCCCAGGGAGTCGGCGACGGAGGTCGCCCATCGGGCCCCCGCGAAGCGGTTCATCGCCACCATCGCGGTCGACGACTACGCCGACCGGCCGCTGCTCACCGGGGCCGTGGCCGACGCCGACGAGGTCTCTGTCGCCTTCACCGGCCGCCTCGGCTTCACCACCGACGACAGACTACACCTGCGGCAGACCGACGCGACCGCTCGGGGCATTCGCCGCTTCATCGGCCCGCGGGGCCCGCTCAACGAGCTGCCCGAAGAATCGCTGCTCGTGCTCTACGTCGCGCTGCACGCCGAGAGCGTCGACGCCAAGGGCGGCCCCACTGGCCACATCTGGGCCCGAGACGTCGGCGCCGGCAGTGAGCCCATACCCGTTGGCGAGCTCTTGCGGGCGCTCGACGACCTGAAGGTGGCCCACGTCATCCTGCTCTTCGACACCTGCTACGGCGGACTCGCCCTCGAAGCAGCCGACCTCAAGCCGTTGAGCTACGCCGAGCTGAACGCCGAGGTCGAAGAGCACGGCATCGAGGCGCTGCGACCCTTCTCACGCCACAGCCGCAAGGTGCTCACCGCCGCCGGGCTCGCCCAAGTCGCAGACGATGGCGACCTCACCCGCCGGGGCCGCTTTGCAGCCGCCGTGCTCGAAGGGCTCGACGGCGCCGCCGATCTCTACCCCGACGGTGACCTGCTCTTCGTCGAGCTCGCCGCCTTCGTGCAGGACCGCGTCACGCGCCTCAGCGGGGGCGCCCAGGAGCCGGAATACGGCGGCTTCCGCTCAGACGCCCGCGGCGCGCCTTCGCTCGGGCCGCTCGCGCTGCACGCCGCCGGCCACAGCGGCAGCCCCGCCGACCTGATGCGCGCCGCCCGCGCCCACCTCGACAACCGCGACGCGTGGCAGGCCCGGCTGACCCTTGGCCGCTACCTCGCCGCCGCCCGCCGCAGCGCCATCGCCGACCGTCGCGATGCCGAAGCCGCCGAACGGCTCGCTGCGAACGGCGACGGTGAGGGGGCCATCGCACGGCTCGATCAGATCGCAGAGCGGCGGGCGCAGGTGTTCGGGCCGACGCATCTGACGGTCGCCGTCACCAAACAGCGGCGGGCCGCCATCGGCCGACGAGCGAAGCTGCCGGCGGATCGGGTCGCCGAGTTGGAAGAGCAGGCGATCACCGCAACCCGGCGCGCGGTGCCGGCCGCTGCGAGCGACGCGGGTACAGCACGGGCGTTGAGCGCCCTGGGCGGCATGGCGACCACGGTCGGTGATCCGCAGTCCGCGGCGGCGGCGGACGAGGCCGTCGAACGGGTCGGAGGCAAGACCGAAGTTCGGACGCCGATGGCCAAGGAGACGCCCGCCGGCGGCCCCGAGCCCGAAGACAGCGCGGCACCCGCCGTATACCGGCCGGCGATGATCCCCATCACGCCGGGCGAGTACACCCGGGGCAGCCCGGCCGATGAAGCAGGTCGAAGCGGTGATGAGCGAGCGCATCGGGTGAAGCTGACGCGCGGCTTCCTGATGGCCGAGACCGAGGTGACTCAGGCGCAGTACGCCGCGTTGATGGGCACCAACCCATCGGCGTTCAAGGGCACTGCGGCAGACGGGGCCCGGCCGGTCGAGAGGGTGAGCTGGCTGGACGCGGTGAACTACTGCAACGCGCTCTCCGTGGCCGAGGGGTTGCAGCCAGCGTACGTCATCGAGGGCCTGGCGGTGAGCTGGACACGGGAGGCGGACGGCTACCGGCTGCCGACCGAGGCAGAGTGGGAGTACGCGGCGCGGGCGGGCACGAAGACGGCGACCTACGCCGGCGACCTCGACATGCAGGGCCCGCGCACAGCGCCGGTGCTGGATACCATCGCATGGTACGGGGGCAACAGCGCATCGGAGCATCCGCAGGCGACGGGGAGCGCCTGGTACAGCGACCGGGCATCCACCCAACCGGTCAAGAGCAAGCAACCCAACGCCTGGGGGCTCTACGGCATGCTGGGCAACGTGTGGGAGTGGACGTGGAACCGCTACACCCCCGACTACCCGGAGAGCCCCGCCGACGGCGCCGCGCTGGTCGACCCGGTCGACGTGCCCCGCGACATCAAGCGCGTGATTCGAGGTGGTGCCTTCGACGCCACCCCGAATCATGTGCGCGCCGCCTCCCGAGGAGCGCATTGGCGCTCCTGGGCGGAAACGAACATCGGGTTCCGGCCGGTCCGCTTCACGGTGAGTGACGCCGAGCGCGCCGCAGGCACCTCTGCCGTCCAACCGGGCGGTACGAGCACACCGTCGTTCCCCGACCGAGTAGGGTGCCCGGACACACTGCGAATCGGGACAAAGAACACGCCTTCGGGAGACATCCGATACGACAACGTTTCGGACCCCTATCCGGTCCACGATCACCCCGGCGCAGATCTCGTCGCACCGCGTTGGAGTCCCGACAGACAGCAACTGGCGTTCGACGTCGTTGGAGATGGACGCACTGGGATTTGGAGGCTCCGACTCGCGCCAGAGCTGCGTGCACAGCATGTATCAGAGATCATCACGGGTCGCACCGATGGCGCCGCGTTGAGTGATGTCGCGTGGGCGCCTGATATGGAGAAAGTGCTGTCAAACCCCTGGGTGTTTACCGCCCGTGGGCCGAAGGGAGACTACGACTTGTTCGCGGATGGGAGCTGGCTGACGAGCAACCCGCGTGACGACCGGCAGCCCGACTGGTCCCCGGACGTCCAGTTCATCGGCTACATGTCTTCCCGCACCAGCGGGACGGACATATACGCGCTCGACCTGGGAGGGAGTCCGGAGAAACCGATGCAGGTCACGGCGTTCGCTGACTCGCTCGAGTTCGCGCCGACGTGGCATCCGACCCAGACCGGGACGCTCATGTTCACAAGATGGAGGGCACAGGTTGCCCAACGGCAGATCGGCCTCGTCCTCGACATCACGCGACCGGCCGAATCCACATGCATTCTGATCGACTGGCCGGGATCGAACATCCGCCCGACCTGGTCACCTGACGGCAGCAAAGTCGCGTTCTACTCGGACTGGAACTCGCTCTCTGGCCGCTACGCTCTATGGGTCTTCGACCTGATCTCGGGGGTGGCCAGTCGACTGGCCACCGATGTGCGGGTGACGGCACCCGGTGACATGATGGCCGCCCATCGATCACGCCCGGCGTGGACCGCCGATGGCCGGTACATCTTCTACGTCAAGCGGCAGCTCGCGGACGAACCGGACCAGATCATGTGGGTCCGCGCCGACGGTCGAGAGGGTGGGCGCCTGCGAACCAACACGGTGGACAACGATGACCTCGCGCTCGTCAGGAAGGGCGACCAGCATATGCTGGCGTTCACGGCCACTGGTGTCGTCGGCCAGCCGCCGGGGCGTCGCCGCATCTACCTCGTCACCTGGACCGACTCACCGTAGCCGTGCACGAGCGTCCCGGCCGCCCACGGCCCCACGCATCCCCCGGCCCCGTCCACGCCCCCCAAAAACCCCCCAACGAACAGAATTGGCCCAAACCGGCATTGCGCTGTATGCTCGTATGTAGGTCCAACACTGACATGTGAGCAGCACCATGAAGAACGACTCGCACCGCGCCGCCCCCCGCCTGTTCGTCCGCGCCGCCGCCGGGCTCGCCGCGCTGCTGTTCATCGGCGCCGGCTGCGACACCGGAGGCGACCCGCCTTGCGTCGCCGGACAAGGCGAAGCGGCGGGCTGCGCCGGCGACAACGTCTGCCACGTCGAGAGCGGCTACTGCGTCGAGTGCCTCACCTCGGAGCAGTGCGGCGGGCAGACCTGCCGCGGCTATGTCTGCGTCGACTGCTCGGACGGCGCCTGCGACCCCGCCGAGCCCGCCGACCCCATCGAAGAGCCCGCCGAGCCCGTCAGCACACCCGGCGCCGAGACCGACTGCGTCGACGGGCAGTGCGCCGACGACGACAGCTGCCTCGCCATCGACGTCGCCCGGCCGGTCACCGTCGTCGGCAGCGCCGGGCTGCGGGTCGAGTTCTCCATCAACCGCTGCGATGGCCGGCCGGCGCCGCTGCTCGAAGAGGCGCAGGTGCGCATCATCAACGACGAGCGGGGCATCGCGTTCGACGGCAGCAACGAAGGCGGCAGCCGCTCGCGGCTCGGGCTGCCCGACAGCTTCCAGCTCTTCTCGGTGCTCGTGCTCGACTTCTCCGACTCGATCTTCGCCAACGGCGCGCAGGACGACGTCGTCGCCGGGGTCACCCGCTACCTGCAGCAGCTGCTCGTGCCCGACGACGCCGACCCCGAGCGGCTCGCCCAGGTCAAGAAGAGCCACCAGGTCGCCATCGTCTCGCTCGGCCGCCCCGACGCCGTGCGCCTCGTGCGGCCGTTCACCGACAGCCCCGCCGACATCACCGCCAGCCTCAACGACCTCATCGACGGCGGCGCCCTCGGCAGCACCGACCTCTACAACGCCTACACCCTCGCCCTGCGCACCGCCGCGATGGCCAGCGCCGACAGCGAGCTGATCCGGCGGGCGGTGATCGTGCTCACCGACGGTCAGCACGAGGCCGGCGACGCCGAGAACCTGCGCCGCGCGGCGCTCGACGCCCGGCGGGAGAACCTCGACGACGTCGAGATCTACACCATCGGCATCCGCGGCGATTACAACGAGAGCCTCGTGCGCGAGCTCGCCTCGAGCCCGCAGCACTTCGCCGAGGCCGGCGCCGACGAGATCGCCGAGCAGTTCCGCACCATCGCCACCAACGTGGCCCAGCTCGCCAACCGCAACTACGTCGTCGGCGTCTGCACCCCCGTCGCCCTCGGCGCGCCCACCCTGACCATCGCGGTCGATACCGGCGACTTCTCGGGCCGGGCGACGGTGCCCTACCCCACCGACATGCTCAACGGCGATACGACCCGCTGCGACCCCGACCAGATCATCGGCGGAGACTGACCCGGCCGGCGCCGGGCGCTATACTCGGCGCCATGAGACGACCCGGCTGGAACCCCACCCGACGCAACCGCAAGATCGGCACCGAAGATCAGGGGTGGCGCAAGCAGAACCGGCTGGTCATCCCCAGCTGCTGGGGCGCGGACTGGAGGGATGACCGCCCGTTCTGGGAGCGGCTGAACAACCCGATCCGGGTGCCGCTCACGGTGCACGGCTCGCCGATTCAGATCATCGTCGAAGAGACCCGCGCCGACACCCTGCACGCCGCCACCGTCGACGACGTCGTCGAGGTCTTGCGCCACGTGCCGCCCGACGACATGGCCGGGCTGCAGCAGTTCGTCTTGCGGCAGCCCACGCGCAAAGAGCAGATCCTGTCCGGCTGCTGGGGGCGCATGGCCTACCACTGCGCGCACCTCACGCCCGACCATGACGGACCCGCCGTCTTCCTCGAAGCCGGGCGACCGAAGGGCCGGTTCACGTGGCCGACCCGCCAGAGCCTCGACAGCCAGAAGGAGCTCGACCGGCTGCGGGCCGACGGGCATACGATCAGCACCGGGCGCCGGGCGCACGTCATCGAGTTCACGCTGGAGACCGTGCGGGCCACCCAGCTCTACCGCACGCTGCTGCACGAGATCGGCCACTGGCGCGACTTCCTCGAGAAGGTGGAGCGCCCCTACGAGCAGCGTCCAGAGAGCGACCACGGCGGGTGGGGCCGCCTCTACGACGCCTACTTCGCCCGCCCGGGGCAGGAGCGGGAGGCCTATGCGCACCGCTACGCCGACACGCTGAGGCAGACGCTCTTCGACCGGGGCGTCCTGCCCTTCGACCGCAAGTACGATCCCGAGCGCATCGACCGCCTCGGGCTGCGTCGCGCCGACTTCGCCGCGGTCTGATCCGCCGGCGGGCGACCCGGCGCGCGCGCCAACGGTCCGCCATCCCGCCGCGGCGGGCCCGGATCGCGTTCCAACGGTCTGCCATCCCGCCGCGGCGGGCCGGATTTCGAAGGCAACGGCCTCGAGTCCCGCCGCGGCGGGCCCGGATCGCGCTCCAACGGTCTCGAGCCCCGCCGCGGCCGGCCCGGATCGCGCTCCAACGGTCTCGCGCCCCGCCGCGGCCGGCCCGGATTGCGTTCCAACGGTCTCGAACACCGAACTCGACCGATACTCGACCCGTCCCAACGGTCCGCGGGCCCGCCCGGGTCGGCCGCGGCGCGCGTTCTTTCGGTTTCGCTGAGGTACACCTCGGCCGCCACGACCGAAGAGACGGTCTCGAGCCCCGCCGCGGCGGGAGGTGAGGCCGTCGAAACGGTCTCATGGCCCGCCGCGGCGGGCGCCGCGCCCGAAAGAACGGTTCGTGTCCCGCCGAGGCGGGCGCGCGGGCCGTTGCCTTCGAAATCCGGCCCGCCGCGGCGGGATCACAGACCGTTGCGACGCTCTCGACGCCCGCTGGCTCGGGCCGCGCGCCCGGTGCGACGCGCTCGGGGGTCGCCGAGCCGGGCCGCCGCCCGTTGCCACGGCCCGAGGCGCCGGCAGGGTCGGCGCCCGGCGCGTCGCGGCGGTGTCCGGTCGGGATGAGGTCGGCCTGTCGACCGAAGGCACGGCATCGGCGGTGGCGCGCGGCGGGGATCGGGGCGTACGGGCGGCGGATGGGGCGGGGGCCGGCGCGACGGTCGAAGCCGAGGCGCCGGGCGAGGCGGGCGGCCCGCTCCGGGTGAGCGGTCAGTCTTCGAGGTCGGGCAGCGGCGCGAGCAGCGGGGGCGCGGCCTCGGGCGGCAGGTCGGCGGGCTGGTCGGGGGGCACGGCGGATCCCACGTCGGGGTCGGCGTCCTGGGCGTCGTCGGCCCCAGCGCCGGCGGCGAGCGCGTCGTCGTCCGCTTCGCCATCGCCCTCGGTGATCTGCTCGATGATATCGGCCACCTCGTCGTCGAGATCGACCTCCTCCTCGACGTTCTGCCCGGTCCGGCGGCGGGCGTAGAGCGACGCGAGGCGGTCGTCCTGGTCGAGGATCGGCGCGAGCACCTTGGCCTGATGCTCGGGGTCGCGCACCAGCGTCACGATCGCGCAGAACAGCTCGATCATCGCCTGGTGCACCGCCTGCCACGCCGTCGCCAGCTCGCCGGCGGTGACCTTGTCCTCGTACTCGAGCGCCGCAGCGTACTGCGGCCTCAGCTCGACGAGCACCGCCAGGTGGTGGCCGATGGTCAGCGTGCGCGCCAGGTCAGCGTCGGGGCCCGACAGCCCGTCGACGAGGATCTCGAGCTGGATGAGCTCCTCTTCGTAGGGCGCCTGCACGAAGGCGCGCAGGCCGCGGGGGAAGTAGCGCCGCAGCACCTTCTCGGCGGCGGCGGCCTCTTCGCTGCCGGGCAGGTCTCTGACGTAGCGGGCGCAGGTGTCGTGGATGAAGCCGATGCGCACGTCGCAGCGGCGGTCGATGGGCGCCGCGCGGCCCTCGCCGCGGGCCTGGATCTGGCCGAAGCGCAGCGAGCGGACGTACACGTAGTCGCGGGTGGCGCCGAGCGCGCCGTCGATGAATGGCCGCAGGTCGAAGTAGCCGAGCGGATAGGCGAGGCCGGCGACGTTGTTCGCCGCGACGTTCGCGCGGCCGGGCGGGAACTGGCGCAGCTTCTGGATCCGGGTGTGAACGGGCATGGCCATGGTGGGCCTCCTCGGGCGCAGGTGCAGCGGTGCCGTCCCCGGCGCACGGCATGCGCGCCGACCGACGGTGGCTCTCGAAAGGCCGTCCGCTGCGGTGTTGAGTACGTCCGAGGCTAGCGGGTGATCGGGACTTCGTAAACCCCGAGTTTCTAACGATTCTTACAGTCTTTGCGTAGTCGGCCGGGATCACACAGGTTCTCGATCGGCGTTTTTCCACGCAACGTTTCCATATGGTGACGTTTTGCGCCGAATGGCGCGTGCAAGCGCGCGCCGGGGGCGGATGGTCACCGGACGCCGCGACGCGGCCGGTACTGCGCGCCGTCCGGTCTGACGGGCGCCGTTGACGGCCGGGCGCGCCCCGCCGATGATCGGCCGGCAGGCCGACGCAGGGGTCGGTGATGGAGGCGGTATGGTCGTCACGCGAGCAGGCGGGCGGGTCACCCGGGTGGCCCTGGTGGTCTGGGGGGCGCTGGCGCTCGCCCTGGGCGGGTGCGACGGCGACGGCGGCGACGGGACGGGCCCGGCCGTCGACGCCGCGGTCGGCGGGGCAGTCGACGGGGCGCTGGACGCCGCGCCTTCGCCCGACGGGCCCGAGGCGCTGCCCACCGAGCGGATCGACGGCGCGGGCAACGTCTGGGACATCCAGCCCGACGGCGCGCTGAACCAGGGCAACTTCGACACCTATGAGGGCTATCCGACCTTCAGCGACGCCGCGTGGCTGACGCTCGACGGGCAGCGCGCGCCGGCGGTGCCCGTCGCTCGGCAGGCGCTGGACGGGCGCGAACTGGTGCTCGGCCCCTCCCCCATCGCCGGCCTCGAGCTGACGCGGCCGGCCATCACGACGGCAGCGGCGCGTATGTGTGGGGTTTCCGCGTCACGGGGCCCGCTGGCGGCGAGGCGCGCGTGATGCATGTGCTGGCCCAGCACGGTCGTTCTCGGTGGCCGACGGCCGGCCGGTTGACGGGCTGGCCGGGGGGCACGGCGGAGGCCGCGCAGGGGCCGGCGTCCTGCGCGTCGTGGGGCCCAGCGCGGGCGTCGAGCGCCTCGCCGTCCGGGTCGCCGTCGCCCTCGATGATCCTCGATGATGGCCATCTCGTCATCGAGATCCTCCGACTCGATGCTGCCCGCGGTCTGTGCTAGTCCTCGTCGCAGATGAACCCTCTGGAGCAGGAGGCATGGGGCGCAGCCATCCCGACCGGGTAAACGTCAACCTCATCGCCGAGGAAGAGAGCATGGTGATATCGGCGGTCCGCGCTCAGGGCCCCGAGGCCCGTCTTCGAGTCAGCGCAGATGGGCACATCGTGCTGACAGTCGGCGGGACGGCCGTACCGCTTCGCTTCACACCATGGGAGATGAAGGCCTTCGCTCTCGTGTTCGAGAAGGGGGGCGAACAGTAGTGGCCCGCGAAGTAGATCCTGCCGACCGGGAGCCGCAGCCGACCTCCGGGGAAACTACGCCTGGGAGCGTCGAGATCGCGACGGTGGACGGCGAGCCGTATGGACTCCTACAGTCGCCCGATGGGCGGATCCAGATTCACGCTGGCCATCAAGGCCAGCTTTCTGTCCTGGTCGATGGAGAAGTCGTTCTGACCGGCCCCGTTGACCGCGCGACCATGGCAGCCGGACTCCGATGGCTTGCCCACCGTGCACAGACTCAACGGGATCAACCGGCCATACAGCCTGTCGCGCCTCCGGTGCGGTCCGGACAAGGGTCCGAGCCGGCCCACATGACTGGACCAACGGCAGAAGAAGAGCGCATCTTGCGGATGCGATCGGGTGCACCACTGGGTAATCTGGAGAGAGCGTTGGCAGAAGCACGCTTCGCCCAAGTACGAGCCACTGCTGCACTTGAGTCGATGGACGACCTGGCCGCCCGACTACGTCTGATCGAGGCCGAGGCTCTCGCTGCCCTTGTTGGGGACGTGGGCGGCGCGGATCCAGCCGCCAAGGCGCACCGGACACTCCACGCCCGCGCAGCATCGCTCGAGGATGTTGGAGCGCCGAAGACACGACGGCGCACCGGACGGATGAGAACGGGCGGGTCTCGACGGGCAGCAGGGCTCGAACGCACGGCCGAGCCGGAAGACCAGTAGGGGCGCACCCATGAGCCGACGAATCGGGCGGTTGCAATGGGCGCTGGCGCTGGCGGCGCTGGTGCTCGCGGCGTGTGGACCGACGCCCCGCGAGCGGGCGATCGGGGCGCTGACCCCGGCGAAGATGACCGCGGCGACGGCGCCCGCGCCCGATGCGCGGCCGCCGCTGCGGTTCCGGATCTACGCCGACGCGCGCTGGCAGGCGCAGAAGGGCGACTGGGTGCGGGCCGCGGAGGCGATGGTCGAGCAGGCCAGCGGCATCGCGCAGTTCGAGTTCGGGGTCGGCTTCGTCGTCGAGCGGGTGGCGCCGTGGCCCGAACCGGGCCCCAACGACGACCTGGGCGATCGGCTCGACGCGCTGGCGGCGCACGATCCGGGCGAGGCGGGGGTCTGGGTCGTGGGGCTGGTGGGCGGCGTGCCGGTGGCGTCGAGCGACTTCGATCAGATCGGGCTGGCGCGGCTGGCGGGGCGGCACTTCGTGATGCGCTCGATGGCCGATGTCTCCGAGGCGGACGCCATCGGCAGCATCGACGTGCTCGACGATCGCGATCGCCGAGCACTGCTGCGGGCGCGCATCGAGCATCGGCGGGCGGTGGTCTTCGTGCACGAGTGGGCTCATACGATGGGCGCGCTGCACGTGCGCGACTTCGGGGTGGTGATGGCGGCGACCTACTCCGGGCGCATCAAGGGCTTCGGCGCGCTGTCCCAGGCGCTGATCCGCGAGACGCTGGGCGCGGGCCCGGACGCGAATGCCGACGCCGCGGCGGAGCTCGTCGCCCGGCGGGAGGCGGCGCTGGCCTGGTATCGGGGGCACCCCGACGCGAAGGTCGATCCGGTCGAGCGCGCGGCGTTCGTCGACGGGGTTCAGCGGGCGCCGGCGAGCGCGCCGCCGCGGCGGGGGTCGATGACCCGGGCGCAGGTCGACGCGGCGATGAAGGCGGGGCAGGTCTCGGCGGTGCTCGCCGCGGCGGCCGGCTTCACGCCCGAGAGTCAGGCCAGCCTCTCCGAGTGGGCCCGCACGACCCGGCGGCGCTTCGCGATGCCGGTGGGTTTTCCGGCGGCGGACGAGGGGGATTACGTGGCGGCGCAGCGGTCGGTCGACGCGGCGCTGTCGGCGGGCGACATGGCCCTGGCCGAGTCGCGCATCGCCGAGATCGAGGCCCGCTGGCCCGAGGCCGCCGCCGGGCCGCAGCTGCGCTGCGACTTCGAGGGGCGTCAGGGCCGCTTCGAGGCGGCGCGCGCCTTGTGCCGGCGGGCGACCGAGCTGCACGAAGAGTCGGTGGGCGCGTGGCTGATGCTGGGCATGATCGCGCTGCATACCCGCAAGCCGGCGGAGGCGGCGCCCATCCTGGAGAGGGTGATCGCGCTGGACGCGCGGCAGACGCCGGCGTGGGTCTACCTGGGGCGCACCTATACCGCGCTGGGGCGTACGGCCGATCGTGAGGCGCTCGAGGCGCGCTTCACCGAGGCCACCGGCGAGCCGTGGCCCGAGTAGAGGGCCGACGGCCGTGGCTCGACCAACGGGGCATGTCGAGCAGGCAGGCGTCGACCGATCCGCTGACGGCGATGCGCATCGACCGCCCGCGGGCATGCATGTGTCCGTTGACGCCGTACAAGAGCACCCGTCCCCGGACCTCGGCCCTTGAGGCCGGCGCGGCGCCGGACTAACGTGACGGAGGTCACACCGCAGGAGCCTGCATGTCACGGGGCAGATCCATCCCCCAGCGCGCAGCCATCGCGTCGATGGAGGCGGGCCGATGACAGGGCCGGTGGGTGATCACGCGCGGCGGGCAGCCTTCGACCAGAGCCGCGATCGGCGCGCCGATAGCACGCACGAGCCCGGCGACGACGCGCGGCCCGACCCGCGCGCGCAGCGCCGGGCCCGCCAGGCGCGTCGCCGTCAATCATCGGAGGTGCGCCGGGCCCTGGCGGGCGGCGGCCTGTTCGGCGAAGGGCAGCACGGCGCGCAGGAGACGTCCCCCCAGGAGACATCGGCGCAGGAGACCTCGGCGGCCGAGACATCCGCGCCGGCCGAAGGCTTGGCCCGGGGCCCTGCCGACGATGCCATGGGCCAGGGGGCCGGGCAGGCAGCAGGCGGCGGCGCAGATGGCATGGCGCGCGGTGATCTGGCCCGCGATGATCGGGCCCGCGATGAGACGGCGCTCGCGGCGGAGGCTTCGCCGGATGCCACGGGCCCGTCGGCGGCGGCGCCTGCCATGGCCGCCGGGACGCCCGCCGCCGAAGCCCCGAGCGCAACAGCGAAGCCCGCCGCCGCCCGGCCCGCCCGGCCCACAGGCCGCTCGGGCACGGCGGACGCCGCATCCACGGGAGGCGCCGCTGCGCCCGCCGCCGCGGCGACCGGAGAATCAGGCGCCACGCCATCCAACGGCGGCGACGCGTCCGCAGGCGATGCCCCCGCGCCGACCGCCGGGGATCCGGCCGCTGGCGGTCCGGGCGGGGCAGCGGGCGGTGACGGGGCCGCAGCGCCGGTCGCCGAGGCCGCCGCAGCGCCCGACGCCGCCGCAGCGCCCGACGCCGCAAATGCCGACGCCGCAGACGCCGACGCAGCCCCCGACGCCGCGGATACAGACGCCGCAGAGCCAGCGGCGGACGCCGCCGCGACGCCCGACGCCGCGGACCCCGCCGGATCCCAGGACGCCGCAGCGCCGGACGCCACGCCGGCTCCCGCGGCGCAGACAGCGCCGGCCCCGACGGCAAACCCCGCGGCAGGGGCCGACGGCGGCGGACGGACCGGCGCGACGTCCGGCGGCGGCGGGTCTGGCGGCGGCGGGTCTGGTGGCGGCGGCGCAGGCGCAGGCGGCGCGGTGGATGTGCCCGCGGGCGACGACGTGGGCGCCGACGCGTCGGATGACGACGCCGCCGAAGACGCGAACGACGAGGCGGACGACGAGGCGGACGACGCCGAGATTGCCGCCGAGATGGACGCCATCGGCGCCGACGTGCCCGAGCCGGCGCTGGGCGGCGGCGGCGGCGGTGGGTCGGCCATCAGCGAGAAGCCCGAGGCGCCCGCGCCCGATGTCTCCGGCGGCACGCCCGAGGCCGGCGTCGGTCAGCTGGTCGGCGTGCGCCCCGACAAGGTCGCCGCGGCGCTGGGCGGGCTCGGCACGGCGGTGGGGCAGGCGGTCACCGACAAGCGCCAGGCCCTGGCCGCTGCGCCGCCGACCCGCGGCACCCGCGGCGGGGGCGAGGCGCCCGAGGCGGCGCCGGCCGGCCGAGATGCCCAGCCGAAGGCCGCCGATACCGGCGACGCGCCCGACGTGCCGACCCCCGCGCCGACGCCGACCCCCGCGCCCACCGGTGAGACGCCCGCCGCGCGGGTGCCCGCGCCCGCGGTGCGAGGGGGCGAGGGCGGCAAGCTGTCGGACGCCGATACCCGGGCGATGGCCTCGTCCATCGACGCGCTGCCGACGTCCGATCCGGCGGCGTCGCCCGATCCGGGGCCGGCGCCGCCCGTGCCGACGGCGGGCAACGCCGATCCGGCGCGCGCGCGGCAGTCGCGGGCGGCGCTCGAGACCCAGGTGGGCGCCGCGGCCCGCAGCGCGCAGCAGGAGACGACCCGCCCGCTGGGCGAGGATCGCATCACCGTCACCGAGCCCGAGCAGACGCTGACCGCGGCGATGCCGCAGGGCAAAGCGGCGCAGCCCAAGCCGGGCCCGACGCTGCCCGGCGCCGAGCAGGCGGCGATCATCGGCATGGTCGCCGGGCAGAAGGAGGGCGCGAAGGTCGACGCGGCCCTCACCAAGGCCCGAGGCGACATGGCCGCCGAACGCACCAAGCACGCCGAGGATGACAAGGCGCGCCGGGCCGAGGCCGACAAGGCCATCGCAACGCTCGAACAGGACGCCGCCGCCGAGCAGGCCCGCGAGAAGGCGGCCGCCGGCAAAGAGGTCGCCGGCCTGCGCGGCAAGTGGAAGGCGGAGATCGATCAGAAGACGGCCGCGGCGCGCAAGCAGGCCGACGCGAAGGTGGCCGAGGGTCTCAAGACCGTCGAG
The DNA here is from genome assembly GCA_030427205.1 of bacterium. Taxonomy (GTDB): domain Bacteria; phylum Myxococcota_A; class Bradymonadia; order UBA7976; family UBA1532; genus JACKDM01. The sequence continues at coordinate 92,557 of JAUHXC010000006.1, read as the reverse complement.
GGCCACAAGAAGAAGGGCGAGGCCGACGCGCAGAAGGCCCACGACGCGGGGCAGAAGCAGGCCAGCCAAGCGCGCACCGCCGGCCAGCGCGAGGCGGACACGCTCAAGAAGCAGAGCAAGAAGAAGTCGGGCGGCTTCTTCGGCTGGCTGGCGTCGAAGGCCAAGGCGTTCTTCGACAAAATCAAGAAGGGCATCAGCGCGGCGATCGCGAAGGCGCGCAAGGCGGTCAAGGCGGCGATCGACAAGGCGAAGCAGCTGGCGGCGGCGGCCATCGAGCGGGCGCGCAAGGCCATCGTCGGCGCGATCCAGCTGGTGGGCAAGGCGCTGATCGCCATCGGCGATACGCTGCTCGCCGAGTTCCCCGCGGTGCGCGACCGGTTCCGCAAGGCGGTGCAGGACCGCGTCGAGAAGGCCACCGCGGCGGTCAACGCGGCGGCCAAGAAGCTCAACCAGAAGGTGCAGAGCGCGCTCGATACGCTGGGCAAGGGCCTCGACGCGGCGCTGGGGCTCTTGGAGAAGGGGCTGCACTTCATCGTCGACGGGGTCGGCGCGATGGTGCAGAGCGCCATCAAGAGCGCCGAGAGCGTCGTCAACGGCGTGCTGGCCTTCGCCGTGCTGATCAAGGACGTCTCGGCGAACCCGCTCGGCTGGCTGAAGAACCTGGCCGCCGGCGTGATGGACGGCATCAAGAACCACCTCTGGAAGGCCTTCAAGACGGCGGTCAAGGGCTGGTTCGAGTCGAAGCTGATGGAGATCCTGGGCATCGGCGGGCTGGTCATCAAGACCCTGCTCGCCGGCGGCTTCGACATGCCGCGCATCGCCAAGACCGCCTGGGAGGGGCTCAAGGCGGCGATCCCCATCGCGCTCATCAGCCTGCTCGTCGAGAAGCTGGTGGCGATGATCGTGCCCGCGGCGGGCGCGGTGATCGCGATCATCGAGGGGCTTCAGGCGGCCTGGGGCACCGTCAGCCGCATCATCGCGGCGTTCGGCGCCTTCATGAACTTCCTCAAGCTGGTCAAGACCGGCAAGTCGGGCCCGGCGTTCGCCGAGGCGCTGGCGGCGGCGGCGGTGGTGGTCATCGACTTCGTGGCCAACTGGCTGATCAAGAAGATCAAGAAGGCGGCCAAGGCCATCGGCAAGAAGCTCAAGGGCATCGCCAAGAAGCTGGGCAAGAAGCTGCGCCGCAAGGGCAAAGGCGGCAAGAAGGGCACGTCGAAGGCGGGCAAGAAGGGCGGCAAGAAGCAGAAGAAAGACAAGAGCAAGGAGATGGCCGCCGCCCGCCGCGCGGCGAAGAAGGCGGCGAAGAAGGGCTGGTCGCTGGCCAAGGGCAAAGCCAGCAAGCGGGTGATGAAGAAGGCCACGCTCGAGCAGGCGCTCAAGGGGGTCGAGGGCAACCGCGGCGGGGTGCGGGTCAAGGCCGACGTGAAGGTGCAGGGCAAGAGCTGGACCATCAAGGCGACGGCGACGAAGAAGGGCAAGAAGGCCTCGGCGACCCACGGCAAGGGGTGGGTCGCCAAGTCGGAGAAGGGCGCTTCGTTCTTCGCTACGACGGATCTGTCGTCGTTCAACCGGAAGCTCATCAAGGAGACATTCGCGGCGCTCAAGAAGCCCTCGACGAAGAAGCCGGACAAACAGAAGGGCAAACTCAAGACGGCCTACGCGGACAAGAAGCGCGACGTGGAGCAGCGGCGAAAGAAGGGCCAGGCCCGACTCGACGGTCGAATCAAGGGCTTGAGGTTTACGATCGACGTCGAGCCGTTCGCCGGCGTCGAGAAGGACCGCAAGATGCGTACGACCGTCGCGGTAACGCCCAACCACAACGAACAGGCCGACGACATCCCGATGGGCGACGGCGGGTTCCCCTATGCCATCAGTCCCCCTGGATCAGATGTGAAGACCAGGTCGACAGGGCCGGCCAACCGAAAGAATGCCCGCAAACGCATGCCGCCGATGGCGAGTGCGCAGGATGCGAAGAAGATGCCCGGCTTCGTGGTCAACCTGACCAGCGGAGCGCGTGTCCCCGGCGGGCTCGCCAAGCGATATGGCCATGACGCCTGGGCCGGTGCAGCACGGGATACGGGTCTTCTTCGCACCGGGCTGGTGGTCGGCGTCAACAGCTTCGAGAGCCTGGACAAGGGGCGCGCGAGCAAGACGAAGGGTGAGCTACAGAAGGGTGTAAACAGCGTTCGTCCATATCGCAGCATGCGCGTGGCAGCGTTCGGCTTCTTCTGGCAGCCGAATTGGACCAAGAAGGAGGGTGGAGCGACGAGCTTCGAGGAGGTGCGCCGCGCCTATGCCGCCCTGAAGCCCGAGGAGCGCAAGGACGCGCTCAAGCAGGAGTCGGGCGGGCAGATGAAGAAGAACCATCACCTGCCCTACGGCACGTTTCGGCAAACGACGCTGGACAGCAAGTTCACTCAGCAGATGGTCAATGACATCGGCGCTGCGTTCGATCCAGTGCACATCCTCAGCCAGGACGACGACGGCAAGGTCAGCGCCGCGAGCGGCAAGGGGGTCCTCGCTGAGTACGACACCATCCTGCGCACGATGGAGAAGCATGCCTTCCTGACGATCGGTGGCTATCGTTTCAAGCAGTTCGAGTGGAACGACGGCTCACCCAGCCGCAAGAGCCAACTCACGGTGCTCGCCAACGAGATCGATCGCGCAGTGCGGGCTGCGATTGGCAAGGAGTACCCCGAGCTACTGTATCCGACCGAGCCGAACATGCTCATCAAGGCGAAGGACAGCAAGCACAAGGACGGCTACTTCGATACTCAGAGCGGCATGCGGGGCAAGCTCTACGGCACACGGACGGCCGAGGGGCGCACCGCGAAGCTGACCGGTCGGCAGCATGGGCGCGATACGGTGCACAACGCACCGTCGACATCGATCCCGACCACGGCGCCGCCGCGCACGCACGTGAGCGATCAGAGCGTGCTCGACGCCCGCAAGACGTTCGGTCAGGACGCCCAGTACAACGCGATGGACATGGCGTCGCAGAACTTCGCGAATCCGCGCAACCTGCTCACTGAGCACACGAGCCTCGAACCGGCGCCGGGCTTCAGCAAGACGGCCCACAGGAAAGCTGGCGAAGCCTACTTCGGCAAGGCGGCCAATCTGGAGAAGGGTCACGGTGCGAGCGGACTCATCCACAGCACCGGCGCGAGCATGGCCGCCGGCGGCGACGCCGCGACCGTACGCAAGGCGCAACTCGACAAGCTCGACGAGGTGCACAAGGCACAGCAGGACAAGCTCGGAAAATCCAAGCTGACGCCAGAGGATGTCAAGGCGCGTAAGACGCTGCTCGACAAGCTCTTCAAGACGACCCGGGCGATCATCAACGCCTTGACCTCGGATGAGTTGGCGGGCAAATGGCAGACGGTGAAGACGCTGCTCGATCAGATCAAAGCCCCGGGGGCAGGCACATGAATGCGGATACGCGCTATCTGGGCGATGGACTCACCCCGGAAGAAGCCGGGCAGCGGGCCGATGATCTCCAGGCTGCGGGCGCGACGACCATGGAGGTATTGCGCGCCTGCTATGGCGTCGAATTTCCCAGCGAGTTGGCCGCCTTGCTCGAGACCGACCTCGCCGAGTTCAACGATCTCGGTGTACTCGATGCCGCGTTGTTCTGGTACCTCGCGTGGGCCCCGGCCCGCAGCGGCCCGACGCAACGAAGACCTTTCGGTGCCGCGGACGACCTGCACTACGAGCGGCAGGCGTTCGAGCGCGATCCCGATTTCGTACCGGTCTTCGATCTCGAGGACGCAGACTACCCGTTCGGCGCGGCGCTGGTCGGCTACCGCCGCAGCGCGCTCGCCGAGGGCGATACGCGGGCATTTCGTCTCCCGCGCGACCGCGCAGACGAGCAGCACGCCGAGGCCGTCGCGCCGTGTCTGCTCGATGTGCTCGCCGCCTGGTTGAGCGGTGAGCGTGAAGAGGCCGCGGATCAGCTGGCGCACCTTGATCCATTCGACGCCGCCGTCGGCATGTATCGTGAGCAATTGGAGACAGCCGACGCGCTGCTGGCCGTCTTGGAGGCGTGTCGTGCCCCGACGCTCACGGGATGAGCGCGCGAAGATCGAAGGCCGGCTGGGGCAGGGCAAGCGCGTCAGCGCGGTCTACACCCCCAAAGGCAGCGATCGGGTGCACGAGCTGACGCTGCGGCCCCCGCGCGACGGCCTGGGGTATGCGTTGACGGTGGGCATCTATCGCGAGGGCGACTTCTACGCCGAGGACAACTGGCTGGTGAACGAGACATGGCACTTCCAGAGCCTCGACGGCGTCTTCGAGTTCATGGCGCGCCGCTTCGGGCTGGACTATCGCCGCGTGCGTTTTCGGGCGGGATGAGTCCAGGCGCCTCGTCCCTTGCGCCGGGCGGTGGGTTGCGCGAACCATGACGGCGCACGGCACGGAGGGGCGCTGCAGCATGTCGCAGAGCATGTTTCGGACCGATCGCGTCATCGAGCGGCTGCGGGTCTATCTCGAGCGATTCGCCCACCGGCTGACCGACTCGGACGGGCGGCTCGACGATCTCTTCGTCAGCGTGGCCGAGCTGCGCCATGCCATCGGCACACAACGGGCCGAAGGCACCTCACCGCCCGCGGCGTCGCGACCGGATGGCATCGAAGAGTTGGGTGGCATCTTCGGCCTGGACGAGACCGAGCGCGAGCTGCTGATGCTGGCCGCCGCGCCGGGTCTCTCGCCCGCTGTGGCCCGGCTGTATACCTTCGCCTGGGCCGACTTCGCGGTGAAGATGCCCACCGTGGCCTTCCTGTCGGAGCTCGCCGGCGACGCCGATGACTTCGATGCCAGGGTGAATGCCTTCCGTCCGCGCGGGCCGCTGGTGTGCCACGGGCTGGTCGAGCTGCATCAGGCCGAGCATTGGAAGGGCCGCACGCCGCTGATCCATCGGTCGGTCTCGGTGCCCGAGGCCATCCTGAGCCGGCTGCGCGGCGCGGATCATCCCATCGATGACTTCGGCGCAACCGGTGATGCCACCGGGGCCCCGGCCGACGGCGAGCTGGTCATGGCATCGGCGATACGGGATGCCATCGCGCAGGCATGGCAGGCGTCGCTCGACGGCGGGCGGCCGCTGTATCTGCTGGGGGCCCGCGGCGCGGGTCGGCGCAGCCTGCTGGCCCGGCTGTGCGCCGATGGGCAGCGGCCGCTGTGGGTGGTCGACGGGCGGCGGATTCCGGCGGCGGCGGTGGGCGAGGCGTGGCTCGGCATCACCCGCGCGGCGCGCATCGAGCGGGCGGGCGTCGTGCTGCGGGTGCCGGCGGACGGGCTGGCCGACGAGGCGGTGGATGGCATCCGCCGGGCCCTGGTCCGTACGCCGATTCCGCTGGCGCTGACTGCGGGGCGCATCGACCAGAACCTGCGCGCCGCGCTGCGCACCGCGACGCCGATCGAGGTGCCGCCGACCGAAGGCGCGGCGCAGCGGGCGCTGTGGCGGCGGCTGCTGGATGATCCGGCCCGCGCCGATCGGCTGGCCGAGCGGTTGAGCATGTCGCCCGGCGCGATCGTCGACGCCGCCCGCGAGGCGCAGGGTGTGGTCGACGACGGGGGTGACGATCCGTGCGCGGTCTATCTGCAGACCCGCCTGGATCACGCGCTGGACGCGGTGGCCGAGCCGGTCGCGACGTCGTTGACCTGGGCCGACGTCGTGCTGCCCGACGACGTGCGCCAGACCCTCGAAGAGATCCGCAGCCAGGCCCGCCATCGGGCGCGGGTCTTCGATGACTGGGGTTTCCGGCGCAAGATGGCCTACGGGCGCGGTTTGAGCTGTCTGTTCGCCGGTCCGCCGGGTACGGGCAAGACGATGATGGCCGGCATCATCGCCAACGATCTGCGGCGGGTGATGTACCGGGTCGACCTGAGCCGGGTGGTCAGCAAGTGGATCGGCGAGACCGAGAAGAACCTGGCCCGGGTCTTCGACGAGGCCGAGCGGGCGCAGGTCATTTTGTTCTTCGACGAGGCCGACAGCCTGTTCTCGAAGCGCACCGAGGTGAAGGGCTCGAACGATCGCTTCGCCAACATGGAGGTCAACTACCTGCTGCAGCGCATGGAGCACTTCGACGGCATCTCGATCCTCACGACCAACTTCGAGCGCAGCCTGGACGAGGCGTTCAAGCGGCGCCTGCGATTCCGGGTGCACTTCACCCTGCCCGACGCCGAGCAGCGGGCGGCCCTGTGGCAGCGCATGGTGCCGGCGGCGATGGCGGTGGACGACGACATCGACTGGCGCACGCTGGGGCGACGGTTCAAGTTCAGCGGTGGCACGATCAAGAACGCGGTGCTGCGGGCCGCGTTCTACGCCGCCGAGGGTGAGGAGCGCCTGACCCAGCGGCTGCTGCTGCGGGCGGGCGAGGCCGAGCGCCGCGAGATGGGGCACCTGTAGAGGCTGCCGGCCGAGGCATCGGTCGCGCTGCGTTCGCTCGATCCGAGTCACTCGATCAAGGTCACGTACAGCCCGCCGAGGCACATCTCGTCGCCGGTGCCGTCGCCCCAGACCAGCGGCGCGTCGATGCCGCGGGTATCGAAGACGCAGGTGATGTCGAGCAGGTCGTCGGCGTCGATCTCGATGGGCTCCTCGAACCAGTAGCTCTGCTGCCAGTTCCAGTCCCAGCGGGGCATGTCGAGCAGGCAGGCGTCGACCGATCCGCTGACGCCGATGCGCATCGACCGCCCGCGGGTATGCATGTGTCCGTTGACGCCGTGCAGCAGCACCCGGCCCTGGTAGTCGGGCGCGTAGTCCCAGATCGACCACTGCACGGGCATGTAGTCGGTGGTCGACCACGCGGGCTCACCGGGCGGGCCTTCGAAGTCGTAGTCGAGCACGCCGAGCTCGAGCAGCGGGGTCACCGTGCCCGAATCGACCGCCTGGAAGCGCAGCGTGGTGCGGTCGGTCTCGCCGGGTCCGCCGACGGTGTTGTAGTGCATCTCGAGGATGAGCGGCAGGTCGTCGCGCAGCTCGACGCCGGTGCCCGCGGGGAAGAGCGTCGCGCCGGCGCCGGGGGCCCAGCCGGCGATGTTGTACGCGTCGACCTGCGGTCCGGTGCCGAGGCAGGCGTAGCCCGGGGTGTCGTCTTCGGCGTCGAGGGCGCGCGCGGCGGCGGCGGCGGCCTCGTCGATGGGCTGGTAGGCGATGAGGTGGTGGGCGATGCGCGGGTTGCTCGGCACGACGTCGAAGCCGACCGCGGCGAAGGCGCCGGGCGAGTCGACCACGAAGCAGCGGTAGTCGTCGGGCCGGCTCTGGTCGGGCAGGTAGTCGACGCCGGTGTCGACCTGCTCGATGCGGCCGGAGAGGGTCGGCAGGGCGCGCGGCTCGGGGGCCGGGATGCTCGGGTCGCCCTCGGGCGCGCCGGCGGCGGCCCAGGCTTCGAAGGTGGCGATCTGCGCGTCGGTCAGCCAGCTGGAGTCGCGAAACGTCTGGCAGTGGCCGCTGTCGTCGGCCAGGAACGGCGGCATGGTGCGGGCGCGCACCGCCATGGCCATCGGCGCCGCCCAGGGGCGGGCCTGTTCGAAGGTCTCGAGCGGGAAGGGCCCCAGCTCGCCGTCGGCGTGGCAGCCGGCGCAGTAGCGGGCGACGAGCGGGCGCACGTCGCCGTGCCAGGTGGCCGCCGCCGCGGGGGCGGCGCCGTCGACGGCCATGTCGGCCGCGCCGTCGGGGTCGTCGGCGGCCGGGCCGGCGGAGGGCTCGCAGCCGGCCAGGAAGAGCGCCGGGGCCAGCAGGGCCAGCAGCAGGGCGCGGAGAGCGGACGAGGAGACGGTGAATCGCATGGCTGTGCCTTTCGGTTCGGCTGTGATGGAGAGCGAGCGGGCGGGCCGGGTCAGCGGCCTTCGGGGCGCCAGCCGGGCGGCGTATCTTCCGGTGCGGTGATGCAGCGAAGGTAGCCACGGCCGGCGCGGGGCGCTGTGGCGAACCGGTAGGGCTTCGGTATCAGTCGGTAACAGACGGCCTGCGGGCGGGCGCGTTGGGTCCTGCGGGCGCGTCGGGCCATGTCGTCGAGAAGCGCGCGCCGCCCCAGCGGCCGTCGTCGACGGTGGCCTCGCCGCCGTGGTCGCGCACGATGCGCTGCACGATGGCCAGCCCCAGGCCCGATCCGCTCTCGGGGCTCTGCTCGCCCAGGCGGGTGAAGGGCTGCCAGACCCGGGCGCGCTCGGCGGGCGGGATGCCCGGGCCGTCGTCGTGTACGGTGATACACCAGCCGTCGGCCTCGCGGGTGGCCTCGACGGCGACCCGGGCAGCGGCGAAGCGCTGGGCGTTGCGCAGCAGGTTGCCCAACGCCCGCCGTAGCTGGGCCGGGTCGGCGCAGATCGGCGGCCCGTCGGCGACGGCGACGGTCAGGTCGAGGTGCTCCGGGGCGGGCTCGCGGCGGGTGACGTCGGCGAGCACCGCGCCCACCGCTTCGGCCGCGCGCCGCGGCGGGGTCGGCCGATCGAGCCGCACGAAGGTGCGCAGCTCGTCGACCAGCGCGTCGAGGGCCTCGACGTCGGCGTAGAGCCCGTCGGCGTGGGCCGCGCGCTCGGCCTCGGTCTCGGCGTCGGCGAGCAGGTCGATGCCGAACTGCAGCCGGGTCAGCGGGGTGCGCAGCTCGTGGGAGACCACCTGCATCATGCGCCGGCGGTCGGCGATGTGGGCCTCGATCTCGGCGGCCATGCGGTCGAAGGCGCGGGCCATGGGCAGGGCGTGGGCCGCGACGTCGTCGCCCAGGCGGGTGCCCCAGTCGCCGTCGGCCAGCCGGCGGGCGGCGGCCTCCATGCGGCGCATGGCGAGGATCTGCGGGCGCACGACCGCCAGCGCGACGACCGCCCAGCACAGCGCCAGCACGAGCAGGCCGAGCACGACGCGCCCGCCGTCGAGGGCGTAGTCGCGCAGCGGCCCGAAGCGCACGATCTCGCCGGTGGCCAGCGCCGCCGAGACATAGGCCAGCTCGCCGTCGTAGGTGAAGGTGACCGGCCGCGGCAGCGGCGCGGCGGGCCGGATGACGATGGGGTGGCCGAAGCGCTCGGCCAGCGCGGCGCGGGTGGCCTCGCGATCGGCGGACGCGTCGAGCGCGTCGACCGCCAGGGTGACCCCGCCGCGCAGCCCGTCTTCGACGACCTGCGCGTCTTCGGCGCCCGGGGTCAGGATGAGCGCGAGGCTGAAGAGCACCGAGATCAGCGAGGCGGCGAGCAGCCCGGCGTAGACCCGCAGCAGCCGGCCGGTCACGGGGCGACCATCAGGTAGCCGACCCCGCGCACCGCCTTGATCAACCGCGGCGGGTCGTCGCCCAGCTTGCGCCGCAGCCGCGAGACGCGCAGGTCGATGGAGCGGTCGAGGCCGTCGTAGGGCACCCCGCGCAGCTCGCGGTAGATGGTGTCGCGGTCGAGCACGTCGCCGGCGTGGCGGGCGAGCACCACCAGCAGGTCGAACTCGGCGTCGGTCAGCTCGATCGGCGCGCCGTTCAGCGTCGCCTCGCGGCGGCCGGGGTCGACGGCGAGCGGGCCGACGACGAAGGTGGACGCGGGCTTCGCCGGCCCGGCCCGGCGCAGCAGCGCCTTGAGCCGCGAGACCAGCGCCCGGGCGCGGATCGGCTTGGGGATGTAGTCGTCGGCGCCGAGCTCGAGGCCGACGACCTCGTCGATCTCGTCCCGCCGGGCGGTGAGCATGGCGATGATGCCGGGGTAGCGCGAGCGCACCGCGCGGCAGACCGCGAAGCCGTCCTGGCCGGGCAGCTCGACGTCGAGCAACACCAGCGCGGGGGCCTCGGCGACGATGCGGGCGGCGGCGGTGAGGCCGTCGCCGATGACGGTGACCGAGAAGCCGGCCCGGGCGAGCAGGGTCTCGAGCTGGCCGGCGAGGCGCGGGTCGTCTTCGACGACGAAGACGCGGGTCATGGGCCGGTCCAGGTGTCGGCGTCGGGCCACAGATCCCTGAGCGCGACCCGCCAGCCGGCGAGCGTCCGGGCGCAGATCGAGGTGCCGCTGACGTGGCGTGCGGGCCGGCTGAACATGCACATGGCTAAGCCTCCTCACCATGGGCCGCGCCGACGCCGCGCCCCACGAGAAAGGCGACCGCGTCGGCGATGCCCCGGCCGTCTTCGTCTCGGTAGCGGCGCACGAAGTCGCTGGCGGCGATCGGCCCGTCGGTGATCTCGGGGGTCCAGTCGGCCTGGAACCACCAGACGTGGGTCTCGGTCGCCAGCAGCCCGGCGACGCCGCCCGAGTTGGGGCCGTCGGTGAGGAACTCCTTGGCGCCCCGGGCGCGCAGGTCGGCATAGCTCGGTCGGTCGGGGGTCGGTCGGTCGGGGCTCGGCTCGGCCATCGGCGCCTCGTCTCGTGGCTCGTCTCGTCGCCCGCCTCGGGGCACGGCGAGACGCCAGCATTGCGCGCCGTTCGGCGGCCTACAACCCCGATCTCCGACGCCATTCGAGCCGACGCGCGCCGCTACTGCGCGCCGATGGCGGCGCGATGCTCGATCATCGACGACCGCCGGCGGTATCCTCGGTACGAGGCGTGCGCCGAGGCGCCGCTTGCCGGAGGTTCACGATGCGAGGCGCGCTCTTGCTGCTCGGACTGCTGCTCGGACTGCTGGCCGCCGCGCCGCTGGGCTGCGGCGGCGGACCCGAGTCGGTCGACAACCGCGCCGTGGTGCGGCGGGGCTTCAAGTTCGTGCTGCCCGCCGGCGAGGGCTGGGTGACCCGCGAGGAGGCCGAGAACCAGTCGTATTCGCTGGTGAGCCGCCGGGTGGACGGGACCTTCGCCGAGACGGTGAGCGTGCACAGCGGGCGACACCCGTTCCAGTTCGTCGACGCGGTCGACTTCGGCGATCAGATGGCAAAGATGGTGCGCCGGAGCTTCGAGGACGAGCGCTATCGGGTCGGTGAGCTGGACATCCGGCTCGACGATCGCTTCGGGCCGCTGTGCGTGCGCCGCTGGTCGGTGGTGCAGGACGCCCGGGCTCAGGGTATGGCCAGCTTGATCCCGCTGGAGGTGCGCACGCTGGGCTATACCTTCGCCCTGCCCAGCGATCGCGGGCGGCTGGTGCACCTGGAGTTCGCGGTGCGCGGCACGGCGGCGGAGGTGTCGGCCTCGAACTGGCTCGAGCGGGCCGAGGCGTTCATGGGCGGCATCGACATCCGCGGCGGGCGCTGAGCCGCGGCGCCCGAACCGACCCGCAAACGGGCCCGCGAAGGCGGCTGGGATGGCTCAGGAGGCCGGTTCGCCCTTGGGGGCATCATCGGCCGGCGCCGCGGCCTCGGCGGGCGCTGCGTCGGCGGCTGGGGCCTCTGCGGGCGCCGCGTCGGCTTCATCGGAGATGACGGGGAAGGGCGACGTCTGGCCCTTGGGCGCGAGGTCGGGCGCGGCGGCGTCGTCGCTCTGCGGCGCCGCCGCGGCGGGCGGCTCGCTGGGCACGGTGCCGTAGGGGGCGGTATGGCCGGCGCCGTCTTCGGCGGCTTCCGCGGCGGGCGCGGCCGGCTCTTCAGCAGACGCGGCGGCCTCCGCGGCGGGCGCGGCCGGCTCTTCAGCAGGCGCGGCGGCTTCCTCGGCGGGTGCAGCGGGCACGTCAGCGGGCGCGGCGGCCTCCGCAGCGGGCTCTTCAGCAGGCGCGGCGGCCTCCGCAGCGGGCTCTTCAGCAGGCGCGGCAGGCGCGGCGGCCTCCTCGGCAGCTTCTTCCGCAGGCGCGGTCGGCGCGCCCAGACCCTCGCCGATCAGCGTCAGGCTCACCTTGCGCTCGACGACGTCGACGCGGGTGATGGCCGCCTTCACCGTCTGCCCCGCCTGCAGCACGTCTTCGGGGTGCTCGACGCGCGCCTCGGTCAGCTGGCTGACGGGGATGAGCCCCTCGAGCCCCGGCTCGAGCTCGATGAAGGCGCCGAAGTCCTGCAGGCTGGTGATGCGGCCCTCGACGGTCTGCCCCGCGCTGTAGTTGCGGATGAGCTCCGAGGCGAGGTCTTCGTGCAGCTGCTTGATGCCGAGGGTCGCCCGGCCGCGGTCGGCCTCGATGCCGAGCACCATGACCTCGACCGGGTCGCCCGGCTTGAAGAGCTGCTTGGGCGCCTTGGAGGGGCCCCACGAGAAGTCGTTCTGGTGCACCAGCCCGTCGAGGCCGTGCTCGGCGTCGAGGTTGACGAAGATGCCGAAGTCGGCCACCCGGGCCACCTCGCCCTGCACCCGGGTGCCCACCGGCAGCTTCTCGGCGAGGGCCAGCCAGGGGTTGTCGGCGGGGTCGAGCAAGGTCAGCCCCAGGCGCTGCTGGGCGGCGTCGACCCGCACGACCCAGGCGTCGACCGTCTGGCCCTTGCGCACCACGTCGCCCGGCCGCTGCACCTGCTTGCCCCAGGCCATCTCCGAGATGTGGGCCAGGCCTTCGAGGCCGTCGGGCAGCATGACGAACGCGCCGAACTTGGTCAGCCCCACCACCTGCCCGGTGACCTTGGTGCCGGGCGGATAGCGCTCTTCGGCCTGGGTCCACGGGTCGGGCAGGGTCTGCTTGAGGCCGAGCGAGATCTTCTCGTTGTCGGGGTCGTAGCGCAGCACCTTGACGGTGATCACGTCGCCCACGTCGACCACCTCGGAGGGGTGGCGCAGGCGGCGGTGGCTCATGTCGTTGATGTGCAGCAGGCCGTCGGTGCCGCCGATGTCGACGAAGGCGCCGAACTTCACCAGCCGCACCACCTCGCCCTCGACGAGCTGACCCGGCTCGAGGGTGGCGAGGGTCTGAGCCTTGAGCTCGGCCCGATCGGCGACGACCGGCGCCCGCTCGCTGACGATGATCTGGCCCTTCTTCTCGCGGATGCGCATCACCCGCACCTCGAGCTGCTCGCCGAGCAGGTCGCCGGTGTCGCGGCTGCGGCGCGGCGCGAGCTCCCGCCGGGGCAGGGTGGCCTTGACCCCGCCCACGTCGACGGCGAGGTCGCCGCCGCGGTCGGAGATCACCGTGGCGGTCACCGTCTCGCCCGAGCGGCGCAGCTCTTCGAGCCAGCGCCACAGCGCGAGCCGCACCGCCTTGTGGCGGCTGAAGAGCATCGGCTCGGCGTCCGGGTCGTCGACGTACAGCTCGATCGCGGTGCCCGGGGTCGGGCTCTCGCCGAACTCGTCGCGGGGCACGACCCCGCGGGTGCCGTCCACCTCGACGGTGACCGTCTCGCCCACCGCGGCGACGATGCGCCCCTCGACCAGTTCGCCGGCGGTGACCGCGCGGGTCTCGAGCCGGGCTTGCAGTTCGGCGAGGGTCAGCAGAGTCTCGACGTCGACCGGGGCGGCGGGGGTGCTGTCGCTCACGCGCTCCTCCTGGGCACACTCGGGATCGAAGAGCGCGGTCTAGCATACCTGGGGGCGAGGCGCCACGGCGTCCGGCCCCGACGAGAGGCGGAGGAGGCCATGGCGCAGTCGAGTTCGAGCGACGAGGGGGCCGCGGGCGAGGGCCGCGGGCCGGTGGCGCTGACCGTCGATGGCGCGGTGGCCCGCATCCGCCTCGACCGCCCCGCGCGGCTCAACGCGATCTCGGCCGACATGCCCGGCGCGCTGCGGGCGGCGGTCGAGCGGGCCGACGGCGACCCGGCGGTGCACGTCATCGTGCTCGAAGGCGCCGGGCGGGCGTTCTGCGCGGGTTACGACCTCGAGGACTTCGCCGAGCGCGGCATCGGGGCCCAGCCCATGCCGTGGGATCCGATGGCCGACTACCGGATGATGCGCCGCTGGACCGACGACTTCATGAGCCTGTGGCGCTGCCATACCCCGACCATCGCCAAGGTGCACGGCTACGCGGTGGCCGGCGGCTCCGACATCGCGCTGTGCTGCGACCTGGTGGTGATGGCCGAGGACGCGCGCATCGGCTATCCGCCAGCCCGGGTCTGGGGCTGCCCGACGACGGCGATGTGGGTCTTCCGGGTCGGCGCAGAGCGGGCCAAGCGCATGCTGTTCACCGGCGACTTGATCGACGGGCGGGCGGCGGCCGAGATGGGGCTGGTGCTCGAGGCGGTGCCCGCCGACGCGCTCGACGCCCGGGTCGACGCCCTCGCCGCGCGCATCGCCGGGGTGCCCCAGAACCAGCTGATGATGCACAAGCTCGTCGTCAATCAGGTGCTCGACCTGATGGGCCTGCCCCAGGCGCAGACGATGTCGACGGTCTTCGACGGCATCACCCGCCACTCGCCGGAGGGGGTCTGGTTCCGCGACTACGCCGCCGCGCACGGCTTCCACGCGGCGGTGGCGGTGCGCGACGGCGGCGGCCCCATCCCGCCGACGGCGGCGGCGCCGGGGCCCGGCGCGGCAGAAGATGACGACTGATTCATGCCCGGCCGTGACGGCCCCGGCCCGCGATGCATCTCATCTTCGTCGCTGAATTCGGCCCGCCCGCGGGCCAAAGGGCCCGCAGACCCCGATATCCGGGGCGTCTCCCCCTTTGAGTCGGCAAGTGTCGTGTGCTATCCTGCCGGACGCGCAACGCGCCTTGTCACGCATCCGACACCTCGGACGTGACCGATTCGCCAGCGGACACCGTGGCCACGACCGCGCCGCGCAGCAGACGCGGGATGACCTCCCACCGCCTGCTCAAACGACGATTGCGAGGCTGACTGCATGGAACACGCCGAGGGGCTCCCGACGCTCTACATCCACTCCAAGCGACCCGAATGGGGTCTGGCGATCATGGCCCGCACCGGGCGCAAGAAGAATCGCTACCTCTTCCAGGACGGCCGCATGCGGGCGTTCCCGGTGAAGTTCTGCCACTTCATGCAGCCGGCCGACAAGCCGCTCGACGTGGCCGAGCGGGTCGCCAAGCAGCTCGCCTCGCAGCTCGACGGTCACTCGTTCGAGAACCCGCCCGCGGCGTCGCCGAGCCGCAGCGACCGGGTCAGCCTCGAAGACCAGATCAAGATCTTCGGCAAGCTGTTCCCCGGCGGTTTTCAGGACCCGGACTACATCAAGACGGTGCGCTACGCGGACAAGCGCCGCAAGCGCCACCGCGACCCCGCCGTCGAGGACGCCCGCGCCCAGCTGAGCGCCGACAACCTCGAGGCGATGATCGCCGCCGAGGACTACGCTGGCGT
The DNA here is from genome assembly GCA_030427205.1 of bacterium. Classification (GTDB taxonomy): domain Bacteria; phylum Myxococcota_A; class Bradymonadia; order UBA7976; family UBA1532; genus JACKDM01. The sequence goes on along the minus strand of JAUHXC010000006.1, from coordinate 77,516 downwards.
GATGGCGACGGTGAAGCGGGTGATCGACGGCACGAGCCTGTGCAGCACCCGCGACAAGTCGGTGCTCGGCGAGCTGCCCGAAGAGCTGTACGGCGACTTCGCGACCGCCGTGCGTGATCTGCTGCACGGCGAGTCGGCGTTCTTCGACCGCTTCACCCGCATCATGGCGGTGCTCGATCACGACCGCGCCGGCCGGGTCACCTGGCCCCTGGCCACGGTGCTGCCGGCGCTGCTCGACCCCGACCACCACGTGGTGGTCAAGCCGAGCGTCTTCCGCAAGCAGGCGGAGTGGATGGCCCCGCGGCTGCCCTACAACAAGCTGCCCAACGCCGGGCTGTACGAGCGCTTCCGGCGCATGGCCGCGGCGGTGGGCGAGAAGCTCACCGAGGCCGGCCACCCGCCGCGCGATATGTTCGATGTCTACGACTTCATCTGGTCGACGCTGCGCCCCAAGGCGCTGAAGCTGCTCGACGACGATGGGGGCGCAGACGAAGCCGCCTGACGGCGGCCCCCCGCCCCCATCCCGGGGGCACCGCCCGCATGGTGCGGGCACCTTTGATGAACCGAGGGCTCACGAGCCGCATCAAATCCAACGTCTCTCACGGCGCGGGGGCCCTCACCGAATAGGAGGCCCCTATCCGACGACGCCGCATGCGACGCCCCCCCACCCCCCAGTACGACCACCGCATCAACGAGCACATCCGGATCCCGAAGATCCGGGTCGTGGACGATGAAGGTGACCAGCTCGGCATCATGACCCCCGACCGGGCCCGGCTCATCGCCCGGGACCGCGGCCTCGATCTGGTCGAGGTCGCGCCCAACGCCCGCCCGCCGGTCTGCCGCATCATGGACTACGGCAAGTTCCGCTACGAGCAGAGCAAGCGCAAGTCGGCGGCGAAGTCGCACACCCAGCAGCTCAAGATCGTGCAGCTGCGGCCGAAGACCGATACCCACGACCTCGAGACCAAGCTGCGGCGGGCGAAGAGCTTTCTGCGCAAGGGCGACAAGGTGCGGTTGGTGATGCGGCTGCGCGGCCGCGAGCGCGGGCTGGTGCATCGCTGGAAGGCGCAGATGCGCGAGCTGGTGGAGAGCCTGGGTGATCTGGCCCGGACCAGCGGTCCGCCGCGGGCCGAGGGGCGGGCGGTGTCGATCCTGCTCGAGCCGGGTGAGGCGCTGTCGTAGGTCGGCGCGTCTCTACCAGCCGCTGCAGCAGAAGCTCTTCGGGGGCGGCGGGTCGTGGTGTTCGATGAACGCATCGAACGGGTGAGGCTGTAGCGGGCGCCACGGCATCTGCCACGGCTCAAAAGCCGGCGGCGCCTGCAAGGGCCGCGGCTCACCGCAGGGCGTGTGGGCGTGCCAGTAGCTGCGGCGGGCCGGCCGCCAGTCGGCCGATTCGACCGCCCGGGCGTCGGCCGGCGTCAACGCGACGCCGGCCAGCCCGAACACCACCCCGTGGGCGAGCGCCGCCCCGAGCACCCCCCACCACACCGCGCGCTCGATGAGCGGGCGCATGCGGACCTCAGCGACCCGACCGGAACAAGAAGGGATAGGTGACCACCACGGCGCCGCCGCCGCGGACCTGGGGGAACTTCACCCGCTTGACCCGCTGCGCGATGCAGCGGTCGACGTCGCCGTCGCCCATGGTCGAGTCGACGATGGCCGCGGTCAGCACCCGGCCGTCGGCGCCGATGACGAACTTGGTGCGTACCTTGCCCTGCAGGTCGGGTTTGGTCTGCAGCGCCTTCTCGTAGCAGTGGCGGATGGCGTTGCGCTGGGTGCGGATGGCCCGCTGGATCTGCTCCCGGTCGAGGCCGCCGGCCACGATGGGCTTGAGCGGTACGATCTCGGGGATCTTGGTCGTCGGCTTCTTGGGCACCCGCGGGCCGATGCCCGGCCCGCCGCCGTAGGTCTTGTCGCGCTTGCGGCTGTTGGTCGTGATGGCCCCCGGCCCGACGGACGGGCCGCCGTGCCCGCGGGGCGCGACGCCGGGGCCGCCGAAGCCGTCCCGCAGGCTGCCGCCCATGGCCAGCGCGTCGCCGTTGCGATCGCCGCTCATGCCGGTGAACGCGTCGTGGGCCACCGCGCCCAGATCGGGTCCGAGGTCGGCGACCAGGGTATTGACCGCGTCGGCGGCGGCGAGCGCCTCGGCCTGCTTGCGGGCGCGTTCGTCTTCGGCGGTGCCCTTGGCCGTCTGCCCGCCGCTGGCTTCGGTCGCCGGCTCGACCCACTGCGGCGGAGCCTGCTGAACCGGGATCTCCGGGCCGCCGCCGGTCTCTTCGGCGACCTCTGCGACCTGCGGCGCGAGGTCTTCGGGCTTGTCGTCGACCGGCTTGAGCATCACCTCGACCCAGCGGTTCTTCATCTCGAAGCCGTCCATCGACAGGCTGCCCGCCTGCACCGGCACGGCGAACGCCAGCGCCAGCAGGACGGCGTGCAGCGCGGCGGCGGCGCCCATGAACCGCCGGCCGTCGCGATCGAGCAGGCTGATGGGCGCCCGGGGCACCACCGGCGCGCGGTGCACCAGGCTGAACAGCAGCGTGGTATCGCCCACTTCGACCCGCGCCTTCTGGCCGGGCACCAGCCGCAGGCCCCGGGCGCCGTCGACCCGGTGCACGCGACCGTCGATCAGCACGGTGGTGCTGCAGCCGGCGAGCGGATCGACGCGGGCGTTGCCGGCGTCGTCGACCCGGGCGATGGCGTGGCCCGCCTCGCCCGACCCGTCGAGCGCGGGGTGCTCCAACGGCAGATGCGCCGCATCGGGCCCGACGGTGAAGCGCTCACCGGGGTCGAGGTGGTGCACGTCGAGGACGGTGCCGCGGAACAGCGTGATGACTTCCAGGCTCAGGGGGTGATGGCTGCGGGCGTTCATCGGGGGCCTCCTCGGGGCACACGACACCCGCAGGCACCCGCGCCCGGTGGGCGAGGTGTTCGGCGGCGCGCCGTGGTTGACTCGATTTCGTGATTCGCGAGGTCCGACAGAGCCGGCCGGGCGATGTTCCCGATGGCGTGATTTTCTCTTGGATCGCCGCTCGCGGTCGGTCGTCGAGGCGCCGAGCGGCGCGGGCTCAGAACGGGGTCAGAACGTGGGCGGGCGGGCCCGGATGCCGTCGGTGGCCCACAGCCAGTCGGCGATGCGATCGGCGGCGGCGTCCGGGTCGTCGTCGGAGACGTCGAGCATCAAGCTGGGCAGCCGCGAGCGCTCGGCGAGGGCGCGCATCGCCGCCTGTTCGGCGACGAATACGCTCAGGTCGTCGTATTGCGCCGGGTTGCCCGAGATCTTCAGCCGCCGCTCGCGGGCCTCGACGAAGCTCTCGTCGGGGCGATGGCAGAAGACGAGCCGGAAGCCGAGCTGGTCGAGGCCGTGCTCGAGCCAGCCGAAGTCGAGCCGGCGCCCGTTCTCACGGGCCTGGAATGCCATCGTCGAGATGTGGAAACGGTCGATGATCCACGAGGCGTAGCGCTGCAGCTCCATCAGCCGCAGCCAGGTGCGGTAGGTCTCGATCGCCTGCGCCTCTTCTGCGGGCGCGAAGTCGATGAGTCCCCTGCCCCACGGCTCGTTGGTGAACGCGCCCCACTCGGCGCTGATGATCGGTGAGTGGTAGCGGTACTTCCGCGGCCCGACGACCCGCGGGTGGGCGTTGAGGGCGAAGGCGATCTCGGTCTTCCAGGTCATCCGGGTGCCTTCCAGGATGACCTTGGGGCACATCTTCACGGGCGCTCCTCGGGGTCTTGCCGGCGAACGCCGGAAGGACACCCGGCCGGAGCCGCGGGTCGCGCGCCGGACCCGTCAGAAGCGGCAGGTGATGGCCTGGCCGAAGCGGGCGGTCTCGGCGCGGCTGTCGTCCCGCCCGGGCCAGACCTGGCTCCAGAGCTTGTAGGTGCCCGCCGGGCGGCCTTCGTCGCGGATGGCGCGGCACAGCGTGCGCCCGTCGAAGTAGCCGTAGAGGCTGTCGGGGCCGGCGGTCTCGCCGGCGGTCTCGCGGTAGAGCCAGGCGGCGGTCCGACCGCTGGCGTCCTCGGCGACGATGAACTGCAGGTAGCTGGCCTCGCCGGCGACCCGGCTCCACTCGATGAAGAGCCAGCCGTCCTGCACCACGGTCCGGCGGATCGTCGGGCGGTCGGCGGCCGGCGGCGCGGGCGGCTCGGCCTGGCCGTTGTCGCTGCTGACCGTCCAGGCGTCGGCCTGCGCTTCGAGGGTGCCGCGCATCGCGATGACGTCGCCGAAGATGTCACCGCCGACGGTGCTGTAGCCGCTCGTCACCCGGAAGACGGCGCCGTCGGCCCCGAAGACCGTCGGGCCGCCGCTGTCGCCGGGGCACGAGTTGTTGCTGTTCTGGAAGGGGAACGCGATCTTCTGCTTGCTGCCGGTGAACTGGTCGCGGCCGGCGCGGTTCTGGCACCCGTAGCCGTACCACGTCACCGACTCGCCGGCGTTGGGGCGGCGCTCGGCGAAGGGCACCGGGGTCGCGATCTCGGCGGGCACGTCCCGGGTCAGCCGCAACAGCGCGATGTCGTCGACGCCCGGCCCGGTGCGGCTGTACGACACCATGCCGTCGACGTCGAACGTGTAGGACGTGCCCGCCCCGTGCTCGACGACGAACTGCGCGAGGCGCTGCCCGGCGCCGTCGACGGTGCGGTAGTCGACGCAGTGGGCGGCGGTGAGCACGACCCGGGGGCGCACCAGGGTGGCGGTGCACAGGCCGGTGCCGGTGAGCAGCTTGCCCGCGGCGGGGAAGTCGTAGGTCAGCCGACCGTTGATGATCTTCTCGGCGAGCTCGCCGGGCGCGCCGATCTGCGTCTCGCCGTCTTCGCTCCAGTCGAGGCTCTCGACGGGGCTGGCGCAGGCGGCGAGGCCCAGCGCGGCGAACAGAGCGATCAGGCGGGCAGCGGACTCGGAGCAACGCATCGGGACCTCCTGGTGTGGTGCGCGGGGCGCATGGGGAGGCTTATCAAGATGCGTGCCGGGCTCGATGGGCGGGCGAGCGGGCTCGAAGGCGGCGCGAAGCCCGAGAAACGGTGGGGGTGTGCGCGAGCGCCGAGACCTCGGCAGCACAGGTGCGTGTCACACTGCGACCTCGCCGGCGCAGCGCCTGGGGGCCGAGCGGCGCGGGCGTCAAGGCGCGGGGCGCTCGACGGCCGCGGTGGGCGCGGGGCCGGCGACGAGGTCGGCGAGGATCTCCAGCGCCTCGAGGGCGTGCGGGGTCGGCTCGTCTTTGTCTTTATCGTTGTCGGCGTGGCCGGGGGTGCCGTCGTCCTTCTCGCCGTCGCCGTCCTCGTCGGCGTCGTCTTCGAGCAGCTCGGCGATCTTGGCCGGCCCCTTGTTGGCGTCGCGCTTGGCGATGGCCTCGCGCACCTCGTCGAAAGCCTTCGACGTGGCGACGCGGATCTTCGAGGCGGCGGCCAGGGCGGCGACCCGGGCGTCGTCGACCGGAGCCCACTTGCTGCGGGCGTCGCTGCCCTGCACGTCGTCGCCGCGGAACGGCTCGATGGTGCGGGTGGGCAGCGCGTACTTCTGGCTCGACTCGCCGATGTCTTCGTTGTCGAAGACCGAGGGCAGCACGATGTCGGCCTCGACCCCTCGGCTCTGGGTCGACTTGCCGCCCGGCCGGAAGAACATCGCCGTCGTGACCTTCAGGGCGCCGAGGCCCGGCGGCAGGTTGACGATGTTCTGCACCGAGCCCTTGCCGAAGGTCTGGCTGTCGCCGACGAGCACCGCCCGCCGGTAGTCCTTGAGCGCGCCGGCGACGATCTCGGAGGCCGAGGCGCTGCCGCGGGAGGTGAGCACGACCAGCGGGCCGTTCCACTGCACGTCGTCGTCGTCGTCTTCGAGGATCTGCGAGGGGGTCGCCGGGCCGTCGATGCCGACCATCGGGCCCTCCTTGAGGAAGAGGCCGGCGATGTCGACCGCGCCCTGCAGCAGGCCGCCGCCGTTGCGCGACAGGTCGAGCATGACCCCGTCGGCCTTCTTCTCGCGCACCTCGCGCAGCAGGTTGCGCACGTCGCGCACCGCGTTGCGCGCGCTCTTGCCGCGCCCGCCGCCGTAGAACGAAGGCAGGTCGATGCGGGCCAGCTTGAGGGTGCGCCCGTTGCGCTCGATCTCGTGCCATTCGAGCTTGGCGGCCTGCTCCTTGAGGTCGATCTTGTCGCGGGTGATCACGAAGTCGTGGCTCTCGGTCTTGGCGCCCCGTCGCAGCACGCTGAGCTTGACCTTGGTGCCCTTCTTGCCGCGGATGAGCCGCACGACGTCGCGCAGGGCCATGTCGATGACGTCGACCGGCTCGCCGCCGGGCACCTGGGTCACCGCGATGACCTTGTCCTTGGTCTGCAGCCCGCCGTGGCGATCGGCGGCCCCGCCGGGCACGATCTCCTGGATCGTGGTGTAGCCGTCACGGCTCTGCAGCACCGCGCCGATGCCTTCGAGGCTGAGGTCCATCGAGATGCGGAAGTCCTCGAGCATGTCGGCGGAGAAGTAGGTGCTGTGCGGGTCGAGCGCGTTGGAGAACGCGTTGAGGAACTCGGTGTAGGCGTCGGCCTCGGTCTGCTCGGAGACCCGCATGGTGATCAGCTCGTAGCGGTGGATCAGCCGCTTCTTGGCCTCGGCGGGGTCCTCCTCGGTGCGCAGGTAGTTGGCCAGCTGGAAGTGCAGCAGCTGAGTGCGCAGCACCTTCTGCTCAGCCTCGGTCTTCGGGCGCGGCCGCTTGTCGGGGTCGAGCTCCAGGCTCAGGCTCTCGTCGAGCTTGAACGCGGGGTCGGAGAGCAGGGCGCGGGCGAAGTCCTCCATGTCCTTGTGCCAACCGATGCGCGCCTTGGAGATGGCGTCGAAGCCCTCGCAGCGGCCACGGCGCACGTCGCGCAAGAGCTCACCGACCTGTTCGACGAGCGCGCTGTACTCGGCGTCGAGCAGCAGGGTCTTGCTGCCGTCGAGGCCCTCGGCGAAGAGCTCGACGATCCGCTTGTCGAGCTCGGGCGTCACCTCGCGCACGCTGACGTGGTTCTCGAGGTAGCGGTTCATCAGGCTGGGCAGCGTCCAGCAGATGAGCGGGCTGGAGCCGGCCTTGGCGTCTTTCTGGGCTTTGGCGAGGGGCGCGGCGAGGCTCGGCGCGGCGAAGGCGAGCGCGAGCAGGGTCGTCAGCAGACCGATGAGGGGGCGTGGCATCGTTTTCATCCGTTCCAGCGGCGGGGAGGCGATTCGAAGGCGCATCGAAATGCATAACATATCGATGAGGCGATCTCTGCCCGGTGACGTGGATTCGATTGAAACCCAGGACCCGGGCCGTCTTCGGGGGCTACGTCGCGGACTTTTGGATTGTTTCAGGCGGGCCGCGCCGACGGGCTCTCTAGTATGCCCGCCAGCACCCTCGTTCCTACGGCGTCAACGGGCAAGGCGCCGTGGGATCGAGGGTGTTGTTCTTGACGGTGTGCGCAGCGCTGTCGCGCGCGGCGCCGGCCGCTGCTCGCGCCGCGCGGGCGCGCATCTCCTCGATCGCGTCGACGAACAGCGAGAGCCCGGCCTCGGGCGCGGTGGCCGCCACAGCGAGCGCCCGGCGCCATCGCTTCGCGCCGGGGATCCCCTGAAAGACGGTGAGCAGGTGCCGGGTGACGTGATGCAGCCGGCCGCCGTTGCCCGCTTCGATGTGCCGCGCGGCGTAGGGCACCATCGCGTCGAGGGCTGCGAAGACATCGGTCGGTTCGACGGCCTCGCCAAAGACGCGCCGGTCGGCGTCGGCGAAGATCATCGGGGTCTCGTAGGCCGCCCGCCCGATCATCACCCCGTCGACGTATTCGAGGTGTTCGAGGGTCGCGTCGAGGGTGCGGATGCCGCCGTTGATCTCGATGGGCAGGTGGGGCCGCTCGCGCTTGAGGCGGTACACGTCGGCGTAGCGCAGCGGCGGGATCTCGCGGTTCTCCTTTGGGCTGAGGCCTTGCAGCCACGCCTTGCGGGCGTGCACCGAGAAGCGGTCGGCGCCGGCGGCGGAGACCACGTCGACGAAGCGCAGCATGTGTTCGTAGCGGTCGAGGTCGTCGATGCCGATGCGGTGCTTGACGGTGATCGGCACGTCGACCGCGGCGCGCATGGCGGCGACGCCTTCGGCCACGACCTCGGGGTGCGCCATGAGGCAGGCGCCGAAGCGGCCCCGCTGGACCCGGTCGCTGGGGCAGCCGACGTTGATGTTGACCTCGTCGTAGCCGTAGTCGACGGCGATGCGCGCGCACTCGGCGAGCGCGGCGGGGTCGTCGCCGCCGAGCTGCAGGGCCACCGGCTTCTCGAACGGGTCGAACGTCAGGTGGCGGCGGCGATCGCCATGCAGCAGGGCGCCGGTGGTCACCATCTCGGTGTACAGCAGGGTGCGTTTGCTGAGGTGGCGCAGGAAGGTGCGCAGGTGGCGGTCGGTGCGCTGCATCATCGGGGCGACCGACAACGGCGGCGTCGGGGCCCGCGGCGCGCTCTGCTCAGCGGGTGCGGTCGGCATCGGTCTGCGGTTCTCTTTGGAAGATGCTGTACGTCGCCTGCCCGATGGCGAAAGGCGTGCGCTCTTCGCCATCGGCGGGCATCGCGCCGCCGTAGGCTTCCATGCGGCAGAAGGCGACCCGCTTGCCCCGCCGGATGACCCGCGCTTCGGCGAAGAGGTCGGCGCCCACCGGGCCCGGCCCGACATAGTCGATGCGCAGGTCGATGGTGCTGCAGCGTTCGTGGGGCGTGGCGAAGGTGCTGAACGCGGCGATGCCGCCGGCGTTGTCGAGCAGGAACGAGGTCACCCCGCCGTGCAGCGCCGGCCGCAGCGGGTCGCCGACGAGGTGGTCGGCCCAGGGCAGCCGCAGCACGATGCGCCCCGGCTCGATGTGCGGCACCTCGAGGCCCATGTAGCGGTTGAAGGGGATCGACTGCTCCATGAACCGGGCGATGCCGGCGAGCAGGGCTGCGCGCTCGGCGGCCACGTCAGCGGTCGAGCAGGCGGGCGAGCAGCGGGCCATTGCCCTGGATCGCGGTGCGCTGCTGGTAGAGCTTCATGCCGCGCAGGCCGCCGAGCTCTTCGCCGCCGCCGGCCCGACCGGGACCGCCGTGCAGCAGATGCGGCATGACCATGCCCGGCCCGTAGGCCTTGTCGGCGATCTTGGCGTCGGTGACCACGATGCGCCCGTGCCAGCCGGCGAGCCGGGGGATGATCGCGCCGAGCGCCTTGCGGTCGTCGCCGTAGATCGAGCAGACGAGGCTGCCCTGACCCATGCGCACGCCCTCGGCGGCCTCGTCCAGATCGGCGTAGGGCAGCAGGGTGCTGACCGGACCGAAGACCTCGAGCCGATGCACGGCGTCGCCGCCGGTGGCGCTCTCGGCCCGCAGCAGCAGCGGCGTCACGAAGCAGCCGCCGCCATCGACGCCGAGCACGTCGCCGCCCGCGGGGTCGCCCCAGGCGACGTCGGTCTCGCCGAGCAGCGCCGCGATGCCTTCGCGGGCGCTGGTGAGCTGCGCCTTGCTGGCCAGCGGACCCATGCGCACGTCGTCGCGGGCCGGATCGCCGACCTTGGTGCCCGCCAGCCGCTCGCCGAGGTCTTCGACCACCTCGTCGATCATGTCTTCGGGCACGAAGATGCGCCGGGTCGCGGTGCACTTCTGGCCCGCCTTCTGGGTCATCTCCCGGTGCACGTCGCGGATGAACGCGTCGTAGGTGGCGTCTTCGGCGTCGGGCAGCAGCACCGTGGCGTTGAGGCTGTCGGCCTCGACGTTGACCGGCACGCCGGTGGCCAGCACCCGCGGGTGGCGGCGCATCATCTCGCCGGTGTCGGCGCTGCCGGTGAACGCGACGACGTCGCCCCACTCGAGGTGGTCGAGCAGGTCGCGGGCCGAGCCGACGACCAGCGAGAGCACGCCGGCGGGCAGGATGTCGGCGTCGGTGACCGCCTTGACCATGGCCCAGGTGAGCATGGCGGTGGCGGTGCCGGGCTTGCTGATGACCGGCATGCCGGCCAGGATCGCGCAGGCGGCCTTCTCGGCGAGGCCCCAGGCGGGGAAGTTGAAGGCGTTGATGTGCACCGCGACCCCCGGCTTGGGGGTCAGGATGTGCTGGCCCTGCAGGCGGCTCGAGGCGCCGATCGTGATCGGGTCGCCGTCGAGCAGCAGGGTCTTGTCGCCCAGCGACTTGCCGAGGCCGGCGTAGTACATCAGCGTGCCGGTGGCCCCGTCGATGTCGAACTTGGCGTCGCCCCGGGTATTGCCGCCGTTGATCCGGCCGACCTCGATCAGCTCTTCGCGGCGGGCGTGGATCGCCTTGCTCATGGCCTTGAGCAGCGCCCCGCGCTCGGCGAAGGTCATGCCGCGCAGGGCGGCCCCGCCGACGGTGCGCGCGTGGCGGAAGGCGGCGGCCAGGTCGAGGCCTTTGGTGCTCGCCCGGGCCACGATGGCGTCCGAGGTCGGATCGTACAGCGCCGAGCCGTCGCCCTCGCCGCTCTGCCAGCGGTCTTCGAGGTAGCTCGAGAGGGGGGTGATGTCGCTCATGGCAGGAACTCCAGGCCGGCGCGGGTCCGCTCGAGGTCCTGCACCGTGTCGATCTCGCGCCACTCGCCCTGAATGGCGAGCACGCCCATCAGCTCGCCCTGGGCGGCGGCGTGATTGAGGATGTCGGTCAGATAGGCCGTGCGCAGCGTGGCCGCGTCGCCGAAGGGCTTGTCGTCGCCGCCGACCAGCGCTTCGAGGTAGATCGCCCACAGCTTGGCCACCAGCGGCGCGGTGAGCTTGCACAGGCCGATGAACTCGCCGAAGGCGTTGTCGGGGCCGACCTTCTTGCCCACCCGGGTGACCGCGCCGTGGGGCGAGATCTCGCACAGCTCGGCCTGCTCGATGGGGTGGTCGTCGCGCCCTTCGTAGATCTGGCGCCAGGCCCGGTCGACCACCAGGGTGCCCGGCGCGTGGCTCTCGACGAGCGCCTCGACGATCTCGGGGGCGTAGACGATGTCGCCGTAGCTGACGATGACGTCGCCGACGAGGTGCGGCCCGGCGCAGAAGAGGCTCATGAGGATGTTGTTCGAGGCGTACTCGGCGTTCGCCACCACCCGCGCGCCGGGCGCGTCGATGCCCCGCTTCTTGTAGCCGCCGATGACGACGACATCGTCGATGCCGGCCCGCTCGAAGGCGGCGAGCTGGTGGTGCAGCATCGGCTTGCCGCCGACCTCGACCATGCACTTGGGCCGGTCGGCGGTGTGCGGCCTCAGCCGTGTGCCCTGTCCGGCGGCGATGACGATGGCTCTCATGAAGAACTCCCGGGGTCGGGCGGCGCGAAACGTGCCAGGCGCAGCAGCACGATCAGCGCGCTGCGCCCGATGTAGAGCAGGTGGACCGCGGCGTAGGCATACAGGAAGACGTCGAGCCGATCCACGATGGCGAAGATCGGCAGCGTCGCGGGGTACTGGCTGATGAGCCGGGCGAGCATCTCGACCGGCCACAGCGGGGTCTTCTTCTGGCGGGCCGCGCCGGCCGCCGTGCCGTGTCGCTGGCGCACGGTGCCGGTGGCTTCGGCGTACTCCGGCGTGCGGAAGAAGCGGGTCGAGGCGAGCGCCCAGCCGATGATGACCAACGTGCCGAGGCCCACGTACAGCGCGGTGTGGCCGCCACCGTCGTGCAGGTGCCAGCGCAGCGCGATCGCGCCGACGAGCAGGTACGCCTTGAACTCGTCCATCAGGAAGTCGAGCTCGGCGCCCACCGGCGAGGTGCGTCCGGTCACCCGGGCGAGCTGGCCGTCGGCGCAGTCGAAGACGTAGGCCAGCTCGATGCCCACGATGCCCAGGATCAAACCCCACGCGCCGGGCAGCGCCGCCAACGCGGCGAAGCCGGCGACGGCGATGACCATCGACAGCAGGGTCACCTGGTTGGGCGTCACCCGGGTGCGGGCGAGCAGCGCGACGAGCGGCGCGGCGAGCGGGCGGGCGAGGTACAGGTTGAAATAGGAGTCGGCCGGCTTGAGGCTCTGGCGGTAGATCCGGCGGATCTCGGCGAACACGGCGGCGGGCTCCGGGCAGCGGCGCGCAGGGCGCGTAAACGCGTTTTGGTACCCGCACGGGCCCCGAGATGCACGTAAATTCGTCGCTGGCGGCCACTTACGGCCGGGTCGGTACCCCGGGGAGGGGTCGATGGATCAGGCCCCCTGGCGAGCCTGCAGGCTGCCGAGCGCCTCGAGCACCTCTTCGAGGGCCAGCGCGTCGTCGGACTTGGGGGCCTTGGTCAACAGCTCGTCGACGATGACGAGCTGGCTGCGCATGGTCACCAGCAGCGACTCGAAGAGCGCGCGGCGGGCGGGGGCGGGCAGCTTCTCGACGGCGGGCTGGGTCAGTTCGAAGACCCAGGTCGAGCCGCGGGCCACCGCCGAGGCGCCGCGGATGCCGCCGCGGATGAGCACGCCGGTGCCGAGCAGCGAGCCGGGCCCGATGGTGGTCAGCTCGTAGGCCCGGCCGTCGCCGGCGTCGCGCAGGATGGCCAGCGCGCCGTAGCCGACCACGTAGAGCGAGGCGCCGGGGTCGCCCTCGAGAAAGAGCGCGTGGTCGTCGTCGACGTAGCGCGCCTTGACCACGCCGGCCAGCGCCTCGATGACGCTGTCTTCGGCGTCGAACAGGCCGGGCAGCTCGCGCAGGCTGGTATTGATGCCCGGCGGCATGGTCGGCCGCGACGCGCCGGTGATGCGCTTCCAGAGGCGGGTGAGCGCGGTGCTCAGCCCCCGACGGGGCGCGGGCAGCTGCCCCTGGGTCCGCTCGACGAGCTGGGCGTCGGCGGCCTCGACCCGCTCGGCCATGGCCAGCAGGGCCGACTCGACGAGCGCGTCGTAGGTGGCGGTGGCGGTCTTCTTGAGGCCGAGCAGGGTGCCGCGATCGATGAGGTGCAGGATGGTCGGCTCGACGCCCACCACGCTGCCCATGCGCACCTCGCCCTCGGTGAAGACCGAGGCCTCGCCGACGAGGCTGTCGGGCTCGATGCGGGCCACCGGGCGGTCGTTGATGACCACCGCCAGCGCGCCGTCGGCGACCCAGGCCAGCTCGTCGGCCGGCTCGCCCTGGGCCCACAACGTCTCACCCGCCGCGAGCTTGCGCACCGTCCAGCCCTCGCGGGCCCATTGGTCGGGGGTCCGGTCACGGGCGTCGGTCCACGGCTTGACCACGCCCTTGCGCCGGCCATAGCCGCTGTGGCTGACCGCCCGCTTGCCGGGGCTCTGGTCGCCCGACCAGTAGAACGGCAGCAGGGGGATCTCGGCCGACGAGAAGCCCTCGTCTCCGAAGTCGTCGTCGTCGTCCGGCTTGCGTCGTCGGTCGCTCATGCGTGCCTGTATCTCTCCTCGGGGCGCGCCACGGGGGCGACGGGCATCAAGATAGCGCAACTGCGAGGAATGGTCGATTCGACCGTGCTGCGGCCGGGGCGAATCGGCCATTCATCGGTCGGCCACGACGAGTCTGAAGCCGATGTACGGCGACGGGTCGCGCGGGTCGCGGGTCAACCGCGCGGTGCACGGCTGGCCGTGGAAGGGCAGCGCCGAGCAGCCGCCGCGCACGTAGCACGCGTTGGGGTCGTCACGGGCGGCGGTGAGCGTCCACTCGATGACCCCGGTGACGAGGTCGTGCACCCCGTAGGGCGAGGCGTCCTGCGGGAAGCGGCCCACCGGATACAGCGCGGCCTCGGCGCGGCTGTAGAGCGGTTCGAAGCGGTCGCCCCAAGGCCAGGTCCGGCCGTCGACGCCGCGGGCGGCCTTCTCCCACTCGGCGCTGGTCGGCAGACGGTAGCGCACGCCGTCGCGCTTCGAGCGCCATTGGGCGTAGGCGTGGGCGTCGGCCAGGGTGATGCCGGTCACCGGCCGGTCGGGGTCGTAGCGCCCGAAGCGGGCCTGCCCTTCGGGGCCCCACAGCGGCAGCCCGTCGCGGCCCATGATCGGCACCCGCGCCGCCCGCTGGTCGGGGGTATCGGCCAGCTCTTCGAGCCACACGGCGTACTCGCCGCAGGTCACCGGGTGGATGCCGATGTGATAGGTCGGAATCCGGGCCGAGCGCGCGGCGTGGCCCTCGTCGACGAGCGGGTCGCCGCCGTAGAGGAAGCGGCCGCCGGGCACGCAGGCGAAGCCGGGGTACATCGCCGCGGGCCAGTGCAGCTCGACCTCGACGGGTCGATCGCGCACCACGGAGAACGGCATGCGCATCGAGACCTGGTTGCGGGTGAAGGTGCACAGGCCGCTGCCGACGGCGACGTCGGGTACGGTCAACGGGCTGCGGCCCTGCTGCAAGGTGGGCCCGGCTTCGAGGCGCCGCGCGCGCTCGATGACCCGCTGCACGACGACCTCGATGTCGACCGGGCGGGTATGCACCGACAGCGGCGCGCCCCGCGAGAGCCAGCGGGCGAGCTGCTGCTCGGGGTCGTCGAGCTGCCGCAGCAGGTGGGTGTAGTAGGCCACCGCGCCCGGATCGCGGATGCGCTCGGCGCGCATGCAGCGGGTCTTGAGCAGGTGCACCAGCCGCTCGCGCAGCTGGGCCTGCCCGGCGTCCCGCGCGAGCCGGGTCTGGCGCACGGCCAGCGCGAGGTGGGCTTCGATCTGCTCTTCCTGCTGGCGGATCTTCTCCTGCTGGTGCACCACCCGCCGCCGGCGGTCGAGCGGGTCGAGCGCCTCGCCTTCGACCCCCTTGAGCGCGTCGACCCGCGCCCGCATCTCGTCGAGCCGCGCCTGCTCCTTCTCGATGGCCTGGAAGGTGCGCGCCGCCCGCGCCGCCCGCTGCCGGGAGACCTCGCGGCTCTGCTCCTGCATGCGGGCCCGCGCCTGATACAGCGCGAGGTCGTCGGCCAGGTCGAGCGCGCTCTCGTGGCGGTCGCGGGGGTCCATCGACAACGTCTTGAGCACGATGCGGTCGAGCTCGCCGGCGATGGCCTGATCGGGCGCGACCTGGCTCGGCGGGCGGGGGTTGCCCCGGCGCACCTTGGCCAGCACTTCGTTGACCTTGCGCCCGCTGAACGGCGGGCGGTGGGTGAGCACGTGGTAGAGGATCGCGCCCAGGCCGTAGATGTCGCTGCGGTCGTCGACGAGGTCCTGCAGCCCCATGGCCTGCTCGGGCGACATGTAGTACGGCGTGCCGATGACCGAGCCGACCCGGGTGACGCGCCCGTCGGCCTGCGCCAGCTCGCGGGCCTCTTCGACGTCGGCCATGTCGCTGGGGTCGGGTTCGAGGCAGCGGGCGAGGCCGAGGTCGACGATGCACACCTCGCCGAAGTCGCCGAGCAGGATGTTGGCCGGCTTGAGGTCGCGGTGCACGATGCGCCGCTCGTGGGTGAAGGCGATGCCCTGGCAGACCCGGCGCATCACGGTCATCAGGCGATCGCGGTTGAAGTCGGTCAGCGTCCGCCGATCGCCCGCGCTGCGCGCCCGCAGCACGTCTTGCAGGCTCTGCCCTTCGATGACCTTCATCGCGAAGAAGCGCTGCCCGTTGCGGAAGACCCCCATGTCGTAGACCGGCACCATCGTCGGGTGCTGCAGCCGGCCGGTGATGCGGGCCTCCATCACGAAGCGATAGCGGCTGAGCTTGTCGCCGCGGTGCTTGTCGTGCAGCAGCTTGAGCGCCACGTGGCGCTGCAGGACGCGGTCGTAGGCCAGCATGACCTTGCCCATGCTGCCCCGGGCGATCTCGTCCATCAGCGTGTAGCGGTCCGGCCCGGTATCGAGCGCGTCGAGGCCGTCGTCCCCGTCCGCCTGCGCGACGGGCGGGATGCCCGCGGCGAGCAGGATCGAGCGCCCGTCGACGGTCAGCTCGGCGCTGGCGAGCTCGTCGCCGGCGATCCCGTCGTCGCCGGCACCGGCCGGCGCCGGCATCGCCCAGTCGGGCTCGGGCGCGATGCTCGGCGCGCCGTCTCGTGGCCCGTCGGGGCCGTCGGCCGCGAGCCGGAAGCCCAGGGCCGACAGCGGCACGGTCTCGCCCAGCCGACTCCGGGTGGCGAGATGGCATTCGCTGAACGGGAACAACCAGCTGCCGCCGCGCAGGCCGATCTCGCCGTCGATCCCGCGGACGAACTCTCGCACGCCGCCGGCCAGATCGCGCACGCCGTAGACCGAGCGGTCGGCCTCGACGGCGCCCACCGGGCGCAGGTAGGGCGCGCGCCCGTCGCTGCCGAGGTGGTGACAGAAGGTGGGCTCGGGCCGCTCGCCCCACGGATAAGCGCGGCCCTCGGCGCCGCGGGCCAGCTTCTCCCACTCGAGCTCGCCGAGCAGGCGATAGGCGCGCCCGTCGCGGGCGCTGCGCCACTCGATATAGGCCCGCACGTCCGCCGGGCGCAGGCCGACGACCGGGTGATCGGCGCCCCAGGTCTGGCCGTCGCGGCCGATGACCGGCAGCCCGTAGCCGCTGGCCTCGGGGCTCCACATCGGCGGCGCGCCGTCGAACGCCCGCGGCGCATGCTGGGCGGCGGTGGCGGGGTCGCGCTGCCAGAGCGCGTGCAGGAACTCGCGATATTCGCCGAACGTCACCGGATCGCGGGCGGCGAAGAACCCGCCGAGCTCGACCCGGCCCGGCGGCAGGGCCTCGGCGAGCTCGGCCGCCTCGCCGTCCATACCCACCCGGCACGGCCCGGCGGGCACGTAGACGAAGCCGGAGGGCACCTTCTCCGGCAGCCGCACCGAGAGCGAGAGGTTGCTGCCCGGTTCGAGGTGGATCGGCAGCACGAACGGCCGCTTGCCCGGGCCGTCGAGCACCAGCACATAGGTGCCCGGCCGCACGTCTTCGAAGGCCAGCGGGGTCTGGCCCACGACCCGTCCGCGGTCGGGGGTCTGCACCCCGCCCCGGTTGCGATACTGGTGGAAGCGGACCTCGGTGCCCGACGGCCGGCTGCGGATCTCGAGGCGCGCCGAGGCGGCGAGGGCCTCGCCGAAGCCGCCCGGGTCGAGCTGCTCGATGCTCGAGCGCAGGTAGTGCCGGGGGGCGCGCATGCGCCCGCGCTCGGCGTCCTGCAACGCCCGAAAATACAGCCGGCACAGGCCGTAGTGGGCCGGCTCGAAGCCGGGCATGACCGACAGCACGCGGATATAGGCGTCGTCGGCGGCGTAGAACGCCTCTTCGGCTTCGCGGCGCAGCCCGTCGAGCGCCTCCCGCGCGGCGAGTCCGGCGCTGCCCTTCTCGGGGTCGGCGCGCAAGGCCGCCGCGTCGCTCCACGCCGTCGCCAGCCGGCTGCGCGCGGCCAGATAGCGCTCGGCGGTGGCGTTGGCGTCTTCGAAGCGCTCCTCGGCCTGCTCGAGCCGGCGCTCTTCGGTGCGCGTCCCGTCGAGGTAGTCTTCGATCTCGGCGACGAACTCGTCGGCCGAGAGCCGCCGCTCGCTGGGGTCGATGCGCAGCGCCTGCATGCACAGCGTCGCCAGCGAGCCGGGTGTGCCCGGCGCCCGCTCTTCGGGCGGCACGACCTCGCCCGTGCGGATGGCGTCGGTGACCTGGCGCGACGAGCCGGCGAACGGCGGCCGACGGGTCAGGCAGCCGTAGAGCATCGCGCCGAGGCCCCAGACGTCCGCCGGCGTGCCCGCGGCGCTCAGCCCGTGCTCCAGCCGCTCCGGCGCGAGATAGCCCAGGCCGCTGCCGACCAGGGCGAGCGCGGCGTCGAGGCTGGCGTCGGGCTCGTCGGCCTTGCGGCGGGCGCGGAACCAGCCGGTGAGCAGCGTCTCGCCGAACGCGCCGAGCCGGACCTTGCTCGGCCGCAGGTCGCGGTGCACCACCCCGGCGCGGTGGGCGAAGGCCACCGCCCGGGCCACGTCGAGCAGCGCTTCGAGCCGGGCGGCGAGCGGCCACTCGTCGCGGGCGGCGATCTCGTCCTGCGCGATCTGCTTGAACACCTGGGCCAGCGTCGCTTCGAGCGGCTCGGCGGTGACGTAGAACGGCACGCCCTCCGGCGTGCGGTCGAGCTCGTAGACCGCCTCGATCTGCGGGTGCTGCAAGCTGCCGAGCAGGCGCACGGCCGCGACGAAGTTGCCGCTGCCGAGCGGCGCGTCGGGCCGCAGCACGCAGGCGGCGACGTCGCGACCCATCAGCAGGTCGCGGCTGCGGTAGACCTCGAAGATGCGGGTGCGGCTGTGCGGGCTGTCGAGGCGGAAGCGGGCGCCGTCGTCCAGGCCGACGAGGTCTTCGCTGATCAGCGACTCGAAGATCGCGCTGCTCTCGTCGGCGCCCCAGCCCCAGCTGTCTTCGTCGGGCCCCTCGCGCGGCGGCAGCGGGCGGCGCGACGGCGGGACCGAGCGGGCCCGCGGTCGGCGGTCGGCGGCGGTCTTGTCACCCGAGTCGAAGCCCCAGCCCCAGTCGTCGCCGGTCGAGCTGTTCTTCGTGCCCGGGTTGAGCACCGCCTCGATGCGCAGCCCGTCGACCCGTCCGCGCTGGGCCAGGCCGAGCAGCGTCGCCGCCTCGTCGGTGGTCAACAGGCCGGCGGCCACCCAGCGTTCGAACGTGCCTTCGCCGAAGGGAGAGCCGAGCGCACGCACCGTGTGCACCTCACCCCCACAGCGGGGCGCGAGCGCCTCACAGACGGTCTCGTAGAACGACGGCGGCAGAGCGGCCATCTCCTCCCCGGCACAGTTCGGATCCGGCGCCCCCCGCCGGATCCGGCCGACCCGCCGCGGCCGGACCGCGGATCAATAGTCGGCCAACGCCTCGATCGCCGCCTCGACGTCGCTCACCTGGGGGAGGATCGTATCCTCCAGGGTCGGGTGGTAGGCCACGAACGAGTCGAGGGCCGCCACCCGCCGGACCGGCGCGTCGAGCCACTCGAAGAGCTCCTCGCCGATGCGGGCGGCGATCTCGGCGCCATAGCCCCACGCGCGGCTCTCTTCGTGCACGACGAGCGCCTTGCCGGTGCGCTTGACCGATTCGGCGATCGTGTTCCAGTCATACGGCGCCAGCGTGCGCAGGTCCAGCAGATCGACCGAGATGTCACGCCGCTTTCGAAGCTGCCGCAGCGCGGTCCGGCTGCGGTGCACGAGCGCCCCGTAGGTGATGAGGGTCAGCCCGTCGCCCGCGGCGATGCGCCGGGCCTTGCCGAACGGGATCATGTAGTCCGGTCCGGGATAGGGCCCCTTGTTGTAGGTCTGGCGGTAGAGGTGCTTCGGCTCGAGGAAGATCACCGGGTCGTCGCAGCGGATGGCCGTGCGCAGCAGGCCGTTGGCGTCGAGCGCGGTGGACGGCATCACCACCCGCAGCCCGGGGACGTGGGTGAAGAGGGTCTCGGCGCTCTGGCTGTGGTACGGCGCGCCGCCCTTGAGGTAGCCGCCGCTCGGCGTGCGGATGACCACCGGCGCCGACCAGCCGTCGTGGCTGCGCCAGCGGGTGGTGGCCAGCTCGTTGCGGATCTGCTGGTAGGCCGGCCAGATGTAGTCGAGGAACTGCACCTCGACCACCGGCTTGAGCCCGCGCTGGGCCATGCCGATCGCCCGGCCGACGATGTTGGCCTCGGCGAGCGGCGAGTTGAAGACCCGCCCCTCACCGTGCTTGCTCTGCAGGCCGTGGGTCACCTTGAAGACCCCGCCCTTGCCCTTGCACTCCGAGAGCACGTCGGCCCGGGTGGCGTCGGCGACGTCCTGACCGAAGATCACGATGCGCGGGTCGCGGCCCATCTCGTCGTCGAGGCAGGCGTTGAGCAGGTCGACCATCGTCTTGCCGCCCTCGGTCTCGGCGAGGGCGTCTTCGGTATCGAACTCGGCCGCGGTGGGGTCGACGCTGGCCGAGTAGATGAAGTCGTACACCTCGTCGGGCTGCGGCGTCGGCGCGGCGAGCGCGGCATCGGTCGCGGTCTGGATCTCGGCGTCGACCTCGGCCCTGAGCGCGGCGACGGCCTCGTCGGTGGTCACCCCCTGCTCGACGAGGAAGCGGGCGAAGACGGTCACCGGATCGCGCTCCAGCTCGGCGGTGCGCTCGGCCTCGGGCTTGTAGGCCCGCTCGTCGTCGCTCATCGAGTGGCTGTAGGGCCGGATGACGTGCGCGTGCACCAGGGCTGGGCCCTTGCGCGCCCGGCAATGGGCCACGACGTCCTGCATGGTCTTGTAGCTGGCGATGACGTCGCAGCCGTCGACCTCGCGCACGAGCAGATCGGGGAAGTTGGCCAGCGCCTTGCTGATCGAGGCCCCGGCGGTCTGCACCTCGACCGGGGTGCTGATCGCGTAGCCGTTGTCTTCGACGAGGAAGACGATCGGCAACTGCTTGACGCACGCGGTGTTCAGCGCCTCCCAGAACTCGCCCTCGGAGGTGGTGCCCTCGCCGGTGGTGACCATCACCACCTCGTCGCCGCTGCCCTCGATGGTCTCGGCCACCGCCTCGACCCGCTCCCGATACCAGCTGACCTCGGCCGCCCCGACGCCCTGCAGGAACTGCGTGCCGACGCAGCTCGACTTGCCGATGACGTTGAGCCGCGGGTGGCTCCAGTGGCACGGCATCTGCCGGCCGCCGGAGGTCACGTCGCTCTTGGCGCCGACCCCTGCGAGCAGCACCTCTTCGGCCGACATGCCCAGCTGGGTCATCAGCGCCCGATCGCGGTAGTAGCCGATGACGTAGTCCCGCGCCGGGTCGAGCACCATGCCCGCCGCGGTCAGGATCGCCTCGTGGCCCGCGCCGCTGATCTGGAAGTAGATCCGGTTCTGCCGCTTGAGCGCGATCTCCCGGTCGTCGAGCCGCCGCGACAGGTAGATGTTGCGCCAGGCCGCGAGCAGCTGCTCGGCGGTGAGTCCCGCGTACGTGTCCTGCTCTTGCGGCGTCATCGGCGTCTCCTCCGTCAGTGCTGGGTCCTCGCTCGGGCGGGCGTGCGCGGCCTTGGATTACCCGATCCCCCGCCCACTATCAACCTCACCCGCGCGCGTCCGCCGACCCGACCGCGATCGATGCCGGACGCGGCGCAGAGGTCGCCGAAGCGGCGGACTTGCCCCACCACCGCCGGCAGCCCAGAATACGTGCCGATCCCGCGTTCGCAGGAGCCCCGCGATGCCCCGAATCCCCCTCGCCGTCTGCGCAGGCGCCGCGCTCGCCCTCTCCGCGTGCGGCGGCTCCCCCGCGCCGCAGCAGCCCGTCGGCCCCGACCCGTGCGCCGCCGGCAAAGCCCACCTCGAGCAGCGGCTCGGCCCCGAGCTGTCGCGCTTCGTCACCACCGCCCCGCTGCCGCCCGCGCGGGGCTGCGCGCTGGTCTACCTGCGCGTCGCCGAGGAGATGCCCGAAGAGATGCCCGACGGGGACGACCTGAGCATCGACACCGACCACGAGCTGGCCTTCGCCTTCGCCAAGGGCGCCGGGGTCAACGTCGACCAGATCCCCCGCTCGGCCATGGCCCCCGGACCGGTCGTGATGAAGCTGGCCAACAAGGACATCACCGGCGACGGCGTGCCCGATCTCGTCGTCGAAGAGAAACAGGGCGAGGTCGGTATGACCCGGTATCGCGGCCTGCGGATCTTCGACTGGTCGCGGGGCACCGGGCGCGAGGTCTTCTCCGAGAAGCTCGAGGTGACCACCCCCGAGGGGCTCAGCATCGTGCCCAGCTGGAGCGTCGGCACCGCCGACGGCAAGCGGGCGATCCTGTTCGACGGCGCCGGCACCACCAAGGTCTTCGCCTGGAAGAAGAGCGAAGGGCGCTTCGTACACGTCGCGAGCAAGACGCCGGAGCAGCCGCCGGCCGCGACGCCGGCGGCGGCCCCGGCCGAGACGCCGAAGAGTGAAGACCCGGGCGGCAACGTCTTGGAGGAACTCGGTCTATGACGGGCAGGCGACGGGCGATACCGCGCATGCTGGCCGTGCTCGTGGCCGTCACGCCGCTGGCGGCCGCCGCCGACGAGCCGACGACCGCCGCGGCCGGCGAGAGCCAGCTCGTGTCCGGGTTGCTCACCGCCGGCGCCGCCACCGCGCTCGCCGTCGGGCTCGGCCTCAACTTCGCCGCTCGGGATCGACTCGACAAAGGCAACCGGCTGGATGCCTTGTATCAGGTGACCGGCGACGACGATCTGCGCGCCGCCCGGGACGAGGCCGACGACGAGGCCCGCGCCCGGGCGCTGGCCAGCTACATCACCATAGGCACGGGCGCGGCGCTGGCCGGGGTCGCGGTCTGGCTGTGGCTGGCCGATGACGACGCGGCGAACGACGATGTCGCGCTGCGCGTAGGGCCGGGCATGGTGGGCCTGCGCGGCCGCTTCTGACTGACGGGCGGGCGACTCCTCCCGCCAGACGATGGCCGATTCGAACACACTCCTGGCCCGCACCCGAAAGCACGCCAGCGGCGGCTGCCCTACCCTGGCTCCACATCACGCCATGGGAGCCACGACATGTTGCGCAGCCTCATCTTCGCCCTCGCCGCCTTCGCCCTCGCCGCCTGCGGAGACAGCCACTTCGGCACGTTCACCAGCGGCCCGGACGGCTTCGATACCCACGCCTACTGGTACGATACCGGCCGCGAGGTCGTCGTCTTCGACGCCGGCTTCACCCCCGACATCGCCCGCGAGCTGATCGCCACGGTGCAGGCCGGCACGGACAGCCCGATCACGCACGTCGTGCTCACCCACCCCAACCCCGACAAGTTCAACGGCGCCGAGACGTTCCGCGCGCTGGGTGCTCAGGTGGTCGCCAGCCGGGCCACCGCCGAGGCGATCCCCGGGGTGTGGGCCTACAAGCGGGCCTACTTCGTCGACTTCGCCGGCCTCTTCACCGACGAGACCTGGCCCGCCGAGCCGACGGTGGACGTCACCTTCGATGGCCGGCTGACGCTCGAGCTCGACGGGGGCACCGTCGAGCTCGTCGAGCTGGAGAGCGCCGGCGTCTCGAGCACCCAGACTGTCGCCTGGGTCGCTGCGCACGAGGCGCTGGTGGTGGGAGATCTGGTGCACCACGGGGCGCACGCGTGGCTCGAGGGCGGCATCGTCGACGGCGCGCCGCGGCCCGATCTGGACGGCTGGCGGGCGGCCCTCGAAGAGCTGCGCCCCTGGAGCGGCGGCACGGTCTACGGCGGGCGCGGACGGCCGGCCGAAGTGGCCGCCGCGATCGACGCCCAGACGGCCTATCTCGAAGGCATCGAGGCGCTGGTCGAAGACTACGTGGCCGAACTCGATGACGAGGGGCGGGCGAGCCTGCTGGCCAATGACGGCGCCCACTGGGACGCGCTCACGGCCCGCGCGGCCGCCGCGTGGCCCGAGCACGAGCTGGCCTACATGATCACCTACGGGGTCTACGGTCTCGCGATGCAGATCGCGTCCCGCTGAGCGCGCCCGCCTGCCACCTGCCCCGCCGCCCGACCTCGCGCCCATGCGCGAGGTGTCAATCCCCGTCGATGACCCGCAGGGTGCTGAGGATCGCCTGCATGTCCTGCTCGATGCGGTTGATGTTGGGCACGTTCTTGATCACCAGCGCCTTGTTCTCCCGCGCCGGGATGAGCACCAACCGCCCGGCCCGCATCAGCGCATACTCCATCACGTCGTTGATCTCCTTCGTGATGCGCATGTTCGGCGCCGGCCAGCGCTCGACGTCGCCGAGCAGCCCGTGGTGGTGCAGCAGCTCCTGGTTCTTGATCTCCCAGTAGTCGATGCGGGTCTTGATCCAGACCAGGGCCAGGATGAACGCCAGCAGGCCAGCCCAGACCCAGTAGAACGTCGCGTTCATGAACAGCGGCTGGTCCATCACGCTGGTGATCACGTCGCCGACCGCCGGGAAGATGGCCGAGAGCAGGCCGACGATCACCAGCAGCAGCACCACGATGATGCTCGTCAAGCGGGTGTAGTCGAAGGCGATGATCGACAAGTTGAAGAAGAACAGCAGGGTGAAGACGAGGCCCGACGCCCCCGGATCGGCCGGCGTCGCCTCGCCGAATGTCACCCACAAGCCGCAGACGATCGCCATGATCAGGCTGGGGTAGAGGTAGATGACATCCGAGTAGGACCGAATCCGGACGCTGGTCGGCGGACCCGCGCGCCCGATGGGCTGCGCGGCCGGGACGGAAGACGCGTCGGCCATGACGACTCCTGAGTGAGGGGTGCCGTTTCTTGTCGCAGAGGCGGGGGGAGCGGTCAAGCTCCGACGCGGGCGAGGGACCGCCCGGGCGTCTCAGGGATTGGCGGGCGCGGGGGCCGCGGGGGCATCACCCGCCGGCGCAGCCGGGGCGTCGCCCGCGGGCGCGGCCGGAGCAGCGGGGGCGTCACCGGCCGGGGCCGCGGGAGCAGCCGGGGCGTCACCGGCAGGGGCCGCCGGGGCAGCACCCTCGGCCGGGGCAGCCGGGGCAGCCCCCTCGGCCGGGGCAGCACCCTCGGCCGGAGCCGCCGGAGCAGCACCCTCAGCCGGGGCAGCACCCTCGGCGGGAGCAGCACCCTCGGCGGGAGCAGCACCCGGAGCAGCGCCTTCGGCGGGAGCAGCGCCTTCGGCGGGAGCAGCGCCTTCGGCGGGAGCAGCGCCTTCGGCCGGAGCAGCGCCCTCGGCGGGAGCAGCGCCCTCGGCCGGGGCAGCCCCTTCGACGCCGGGCACCGCGCCTTCGACACCGGGCACCGGCTCGGGAGCCGGCGGGGGCGGCGGCGGGAGCGGCGGCGAGTTGCGCTCTTCGGGCGGCGCGATGGGCACCTGCGGGGCACCCGGACCAGCCAGGTCGCCCTTCGCCTGATGCTCGACCTGTAGTGCCGCCATCTCCTCCATCGCCATCACATGGTTGCCGCGCACCGGGTCGATGAAACCGCGGGTCAGCACATCGGTCAGCGTGAAGATGAAGAACAAGGCGACGAAGATCAGCCCGAAGCCGAACGCCACCAGATTCAACCGCTCGTCGTAGAGCAGGTGCATGAAGATCAGGGCCACCAGCGACGCCTTGACCGTCGCCACCAGCATCGCGATGGCGGTGGTCATCGGACCGAAGTCGAACTGGGCGATCCAGACGGTGACGACCGTCAGGACGAGCAGCGCCCCGAAGACCGCGCCGTAGACCGGCAGCGGCGTGATGTGATGGTGATGCCCGCCGTGGGCATCGTGCTCGTCGTGCGCGTGCGAAGCGCTCATGACTCGATACCCCCTCAGACCAGGTAGAGCAGCGGGAAGAGGTAGATCCAGATGAGATCCACCAGGTGCCAGTACAGGCCGCCGAGCTCGACCGGGGTGTAATAATCCTCGTAGAAGTGGCCCTTGGCCGCCCGGATCGTGATCCAGGTGAGCACGCCCATGCCGAGCAGCACGTGGATCCCGTGCAGCCCGGTCATCATGAAGTAGATCCCGTAGAACAGGTGGGGGTTGGCCCCCTCGAGCCCGGTGTACGAATACGCCGAGCCGGGCACGGTGCCCACTTCGATCTTGTGGCTGTACTCGAAGTACTTCACCACCATGAACGCCGCCGCGCAGAGGATGGTGAAGACCAGCAGACCGACGATCTGCTTGTTCTTCTCGCCGTTCTTGTTGGTCTGCGCCGCCCGCACCGCCAGCGCGACGGTGAACGAGCTGGTGATCAGCACCAGGGTGTTGACCGTGCCCAGCGTGACGTCGAGCGTCTTCGACGCCTCGGCCCACATCTCGGGGTTGAGGGTCTTGGTGATGGTGTAGGCGACGAAGAGCCCGCTGAACAGCAGCACCTCGGTGACCAGGAAGAGCCACATGCCCAGCTTGGCCGAGCTGCTCTCCTGGTGCCCATCATAGAAGTGATGGGCGACATGGTGCTTGACGATGGATGACATTGCTCGTTCTCCCTCCCGTGAGCCGCGTCAGGGCTTACTTGCCACCGGCCTTGGGGAAATCGTAGGGCCCCTCGGTCACGGTCGGAATCTCGTGGAAGTTGTGCTCGATCGGCGGCGACTGGGTCGCCCACTCGAGCGACTTGGCGCCCCAGGGGTTGGCCGAGGCCTTCTCACCGCTCGTCAGGCTGCGCACCAGGTAGACCACCATGATGATGAACGACAGCCCGATGAGCCAGGTGCCGCTGGTCGAGATCTTGTGAAAGATCTCGAACTCTTCCAGGTAGTTGTAATACCGCCGCGGCATGCCCTGGCTGCCCATGATGAACTGCGGGAAGAACGTCACGTTGAAGCCGATGAAGAAGAGCACGGCCGAGACATTGGCCCAGAACTCGTTGTACATCCGCCCGAACATCTTCGGCCACCAGTGGTGCAGCGCCCCGAAGAACGCGACGACCGTGCCGCCCACCATGACGTAGTGGAAGTGTGCCACCACGAAGTAGGTGTCGTGCAGGTGCACGTCGGTGGCCAGGGTGCCGAGGAATATGCCGGTCAACCCGCCGATGGTGAACAAGATGAGGAACGACATCGCCCACAGCATCGGTGCGTTGAGCTGAATCGAGCCGCCGTAGAGCGTCGCGACCCAGTTGAGCACCTTGATCGCCGAGGGGATGGCCACCAGGAAGGTCAGGAAGCTGAAGATCATGCCCGCGTAGACCGACTGGCCGCTGACGAACATGTGGTGGCCCCACACCAGGAAGCTGATGACCGCGATGGCGATCGACGACAGCGCGATGGCCCGGTAGCCGAAGATGGTCTTGCGGGCGTGCACCGTCACCAGCTCGCTCATGATGCCCATGCCGGGCAGGATCATGATGTAGACGGCGGGGTGGCTGTAGAACCAGAAGAAGTGCTGGAAGAGCACCGGGTCGCCGCCGAGGGCCGGGTCGAAGATGCCGATGCCCATCGCCCGCTCCATGGCGAGCAGGCACAGGGTGATGCCCAGCACCGGGGTGGCCATGACCTGGATGATCGAGGTCGCGTAGATCGCCCACAGGAAGAGCGGCAGCCGCTGCCAGGTCATGCCCGGCGCCCGCATCTTGTGGATGGTCACGATGAAGTTGAGGCCGGTGAAGATACTCGAGAAGCCGAGTACGAATGCGGCCATCACCATCATCACCACCGGCCCGCTGACGCTGGCGCTGTAGGGGGTGTAGAAGGTCCAGCCGGTATCGACGCCGCCGGCGATGGTCGCGTAGAGCGCCATCACCGTGCCGATGACGTAGACGTAGTACGAGGCCAGGTTGAGTCTGGGGAACGCGACGTCCTTGGCCCCGATCATCAAGGGCAGGACGAAGTTGCCGAAGGCCGCCGGCACGCTGGGGATGATGAAGAGGAACACCATCACCAGGCCGTGCAGGGTGAACAACCGGTTGTAGATGTCGGCCGAGAACAGCTCGTCGCCCGCGACGAGGTTCGGGGCCCACAGCTCCGCGCGCACGAGCAGGGCGAGGATGCCGCCGAGCGCAAAAGTGGCGAGCACCGATGCCAGGTACATCACCCCGATCCGCTTGTGATCGATGGTGACCAACCAGGACATGATGCCCTTCTTCGCCCCGAGGTAGCTGACCTCCTGGGCGTGGTCGAGAGTCTCTGTCGTCGCCATGAGGGTGGTCTCCGTTACTTCAGGGTCTTCATGTACTCGATGAGCGCGTCGATCTTGGCGTCGCTCAACTGGCCCTGATACGAGGGCATCGACGGCGGATAACCCGCCACCACCTTGTTCAGAGGCTGCAGGATCGACTCCCGCAGATAGTTCTCATCCGCCTTGACCGCCGGACCCTCGGCCATCTTGCGCTCGCTGCCGAAGACGCCCTTCCAACTCGGGCCGACCCGCTGGCTGCCGTCGACGCTGTGGCACGCGGCGCAGCCGGCGCCGGTGTAGAGCTGCGCGCCCCAGTCGGCGAGGCTCATGCCGTCGGGCGGGCCGCTCGACTTCAGCCACTCCTCGAACTCGGGCACGGTCTTGACGACCACCTTGCTCATCATCGCCGAGTGCCCCGAGCCGCAGTACTCGGTGCAGAAGACGATGTGCTCGCCGGGATCCTTGGCTTCGAACCACACCGTGGTGTAGCGACCGGGGATCACGTCCGACTTCACCCGGAAGTCGGGCACGAAGAAGCTGTGCAGCAGGTCCTTCGAGGCCATCACCAGCTTGACCGGCGTATCCTCGGGCACCACCAGCTCCTGCTCCACCCGCCCGTCGGGGTAGGTGTAGCTCCAAGCGTAGGCCTGGGCGGTGACCTTGACCTCGTACGCACCGTCGGGGGCCACGCTCTGGTCGAGGTACACCCGGAAACCCCACACGAAGATCGCGATGACGATCAGCAGGGGGATGAAGGTCCAGGCCGCCTCGATCAGCGTGTTGTGCCCCACTTGTGACGTGGCGAGCTGATCGTCGCTCTTCCGGCGGTACTTGATCGCGAAGTAGACGATCGCGCCGGTGATCGCGACGAAGAAGAACACGTTGAGCCAATAGATGAAGTCGAAGAGCGCGTCGACATCACCGGCGAACGTGGACGCCTCGGGCGGCATCCAGAACGAGCCTTGTGCAGTCTCGCTGGCCATTCGCATCGCTCCCAGGGCCTCGGGGCCCGGTCAAATGGCGGCCTGAATCCTCAGACCGCGCCGTAGTTCTGGCGCCGCTCGCGACGCCAGAGGATGAACAACATGCCGGCGATCAGAACGATCGTCAGCAACCCCCCCAGCCGCATCGCGCCCCAGATGTAGAAGGCGTATTCCCGGCTGTCGGGGTTGTACATGTAGCAACGCAGCAGGAGCTGGTCGATCGTGCTGCCGATGGTGCCTTCGCCGGCTTCGACGAGGGCCAGCCGCAGCTGCTTCGGCTCGTACTGGATGCCATACAGGTAGCGGGTCAGCACCCCCTTCGGCGAGACGAAGAAGATGGCTGCCCCATGGGCGTACTCCATGCGGTCGGGGTCGTACTGAAAGCCGAAGCCGACCGCCTCGGCCAGGGCCCCGATCGCGTCCCGATCGCCCGTCAGGAAGTGCCAGCCCTTGCCAGCCCCCTGCCGACCGTATTGCTCGAGATAGGTCTTCTTCTTCGCCGCCGCCAGCTCCGGCCCCTCGCGGTGGTCGATGCTGACGGTGACGATCTCGAACTCCTCGCCCGGGGTGAACTCGACGCCCTGCAAGCCCTCGATCGCGCCGTTGAGCACGAGGTTACAGAGCATCGGGCAGTTGTAGTAGACGAGGCTGAGCAGCACCGGCCGCTCGCCGTCGAAGTACTGCCGCAGGCTCACCTCGGCGCCGGTCTCGTCGCGGAACTTCAGGTCGAGCGGGATCGTATCGCCGAGGTGCTCGACGACCCGCACGTCCTTCATCTCCTTGGGCGGCAGGTTGAGCTGCGCGACCGCCTCGCCCCCCAGACACACCACCGCCATGCACGCGAGCAGCGCGCCGAGCGGGGTCGGGAGATGCAGGCGGTCGAGGCTCACTTGATCTCTTTCTGCTCGGACAGGGTCTTCATGGCCTTGTCGATGTTCTGCAGGCCCTTGGCTTCCTGCTTGGCCTGCTCTTCGATCTGGGCCTGCATCGAGTTGTGGCCCAGGACCTTGTCGACATCTTCGGCCTGGCGCTCGAGCCAGAAGTAGCTGCCGAGGGCGATGATGACCGCCACGGTCGCCACGAAGCAGCCCACGCCCCAGAAGACGATCTGGCCCAGGGGCAGAGCGTCGGGCTCCGGCGGCGGAAGCGGATGATCGTCGTGCGCGTGATCAGACATTGTCGTACCTCATCGAGGCGTCGAGCTGCGGGTCACGATAGGCCACCACCGCGTCGGTCTTGAGCCGGCGGGCGAAGAAGGCCACGAACAGGCCGCCCATGCCCAGCACCGCCGTGAGGTCGGCCCAGTGCGGCGCGAAGTGGTGATGCAGCGTCGGCATGATCATGTAGTACAGGTCGATGAAGTGCATCAGCAGCATCCAGCCGGCGCCGATGGCCAGCGCGGTGCGGTTGCGCTTCATGTGACGGCTCATCAGGAACCAGAACGGGATCATGAAGTGGCCGAAGAGCACAGCCACGCCGACCCAGCCCCAGCCCTCGTTGAACCGCAGGTAGTACCAAGCGGTCTCTTCGGGGATGTTGCCGTACCAGATCAGGTAGTACTGGCTGAACGACACGTAGGCCCAGAAGACCGTGAAGCCGAACATCATCTTGGCGGCGTCGTGCAAGTTGCCCTTGCTCAGGGTGTTCTCGAGGATGCCGTTCTTGGTGTACCAGAGGCCGATCAGCGCGAGGCTGGCGTAGCAGCTCATCATCGCGCCGGCGAAGATCACCAGCCCGAAGATGGTGCTGAACCAGTGCGGGTCGAGGCTCATGACCCAGTCGAAGTGGGCGAAGGTGAGCGTCAGCGCGAAGATCAGGGTGCAGATGGGCGCCCACCACCGCATGCGGAAGGTCAGCGCGACGTCGCCGCTCTCGTCCTGCTTGATGCTGTTGCGACGGAAGAACATCGCCATCGCGATCCACAGCCCGAAGAACACCACCGCCCGAGCGACGAAGAAGTTGGTGTTCAGGTAGGGCTCCTTCCACTGCAGGATGGTATCCGTCGCGACGGCGTCCTCGTGCGTCCAGTGGTAGATATCGTGCAGCCCGATCAGGATCGGGATGAACAGCACCGCCATCAGGGGCAGATTGCCCGCCAGATTCTCCGCCGTGCGCCGCCAGCCAGCCGACCACGAGGCCCGCACCAGATGGTGCAGGATCGTGAAGAAGAGGCCGCCGAGGGCGATGGTGGTGAAGAAGGTGAAGGCGGTCAGCCAGGAGAAGAAGAACTGATGCCGCCCGTCATCGCCCATGGCCAGGGTCGCGGCGGTGATGCCGAGGCCCACGACGCCCACGCCGATGCCGGTCTTGAACAGCTTCTCCGCGAGGGCCGGATCGACCTTCGGATCGTCGGTGAATGACTTCTTGTGACCCATTATCGACCTCCCCTCACTGCCCGGCCAGCATCTGCTGGCTGAGCTGCAGGGCGCGCACGTAGGCGACGATGGCCCACCGGTCGGCGACCCCGATCTGCTGCGCGTAGGACGGCATGTTGTTGTTGTTCACCCCGTAGGTGATCGCCTTGTAGATCTCGCCCACCGACATCTGGCGCAGCCGGTCCTCGTGGTACGAGGGAATCGGCAGCGGCCAGTCGCGCATGGTCACCGGCCCCTTGCCGCCGCCCGCGTTGTCATGGCACGGCGCGCAGTAGATGCCATAGCGCTGCTGGCCGCGCTCGAGCATCGCCATCGAGGGCTCGAGGGGAATGGTCTCGACCCACTGCGGCTGCCCGTCGGCGCCGATGGAGGCGTAGCCGAGGTGCAGCGCGTCATCGGCGCCGAGCATCATCGGATCCTGGAAACCCTCCGCGGCCACCCGCCCATAGGGCACGGTATTGGCCGGCGGCGTGCGCATCGCGCGGCCGTCCTCGAAGAACGCCGACGTCCGATACGGCTTGTACTTGTCCTGGGTGTCCATGTTCGGGTTGAGGTGCACCGGCGGCTTCGACGACGGCTCACCGCGACACCCGAAGAGCCCGGCGAGGGCCACGCCGACCACCAGGCCACGCAGCATCAAGGCCGAAAGAAACGTGGTCTTCATCTGGCCTACTCCTCCACCAGCGTCACGCCGCGCCCGCCCAGCTCTTCGAGGAAGGCCTTGCTGCGGTGCACGTCGAACTTGGGGTCGCTGACCTCGATCGACAGGAAGAACTTGTCGTCGGTCACCCCGCGGAACTCGGGGTGCTTGTCGAGCGGGTGATACGGCCGGGGCAGCTTGTTGAGGATGAACATGCCGAACACGGTGCCGAAGGCCGCCAGCAGGATCGACAGTTCGAAGGTCACCGGCACCGCGAACTCCCAGCTGAACAGCGGCTTGCCGCCGATGACCAGGGGGTAGGCCACAGCGCCGCTCCACCACTGCAGGGTCAGGCCGATGGTGAAGCCCGTCAGCCCGCCGCCGAGCGTGATCCAGGGTACCTTGGAGCCGCCCAGACCCTGGGCGTCGTCCATGCCGTGGATCGGGAAGGGCGACCAGGTCTCCCACTTGCGGTACCCCGCCTCCTGAACTTTGTGGGCCGCCTCGAGCAGGGCCCCGGGGTTGTCGAACTCGGCGACGAGCCCCCAGTTCTTGCGCATCTCAGCCATGACCGGCCTCCTCCGCGTGGGCGTCGTGGTACCCGTCCCAGTGGGGGTCGGCCTCGGGCATCACGCCCTTGATCTCGGAGATGGCCACCGCCGGCAGGAACTTGAGGAACAACAGGAACAACGTGAAGAACAGCCCGAACGACCCGATGAAGGTCAGGATGTCGAAGACGGTGGGGCTGTAGTAGTCCCAGGAGCTGGGCACGAAGTCCCGGTGCAGCGACATCGTGATGACGAAGCGCTCGAACCACATGCCGATGTTCACGAAGATCGAGAGGATGAACGTCCAGGTCGTGCTCGTCCGGATCTTCTTCGACCAGAAGAGCTGCGGCGTGATGACGTTGCAGCTCACCATGATGAAGTAGGCCCAGCCGAAGGGGCCGAACATGCGGTTGATGAACGCGAAGCTCTCGTAGGGCGCCGCCGAGTACCAGGCGATGAAGAACTCCATGGCATACGCGTAGCCGACCATGGTGCCGGTCACGAGGATGACCTTGTTCATGTTCTCGATGTGGCGGATCGTGATGAAGTCTTCGAGCCCGAAGATCTTCCGGCTGGGCACCGCCAGCGTCTGCACCATCGCGAAGCCGGAGAAGATGGCGCCCGCCACGAAGTAGGGCGGGAAGATCGTCGTGTGCCAGCCCGGGATGACCGAGACGGCGAAGTCGAACGACACGATGGTGTGCACCGAGAGCACCAGCGGCGTGGCCAGACCGGCGAGCAGCATGTAGGCCCGCTCGTAGTTCTGCCAGTGGCGGTTGGCGCCGCGCCAGCCGAGGGCGAACACGCCGTAGGCGTAGTAGCGGATCTTGCCCTTGGCCCGGTCACGCAGGGTGGCGAGGTCGGGCACGAGGCCGACGTACCAGAACAAGAGCGACACGGTGAAGTAGGTCGACACCGCGAAGACGTCCCACAGGAGCGGGCTGCGGAAGTTGGGCCACATGGCCATCTGGTTGGGCAGCGGGCCCATCCAGTAGGCGGCCCAGATGCGGCCGACGTGGATGCCGGGGAAGACCAGGGCGCAGATGACCGCGAAGATGGTCATCGCCTCGGCGAACCGGTTGATGGCCGTACGCCACCGCTGCCGGAACAGGAAGAGGATCGCCGAGATGAGCGTACCGGCGTGACCGATACCGACCCAGAACACGAAGTTGACGATGGCCCAGCCCCAGCCGACCGGGTTGTTGAGGCCCCAGATGCCGGTGCCTTCCCAGATCAGCCAGGCGATGGCCCCGCCGAGCATGGCCAGGACCGACGAGGCGACCGCGAGCGCGGCGAACCAGCCGGCGGTGGGCGGCTCCTCGACGATCTTGCAGATCGTATCGGTGACCGAGTGGAAATCGTGCCCCCCCTGCACGAGCGGCGGGGGGAAGACGCCATCAGGACTCTTGGTATGCGCTGACATCCTCTTAGCCCACCAGCTTGGGGTTGGGGTTGCGCACCTTGGCCAGGTACGACGTGCGCGGGCGGATGTTGAGCTCCGTCAGGAGCCCGTAATCCCGGTCGTGCGCCTTGAGCTTGGCGACCCGGCTCTCCTTGTCGTTGATGTCGCCGAAGACGATCGACCCGGTGGGGCACGCCTGGGCGCACGCCGGGGTGATCGCGGCGATCTCCTTCTTCTTCAGCTCGGGCGTCTCGGCCTCGTTGGCCCGCCGCCGGCCGCGGGAGATGCGCTGAGTGCAGTAGGTGCACTTCTCCATCACACCGCGGAACCGCACGGTCACGTCGGGGTTGCGGACCATGTGGTAGGTCTCGGGCTGCCCCTTCGCGTAGTTGTAGAAGTTGAACTTCCGCACCTTGAACGGGCAGTTGTTCGCGCAGTACCGGGTGCCGATGCAGCGGTTGTAGACCATGTCGTTGAGCCCCTCGGGGCTGTGGACGGTGGCCGCCACCGGGCAGACGTTCTCACACGGCGCCATCTCGCACTGCTGGCAGACCATCGGCTGGTGCACCACGTGCGGGTTGTCGGGATCTTTCTCGTTGGTCGTGAAGTACCGGTCCATGCGGATCCAGTGCATGTCACGGCCGCGCCGGATCTGGTCCTTGCCCACCGACATGATGTTGTTCTCGGACACGCACGCCACGATGCAGGTGTTGCATCCGGTGCACGTGTTGAGGTCGATGACCATGCCCCACTGATACCCGGTGTCGTACTTGATCGGGTCGTCGTGCAGGGCCCGGGCGGGCGGATGGGCGACCAGCTTGCCCTGCGGGAAGGGCTTGCCGTGCTCGATGATGCCCGGCTTGGCGAACTGCGGGTTCTTCCGGTACTCCTCGACGGGCAGCTCGCGCACGAACGGCCGCCGCTCGTAGCCGAAGCCCGGCTCGAGGCGGTCGTAGGGCTGAACCGTCGCCAGCGGGTACTTGCCGTTGCGCTTGGCGACCACCGCGCCGAACGCGAGGTTCGGCGCGTCGGCGGTGCGCAGCGGGTTGACGTCGAAGCCGACGGTGCCCTCGTCGTGGTACGGCAGGTAGTTGTCGAACCGCCGACCGTAGCCCAGGGTCACCGTGGCCAGGTTGTCGGCCAGACCGGGCTGAAGCCAGGCCACCGCGTCGACGGCCTTGCCGGCCACTTCGAGGCTCACCCGGTCTTCATTCGACAGCGACAGCGCGGCGGCGGTCGCCGGCGAGAGACAGACCACGTTGTCCCAGACCAGCTTGGTCATGGGATCGGGCGCCTCCTGCAGCCAGGCGTTGTTGGCGTAGCGGCCGTCGTAGAGGTGGGTATCCTCGATGAAGGCCAGCTCGAGCGAGCGGGGCCCGGCGGCGGGGGCGTCGGCGGCGGTCAAGCCGGCCATGCCCTGCACCCGACGCTGGGTCGGCGGCAGGGTGCCGATGACCTGCACCTCGCGGTGCATGCCGTCGTGCAGCCACTTGCGCCACTTCTTGAAGAAGCCCAGCGGGCCGACCCGCCGCTTCCAGTAGCCGCGCACGAGGCTGTAGCCGTCGGTCGGCTCGTCGCCCAGGATGCGGGCGAGCAACTCGATCTCGCTCCACGCGCCGTAGAGCGGGTCGATGAGCGGCTGCTGGATGCTGACGGTGCCGTCGAGGGCGACAAGGTCGCCCCAGGTCTCGAGGTAGTGCGCCCGGGGCAACGCCCAGCCGGCCTTCTTGGCAGTCTCGTTGGGCTGGTCGGCCAGGTGCACGGTGGTCTTGGCCTTGGCCATCGCCTCGGCGAAGCCCAGGTCGCCCGGGGCGTCGTAGACCGGGTTGCCGCCCAGCACGAGCAGCGTCTCGACCTCGCCGCCGTTCAGCGCGGCGGTCAGGGCCTTGATGCCGGCCATGTCGCCCAGGCCGCTGAGGTCACCCGACTTGGGCGGCAGCCGCGCGTCGGTGCGGGTGTAGTCGATGTAGTAGTCGACCGTCGAGCCGACCGCGCCGATGCCTTCGTTGATGGCCGCGGCGAGCGCGTGAACCACCGCCGACTGGCGCCGGCCGGGCACCACCACGCCGGTGCGGACCCCGCCGCGCACGGTCCGGCTGTCCATCAGGTCGGCGGCGACCGCCTTGACGAAGGCCATCGCCTTCTCGTCGAGGCCCTTCGAGCGCTCGGGGATGGCCGCCCGCATGTCGGCGGGCAGGGCGATGCGCTTCTGGGCGAGCAGCTCGCCGGCGAGCGCGAAGGTGAAGGCCTCCACCTGGCTCGGCCGCAGCCGCAGCCGGTGATCGGCGTTCGACCCGGTGACGCTGTAGAAGCCTTCGACGGCGTAGAGCCGGCTCAGCTCGTCGTCCTTCTTGTCGATCGACCGCAGCACCGACCACAGGTTGGCGTTGCTCACGCCGTTGTGCTCGGTGCACAGGAAGTCGGCGTCGAGCGAGACGACCACCCAGGCCTTGTTGAGGCGGTAGAGTGGCCGCACCGCCCGGCCGTAGGCCGCGGTGAGCCCCGCCCGCTGGGTGTCGTAGCTGACCGACTCGTAGGTGTACCACTTCGCCTGGGGGAACCGGGTCAGGAAGCGGTCGCGCAGGTGGTAGTAGGTCGGCGAGGGGTTGACCTGGCTGAGCACCGCCAGCCCACGGCCGCTCTTGCCCCGCATCTCGCCCGACATCGTCTCGAGGAACTTCGCGGCGGCGTCCCAGGTGGCCGGCGCCATGCCCTTGCGCGGCGTCTTGAGCCGGGCCGGGTCGTACAGCTCGAGCACGCTGCCCTGATGCAGGCTGTTGGTGCGCCCCATGTTGATCGGGTGGGCCGGGTTGCCCTCGATCTTCGTCGGCCGCCCCTCGTTGCTCTCGACGAGCAGCCCGACCACGTCGCCGCCGACGTGGGTCGCCGTCGCGTACCAGTTGGGCACGCCGGGCAGCACGTTCTCCGGCATCTCGCCGTAGGCCATGATGTGCTGCTCGGGCCGGCGGATGCAGCCGGCGAGCGAGGTCATCGCCATCGAGGCGCCCATGATGCCGAGGAAGTGGCGCCGGGTGGTGCCGTCCATCTCCTCGGTCTCGAGATCACCGGCGAACTCGTCGGTCACCGCCTGCTCCCAGGCCGCCGACCCCTGGAGCTCATCCAGGCTACGCCAGTACTTCGGTTCGTTGTCGCGGGTCTTCATCGGTGGCACCCCGAGCAGTGGACGGGGGGATTGATCTTGTCCATTTCCTTGAGCTTCGTGCCGGCGGCGTGCTGATCGCCGCCCGGGGGCTCGTAGCCCATGGTGGTGATCTCGCTCTTGGGCCGCAGGAACTTCTCCGGCTCGCGATGGCACTCGAGGCACCAGCGCATCGAGAGCGGCTCCGTCTGGCCGACGACGACCATCTGGTCGACCCGGCCGTGGCACGACTCGCAGCCGATCGCCGCCTCGCCTCCGGCCCGCGGGTTCACGTGGGCCGCGTGGTTGAAGTAGGCGTAGTCGGCGACCTTGTGCACCCGGACCCAAGGCACCGGCTTGCCGGTGGCCCAGCTCTCACGCACGGGCAGCAGCGCCGGGCTGTCCTTCTTCACATGCGTGTGGCAGTTCATGCACGTCGCCGTCGTGGGGACCCCGGCCGACCAGCTCTGATCCACGTGGTTGTGGCAGTAGCGGCAGTCGATGCCCATGTTGCCCGCGTGCAGCTTGTGGCTGTAGGCCACCGGCTGCTCGGGGGTGTAGCCCACGTCGGTGAATTCGGGCGAGAAGTAGTACCAGACCAGCCCAATGACCAGTGCGGTCGCCACCGGGCCGATGACCCCGAAAACGATCTTGGGAACTTTGTTGTGCCACTCGGGGAAGACGAGGATCCCGTCTTCCGCCTCGGCCTTCTTCTCTGCGTCGCTCATCGTCTTGGGCAACCTCACCGGCTGGCCGGGCATTCGAGATGCACGGAGTGGCCTGGATGTGCGGCCTCATGCCGCGTTCCTTCGCGGTCCCGGGATGGTTCGCAAGACGCGTACCACTCCCCTTCCCGGTCCGAGAGGGGCGCTGTGTAACACCCCAACCCCCTGAAGTCCATCACTTTTGTTGAAGCCCGAGGGGGTGCAAGAACGCCGCACCGCGGCATTTTGCCGCCCCTCGAAAAAGGTCGCTGCCGACGCGGTCCCGACGCGATCGGCGCTCGCGGCAATCTGCCGCGCCGGCGGTTCGAGCGTCGGTCGGGCGGCGGTCGGGCTGGCAGGCGGTGGGCGACGGGCCGACGCGCGGCCCGCGGGGGCTCAGAAGTAGAAGCGGGCGCCCAGGGCGAAGTCGAAGTCTACGTGGGTGCCCGGCAGCACCCAGAGCGCGGGCACGAACTCGAGGAAGATGTCGATCGGCGCGCTGCGGGGGTGCCAGGCCAGCCCGAGCGGCACCCGGGCGCCGAGGCTCAAGCGATCGTCGTCGTCGTACCAGTCGTCGCGGCGATCGCCGTCCCACGCGGCCAGCTTGGCGCCGATGCCCACGTACGGCAGGAAGTTCTGCCCGCCCCAGTTCTGGGGGAAGTGCACGAGGTAGTCGAGGTTGGCGTGGAACCAGTCGTTGCGCACGCTGAAGCCGAGGGCGCCGTCGATGGCGGTGTCGCCCCCGGCGAAGTACTTGAAGCTGAGGCCGGAGGGGTCACCGATCTCGAGCCCCAGCCCGAATGGCCCGCCCTTGCGGGCCTCGGCGGTCGACGGTGAGACGAGCAGGCCGGCGAGCAGCGCGGCGGCGAGGGCGACGGCGGCGGGCAATCGACGAGAGGGGCGCATTCGAGGCTCCTTTTTGCGAGGCTTGAGCGGACCACATCCGTGGGCCGCGGTCTACGAGTTCGATCCACTTCAAACGGTACGGTCATCTGGAGAGACGCGTGAGCGCAGCGATCCGCTACACGGAAGCCGAAATCGCCATCGCGCCCATCGCGCCCGGACGGCGGATCTCCAGCCCACGGGCGGCGACGACATGATCCCCGACGACGCGCTGATCCTCGATACGCTCAAGCTCAACTTCGACGCCGGCGGCCTGCTGGCGCTCAACATCACCCTGGCGCTGATCATGTTCGGCGTCGCCCTCGACCTGCGGCTGGCCGACTTCCGCGAGGCGCTGACCCGCCCGCGCCATCTGCTCCTGGGCCTGCTGGCGCAGCTGGTGCTGCTGCCCGCGCTGAGCTACGGGCTGATCCTGCTCATCCAGCCGACCCCCAGCATCGCCCTGGGCATGATCATGGTCGCCGCCTGCCCCGGCGGGAACACCTCCAACTTCATGACCCACTACGCCCGCGGCGACACCGCCACCAGCGTCGCGCTGACCGGGATCAGCTCGTCGCTCTCGGTGCTGCTGACGCCGTTTCATCTCGCGTTCTGGGGCGGGCTCTACGCGCCGGCGACGCCGCTGCTCAAGAGCGTCGCCCTCGATCCGGCGCGCATGGGGCTGACCATCGCCCTCATCCTGATCGTGCCGCTGGCCCTCGGCATGCTGCTGACCACCCGCCGGCCGGCCTGGGCCAGCCGGCTGCGCACCCCCATGCGCCGCTTCTCGATCCTGGCCTTCGGCGGCTTCGTCGTCGCCGCGCTCGGGGCCAACTTCGGCTACTTCCTCGACTACATCCACGTCGTCTTCGGCGTCGTGCTCGTGCACAACAGCCTCGCGTTCGCCATGGGCTGGCTCGTCGGCCGCGTCGGAAGGGCTCGGCCCGACGGCCAGCGCACGCTGACCATCGAGGTGGGCATCCAGAATACCGGCCTGGGGCTGGTTCTGGCCTTCGACTTCTTCGATGGCCTGGGCGGCATGTCGTTCATCCTGGCGTGGTGGGGCATCTGGCATCTGCTCGCCGGGCTGGCCATCGCCACGTTCTGGAATCGCCGGCCGCCCGCGCCAGCCCCGGCCTGATCAGCCCCTGCGCCTCAGCGTCGCGGCACCCCGCGCGACCATGCCCGGCCAGCGGCGCCGGTCGACCAGCCACAGCTTGAGCGCCTGGAACCGCCGCGGATCGGGCTCGACCCGACCGGCTTCGATCGGCGGCAGCAGCCGGCTCGCCCAGCGCGCCTGCACCGAGGTCGGCGGCCGCTCACCGGGCCACAGCCCGCTCGCCGCCAGCCGGTGCACGGCCAGCGCCCACGGTCGCCCCAGCCCCCGGGCCTGCGCCGCCGCGCGCCAATCGCGCCAGCGCGGCCGCTGCAGGGCGCCCAGCCCCTCCAGGATCAACGCCAGATCGAGCAGCCCGCCCAGGTCGACGTACAGCGCGTCCTTGGCCGCGTTCGCCAGCCAGATGTGCAGTCGATCTTCGGCGGTCGGCACCCGCACCGGCAGCCCGTCGAGCAGCGCCGGGCGCCCGGCCCGATACAGCGCGGCCCCGTCGAGCCGATCGCGATGGGCCGGCGTCAGCGCCCGATGCAGCTCGATGAGCACCCCCTGCGCCTCGACCCCCACCGCGATCGGCGACTCGCCGGCGAAGCGCTCATAGCGCGGCGGTGCCCGCCGCGGACCCGGCAGGCGGGCCTCGACCCGGCCGAAGAGCGGATCGGGCAGCAGCAGATCGAGGTCGTTGGCCGCCCGGGCGCCCGGGTCGCCATAGACGTGCGCCCCCAGGTCGGCGCCCTTGATCACCAGCGGCGGCGGGGCGCCCTCGGGCCAGACCTGCTTCGCGGCGGCGATCCGGGCGAGGTACCCGGCGACATTGAGTTGCCAGGAGCGCTCGACCGCGGCGGCGTCGTGCTCGCCCATCCGCGCGCCGATGTGGTAGAGGGTCCCGCGCACGCGATGGCGGGCGGCGACGGCGGCGACCCCGTCCGGCAGGTCCGGGGGCCGCGCGCCGGTGAGCCGGCACCGCAGGGCGGCGACGAGGAGCCGGTGGAGCATCGGGGCATGATGGCAGTCGCTCCCGCCGGCGACAACGGCGGCGACGCCGGCGAGGAGAGACGATGGCCCGTTATCTGATCACCGGCGGCGCCGGCTTCATCGGCGGACACCTCGTCCGCGGGGCCCTCGAGCGGGGCCACGAGGCGGTGGTGCTCGACGACTTCTCCACCGGCCGCCGGCAGAACCTCGCCGACATCGCCGACCGGATCACCACCGTCGAAGGCTCGCTGCTCGACGCGAAAGCGGTCGACCGGGCGCTCGACGGCGTCGACGGCGTCTTTCACCAGGCGGCGCTGCCCTCGGTGCCGGTCTCGATCGAGCAGCCGCTGCGCACCCACCACGCCAACCTGACCGGCACCCTCGAGCTGCTCGAAGGCTGCCGCCGGGCCGGCGTCAAGCGCCTGATCTACGCCGCCTCGTCGAGCGCCTATGGCGATCACGACGTCGAGGCGGCCACCGAAGACCTCGAGCCGCGGCCCAAGTCGCCCTACGCGGTGCAGAAGCTCGGCGGCGAGCACTACTGCCGGGTCTACCACGAGGTCTTCGGCGTCGAGACGGTGGGGCTGCGCTACTTCAACGTCTTCGGCCCGCGCCAGGACCCGCGCAGCCAGTACGCCGCGGTCATCCCGGCGTTCATCACCCGCATGCTGCGCGGCGAGCGGCCGACCATCTACGGCGATGGCCACCAGAGCCGCGACTTCACCTATATCGACAACGTCGTCGCGGCCAACTTCGCCGCGCTCGCCGCGCCGTCGACGACCTGCGGGCGGGCCTACAACGCCGCCTGCGGCCACAGCATCGACCTGCTCGAGCTCGTCGCCGCGATCAACGAGGCGCTCGGCACCGACCTCGCACCGATCCACGCGCCGCCGCGGGCGGGCGACATCCTGCGCTCCCGGGCCGACATCTCGGCGGCCACCGCCGCGTTCGGCTATCGGCCCCACGTCAGCGTCGAAGAGGGCCTGAAGCGCACGGTGCAGTGGTTCCGCGACAACCCGACGCCCTGAGCCGCGGCGCGCCCCGCCAGCCCGGCATGCGATTTGCTAGCTGCGCCCCCGTTTCACGGCCGCCTCATCCGGCCCGTTTTCGGAGTACGACATGACCGATCTGTTGACCAAGCTGGCCGCCCGCGACGCCCGGGTGGGCATCATCGGGCTGGGCTACGTCGGCCTGCCCCTCGCCGCCGAGTTCGCCGAGGCCGGCTACACCGTCGTCGGGTTCGAGGTCGACGCGCGCAAGATCGAGTCGGTCAATAACGGCGAGAGCTATATCCCCGACGTCGAAGGCGAAATCATCGCCCGACTGGTCGAGGCCGGCAAGCTCTCGGCCACCGCCGACTTCGCCGAGCTGGCCACCTGCGACGCCATCACCGTCTGCGTGCCGACGCCGCTGAACAAGACCCGCGAGCCCGACCTGACCTACCTGCTGTCGGCCACCCGCGAGGTGGCGAAGCACCTGCAGAAGGGGCAGTTGGTGGTGCTCGAGTCGACCACCTACCCCGGCACCACCGTCGAGGTCGCCGCCCCCGAGTTGGAGCAATCGGGCCTCGAGGCCGGAGTAGACTTCCACCTGGTCTTCAGCCCCGAGCGCATCGACCCGGGCAACCAGACCTGGCAGGTGCACAATACCCCCAAGGTGGTCGGCGGGCTGACCCCGCGCTGCACCGAGGCCGGCGCGCAGCTCTACGCCGCTGCCGTCGAGACCGTCGTGCCGGTGTCGAGCCCCACCGCCGCCGAGATGGCCAAGCTGCTCGAGAATACCTTCCGCGCGATCAACATCGGGCTGGTCAACGAGATGGCCATCGTGGCCAACAAGCTGGGCCTCGACATCTGGGAGGTCGTCAAGGCCGCGGCCACCAAGCCCTTCGGCTTCATGCCGTTCTGGCCCGGCCCCGGCCTCGGCGGGCACTGCATCCCCATCGACCCGCACTACCTCAGCTGGAAGCTGCGCACCCTCAACTACCGCACCCGGTTCATCGAGTTGGCCGACGAGGTCAACGGCTCGATGCCCGAGCACGTCGTCGACCGGGTCGCCTACGCGCTCAACGACGACATGAAGCCGATCAAGGGCTCGAAGATCCTGGTGCTCGGCGCGGCCTACAAGCGCGACATCACCGACTGGCGCGAGAGCCCGGCGGTGCCGATCATCGAGGGCCTGCTCGGCCGCGGCGGCGACGTCAGCTACCACGACGACTTCGTGCCGGCGATGGCCCTGGGGCACCACGGCGAGGGCTCGCGGCTCGAATCGGTCGAACTCGACTACGATCGGCTCGGCGACTACGATTGCGTCGTCATCGTGACCGACCACACCTACTTCGACGCCGAGCGCATCGTGAAGCGCGCTCAGCGGGTGGTCGACACCCGCAACCTCACCGGCCTGCTCGGCCGGGAAGACCCCAAGGTGGTCAAGCTCTGATGCCCCGACGGATGGACCAACGCCATGCTGGGTGAGCGCGAGGACGCCACCCTCTCGGCGTGGGCCGCCATCGTCTGGAAGCACAAGTACCTGCTGCTCGTCTTCGGCGGCCTCGTGCTCACCGCCACCGTCGTCTTCACCCGCCAGCAGCCGCGGATCTACGAGGCCTCGACGGAGATCATCATCGACCTCGCCGCCCCGCGCTACCTGGCCGGGGGCAGCGGCGAGGTCATCAGCCTGGGCACCGGCAACAGCTGGAATACCCGGGAGTTCTTCGAGACCCAGTACCGCATCATCAAGAGCCGGGCGGTGGCGCGCATCGTCGTCGACCGCCTCGGGCTGAGCCACGACCTCGACTTCCTCGGGGTCACCCGCATCGAAGACGAGGCCGAGCGGGCGAAGAAGCTGGCGGGCACAGACCCGGTCGCGGTGCTGGTGCGGCGGGTCTCGGTCGACCCGGTCGCCGACAGCCGCAACGTGCTCATCAAGGTGCGCGACCCCGACCCCGAGCGGGCGGCGCGCATCGCCGACGCGGTGGCCGAGGCCTATGCCGACCGCAACCTCGAGCGCAAGATCGACACCGCCGGCGACGCCGCGAAGTGGCTCAGGGATCAGGCCGCCGACCTCGAAGCGCAGGTGGCCGAAGCCGAGCGCAAGCTGCTCGCCTTCAAGCGCGAGCACGACATCCTCGGCTCGACCCTCGCCGAGCAGCAGCACCTCGCCGGCCTCGAGGTGCAGGACGCCCGCCGCCAGCTGCGCCAGCGGGAGAGCGAGACCGCCGACGTCGAGGCGCGCTACGCCCAGGTGCGCAGGCTCGACCTGCGCGACGCCGAGAGCGGCATCGACGAGGTCTTGGAGAACGGGCTGGTGCAGCGGCTCAAGGAGCAGCGCATCGCCCTGCAGAACGAGCGCCGCGACCTGCTCAAGCGCTACCTCGAGACCCACCCCG
Source organism: bacterium (assembly GCA_030427205.1). Lineage (GTDB taxonomy): Bacteria > Myxococcota_A > Bradymonadia > UBA7976 > UBA1532 > JACKDM01. Next base: position 34,087 of record JAUHXC010000006.1, on the reverse strand, counting down.
ACGTGCAGGTGCTCGACGACAAGCTCGAGCGGGTCGACGCCGCGCTGGCCAAAGAGGTCGGCGGCATCCGCACCGCGATGAAGCGCCGGCTGGCCGCCGCCGAGCAGGCCGAGGCCGAGGCGAAGCGCAGCGTCGAGCGGCTGGAGCAGGCCTATCAGGGCCTGCAGGCGTTCGAGGCGGGCTACAAGGCGCTGGCCACCGAGGTCGAGAAGAAGAAGGGCCTGCAGGCGCGCATGCTCGACCGCATCACCGAGGCCGAGCTGCAGGCGCAGACCCGCACCAACAACGTCAGCGCGCTCGACGCGGCGCTGGTGCCGCAGGCCCCCGTCTCGCCGCGGCTCTCGGTCAACCTCGCGGTGGCGCTGGTGCTCTCGGTCATCGGCGGGCTGGCGCTGGTGCTGCTCGTCGAGCGGCTCGACAACTCGGTCAAGAGCCAGGAGCAGGTCGAGCACTACGGGCTGACCTTCCTCGGGGTCATCCCGCAGGTGCAGCCCACCAGCCTGTTCAAGGGCCAGGGCCGGGATACCGACCGCTACGTGCTCGACAACCCCAACAGCACCGCGGCGGAGTGCGTGCGCACCATCCGCACCAACCTGTTGTTCATGGCCAGCGAGCGCGAGCTGCGCTCGATGATGATCACCAGCGCCGGCCCCCGCGAGGGCAAGACCACCACCTGCGTGAACATCGGCGCGACGATGGCGATGTCGGGCAGCCGCACGCTGCTCGTCGACAGCGACCTGCGCCGGCCGCGGCTGCACAAGATCTTCGACGCCGATAACGACCGCGGGCTGACCAACCTCATCCTCGACCCGGACCACGCCATCGACCGGCTGGTGCGGCCGACCGGCGTCGAAGACCTCGACGTGCTGTGCAGCGGTCCCCTGCCCCCCAACCCCAGCGAGCTGCTGCATACCCGCGGCTTCCGCCGGGCGCTCGAGCGGCTGCTCGAGACCTACGACCGGGTCATCTTCGACAGCCCGCCGGTGGTGGCGGTGACCGACGCGCAGATCCTGGGGCAGCAGGTGGACGGCACGCTGCTCGTCGTGCGCGCCGGCGAGACCCGCCGCCCGATGCTCGACAAGGCGGCGACGCTGCTGCGCACGGTCAACGTCAACATCCTCGGCGCGCTGCTCAACGACGTGGACGTGACCCGCGGCGGCTACGGGCAGTACCGCTACTACTATTCGTCGGCCGAGCCGGGCGAGGCGATCCAGAGCGAGAGCTGATCGCCCGCTGCGCCCGCCCGTCATTCGTCCGTCCGCGACGGCAGCCCCGGTCGAACGCGCGGCGGCAACGTGCAGAATCGGTAACATGCGCTGAATCGATCCGGCCCAACGTTACCGTACAACCACGAACAGACAGCTCGGGCGCCCGCCGACAGCGGCACGATCCCTGCGAGAGACGCCGCCGCACCGACCGCGAGGAGTCCACATGCGTCGCGCGTTCACCTTGCTCGCCCTGCTTCTGCTCGCCTGCGGAGGCTCGCCCGAGGCCCCGGTCGCCGAAGAGGCCCCACCGCCGGAGAGCGTGCAGCGGCACATGTTCACCCACTACGCCCACGCGATCGCCCTGCGCGAGGTGGTGGTCAGCGGCAACCTCTCGCTGCTCGACCGGCCCACCGACGGCCTCGGCGACCACGAGCAGCACGCCGCGCTGCCGCCGAGCGCCGCACCGTTCGTCGAGCGCATGAATCACGCCGCCCGCCGCGCCGGCGACGCCCGCACGCTGCAGCAGGCGAGCCACGCGGTCGCCGAGGTCGCCCTGGCCTGCGGCGCCTGCCACGCGGCCCACGATACGCAGCTCGCGCCCTCGCCCATGGGTCCACCGACCGAGGCCGCCGACCACCAGGGGCACATGCAGCGCCATCACTGGGCCACCGCGAAGCTGTGGGACGGGCTGGTGCGGCCGTCGTGGCAGGACTGGAAGACGGGGGCCGACGCGCTCTCGGAGCATCAGCTCGAGCCGCAGCACCTCGAGCCCTTCGGGGCCGGCCCCGAGACCGCACCGCTGATCGACCGGCTGCACCAGATCGGCCGGCTGGCGGTCGAGGCCAACGCGGCGGGTCAGGATACCCGGGCGGCGGTCTTCGCCGAGCTGATCGGCACCTGCGCCGGCTGCCACACCCGCAAGAGCGACTTCGAGTCGAAGTTCAACGCCGCGCCGGTCCAGCCGAAGCCGTGAGCGGGCCTCGGCTCACGCCTGGTCGGACGGGCGCAGGTCGAGCTTCTTGAGCAGGTACTCAGCGCTCTTGCGGTGGATGCCGGCGATGCGCGCCGCCGCGGAGATGTTGCCGTTGGTCTTGTCGAGCAGCCGGCCCCAATACGCCCGCTCGAAGCTCTCGATGAGGCGGGCCTTGGCGTCCTTGAACGGCAGGTCGGCGTCCAGGTCGGCCAGCGCGAGGCCGGTCGGGCTCTGGGCCGGGTCGGCCTCGGGCTTGTTCTCGGTGCGGGTATCGCCAAAGCTCGGCGGCATCAGGTAGCGCGTCTCGAGCCGGTTGTCGGTGGCCAGCAGCGCGGCCCGCTCGACGAAGTTGCGCAGCTCGCGCACGTTGCCCGGCCAGCGATGGCGCTGCAGCTTGAGGATGGTGTCGTAGCCCACCTGCACGTCGCGCTCGTCGAGCTCGAGCTCGCCGAGGAAGTGGTTGACCAGCAGCGGGATGTCTTCGGCCCGTCGGCGCAGGGGCGGCAGCACCACCCGGATGACCGCCAGCCGATAGTAGAGGTCCTGGCGGAAGTTGCCCGCGTCGACCTCTTTGGCCAGGTTGCGGTTGGTCGCCGCGACGATGCGCGCGTCGACCTTCACCGTGCGGTCGCCGCCCACCGGGCGCACCATCTTCGACTCGAGCGCCCGCAGCAGCTTGGGCTGCAGATCGAGGGGCAGCTCGCCGAGCTCGTCGAGGAAGAGCGTGCCGCCGTTGGCCCGTTCGAACGCGCCCGAGCGGCTGCCGGTGGCGCCGGTGAACGCGCCCTTGACGTGGCCGAACAGCTCGCTCTCGATGAGGTTGGGCGCGACCGCGGAGCAGTCGAAGACCACCAGCGGCCCGCTCGCCCGCTTGCTGTGCTGGTGGATGGCGTCGGCCACCAGCTCTTTACCGGTGCCGCTCTCGCCCTCGATGAGCACCGTCATGTCGGTGGGCGCGACCCGCTCGAGCACGGCGAAGATCTCGCGCATGGCCGCCGAGCCGCCGAGCATGCGCCCGAAGCGGTTCGACTTCGCCAGGGTGATCTCGACCTCTTCTTCGCCGGGCTGATAGCGCAGGTGCACCCCGCCGATGCGCACCCGGGCGCCGGGCGTCAGGTAGACGTCGCGGATGCGCATGTCGTTGACGAAGGTGCCGTTCTTGCTGTCTTCGTCGATGAGGCGGTGCCCGAAGGGGTCGACCTCGATGCGCGCGTGCAGCCGGCTGGTGGTCTCGTCGTCGAGCTCGAGGTCACAATCGGGGCTGGTGCCGATGCGCAGCACCCGGTTGCGGATGGTGCGCAGCTCGCCCTTGTCGCCGTCGCCGTCGAGGATCTCGAGGGTATAGGCGTGGGTGGTCAGCCGCTCGAGGTCGGTGGAAACCCGGGTTCGGGTGATGTCGCCGCTCACCGCGGTCCTCCTGCGCCGCCGAGCGGCACGCGGATCTGTTTCAGGTTGAGCTCTTCGCCCGGCTCGAGGCGGATGCGCTCGGGGCCATATTGCCCGCTGCGCCCGTCGTACGCGTGCCGGATGAGCAGAGTATGCGCTCCGGGCGCCACGCGAAACCGGGTCAGGACCCCGACCCCCACGACTTTGCCGTCGAGCACGATCTCGGAGGCGGCGGGCACCGCCCGCAATGTGAGATAGGCCGGCAGCGGCAGCTCGACCTTCACCGTGCCGCCGCGGTGGTTGGCGGGGATGGTGCGGCGCGCGCTCATCCGGCCGTCGGCTTCGAGGGTATAGGTCACCGCCCGCGGGCCGACGCGCACCCGCTGCGGCGTCGGGCCGAGCAGCTCGCCGCCCTTGTAGATCCGGGCGGGCACGTCGCTGGTCAGCGTGGCGTGGCGCACCCGCGGGCGGGTCGGCGGGCGGACCGGCGTCCGGGCCGGCGCGGCGTCGGGTACCCCGGCGTCGGGCGGCGCGGCGGCGCGCAGCCCGGCGTCGACGGCCCCGGCGTCGGGCAGCGGCTCGAGCACGAAGCGCGGCGCGTTGACCCCGTCTTCGGCGGTGAGCATCTGGCACGCGGGTCGATGGCCGTCCGCTTCGACGCAGACCTTGTAGGTGCGCCCCGGCTCGACGACGAACGGCAGCCGCTCGACGGCGACCCCTTCGAGCAGCACCCGGGCCACCGAGCGCATGGCCGCCGGCTCGATCACCGGATCGAGCGTCGGCCGCGGCGCCGGCCGCAGCCGGGGCTGGTTGGCGCCGGCGGCGAGAGTGATCTGGCGGCAGTCGGGGGCGTGGCCCGGCGCGGTGGCGCACACCTTGTAGGTGCGCCCGGCCTGCAGGCGCGTACCGTCGCCGAGGCGGGCGCCGTCGACCTCGATGACCGCGTCGAGCCCGGCGGGTTCGACGATGGGGTCGAGCCGCGCGCCGCGGGGCCAGAGGGTCAGCGCCGCGGCGAGGCCCAGGCCCAGGAGCAGACCCAGCACGACCCAGCGCCGACGGCCGCCGCTGCGCGGGGCTGCGGCGGGGTGTCCGCCCGACAGCAGGTCGGGGCGCAGCTCGGCGACGGGGTGCCCGGCGGACGGCGGGATGCGGTGGCTGTCGCTGAAGGCGGGGTGGCTGCCGCTGACCGCCGGGTGGCTGTCGCTGACCGCAGCGTGCGCGCCCGATTGCGGCGGGTAGCCCGCAGCCGGCGTATAGCCATGGCCCTCGGGCCGGCTCACGCCCTCGTCGACGCGGTCGCCGGCCCGCCGCCGCGGGGTGCCCGATCCGCTGGGGGCCGAGCGGTTCGACCCGGCGGTGCGCGCGAACGGCGTCGGGGTACGGGTCCCGCCGATGGCGGCCAGCGCGCCCGCCGCGCCCCCGGCTGGCGCGCTGGCGGTCCGGGTGCCGTCGGACGACGCCGAGCCGGTGCCCAGCTGCATCAGCAGCGCGTCGTCGAACGAGCGCGGCGCGGGCTCGGCCTTGGGCACGACGCCCTCGACGAAGATCGCCGCCAGATGGTGGCTGAGCGACTCGGCGTCGGCCTCGCTGCCGCTCACCGCGAGGTGATGGGCCAGCGCCCGGCGCATCTCGGCGGCGGTGGCGTAGCGGTCGTCGGGATCGGCGGCGAGCGCCTTCATCACGATGGCGTCGAGCGCCGGCGAGACCTCCGCCCGCAGGGTCGAGGGCGGCTCGACGACGCACTGCCGCACCCGGCGCAGGGTCTCGGTCTCGGTGTCTCCTTCGAAGGGCCGGCTGTCGGTCAGCAGCTCGTAGAGCACCAGCCCCGCGCTGAAGACGTCGCTGCGGGCGTCCACCGCCCGGCCGTCGGCCTGCTCCGGGCTCATGTAGACGAACTTGCCCTGCAGCGTGCCCGAGATGCTCTGGTGCAGCCCGCCCCGGGCCCGAGCGATGCCGAAGTCGACGAGCTTCACCTCGCCGCCGGCCCCCAAACAGACGTTCGACGGGCTGACGTCGCGGTGCACCACCCCCAACAGCTCGCCGTCGGGCCCGCGCTTGCGGTGGGCGTAGTCGAGCCCGGCGAGCACCTCGCCCACCAGCCACACCGCCAGATCGACGGGCATCTGCGCCCGGTCGGCCCGCTGCCGGCGGATGACCGTCTTGAGGTCGCGGCCGGGCAGGTACTCCATGACGATGTACAGCTCGCCGCCGTCGTCGGCGAGCTCGAGCACCGGCACGATGTTGCCGTGGTGCAGCTGCACCATCAGGTGCGCCTCGTCGATGAACTTGCGCACGAAGCCGCTGTCTTCGGCGAGGTGGGGCAGGATGCGCTTGATCGCCACCCGCTTGGTGAAGTTGGCCGCCCCCTCGACCTCGGCGAGGTACACCTCGCCCATGCCGCCCGCCGCGAGGCGTCGGATCAGCCGATAGCGGCCGAGGCGGTCTGTGGGGGTGCTCACCGATTCACCGGGCGCTCATCGGCGTCGCCCGCCGCGCATGCGCGGGTGGCCCATGCGCATCTGATTGGCGGCCATCTTGGGCCGCTCGAGGCCGAACTGGTACCAGCTCTCGCCGTAGCCCCGCATCTGCATCTTCTTGCCGTTCTGCAGCAGCTGCAGGTTCGCGACGATGTTCTGGTCGTCGGAGGCGGCGTCCTTGCCCCGAGCGAGCACGTCGATCGCCTCGTCGGTGCGCTTCTCCTTGGCGAGCAGCCAGGCGTGCAGCGACCAGACGATGCCGTGCTTCTTGGCGATCTTCTGGGTGTCTTCGAGCACCGCGAGCCCGCGATCGAGGTCTTTGTTGCTCTTATAGTAGGCCACCGCGAGCATGGCCCACGCTGGCCAGAGGGCGGCGAGCAGCTTGGCCTTGGCCCCCTTGATACGGCTCTTCTCGAGGTAGGGGATCGCCGCGGCGAGCCCGGCGCCTTCGACTTTGCGGCCGGCGGACTTGAGCTGCTGGCCGAGCAGCCACTTGGTGTACAGCAGCATGCCGATGCGCGCGTTGAGCATCGTGCCGATGCCCACCTGCCACTTCTGGAAGGCGAAGCCCTTCTCGAGGATGGCCACGCTCTGGTCGATGCAGCGCAGCATGCCCGCCTGCCCCTGCGGCCCGCGCTGGGCGAACTGCTGCATCTTGGCCATCTCGGCGTCGGCGGCCTGGGTGACCGCCTCGACCCGCTTGGCGATGCGGCGGTTCATCCAGACGAAGGCGAAGACGCCGACGAGCAGGCCGGGGATCACCGTGTAGCCGGCGGAGATACCGAAGGGCAGCGGCGCGAGGGCGATGAACAGGCCGACGCCGATGGCGAGGAACAGGGTATACATTGAGCAGGCGACCGTTGTGCGGCCCGGACGTACCGAGCGGTTCGAGAGTGCCCGGCGGCAGCCGAACCGCGGTTGATTAGCACACGGGCCTCTGAGCCGCAACGGCGGCCCGCGGGGCAGCGGCGGCCGACTTGACGGTGCTGCCGGCGCGGGCTAGCGTCGCCGGGTTCCGATCACGCCGATGCGATCCCCACCATGAATCTCGCGCACCTGATTCGACAAGCGGCGGCCGGCGGCGACGCGCCCGCGCTGCTCGACGATCTCTGCCAGCGGCTGATCGCCGGCGGACGGCGTGACGAGCTGCTGGCGCTGCTGCGCGAGCGGGGGCTCATCGATGTCGGGCTGCCGCCGCCTCCCCCGTCCCGCGGCCACGACGCCAGCCACCCGTCGGCGGACGAGTCGGTGGGCGAGCACTCGACCGGCAGCACGCTCGGCAGCACGATCGGCAGCGCCGGCGGCTGGAATCACGGCCTGCGGCCCGCCGCGCCCGAGACCGACGACCAGGCCCTGCGCCGGGTCGCCGCCCTGCGCGGCGGCACCGAGGGCGAGTCGCGGCCGCCCGAGCGCTACGCCATGGAGGACGAGCTCGCCCGCGGCGGCGTCGGCTGCATCCACGTGGTGCGCGACCGCGAGCTGATGCGCACGCTGGTCATGAAGACCCTCATCGAGGGGTCGCAGGTCTCGGACTACGTGCTCAAGAAGTTCGTCGAAGAGGCGCAGATCACCGCTCAGCTGGAGCACCCGAACATCGTGCCGGTGCACGACTTCGGCTACTTCAGCGGGGGCGAGGTCTTCTTCACGATGAAGCTGGTGCAGGGGCGCACCCTCAAGGACGTCGTCAAGCGGCTGCGCGCCCGCGACCCCGAGACGGTCGAGGCCTTCAGCCGGACCCGCCTGCTGACGGTCTTCCAGCAGGTGTGCATGGCCATCGGCTTCGCCCACAGCCGGGGGGTCATCCACCGCGACATCAAATCGAGCAACGTCATGGTCGGCGACTATGGCGAGACCCTCGTGCTCGACTGGGGGGTGGCCAAGGTGCTCGGTCGCGAGGAAGAGCTGCCCACCGACGATCGGGTCTCGACCTCGCGCAGCCAGTCGGACGACGCCACCATGATGGGGCTGGTCACCGGCACGCCGGCCTACATGCCGCCGGAGCAGGCGGCGGGCAAGGTCAACCGGGTCGACGAGCGCTCCGACATCTACTCGCTGGGCGCGCTGCTCTACGAGATCCTGGCGTATCGCCCGCCTTTCCGCGGGCGCAACTTCAAGGAGACCCTCAAGGCGGTCATCACCCAGGCCCCGGTGCCGCCGTCGCAGCGCAACCCGGAGAACCCGCCGTCGCCGGCGCTCGAGGCGATCTGCCTCAAGTGCCTCGCCAAGCGCCCGCGGGAGCGCTACCAGACGGTCAAGGCCATCCTCGACGATCTCGAGCAGTACCTGTCGGGCGTCGAAGACCTCGACCGGCGCAGCCGCATGTCGGAGGAGAAGCTGGCCGAGGGCCTCGACCGGGTCGAAGGCTTCCAGCGGGCCCGGGCCGAGCTCGAGGACGCCCGCGAGGCGCTGCTCGAGCTGGAGTGGCAGGTCGAGGGGCACGCGCCGCTGGAGCACAAGCGCCCGCTGTGGGCCCGCCAGGCGGCGGTGGCCGAGGCCGAGCTGCGCATGCATCAGCAGTTCAGCGCCGCGGTGCAGTCGCTGATGGCGGCGGTGGGCTTCGACCCGGACAACGACGCGGCGAGCAACGAGCTGGCCCGGCTGTACTGGGTCAAGCTGCGCGAGGCGGAGGCCAGCGGCGACGACGGCGCGGCGATCTACTATCGCGGGCTGGTCGAGGCCCACAACCGCGGGCTGCTCGACGAGCAGCTCAAAGGCGAGGGCCGGCTGGTGGTGCGCACCCGGCCCGCAGGCGCTCGGGTGATCGCCGCGCGCTACATGGAGGTCGACCTGCGGCAGACGACCCTCATGGACGAAGAGCTGGGCACGACGCCGCTCAACAACGTACCGCTCGCCGAGGGCGACTGGCTGCTGACCCTCGAACTCGACGGCTACCGCCCGTCGGTCTACCCGGTGCACGTCGAGCGCGGCGAGCTGCTCGACATCGGCGCCCGGCTGTTCACCCCGGCCGAGATCGGCGACCACTTCCTCTACGTGCCCGGCGGGCCGTTCGTGATGGGCGGTGATCCGGCGTGCACCTCGGCTCGCCATCGTCGGCGGGTGGAGGTCGACGACCTCTTCGTGGCGCGCTACCCGGTCACCTGCGGCGAATATCTGGCGTTCATCCAGGCGATCGACGCCGACGACCCTGAGCACGCCCGGGCCCGCCTGCCCCGGCTGAAGGCCCATTCGGGCCATCTGTGGGATCGCGGCCCCGACGGGCGCTGGCGGATCCCGCCGGTCGACAGCGAGGGCATGCGCTGGGAGGCCTACTGGCCGGTGCTGGGGGTCAGCTTCGACGACGCCGAGGCTTTTTGTAACTGGTATGCCAAGGTCTCGGGCCAGCCGGTGCGCCTGCCCACGGAAGCCGAGTGGGAGAAGGCGGCCCGCGGCACCGACGGCCGGCTCTACCCCTGGGGCAACCGCTTCGACGCGCTGTTCTGCAAGATGGCCGACTCCCGCGCGGGGCGGCCGACGCCCGAGCGGGTGGGGCTCTTCCCCACCGACATGTCGCCGTACGGGCTGCTGGACATGGCCGGCTGCGTGAGCGAGTACACCGACAGCGCCTTCGCGGCGGACGCGACGCTGCGGGTGCTCAAGGGCGGCAACTACACCACGACGACCGACGTCGGCTGCCGAGTGACCCACCGCGAGGCGGTGAGCCGCGGGGTGCCCGACCTGCGCGCCGGCTTCCGCATGGTGCGCACGCCGCCCGGCGACGGTCCGCAGAAGCGCCGGCTCATCCGCCCGACCTTCGCCCGCTGAGCGCCGCGCCGCCGGCCCGCCAACCGCTCAGAACAGCTTCGTCGTATCGATCAGCAGGGTCACCGGCCCGTCGTTGAGCAGGTCGACCTTCATGTCGGTCTGGAAGATGCCCGTCTCACAGCGCAGGCCCAGCGCCCGCGTCGCCGCGACGTAGCGGTCGAAGAGCGGCGAGGCGGCCTCCGGTCGGGCCGCGCCGACGAACGAGGGCCGGCGGCCCTTGCGGCAGTCGCCGAGCAGCGTGAACTGGCTCACCGCGAGCACCGCGCCGCCGGCCTGCGCCACGTCGAGGTTCATCTTGCCGTGCTCGTCGGGAAATATGCGCAGCCCGGCCACCTTGCGCGCCAGCGTATCGGCGTCGCGGACCACGTCACCGTCCGCCGCCCCCACCAGCACCAACAGCCCGCGCTCGATGCTGCCGACGACCTCGCCCTCGACGGTGACCGACGCCCGGCTGACCCGCTGTACGACCGCTCTCATCTACGATCTCCACCGCCGCCCCGCCCGTTTCCGGTACCGTCCCCATCGGGATCTCACCGCATATGGCGAGGGAAGATTCACAATCAGACCCGGCTGTGATAACTCCATCAGGACTGCGGATCCAGGCCGCGGGGTATGGATGACCGATCAGAACCGAAAGACGCTGCGCAGCTTCTACTGCCGCGACTATCTATGGGAGTTGTTCGAGGTCATGACCCGTGACCTCGGGTGCTCCATGGACTACCTCATCAACGAGGCGATGCGCCATTACGCGCGCAGCCGCAACTACAGCCTCGCAGCGCCGCCGCAAGACCCGGGGCGTATGCCCTACGACAGCTTCGAGCAGCCGCCGCGCGCCGCGCCGCCTCAGGCGCCGCCGATGGGCATGGGCCGTCCGCCCCCGCTGCCCGACCGCCGGCATCAGCAGGGCCACGGCATGCCGCCGCCAGCGCCGATGCAGCCGCCGATGCACGCCGAGGTCGGCCGCCCGCCGCTCTTCCTGCTGTTCAACGGTCAGCGCTACCGCATCGACAAGGACAAGTTCGTCATCGGCCGTGGCAGCCAGATGACCGACCTGACGATTCGCGACGGCAACATCTCGCGCAAGCACTGCATCGTCATGCACCGCAGCGGGAACTACTTCATCAAGGATCTCGATAGCACCAACGGCATCGAGTACAACGGCAAGCGCATCGAGCATAAGCGCATCGAAGAGGGCGATACCTTCTACCTGTGCGACTACGAGCTGCGCTTCACCTACCGCTGAGCGGCCGCTGATCATCCTGCAGGCCTGAGCGGCGCGCTGCGAGCGCGCTCCTTCCCCTCATATCGACAGACACGGTTGGACGCGGCGCGCGAGCGCCTGCGTTCGGCTGAAGCCGCGCAGCTCTTGCAGCCGCGCAGCTCTGTCCGGCTCCTTCGACCGTCTGGCTCCATCGACCGGTCCGGCCTCGTCGACTGGCCATGCTCCGGCGGGCTTCGAAGGCGGTATTCGAAAAGTGAAAGGGCACCCTCGCCGGGGTGCCCTTTCTTACGATCGCGATCGCGTGGAGTCGATCTCGGGACTGGAGACAAAAACCCGTGGACCTCTCCAGGTGGGATCGGTGATTAACGACTTCAGGCTTCCGACTACGAGGTCGGCTTGCTCACCATCGTCAGTGACCGGCCCCGGGTTAATGGTACCGGGAATTATCTAGAACCCTCACGCTCCAGGCTGATCAACGATCTGGGATCAGCATAGGCCGGAAGCCCGCTCTCTGCCAAGGGCTGATTTCATTTTTTTGTTGCGGAATTCCCCTCCCCCCACCATTGTGACCGATTCGCTCAAACCGGCGACATCGTATCTGGCTTCGTCACGAAGCGCGGATGGGGTGTGTCAGCAGGGGGTCAGCCGGTCAGGGCACCAGCTCGGGCGGGTCCTCTTCGTGAGGCGCGGGCTCATAGCATCGCTCCTCGGCCGTGCGCGGGTTGCAGCGCGCGGGCCCCATGAAGCCGACTTCGTCGATGTGCACCGCGGTGAGCAGGTGGGCGCCCGCGTCTTCGTAGGCGGTGACTGTCGCGGGGTCTTCGCCGGCCCCATGCACGATGAAGCCCTGGTCGACGAGCTGCCCGGCCTGAGCGATCTGCTCGGCGCCGAACAACGAGAAGAACGCCGCGTAGTCGTCCTCGGGTGAGTCTGCCGCCACGAAGAAGCGCGGATCACCCGGCGCGAACTCGAAGCGGGGCGCCCAGGCCTCGTCGAGGTAGGCCTGACGCAGCTCGTCGGAGCCGCCGGTCTTCAGGATGAAGATGAACTTGCCGTCCAACTCTTCGAGGCTGGGCCAGCCGTCATCGAGCACCGCCTCACGCAGCGTCTGCCGCTCACCCTGCATGTCGCCCGGCGCGAAAATCTGCTCCCGCGGGATGAAGCTGGTCGCCATCTCGAGCTGGTAGATATACCGCTCGTACGGATACCCGACGGACGCCAGATCCTCATCGGTGTAGTCGTCGGCGTCGGCCGGGTCGAAGAACGACGGGCCGAAGAACTCGAAGACGATGAAGATGGGTCCGACCCAGCCGGTGTCGGGCTCGTCCTGGGCGACCGACGCGAGGCAGTCGACGAAGTCGCTGCAGAAGGACTCGAGGTGGCCGCCCCAGTAGTAGTTGGGCGACGCGCTGCTTCGAGCGTCTTTGTAGAGCAAGCGGAAGCCCAGGTGGAAGACGCGTGCGTGCTGGATCGTCATCTGCCGCGGCAGCGAACGCCGCTCGACGCCGACATAGACCTCGGGCTGGTTGAGTGGATCGAGCTGCTCTCTCGGGAACCAGTCGGATCGCTGATGGCCCTTGACCTGGAGCTGCTCGATGCCGACCCCAGGGTTGGGCGCTGTCAGGGCGCCGACGACGACCGCGTCGCCGACCCCACCATCTTGAACGCTGCCATCGTCGCCGACGTCGACGAAACCTTCGTCACAGGCGGCCCAGAGCGGCCACAGCAGCAAGAACGCGCTGAGTCTTCTCACATCCCTCCTCGCCCATGCAGTCGGCCCCCGGATTCGGGGCCGTCGGTCTGACTAGGGGAGCAGGGCCGCGTTGTGTCCGGGCGAATCGATTTCTGAGGGGAGAGAGCGTGTCAGGAGCACATGGGCGGGCCGTCGGTCATGCCTCGGCCGAGGTGTGACCGACGACGCGGCGCTCAGGCTTCGGGGCCGAAGGCGGTGATGATGTAGCCGCCGCTCTTCTTGTCCTTCTCGATCTCGAGCAGCCCCCGGCTGCGCGCGTCTTCGAGCAGCTGGTTGAAATTGCGGTAGCCGTGGAAGGTCTCGGAGAAGTGCGGCCGCTTGCGCTTGATGGTCTGCTTGACCATCGAGCCCCAGAGGCTGTCGTCCCGATCGCGGAACAAGGCGTCGACGGTATCGAGCACCAGCTCGAGCGCTTCTTCCTTGTTGGTCGGCTTCGCCTCGCTCTCGCTGCCGTTCTCGGCGTCGCTCTTCTCGGCCGACTTCGAGCGGGGCCGCTGCTTGGCCTTGCGCTCGGCGGCGCGCTTGTCGCGCACGAGATCGTCGTAGTAGATGAACTCGTCGCAGCTCTCCATGAGCATGTCGGCCGACGAGTTCTTGACCCCGACGCCGATGACCCGCTTGGCGTTCTCGCGCAGCTTGCTCGCGAGGGGCGAGAAGTCGGAGTCGCCGCTGATGATCACGAAGACGTCGACGTGGCCCTTGGTGTAGCAGAGGTCGAGCGCGTCGACGACGAGCCGGATGTCGGCGGAGTTCTTGCCGCTGTACGAGACGTGGGGGATTTCGATGAGTTCGAAGCCCGCCTCGTGCAGCGGCTTGCGGTTGCTCTTGTAGCGTCCCCAGTCGGCGTAGGCCTTCTTGACGACGATCTTGCCCTTGTCGAGCAGCCGGGCGAGCACCAGATCGATGTCGAAGGCGTCGAAGCGGGATTCGCGGGCGCCGATGGCGACGTTTTCGAAGTCGCAATACAGCGCGAGGTTCGGTTCTGAACGGGTGGGGTCGGTCATGGCGCGCACGCTAGCACCGTCGACAGTAGGCCGCAATCGCTGCTCGGCGACGGGCGCGGCTGGGGTCGGGGCCGACGCGGTTGCGTCGCGACGCGCGAGCCCCGATCATCGCGCTCCGCAGACGAAGAGCCGCTGGAGGTCCGCCGTGAGCCGCATGAGCATTCCCGCTAACGCCCGGGCGCCCGAGGGGTTGATCGCCGACATGAAGGCGATGAAGACCGGCGACGCCGCGTGGCGCGAGGGCCGGACGTGGAGCATGGTCTACTACGGCGGAGACGCCCACCACGACGCGGTGATGCGGGGCAGCAACCTCTTCTTCGACGACAATGCCCTCAACCCGATGGCGTTCAAGAGCCTCAAGAAGATGGAGAGTCAGGTCGTCCAGATGACCGCCTCGATGCTCAACGGCCCCGAGAGCTGCGCCGGGGTGATGACGTCGGGCGGCACCGAGTCGATCCTGATGGCGGTCAAGGCGGCCCGCGATCGGGCCCGGTCGAAGAAGCCGTGGATCCGGCGCCCCGAGATCGTCGCCCCCGAGACGCTGCACGTCGCCTTCGACAAGGCCTGCCACTATTTCGGGCTGCGCGCGCGCTACACCGCCGTCGACCAGAACGGGCAGGCGGTCGTCGCTGACCTCGAGAAGGCGATCGGCCGCAATACGGTGCTCGTCGGCGCCTCGGCGCCGCAGTACGTCACCGGCACGGTCGATCCGATCCCCGAGATCGGGGCCATCGCCCAGCGCAAGGGCATCCCGTTTCACGTCGACGCCTGCTTCGGCGGCTTCATCCTGCCCTGGCTCGAGCGGGTGGGCGTCGACCTGCCCACCTTCGACTTCCGCGTGCCGGGGGTCACGTCGATGTCGGCCGACGTGCACAAGTACGGCTTCGCGCCCAAGGGCTCTTCGGTGGTGCTCTATCGGGATATGAGCTATCTGCGGCACCAGTTCTACGTGTGCACCGACTGGCCGGGCGGCATCTACATCTCGCCGAGCATGCAGGGCACCCGCTCGGGGGCGTCGATCGCTGCGGCGTGGGCGGCGCTGATGGCGATGGGCCAAGACGGCTACGTCGAGCGGGCGCGGGAGGCGATGCAGATCGCCGACCGGCTGCGGGCCGGCATCTCGTCGATCACCGGCCTGAGCGTGCGCGGGCTGCCCCACTCGACGATCGTCACCTACGGGTCCGACGACGAGGCGGTGTCGCTCTACGCCGTCGCCGACCAGCTCGAAGCCAGCGGCTGGAGCGTCGACCGCCAGCAGAACCCGCCGACGATCCACATGACGGTCAACACCACCAATGGCCCGATCGTCGACGAGTATCTCGGCGACCTGCGCGCGGCGGTCGAGACGGTGCGGGCCAATCCGGCGCTGGCCAAGGAGGGCGGCGCTGCGATCTACGGCCTGATGTCGAAGGTGCCGGTCAAGGGGCTCGTCAAGCAGAGCGTGCTCAAGGTCATGGAGCAGATGTACGCCCCGGGCGCGGAGGACGTCGACCTGGAGAGCGCCGCCGAAGACGACTCGTGGACCGGCCGACTGCTCGAACGCTATGGCGACCAGGTGCTCGACGTCGTCGACCGCGTCCGGCGGCGGCTGCCGGGTCGACGGGGCCGATGAGCCCGACGCCGACCGTCGCTGCGGGCCACGCTACGCCCGACGCCGTCGCCCGACTGCACCTGCGCTGGGGCTGGAGCCTGATCCTGCTCTTCGCGCTGCTGGGCATGGCGCTCGAAGCGCTGCACGGCTTCAAGATCGGCTGGTATCTCGATGTGGGCAACGAGACGCGGCGGCTGATGTTCCGCCTGGGGCACGCCCACGGCACGCTGCTGGGGCTGCTCAACCTGGGCCTGGCCTTCACGGTGACCCGGCTGCCCGCTCAGCCCGCCCGGCGCCAGCTGCTCGCCTCACGGGCTCTGCGCATGGCGAGCGTGCTCATGCCGGGCGGCTTCGTGGCGGGCGGCCTGGTCGTGCACGGTGGCGATCCGGGGTTGGGGGTCGCCCTGGTGCCGGTGGGCGGGATCGCGCTGCTCGTCGCGCTGGTCTCGATCGTCGCGGCGACCCGCGACCCGGCGGATTGACCGCGGGGGCGCGGCCGCGTCTCAGCTGTCGAGGCCGGCCGCCTTGCGGGCGAGCTCGCGGGCGCGCTCGGCGATGTCGCCGGCGCGGTCACGGGCCTTGCGCGCCCGCTTCTCGGCGCTCTTGGCCGCCTTCTCGGCGTCGGCCGCCTTCGACTTCGCCTTCTTGCGCTCTTTCTTGGCGACCTTCTTCTTGACCGCCTTGGCCGCCTTGCGCGCCAGATCTTCGGCTCGGTCGGCCAGCTTCTCGGCCTTCTTCGCCCGCTTCTCGGCTTCTTCCCGGGCGGTATCGGCGGCCGATCGGGCCAGCTCGACGGCCTCTTCGGCGATGCCGCGCACCTCGTCCTGCACCTGCTCGACGGTCTTCCTGGCCGCCTCGACCGCCTGAGCGACCCACTTGGCGGGGCCGCTGATGCCCGCCGCCTGCTCGCCGGCGTCCACCGACGCCTCCGCCCGCTCGGCCTCGACGGCCTCCTCCGCGCTCTCCTCGGCTTCGGCCGCGGCGTCGACCGCAGCGTCGGCGGCGGCCTCGGCTCGATCGGCGGCGACCGCGGTGCGCTCGGCGGCATGGGGCGCCTCGTCGGCGCGGGCCGCGGCGGTATCGGTCAGCTTGTCGGCCTCGGCGGCCGCCGCGGTCGCCGCATCGGCGGCGGTCTCGGCGTCGATCGCCGCTTCGACGGCCTCGCCGGCGTCTGCGGCTGCGGTGGCCTTCGCCGAGGCGTCGACCGCCGCTTCGGCGTGCGCCTCGGCCTCATCCGCCGCGTCGGCCGCCAGCCGTCGCCGCACCTCGGCCTGCTGCTCGGCGGTCAGCGTCTTCATGTGGTTGGAGACGTCCCACCCGAGGCCCCAGCTGTCGATCGTCTGGCGCAGGGCCTTCGATGAGAGCCCCACCTCGCGGGCGATCTCGTAGATGTGTCGCTTGTTGCTGGCCATGAATCCTCTCTTTCAAACGTGCGCGTCGGTCGAAAGATGGCCGCCGACACGGCGCGGTCGCGCTGCGGATGCGGTGTCATAGCCGGCGCTTCGGCCGGGGCGCAACCGCGGGGCGCACAAAACGTGGGGCATCGACCGACCACTCGGCCGGCGCGCGGGCGAGGCCAGCGGGGCCTATGCTTCGTCGACCATCTCGCGCATGACGCGCAGCAGGTCGACATAGCTCACGATGCCCACCAGGGCGCCGCCGCTGTCGACGACGGGCAGAGCGCCGATGTGAAAGTCGAGCAGCCGGTCGATCGCCTCGGCCAGAGACGTCTCGGGGTGCACATAGACCACGTGGCGCTCGATGATGTCGCCCACCCGGGTATCGAGCAGCAGCGCCTCGAGATCGACGTCGTGCCAGGACTCGGCTTCGAGCAGGGTCTGGCGCCAGGGGGCCACGCTGCGGTCGCTGAGGATGCCCACCAACGCGTCGCCTTCGAGGATCGGCAGGTGCCGGATGGCGTGCTTCTCGAGGGTCTCGATCGCCTCCCGCACCGGCCGATCGACCCGCAGCGCGACCGGATCGGGGGTCATGATGTCTTCGACCTTCATCGACTTACTCCTTGGTGACGCCGGGTCCTCGGTGACGCCGGACGCGCTGCAGAGCGCGCCCCCGATGGTAGTCACCGGGGCCCGGGACGCAAGCAGAGACGATACGGGCGACGGGCATCGGTGGGATCGGGCACAGGCCGTCAGCCAGTCTTCAGGAGCATGTCTCGCGCCGCCGGTGCTATCAGAACACTGAACACAAGAGCAGACACGCGGGGGCCAGACCCCCGGGGAGTTCGCCGATGAACGCGCAGCGCGATGCCTGGTTCGAGACGTGGGTTCGCATCTTCCAGGTGATGATCCGCCTGCGCCGCCGAACGCGCGGGGCCTCCCCCACCCCGACCGGGCGTTGAGCCCGGCGCCCCGCGCGCCGCCGCCGCGGGTGCAACAAGCTGCCCTTGCCGCTGCTCACCACGCCTCCTTAGGGTCCGGGCCTGCTTTTTTCGACTCTGGGGTCGATCGGCGCCGTACCTGCTCGCCGATCCCCCGAGACCGGAGGCCCGATGAGACCCCCCACTCGCCCCTGGCTGCCCCTCGCGTTGCTGGCGCTCGGCGCCGGCCACGCGTCGGCGCAGGGCGAGCCCGACGCCGACGCGGTGACGGGCGACGCCGAAGTCGCGGCGACGGCCACCCCCGAGACGCCCTCGTCGGCGCTCGATCGGTGGGCCGGCAGCCGCATCAACCTGCTCAATCAGGCCAACGTCTGGGAGCTGGATCGCAGCAACTCGCTGACCTGGAACCCGTACTACGCGGTCGGGATCGGCATCGCGCCGCGCTTCCGGGTGCTCGACGCGCTGTCGGTGGGCGCCTCGATCTCGGTCGTGCGCGAGATCACCGAGAGCGACATCACCACCGCCGAGGGCGAGTGGTGGTTCGACGACCTGACCCTCAGCGCGTCGACCCCCGGCATCACCCTGCCGGGCATCGGCACGCGGATCGGCGCCGGCCTCGCGTTCTCCCTGCCCACCAGCAAGCCGTCGCAGGCCGCGACCCTGCAGCTGGGCATCCGGCCGTCGATCTCGGTCAGCCATCGCTTTCCGGTGCTCGAAGGCCTGGGGCTGAGCTACAGCGGCTCGCTGCGGGTGAACCTGCACGAGTTCACGACCCCGTCCCGCGAGGCGCCGCTCATCCCCACCTGTCGCGGGGCCGAGTGCGCCGAGCTGAGCCATACCGGCGTGCGCAATACCCGCTGGCAGCACGGCCACCGGGTGGGGCTCTCGCTGTCGGTGCTCGACTGGCTGACGGTCGGCGGCGGCGTGGGCCTCTACGTCAGCCACCTCTACGACCTGTCCCTGGCGGCCGATGCCGCCGATCCCACGGTGGCCCCGGCCCACGAGCGCTACGCCCAGAGCGCCGACGCCGAGCTGACCGTCGGCCCGTTCCGCGGCCTGTCGGTGGGCCTCGGCGTCTCGAGCTTCCACCCGCAGCTGGCCCCCGACCAGACCGCCTACACCCCGTTCTACAACCGCTTTACCCAGGCCTACCTCGACCTGCGACTCGATATCGCCGGCCTGCTGACCTCGGAGGAGGGATGATGCATCCCCGTCATTTGATCGGCGCGCTCGGCGCGCTCTTGTCGACCGCGCTGCTCTTCGGCTGCGCCGAGGAGCGCCCGGTGATCGACCGGGTGCAGCCCAACGCGCTCTCCAAGGCGCAGTTCGACGGCGAGTGGTACTACGTGCGCACCGTCGTCGACGTGCCGGCCGCCAACGGGTTCACCCACGTCGGCGACACCGACCACGGCGGCATGCGCAAGATCCGCTGGGACATCCAGGAGAACTGGCTCTACGCCCGGCGCAGCACGGAGCTCATCGAGGGCGCCGACCGCAAAGCCGAAGAGGGCGATCAGTACGAGGGCGAAGTGGTGGCGGCGTACCGCATCCTGAGCCACTTCGACATCCAGAACGCCTACAACCCGACCACCGGCGAG
This sequence comes from bacterium, assembly GCA_030427205.1. Lineage (GTDB taxonomy): Bacteria > Myxococcota_A > Bradymonadia > UBA7976 > UBA1532 > JACKDM01. Next base: position 14,775 of record JAUHXC010000006.1, on the reverse strand, counting down.
CAGCTCAACATCCGCGAGGAGAATACCCGCGACCGCCCCTGGTACCAGCGAGACTACATCCGCGTCGACTGGTCGCAGAACAACGTGCACAACTACGCGATGTCGTTCGAGGCGCAGTCGGTCGAGCCCGTGCCGTACTACGTGCAGGAGATCGACCCCGACACCGGCCTGCGCCACCCCGACGCGCCGTACTTCGAGCCGGACGGCAGCTACTTCGACGTCACCAACAAGCTGTTCGCCAAGGCCGGCACCTTCGACTACCCCGGCTACGGCACGATCCCCATCTGCTGGCTGTTCGGCAACGAGTTCGACGAGTGCGGCGCGGGTGAGTTCACCATCCGCAACAGCTTCAAGAAGATCGACCCCGAGCACCAGTACGAGCCGCTGCGCTACGAGGGCAAGTCGACCGAGGTCTTCGGCTTCTTCACCACCGACCGGATGACCTACGACGACCAGACCGGCATCCGGCAGCAGACCAAGAAGCGGTTCCTCAACCGGCACAACATCTGGAAGCGCTGGTGGGACGCCAACGGCGATCCGATCCCCTACGCCGAGCGCGAGCTGCGGCCGATCGTCTACCACGTCAACCGCGACTTCCCCGACGACCTCAAGCCCATCGCGCGCAACGTCGCCGACCAGTGGAATACGATCTTCACCGACGCGGTCGTCGCGCTCGGCCACCAGCCCGACGGCCCCGCGTTCATCCTCTGCGAGAACAACCCCATCGCCGAGGGTGACCCCAGCGAGTGTGGTGTTCCCGGCACCTCGCCCCGCCTGGGCGACATTCGCTACTCGTTCATGGCCTACGTGCCCAAGTACATGACCTATGGCCTGCTGGGCCTCGGGCCGTCGAATAACGACCCCGAGACCGGCGAGATCATCAGCGGCATGGGCTACGTCTACCACCACAACAACCTGGCCGCCTATCAGGTGCAGGAGATGCTCGAGCTGCTCAACGGCACCCGCAGCTCGACCGAGTACATCGACGGCGTCGACCTCGCCGGCTGGCGGGACGCGGTGCAGAGCGACAGCGGCGCGCTGTCGACCACCTTCGACCTCGACGAGGCCGGCTACATGATCGAGCAGATGACCCAGGGTCCGGTGGCTCAGCTCTGGTCGGGCATGCGCTACCAGATCACCCCCGCCGACGAGGCCTACATGGCCGAGCACGGGGTCGAGGCCTTCCTCGATCCGTTCTGGGAGGGCATGCACCGCATGGGGCTGATGGCCGGCGACCGCAACAGCTCGAAGGGCCGGCTGTCGCAGCTCGAAGGCACCTACATCGAAGACCTGCTCATCGACAACGAGCTGCTCGCCGCCACCGGCCACGACCCGCACATGCCGGTCACCGACGACGTGCTCGATCAGGTCAGCGTCGCCCGCGGCGGCCTGGGCCAGATGATGAAGCAGCGCGAGCAGATCCGCACCGATCTGGCGGCCCGCTACAACAAGTACCTGCCCGAGATGGCCGACGACGCGCTGATGGGCCTCGCCCGTGACCTGCAGGGCAAGAGCCCCGAAGAGGTCTACGAGTTCGCCCGCAACGCCATCTACACCGCGGTGCTGGCCCACGAGGTGGGCCACAGCCTGGGGCTGATGCACAACTTCGGCGGATCGGACGACGCCATCAACTACCACGACGAGTACTGGCACATCCGCGACGACGGCAACGTCGGCCCCCGCGCGGCGGGTCACGACCCGATCACCCAGGAAGAGATCGACGCCAAGATCTACAACCACGCCTACAGCTCGGTGATGGACTACGCCGGCCGCTACACCATCGACGGCCGCGGCGTGGGCAAGTACGACCGCGCGGCGATCCTGTTCGGCTACGCCGGCAAGGTCGAGGTCTTCGACGACCACGGCCCGGTCGCGCCGGGTGAGTTCCGCGACTGGTTCGAGACCGACGGCGACATCATCCAGTTCGCCGGCAGCGGCCCGCGGGCGACGCACTACACCAGCTTCTTCAACCGCATGGGCGAGCTGCTCTACGCCCAGGACAACCGCCGGCTGGTGGACGTCGAGGCCTTGTCCGCCGACTTCTCGACGGCCACCGTCGGCAGCGAGGAGAAGGTGCGGGTGCCCTACATCTACTGCTCGCACAGCCGGGCCAACCTCAGCGACTCGTGCCTGACCCGCGACTACGGCGCCGACCCCGGCGAGCGCATGAAGCACATCATCGACGACCTCAACACCTGGTACATCCAGCGCAACTTCCCGCGGGGCAGCATCACCAACACCCACTTCAACTACGTGTCGCGGTGGTACGGCCGGATCTACAACCGCATGAAGAAGTGGCACGACCTCTACGGCCTGTACGCCGCGCTGCTGCCGCAGTTCTACAGCCCCGCGCAGCTCGAGCAGTTCTACAGCGACCCGGTCAACGGCTGGGGCATGAAGACCTGGGGTGTGCAGAACGCGTTCAACTACCTGGTGCAGACCGTCCTGATGCCCGACGTCGGCAGCTATGGCCTCAACCGCTTCACCCCCGACGGCATCCCGCAGCTGGGCAAGATCAACAGCCTCGGCGCGCCGAACGTCGACGTCACCCAGGGGCGCTACTTCTCGACCGACTGGGGCTTCCAGGGCGGCGACCGGGAGTGCGGCTACTTCTGGCACGAGTGCCTGCACCACGTCGGCTTCTACCTCGACAAGATCATGGCCATCGAGGCGCTGTCCGACTCGGAGACCAACTTCGTCGCCCGCTCCTCGCCCGAGGACCTGCGCGAGTGGGAGGTCAGCTTCTACAGCACCTTCCCCAACCAGATTTCGAAGATCAGCGCCGCGCTGACCAACGGCGACTTCCGCGCCGTGGCCCCGCGCCTCGAAGACGGGCGGGTGGTCTGGCCCAACTACGCCGGCCCGCTCGAAGAGCTGTCCGACCGGCCGCTCGACCCGTTCGCCACTTTCACCGTGCAGCTCTACTGGCAGGTGCTCGGTCAGGCCCGCTTCTTCGAGAACTATGATCAGAGCTTCCGCGACGAGTCGCGCATCTTCGTGCTCGGCACCGGTGATGCGCCGCAGCTCGAGGCCAGCGACATGGTCACCTTCCGCGACCCGAACAGCGGCCTGCTCTACGGCGCGCTGCGCTTCGAAGACCGCATGGGCGCCGGCCACGGCGTCATCGACCGCGCGTGGCGGCTGTACCGCAACAGCGACCTGTGCGACCCCGAGCAGGAGGAGTGCGCCGCGGACTTCCCCGACGCGCTGCGGCCGAGCGCGCGGGCCTACCTCTACGATCACATCGAGCTGATCAAGATCATGGCCGACCTCTCGCCGATGATGAACTTCGGCGACCCCTACTCGCCCTGAGCCCGTCGGCGGATCGACGCAGCAACGCCGGCAGCAGCGCCGGTCAGCAACACTCCGCCGCAACACCCCACCACATTGCCCCGCAGAGCCCCCCGGGCGCCCGCCCGTGGGCAGCAGTGGCCCCAGCCCTGCCCGTGCCCTGCCCCGCTCTCGGCTGACCACCGGCTGCCGCCCAGATGCCCTGGCGGGCATCACTGCGCTCGCGCTGTACGGGCCGATGCCGTATCGTCGGCCCCATGCACAGCCCCATCGAAGGCATCATCATCGTGACCGGCGCCTCGTCGGGCATCGGGGCCGAGTTCGCCCGCCAGCTGGCGAGCCGGGCCGAGGTGCTGGTGCTCGTCGCCCGCCGCGAGGACCGACTCGAAGCCCTCGCCGCCGAGCTGCGCGCGGCCCACCCCAACCTGGGGGTCGCGGTCAGCCCGTGCGACCTCAGCGAGAGCGAGAACGCCCGCAACCTCGTCGCCGAGGTCGTCACCCGCTTCGGGCGCATCGACGTCTTGATCAACAACGCGGGCATGGGCGACATCGGCCCGCTCGCCACGGCCGATCCGGCGAAGATCGATCGCATGGTGGGGGTCAACGTGCTCGGCTTCACGGCGATGGCGCGGGCGGTGGTGCCGGCGATGGTCGCCCGCCGGCGCGGGGCCATCCTCAACGTGAGCAGCGGCTTCGGCCTGCTGACGATGCCCATGTTCAGCGCCTACGTCGCCACCAAGCACTACGTGCACGGCTTCACCGCTTCGCTGCGCGCCGAGCTGGCCCGCTACGACATCTCGGTGAGTGAGCTGTGTCCGGGGCCGGTGGCCACCGAGTTCGAGGCGGTCGCCGAGAACCCCTTCGGCATGTCGACGCCGGCCGCCTTCGAAATCAGCGCCGCCCACTGCGCGCGGGTGGCCCTGCGCGGGCTACGGCGCAATAAGGCGCTGATCATCCCCGGCTTCGCCGCGTGGTTGATGATCAACATCGGGCGCATCACGCCCAGCCCGATCTATCGGCTGGTCAACCGGCTGGTGGCCGGCCAGATGTACAAGAAGCTCGATCGCCCGGCGGACGCGGGCTGAAGCAGACGCGCCGCGGGCGACCGACGCCGATGCGTCGATCGCCCGCGTGCATCAGGTCTCGAGGGCGTCTGTCCACCACGCCACCGAGCCCAGGTAGTCCCGCCAGGAGGCGGGCATTCCGGTGCGCCACCGCAGCTCGGCGGCTCCCCGCGCCGGCAGCTTGCGCGGCCGGGTCGGGGTCTTGACGAGCCGCATGCCGGCCTTCTCCGGGGTCAGGTCCGCCTTGTACTGGTTGCACGGCAGGCAGGCGACGACGATGTTCTCCCACGAGGTTTGCCCGCCCCGGCTGCGGGGCACGACGTGGTCGTAGGTGAAGCCGTCGCTGGGCACGCCGTGGCCGCAGTACTGGCAGCGGCCCTCGTCACGCAGCCAGACGTTGCGCCGGTTGAAGGTGATCTTGCGCGGTCTGAACCGCTGCTTGACCCGCCTGACGAAGCGCACGATCGACGGCACCGGCCACGCCCGGTGGGCCGAGCGCACCATCCGGTCGGGGTAGTTCTCGATGACCTCCGCCCGGCCGGCGAAGATCCACTGAAACGCGAGCTGCCACGAGACCCGCCGCAGCGGGCGCCAGGCATGGGTCAAAACGAGCACGTCCATTGCGGCCTCCTCTCTGTGTGTCGATACAGGTCGTCGATGCCATGTGGATGGCACACGGGTGCCATCCCATGGAGTCATGGTTGTCGAATACATGAATGGGATGCGAGGCATCCCGTGAGGGCCGTGCCGGCGGCTGCCGGCGTGAGCGGGGTCGCGGCGGTCGACCCCAGAAACGCGAAACGCCCGCGGCTCACGAAGAGCGGCGGGCGTCGGAGGACCATCCGTGGATGGTTACCTGGACCCGCCGGGCCTTTCGGGGCGTGCGTTGCGCTGCAGATCGAGCCCGCCGTACACATCGCCCTTCACGGCACCGCTCTTCGTCGCGCACGGCAGCGCGCTCGAGAAGCTGTGGCTGATGCGGGTCGTGTGGTTCACGGTCGTCTGCTCTCGTGCGTATCGTCGGTGGATGTCATCGAGGCGTCGCCTCGCCGGTATTGGTAGCGATGCCATCACTCTTCCGTCAAGAGAAAAATGGCATTGTTCGGATCCCATGCCCGATGCGGGCCCGCTGCGGACCCGACGGACATCACCCGCTCGACGCGAGCAGCGCCTGCATGCGGGGCCGTTGGGGCCAGGGCGCAGGCGCCCGCACGACGCGGGCGCTGGCCACGGCGGCGTCTGCTTCACCGCGCCATATTTCGGGCAATGCAGCGCGCAGCTCGAGGGCGGCGACGATCGACTTGAAGTCGTGGGCATCGCTGCCCGCACGGGCGACGGTGGCCAACAACCCGGCGGGGCTCGGCGCGAGGCCAACGCCAGGGGCACCGGCACCCGGGGCATCGGCGCCCGAGGGCGCCAAGGTGACCAGCCAGCGCGCCGCTCGCCCGAGGATGAAACGCCGCTCGGCGTCGCCCCGCGCGCGCTGCCACGCGCCGCGGGCCGCGTGCAGCAACGAGATGCCGTGCACCGCCGGGCCCGAGACGCTCGGGTTGGCGCGCAGCGCCCGCATCGCCCACACCGTCAGTGCGTGCCACGCGGGCCCGGGCGGCGGGTCGCTGCCGCCCACGAGGTCGGGGTCGGCGACGAGGCCGTCGAGCAGCCAGCGGGTCGTCGCCGCATCGGACGCGCCGCCGGGCGCCCGCCCCGTGGCGCCCAGCGGCGGCGGCCGCGGCTCGATCCGCGCGTCGGGCGGCAACGCGGTGCGGGCCATGTAGCGCGCCACCGAACGCAGCATCGGCGCCGGCGCGGCCTCGAAGCGTCGAACGCCGCGCAGCGCCTGCTCGAGATAGATGAGGCGATGGGGGTCGGTCGGCGAGTCGAGGCCGGCGAGGGCCAGGGCGCGCGCCGTCGGGCCGGGTCCGGCGAGCGCGAGGCTGTCGACGACGGCCCGGTCGGCCGCTGCGGCATCGCGGTGGGCGATGTGCTCGACGATCGCGGCGCAGGCGGTCTCGGCTGATCCGGCTCGCGGCCCGTCGGCGGGCTCGGGCGGCCGGTCGTCCCGCAACCAATCGGCGGTATTGCTCACGGCCCAGGCCACCGCCAGGCGGCGTTCGAGCGGGCCGATGCCCGGCGCCGCGATGCATCGGGCGACCGGCTCGATGGTCAGCACGCTGTGCACGTCGCCGTTGTCGCTGCCGGTGAGAACCGGGGCCACGAAGAGCGCGCCCAGCAGCGCCTCGGGGGTCACGCCGCGGGCGAAGAGCTCGGCGGAGAGCGAGAGCATATCGCGGGTGGGCGTGGTGCGCAGGCGATCGACGATCGCCGACCGGTCGGGTACCCGGCGGGCGGCGGATGGGGCGTCGCGGGCCGGGCGAGTCCAGGTCCAGGCGCCGGCGCCGGCGAGCGCGATGGCGCCGCCGAGCTGCAGCGCCCGCCGACGGTCCATCAGGCGCCGCCGAGCTGCAACCCGTCGAAGACCGCGCTCGGGCAGCGGCTGCTGCGGTTGCGGTCGGGGTCGTCGCCCAGCTCGACCAGCCGCCCGAAGAGCGTCGCGAGGTTGCCGGCGAGGTTCATCTCGGCCACCGGCTCGGCGAGCTGGCCGTCGCGGATCATGCGACCGGCGCAGCCGAAGCTGAACTCGCCGGTGGTCTGGTTGCTGTTGCCGCCGAGGAAGCGGTCGATGAGCACGCCTTCCTCGATGTCGCCGATCAGCGCCGCGAGATCGCGCTCGCCATAGTCCCAATCGAGCCCGTGGGTGCGGCCGCCGGTCGGCTCGACCCCCATCTTGCGCGCGTAGTACTGGTCGATGAGGTAGGTCGCCAGCACGCCCTTCTCGATCAACGGTCGGCGGCGGGTGGCGAAGCCGTCGCCGTCCCACAGGGCCGAGGCCATGCCGCGCGTACGGTGGGGCTCGTCCCAGATGCTGAGCTTCTCGCTGGCGATGCGCTCGCCGAGCTTGCCCTCCCACAGGCTGCGCCGCTGCTGCAGGGCCGGCCCCGAGATCGGCGCGAGGAAAGAGCCGATGAGCTTGGGCATCGCCCGGTTCTCGACGACGACCCGATAGCGGCCGGTCTCGACCCGACCGGCGCCGAGCTGGGCCCGGGCTTTCTCGCGGGCCTCGGCGGCCACGAGCGCCGGCGCGTCGAGGTCGGCCCGATGGCGGCGGTAGCTGTACGACCAGCCCATCGGGCGGCGGCCGTCGGCGTCCTTGACGGTGATCGAGACCGAGTAGCCGCTGCTGGTGCCCTCGACCTCGCCCTCGAAGCCGTTGCTGTGCACCCGGGCGCTCTGGCCGTGGTTGTCGCCCACCGAGCTGGCCACCGAGACGATGGGCAGCGCGTCGTCGCCGCTGCGGGCGAGGGCCTCGAGCTGCTCGGCGAGCGCCCGTCGCTGCTCGCCGTCGACGGCGTCTTTGTCGGGGTCGACCAGATCGAGGTCGATGGCGGCCCGGCCGGCGTAGCGCTCGGGGTCGGGCAGGCCGCGGTGCGGGTCGGGCTCGAGCAGCCGGGTATTGGCCACCGCCTCGGCGATGAACGCGTCGAGGGCGGTCGGCCGCAGGTCGTTGGTGCTCGACGCGCTGTAGCGCCCGTCGACGTAGAGGCTCGCGCTCAGGCTGCGGCGGGTGCGCTCCTTGACCCGCTCGATGCGCCCGTCGCGCCACTCGATGTCGACCCCCCGCGAGCGGGAGACGACGATCGCCGACTGGTCGGCCCCGTGCTTGCGGGCCAGCTCGGCGGCGGCCCGGGCCGCGTCCATCAGGTTGCTCATGTTCTCGACCCTCAGCCCTGGTTGACGCCGCCGACGGTGATCGCCTTGACCCGCACGCTGGGCATGCCCAGCGAGACCGGCACGCTCTGGCCGTCCTTGCCGCAGGTCCAGCCGCCCTCGTCGAAGGCGAAGTCGTTGCCCACCATGTCGGTGTCGGCCAGCACCTGCGGCCCGTTGCCGATGATGTTGGTGTCCTTGATGGGCCGGGTCAGCTTGCCGTCTTCGATGAGGTAGCCGGTCTTGATGTAGAAGGTGAAGTCCCCCGCCCCGATCATGACCTGACCGTTGGTGAAGGTCTGGGCGTAGACCCCCTTCTTCACCGAGGCGATGATCTCTTCGGGCTCGTGCGGGCCGGGCAGCATGTAGGTATTGCGCATGCGCGGCACCGGCGGGTGACGGAACGACTGCCGCCGCCCGTTGCCGGTGGGCTCGACGCCGTAGTGCTTCGCGCTGATGCGATCGTGCATGTAGGTGCGCAGGCGGCCCTCTTCGACCAGGACCGTGCGCTGCGCCTCGACGCCCTCGTCGTCGACGTTTATGGCGCCGCGGGTATGCGGCTTCGTGCCGTCGTCGACGATGGTGACCTCCTTGGGCGCGATCATCTCGTTGAGCTTGTCGCTGTAGACCGAGATGCCCTTGCGGTTGAAGTCGGCCTCCATGCCGTGGCCGATGGCCTCGTGCAGCAGGATGCCCGACGAGCCGGCGCCGAGCACGACCGGGAAGGTGCCCGCCGGCGCGGGCGCCGCGTCGAAGAGAAACGCGGTGCGCGAGACGACCTCGTCGGCGAGGTGCTCGATGCGATCGTCGGTGAAGAACTCGAAGCCCTCGCGCCCGGCGAGGTTGTGGAAGTTCGACTCGCGGCGGCCCTCGTGCTCGGCGGTGCAGCTCACCGTCATGCGGGCCATCGGCTGGCGGTCGAAGCTCATGCGGCCGGTGCTGTCGACGATGAGCACCGCCCCGTCGCTGTCGGCGAAGCCCACCTGCACCTTGACCACCCGCGGGTCGCGGCTGAAGACGCCTTCGTTGATGCGGGTCAGGATCGGCATCTTCGCGGCGACGCCGACGTCGGTCCACGGCTGGCGCACCGGATAGCGGTCGGGCAGCGGCTGCGCGGTGAACGCCGACGGCGCATCACGGGACGGCCCGTCGGCGACCACCGCGGCGATGCCCGCCGCGTCGGCCACGGCCTTCTGCGTCAGCTCTTCGGTGTAGGCGTAGCCGGTCTGGTCACCCCGGACCACCCGCACCCCGACGCCGAGCGAGACCGAGGTGTAGGCCCGGTTGACCGCGCCATCTTCGAGGCCGAGGTGGTGGGCGACCCGATGCTCGAAGTAGAGCTCGGCCCAGTCGGCCCCCCGGCTGAGCGCTTTGTCGAAAGCGGCCCGCAACATCGCCTCGTCGACCCCGAACCGGCCGAACCAGGCCAGCCCGTCCTCGCCGCTGTGGGTGACCGCCTCGCCGTGGCGCGCGGCCTGCGGGCCGGTGAAGGTGCCGTCGTTCATCGCTCGCTCCTCGTCGGCCGGGATACGGACCCGGCCGTTGACATCACAGCCCGTAGCGGACCAGCAGGGCGCCGACGCGGGGCATCGCGGCGACCACCTGCTCGTGGGCCTTGGGGCGCAACTTCTTGTAGGCCTTCACGAGCGTGCGGTGCTTGCTCTTGTCGGCGCGACGATCTGTGATGCTCAGCAGCGCTTCGGCGATTCGGCCGCCGTGGGTCACGCAGTGCCCGGCGAAGTCGCCCCCGCCTTTCTCGCTGAAGTCGGCGTAGAACGGCTCGAGCTCGGCGACGAACTCGGGCAGCAGCAGGTCGACCACGTCGGGCACGATGCCCGGCTTGAAGGCGCGCACGGTCTTGAACCCGGCCTTGATGGCCAGCCCCGAGACCCCGCGCTTCGACGCCACCTCGTCTTCGATGAGCTTGTCGCAGTCGCGCACGAACGCCGGCCGGGTCTCGGGTGCCAGCAGAATCTCGCTCGGGGTCGCCATGCCTGTTTCTCCAGAGCCGCGAAAGCCAGCTTCTTAGCCGTTTCGCCGGTGAATTGCACCCCTCGGGGCGGCCGGGCCCGTCGGCCGGCCGATTGGATCGTTCGGACCCGCTCGCTACATTGGTGCAGCGAAGCTGCTGCGCAGGTGCCGCGAAGGTGCTGCGCGCCCGACGCAGCGAAGGACCCGGAGGCCGGCGCGTGCCGAGATTTGCCCTGCTGTCGCTCATCGCCCTCGCGCTGACCGGCTGTGATCTCGAGAGCTACATCGTCAAGGACGAGCTCGGCGAGGCGGTGTCGAGCGGAGAGAGCGTGCGCGAGATGCGGGGCCGGGTGACCTTCGCCGACCTGCGCCGCGACGCCGACGGGGGCGGCACGCTGGACTTTCTGTTCGTCTATCTGCTCGGCATCGTCGATCCGGACGGCATCGCCGAAATCCAGTGGCGCTATGCGTTGTTCCACCCCGACCGGACGGAGATCGCCGTCGGCGAAGACGTCATGCGCGAGGCGGCGCCCGACATCACGCAGGTCCTGGTGCACAGCCAGCTGCCGGGTCGGCGCCGGACCCTGATCATCCAGCCGGGGCGCCTCGTCGATGGCCAGATCTACGTGCTGCGGCTGACGCTGTGGTATCGCGAGATGATCCTCTTCGAGACGCTGGTGCCGGTCGAGCCGGGCATCCCGCTGGTCGATCCGATCGATCCCGAAGAGCTGCCCGAGCTGCTCAACGGCTTCTGAGCGACGTGCGGCCCACCGGACATCTCCGCTCGGCCCGCGCCGGGTGGCTCGGCCTCGTATCGCTGGTGTTCGCGCTCGCCGGCTGCGGCCCCGACCCGGAGGCGCAGATCGCCGGGCGCTGGGCGGTGGACACCGAGCGCTGGCTCGCCGACGAGCGCCTCGCCGAGCTGCCGTCCACCACCCGGGCCACGCTCGGCAGCCTCGCCGGCGGGCTGGTTGCCGACCTGCACTTCAGCTTCGGCGATGGGCAGTGCCGGCGCACCGTCGCCGGTCGCACGCTGTCTCTACCGTGTCGGGTACACACGGCCGAGCGGGGTACGGTGGTGCTGCGGGCGACCGCGGCGGACGGTGTCGTCGAGTGGCTGCGGATCACCCCCGCGGGCCCCGCTCCCCGCCTCGAATGGGGGGGTCGTACGCTGCCGATCCGCAGACAGGCCGCGGGTTCCGATGTCGACGGGCCGCAGAAATGACCATTCGGGCGCACGGAGGACTTGACAGTCCGATGGCGTCCCACTAGCGTCGCGGCTCGTTGCTGGGACGATCTCGTGTGGGACGAGGTCGCTTTTTGAGACATCAACCGCACGAGCCCCGCGCGGCTCGAGGCATCCCGTTTTCGAGGGGACTCAACATGTTCAATCGCCGCTTCGCCATCCTGACCATCATCTCCTTTACTCTCGGCCTCTTCACGGTCGCCTGCGGCGGCAAGGCCGAGGACAAGATCGTCGGCAAGTGGGGCATCAACCTCGAGGCCACCATGGCCGCCGACCCCAAGATGAAGGAGATGCCCGAGGACGCCAAGAAGCAGGCCATGGAGCAGGCCAAGGCCTTCCTCGGCAACATGTCCTTCGAGTTCACCAAGGACGGTCAGGCCATCGCCAAGATGGGCGACAAGGAAGAGAAGAGCACCTATAAGGTCACCAAGGCCGAGGGCAACACCCTGACCATCGAGATGACCGAGGGTGAGGGCGACAAGGCCAAGAAGGAGACGATGACCTTCACCATCGACGGGGACAACCTGACGATGAAGCAGGGCAACCAGACCCTGGTCCTCAAGAAGATGTGAGTCAGCCGGTCGTCGCCGACGACCGACTGCAGCAGAGACGCGCCCCACGGGGCGCGTTTTTGTTTTCGAACGGCAGGTTTTCGAATGGGCTGGGCAGGGTCAGCCGTGCAGCCAGGCCTTCGGGATCTCCGAATGCAGGGTGTCGCCGTCGACCCGGCCACACCCGAGCACCCCGTCCGGGCCGCTGACCACCGCGTAGCCCCGCTTGTCGTCGACCGGCTCGATCGGCACCGACTGCCGCCGCAGAAAACAGGCCGTGGCTTGCGCGTCGAGCCGATAGGCATTGCGGGTGGCGCCGCCCGCAAACCGCTGCAGGAAGACGCTGGTCGGTTTGCCCCGCGGCGGCGGTCGCCGCATCACCTGCATACCGATCGAGTCGATGCCCATGCCATCGGGCGGTCGGCAGCTGCGGGCGACGATGCGAATGAGTCGGCCACCGACCGGGCGCCAGAAGACGTGGTCGGCGAAGACGGCCGGATCGATGCCGAAGTGGTCGGCGCACCACGTCGGAATCAGCGTCTGATCGGGGTGCAGCTCATAGGCGTCGGAGTCGGGCAACGAAGAAGCCTCCGGTGTCGTTGTGATGCGGCCAGATGCGGGCGGCGTTGACCGTATCAGGGCGGAAGTACACCCCGTTCCACTCGGCGAGGCCCGGGCTGACCCTCAATCCGGCCGGCGGCTCGATCGGCTCGATGGTCACCTCGGACGGGTCGAGCCCATCGAGGGCGCCTTCGTTCTCTTCCGGCGCATAGGTGCAGGTGGCGTAGACGATCGTGCCCCCGGGGCGGGTGATGCGCACCGCGGCGCGCAAGAGCGCCCGCTGGACCTGGGCGATGCTGAGGCGATAGCCCTCTCCGGGCGCCGCCCGCCGCCCCCCGGCGGTCTTGCGGGTCGTGCCCTCGCAGGTGCACGGCGCGTCGACGAGCACCCGATCGACCCCGCCCTCGGGCCGCGGAAAGTGCACGCCGTCGAACCGGGTGACGACCGCGCAGGTGATGCCGAGCCGGTCGAGGGTACGCCGCAGGGCCGGGATGCGTCCCTTGAACCGATCGTTGGCCATCAGGGTGCCCCGATCGCCCATCGCGACGGCCATCTGCGCCGTCTTGCCACCCGGCGCGGCGCAGAGATCGACCACCCGCTCCCCGGGTCGGGCGCCGACGAGGTCACCGGCCCAGAGCGCCGCTTCCTCCTGCCCGTAGATGCCGCCGATGGTATGCAACGGCCAACGTCCGACCGGCGTATCGGCCGGCAGCCGCCACGAGTGGGCCCGCCAGGGCACCGGGCGGGCCGCGGGGCACAGCGCCTCGATCCGGGCGTCGGTCTGCTCGGGCGGCGCGTGCAGCGGGTTGCTCCACACGACCCGGGGCAGCGGCGTGACACTCGCGGTGAGGAACGCCTCCAGGTCATCGACGATCGGCGCATAGCGCCGGAGGTGATCGACAGGGGTCGTAGCGGACATCTGACTCCTCGAACGGGCCGCCGTCATACCGTCGGCAGCCTGCCCGAGGCAATGGAGCCGCGTGCTTGTGCAGCCGTCGCTCGACCTTGCCCCGATCCGGCGGCCGATGAGATGATGGCGCGTTCCCCGAAAGACAGGCGAAGCTGATGAATCCCAAGAAGCTGCTCCTCTCGACCGGTGCCCTGGCGCTGTGTGCCCTCACCGCGTCCACGGCCAACGCCCAATGCGAGGGTACGCCCTTCGCCTGTGCGGTGGACGAGGCCATCGACCTCGGGCTGCAGGCCTTCCGCAATCAGGAGCGCGGGGCGGGCAACTTCGCCGACGGCGGCGCCCGGCACAACTTCCTGGGCTTGCTGTCGTTCCTCGAGAAGCGCTCGGGGGTCGGCTTCAACGGACGGGGGCTCGGCTTCCAGAACAGCGACCCGGCCGACCAGGCGATGATGATCCGGCTGGTGCAGTCGGCCATCGCCGGCGACGCGCCGACCACCAACCCCAACGCGCAGCCCTATGTCTACGTGACCGGCGGCAACCTGATGGCCTTCTCGGCCTACCTGGTCACCGGCGGCCCGGACGAGGTGGGCGCCGCGGTGACGGTGACCCAGGCCATCGCCAACAGCGTCGTCTCGCTGCAGAACAACCAGGGCAACATCCCGCCGAACAATGTCGGCGGCTGGAACTATGGCGCCCCCAACGCATCGGGCGATCTGTCGACCACCCAGTTCGCGGTGGCCGGGCTGTCGGCGGCGGCGAATGTCATCGACGGGGCCGACCAGGTGCTGGGCAATACCGTCAACTTCCTCATGGCCGACCAGCAGGGCGACGGCGGGTTGTCGTACAACCCCAACAGCGCGTCGAGCTCGTCGATGACCGCATCGGGGCTGTGGTGCTATCGGCTGGCGCAGGTGCCGGCCGGCGATCCGCGGCCGCAGCAGGCGCTGGCGTGGATGCGGCAGAACTACACGTTCGACCGCATGATCGGCGGCTTCAGCCCGACCAGCACCCTCTACTACATGTGGGCGGCCGAGAAGGCGCTGACGGTGTCCGAGGACGACGGGCTCGGCGGCGCGCTCTATGCGGAGAACTTCGGTGACCGCGATACGGCGGGGCTGGGCTATCCCGAAGAGCCGCCCAGCTCGTACTTCGACTATGCCTACACCCTCCTGCAGTGGCAGGAGCCCAACGGCCAGTGGGGCAACGGGGCCAACGGCTCGCCCAACGGCTGGAGCCAGCAGTCGAGCCATGGCTTCGCCATCCTGACCCTCGAGCGCTCGCTCGGCGGCGTCTGCCTCGACGTGGACGAAGACGGCCTGTGCGGCATCGACGACAACTGCCCCGAGGTGGCCAACCCCGATCAGGCCGACGAGGACGAAGACGGCGTGGGCGACGCCTGCGACAACTGCCCCAAGG
>JAUHXC010000060.1 GCA_030427205.1 bacterium | reverse complement strand
CTGCTCGATGCGCCGGTGGCCGAGTTGGTGAGTTGAATTGATCAGCCGGCGGCACGGTGCCGCCGGCCATGGTCGAGGGGGTCAGTTTTGGTGTCGCCGGGTGGGTCAATTTTCATGTCGCTTGACATCGAGTCGATAGCAGGGGGAGCGCCCCGCAGCGCGGGCGCGGGCGTCGAGATAGGCGGCGGCGTCCCACCACGAGAGCATGGGCATGGGTGTACCTGTCGAGGGGTGGATGTGGGCGACACCGATGGGCGCCACGTGGGGGCGCCCCTTTGGGGGCGAGCGTCGGCAGCGGGCGATGAGCGGGGCACGCCCGGTTCCACGACCGAGCGCCGCTATTCAACGCCGCGTATGTCGAGATGCTGGCCCGGACGACCGTGGGCGGATCGGGCGCCCCCGCCGTACGACGGCGGGCGACCGCGGGTCGATGGGCCGGGATGGTTCTGCTCGCCCAGGTGGCCGCGGGCTGGTCGGCTGTCGATCGCTTCGATTCGAAGGCTGACCGCGGGCCCATGCCGAGCACGCGTCTCGTCGCCGGCGGGTGGCCGCGAGCACCTTGCCGACCGATGGCTTCGTTTCGAAAACCGGCCGCGGGCACGTGCCGACCCTTCGCTTCACCGACGGCGGGTGGTCGCGGGCACCCCGTCGACCGATGGCTTCGATTCGAAAATTGGCCGCGGGCACCTGGCCCTTGCGCGGCGCGCCGATGGTGGGTGGCCAGGGGCACCCTGGCGACCGATGGCTTCGTTTCGAAAACCGGCCGCGGGCACGTGCCGACCCTTCGCTTCGGCGACGGCGGGTGGCTGTGGGCACCTCGCTCATCGATGGCTTCGATTCGAAAACCAGCCGCGGGCACGTGCCGACCCTTCGCTTCACCGACGGCGGGTGGTCGCGGGCACCCCGTCGACCGATGGCTTCGTTTCAAAAATTGGCCGCGGGCACCTGTCGAGCGCGCGCGACGTCGGCGCGGGTTGGCCCAGGCCAACATCGACGGCGCAAACATCGACGTTCCGGGTGGCCTGGATCACCCGTGTTCGGCATAGAGCGCAGGGCTCATGTGCCCGGGGCCAACATCGGCGGCGCCGGCATCGGTGTTCGGGGTGGCCCGGGGCACCCACTCGGCGCGTAGAACGTGGGGCCGATGTGCCCGGGGCCAGAATCGGCGGCGTCGGCATCGGTGTTGGGGGTGGCCTGGGGCACCCTCTCGGCGCGTAGAACGCGGGGGCGATGTGCCCGAGGCCAGAATCGACGGCGTTGGCATCGGTGTTGGGGGTGGCCTGGGGCACCCGGACGCGTCCGGCGAGTGGTCCGGGTGCTCCCAGGGCCACCCGGGCGGGCTCGGCGGAGGGCAGCGGGGCCCCCGGGGCCACCCGGGCGGGCTCGGCGGAGGGCGTCGGGGGTGCTCGCGAGCGTCCACGGATCTCATCGGGGGGATGGCTGGATGGCGCGGGCGGCATGGACGACGCAGGCCGCGTCCTGGGGCTGGACCTTGACAGCGGTCTCGCCGAGCGGGTACCCCCCAGCAGAGCCGAGCGTCAGGGCATCGACCGGAAGCGAGGACACATGCACCGCGTCTGCGTAATCGCCGCGCTCACGGCGTCGCTGCACATCGGTGGCCCCGCCGCGCTCGCCGCGCCGCCCCCCGCCGCCGGGGCGCCGGCCCCTGGGCCGGGCATCGCGTTCGCGTCGGTCGTGGCCCCGCGGTTGGGCAGCTACCGGCACAATGACTCGACGCTGCGGGCGTACGGTTTCAACCCCGTCGAGACGCCGCTCCTGCTGACCTACGGCCTGCGGGGCCGGGCGTTCTTCGAGTCGTGGGTGCTCGGCCTGACCATGCTCTATGGCTTCGGCCTCAGCGAAGACGCCGACATCAGCGTCGTGCCGACCGTATCGACCGAGCTGTCTTTCGGCGCGTCGGCCGGATGGCGCACGCCGCTCGACGGGCTGCTCGTCGAAGCGGACGCGGCGTTTCGCTCGCTGACGCTCACCGTCGGCAGTGAGGCGCAGGGCGGCGCGCTGGTCTATCTGGGGCCAGCGCTGGGCCTGCGGTTGACGTATGTGGTGGTGACCGAGTCGCCGTACCTCGCGGTCTCGGCGGGCTACTCGGCTCATGTCGACCTCGGCGCCGCCCACGACAACATCCTGTGGGAAGACCCGTTCGACCGACCCGGCACCCACGGGGGCACGCTACAGCTCGAGCTGGGCTTCGCCCGTGATGTGGGGCGGGCACGATGAGCGCGGCGCTGCCTGCTGTGGCGCGCGGACCGTGCTGGGCCGTGCTGCTCGGCCTGGGTGCATTGGGGATGGGTGCATTCGGCCTGGGCTGCGACCCGCCGTGCCCCGCGAGCGATGGTGACGGCCTCGGCCAGCTCGCCGGCTGGGAGCAGGACTTCATCGACGAAGGCGGACAGTCCCCCGCGCCGCCGCCCGCCTTTCTGGAGGGCGAAGAGGGCGTGTGGCTCGCCTACCGCGAGTGGTCTCCGCCCGTATGGGACGGGTCCGGCGACGTCGCCCTGGTGATCCACGGCAGCTCGGCGCACTCGGCGCTGTATACGGTGTGGGCCGAGGCGCTGGCCGAGAACGGGATCCATGCCCGCCTGATCGACCTGCGAGGCCACGGGCTCTCGCTGTGTACCGACGCGCCCTGCTCGGCCGCAGAGCCCCCGTCCCGCGACGTGATCGACGACGGACGCTACTTCCCCGGACGCATCGGGGACAGCCTCGATACCCATCAGATCGTGCGCGACGTCGCTCAGCACATCGCCGACCTGCAGGCGCGGTGGCCCGCGGCGCGGGTGCATCTGATCGGGCACAGCAGCGGCGGCGGCGTCGTGGCCCGCTACATCGAGCAGGCGGGGGCTCACGCGGTGGCTTCCGTGGCGCTCGTCGCCCCGTTCCTGCACGCCGAGCAACGGCACGCCGCCGGTGAGGTCGACCTCGCCTGCCCCGACGATGGCGCCTACGCTCAGGTCGACGCGGGCGCGCTCGGCGCTGCCTTGCGCGGCGACATCCATCGCTATGTCCTGCGATTCGACAAGGCGCCGGCCTATCGCGACCCGCTCGATACGCTGCACAACAGCTACACCACCATGACCGGCATGCAGGTCAGCAGCCTCGACAGCTACCGCAGCGCGTTCGTGCGCCCGACGCTTTGGGTGGCCGCCGAGCACGACGCGCTCTTCGACGTCGAGCTGTCCCGCGCCGAGAGCCGGGGCCTGCCCGCTCAGCGCGCGTTCGTCCTGGTGCGCGACACCAGCCATATCGGGCTGATCTGGTCGCGTGCGGTCGGGGCGCTGCTCGCCGACTGGGTGCGCGGGCCCGACGGGGTCGTCGATCAGAGCGAGATCAGCGGCGGCCCCTAGATGTCCGCGGCGGAAGTGACGATACGGGGGCGGCGCGTCGAGGTCGTCGAGGCCAAGGCGCGACGACGAAGGCGTGCCTCGGGCACGTCGAGGAGGAGCAACGCCGGCATCGGCGAGATCGGCCGTCGCAACCGTATTGGCAATTTCGACGAGGACATCTAGACGCTGCCCGAGAGAGGCGTCGCCGGCCCACGTCCAAGGCTCGGCGGGCCCCAGGCAGACGCGGGCTCACTCGGGCCGGATGTCGAGGGTGAAGTTGCCCGCGTAGCGCCCTCGCCCCCGCGCGCCCTCGACCACCACCACGATCCGCTGGCCGGCGTCCAGCTCCACCGAGACCTGCCCAGCGGCGGCGCAGGCCCGCTCGACCCCATCGCATCCGCCGTCCAGCACCGCGATGACCGGATCGAAGTCCCCCTCGACCTGCGCGATCCACAGCGCGGCTGTCTGGCTCCTCTTGCGAAGGGCGGAGGAACCTGTTGCCTACCGACACCCGGGTACGGGGTGAACGCCGGGACAAGGTGTCGACCATATGTAGAGGCCGCCCGGGGCAACTTCGACGGCGCCGGGATCGGTGTTCCGGGTGGTCCGGGGCGCCCCCTCGGTGTCGACGGAGACGCCTACGGGCCCCCTACCGGGTACCGCCGCCGCCGCCGCCGCCGCCGCCGCCGCCGCCGCCGCCGTATGCGCCGTCCATCTCGTCCGGATCCCACCCCGGGCCCTGGCCGCGGCCGCCGTCGTTCTCGCGCTTCACCTTCCACCGCCCGCGCTTCTTGACCTGCTCGTCCGACTTCGTCTTCGAGAGCAGCGCCGCGACCGCCGCTTTGGCCTTGTCGACGATCGTGAGCTGGAAGTCGTCGTAGCCCGCCAGCGCCGTGAACGAGTAGTCCAGGCCGTGCTTGGCGCTCTGGGTGACCGCGACGCCGGCGGTGACCGGCCCCCACTTCGCGATCTCGGTCTCGGCGAGGGGATGGGTGAACCGCTTGGGCTTGCTGAGGATGGTCTCGACCTCGGCGAACGCCTCGATGGCGCCGAGCACCTGGGCGTTGAGGTTCAGGTCGCCGACCACGTTGACGGTGGTGCCCATGCCCGCCTCGCTGATGCCGGCCGCGGCGTTGTTGCCCTCGGCGCCCGTCAGGTCGAACTGCACGCTGCCGTTGACCTCACCCTTGCCCTTGACCTTGATCGAGACGCGCAGGCCCGCGCTGAGCTGAACCAGGATCGCGTTGAGCTCGAGGCTGCCGTCGACCCCGCCGTTGATGTCCGCCTCGGCGCCGAACTTCAGCGCGCCGGTGACGATGAGCCGGGTGAGGATGTCGTCGGTCGCGTTGAGGTCGAGCCCGGCGTCGATGGAGAAGTCGACGATGGGCGGGCCGATCTTGGCCTGCGCCTCGAAGCCCGCCTGGACCTTGCCGAAGACGCCGGGCACCGGGGTCGGGATCCGGACCGCCGGCGTCCGGGGGTTGAACGGCTGCTCGGGGATCCGCTTCTGCTCCTTGAACCCGGGCGGCGACCAGGTGCCCTTGATCGAGCCCCCGGCCGTCCACACCGCGCCGTCATAGCTCGCCGTCACCGTGCCGGTGATGTCGGGCGTGATCGTGACGGTCACGGTGAACCCTTCGACCGTGAACTTGCCGTCGGCCCCGAGGCCGTACTTGAAGGCGCCCTTGCCCGATACCTTGCGCTTGTCGGTGCCGGCGCCGCGCAGGCCCTTGACCTCTTTGCCGAACGGCAGCTCGCCGGAGATCTCGCCCTTGACCGCCGGGGCGCCCTTCTCGAAGGCGACCCCGCCGCTGAGCCCGACCGACGCCCCGGAGGCGAAGCTGTACTTGCCGCCGATCTTGCCTTCGGCGCTGAACCGGTCGGCGGTGGTCCACTTCACGGTGACTTCACCGGTGAGGTTGAAGCTGCCCTTCTTGCCCTTGGACGCCGCCGCCGCCGCCGCGGGCGAGAGGCTCTCGGCGCTCGTGGTGGCCGAGATGTCGAACTTGCCGGCGTCATAGCTGCCGGTGATGGCGATCTTCTTCTTCGCGTCCTGGCCCAGCCGCAGCTCGCCGGTCACCGTGTGCTTGAGCGTGGCGCCCTGATCGAGGGTGTCCATCTCGACCTTGAAGATGTCGGTCTCCCCGACCTTCAACCCGAAGCCGGTCTTGCCGTTGCTCTTCCACTTGCCGGCGGCGCGGGACAGGCCGATCTTGCCCTCCGAGAGCTCCACGCCGGGCAGGGCCTTCTTCAGCCAGCCCATGTCGTCGGGGGTGAAGTCGCCGGAGAGCTTGAGGCCGCCGTCGTCGATGCCGATGTCGCTGAACGTGGCCTTGCCGATGCCCTTGAGGCTCACCTCGAGCGACGGCGGCGGCTTGATCGTCAACGCGCCCGTACCGAGGGTGCCGCTGGCTTTTGCGGTCTGCTCCCCCGGGGTCTTCATGCCGGCCCAGGCGCTCTCGTCCGGGGTGAAGCCGAACTTCATCCGCCCGGTCCAGGCGCCGGCGCCGCCCTTGTCGAAGTTGATCTGCAGGTCCGGCCGCTTCGCCTTCATCCACGGCGGCATGTCCTGGATCGTATAGACCCGGTAGGCGCCCTTGCCCGCCTTCAACCGCTTCTCGTCTTTGTCCTTGGCCTGCGCCGTGAGCGTGCGCCCGGCCAGCGAGACGCGGATCGTGGTCGGCAGCAGGACGCCTTCGCCCTCGCCCTCGCTCTCGCCCTCAGCTTCGCGCTGCACGACCCGCGCGACGCCGGCCGGGCTGCCCGCCGGCGGTGCGTCGAGCAGCCGCGTCGCGTCCTGCCCGGCCACCACCGCGTCGGCCACGGCGTCGGCGTGCCGCTCGAACGGATCGCCGGGTTGCCCGACGCCGTCGGCGGGGCCGTTGCCGGCCCGCTGCTGCACGATATGCGCCGCCTCATGGGCCGCGGTGTGCAGACCGGGCGCGCGCTTGAAGGCGACCGCGTCGCCGGTGGCATAGGCGTTGGCGCCCATCGCGTCCGACGCCTCGGCGGCTCTACCGCCCACGTGCGCCTGGATACCGCCGACATCGTGCCGGCCGAACGCGCGCTGGATGGCGCCCAAGTGCGGCAACGCGCCGCCGCTGCCCTGGATGCCGTGCGCTGCGGCCCGATGCACGGCCGCCGGATCGGCGCCGCCGTCGGCCCGCCCGCGCTGCCCGCCGAGGCGCTGTACGATGTCGGCGCTCTGCTGCTGCCGCGCCTCGGCCTGTACCGCGAGCATCTGGATCGGCGTGCGCTCGGCGACCGGCTCGGCGCTCCGCTGCACCGCGCGCGCGGTGTCGAATCCCTGATCGCTCACCGTCCCCCCTGACTCGCCTCGGGCAGCGGCCGCTACAGCCGGCCCATCTCCCGCGACTCGGCGTCGGCGGCCTTTTGCAGTCGCTTCATGTTCAGCCCGCCGCCGTCCTCCGCGGCGTAGAACGCCGCCCGCAGCACCGCGTTCTTGATGTTGCCGCCGCTCATCTTGTGCTTGCGCCCCAGCCGTTCGAAGTCGACGGCGTCCTCGACGGGCATCTCGGGCGGGATCATGCGCCGCCACAGCTCGGTGCGCTGCTCGGCGTCGGGCAGCGGGAAGTGCACCCGGAACTTCAACCGCCGCCGGAAGGCCTCGTCGAGCCCACGCTCGAAGTTGGTCGTGAGGATCGAGACCCCGTCGAACGCCTCCATGCGCTGCAGCAGGTAGTTGACCTCCATGTTGGCGAAGCGGTCGTTGGCCCCCTTCACCTCGGTCCGCGTCGAGAAGAGGCTGTCGGCCTCGTCGAAGAAGAGGATGACCTGCGCCTGCTCGGCCTCGTCGAAGATGCGGCCGAGGTTCTTCTCGGTCTCGCCGACCCACTTGCTGACCACTTGCGACAGGTCGACCTTGTACAGCTCGCGGCCCAGATCGTGGGCGATGATGCCGGCCATCATGGTCTTGCCGGTGCCCGGCGGGCCGCTGAAGAGGCACGAGAGGCCGCGCCCGTAGTCCATCTTGCGCCGGAAGCCCCAGCGGTCGTAGACCTGCGCCCGATGGCGGGCGTGGGCCCGGATCTCGCGCAGCCGCCCGACGACGTCGTCGGGCAGGACGACGTCGTCCCAGCCCAGCGTGGTGCTGACCGGCTCGCCGAGCCCGTCGAGCGCGTGCCGCATGTGCCGCCGCAGCGCGCGGGCGATGTGTGCCTCGTCGAGGGCGCCCGCCGGCGCGGAGATCGCGGCCTCGCGCCGGGCGTCGGCGAGCGTGCGCAGGATGATGCCCGGGGTGACGTCGAAGCGCGCCACGAGCCGGGACGCGAGCGCCGCGTCCCCCAGCTCGCGCTGCCACAGGGCGCGCTGCATCGCGCCATCGAGCCGTTCGAAGCGCACCGCGGGCGCGTCGCCGAGTCGCCCGCCCGCGCGGTGGGCCACGATCAGAGTCGGCCCGTCGTGGGCCGCGAGGCGCTCTTCGACGATGGAGATCCGGGCGTGGTCGTCGCCGTCGAGCAGGGCGTCGGCCCGCAACAGCACCGCGAGCCCGTGCAGGCGCGCGTCGAGCAGCAGGTCGTCGAGCGCCGGGCCGAGCGCGTCGACCGCGTCGGGTCGAGCGTCGAGGTCGATCTCCAGCAGCGACCGCCCGCGCGCGGCGCAGACCATGCGCGCCGCCTCGCCGCGGCCGCAGCCGCGCGGGCCGAGCAGCATCACCCGCGTCACGCCCGCGTCGACCAGCCCGCCGAGCCGTTGCAGGGCGTCGGTCGGCGGCGAGAAGCGCGGCGGATCGGCGGTCGGCAGGCGCAGGGTCGCCCGCGACAGGGCCAGCGGCGGCTCGCCGCGCAGCGCCGCCAGGACGGGGTCGGGCACCAGCACCCCGTGATGCACGAACGCGGCGTGTGGTCCGCCCCAACCCTCCGGCGGCTGCAGCCGCAGCAGCCCCGCCCGCCGCAGCCGCGCGTCGGGCCGCAGCCGGGTGACCGCGGCCAGCGCGCCGTCGGCGTCATCGGCGACGAGCTCGGCGAGGAAGCTCACCGGCGGCAGCTTGACGGCGAAGTCGGCCCAGGCGAAGGCATAGAGCCGGGCGACATCGACCCCCAGCGAGGCGCCGGCCGCCGCGCCGAGCAGGCGGGTCTCGACGGGGTCGAGCGCGAACGTCTGGGCGAGCCGGGCGAGGGGCGAGCCCTGGGGGGCGGGCACCGGGTCGATGGGCGGCTCTTCCGGCAGCCCCAACTCGCGGGTCAGGTCGAACTGTCCCGCGCCGCCGAGCACGGCCATGGCCTCGTCGATCCCGACGTACAGATCCCCGAGCTGCCCGCCGCTCTGGGTGAGCCTCAGCCCGTGGCGCCGGATGTGTGACCGCGTCCGGGCCAGGCACCAGCGCAGCAGCTCGGTCACGGCCGGTGCGGTCTCCATCGTCCCCCATCCGCGGCAATCGGCCGTCACACGATAACCGAAGGGCGTACTCGGAAACAGATGGGGCGGCGGCAGGGCCCGCCACGGCCTACGATCCGACGACGCCCCGAAGCCGACGACGCTCTATGCCTTGGGGATCGCCCGCTTGCGCTCGATGCGACCGGACTCGTGCAAGCAGGCGTAGAAGGTCGTGCCCAGCAGGTGGTCGCTGTCGGCCTTCAGCAGCAGCGCGAGATCGTCGCCGTGTCCGTTCTGGGCGACCACCACGCCCTTGTACGCTTCGGGATGGCGGGCCACGTAGTCGGGCTCGATCCGATGCATCTCGGCCGGATCGAGCAGGCGGAAGGCGGCCCGGCGGCTGCCGAAGCGGCGCTGGTGGTAGCGCTTGAACCGCGCGGGGAAGCGCACGTTCAGCGTGTCTTCGACGTCGGCGAACCCATCCCGGGGCTCATCCGCCGGGCGGGCGAGCGGCGGGTCCGACGCCAGCAGCCGATCGCGCTTGGCCAACGCGGCGCGCGCCCGGGCCGAGCGGACGACGTGCAGCTCGGCCGGCGCGTACGACCGCGCGCCGTAGGCCGCCGCCTTGGCCGCGTAGGCCGCGGGGTCGATCTCGATGTTCAGCGCCTGCAAAGATCGGAAGTCGACGTGGCCGTCGCAGACCTGCTCGATCGCCCGCTTGACGAACTCGTTGACCACCCATCGCCGGCTGCCATCGTCCCATTGGGTCATGACATCCCAGGTGGCCGATAGCAGATGGCGATCGGGGTGGATCCCCGCGAACGACCGCGCCTGACCCCGGGCGGCGTCCCGCAGCGCGCGCTCGATCGGCCAGATGTCATCCAACCCCGTCGGCTGCTCGGCGAGCGGCACCCGCCGGCGCAGCGGGTGGTTGCCGGCGAGGATGTCGGCGGCGCAGAAGAACGTCACCTTGTCGTAGCGCAGAGCCTTCCGCAGCAGGTCTTCCTCGGCGACCATCACGAAGAAGGGCGTGGTCGTGGCCAGGTTCTTCGGCTTCAGCGTGACCGGGTAGAAGGCCGTGCCGGGCGGCAGTTCGAAGCGCTCGAGCACCGCCTTGACCGGCGCGCTCACCAGGAGGCTCTGCGGCTCGATGCTGCACGCGGCCAGGCGCGGGATGTGATGCACGCGCGGCGGCCCCTGCTGCAGGCTGCCGTTGACCAACGTCGGCTGCTCGGCGAGCCGGTCGATGTCGAGCATCTCGTAGCGGCCCCCCGGCGCGTCGGCCTCGAACTCGGGGGTCAGCCCGTGCGCGTCGCCGCCCGCGGGCTGCAGCTCGAAGTACACCTGCCGCCCGTCGAAGCGCGCGGCGAAGCGTTCACCCAACGACGCGTCGTCGATGAACGGCCGGATGAGGTTCTCGTAGAGCGAGCGCGGCAGGATGTGGGCGAACAGCGTGCGCTCGGCGAGCTGCATCTTCGATGTTGGCGAAGGTGATCGGCTCGTCCTGCGCGTCGTCGTCGGGGTCCGGCGCGTCGGCGATGTAGAGCGACGTCCGGGCCCGCAGCGCGGGGGTCAGGGCCTCGATGTCGCCCGACAGCAGCTCGAGCCGATCTTCGTAGCGGGCGAGGAACGCCGCCGAGAGCGGCAGCGCGGTGTTGTAGCCCAGCGCCTGCCAGTCGACGCGGTCGGCGAAGCGATCGAGCAGCGCCGCGTCCCAGCGGATCGCCGGATTCCTCGACAGCGCCCACCAGTCCCAGCGATCGGCGAAGCGCGCTATCAGCTCGGCGCTCCAAGCCAGGCTCGGGTTGTGGGACAGGCACTGCCACTCCCACTCGTAGGGATAGCGCGCCAACAGAGTCTCGGGCACCGGGTGGAAGCGGCCGGTGAAGGCCACGAACATCGGCCAGTTCTCGTCGATGAATCGCTCGAAGTCGCTCATGCTCGCCGCGCCGCCCGGGTCACGCCGGGGCGACCGACCCAAAGGCTCGAAATGGTTGGAGTTTGCAACGCCGGGACGATACCCGGGGCCGGGCTGGGTTGCCAGCCACATCTTCGCGGCGCCGCCGCGCGTGCTCCGGCCTTCAGAGCCCGCGGTCGTTGGCCATTGACGCTGGTTCTGGCGGTTGACATCAGCGAACGGCGCGGACCTGTCTCATGCCCCACGACCATGCCAGCCGAGCGGGCTGCCAGACGGCAGGCTCGCTGTCGGGGAGCTGATGGCACAGCCAGGTGGCAGATGGCATCCCAGCGCCCCCGCTCCGCGTAGTCAGGTATGTCAAGAGCTTCGGCAGAGGCTTGCCGACGCTGTGGATGAGCTTGCAGCCGTCGGGTGTCTGCCCCCACCTGGCGCCGTTCGAAGCGCTGCATGCGGGCGTCGACTCTTCGAGCGGGCATGGCTCGGTCTCGGGGAGCGACTCTCGAATCTGCGCGATCACGGCTCGGCGCAGCTCGAGCGTCTTCGGATCCTTCGTCGACAGCAGTCGAGCGCTGCATTGGTCTTTACCGATGTCGATCCACGCGAGCCGGGGATCCAGCGGTCGGTCGGCGGCGACGAAGAAGCCCGCCGCGACCATCGGCTCGAACCACGCAGAGTCCGAACAGACCGCCTCCAGCAAAGCGACCGGGAGAATATTCTCGACGTCGCGGGCGGCCAGCGCCTGCATCCTGGCCGGCGGAGCCCGGTCGGAGGCGGTGAACCGATCGATTGTCTTTCGGACCCGCTTGCCTGTCTGTCCGAGCTGCGCGTCCGGGTGATCGCGGTCGCTGTCGACGATACAGAGCGTCGGGGCGCCGCCGGCCACATGCGCTTCCAGCGAGACGGCCGTCGTATTGCCACCGCCGAGGTGACAGTCGAGCCTGACCTCGGCCCCCGGGCGAGATGACAGCGGCATGATGCGCGCCGAGTAGGCCTCGGCCAGCAGCGCAAACCAGCGGGCGTCGCCCCGATGCTCGCCGAGCAGAGTCGTCGGCCGGAGCCCCTGGTGGTCGGTGAAGGCGCGCCAGTGCATGCGGTGCAGGACCGTATCGCTCGATGTGTCGTCGGCAGTCACCCCGTCCGGGCCGGTCAAGACCAGCGCGTCCGTGGCCAGCGCGTATGGCAAGGACGGGCGCACAGCGTCGCGGGACGCGGCGGCCAGCGCCTGCGCCTGGGGCTCGCTGATGCCGCTCCAGGCGGCGAGACGCTCCAAGAGGAGCGGCGGCGCCTTGACCGCGTGCCGGCCGTCGTGAAGCGTCTGGCCGAGCTGGCAGACGAAGTCCCGAAACGCCGGGTCGTCGCCCTGCGCTTCGACGGTGCCCAAGTACTCGTCCTTGAGCAGAATCAGCAGCATGCGTCGTCTCTCAGGGCGCCAGGAAGCCCGCAGGCCAGTTCTGCAAGACACCGTCGTCGTCGAAGGTGGCCACTCGCACCGAGGCCCCGCTGCCCTCCTCGTGCGGCTCGACGCAGAGCACGCCGACCCGCTCGGGGTCGAGCTGCCCGCGGGCGACGAGCAGGCCGATCTCGCTGACGAGGTGATCGCTGTGGGTCTCGACGATCTGGATCGGCCCGTTCTCGTCCATCGCCGACGCCGCCAGCGCCTTGCCGATGAGCACCTGATGATGCGGGTGCAGGTGCAGTTCCGGCTGCTCGATGGCCAGGATCAGCGTGCGCTCCTGGCTGCGGCTGGTGGACAGCACCCGGCCCGAGGCCCAGAGCTGGACGGCGACCGGCAGGACCTGCGAGTAGCCGAAGCCGACGTCGAGCAGGTTGTAGTGCCGGTCTCCGATCGTGATGCGCAGCGTGTAGCGGCCGTGGTCGCGGTTGAGGACGATGCGGAAGTCCAGCCACTCCTGGAGGAACGCGTTGAGCTGCCGTAGCTCCGAAGGCTTCAGGGCCGCGATGAACATCGCGAGGTTCTCGCCGCGCGGGTCGAGCGCTTCGACCGCGACGGACTGGTGCCGGTAGTCGCGCTCGGGGATGGCGCGGAACGGGCCGATGTATGCCATGCGCGAGGTGAGCTGATCGAGCAGTGACTCGGCCTGACGGATGCGCTTCAGGCCATGGTGGAAGAAGAGGGTCCGCCGAGCGATTTCGAGCTGTTCGACAGTGGGATTCCAGTCGGGGATTACTTTCGGCTTCCGGCGAAGGTGGCCGGCAGAACTCAGAACTAGACTTAGTGGCTCCACTGAGCCTCGAAGTTTCTCCTTCAAGAGGCCGAGGTCGTCAAACCTCCAATAAGGTGTTGGGCCTCGCGACCTCGAAGGTCTGGGCTCGCCACCACTCATCATCAGTTGGGACAGCAGATCCCAGCCTTCGGGCATGTCTGGCATATCTGACATGAACGACAGCAGATCCACGGACTGTCCGTCGGCCAGTTCGACAGGGAGTATGGAGGTCGCCGCCGCCGCCGCCGACCGATTCGACCGACCTATGCCGAAGAGCCGCCACGGGTCGGTTGTCAACCCGCTGCACGGTTCCTCATCGAGCGGCCACTCGTGGAGATGCCCGTGCAGATGGGTCTCGACATGGGACGGGCGGCCCTCCCGATCGAAGCACGCCTGGAAACGATGACTGCCTTCGTGCATCTCGATCCGGGCGACCCGACACCCTTCGGGCCCTTGCGCGAGGGTGCTCGTGACCCTCCACGGCGTCGAGCCCTCCCGCGTGAACTCGAAGCCGAACGTGATCTCATCCTGACCGTGCCGCTTCGCCTCTGAGAACGAGCCGAAATCGACCCCATTTCGGGCCCACCACAGGATCGGCTCCCGTGTGCGGTCGCCCGCCGATTGACCCAGCAGGGGAAAGACCCGCGCCAGGGTGCTCTTGCCGATGCCGTTCCTGCCCACGACGAGCATGAGCCGCCGCAGCGCGATGGGCTCCGGTATGCGGAGCGCGCGCAGGTTGTCTACGGCCAGCCCGCTGATGGTCCACTCCTGAGCGATCGTCGGCAGCGGCGACGTGCGCGCTGGTTCATCGCTGTCGGTCGTGGGTTCTTTGCTGCTCATGGCGACACTCGCAGTCCTGTGGTCGCGACGAGACCTACACCAACGGGGTGGGGCAGGCAACGATACGCGCCCGCCGTGGCCCGGCGTGCAGCCCCAGACGCGCTTAATCCCAGCGGTCGATGATGTAGCTCAGCGCCCCGCCCGGCTCGCCCGCCGGCGGGTGCACCCGCAGCTTCAGTTCGGCGTTGCTGCCCGGTCGCATCGCCAGCCCGCACCCGCCGGCCGCCGCGCGCCCCGACAGCGTCGCCGCCTTGCTGAACGCCTCCATCGTCGCCCGCACCGCGCGGTACTCGCTGCGCAGGAACTCCGGAAACAGCCCGCTGCCGCCGCCCTCGGGCGCCACGCACCCGCGGATCACGAACAAGGCGCCTTTGCCCTGGTGGCTGTGGCCATCTTCGTCGGCCCACATGTGCGGGAAGAGGCAGACGCCGGTCAGCGGCTGCCAGCCGGCGGTCAGGCCCCACTCGCGGGCGGGCTTGGGCTCCATGTAGGTGTACCAGGTCACCGGGTTGCGCCGCTTGGGATCGTCCCACTGGATGATCGGCGGCGCGTCGGGCTCGGCGGCGGTCACGAAGGCGTAGAAGCCGCCGCGCTCGGGCACGAGCAGCTCGATGTGGCCCGCATTGGGCAGGACCCGCTTGCGGAACTTGACCCAGGTCATCTTCGTCGGCCGCGTACCGCGTGTCGCCGCGCTGCCCTTGCCGCCCGGCTTCAAGTGATCGAATACGCCCGCCGGCTCTTCGCCGACGTCGGCGCTGAGCACGTCCTGCGGGATCGTCGGCGAGCGCCACAGCAGGTCGAGGTCGTCGAGCCGCGCCAGCCGCCGCTTCAGGGCGCCGGCGCTGCCGAGCTGAGCGATGATCTTCTCCGCCTGCTGGATGTTGCCCTTCTTGGGCGCCGCCTGCGGCCGCTGGTACTGCAGCGGGTGCATCTTGGCGGCGAACGCCCGCGCGACGTCGTCGTAGCGCTTGCCGGCGGCGATGTCGTCGAGCAGCGTGCCGATCATCGTGCTGCGCACGTGGCAGAAGCCCGGCGGCGCGGTCGCGGCGGCGCGCCACAGCAGGTTCGCCCGGCGGCGCGCCTTCTTGCCGCCTTTCTTCTTGCCGCTCTTCTTGCTGGCCTTCTTGCCGCCCGGCAGCTGCTGCATCAGCCCGTCGAGCCACTTCGCGACGCCGAGCACCTTCTCGCTGCGATACAGCTGCTCGCTGTCGAGCAGCCGCAGGGCGACCTTGACGTGCTTCTGGTCGTAGATACCCAGCGCCCGCTCGAGGGTCTCGCGGTCGTGGGCCAGGGCGGCCATGCGCTGGCCGGCGTTCAGCAGCGCGTGGTCGTGCACCAGGCTGGCGTCGACCGGGCCGCCGAAGTGGGTCCAGCCGCCGGCCTCGGGCGTACCCCAGACCGGCTCGGCGCTCAGGAAGACGCCGGTCACCCGGGCGGCGCTCACCCGGTCGCGCATGCGCTTCAGCGCCGGCCCGAAGGTCGCGCCGCCGTCCGCCGCGTCCCAGAAGAGTGGCGCGGTGCGGCCATTCTCGTCGATGGTCACCAGCCCGCCGAAGCGGCGCACGAACCGGCGGCAGGCGCTGCAGGTGTACTCCTGGCGCAAGGCCGGATCGAGGCCGTCGAGGAAGAGGTCGAACAGCGCGTCCCGGCGCTGGGCCCGCGGGCCGTCGGGCGGCGCGCTGTCGGGCACGTCGGCGTCGGTGGTGAACAGCGGGCCGCGGGCGGCAGCGAGGCGCGCGCGCAGGCCGGCGAGCAGGGCGGCGTAGTCCCGATCGTGGTCGGGCGCCTCAGACGTGGCTGTCTCGGTCGTGCTCTGGGACGCGGCGGTCTCGTCGCGGGTCGGGGTGCTCATCGTACCCTCCGGGTGTTACACAGGAGGCATCAAATCACGGCCGCCGCCGCGGCGCGAGCGCGGCGGCCCGAGACAGCCCGGGGAGGGGACTCATGCCGCCGATCGTCGCCCGGATCTTTGCCGGCCTGCTCATCGTGGTGCACATCGGCCTCGCCGCCTGGGCGCTGGTCGGCTTCGCTGAGATGATCTTCGCCGAGGTGCCGTGGACGCGGCTGAGCAACCCGCTCTTCGGCCCGGGCATGCTGGCGCTGCAGTGGAGCCTCATCCTGATCGCCGCGGTGGTCTTCATCGGCGGCTACCTGCGCCGCTGGCGGCATACGCCGGTGGCCATGGCGGTGATCTACGGGGCGATGTCGCTCACCTGCGCGTGGCAGACGTTCTTCATCCTCGAGCACGATACGCGCTTCCGCGAGATGGGCATCGAGTACGCCGAGTACACGATCATCCTGCTGTTTCTCTTCTTCTCGGCCCACGCCCGCGCGCGGTTCGGTCGAGCCGCGATGGTGTAGACCGCGGCCGTTCGATACAGTCCCGACGATGATCCGCCGCCTCACCCCGCTGCTCGCCGCGATGGCCTTGATCGGCTGCTACGATACGTCCACGGGCGGCGGCGGAGACGCCGACGGCGGGCGCGACCGCGGCGTGCTCATCGACGCGGTGCCGCCGGATGTCATCCCCGACGTGACCGGCGGCGGCTGCCGGCTCAACAGCGACTGCGCGCCGGGGCTGTACTGCGCCGACGAGATCTGCACCTTCGACTGCCGCGTCGACCGGGACTGCCCGCGCGGCTCGACCTGCCAGAGCGGCGAGTGCTGGTCCGACGCGCCGCTCGACCGCGGGGTCGAGCGCGATCGCGGGGTGCCCATCCTCGACGCAGAGGTGGACGCCCGGGTGATCACGGACGCTCGGGTAGCGCGCGACGCCCGGCCGCTGCCCGACGTGCGGACGCCCGACGCCCGGCCGCCGGCCCCCGACATGGCCCCGGTCGAGCCGCGGGACCTGCCCCTGGGTAGCGCCTGCGAGCGCGGGCCGCACTGCGCGAGCAACGTCTGCGCGAACCTCGCGGTCAACGGCGTGGCCCACGCGGTGTGCACGATGTCGTGCTGCAGCGAGCGTGACTGCCCGATCGGCTTCGGCTGCCAGTTCTTCCTCGGGGTGAAGCTGTGCGTGCCGAGCCGGATATACCCGCCGGGCTATACCTTCGACCGTCAGGCGGGCCAGCCCTGCGCCGGGAACGCGTGCCAGAGCGGGCTGTGCGACGTGGGCGCCGATCGCTGCCTGGCGGCGTGCTGCACCGATAACGACTGCGGCGGGCTGGCCTGCGTCTGGACGCCCACCGGCGGCGGCCCGCGGGCCATCTGCGAGCCGCTGCCTTTTGGCGCGGGGCGCACCGGCAACGGCTGCTTCGGCGACCTCGACTGCCGCAGTCGGGTGTGTGTGCCCTATGCCAACGCGCCGGGCGGCGCGCCGGGGGTCTGCGGCGACCCGTGCTGCACGCACCAGGACTGCTTCGGCGGCAATACCTGCGGCCGGGTGGCGACCTTCGAGAACGGGCAGGTGACCGGCGTCATCTCGGCGTGCGTGCCGGCGCCGCCCGGTCCGTCGCCCGATGGCACCCCCTGCGCCCGCGCGGCGGAGTGCGAAGGCACCGAGTGCGTCGATGGTATCTGCACCCGCCCATGCTGCGTCGACGCGCACTGCGCCGCCGACCAGCGCTGCCTGCCGCGCGCCACGCCCGAGGGGGTCTTCGCCCGGGTCTGCGCGGTGCCTGACGAGTGATGCCCGATGAGTGATACGCTGCGGAGTGATATGAATGACATATGTCATGCGGTGGAGTAGGCGGGCGCTGTTGCCCGTGCTGTTGCTGGTGGGCTGCACCGGCGGTGAGGGCACGGGCGGCGCCGGCGGTGAGCCGGGGGACGCGCTGCCCGAGGATGCCATGGTCGATGACATGGCGCCGGCCGCGGATATGTCGCCGGCGGTTGATATGGCGTCCGCGCCGGACATGGCATCCCATGCCATGGGCGATGATATCGACATGCGGGCCCAGGACTTCGACTGCCTGCTCGACTGGACGCCGATCCGCCGCTTCTACATCACCAACAAGCTCGGCCGGCTCGACGAGACCCTGGCGGTGGCCAACAGCGCCGAGGGCGGGGTGTATCCGCCGGGCACGGTGATCCAGCTCGTGCCCGGCGAAGCCATGGTCAAGCGCCGCGCCGGCTGGAGCCCCGAGACCAATGACTGGGAGTTCTTCTACCTGCGGGTCGCGGCGGATGGCGCGGTGACCATCGAGGATCGCGGCACCACCGACGTCGTCAATCAGTTCGGCGGCAACTGCCTCGACTGTCACCGCCTCGCCGAGCCGCAATGGGACTTCGTCTGCGAGCAGGACCACGGCTGTGATGCGCTGCCCATCGGCGAGCAGATCATCCGCAACCTGCAAGACACCGACCCCCGCTGCGATTGAGGCGAGGTGCCGGCCAACGGCGGTGTAATGGCGGGAGGCTTGCGCCGACGCCGATCCTGATCGACAACGGCCATGCATGGCCGACGACCCGACGATCTTCATCAGCTACACCCGCGACGACCGCGCGCTCGCGGTCGAGCTGCACGAAGCGCTGTGTGAGGCGGGGCTCAGCCCGTGGTGCGACGCCGTCGACCTGCGTGCGGGCGACCGCTGGGACGCGGTCATCCCCCGGTTTCTGAATCGGGCGGCGATCGTCGTCGTGCTCATCTCTGACCACTGCCCACACGCGGGCGACGAAGGCGCGGGCTTCTACGGCCCGGAAGAGATCGCCATCGCCATCGCCCGCTCCCGCGCGGTCGACGCCGACGTGCGCATCGTGCCGGTGCTCGTCGACGGCGCCGGGGAGAGCCGCATCCCCTACGGCCTGCGCCGCATCGTGCCGCTGGGCTGCAGCCGCGGCGCAGTCAGCGCCGTGGTCTCGCCGCTGCGCGCCCTGCTGAATCGCTCGGGGACGACGGCGCGACCGCGCCCCGAGACCAAGGCGGAGCTGAAGGCCATCAAGCGCCGCATCAGCCTACTATGGGCGCAGAGGGCGCCCGCCGATGAGATCGCCCGAGTCGTCGAAGAGAAGAAAGCGCTGCAGCGCAGCCTGCGCGCCGGCGGTCGACTCGGGCCGGGCGATGTGCTCGCCGATCGCTATGTGCTCGGCGAGCGTCTGGGATCGGGCGGGTTCGCGTCGGTTTGGTTGGCGTGGGATGAGGTCGCCGACCGCTTCGTGGCGGTGAAGGTGCTGCACGGCCGCTGGAACGGCGACCGGACCCGCATCGCTCGCTTCTTCCGCGGCGCGCGCAAGATGGCCGGGCTGAATCACCCGGGTATCGTACGGGTCTTCGACCCCGAGGTGCGCTGCGAGGACTGGCACTTCTTCGTGATGGAGTACCTCGCCGGCGGCAACCTGCGGGATGCCATCCTGCGCGGTGATGCGCCGCTGTCGGTCGATGCGGGGCTGCGCGCGCTGCTGCAGATCGCCGAGGCGCTGGGCGTCGCCCATCGGGCCGGGATCGTACACCGCGACATCAAGCCGGAGAACATCCTGCTCGGCGCGGACGGCCGCGCGCGGCTCGCCGATTTCGACCTCGTGCGGGTGGCCGACTCGACCGGCGGTACGGCGACCGGCGCGATGGGCACATACTTCTACGCGGCGCCCGAGCAGCTCGACCGGCCACAGGACGTCGGGCCGCGGGCAGATGTATATGGATTGGGCATGTCGGCGGTGTTCGTGCTGACGGGCAAGGCACCAAGCAGCGCGAGCAAGCAGCGCCCGCGAGAGACCGCATTGGCTCTGCCTGCTCCGCCGGCTCTGCGCGAACTGGTCGCCCGCTCGATCGGATTCGACGCGGCCAAGCGCCCCGCCGATGGCCTCGCGTTCGCCGCGGCGCTGCGGGAGGCCACGAACCAGGGGCAGGCCCTCGGCTCTGTGTCTGCTGCGGACGTTACCCGTGTGGAGCCGGGCACGGTCATCGCGTCCGTCACCGACAGCCGGCCGGCCGTGCTCTACATCCCGGCCGGTGACTTCGTGATGGGCAGCCCCGAGGACGAAGAGGGGCGCTTCCACGGTGAGGTTCAGCATGCGGTGCGGCTGCCCGACGCCTTCCTCAT
This sequence comes from bacterium, assembly GCA_030427205.1. Classification (GTDB taxonomy): domain Bacteria; phylum Myxococcota_A; class Bradymonadia; order UBA7976; family UBA1532; genus JACKDM01. Next base: position 32,315 of record JAUHXC010000060.1, on the reverse strand, counting down.
GAGCCGGACGCCAGTCACCCAGGCGCAGTATCTCGCGGTTGTGGGCCAGAACCCCAGCCGCTTCAAAGGCCAGCCCGATGACGAGACCCGACCGGTCGAGAGCGTGACCTGGTTCGATGCGGCGCGCTTCTGCAATGCGCTGTCCGAGCGCGAAGGGCTGTCGCCGGTGTATGTCTTCGCCGGTGAGGGCGATGAGCAGACCGCGACCTGGGACTCACAGGCCGCGGGCTATCGCCTGCCGACGGAGGCCGAGTGGGAGTACGCCTGTCGGGCGGGCACGGTCACCGCGACCTACGCCGGCCCGCTGCCCATCCTGGGCGAGAACAACGCGCCTGCTCTGGATGCCATCGCGTGGTACCGCGGCAACAGCGGCGGCGCGCACCCGAAGGCGTATGACTCGTCCCGCTGGTCCGACAAGCAGTACCCACACGAGCGGGCGTCCAGCCACTTGGTGGCGCAGAAGCAGCCCAACGGCTGGGGGCTGTACGACATGATCGGCAACGTCTACGAGTGGTGCCACGACTGGTACGCCCCCTACGCGCCGAGCGCCGATGGCGCCCCGCTGGCCGCGCCGGCCGGCCCCGCCGCGGGCTCCGCCCGTGTCATCCGCGGGGGCTCGTGGCATGCGTTCGCCCGCAGGTGTCGCTCGGCGGTCCGCGCCTGGGTCGCGCCCGGGGTCCGGGGCGGCGACCTCGGCTTCCGGCTCGTGCGCCCCCCGAGCACCTCGGCCGTAGTCCATAGACCACCGGTACAGCGAGAAAACGGTACCCGCGGCCGGCGGTAGACCCTCTGCTTCCGCGTGGCTTCCCTATCCTGCCATCGTTGCCGACCACACACCCCTGCAACACCGCCGTCCTTGCACCGCACCGGCGGCTGATCGACAACAGACGGCCATGGCCGACCCCGCGCCCATCTTCATCTGCTACGCCGGTCCCGACCGCGACGTCGCCATCGCCCTGCACCGCGCCCTGCGCAGCGCCGGCGCCAACCCATTGTGCGACGCCGTCGACCTCGATCCCGGCGACCGCTGGGACGAAGCCATCCCCGCCGCGCTGCGCCGCGCCGCGATCATCGCGGTGCTCGTCACCGACCGCTGGCCCCCGCTCGGCGAGGCCGGCCCTGGGCACTACAACTCCGACGAGGTCGCGCTGGCCATCCGCTTCGCCCGCCGCCGCGAGCGCGCGGTGCGGGTCGTGCCCGTCGTGCTCGACGGCGCCGATCGCGAGCGGGTGCCCTATGGCCTCAACCGCATCAAGGAGATCGAGACCCGCTCGACCGAGCTCGAGCCGGTCGCGACCATGCTCCGTCGCCTGGCCGCCGGCGAGCGCGCCATCCGCCCGCTGCCCGCCGACCCGCTCGACGCCGCCCTGACCCGCCGCGATCGCCTGCGCGCATCCGGCGCGCCGGCGGACGCCATCGCCAGCGTCGAAGCCCTCATCCTCGCGCTCAAGCGCGCCCGCCTGCACGGCCGCCAGCCCACGAAGGGCCTGCACCTCGCCGGGCGCTGGACGCTGACCGACAAGCTGGGCCGCGGCGGCTTCGCCGAGGTCTGGAAGGCCTGGGACGAGCGCATCGCCGCGCACGTCGCGCTCAAGATCCTGCACGGGCAGTTCGGCGACAGCGCCGAGCGCCGCGATCGCTTCTTCCGCGGGGCGCGCCAGATGGCGCAGCTCGACCATCCGCATGTGGTGCGGGTCATCGAGCCCGAGGTCGAGCACGACGGCTGGTATTTCTTCGTGATGGAGCACCTGCCCGGCGGCGATCTGGAGCGGGCGGTGCTCGCGGGTGGCGTGTCGTTTCATGGGGCCTCGCGGCGCTGTGCGCGGTCGCCGACGCGCTGCACGCGGCCCACGCGCAGGGTATCGTGCACCGCGCCCGGGGACCGGGACGGCGACCTCGGCTTCCGGCTCGTGCGCGCCCCCCGAGCACCTCGGCCGTAGGCCATAGATGATGACGCCGCGGCCCACCTCGCCGTATCACCCCACGCAGCGCGTGCGACGCTGCAGGGCGGCCGCAGCGAGGGCCACGAGCAAGACGGTCATCGGGTCATCCCCCGCCGCAACACCGCGCTGACCGCGCGCCAGCAGGCGGCGAGCGCAGTGGGGGACGCGATCCGCAGACGATGAGACGCGGCTGTACCGGCAACGGACGCGATTGACCCGCGCGCGATCGGACCCGCCCCTGCGCGCGCCCTCGATGCGCGGCCGCAGACGACCGCTCGCCCCGGGAACTGACGCGATGTGCGCGCGGCGAGGCGCGCCCGCCCCCGGTGGAGAGGGCGACCGTCAGCGCGCGAGGCCCTCCCGCCACCAGGGGCGGGTGGTCTTCGCCGCGTATCGATCGCGGTCGAGGTCGGGGCGCGGGGTCCGCGCCGGGTGCGCGTCGCGCCCCTCGATCGGTGCGGGGCCGATGTCGCGGCGGCGCATGGCGTCCGGGGGCGGGGCGGGCGCGGCGGATCAGTCGCTGGCGCCGACCGTTGGCGGCTCGAGCACCCCCGAAGCGCGCATCATCTCCTGCGCCGGCACGCTCAACGCGCTCGGCCACCGCATCCGTCGCGGCGAGCATCGCGCGCTGCCCCGCAGCCGGCGGCGGTTCGTCAAGCGGATGCGCGGCGTGATCGTCGGCGATACGCCGCTGAAGGACGTGCGCGGGGCCGTCGCGGCGGCCATCGGCGTGCAGGTTTTTTGATGACGGCGCCGGAAGCGAACGGAAGCCGGGCGGAAGCGGCGGAAGCGGCGCGTATACCGCCGGCCGCGGGTGCCGTTTTCTCACCGTATCTATGATCTATGGCCTATGGCCAAGGTGCTCGGGGGGCGCGCACGAGCCGGAAGCCGAGGTCGACGACCCGGATCCCGGGGAGCCACCGGCTGCGGTACGCCGAGCGACACCAGCGGGCGACCGAGTACCACGAGCCCCCACGGATGACACGGTCGGCGCCCGCGTCGGGGCCGGCCGGCGCGGCCAGCGGGGCGCCGTCGGCCGGCGGGGCGGGGTATGGGCCGAGCCAGTCGCGGCACCACTCGTCTACGTTGCCGTGCATGCCGCGCAGGCCGTACGGGTGAGCGGGTGCATCCGGGTCGGGCATAGCGTCCACCGGATGGGCCCTGCGACCGCTGTTGCGGTCGAACCAGCCGACCCGCGCCAGGGCGTCGTCCGTATCGCCGCTCCAGAATCGGGTCGTCGTGCGGCCGCGGCAGGCGGCCTCCCACTCGGCCTCGGTGGGCAGCCGCAGCCCGGCCCAGGCGGCGAAGAGCCGGGCGCGCCACCACGAGACCTCGGTGACGGGGTGCAGCGGGCCGCCGGGGCAGGTGTGCTCGGGGTCGAAGCGGCGGTACTCGGCGACGGTGACCGGATCGCGGCCCATCGCGAAGGCCGCCAGCTCGACCGCGAAGCGCGGGCCCTCGGGATCCCCGCGTTCGGCCTCGTCGTCCGGGCTGCCGATCCAGTGCACGCCGCCTGGGATCTCGCACATCGCGAAGGTCGGCGCGGCGTCGATCGGCCGGCCGGCGGCGGCGAAGAAGGCCGCGCGGTCGGGCGCCTGCCCGATGCGGTCGAGCGCGTGGTAGACGAAGCTCAGCCGGTCGAGGTCGATCTCGGGCGTCACCCGCGCCAGCAGGTGCCGGGCCGCGTCGGCCACCGGGCGCTCTCCGATCAGCGCGTAGAGCGTCTCGCCGTCCCAGGTGTGATCCGTAAGGTGTCCACCGCCGACGTCGATCGGCCACAGCGCGCCCAGCGCCACGTCGAGCGGCAGCCCGGTCAGCTCGGGCAGCACCCGCACCGTCAGCGCCGCGTCGGCCGCCCGCAGCGCCGCCAGCGGCGCCGACGGATCATCGAGGAGCGCGCACGCCATGCCCAGCGTCTCGCCCCAGCGGCCCAGCAGCTCGGGCTCGTCGGCGATGGCCTCGACCCGCGCCACGATGGCCGTCGGGCCCATGTCTTTCAGCGCCTCGGCCGCCAGCCGCTCCCGCAGCGATCGGTGCAGGTAGCGCCAGTGCCCGTCGGCGCCGTCGTGCGGCCCGAGGATGCCCGTCTGCAGGGCGATCGTCTCGACGCACTGCCCGCTGGTGGTCCAGCCGCGCCCCAGGCGCGCCTCGAGGTCGTCGTCGGCGGCGCACAGCTGGCTCAGGCGGCGGTCGATCGCGTCGGCCGGCCACTGCTCGCCGCCGGCCTCGGTCAGATCGAGCGACAGCGCCCGCAGCAGCAGCCGGGCGTCGGTGCGATGGGCGCCCAGCCCCCGCGGGGTGAGGCAATGCCCGCGATCGAGCAGCAGCGCGATCGCCGCGCCGAAGACCTCGGCCCGGGTCGTCGGCAGGCCGGCGTCGTCCGCACCGGGCGTATCGGCCCGCACCGACACGATCTTGGCCAGCAGCGACAGCAGCAGCGGGTTGCCCGCCGCGTCGTGCAGCGCCGGCCGGCTATCGACCTCGGCCCAGACCCGCGCGCCGCGCTCGGCGCCGAGCCAGCGGGTCAGCAAAGCTCTCTGCCGCTCACCGTCGAGCCGGGCGACGTGGGCCCGGTCGAAGCCGTCGAGGCTGCGGGCGCCGATGAAGCGGCTCAGCACCGCCAAGGTCACCGCGGGCCAGGTATCGGCCAGCGCCAGTATATGCCCGTGGGTCGCCTCGACCCGCGCCGGCGCCACCTCGTCGAAGCCGTCGAGCAGCAGCCAGACCCGGCCCGGCTCGGCGGCGGCGGCGCGCAGGGCGTCGGCCAGCCCGTCGACCGAGCGCCCGGCGCGGCTGGGGCAGTCGCGGGCCCGCGCCTCGGCGAAGTCGAACGGATCACCCGCGTCGGCGACCTCGGCCCAGGCGGCCAGCGGCACGTAGACCGCGATGGGTCCGTCGTCGCGGCCGGCGAGATCGGCCGCCAGCCGCCGGGCCAGCGTCGACTTGCCCGCGCCGGGATCGCCCAGCAGCAGCCAGCGCGGGCCGCCGCCCGCCACGCCGGCCAGCAGCTCTTCGAGGGTGCAGCGGCTCTTGCCGCGCGGTCGGCGCGTCTCCTCGGCGTGCAGCCCGGCGCGGGTCAGCTCGAGCTGCACGAACAGCTCTTCGAGCAGCGCCGGCCGCCCCGGCCGCTGGAAGAACGGCACGACGCGGGCGTGGGCCCGCTTCAGATGGGTCCGATAGACAGCGATGGCATCGGATGCGGCGTTGATGCCATCGTTCATGCCATCGGTGAACGGATCGATGGCATCTGGCATGCCATCAGGTATGCCATCGGCCGCCGCCAGCGCCGCGAGCACGAGGCAGGCTCGGTGGCGCAGCGGATCGCGGCCGTCGTCTTCGGTCCATTTGAGGCCGATGAAGGCGAAGCCGAGCAGGTGCCGGGCCAGCGGCGCGCCCGGCCGGGCCTCGAGCCACGCGTCGCGCCAGGGCCGCAGCAGCGCGACCGCGCGCCGCGCGTCGGGCGACTCGATCACGTCGGAGCCGGGCAGATCGAGCAGCGCGGCGATGGCCTCGATCAGCGCGGGCGGCGCGAGCCACAGCCCCAGCTCGCGGATGAAGCAGCCCAGCAGCCGGGCGATGTCGACGCCGGCCGGCGCGCTCGCCTCGGCGAGGCCGTAGTCGATGAACAGCGGCACGCCGCCCGCCAGCAGCACGTTGCCCGGGTGCAGGTCGCCATGGGCCGGGCCGCAGCGCACGCCGTCGGGTGCCTTCAGCGCGTCGGCGGTGATGTACAGCGGGTTCGGCGTCACCCAGCGGCCCAGCTTCAGCGGCTTCTGCGCCTCGGGCCAGCACGGCGCGGCGGCGCGGGCGCGCTCGACGTAGAGGCCGTGGCGGGTGGAGGCCACGTCGTCGGCGCGCACCCAGAGGTCGACCAGATCGCCGGGCTTCAGGTGCGCGACCCTGGCGCGGGTATTCTCTTCGGGCGCCAGCTTCAGCCGCAGCGGCGGCTCGGCGTCGTCGTCGCGCACCCAGACCGCGCCGCCCCAGCGGCCGATGACCTCCAGGCCCGAGCGGCGCAGCGGGTGCGGCGCGCCGAGGCCGCGGCACCAGTCGCCGAGCGCGTCGGGGTCGCTGCGCGCGGCGCCGAAGCGATCGGGCGCGAAGTCGGGGTGGGCCAGCAGCGTCGAGTTGGCCGCCGGGCGGGCGTGGGCCGCGCCGAAGACGATCTCCATGTCGGGCAGCCAGCGGTCTTCGTAGTGGCGGGCGAGCGCGGAGCCGAAGTGCTGCGTCTCCTGGCGCAGCAGGCCGGCGAGGGCGGCGGTGATCTGCGCCGGGCAGTCCGCCGGCCAGGGCTCGACGGCGGGATCGGCCAGCGCTTCGCCGAGTCGGTCGCCGAGCGCGCGGGCGCCGCCGACGCCGGCCTGGGTGCCCGCGTCGCGATAGGCCAGCGCGCCGATGGATTCGGGGGCGTCGGCCAGCCGGGCGCGGGTGGCGTCGGGGGCGAGCAGCTCGGTGAAGAGGCTGGTGGCCTGTACGTGGCGGCTGAAGTCGACGTAGCGCGCGATCTCGCGGGTGAGCAGCGGGGCCGGGCCGTACTTGAAGATGTAGTGCTGCGGGGCCGGGTCGTCGGGGCGGGCCCGGTGCACGATACGCAGCACGCGGGTATTGGTCTTGCCCTCGCCGAACTCGTGCACCACGCCGAGCTGGCCGCGCAGGCCGAGGGCCCGGGCGAGGCGGCGGGTGGGCGCCTTGAGGCGGCGGTCGAAGTCGACGAGGTCGAGGGTCATCGGGCGGATTGTAGGGCACGGGCGGGCGCGGCGCGAGGCGGGGTTCGGGTGCCGCGGGCGGAAGGTGGCGGAAGCCGGGCGGAAGTGGCGGAAGCCGCGGTTGGAAGCGGCGGGTATGGCGCCGGCCGCGGGTGCCATTTTCTTACCGTATCTATGGCCTATGGCCGAGGTGCTCGGGGGGCGCGCACGAGACGGAAGCCGAGGCCGACGTCCCGGCCCCCGGGCGCGCCCCAGTTGCGGAACGCCGAGCGGCACCAGCGGGCGTCCGAGTCCCACGCGCCCCCACGGATGACACGGTCGGAGCCCGCGGCGGGGCCGGCCGGCGGGACCAGCGGGGCCTCGCCCGGCGCGGGAGCCTCGACCACGTGAACTTCGTCCTGGCACCACTCCCAGACGTTGCCCAGCATGTCGTAGAGCCCCCAGCCGTTGGGCCGCTTCTGCCCGACGCGCTGGCTCGCCGCCCGCTTGTGGGCGTACTGCGGCTCTACCAGACTCGACGCGTCGTACGCCTCGGGGTGCTCGCTGCCGCTGTTGCCGCCGTACCACGCGATGGCATCCAGCGCCGGCGCGTTGTTCGCGCCCAGAATGCGCAGCGGGCCGGCGTAGGTCGCGGTCGTGGTTCCCGCGCGGCAGGCGTACTCCCACTCGGCCTCCGTCGGCAGTCGCACATGGCGCTCCTGCAGCACGCCGAGCGCCGCGCAGAAGGCCACGGCGTCGTCCCAGCTCACCTGCTCGACCGGGCGCCGACCATCGCCGGTGAAGCGGCTTGGGTTGCGCCCGGTGACCACCGCGTACAGCGCCTGGGTCACCGGCGTCGTGCCCATCTCGAAGCCGTCGAGCCGCACGCGGCGCTGCGGCCCCTCCCAGTCGAACCGCCACTCCTCATCGTCGGGGCTGCCCATCACGTACTCGCCGGCCGGAATCTCGGCCCACGCCGCCTGCGGCACGCCGAGTCGCGCCCATCCGCCCACCGCCCGCGCCACCGCCGGCAGCGTATCCTCGCGCCCGATCGCCACCAGCCCCGCCGCGATCAGCGCCAGCGCCTCGCCATTCTGCCGGTTGGCCTCGGCCAGCCGCACGAACGCCCGGGCCAGCGCCGCCCGGTCGGGCACCGCCTCGATCAGCAGCCGCACGAGGGCCAGATCGGCCGCGCGCAGGTCGATCTCGTCGCCGAGCAGATCGGCCACCGGCACCGCGTCGAGGCTCATCAGCGCCCGCATCGCCAGCCGCGGGTGCACCTCGGCGATGCCGCGCAAGAACACCTGCGGCTCGCGCATCATCGCCGCCAGATGGCAGTACACCTCGGCCCAGCGCCCCACCTGCTCGTCGCGGCCCCAGGTCCACGGCGCGTACCACTTGCCGCCGGCCAGCCGCACCGCGAACTTGCGCGCCGCCGCGTCGCCCCGCCGGTGCAGTGCCTCGGCGGCCAGGCACTCCATCAACGACCGATGCAGGAACCGCCAGCCCGTCCGCCGCCGGTCGAAGCGGCGGTCGAGCGCCACGAGCAGGCCCGTATCGGCTTCGAGGGCCAGCGGCACGTCGTCCAGCGACTCGAACAGCGGGCCGGTCGCCGGCAGCCCGCGCAGGTGATGATCCAGCTCGTCGGCGGTCCACGGCCCGGCGTGGTCTTGCAGCAAGGCCAGCGCCAGCTCGCCCAGCGCGATACGCAGGTCGTCCGGGCCGAGGCCCGTGCGCGCGGGTCCGGGCGCGCCGCCGAGCCGACCGCGCACCAGCAGCCCGAGCACCGCGCGGTACAGCGCCACCCGCCGCGTCGGCAGCGGCGCGTCGCTCTCGCGGGCCAGCAGCGCCATCAGCGTCAGTACGAACGGGTTGCCCGCCATCTCCTGCAGCGCCGGGCGGCCGGCGACCTGGGCCATGATGCCGTCGACGCGCGCGGCGGGCAGATCCCAATGGGCCAGCAGCTCGCGCTGGCGCGTGGGCGAGAGCGGCAGGATCTCCAGCTCGCCGAACTGGTCGTTGGGGCTGACGTAGCCGAAGCGGCGGCTGGTGACGACGAGGCAGGTCTCGGCGCAGCGGCGCTCGATGAGCGCGATGTGGGCCCGCACCGCCGCCACCGACTCGGGGCGCACCTCGTCGAAGCCGTCGAGCAGCACCAGCGCCTTGCCGGCGGTGATCGCCCAGCGCAGCGCGGCCTCCAGCGCGGCGGCCGGGTGGCGGGTCAGCGCGCGGGCGGCGTGGTCTTCGACGGCGACGGTGACCGCGTCGGCGTCGGGCCGCGCGCTCAGGCGCAGGTCGAGCACCGACAGCGCGGCGAAGATCGGGACGCGGGCCGGGCCCAGGCGGCCGGACTCCAACTCGGCGAGGGCTTCGCGGGCGCGGTCCATGGCCAGGTGGCGCAGCTGGGTCGTCTTGCCGGCGCCCGGGTCGCCCTGCAGCGTCCAGCGGCCTTTGGGGTCGGCCCGCAAGAGGTCGTCGAGCGGGCGGCCGGGGCCGCGCAGGCCGCGGCCCATCAGCGCCTCGCGGCCGCCGCCGTCGAGGGCGCGCTGGTCGAGGCGCACGAAGAGCGTCGAGAGGCAGCGGCCGCTGGCGGTGGGCGTCAGTCCGGGCACGTCGTCGAAGCGGTGGGCGACGTCGTCGAGCCACGCGGTGAGGGCGGCGACGTGCGCGCGGGGCACGTCGGTGGGCGGTGGCTCGTCGATCGGGCGCGGGGCGCCGCCGGCGACGCGGACGAGCTCGGCGGCGGCGGCGGCCCAGGTGTCGCGGGCGACGGGCAGGGCCTTGAGGCGGTAGAGGCCGTAGGGCAGCGCGTCGGGCGGCGCGGCGTCGTAGAGCACGGGCACGACGCGGCCCAGCCCGGTCTCGCGCAGGCGGTCGATGGCGCGGGCGACCTCTTCGGGCAGGCACCAGCTTTGGCGGTCGGGGGCGCGGGTGATCAGCGCGGCGACGAGCGTGGCGCCGCGCAGGCCGGCGATGATGCCTTCGCCGATGGGATCGCCGTAGTCGAGGTGGGTGGCGTCGAGCCAGGGGGCGCCGCCGGCCGCGGTGATGGCGTCGGCGAGGGCGCGGGCGTGGGCGGCGTCGCGGCGGTCGTGGGCGATGAAGATGGAGCGGGCGGCGAGGTGGGCCATGGAGGGACCGTAGCGCGGTGGGCGGCGGGGGTGAAGCGGTGGGCGATTACGGGGGTGTTTCACCGCCACGGGGATCGTTTGGTGGTTCCGTGGTCGGAAGGCAGCGGAAGCGTGTCGGAAGCAACGAGGCTGGACCCGGTGGCCATAGGTATGCTGCCGATCGGATAAGCCGACTCACTACAGTATTTGTGACAACGGCCTACTCCAATGCGGAAACACGGACAAGTCGAAATCCGACGGCGTGGCCCTTGTACTTGGCAGGCCTGCCGTTTCGGGACGCCGAGCGGCATCCATGGGGTGGCGAATACCACGAGCCCCCGCGCAGGACGCGTTCGGGGCCAAAGGTCGGGTTGACCAGGGGAGCCTGAAGAGCGCCAACCGGAGACAGCCAGTGGCGGTCAGGCGAGTCTAGGCACCACTCCCAGACGTTACCATGCAGGTCATATATTCCCCATGGATTGGCGGGTTTTAGCAGGACGTTCTGAGTACAATGGCTGTTCCGATGGTACCAGCCGACAGCATCCAGAGCGGACTCGTAGTCACCTGACCAGAACCCCGTCACGGTACCCGCCCGACAGGCATACTCCCACTCGGCCTCTGTCGGCAGGCGTACGTCTCTCTCTTGCACGGCTGCGAGTGCTTCGCAGAAATGTACTGCATCGCCCCAACTTACCGTCTCGACAGGGCGCCGCCAATCAACGTCGTAGTGCGAGGGGTTCTCACCGGTGACGATTGCGTAGAGCGCTTGGGTTACAGGCGTTGCGCCCATCTCGAAGCCTCGTACCCAATGTCGCCGTTGCGGCTCCTGGCAGTCGCCCATCATGAACTCACCGGCGGGCACCCGGACCCATGGCTCGGCCGGCACCCCGAGGCGGCGCGCCATCGCTGGATCGGCGACCACAGTCTTCAGCCCATGCACGGCGTCCTCGGCCAACAAAGCCGCCGCCGCGAGCTGGCGCAGCGCGTCTGCGGCCCCATCGTCGCGCACGATCCGCAGCAGAATGCGGACCCGCTCATCGCGGATGTCGACGACGGTCACCAATCGACGGACCACCGCCAGCGGCTCGCTCTCGCCCAGTTCGATGAAGAGGCGATCGATCGGAAGCTCGTCAAGTCCGAGCAGCGCCCTCACCGCCAACTCCGGGTGGTGCGGCCGGATCGCGTCGAGGAACGCGACCGCTGCCTCGGCGCTCTGACGCATGCCCGCGAGATGACAGTAGACTTCGGCCCAACGCCCCACCTCGGCCTTCTCGCCCCAGGTCCACGGCTTGTACCACCTGCCGCCGGCCAGCCGGACCGCGAACGACTGCGGCCCCTTCGGCCCGCGCCCGTCGATGGCCTCGGCCGCCAGACACTCCAACAGCGAGCGATGGCGCCATCTCCAGGTCTGACGGGCCCCGTCCATGGCCACCAGGAGGCCCGTATCGGCCGCCAGGGCATCAGAGAGGCACTCGACCCGACCCATGAGCTTCGCCAGGGGCCGAACGCGGCTCTGGTGGGCCTCCAGCTCGTCCCGCCGCCACGGGCCCGCGTGGTCTTGCAGCAGCGAGAGCGCCAGCTCGGCCAGCCCTTCGCGCAGGATCGCGGTGTCGACATCGGCCAGCTGCACCCGCCCGGTCCGCCCCGCCGCGGAGCCGATCGCCTGCGCGTTGAGGCGCCCGGCGATCAGCAGATCGAGCACCCGCTGATACAGCGCGACCCGCCGGGTCGGCAGCGAGACGCGCTGGTCGGTCGGGGTCTCCAGCGCCAACAGCGCCATCAGCGTCAGGACGAACGGGTTGCCCGCCATGTCCTCCAGCGCCGGGCGGGCGGCGAGCTGGGCCATGACCTCGGCGATGCGCGCTGCGGGCATGCCCCAGTGCTTCAGGAGGGTGGCTTTGCGCGCGCGGTCCAGCGGCAGCAGCTCGAGCTCGATGAACGCGTCGTTCGGCCGCTCGTAGCCGAAGCGGCGGCTGCTGACGACGACCGTGCTGTCTCCGCTGGCGCCGGCGACGCTCACGATGCGCTGGCGCACCGCCTCCACCGACGCGGGGCGGATCTCGTCGAAGCCGTCGAGCAGCAGCAGCGCCCGGCCCGCGGCGACGGCCCAGCTCAGCGCCGCCATCAGCGCGTCTTTGTCGGCGGGCAGAGCGGCGTGGGCCCGATGGTCGGCGACCGCCACGTCGATGGGTCGGGTATCGTCGAGATCGAGCACGGCCAGCGGCGCGAAGATGGGGATCCGCGCCGGGCCCAGCCCGCCCGCGTCCAGCTCGGTCAGCGCCTCTTCGGCGCGATCCATCGCGAGGTGGCGCAGGTAGGTCGTCTTGCCCGCGCCGGGGTCGCCCTGCAGCGTCCAGCGCTTGCCCGGCGCCCGGCGGATCAGCGCGTCGAGGGTCTGCGCGCCCGACGCGATGCGCTCCTGGGAGAGCCGATGGCGCTCGGCGGCGTCGATCGCCCGCTGATCGAGCCGGACGTACAGCGTCGACAGGCGCCGCGCCGGCCCGCCCGGCAGCAGCGAGGGCACGTCGTCGAAGCGTGAGGCGATGTCGGTGAGCCAGCGGCGCAGAGGCTCGATGTGCTCGGGCGGCACGGCGTTCGGCGCGGCCTCGATGACGACCTCGCGCTGGCCCACCAGCCGGGCGAGCGTCGCGGCCGCGTCGCGCCAGCCGTCGGGAGGCACGGGCAGCGGCTGCACCCGGAAGAGGCCATAGGGCAACGCGTCGTCGGAGACGCCGCCGTAGAGCAGCGGCACGACCCGGCCGCCGCCGAAGCGGCGCATATGGTCGATGGCCCGGTCGACCTGCTCGGGGGCGTACCAGCCTTTGCCGTCGGTCCAGGATCGGGTGATGAGGACCGCCACCAGCCCGGCCCCGCGCAGGCCTTCGAGGATGCCGTCGGCTCTGACGTCGCCCGGCTGCAGGTCGATGGCGTCGAGCCACGGCGTGCCGCCGACCGCGGTGATCGCCTCGGCCAGCGCACGGGCGAGGGCGGCGTCGCGGCGGTCGTGGGCGATGAAGATGGTCTGCGGAGCGTCGGTGCCGGCCATGCCGGCACCGTAGCGCGGGGGGCGCCCGGCGGGAAGGCGTGGCCGCTTACGCGGGCGTTTCGGCGTCGGGCAACGGCCTGAGCAAGTCGCGGACCTCAACGCCCAGAGCCATCGCGATCTGGAGCATCGTCTTGAGGTTCGGCGCAGTCCGGCCGGCAAGCAAATCGAACGTCGTACTGGGGTTCAGATCGGCTCGCTGGTTGAGCTTGCGAATCGACAGTCCCTGCTCGTCGAGCAGACGCCGAACGTTCGCCGCCACTCGCTTGACCTCGGCGTCCAGCCGCCGCGCCAGCTCATCGTCATCGACCACCACGGGCGCAGTTTGACGTCGCCCCTGTGGTCTACGCCAGCCCACCCTGTACCACTTGGTTTGATCCGAGTGGTAATCATGGAGCAAGATGTACTGCGGGCCACGGAGGCCCGATCGGAGGCCGCGATGCCCGGACTGATCCACCTCGAGCTGTCGGCGGCCCAGGGACGCGGCCTCTTGCTGCTGGCCACCGCCGCCGAAGACCGCCTGATGAGCCTGCTGCCCGATGGTCGCAGGCGCGCGGCGGCCGTCCATGGGCTCGACCTGCTCAAGGACGCCGTCGCCGGTCACGCGCCGCGCGCCATGGATCTCGATCTACAAGCGCTCGGCGAGGCGTTGGGCGACCTGCGCTCGGCCGCGGCGCTCGACCTGTTCGAGACCCGTATCCGCGATCTGCTGGCGGTGGTGCTGCTGTGGCGCGGGCTCGAGCAGGCCGAGAGCGACGCCCGCCGCCGCGGAGAGACCGCGGTCGCCGCCCGCTGCCGGGCGCTGCTCGACGTCGACGAGATCGACGCGGTGCCCTGGCGCGGCGAGGTGGTCGACGCGCTCGACGACCTCGGTCAGGCGGTCGTCCTGCCCGGCGAGCGGACCTGAATCGTCTACGCCCGGCGTTCGGGCGCATGGCACGGCAGATGCCAACACCCTCCCGGGCTTCGAACTCGAGCTGGGATTAGAGGCCGCCGCCGCCGTCGTTTCGGGCGATCTCGGTGTCGGCGCCGGTGGTGGGACCCGAAGCGGCCGGGCACGGCGTGAGCGTGAGTTGACCCGCGGGCCGGTTCTCAGCGAACCCGGTCGGCGAGCGCCGCGATGACCGCGGCCGCGTCGCAGCCGTAGAGATCGCTGCCGCTGAGCAGGTTGTATTCGACGAGGTGGCAGCCGCCGTCGGCGGTGGCGCAGACATCGAGCACGACGCTCGGCTCGGGGGCGCGGCGGGCGGCGTCTTCGGCGAGCGCGACAGCGGCGGGTGGCGGCGTGCGGGCTTCGGCCTGTCGACCGTCGGCGGCATAGCCCGAGCGGGCGACGAGTCGGCGGTCGACGGCGACGAAGCGCCACTCCTGCACGACGGGGCGGGCTTCGGCGAGGGCGATGGGCAGGTCGAGGTCGTCGAAGTAGAAGCCGTGGTCGAGCGCTGCCGGCGAGAGGGCGTCGCGGTCGAGCACCCGGCCGGCGAAGGGCTTCATCGCCGAGTCGGGGCGCACAAAGGCCCGCGGCCAGGGCAGGTCGAGGGCGGCGACGGCGGCGACGGTCGACCAGACCACGTCGCGGTTGAGGGCGATGTCGGCCACCGCGGGCAGCCAGTGGCTCATGCGCAGGCGGTCGGGCGCGCCGACGACGCCGGGCATGTCGCGGCAGCCGGTGAGCGAGCCGAGGAAGATGGGATCGGGCGCGGCGGGCGGCGGCTCGCCGGGCGTCCAGCGCACGACGCGATGGCCCGCGGCCCGGGCGGCGTCGGCGCAGCGCTCGGCGGCGGCGTTGACCTCGGTCTCGATGATGAACGTCGGTTGGCGCGGCCTCATGACCCGATGACCCTGATCTCACCCGGCCGCGGTCTGTGGCGGCTGGATGAAGCCCTTGAGGGTCGCGGTGAGCACCCGATCGTCGCCGACCTTCACCTCGCCGGCGGCGATGACCATGTTGCGCCGGCTCTTCTGCACCTCGACGCGGTAGGTGACCGTCTCGCCGGGGCGCACCGGGCGGCGGATCTTGCAGCCGTCGACCCCGGTGAGCAGCACGGTGCCGCCGACGGTCTTGGTGAGCGCCAGCCAGGCCAGCGTCTGGGCCAGCCCTTCGACGAGGATCACGCCGGGTACGATCGGGTTGCCGGGGAAGTGCCCCGCGAAGAACGGCTCGTCGGCGGGGAAGGTGCGCTCGCCGATCGCCCGGGTGTCGTCGTGGGCGATCACCCGATCGAGGAAGAGGAACGGCGGCCGATGGGGCAGCACGTCGGCGGGGGCGGGCAGGGGGTTGCCGCCGGGCGTCGGCCAGTCGGAGGTCTCGGTCATGGTTCGGCCTTGCGTTCGAGCAGCACGTCTTCGAAGGGCGGATCGCCGTCGAGCAGCGCGTCGCCGTCGGCGTCGGCGCCGCCGCGGATATGGCGGTCGAAGAACGCTCCGACGTAGGCGTTGACGATGGGGTGCGCCGCGTCGGGCGGGATGTTGTGGTCGTCGCAGCCGTTGTCGCGGCCGAGCGGGCCGACGATCAGGCAGATGCTGGTGAAGGTGAAGTGTCCGCCGGTGGTGAAGCGCAGGCGGCGGTGGCGCGGGTCGTCGGCGAGGCCGCTCCAGATGGGGTCGCCGTCGACCGCGTCGGGGTTGTTGCGGTCGCCGTGGGCGGTGATCAGCAGCACCGGGATGTCGATGGCGTCGAGCCCGCCGCTCAGCTGGGTGTAGTTGCCCGGCGCCATGGCGACGATCGCCTCGACCCGCGGGTCGCCGAAGCCCTCGGCGTAGAGCGCGGGGGTCTGCTGGTAGCCGACGCAGAACGGGTGGTCGCGCGCGGGGCACTCGGCGGCGAAGGTCTCGACGTCGTAGCCCGATCCGGCGCTGGCGAGCGCGGTGTAGCCGCCGAAGCTGTGGCCGACGACGACGACCGGGCCGCCGATGGCGCCGGCGAGCGGGTGATCGGCGGGCAGCCCGAGGGCGTGGTCGATGACGGCGCTGATGTCTTGCGGGCGGGCGCGGTAGATGTCGGGGCTGTCGGCGGCGGCCCCGAGGGTGTCGCCGGTGTGGTCGAGCGCGACGACCACATAGCCCTGGCGGGCGAAGTATTCGGTGAGGAAGAAGCTGTACTGGCCGAAGCCGCTGCGGCCGTGACTGAAGACGAGCAGCGGCAGCGGAGCCTCGACCGCCGGGGCGACGTCGGCGAAGACCCGCTCGGCGGGGAAGAGGCTGCGGTAGCTCACCGAGGGGCCGCTGTCGTCGGCGGTCGGATACCACCAGAAGACCGGCAGGGTGCGCTCGGCGTCGGGCGCGGCCGGGGCGTAGGTGATCGACTCGGCGATGTAGCCCACCGCCGGCGCGGGCGGTGGGCCCATGTCGGCGGCCATGTCCGGCGCGCTGTCGGGGGCCATGTCGAGCGCCGCGTCGGGGGTCGCGTCGGCGGTCATGTCCGGCGTCGGGCGCATGTCGGGGTCGGAGGCGTCGACGGACGCGGCGTCGACCGCTGTGCTCTCGCCGTCGTCACAGCCGACGACGGCGAGGGCGAGCAGCAGGAACAGCAGGCGGTGGCTGTGCATCGGCCTCCCCGAGATTGCGCGACCCGCTGGCTATACCACGACATCTGTCCAGGCCGATGGATTTGGGTTCGCGGTCGGCGCAGGCCCGAGGCAAGATGGGGCCTGGCGGCACCCGGGGAGGCGCGCATGACGGTCGAGCAGGCGGCGGACGGCGGTGTCGGGGGGGACGATCCCTTCGATGATCTGCGTCGGCGGGGGCGGGCGCGGCTGATCGCCGTGCTCGCGACGCTGGTGACCGTGGGCGCCTTGCTGTGGTGGTTCAACCGGGCGCCCGATCGGGGTCCGGTGGGCGACTGCGGCGATCTCGACAGCCCCTCGCCGGCCCCCCTGGAGCACGATCGCTACTGCACGCTGCGGGGCACGGTGCAGACGGCGCTGATCTTGACGATGGGCCGCGAGAACGAGCAGGCGATGGACGAGGCGACCCGCAAGAAGGGGCTGCGCTACTTCGTCAAGCTGGGGCATGGCGTCGTCGCGGCGCTGCCCGGCGGTCGGCCCGACATCGAGGCTTTCAAGCGCGAGCGCGAGCACCTCGAAGGCTTCGTCGTCGCGGGGGTGGGGCGGGTCTTCGACGGCCAGAAGGAGCGCGGCTACGGCGGCACGGCGGCGGCGCTGCGGCGGGCGTTCGACTTGTCGGACGATCAGCCGATGTGGATCTTCGACGCTGGCGACCGGGCCCAGCAGTAGGACACCTCGACCCAGCGCCCAGGCGACGCGCCAGCATGAGCGTGAAGGCGCCGACGGCGCGGGGCGCGCTGCGCAGCCAGCCGCGCACATCGGCCCCGAAGAGCAGCAGCGGCAGGCCGAAGACCAGCGCGGCGCCGGCCAGTCCCTCGGCAGGGCGGTGGCGGCGGCGATGCCGCGCACTTAGCACAGGACCACCGGGCCGACCGCGCGGATGAGCCTCACCCGCTGCGCCGCGTGATCGATCAGCGCCGGCAGCGCGAGGCAGGCGGCGATCTGAAGGGCGGGGCGCGAGCCGCTGCATCAGCGAAGCATAGTCCGGGGCCGGCGCCCGTGGCACGCTCGGCCATATGGCGCGTACACCCCATGGGCCGGACTCCGCGGTCGAAGCCCGGATCGTCGGCCCCCGCTCGACCGTCGAGGTCTACCGCGAGGGCGACTATCGCTGCCTGCGCTTCGCCGACGGCGGCGGCTTGGTTCAGGGGCGTATGCACCTGCGCGATCCGCTCGACTTCGGCAGCGCTTATCTCGGGCCGATGTGCGCCGCCGCGTTGGCCGCGGCGGCCCCGGCTCACGCTCTCTGCCTCGGCTTGGGGGTCGGCGCGATGCCGCGGCTCTTGCGCGCGCTCTGGCCCGCGCTGGCGGTGGACGTGGTCGAGATCGATCCGGCGGTCATCACCGCGGCGGCGCGGCACTTCGGCTGCGTCGCAGCGCCGGGGCTGCGCATCGTCGAGGCCGACGCCGCTGCGTTCGTCTGCCGGCCGCCGCCCGGGCCGCCGTACGATGTCATCCTGCTCGACTGCTACGACGGGCGGCGCCTGCCGCCGGCGCTGACCGAGGCGCTGTTCGTGCGCCGCCTGCTCGATCTGCTGGCCCCGGCGGGGGTGCTGGTCGCCAACGTCGTGCGCAGCCGGGCCGGCGCGGCCGATCTCGAGGGCCACCTGGCGGCCCGGCTGTGCGGCGCGCGGGTGATCCCGGTGCCGCGGCGCTCGAATCGGGTGTGGTTCGGCGGGCGCAGCCGCATGCCCGACGCGCGGGCCATGGCCGGGCGGGCGGTGGCGTTCGCCGAGCGGCTGCCGCTCGATCTGATCGCCCACGTCGAGCGGGCGCGCGCCGTGCACGCACAGCGGCCCTGATCGGCATGGGCGTTCGATGACATGCTCTGCCCGGAGGGCGCCCGCGCGGGGTGCCCCGCCGTCGAGAGCCGAGGTCGCCGATGCGTTGTCTTCTCGCCCCGCTGTGTCTTCTCGTCCCGCTGTATCGCTTCACGATCGTCGCCGGATGCGCTCTGGCGCTCGCGTCGGGCTGCGTGCAGGACGCCGATACCATCCTCGAGCCCGATCCGGGGGATGCGGCGGCCGATCGCGGGCCGGATGCGATGGTCGAGGCACAAGCGCCGATGGTCGCCGTCGAGCCCGCGGCGCTGGCCTTCGCGGGCGCCGGTGACGTCGCCGAGGTGACGATCCGCAGCGTGGGCGACGCGCCGCTGACCATCGCGCGCATCGGCCGCCGCGGTCCGCCGGACTTCTCGCTGGTGCACGCCGGCGGCAACGCGCTGCTGCAGGGCCCGGCCGAGCTGAGCGGCCCGGACGGGCTGGCCCCCGGCGAGGCCATCGTGCTGACCGTCGAGGCGTTGAGCGGCCCGCCGGCGTCGGCGGTGCTCTTGATCGAGACCGACGATCCGGCGCGGCCGCTGGTCGAGGTGCCGCTGGGTTTCCCCGACGCCCCCTGCCTGCGGGCGGCGCCGATGGCCGTCGACTTCGGCGACGTGCCGCTCGGCAGCGTCGTGAGCCGGCAGGTCGACATCACCAACTGCGGCATGGGGCCGGTCGAGATCGGCCGGCTCGAGCTGCGCGAAGGCAGCGACGCCCAGTTCGAATTGGGCGGCCCGGGGCCGCTCCTCGGCACCGTCGAGCCGGGTGAGGCGCTCAGCGTGACGGTGACCTACACCGCGGCGATCGAGGCGCCGGTGAACGGCACGCTGCTCATCGAGGCGGGGGCGCTGGTGCTCGGCGTGCCGTTGCTGGCCCGGGGGCTGGGCGCGCAGTGTCCGGTGGCCATCGTGCCCGCCGACGAGCTGCGGGCCGAGGTCGGCGATGCGGTCGTGCTCGACGGGTCGGGCTCCATCGATCGGGACGGGCCGGGCGGTCGGCCCCTGAGCTGGCAGTGGGTCGTGGTCGGTCGCCCGAACGGGTCGACCGCGACGCCGGTCGAGCGCCTGCACGACCCCGCGCAGCCGGACGGCGGCGGCCTCGACGACGACCCCGCGACGCCGACGGCGGTGATGTTCCTCGATCGGCCGGGCGTATTCGTCTTCGAGTTGCAGGTGGCCGACGCCGCCTGCGCCGACGTGACCCGGGTCGTCATCGAGGTCTGCCCCTGCGAAGGGCAGGGGATTCGGGTCCTGCTCGACTGGCACAGCGCCGCGGACGCGCCGGTCGGCGCCGGCATCGACCTCGACCTGCACCTGCTGCACCCCAACGCCGAGAACTGGTTCTCCCGTCCGTATGACTGCCACTACGCCGAGCCGGTGCCCGACTGGGGGCAGCTCGACAACGACATCGACGACCCCCGGCTGAGCGTCGACGCGACGGGGGCCGGCCCCGAAGAGATCGTGCTGCGCCGGCCCGAGGGCACCGAGCTGCTCGGCGCCCCGTACCTGGTGGGCGTGCATCATCGGGGCATCGCGCCGGGATCGGGCGATGGCCCGTGGCCGGAGCAGGCCGACGCGGCGCTGCGCATCTACGTCGACGACGCGCTCGTCCTGGAGTCGACCCGGGCGCTGCACGCGGACGCCCTGTGGGACGCCGCGGAGATCCACTGGCCGTCGGGTGAGGTCATCGTCCGGGACCGGGTCTACGACCAGCGTCCGTGAGTCGGCTTTCATCGAACCGATGAGGCCAGTACCGTAGCGGCACCGACGCGATCACCGGGGGGGAACCCATGCTCGACCGATGGATGGCATGCGCGGCGCCGTCCGTAGCGCTGCTGGTAGCGCTGCTGGCAGTGCTGCTGGCCGGCTGTGTGCCCCAACAGGGCGGAGACGATCCCGACGAGCCGGATTCGGCCATCGACGGCAGCTTCGAGCCGGACATCCTCGTCTTGTCGGCGCAATGCGACGACGGCGTCGACAACGACGACGACGGGCGCACCGACCTCGAGGATCCCGGCTGCGCCGACGTGAGCGACGACGACGAGTCCGACGACCCGCCGCCGCCGCAGTGTCAGAACGGCGAGGACGACGACGGCGACGGCGACATCGACCTCGCCGATCGCGGCTGCGCGTCGCCCACCGACGACGACGAGTCCGACGAGCCGCCGCTGCCGCAGTGCCAGAACGGGATCGACGACGACGCGGACGGCTTCACCGACTTCCCGGCCGATCCCGGCTGCGGGTCCGAGTTCGACGACGACGAGGTCAACGAGACCGGGCCGAGCCTGCCGCAGTGCAGCGACGGCCTGGACAACGATGGCGACGGGCGCATCGACCTCGCCGATCCCGGCTGCAGCAGCGTCGCCGACCCCCGGGAGACCGACCCCGAGACGCCGCCGGCGTGCTCCAATCGGCAGGACGACGACGGCGACGGCATCGTCGACTTCCCGCTCGATCCCGGCTGCAGCGCGGCCGGCGACGAGGACGAGGCCGATCGCCCCACGCCGCCGGCCTGCGCCAACGGGCTCGACGACGACGGCGACGGGCGGGTGGACTTCCCCGACGATCCGGGCTGCGCGGGCGCCGGCGACGGCGACGAGGCCGATCCGGCGGTGCTGCCGCAGTGCGCCGACGGGGTGGACAACGACGGCGACGACGACATCGACTACCCCGACGACCCGGGCTGCGAGGGCGCGGCCGACGGCAGCGAGCGCGGGTCGTGCGGGCGGGGCTACGAGGCCATCGAGGTCGTGCCGGGGCGCATCATCCGCGGCACGACCCGGGGCAACCCCTTCGCGCAGGAGGGCTCGTGCGGCGGCCGCGGCGCGCCCGAGGCGGTCTTCCTGGTACGGGTCGACGGCCCGGTCGACGCGCTGCGGGTCAGCACCGCTCACCCGGGCACGACCCTCGAGACGGCGCTGTACGTGCGCCGCTCGTGCACCGACAGCGGCAGCGAGCTGGCCTGCGCGCGCGAAGAGCTCGACGACGGCGTCGCCGCCAACGAGCTGGTGCTCGAGCGGCCCACGCCGGGCACGTATTACATCTTCCTCGACGGCGGCATGGGCCGCGGCGGGGACTTCGAACTGACCATCGAGCTGGTGCCGCCGGCCGCGTGTCGCAACGGCGTCGACGACGACGAGGACGGCCGCACCGACTATCCGATCGATCCCGGCTGCGTCGACCGCGACGACCGCGACGAGGCCGATCCGGCGGTGCCGCCGCAGTGCGCCGACGACGCCGACAACGACGGCGACGGGCTGGTCGACTTCCCGCTCGACTCGGGCTGCCGGGCCGCCGCCGACGACGACGAGGTCGATCTGTGCGGCCAGGGGGTGCCCGTGGCCGATTATCCGGTGGGCCAGCCGTTCATCCTCGACGATACGTCGGTGGATGGCACCCGCCAGTTCCAGGGGTCGTGCGGCGGCAATACCGCCAACGAGAAGGTCTACGTCTACGCCAACCCCTTCAACGCGCGCCTCGTCTTCAGCACCGACCACGAAGAGACCGCCGGTCCGACCCTGGTGTATGTGCGCAGCGCGTGCCTCTCGGCGGCCAGCGAGCTGGGCTGCAGCCCGGCCAACAACCAGCAGGGACAGCTCGACCGGGGGGTGGTGACCATCGATCGGGCGCCGCCGGGGGACTACTTCGTCTTCGTCGACCACCCCTTCGGCCTGGGCACGCCGTTCAAGCTGTCGGTGGAGGTCGAGCGGCTGCCGCCGGGCTGCCAGGACGAGGTCGACAACGACGAGGACGGCTTCGTCGACGGCGACGACCCCGGCTGCCTCGACCTCGACGACGAGGACGAGCGCGATCCGGCCGAGCCGGCGGTGTGCTTCAACGGCATCGACGACGATGGCGACGGCTTCGTCGACTACCCCGACGACCCGGGCTGCGCGACGAAGGGCCAGGCCTTCGAGGACGACCCCGACGAGGCGCCGGCCTGCTTCAACGGGATCGACGACGACGAAGACGGCGTCGTGGACTACCCGTTCGACGTGGGCTGCTCGGCGGCGGGTGATCCCGACGAAGAGCAGCCGCGGCGCGCGCCGGCGTGCAACAACCGGCTCGACGACGACAGCGACGGGGTCAATGACTACCCCTACGACCCGGGCTGCGCGGCCCCCGGCGACCTGAGCGAGCAGGACGACGACCCGCCGCCGCAGTGCGCCAACGGCCTCGACGACGACCGCGACGGGCTGGTGGACTTCCCCTACGAGCCGGGCTGCTCGGCGGCCGGCGACAACGACGAGGCCGAGCCCGAGGTGCCCGCCGCGTGCAGCAACGGTTTCGACGATGACGGCGACGGGGTGACCGACTTCCCCCGCGAGCCGGGTTGTCTCTTCGCCGGCGACGACGACGAGGTCGACCCCAACTTCCCGCCGCAGTGCGCCAACGCGCGGGACGACGACGGCAACGGGCGCATCGACTGGCCCGATGATCCCGGCTGCCGCTTCGCCGGCGACAACGTCGAGCGCAGCGAAGGCGCGCCGCCGCCGCGCTGCGCGGACGGCATCGACAACGACGACGACGGCCTGGTCGATCTGGTCGACATCGGCTGCGAGAACAGCCGGGACAACGACGAGACCGACCTCGAGGCGCTGCCGTTCTGCGCCGACGGCCTCGACAACGACGAGGACGGCGTGCCCGACTGGCCCGACGACGACGGCTGCGCGGCGGCGGGTGATGTCTGCGAGCAGGCCGGCTGGGGCTTCTGCGACGGCGCCTGCGTGCCGCTGCAGGACAACCCGCTGCACTGCGGCCGCTGCGCGCGGTCGTGCAGCGAGGGCGTCGAGTGCATCGACGGCCGCTGCGGCGAGCTGCGCGAGATCGTGCGCAGCTGCGGGCGCTCGGGGCGCAACCTCAACGAGTTCATCCGCGGCGAGCTCGTCGAGGCCGAGGTGGTGCTGCAGGCGCTCAACTGCGCGCCGGGCGACGACGTGCAGGCGATCCTGGTGACCCGCAGCGGGGCCAACGAGTTCGTCAATCAGGCGGCGGAGATGCGGGCCTACGTCGAGAACGGCGGGGTGGTGCTGACCGAGTACAACATCAGCCACACCATCTACAACGCGCTGATGCAGGCCAACATCGGCCAGGGCGGGCGCAACGGGCAGTGCAGCGACAACGTGCAGCCGGCGGTGCAGTTCAGCCCGCAGGACCAGTTCTGGCAGGACAACGTCTTCCAGCCGGTGGCGGGCAATACCGGGTGCGGCTACGACGTATCGGGCTTCCCCGGTATCACGCCCATTGGCGGCTGGAACCAGAACGCGGTGTCGCTGGCCTACATCGACATCGGCGCCGGACGGCTGTGGCTCGTGGAGAGCGACTGGCAGGACACCCAGAATACGTTCAGCGACGTCAGCCGCGATCTGATGGCCTACATGATCGCCAACGGCGCGGTGATCAACCGGTGAGCGGGCCGTCGCCGGCGTTCGGGGCCGCGCTGCGGGTGCTGCTGATCCAGATCCGCGACGCCGACGATCCGATGCTGGCCCACGAGATGCTCTGCGTGCAGAGCCGGCTGGGCGGCCGGCAGGTGCAGCTGTTCGGGCGCAACGCGCTGGCCGAGGCGGCCGAGCCCGACTGGCTCTCGGGCATCGACGTGCTGCTGATCGGCGGATCGGGCGATTACAGCGTGCATCACGCGCGCAGCCGCCCCTGGGTCGATCCGCTGCGCCATCTGCTCGACGCCGCGCTCGAACGGCAGATGCCGGGTCTGGGCATCTGCTTCGGGCATCAGCTGCTGGGCCTGCACCTGGGCACGCCGGTGCGCACCGACCCGCGCAACGCCGAGATCGGCACCGTCGACGTCGAGGTCACCGACAGCGGGCGTCGGGCGCCGCTGCTGCGCGGCTGGGGCGAGGCCTTCGCGGTGCACACCGGCCACAGCGACCACGTCGCCGGGGTGCCGCCGGGCGTCGACCTGCTCGCGCGCAACGCCGCGACCGAGTCGCAGATGTTCCACGTGCGCGGCACCCACTTCTACAGCACCCAGTTCCACCCCGACCTGAGCGGGCAGGAGGCCCGCGACCGTTTCCTGGCCTACAAGCAGGTGCTCGACGACGGCAGCCCCAGCCCCGCGGCCGAGAAAGCGCTGCGCTTCACCCCGGGGCGCGACACCTCCAACCGGCTCATCGGCGGGCTGATCGACCTGCTGATGACCGATCCCGATCGGTGACCGCTGCGGGCGCGGCCCTTGATGCCCCGTTCGGCGACACGCATAATCGCGACTGCTCGGCCATCATCGGGCCGACCCCGATTCACATCGGGTGAACCGCGACCCCGGCCACCGAGGATCCATGCCCCGTCCCTCCGGCCCCCGTATCGAGATCAACCGTCGTCGGCTGGTGCGCCTCTACCGTAAGGGGCATACCCTGGCCGAGCTGGCTCCGATGTTCGAGGTCTCGGAGGCGACGATCCGCCGTCGACTGCTCGCCGCCAAGGTCAAGCTGCGCAAGTCCGGGCGGCGGGTCGCGCCGTCCGATGCCCGCACGGTGGCTGCGCTCTACGAATCGGGCCGCACCATGGATCAGGTCGCCGACGTGTTGGGCATCTCCAAGGCCACGGTGCTGCGGCGGCTGCGCTCGGTGGGCGTGCCCTCGCGCAAGCAGCACGGGCGGCGGCGCTTCATCGACGTCGAGTGGTGCCTCGAGATGCGCGAGCAGGGGCATACGCTCAAGGAGATCGCCGGCTGGTTGGGGGTCTCGACGGCGACCGTCAGCCAGCGGCTGCGCGAGGCCCGCGAGCAGCAGGCAGAGGCGGCCGACGCGGGCGCCGCGACGCCGGCCGAAGGCGAGCCCCCAGCCGACTGAGCCGAGGAGCATGGCCCCGAACCTCGGCGCGGCGCTGTTGCGCCCGTGCAGCGGCTGGGTCACCATCGCGCCATGAAGCGTCGCATCCTCATCGTCATCGCCGTCATCGTCGGCCTGCCCGTGCTCGCCGTGGGTGGGCTGGCGGCCTATATGCTCATCACCGAGCACAGCCCCGAGCCGGTCGAGGCGGTCGAGATCGTCGCCGGCGAAGGCAGCGCCACGCCGTTGAAGGCCGGCGAGCCCTTCACGGTGGTCTCGTGGAACCTGCAGTTCGGCGCGGGCAAGACCGCGCCGTTCTTCTACGAGGGCGGCGACCGGGTGCACGCGACCCAGGCCGAGATGGACGTCGCGCTGCCGGCGCTCGCCGCGGCGACGAAGGCCATGTCGGCCGACGTGCTGCTGCTCCAGGAGCTCGACCGCGACAGCAGCCGCACCCTGAACATCGACCAGCTCCCGCAGCACATGCAGGCCGGCGCCTACGCCAGCGGCGCCAGCACGCCCTACCACCGGGTGGGCTTCGTGCCGATGCCGCCGGGCAACCCGCTGGGGCAGGTCGACATGCACCTCGCCGTGCTGGCCCGCGCGCCGATCGCCAAGGCCGAGCGCATCCAGCTCGCGCTGCTCAAGGAGAACCCGCTGTGGCAGGCGGGCAACCTCAAGCGGGCGCTGCTCTGGGCCGAGATCCCCGTCGAGGGCCACCCGCAGCCGCTGGCGGTGGCGGTGACCCACCTCTCGGCGTTCAGCCGCGGCGACGGCACGCTCGACGCCCAGGTCGACGCGCTCGTGCAGTGGATCGAGGCCCGCCCCGACGGCCAGCCGTGGATCCTCGCCGGTGACTTCAACCTGCTGCCGCCGGGCTACGACAAGAGCCAGCTCGCCGACGAGAAGGCCGCGCTCTACAACGACGAGAAGAACCCCATCGAGAAGATGATCCCGCGCTTTCGCACGATCATCGACGACCACCTCGCCCCGGAGAACGCGACCTACGTCGCGGTGGGTGAGACCCGCGGCGACCGCAAGATCGACTATGTCTTCGTCGGCGGGCCGATCGAGGTGATCGAGGCCGATGTCGTCAGCGAGTACCACGCGATCTCCGACCACCTGCCGCTGCGGGCGAAGCTGCGCATCGGCGCGCCGCCTGCGCCCGCCGAGCCCGCAGAGCCGGCTGAGCCCGTCGAGCCGGCTGAGCTCGCCGAACCCGCCGAACCCCAGTAGCGCGCCGCCGAGCCCGGCCCGCCGCGCGGCCCTCGTCGATGCCTCGCTGGAGCCCCCAGACCGGCCCTGGTGGCCGATCTGCTGCGGGCCACCACCACCTGTCAGGTGGTGCCCGAAGGGCCCGAGATGCGGGCCCTGGTGGCCCTGTGGGGTGAAATCGAGGCCCCGTCCGACCCTCGCGAGGCGTGGATCGAGTGGGCTCCGGTCGCGCGCGGGTCAGCCCACCGCGCCGTCGCCGCGCAATCGGGCGATCCCGTCGGCGTCGAATCCATGCTCGGTGAGGATCTCGTCGGTGTGCTGCCCGAGCAGCGGCGGCGGCGTGCGCACGGCGCCCGGCGTATGGCCCAGCCGCGGCGAGACGCCGGTCAGCGTGACGCGGCCCAGGGTGGGGTGGGGCAGGCTGACGACCATGTCCCGGGCCGCCATCTGCGGGTGGCTCAAGGTCTGGTCGACGGTCAGCACCGGCCCCGCCGGGATGCCCGCCTCGCGGAAGAGCTCGACCCAGTGGTCGCGGGTGCGGGTCTCGAGCACGGCGGTGATGGCCGCGTCGAGCGCGTCGATGTGCTGCACCCGGTCGGTATTGGTGCGAAAGCGGGCGTCTTCGGCCAGCTCCGGCGTGCCGAGCGCGGCGCAGAAGCGGGCCCACAGGCGCTCGTTGGCCACCCCGACGTTGAGCCAGCCGTCGGCGGTGCGGAAGGTGCTGTACGGCGCGATCGACAGGTGCCGGTTGCCCATGCGCTTGGGCTTCGCCCCCGCGTTGAGCCAGGCGGTGGCCCAGTAGGCCAGCAGCGAGACCTGCCCGTCGAGCATCGCCGCGTCGACGAACTGCCCGCGGCCGGTGCTGTGCCGGGCGAGCAGCGCGAGCAGGATGCCCTGGTAGGCGACCATGCCCGAGACCACGTCGGCGATGGAGGCCCCGACCTTGCTCGGCGGACCGTCGGGCTCGCCGGTGAGCGAGGGGATGCCGCCCATGCCCTGCAGGATGAGGTCGTAGCCCGGCCGGCCGGTCCAATCGGGGTCGCCGTGGTGGCCGAAGGCGCTGATCGAGCAGTAGACCAGCCGCGGGTTCTTCGCCGCGACGGCCTCGTAGTCGAAGCCGAGGCGCTGCATCGCGCCGGGGCGGAAGTTCTCGACGAGCACGTCGGCGTCTTCGATGAGCCGCCACAGCACCGCCTTGCCGGCCTCGCTCTTGAGGTCGATGGCGATGGAGCGCTTGTTGCGGTTGATCGCCAGGTAGTACGTCGAGACGCCGTCGACGAAGGGCGGCCCGAAGCGGCGGGTATCGTCGCCGCCGTCGGGGCGCTCGATCTTGATGATGTCGGCGCCCATGTCGCCGAGGCACATCGTGCAGTAGGGGCCGGCGAGCACCCGGCTGAGGTCGACCACCTTCACCCCGGCGAGCGGCGGCGGGGCGGGCTGTTCGGTCGAAGCGGACGCGGTCTTCGGGGGGTCGGTCTCGATCATGGCGGCAATCTACCGGCTGCCGCGCGCGCTTGCACGCCCCGCCACGGCCGGTGTTACCATCGGCCCATGCGAGAGACCGCCCAGACGCCTGCTCCGCCCGACGGCCTGCACCCGACCACCTGGATGGTGCTGCGCGCGCTGCGCTCGGGCGCGCGCCTGTCGCGCAACCGCAACTTCTACCTGTTTCAGGATCCCCGCGCCCGGCGCGCGATCCAGCTTCATCGCTACCTGGAGTCGATCATCCGCGACGTGCGCGCCCACGGGCAGCAGGTGGCGGTGCGGCGGGTGGCCGGCGACGACGGGGCGGCGGGTGAGTTCGCCCTGCGGGTCGACTTCCCGCTGCTGCACGGCCACCGCACCTGCTACCTGAGCCGGCTCGAGCTGGCGCTGCTCGCCGAGCAGGCCCCCGAGGTCGGGCGGCTGCTCGAGACCCGGCTGGACGAAGAGGCCGATCCCGGTCCCCGAGTCCGCTCGGAGCGCGACGCCGGCTGAGCGTCTGGCGAGGGGGCGCGCACGGCGTCATTTCGGGTGTTGCGGACACTCGGCGGCCGTCGCCCCGTCCCTGTCCCATGGCTCACTCCACGCCGCACGATGCGTTCGTCAAGGCGATCTTCTCTCACCCGGCCCGCGCCGCCGACGCGGTGCGGCGGTTGGAGCGCATGCTGGATCATCTCGAGGCGGCGCTGGCCGCCGGCGAGGTCGATGCGGTCGTGCAGGCGCTGCACTATCTCCAATAACGTCAGCGACGTGCCGCCGGGAGACGTCGAGCGTCGACTCGTCGAAGGTGCCCCGGACGACGTGCAGGAGGTGCTGATGACCACCGCCGAGCGGTTGCGAGACGAAGGCCGCGAGAAGTGGACCGCGGTCGGCCGGGCCGAGGGCCGGGCGCAGATGCTCGTCGAGATCCTCGAGACGCGGTTCGGGCCGCTCGAATCCGCCGTGCTCGACCGAATCGCGCTGGCCGCCGGGCGGTCACCGTCGGGCGCGTCGACGACCTCTTCGACTGATCGGGACGCGCGCTGCGATCAGTCGCAGGGGGCGAGGTTGCCGGTCATCAGCCGGGCGCTGTCGGAGAAGCCGAGGGGCGTGGGCTCGGGGTCCTCGGTGAACCAGGCGCCCATGCGCGTCGCGGTGCCGCCCACCGTCAGACCCAGCCGCGCCGAGCCCTCGGGGGCGGCGAGGATCACCGGATCGGTCATCAGACCCTGGGTGGTCAACCGGCTGAGGCCGACCCGCGTGCCGGCGGGGCGGTTCTCCTGCCACGCGATGGCGAAGCGGTCGGGGGCGACGAAGGCCACGTCGGTGACGGTGGCGACCCCCTCGGGGCCGGCCAGCGGAGGCGTCGCGAACGGATCGCCGCCGCCGTCGACGAGGGTCATCGCCGCCTGGGGCAGCCCCGCGCCGAACAGCTTGGTCCAGCCGACCCCATAGATGCCCTGGCCATAGCTCATGCGCACATTGCCGATGCCGCCGCCGCGCACCCGCTGCTCTTCGGTGAGCAGCACCGCGTTGTCGTCGAGCAGCACGAAGGCCAACTCGCCGGGCTCTTCACCGTCGCGGGCGAGCCACGCTGCGCCCCACGCGCCGTCGCCGAAGACCACCGCCGGGCTCTGAGCCGGGCTCCCGGTCAGCTGAACCTGGGGCCCGACGGTGAAGCCGGGGTCGATGGGGTTGGCGTAGATCCCGCTCTGGCCGTTGCGCCCGCGGTTGTAGACCAGCATGCCGCCGCCGAAGCGGGCCCAGCCGAAGCCGATCTGCTCGACGTCGAAGGTGCCGGGCACCTCGATGGCCGGCGAGGCCGACGGCATGCCGCTGGCGTCGATGACCTTGACCAGGATGCCGTCGAAGACCGTGTCTTCGGTGCGCACCGCCAGCCAGGCGACCAGGTAGTTGCTGCCGTCGAAGACCACCGCGTGCTGGGGCACTTCGGCGACGCCGAGGGCAGCGGGCTCGCCGACGGGGTCGCCGTCGCGATCGAAGCGGCCGAACCAGACCGTATTGGGCCCCGCGTCGGCCTCGGTCTGCCAGACCAGCCCGTACTCTTCGCCGGTGTAGACCACCCGCGGCGCGAAGGCCTTCGTATCGAGGATCGCCGACGGATCGGCCTCGAAGCCGAGGTTGGCGCGCTCGTCGCACTCGGGGCCGTCGGCGCCCATGTCCACGTCGACCAGCGCCATGTCGGGCGCCATGTCGGGCGCCATGTCGACCTCCGGCGCCATGTCGACGAGCACTTCGCTGTCGCCCAGCATGCCGCCCGTATCGGGGGTCTGCACATCGGGCAGCGCGGCGCCCGGTTCGTCGTCACAGCCCATCGAGACGGCGGCCAGTATCAGACCGGCCATGCCCCATCGCCCCAGCGTTCCCATCGATGCTCCCCCCGGATTCGAGAATGCGGTCATCTACCATCGCCACCGAGTCGGTCACAACCCGTCCCGGCGGGGTCGACGGACCCCAGCCCGGATGCGGCGGCTGTGCTTGATATGTCACAGCGCGCCGAGCCCGATCGGGACTTTTGCGCCGCTGCGCCGTGATCGACCGGCTGCGCGTCGTCGGCACGCATCTTGATCACCCATCGTGATCGAGCACTGTGATCAGATTGGCGCACGCGTCCGAGTCGGAGGCCGCTGCGTCGGACCCCGACGGCGGGCTATGCTCGACCGGCACGCCGTACGCCGAATTGGAGGCCCCATGCGTCGCTCGACTCTCTTCCCCCTGCTCGCGCTCACGCTGCTGGCCCTCGGCGGGGTCCGCCCGGCGGCGGCGCAGGGCGTCGGGGCCTGCGAAGAGCCCAACGTGCTGATCGTGCTCGACCGCTCGGGCTCGATGCTCGAGTTCAACAAGTGGCAGCAGGCGGTGGACGCGGTCACCCAGATGACCCAGATCTTCGAGCCGCGCATCCGCTTCGGCCTGCTCGCCTTCCCCTGGAACGGCGAGTGCCGGGTGGTGGTCAACGAGGCGCTGCGCAACCCCTGCGTCTCGCAGAACGCCGCCGCCATCCGCCAGGAGCTGCTCGACCGGCGCACCACCCCCGAGCGGGGCAACAACACCCCCATCGGCGACGGGATCTTTCAGGCGCTGGCCTACTTCAACCAGCTGCAGGACCGCAGCCGGCGCAGCTTCATCGTCATGATCACCGACGGCATGGAGACTTGCCGCGGCAACCCGATCCAGGCGGCGCAGCAGGCGTTCCAGGGCAGCGAGATCCCGGTCTTCGTCATCGGCTTCGGCAACGGCGTCGACGCCAACGTGCTCAACCAGATGGCCTTCGCCGGCGGCACCGACCGGGCGTATCAGGTGGGCGACGGGCAGCAGCTCTTCGACGCCCTCGCCGACATCGCCGATCAGGCGAGCGAAGAGGTCTGCGACGGGTCGGACAACGACTGCGACGGCATCCTCGACGAGGGCATCGGCGAGCAGGTGTGCGACAGCGGCTGCGGCAACGGGCGGCAGGTCTGCGCCGACGGGGCGTGGAGCGACTGCTTCGGCGGCGACATCCCGATGGAGACCTGCAACGGCCTCGACGACGACTGCGACGGCCTGCTCGACGAGCAGGCGGCGATTCCGTGCACGACGCTCTCGGGGCAGCCGGGCACGATGGACTGCGTCGACGGCGGGCCGTCCGACGATTGCACCCCCGACGATCCGAACCGGGAAGAGGTCTGCGACGCCATCGACAACGACGGCGACGGCACCGTCGACGAGGGCACCGACCAGCCGTGCAGCGTCGACTGCCACGAGGGCCGGCGGCTGTGCGTCGACGGGGCCTACCTCGGCTGCAGCGCCCAGCCGGCCACCGAAGACGGCAGCGAGGCCTGCGACGGCCGGGACGACGACTGCGACGGCACGGTCGACGAGAACGCGCCGTGCAGCAACAACTCGGTCTGCGGCGACAATGGCAGCTGCCTCGAAGAGTGCCCGTTCAACGAGTGCCCCGACGGCTTCGTCTGTTCGATGGGCTACTGCGAGCCGCTGCCGTGCAGCCCGGCGTGTGACCCGGAGACCCAGCGCTGCGTGAATCAGGTGTGCTTCGACCGCTGCCTCATCGATCGGGATTGCGGGCCCCGCGGGCAGTGCGTGCAGGGGCTGTGCGTGGTCAGCGGCGCCGAGGGCGAGGGTGAGGGTGAAGGCGAAGGCGAAGGCGAAGGGGAGGGCGCTGGCGGTTCGGGTGGAAACGTCGGCGGCGCGGGCGGGTCGGGCGGGAACGGTCCGATCTCGCCGCCGCCGGCGTTCGATATGGGCGTGGGGCAGGACGAGATCGACGAGGGCGGCTGCCACTGCGACGTCCAGGGCGGCTCGGGATCGTCCAACCCCCTGTGGATCGGGCTGATCCTGCTCGCCGGTGGCTTGCGCCGCCGTCGCTGAGCGCGCCGTGCGCGCCGTGCAGATCCACACGGTTCAACCGTTGACCCGAAATCCGCCAGTTGCCCCGGCTCTCCATCGGGCGTACGGTGGCCCTGATCTATCGCCTGTGTGGGAGCAGGCTGTCTTAATCAGGGGGGATCCGTGCGGATATCCAAAGTCCTTCTATGGTCGGTGGCGCTCGCCGGCCTGACCTTCGGTTGTTACGAAGGCGGCGAAGACCAGCTCGACGGCGCGGTCGTCGACTCGACGGTGCCGTGCACCGATGGCGAGACCTACGACTGCCTCGTCGAGGCGGGGTG
>JAUHXC010000059.1 GCA_030427205.1 bacterium | reverse complement strand
TTCACTCGATCTACGCGTAGCGCAGCAAACCCGTGACCCGAGGAGCCGGATGCGGGAGTTCCGCACGTCCGGATCTGTGGGAGCCCCGGTCGGGTGACCGGCCGGGGCCACCCGACTGCTCGTCTCCGGCACCCCGGCTGCGCCGGGGCGGGATCTCCGGTCGATGCTCGCGCTCGCTGCGCTCGCACTCCGCTCTCCCTCCGACCCGTGCGGGCCAGCCCGCATGCCTGCGCTGCGCTCGGCGGCTCGGTGCTGCGCACCCGGCCTACGCCCCGTCAGGTCGAGGGCTTGGCCGCGCCTCGCGTGTTCGTGCATCCGGGGCGGCGCGCCGGGTCCAATCCCGAACACGGGTGAGCGCGGCGCATGGCACGGGGCATGGGCACTCACGTCTCGCGCTGCGTCGCTGCGCGACGGACCTACGCCCCGTCAGGTCGAGGGCTTGGTCCCGACTGGCTTCGGCATGCGCTCGGGAGATTCGCGCGCCGCGCGGGGAAATCCCGATGTAGTAGATCAGGGGCGGGTCAGAAGCAGGGGTGGGTCAGAAGCAGGGGCGGGTCAGAAGCACTTGCGGTGCACGATGCTCGTGCCGCTCTCTTCGAACTCGGAGCGGGTGATCCACATCTGCTGGAATGACTCCATCGACGCGAGGATGTCGGCGCCCTTCCAGGTCCGCTCCGTCTGCGGCGCCTCGATCCGGATCCGCATCGTCGGCGGGGCGAGGGCCGCGATCTCCTTCTGCAGGCGGTCGACCAGGCCCGGGAAGTGCGCGCCGCCGCCGGTCACGACGATGTTGGCGTAGAGGTCCTTCCGGATGTCCACGTCGCACTTCATGATCGAGTTGTAGGTCGTCTCGTGGATGCCCGCCGACTCCATGCCGATGAAGCTCGGCTGGAAGAGCGTCTCGGGGACCCGGAAGCGGGGCTGGCCCACGGTGTGCCCCGCGTGGGAGGCCGAGCCCTGACCGCCCGATTGCATCGCCTGCTCGAAGTCGAGCGCGATGTAGCCCAGCTTCTCCTTGATCGCCCGCGCGGTCGGCAGGTCGACCTGCTGCCCCGCCTTGGCGAGCTCTGCGACCATCAGGTCGTCGAGGTCGCGCCCGGCGAGGTCGAGCCGGATGATCGCGTGGGGCAGGGCGTAGCCCTCGTAGATGGGCACGGTGTGGCTGACGCCGTCCCCGATGTTGAGCACGATGCCCGTCGTGCGGCCCGACTGGAAGATCGCCAGGACCGTATCGATGGCGATGTACATGCTGCCGATGCCGAACTCCTCGAACATGATGCGGACCATCGCCTCCCGGTTGGCCTTCGGGTTGAGCGGCGGCTCGCTCAAGATCACCGCCCGGCCGGCGGGGTCGACGTCGAGCGCCTTGAAGGTCTGGCGCATCAGCGTGGTCCAGCGATCCCAGCTCGTCACGATGCCGTGCGGCATCACGTGGTGACCGTCGATGATCGACGGGATCGTGATGCGCGGCGCGTCGTCGCTCGTCAGGCCGGCGCGGACCGAGCCCGAGCCGGCGTCGATCACGATGGGGTCCTGGCTCATGGGGTCTCCTCTCGTCTGTGGCCCGCGTATGCGGGCGCCCGGGTGTGGGTGGTCCGAGGGTCTCTCGGCGCGGATATTCCTACCGGGCGTCTCGGGGGCCCGCAAGCCTGACGCGATACTGACTCACAGCGGGTGATGGCGCCTCGCGAGGGCGCCGCGGATCAGCCGAGCAGCAGCCGGTTGACCGCCTCGGCGGCCTGCCACAAGAGGTCCGATCCGAAGAACAGCGCTTCGAGCGCGCCGAGGGCCAGGAACGGCCCGAACGGGATCGCGGTGTGCTGGCCGCCGTCGGCGTAGCGGCCCTCTTCGTCGAAGAAGGCGTCGAGCTCGGCGGTGGTCATGCCGAAGCCGGCCGGCCTGCCGGTGACTTGGGTGTAGAGCCGGGCGATCAGCGTGGCGGCGAGCGCCTGCACCGCGGCGGCGAAGAGCACGAAGGGCAGCGCCTGCCAGCCGAGGAAGGCGCCGATCATCGCCAGCAGCTTCACGTCGCCGAGCCCCATGGCCTCCCGGCGGTAGATCAGCCAGCCGATGGCCCAGACGAGGCCCAGGAAGCCGGCGCCGGCCAGCGCGCCGAGGGTGTGGTCCTGCGGGGCCGCGACGGGCAGGAAGTGGGCCCCGGCGAGCGCGATGATCACCCCGCCGATGGAGATCTCGTCGGGGATGTAGAAGTGCTCGAGGTCGATGAACGCGATGGCGACGAGGCCGTAGACGAAGGTCTGCAGCCACAGCCACTGCCACGCGGCGTCGATGAGCGGGTCGAGGGCCTCGATGGGCAGCGCCAGCGCCCGAAACAACGCCAGCGAGAGGACGCCGCACATCAGCTCGACGAGCATGTAGCGCGGGCTGTAGCCGGCGCTGCAGGCCCGGCAGCGGCCGCGCAGGATCAGGTAGCTGAAGATGGGGATGTTGTCGTACCAGCGGATGCCGGCCCCGCAGCTCGCGCAGGCCGAGGGCGGGTAGACCAGCGAGGCGCCGAGCGGCATGCGGTGGATGACGACGTTGAGGAAGCTGCCCCAGACCGCGCCCCAGACGAAGGCGTAGAGCTGCAGGCCGACGCTCAGGCTGCCGGCCAGCTCGCCCAGCGGCACGCCGGGGTGCACGCTCTCCAAGGTCTACTTGACCGTCACGGTGCCCAGGCGGGCCCGGTTCTCGCGGTCTTTGGGGCCCGAGGTGATCTTCATGCGGGTGCTGCCCCGGTACAGACCGGCGTAGAAGGTGAACCGGCCGCCCGAGATCGTGCGCTTGACGGTGATGCGGTGGGCGTCGTCGACGAGGTCGTCCTTGCGCCAGTTGCGCGAGGGGAAGAGCCCGGCCACCGGCTCGTGGTCGCCGTGGATGCGCTGGCCGGCGGCGTCGATGTGCACGAAGACCTTCCAGGTGCCCGGGTTGTCGACCAGCGACTTCCAGTACAGGTGGATGGTCAGCGGCGCGCCGGGCGCGGGCTGGGCCGGGTCGAGCTTCCAGCCGACGAGCTGGATCTTGTCTTCGAAGTTGATGTCGACGGTCTTGGCGTCTTTCGGCAGCTCGGTGATCAGCGCGCTGTTGATCGGGTTCTTGTCTTCTTCGCCCTCGGCGAGCTGGTTCGAGACGAGCAGGAAGCGCGCCCCGCGGTCGTCGAGCACCGGCAGCGTGCGGTTGGCCGTGCGGCGGAACTCGGTGTTGATCGCGGCGAGCTGGTCGCGGGGGATGATCGCGAAGAAGCGCTCGCCGTCGGCGCGGGCGGTGAAGTCCTTGCGCGACAGCTCTTCGAGCTCGCGGGCGTAGAACGAGCTGTTCTTGTTGACGAGTCGATAGCGGTAGAGCGGCTCGCCCTGGTCGGCGAGGGCCTCGTAGCGCTCGATGATGCCCCGCTGGCTGAACTGGGTCGTCAGCGCCTGGGCGATGGGCAGGTTGAGGAAGAGCGCCCACAGCCCGAGCACGCCGAAGAGCGCGCAGGTGTCGATGCGCGGGGCCTCGGCCAGCCGGGCGGCGCGGTCGACGAGGCGGCTCACGGCGCCCTCGCCGCGGCCGGCGACCTGCTTCGCCCGCCAGGCGTAGGTGAACCACAGGATGGCGTAGGTCAGCGCCCAGGCGACCAGCCCGATGATCGCCCGCCGCACGCTGGGCTTGAGGCTGCCCCAGAACGCGTAGCTGATGGCTTTTTCGAGGTGCGACTGCTTGAACCACAGCGCGTAGGGCACCGCGAACGCGATGAGGCCCAGGGCCCAGTCGAAGCGCGGGCGCGGCCGCTGGGGGTAGGCGATCCAGCGCACGAAGCGGCCGGCGAAGCGGTGGATGCCGCCCTGGTAGATCAGCAGCACGCCGAGGAAGGCCATCGAGAAGAGCCGGTTGAAGGGCCAGCCGGTGAGCGTCTCGGGGAAGGCGTCGACCCGCTCGCTGACCAGGGTGTCGGCCAGCAGCTGGGTCTCGTGCTTGAGGTTCGAGTCGAGCAGCGCCAGCACCAGGATGGTGCCCAGCACCAGCAGCGGCTGCGGCGGCGAGCGCAGCACCCGGTCGAGGTAGATCCCGGCCATCGCGGCGACCGCGGGGGCGGCGAGGAAGATCGCGAAGTGGCTGTAGGTGGCCGAGAGCGCCGGCACCAGGAAGCCGGCGGCGAAGTACATGGCCAGGCCGACGAAGATCGCGCCGGCGACCCGCGGCTCGTCGTCCCGCGGCGGCATCCACAGCGCCTCGGCGAAGGCGAAGGGCAGCAGCGCGCCGATGGGGAAGAGGCCGAAGCCGATCTGGTGCACGAAGAGGTCGAAGGACGGGCGGTCCTTGCCCTTGAGCACGCCGTCGAGCACGTCGCTCCACATGAAGAGCGCGGCGAGCGACTGGCCCTCGGGCATGGCCCACAGCGCCGCGGCCCAGGCGCCGCCCACGAGCGCGACGCCGACGAGCACCGCGGGGATGGGCAGCACCTGCTTGATCAGCGCTGAGCGGTCGACGCCCGCGCCCGCGTCACCGCCCTGCTCATCACTGCCTTGTTCGTCACTGCCCCAGCCCCGCTTGGCGACCATCGCCGCCAGCGCGCCCAGCGGCGCGATCAGGCCGATCGCGCCGGCGACGGCGCCGGCCAGCCCCGTCGCGATCCAGCCGGCCCAGCTCCAGCGCGTCGGCCCGTCCTCGGCGGCGGCGCGCACGAAGCACAGCACGGCGATGGCGGTGAGGCTCATGTCGAGGCCGCTGCCCAGCATGAAGCGGGCGTGGTAGGTGAACAGCGGCATGCAGGTCAGCGAGACGGTGGCCAGCCAGGCGGCGCGGCGGCCGAAGAAGCGGCGCACCGTCACGAAGAGCAGCGCCAGCACCGCCACGGCGGCCAGCAGGCCGGGCAGGCGCAGGCCGAACTCGGTGGCGCCGAAGATCGAGATCGAGCCGGCGAGCGGCCACCAGCCGTAGGGCAGGTCGGCGATGGCGCGGAAGCTCTCGCCGTTGGCCGGCGTCTGCACCCGCAGCCACATGCCGGTGTCGCGCATGGCGTCCACCACCGCGACGTTCTCCGCCTCCCAGGGCTCCCAGACCCCGAGGAAGGGCACCAGCGCCCCCAGCAGGAGCAGACCGATGCCGGCGACGATCGCCGGGTCGTGGCGTCCGGTGGTGAGGGCGTCGGGCAGTCGGCTCATCACGGTCCTCGGGCGGCCGGGGCAGGTGCGGGGCGGTCATCTATACAACACCCGCCCGCCGATCACTACGTGTCGCCGGGTGGGGCGGCGCTCAGCGGCAGCAGCGGAAGCCGATGCTGCTCGCCCGGAAGACCGCCGGCTTGAGGTCGCTGTCCTGCACGCAGGTCAGCCCGGCGGCGACGTTGGTCTCGAAGCCGCCGCCGCGCACCGCGCGCAGGTC
The DNA here is from genome assembly GCA_030427205.1 of bacterium. Taxonomy (GTDB): domain Bacteria; phylum Myxococcota_A; class Bradymonadia; order UBA7976; family UBA1532; genus JACKDM01. The sequence continues at coordinate 46,695 of JAUHXC010000059.1, read as the reverse complement.
CATGTCGACCTGATCGACCCACTCCTTGAGGTTGCCCGAGAGGTCGTAGACCCCGTCGGTCTCGCAGGTCATCAGCGATCCGCACGCCAGCGGGCCGTCCTGCAGGCCGGGGGTCGCCGGGTCGACGTCGTACTCGCCGCCGTTGCAGGCCCCGGCGTCGTAGTCGTTGCCGTAGGGGTAGGTCCGCCCGCCGGCGGCGCCGGCGCAGGCCCGTTCCCACTCGTCGGCGGTGCACAACCGCGCGCCGGCGGCGGCGCAGGCGTCGGCGGCGCCCTGCCAGGTCACGTTGGCCCAGGGCAGCGCGCCGGGGCGGCTGCAGGCCCGGCTCTCGATGTAGGCGGCCACCCCGTCGTCGGGGTTGACGTCGAGGCCGGGCACCGCGTCGGTCGCGCCGGGCCGCACCGCCTCGTAGGCGTAGATCTGAAAGCCGCCCAGGTCGACCCAGGCGTCGACGAACGCCTCGTCGACGGCGCCGTCGCAGTCGTCGTCGCGGGCGTTGCAGTCGTCGTCGATGGCGTCGGGCACCGCCGGCTCGACGGGGCAGATCGTGCCGTCGCCGTCGTCGGCGCAGCGGAAGGTCTCCGAGCGGCGGCAGATGCCTTCGCCCGCCTCGCAGGTGCGCGGGTCGCTGCGGTTGGCCCCGTCGAAGAAGAGCTGATCGACGTAGTCTTCGTCGATGCGCCCGTCGCAGTCGTTGTCGAAGTCGTCGCACATGCCCAGCTCGTCGCCGCCCTTCCAGCGGGGCCCGCGCAGGCAGCGGAAGCCGCGGTCGCCATCGCACACCGGCGCGTGCTGCCGCGGCGCGCAGCGGCGCACCGCCAGCGGGCCTTCGGCGCCGTCCTCGGATCCGGAGATACAGGCGTAGCCCGGGTGCTCGGCGGTGCAGTCGGCGTCGGTCTCGCACGGCTCGCCGACCGGCCCGCCGGCCCGCAGCACGCACGCCCCGCCGTTGCAGCGCTCGCCGTCGGCGCACTCGCCGTCGCCGGCGCACTCGGGCCGGCAGCCGCCCACATCACCGCAGAAGTTCTCCGGCATCTGCAGGTCGGCGCCCTCGTCGATCGTGCCGTCGCAGTCGTCGTCGATGCCGTTGCAGAACTCGGCGTCGCCGTTGGGCACGCAGCCGTATTCGCAGCCGTTGGCCGGGTCGCCGTCGAGGTCGATGAAGCCCGCCGCGCACTCGCCGAGGCCGCACCCGCCGTCGACGCACGTCGCCGCGCCGTTGGCCGGGGTCTCGCAGACGACGCCGCAGGCGCCGCAGTTCTGCAGGTCGGTGTCGGTGTCGAAGGCCTCGTCGATGGCGCCGTCGCAGTCGTTGTCTTCGCCGTCGCACTGCTCGCGGCCGCCCGACGAGATGAGGCAGTCGCTCTCGCAGCCGTCGGCGTAGTCGCCGTTGGCGTCGAACCAGCCCGGCTCGCAGCCGCTGATGTAGCACTGGCCCGCCGCGCAGTCGGTGGTCGCGTTCTCGGCCCCGCAGGTGGTGCCGCAGGTGCCGCAGTTCTCCGGATCGTCGAAGAGCAGCGCCCGCAGCTCGGGGTCTTCGTCGTCGACGAGCCCGTTGCAGTTGTTGTCGACGCCGTCGCAGACCTCTGGCTGGCGCACGCAGGTATCGCCGCCGAAGTCGGGCATGCTCAGGTCGGGGCGACCGATGTCGGGGTCGCGGTTGTTGGCGTCGTCGTCGTCGCACCCGCCGAGGGCGAGCGCGCAGGCCACGAAGAAGAGAAACAGAGGGCGGTCTCGGCGCATGGACGCTGCCTTCACCGGTTGGCCACCGCCGGAGCGGCGCTCAGGCCCAGCCGCTCGGCCGCCTCGGCGGCCAGGGCGGAGTAGGCCCGCGCCCCCCGGGCCCGCGGCTGGTATTGGAAGATCGAGAGCCCCGCCGCCTGGGCCTTGGCCAGGGCGCTGTTGATGGGGATCTCGGTGTCGAGCAGCAGGTCGCCGTAGTTGAACTCGAGCGCCTGCTCGATGGCCTCGTTGATCTGGGTGGTGCGGCGGTCGACCCGGGTCCGCAGGATGCCGAGCACGTCGAGCTGCTGCCGCAGCCGCACGTTGACCGTCTCGATGGTCGCGAGCAGGTCGGCGACGCCTTCGAAGGCGAGGATGCTCATGTCGCAGGGCACCAGCACCTCGTCGGCGGCGACCAGGGCGTTGAGGGTCAGGTTGCCCAGGTTCGGCGGGCAGTCGACGAGGATCACGTCGAAGTGCGAGCGCGCGTTGACCATCGCCGATTGCAGGATGTACTCCCGGCCGACCCGGCTGGCGAGCAGGGCGTCGGTCTCGTTGAGCTGCTTGTCCGGCGGCGTGGTCGACAGGTTCTCGATGGCGCTGGGCACCACCGCCTCCATCAGGTCGCGCGGCCGGTCGGCGAGCAGGATGTCGGTCAACGAGACCCGCCCCGGCTTGACCGAGTCGCGCAGGGACGAGGCGACGTGGCCCTGCGGGTCGATGTCGACGAGCAGCACCTTGAGGTCGTGCGGCGCCCGGGCGAGCGCGCAGGCCAGGTTGACGGTGGTGGTCGTCTTGCCCACCCCGCCCTTCTGGGCCGCGACGGCGATCACCCGCCCATTGAGCCGGCCGGTGGCGCGCACGCCCTGTGGCTCGGACGGGCGATTGCGCCCGAACCCACCTCTCAACAGACCTCTGACCCCACGCTTCGCGGCCACTGCACGACCTCCTGGCACGACGCCGACAGCGTCGCAGCAGACCTTAATGCACGAGCGGGCATGGGTGCGATCGGATCAGGTGTTCAGTGGTGGGCTGCGCCGGGTCGGTCAGCGCTTGAGGCTGGGCAGCGGGCCGGTCACCCGGCGCACGGCCTTCTTGCCGAGCGGGCGGCTGAGCACGTCGTCGAGCTCGACGGGGCGGTGGCTGCCGTCGGACGCGATGCCGACCACCCGCGACTTGGCGGTCGCCGGGTCGCTGCGGATCGACTTGGCCACCTTCTGCGGGTCGATGCCCGGCAGGTTGAGGTCGAGGAAGATGACCTCCGGCCGGAAGCTGGACACCAGCCGGCCGCCGTCGAAGGGGTTGTCGGTGTGCTCGACCTCGAAGGTGGTCTCCGCCTCCTGGTTCTGGTCTTCGTCGAACAGCGCGTCGAGGATGGCGTGCACCACCGACTTGTCGTCGTCGATGATCAAGACCCGCCGGCTGCCGCTCGTCACCCGGTCTTCCCACTGCATGGGGATCTCGTTGCGGCGGCAGAAGTCCTCGAGGTCGGCCCGCATGATCCGGCGGTGGCCGCCGGGCGTCTTGTAGGCCTTGATGCGTCCCTCGTCGATCCAGCGGATGATCGTCATCGGGGTGACCCGGCAGAACTTCGCCGCGGAGTGGGTCGAGAAGACGTCGGGGATTTTCTTGGCCATGTCTCGCAGATTCCCAGTGGTCGAGGGGTCGCGGCGGAGGTCGAATCCCTCCCGCGCGTCGCCGGTTATTGAGCGACTATGGCGCCACGATTGTCAACGGGGTGTCCGTTGCCGACCGCCGCGCCGACGGCGGACGCGGGCCGTCGCGCGACCCCGTTCGCCGGTCGATCGGTCGCCGATTCGGGCCATACCGCGGCCATACCGCGGCAACAGCGCCGCCCGACCGCAGCCTGACCCGGCTCCGGTTGCCCAGCTCTCGGCCCAGCCCCTATACTCGCGCGCAATCGACTGTCGGGGAGACAGTCGCGGCCTGAACCGAGGGGACCTTGAACCATCTCAGGAACCACGACCGTCCGCTGCGGACGGGCACCGCTGCCGTCTTCGTCGCGCTGCTGACCCTGGTGGCCGCCGGCTGCCAGGAGAACGCCGGCGGCGACGCCAGCTGCAACCGCGATACCGACTGCCCCCGGGGCACCATCTGCGAGGACGACGTCTGCACCGAGCTGCCCTGCGGCAGCCTCGGCGAGTGCCCCGGCACCGGGCGCACGTGCCTGGCCGATCTGCGCAGCTGCTCGCCCCAGGAGTGCAATACCCCCTCGACGGCCTGCGAGGCCGGCGAGAGCTGCCTGACCTCGGGGCCGTTTCGCAATACGTGCCTCGCCGGCGACGGGCTGGCCTGCTCGGTCGACGCCGAGTGCGGGCCGTTCGGCGAGGGCTTCCGCTGCTGCGACGGCCTGTGCAGCGACGACTGCCCCGAGCAGGACGCCATCGTCGTCGTGCCCACCGAAGACATGGGCCCCGCCGAAGACGGCGGCCCGGCGGCGGACGGCGGGGTGATCGACGCCGCGCCCGACCCCGACATGGGCCCGGTCGCCGCCGCCGAGCTGTGCGGCCCGTGCAATAACGACGACTTCTGCGCGGCCATCGGCGCGGGGTCCGAGTGCACGCCCATCGGCAACTCGGGCAGCTTCTGCACCACCGCCTGCCAGAGCCCGCAGGACTGCCCCGCCGGCTACACCTGCCTCGACGCGGTCGGGCAGTGCATCCCGGCCAACTACAACTGCGAGACCTGCCCGGCGACCCCCTGCGAGGCCGGGCTGGTCTGCGACGTGGCCAGCGGCGAGTGCGGCCAGCCGCGCCGGGCCTGCGAGCCGTGCACCGGCGATGACTGCGCCGCGGGCCTGCAGTGCGCCCAGGCCGGCGGGCAGGCGGTCTGCCTCGCCGACTGCGCCGGCGGCGGCATGTGCCCGGCGGGCTACACCTGCGACGGGGCGCTGTGCCAGCCCGACGGCGGGGCGTGCGACGCCTGCGGCGGCGAGTGCGCGCCGCCGACGCCGGTCTGCCTGCAGGACGAGGCCCGCTGCGTCGAGTGCGACGCGGTGACCCCGTGCGCCGCGGGTCAGGTCTGCGATCCGGCCACCAATACCTGCGAGAACGAGGGCGAGGGCTGCGACTGCGTCAGCGACAACGACTGCGGGGTCTGCCTCGGGCTGCCGATCTGCTTCCGCGGGCAGTGCGTCGCCTGCCTCGAAGACGCCGACTGCCCGCCGCGCTTCGCGTGCAGCGACAACCAGCAGTGCATCAGCTCGCCGTGCTCGGGGGTCAACTGCCAGCAGGGCGCCCGCTGCGACGCCCAGAGCGGCACCTGCGTCGACGAGAACGGTCAGATCGCCTGCCAGGGCCCGCAGGACTGCGCGGTGCCCGACGCCATGTCGTGCAATCAGCAGACGGGGCAGTGCTTCTACAACGACGGCACCTGCGACCAGGCCGGCGGCGACGGCATGTGCCCGCCCGGCTCGAACTGCAGCGTCAACCCGTTCTTGATGACCTCGTCGTGCACCTGCAAGAAGGTCGATCCCATCGGCATGCCCTTCGGCCCCGATCTGGTGCCGTGCCACCCGGGCGGCGTCTGCTTCCACGGCGAGTTCCCGCCGGGCAGCGGCATGGCGGCCGACGAGGGCTTCTGCGCGCAGTTCGGGCAGTAGTCGACCCCCACGCTGCGGCGGACGCGCCCGCCGGCGCCGACGGGCTGTGAGATCTGCACTCTCGTCTGCGCAGAACATGCGGTAGAGTGAGCGTCACCCGGGTTCGGGGGGATGACTCCGGGTGGACGAGGGCCTCGAACGGGTCCAGGAGGAGTGTGCACGGCGTGAGCGTCGCCACCCCGCAAGACAAGCCGGTCAAGGTGCGCAAGGCGGCGCCCAAGAAGGGCCGCAAGCGCAAGGGCCGCAAGCGCAAGGAGCCGATCCAGGTCACCGCCGAGCTGCTGGGGCTCATCCCGCTGTTCTCGGGCCTGGACGAGGCGCTGCGCACCCGGCTCGCGAGCCGCTGCGAGCACGTCGAGCTCGAGCGCGGCGAGCACCTCTTCGACGGCGCGCCGGTCGGCGACGACGACGACTCGCCGGTGTATCTGGTCACCTTCGGCGACGTCGCCGTGCAGCGCACCGACATCCGCGGCGAAGAGGCGACGGCCAACTACCTCACCGTCGGCGACCCCTACGTGCAGAAGCTCTTCGCCGACGACCAGACCGCCAAGCTGACCCTGACGGCGATGTGTCCGGTCAAGGCGCTCAAGCTCGGCTATCGCGACGTCAACTTCCTGCTCAAGAAGGTCCCCGGCTTCCGCGATCGGTTCAGCGCGGTCATCCGCCGGGTCACCCAGCGGCAGAAGGCGCGCTTCGACGACCGCTTCCAGCAGGACGTCGCCCGCTTCCTCGTCAAGGAGCGCCTGACCTTCGCCGGGCGGGTCAAGCTCAAGCGGATGGACATCTGCATCGAGTGCGACGGCTGCTACGACGCCTGCAAGGCGCGCCACGGCACCGATCGCCTCGGGCCGAGCGAGGTGAAGTACGGGCTGACGGAGATCCCGCAGAACTGCCACAACTGCGTGGTCCCCGAGTGTATCGACAAGTGCAAGTTCGGCCACATCACCCGCCACCCCGAGACCCGCGAGATCGTGATCGCCGACAACTGCACCGGGTGCACCATGTGCTCCAAGGGCTGCAGCTTCGGCTCGATCCGCATGCACCCGGTCGACACCCTCGACCTCGCGAAGTACTTCCCCGACCGCGACCCCGAGCACAAGGGCAAGCAGATCGCCCAGAAGTGCGACAACTGCACCGGCTACGCCGATCAGGCCTGCATCACCGCCTGCCCGGTGGGCGCGATGTTCCAGGTCGACGGCCGCGAGCTGTTCGACTACTGGCAGCAGTTCAAGGTGCACGAGACCCCGGGCTTCGACGAGGTCGAGACCCCCGAGGGCACGCCGCACGGGCACCGGCTCGCGTGGATGATCTTCACCCTGATCAACACCCTGGTGCTCACCTGGGAGTGCTTCGGGCGGCTGTACTTCCCCACGCTGACTTTCGGCCACCTCTTCTTCGTGCTGGGGCTGTCGGCGAACCCGATCGACCCGCTCGCGCCGTTCAAGGCCGGTGACTTCTTCAGCCACGGCATGGGCTATATCGGCGGCACGATGATGCTCGCCACCCAGCTGTATCGGCTGCGCAAGTGGACCGGCGGCAGCCAGAAGTGGATGGAGCTGCACATCTGGACCGGCGTGCTGGCGGGGATCTACGGCTTCTATCACACCGCCTTCGTCTTCACCGAGCCCATCGCCATCACCACCTTCATCATGATGGCGGTGGCGATCCTCACCGGCGGCATCGGCCGCTGGCTGGTCTTCCAGATCCCGCGGTCACAGGCGGGGCAGCTGCTGGCGCTCGACGACATCGACGGGCGCATCCAGCAGATCAACCGCGAGGTGGAGAAGCAGTTCACCGACGCCAAGGCGGGCTACACCGCGCTGGTGCGCATCGAAGAGCTGTCCAAGGCCCGCGAGGTCGAGGCGGCCCTCGAGTCCCTCGCCGCGCCGAGCGCCGAAGACGACGAGCCCAAGGGCTTCTTCGCCGGGGTGATGCAGCTCTTCCGCGAGAACCGCAAAGCCGAGGAGGCCATCGACGCGCTGACGGCGAAGCTCGGCGACTCGATGCGTGAAGGGGCGGCGAAGGCCATCGCCGAGCTGCTGCGAGAGAAAGCCCGCCTCGAGCGGTCGATGAAGCGCCACGCCTTCATGACCCGGGTCCTGCGGCGCTACCGAGTGGTGCACATCACCACCAGCTACATCGCGTATGGTGCCTTGGTGGTGCACATCATCCACTCGCTGATCTTCCATGTGGGGAACAACTGAGCATGCGGTCGCTCGCCGATGCCCGCGGTGCCCGCGCTGCCCTCGCGATCGCCGCCCTCACGATCGGCGCCCTGCTGCTGCTCGCCGGCCCCGCCTTCGGGGCCAAGCCGCTGTCGAAGGTGCACGCCCACCTCGACAAGAAGAGCGAGTGCAACAGCTGCCACACCGCCTTCGAGGGCGTGCCGCAGTCGAACTGTCTCAAGTGCCACACCGAGATCAAGACGCGGCTCGACCAGCGCAAGGGCTATCACGCCAAGGTCGTGCGCGGCGACGGCTGCAATAACTGCCACCGCGAGCACCTGGGCCGCAATCACGACCCCAACCCGCTCGACAAGCGCAACTTCGACCACGACCTGACCGGCTACCGGCTCGTCGGCGGCCACGTGGGCGTCGGCTGCCGCGAGTGTCACACCGCCAAGCGCAAGAAGACCAACCGCGACAGCTACCTGGGCGCGTCGACCGAGTGTCGGGCGTGCCACGGCGACTATCACGGCGACGCGCAGAAGGCCGAGCTCGGCGACTGCGAGAAGTGCCACAACGCCTTCGACTGGAAGCAGCTCAACGCCCGGCTGAAGTTCGACCACCAGAAGGAGACCCGCTTTCCGCTCACCGGCAAGCACAAGCGGGTCGCCTGCGACAAGTGCCACCTCGGCAAGCGCAAGTTCGGCCCCATCGAGGTCAGCGGCTGCGTGACCTGCCACCAGGATCCACACCCGCCGGGCATCTTCGGGGCCCGCATCTGCGAGGAGTGTCACGTCACGAGCGGCTGGAAGGAGTCTTCGATCTTCGAGCACACCACCACCGGCTGGCCGCTGCGCGGCAAGCACAAAAAGGCCCGCTGCCTCGAATGCCACAAGTGGGAGCGCTGGACCCCGCGGGATACCGACTGCACCGGCTGCCACGAAGACGATCACCGCGGGCAGTTCGGCCAGACGCCGTGCACCCGCTGCCATCAGGAGTCGGGCTGGAAGGGGCGCCACCTCAAGTTCAACCACGACTCGATGAGCCGCTTCCCGCTGCGCGGCAAGCACCGCAAGGTGGCGTGTGGCAAATGCCACCAGAACGGCAAGTACAAGCCGCTCGAGACCACCTGCAAGAGCTGCCACCAGAGCGACAACCCGCACGGCGAGACCTTCGGCGATCGCCCGTGCAGCAACTGCCACTCGCCCGTCGACTGGAAGAAGACCCGCTTCGACCACGGGGTGACCGGCTTCCCGCTCGAGGGGCGGCACATCGACCAGCCGTGCTTCCGCTGCCACCCCAACGGGACCGAGACCGAAGACGACACCGTGCAGGACTGCGCGTTCTGCCACACCGACGTGCACCGCAATCAGTTCGAGGGGGCCAGCTGCGACCGCTGCCATCGGGGCTACGAGCGCTGGGGCATCGAGCTGTTCGACCATACGCTCAGCCGGTTCCAGCTCGCCGGCAAGCACCTCAACGTGGCCTGCGTCGACTGCCACCCCGATGGCCGCTACCGGCCCATCGACACCGCCTGCGCCAACTGCCACTACAACTTCCACGAGCCGCAGTTCGCCGATCGCTGCGACAGCTGCCACAAGGTCGATGGCTGGGCGCCGGTGGAGAACTTCGACCACGACACCCGCACCGACTACAAGCTCTACGGCAAGCACCGCGACCTCGACTGCGCCAAGTGCCACGCGCAGAACCAGTACAAGGGGCTGCCCCAGGACTGCGACGGCTGCCACATCGACGTGCACACCGGCAAGAAGGGCGCCGACTGCGCCCGCTGCCACACCACCGCCGATTGGAGCACCAACAGCGGCATCGACCACGACTTCGGCGCCTTCCGCCTCGGCGGGGTGCACGACCTGCTCGCCTGCGAGCGCTGCCACGGGCCCGACCGCGATCGCACCCTGGCCGGCACCGGCCCCGAGTGCATCAGCTGCCACCGCGACGTGCACTTCGGCAGCTTCGGCCCGCAATGCCACGAGTGCCATACCCAGGAGTACTTCCTGCCGGCGAGCTTCCTGCACTACGAGACCGGCTTCCGGCTCTCGGGCGCGCACCGCTACGTCGAGTGCCGCGACTGCCATCCGGGGCGGGTCTTCGGCGGGCTGCCGAGCGATTGCAGCTTCTGCCACAGCGATACCTTCGCCGCGACCGCCGGCTCACCGACGTGTGACCACACCGTCTGCGTGCCCGGCGGCCGGCAGAACTGCGAGAACTGCCATACCACCGTGCGGTGGGATCTGCCGCGCCCGGGGGTCGGCTGCGGCCTGTGCGACGAGGGGCCCTGATGGCGCGGCGCACACCGGCACTGGCTCTCGCGGCGTCGGCCATGGCGCTGGCCATCGCCCCACCGGCGCTGGCCAAGGAGGTCGACGTCGACGGCCGGGTGGCGCTGCGCACGCTCTTCTCCGACGACGGGCTCGAGATCACCGAGCGGGCGCAGGCGGTCTTCATCGCCTTCCTCGAGACCGACGCCGAGGTGATGAACCTCACCGACGGCGGGCTGACGCTGGCCCTCGACGGCACGTTCGTGCTCGACGCCACCGATACCCGTGAGCGGCGCTTCGGCAAGACCGAGAGCCTCGACCAGATCCGCCAGGCGTATGTCGAGCAGCCCGATCTCTTCGGCGTGCTCGACGTCGTCGCCGGCCGCCGGCTCATCGCCGAGGCGGGCAACGCCTGGGTCGACGGGCTCGAGCTGCGGCTGAACATCTTCGATACGGCGGTCGCCGGCGTCTACGGCGGGCTGGCGCCCGATCCCATCGACTATGCCCTCGACCTCGACCGGCAGGCGACGGGGGCCTACGTCGGCTTCCGCAACGAGCGCATCGACGCGTCGGCGGCCTACAACGTCGAGTTCAATACCCGCGGCCCCGAGGCCTACCGCGGCGAGGTGCGGCCCGAGCCCGACCTGCTCGACCGGCAGTTCGCCTTCGGCCGGGTGCACCTGAAGATCGTCGAGGGGCTCTACATCGCCACCTACGCGGTGGTCGACATGGCCACCGAGCCCCAGATCACGACCCTGCTCGGCAGCATCGACTACAAGCCCTCGTCGCGGGTCGAGCTGGGCGTCAACGTCAGCCGCTACGCCCTGGCGCAGTACCGCGACGAGATCATCTACCAGAACATCGTCGAGCCCAATCAGGCGCTGATCCTGGGCGACGAGGTGCTCGACCTGAGCTACGACCGCGCGCGCCTGTGGGTCGGGCTGCGCTTCGGGCCGCGCTATCACTATCAGTCGATCGAGTACAAACAGCGCAGCCTCGACGGGCAGGACAGCTGGCACTACACCATCGGCCTGCGCGACGACGACCTCTTCGGACTCGGCACCCGGGCCGACATCCAGACCCAGCTGCGCGACAACTTCGTCTCCGACTCGGTGCTCATCGCGCTCAACCTGCAGCACGACGTCACCTCGAAGATCACGCTCGACGGGCGCTTCACCTGGTTCGACGGGCAATCGGTCGACAACGAGCGGGCGCGGGCCTTCGACGAGGCGCAGCGGGTCTTGATCATGGGTCTGAGCGCCTACTGGCGCATCAGCCGGCAGCATCAGGTCGACTTGATGTACGACGGCATCTACGAGACCGAGCTGCAGGATGCGCGCAACGACGGCAGCCTGTTCATCCACACGGCGATGGGGCGCTACAACTTCCTGTTCTGATCGACCCGCCGCCGCCCGCCCCCTGCTGTAACTGCACTGTCATTGACACACCGACCGTGTGACGCATGTGATAGCGTACCCGCGCGCAGGCAGGAGGCAATGCGATGAAGCTCGGCACACTGCTTCTCGGGAGCGCCGCCCTCGGCGGCGTGCTCGCCACGGTGGTCTTCTCGTGGAATCCGCCGGCCAAGCCCGGCTTCGAAGAGACCCCGCAGCTCGTGCGCGCCCGGCAGGAGGTCGTCGCCCGGCCCAACAGCCCCGACGCGTGGATCCGGCTGGGCGACGAGGCGCGCCACGTGGGCGACGATACGACCGCCCGGCTGGCCTACGAGCGGGTCATCGACCTCGAGCCGCTGCAGCCGCGGGGCCACGCCCGGGTGGGCATCTTGTTGGTCGACAAGGGCCGGGTCGACGACGCGCGGCCCTTCCTCGCCCGCGCCGTCGAGCTCGGCAGTGAAGACGCCCGCTTCGTGCTCGCCGGCCTCGACGAAGCGAAGCCGGCCCCCTGAACGATCAGGCGCGTCGCATTCGCCGACCCAGGCCCATCGCCAGCAACAGACCCCAGAAGGCCAGCCCCGGCGGATCGCGCTCGATCATGGCGCAGCCGCATCCGCTGGCGTCGCCATCGGTCGGGTCGAGCAGCCGCTCGATCTCGTCGGTGCGGTTCTGCTCGACCTCGCTCTGACCGATGGCGAAGGTCCGCTCGACGATCCGGGCGCCCGGCACGTCTTCGCCGCGCACCGTCTCACCGGACTGACGCTGGATGAGGTGCGGGTTGCGCCCGTCCACCAGCCGGTACCGCAGGCCGCTGGGGGTCTCGATGGTCGCCCGGTCGAAGTCCGGGTCGCCGTCGTCGCACGCGACCCGGCGCACGGCGGTCCGCTGGTTGGGCACCACCCCGAGGTCGGCGTTGAACTCGAACTCGGGGTCGAGGGTCATCTCCGCGGCGCTGAGGGTCGAGTAGAGCCGGGTCAGGTAGCGGTTGGCCTCGAACATGGCCTGCAGGTGGCGGCGGGCGCCGTTGATCTCGGTCTCCACCCGCTCGGCGATGGCGGCGGCGTCGTACTCGATGGCGGCGACCTCGTCGTCGTCGAAGCACCACGGGCACTGCAGAAAGAGCAGCGGATCGAAGCCCGGCGGGCCGTGCAGCTCACTCAGCAGCACGCGCTGCACGTCGGCGTCGATCCCAAAGGGGAAGACAGCGAGCAGCGCGCGCGCGTCCCGGGCGTTGGTGATGCCGGTCAGCACGGTCTCGTTGAACACCGGCGGCCCGACCCGGGAGTCGTGCGGGCCGGCGAAGTCGGTGGCGAACGCCTGCCCGTTGGCCTCGTCGGCCGCCTGACTGACCACGTCGGCATAGTTCTGGCCATTGTTCTGCCAGTCGATGGCCGCCTCGTTGATGACCACGTGGCGATAGTTGAGCGGGATCGCCCGGTCGGGGCCCAGCACATGCACGATGATGCCCATGTCGGGCTCGGCGGCCACCGACGTGGGCACGATGGGGATGGCCGGGCGCGCGCTGCCGAAGCTCAGCCGCAGCGGGCTGATGTCGCCGGCGTCCTGATCGGGCAGCAGCCGCACCGCGACGAACACCGCGCCCAACTCGAGGTAGGGCTGCAGGGTGCCGTCGGTCTGCGCAGGGATCTCGTAGCCGTTGGCGTCGAGCCACGCGCGCAGATCCTCGACCGTATCGGGCTGCAGCACCGCGATGTCGAAGGGCCCCACCGGCTCGCGGCTGAGCACGTTGACCGCCGGGCCCTCGCCCTCGCCCTCGCCCTCACCCTCGCCCTCGCCCTCACCGCCGAACGCCCGCTGCGCGCAGTCGGGGTCGACCTCGGTCCGCAGGACGAAGCGCGGGGCGAACTGTCGATCCAGATCGACGAAGAGCTGCTCCGACGACAGCTCGACCTGCACGTCCGGCGGCGTCGGCAGCAGCCAGCCGAACTCGGCCGGCGGCCCCTGATAGGTGATGCGGACGTGCATGTGCAGCGTATCGCCGTCGTGCGCGAAGAGGATGCGCTCGGCGGCCTGATTCACCGGCCGACTGGTATTGCAGAACAGCCCGCCGCACGCAAAAGCGGCGCCGGGTGCGAGAAACGCGCCGGCGAGCGCGGTTCGAATGAGCGCGGTCCGAATGAGCGCCGTGCGCATCAACATGTCTCCCCCTCCCAAGCTATTCAGCGCGCCGCGAACCCCCGGGCGCGCCGCCCTTGCGGGCGATCGCCATCTGATGGCCGGCCTGCCCGGTCAGCTGGAGCAGCGCCTGGCTGGGCCACTCGGAGACCAGATAGATCGCCACCAGCACCAGAAACAGCGCGATATCGATCGGCGTGCGCCACGTGAACGGGCTGCCCGGCGGCGGCGCCTTGGTCACCCGCGCGAGCCAGATGCCCAGGCTGGCGGTGCCCTCCAGCGGATAGAACATCGTCTGCTGGCGCTCGATCTGCTCGAAGCCCGCCTCGTGCAGCATGCTCGCCAGCGTCTTGGGCGTGAAGTGAAACAGGTGCTGCGGGATGAGCAGCGGCAGCCACGCCGTGCGGAAGACCCGCCGCCAGAAGCCGGCGTAGTTGGGCACCTCGATGACCACCAGGCCGCCGGGCGCCAGCAGGCGATGGGCCTCCCGCAGCGCGGCGACGGGCTCGCTGTGGTGCTCGAGGCTCTCGAAGAAGGTGATCGTCGTGAAGCGCCCGGGCTCGAAGCCGGCGTCCACCAGGCGGCCCGTGCGGTACTCGCAGACGTCCTGGTCGACCGCGTCGGCGATGCTGCCGGCGTCCATGTCGATGCCCGCCGTCGCGCAGCCGCTCTGCGCCCGCGCCTCGCGCAGGAAGCCGCCGTAGCTGCAGCCCACGTCGAGCAGGCGATCGTCGGCGCCGAGCCGCTGCACCTTGCCCATCACCCGCAGCCGATAGCGCGAGATCAGACGCCCCAGCCCGCTCTCGGTCTGGAACTGGCGCATCGGGTTCTCTTGGGCCTCCGCCCCTTCGCCGGAGTAGGTGTCTTCATAGTAGAAGCCCAGGCTCTCGGGCGTCGGACGGGGGCGGGTGGCCACCAGCCCGCAGTCCTCGCAGCGCTGCAGGCGGAAGGTGCCCGGCTTGCGCCAGACCATGTCGCGGGCCCCGGACATCACCGTGGTGTAGGCCGAAGAGCCGCAGGTGGGACAAGGGGGCGAGTGCAGAGGTACCGGCGCGTCCATGGCCAGGAGCATACCGGCAGCCTCTCCTCCGCCACTACCCCTTCGGCCGCTGCCCGTTCGCCTGCTGCCCTCTCGACCGCTGTCCGTTGCGCGGTTTGCGAACATCCGGTCATGCCGTATGCTCCCCGCGTCGGAGGAGGACTCAAGATGATGCGTGCGATCGCGATCCTCGCCCTGTTCGCTGCGGGCTGTGTACCGGCCGGCAGCGGAAGCGGGCGCCGAGGAGAAGAGGGCGAGTCGTGTACCCGGGCCCGTGACTGCAACGACGGGCTGCTGTGTGTGGCCATGGTCTGCGTACCGGAGGACGGGGGGCTGCCGATGCCCGACGCCGCGCCGGTCGACGCGGCGCCGCCGACCGGCGCGGGCGACGCGGGCGGTGGGGAGGGTGAGGGAGAAGGCGAAGGGGAAGGAGAGGGCGAAGGGGAAGGAGAGGGCGAGGGAGAGGGCGAGGGCGAGGGTGAAGGCGAGGGCGAGGGCGAGGGCGAGGGCGAGGGCGAAGGCGAGGGCGAGGGAGAAGGCGAGGGCGAGGGCGAGGGCGAAGGCGAGGGCGAAGGCGAGGGCGAGGGCGAGAACATCTCGGACCGCGAGCCCGCCTTCGACGCCGGACCGCCGGTGCCCGTCGACAATCAGGCCTGGTCGGCCGGTGTGGTGAACCTCTTCCGCATGCCCACCGGGCAGATGGAAGTCGGCCTCGGCTGCCGCGACCTCGACGGCGACGGCGACCGCGACCATACGCTGCTGCCGCTCGCGCCGCTGATCAACGGCTTCGTCGCCGACGCGATCGAAGCCGGCGACTGGAACTTCATCCTGCTCGCGCTCGAGCTGCGCGACGTGCAGGCGCCGGGCCGATTCCACCTGGGGCTGGCCGACGGGATCTTCATCAACGGCAGCCATCGGATCGTGCGGGACAACCTCGACGACGCCGGGCTGCCGCTCTCGCGCCTCGAACAGGTGGCGGTCGGCTTCGGCGAGATGTTCGGCGATACGCCGAGCCTGCGCATCGCCATGGACGTCGAGGGTCGGCTGCTCGACCTGCGCTTCCTCCAGGCGCGCATTCGAGGTGAGCTCGCGCTCGTACCCATCGTCCCGGGCCAGCCGGGCCTGGCGGTGCCCGGGGCCTGGATCACCGGCCACCTCGACGCAGAAGGGCTGGCCATCGCGCTGGACTTCGTGCCGCCCGAGCTGCGGGAAGACATCGAGCCGCTCGTGCCGCCGCCCGACGTCGACATCGACGGCGACGGCCAGCCCGAGGCCTGGGGCCTGTGCGTGCACCTGCGCGCCGACGCCGTCGCGCTCGACGCCTACCCGCCGGCCGAATAGCGTCGCGGGCCGCTCGCCCGCAGCGACAGCGTCATAGTAGAACCACGAGTGCCGCGTCGATCGGCGCGGCCGCTGTCGCTTGGACGGAGAGCCAGACTGGCCACGATTCTGACCATCACCGCCTGGGCCCTGGTGCTCGTCTGGGGCCTCGTGCTGCTGGCCTCCGCCCGCTTCGGCCTGCGCGGCCTGCCGCCGCCCGCCGAGCACGTGCCGCCCTACACCTTGTGGTTGCCCGAAGGCGGCGAGGCGCCCGCGCTCGACCCGGCGCCGGCCCGGGTGGCCACCGGCGCCGATATACCCGAGGGCGACCGGTTCCTCGCGCTCGGCCGTGACGTGCAGGTCAGCCCCGAGCTGCCCCGGCGCCTCGCCGCGTGCGGCCGCTTCGTCTCGGTCGTGCCGCGGCCGAGCGGCGGCCCGGTCAAGCTGGCGGTCGAGCGCCTGCTGCGCGACTTCGCCAACCCGGCCGCGGTCAACGACCCGCGGCATCCGGCGGGATACGCCGACGCCCGCTGCGCGTGGTTGCGGCGGCGTGATCTCGAACTGCCCGCCGTGGGGGAGCCGGGCCCGCTGCGGGCCGCCCGCGCGCGCAAGGCCCACGGGCTGGCGGTCGACCTGCGGGACGGCTACGCCGGCGATCGACCGCGCGGGCCGCGGGTCGTCTCGGCGCCCGGTCTGAGCCTCGCGGCGCTGCGGGCGCGGGTGCCGGCGCTGACCGAGCCCGAGCCGGTCGCGCGTACGCTGATGGTGAGCGTGCCCCTGACCCTGTGCCTCGCGCCGTGGCCGCTGTTGCTCGAGCCCGCCGCCCGCCCCGCGGCGCTGCTGGCCATCGGCCTGGGCACCGCGGCCCGGTTCATGACCGCCGTGCGCGAAGGCTTCGGGCTGCCGCTGGCCGTGCTCGGCTGGCTGCTGGAGCCGATCGCGGCGTTGACCGTCTGGCGGGCGCCGCCGACGCCGATCGACAAGACCCTGCCCGACGTGCCCGAAGACGCGCCGGCCTTGACCGCCGCGACGCCGGTCAGCGCCGCCCCCTGGCTCGACGCCGCCGCTGTGCCGCGGCTCGCCCGTCGGCTGGGCGGCGCCGCGCCGGTCATGGAGCAGATCTACGACAACCGCCCCGCGGGCACGACCGCCCGCGCCCGCGCCGCCGACCGCTGGATCCACGCCGCGCCGGCCGCCCGCGCCGTGCGCCATCGCTGGTTGGCCGTCGCCGAGCTGGGGCGCAAGATCGCGCCGCGCAGCCTGCTGTCGATCCCGTGTGGCGGGGCCCGCGACGCCGCAGCCATCGGCGCCGGCCACACCGTGCTCGTCGACCCCGACCCGACCGCCCGCCGGCTGGCCGCCGAGAACTGCGCCGCCGCCGGTGTCTCCGCCGAGGTGCGCGACGGCACCGTCGAGACATTGCCGCCCGACGAGACGTACGACCTCGCGATCTACGTCGGGCTGATGGAGTACCTCAGCGACGAGCAGACCGTGGCCCACCTGGCCACGCTGCGCGGTCGGCTCGCGCCCGACGGCGCCTTGATCGCCTCGACCACCGCCGCCGATGACAGCCAGGGGCGCATGCGGTCCTGGCTCGGCTGGAAGACCCGCGCCCGAAGCGCCGACGCCCTGGTGTCATTGCTCGGCAAGGGCGGCTTCGACGTGGTCGAGCGGCGGGTCGACCCGCTGGGCATCCAGTGGGTGATGCTGGCCCGCCCCCGCCCGCCGGGCGCCTCGGGGCGGTTCACCAGCGGCGAGCTGCGCCGAGGCGGCCCGTGAGCAATCGCAACGTGCTCTTCATCTGCAGCCGCAATCAGTGGCGCAGCCCGACCGCCGAGAAGGTCTTTCGGCGCTGGCCCGGCGTCGTGGCGCGCTCGGCGGGCACCTCGCTCAACGCCCGGCGCACCGTCGGCATCGACGATCTGCGCTGGGCCGACGTGATCATCGTCATGGAGCCCAAGCACCGCCAGCAGCTCATCGCGCGCTTCTCGCGGGCGCTGCAGATGCGCACGGTGCACGTGCTCGACATCCCCGACGACTACCAGCCGATGGATCCCGCGCTGGTGAAGCTGCTCGAAGAGCGCGTGCCGCCGCTGCTCGAATAGCGGCCGGTCCGGCCCGGGCCCCGGCCGGCGGCAAGCACCGCTTGACGGACCTGACCGTCGGCCCCACACTCGCCCGGTGAGCTACGCCCCCGACTTCGTCGACGCCGACCGCATCCACCGCACGCTCGAAGCGGTGGTGCACGCGCCCGCGCTGTATCGGGTGGCGACGGATCGTTTTCCCGAGCAACCGAGCGATACGACCGCCGACGGCCCGGCGCTGGCCTATCTGGTGCAGGAAGACTTCCTGCGGGTGCCGACCGAGGTGGCCAACGAGATCGACCGCTTCCTGCACTACGAAGAAGAGGGCGAGCGCAACCGCTCGGCGCTGCAGCAAGCCCACGCCCGGCTGCGGGCGGCGCAGCTCGAGCTGCGTCGGGCCGAAGCCGAGCTCGAGAAGGGCTTCCTCAAGACCAAGGCCCGCCGCTGGAGCCAGGAGACCCGCCGCGACGCCCTGCGGCGCAAGGTCGACGACCTCGACCTTCAGCGGCGGCGCCTCGAGAGCGATCTCGATCGGGCCGGCGGCCTGATGCAGTCCCTGCTCGACCGCATCTACCGCGACCCGCAGCTGCGCGAGGCCCGCTGGTATGGCGCCCGGCCGCTGCGGGTGACCCACCACGGGCAGTTCCTGCTCGACTACCTCGCCGACCTCAATCCGCGACATTTTCGCGGCCGGACCCTCGCCGAGATCATCGAAATCGGGCCGTCGCTGGCCTGAATCGGCGACGGCGGCCGCGAGGAGATCGAGCAGTGCACGCAGATCGAGACAGCATCCTGAAAGAGGCCGGCGCGGTCGTCGACGGCGGCGTGGTGCGCCGCTTCGGCGCCGTCGATGTCGAGCGGGCGACCCTGGCCGACGGGGTCGGCCTCGTCGACGCCGACCATCGCGACCGGATCGGCGTGGTCGGGCCCGACGCCGAGTCGTTCCTCGACCGGCTCTTGACCGTCGGCGTCAAGACCATGCAGCCCGGGCAGGGCGGGCGCGCCTTCCTGCTCGACGCCCGCGGGCGCATCCAGCTCGCCTTCGACCTCTATCGCCTCGACGGCGAGTCCTTCGTCACCGACGCCAGCCCGGGGCATGGGGCCGAGATCATCGAGAAGCTGGACATGTTCCACTTCGGCGAGCGGCTGGCATTCGAGCCCGACGCGGGCGCCGAGAGCGCGCTCGAGCTGCACGGGCCACGGGCCGCGGCAGCGCTGGCCGCGATGGGCCTCGAGGCGCCGGCGCAGCCGGGCGATCATGCGAGCGGTGCCGTCGCAGAGGTCACGCTGCGTATCGTGCGCCGCGACCGCACCGCCGCGCCGGGCTACGTGCTGATCTTTCCGGCCGGCGCCTACCCCGCCATCTGGCGCGCCGCGCTCACCGCCGGCGCCCGCCCGGTGGGATTCGACGCCCTCGACGCCGCGCGCATCGCCGCCGGCCGGCCGGCGCACCCCCACGAGCTCGGGCCGCACGCCAGCCCGCTCGAGATGGGCGGCATGGATGGCATCACCGAAGGCAAGGGCTGCTATCCCGGCCAGGAGGTCATCGAGCGCACCATCGCGCTCGGCCGCCCCGCCCGTCGGCTGATGCGGCTCAGCATCGACCGCGCCGTCGCGCCCGGAGACGCCCTCACCGACGAAGCGGGCAAAGCGGTCGGCACCCTGACCAGCGTCGCGCCGACCGGCGACGGCGCGGTGGCCCTGGCCCTGATCAAACACCGGGCGGCCAAAGCCGGCGGCCCGTGGCGGGTGGGCGGCGGCGTCGCCCAGCCGGTGCATGGCCCGACGGAGGCAGCGTGAGCGCACGCGAGATCACCGAATACGAGAAATACATCCGCACCGAAGAGCTGCTCGGCCTGCAGAAGACCGACGACGAGCTGGTCTGCCACGACGAGATGGCGTTTCAGGTCGTGCATCAGGTCGAAGAGCTGTGGATGAAGCTCTGCCAGCACGAGCTGGCGCTGGCCACCGCGCGCATCGAGGCCGATCGGCTCGCCGAGGCGCGCAATACCCTGCATCGCATGTATCTCATCTGCCGGCTGATGGCCGGCCAGCTGCGGCTGCTCGAGACCATGAGCCCGCGGGCCTACTTCACCGTCCGCAGCGCCCTCGGCCGGGGCAGCGGCCAGGAGAGCCCGGGCTTCAACGCGTTGCTGGCCAAGCCGGCGAAGCTGCGCGCCGCGACCAAGGCGCTGCTCGGGCGCCGCGGGGTCAAGCTCATCGACCTGCACCGCGAGCCGGCGCGCGACGCCGAGCTCTTCGCGCTGCTCGAAGCGCTCGTCGACTTCGACGAGGCGTTCCAGCAGTTCCGTCAGCGGCACCTGGTGCTGGTGCGGCGCATCATCGGCGGGCGTACGCCGAGCCTCAAGGGCGCGCCGGCCGACCTGCTCGAGCACGGGACGCGGCAGACCTTCTTCCCCGAGCTGTGGCTGGTGCGCGAGCAGCTGTTCCGCGACTTCGTGCCCGGCCCGCCGCTGTTCGACGGCGAAGACGACGATGGCCCCCACCACCACTGACCTCGGCCCGCGGGCGCGCCCGCCCGATCCGCCCGGTCCCTCGGACCCGGCGCCCGAGTGGGGGGTGAAAAGAGTTGCCCTGTCACATTTTCCCGCCGCCGTCGTATGCACCGATCGGCGACCTGTGTCCGATGCGCTCGGCGCGCGACGGCGGTTGCTGGTAAGTTGGCGGCGGCCGCGCACGTCACCGCGCGGCGGGTGAGACCGGAGGAGTGCCTGATGAAGCGCTGGGAGATGTTGTTCACGTTCGGGTTGGCCGCCATGCTGGCCGTGGCATGCACCCCGGACGGAGGCGGAGGCGACGGCGTCGACCCCGACCCGGGCACGGTGCAGAGCGTGAGCATTCAGGGCGGCGACAGCATGCTCATCGGCGAGCGGATTCAGCTGCAGTCCGTCGCGACCTATGAGGACGGCACCTTCATCGAGATCACCGCCGACGCCGAGTGGACCAGCAGCGACGAGGCGGTGGCCGTCTTCGACCCCAACCAGCCGGGGCAGCTCGAGGCCATCGCCCCGGGCAGCGTCGAGGTGGTCGTCATCTACGAAGGCGTGCGCTCCGAGCCCAAGGAGATCGCCGTGGCCCCGATCGGCGTGGCCGAGATCCGGGTCACCGTCGCCGACGGCGCCGACCCGGCCCTCGAGCGCGGCGAGAGCCTGACCCTGGCCGCCACGGCGGTCTACGACGACGGCGCCGAGGCCGACGTCACCGGCGAGGTCGAGTGGCGGGTGGGCAACGAGAGCGTCGCTCAGATCGAAGGCGGCGTCTTCACCGCGCTGCGCCGGGGCTCGACCCGGGCGGTCGCCGCCATCGGCGACGTCGAGGGCGAGCTGGAGGTCGAGGTCGTCTGCCCCTATCCCGAGGGCGGCAGCTACTTCGGCTTCGGGCAGACCGCGCCCAACCTGAGCTGGAACAACGCCTACCAGCCCGACGGCACGCAGATGGAGTTCGGCATGGAGGCCTTCTTCTGCGACCCGGAGTACGACGACAAGCAGGCCTTGATCATCAAGCTCGGCGCCGGCTGGTGCAGCCCGTGCACCCAGTACACCCAGAACCTGCTCAACCCCATCGCCGACTCGCTCGAGGCGGCCGGGGCGCAGGTGCTCTACATCGGGGCCCAGGACTACAACTACAACCCCAGCGGCAGCGACTTCACCTTCATGCACATCGGCCGCCTCATCGGTGAAGGCGCCGGCATCCGGGTGGGCGACGCCGACTCGTTCAACAACGGCCAGCCGGCGCGGGCCTTCGTGCAGAACCAGCCCAACGTCGACGCGTTCCCCCAGGTGTGGGTGGTGCGCAAGCGCGACATGCAGGTCATCGCCGACCAGGGCATCGGCCAGTACTACCTGCCGCTGCCCGACATCGTCGCCGACGTCGAGGCCGACTGGAGCAACCCGCCGCCCTACCGCCCGCCCTTCGTCGCCGCGTGCGATCCCGAAGACGAAGAGATCTACGAGCCCAACGACACCGTGCTCGACAGCGGCTTCCTGCAGCCGGGCTCCTTCGAGGCGGGGCTGTGCACCGACCCGGCGGTCGACTTCTACAGTATCGGCATCCAGGGCGCCTGGCGGCTGACGGTGGAGTTCCAGCACAGCGTGGGCGACATCGACATGGTGCTGTGGGACAAGCGCACAGACGCCGCGGTGACCAACGCCAACGGCGAAGCGGTCGGCAGCTTCAGCACCAACGACCAGGAGGTCATCGACTACTTCGGCCCGGCCGATGTGCAGGTGTACGGTTACAACAACGCCAGCGGGCTCTACACGGTGACCCTGGAGGAGATGTGAGCCCGTCGCGTCTCTTGTGGGCGGCCTTGCTCGCCGCCGCGCTGATCGCCACCGGCTGCACCACCAGCACCGACGACGCCGCCGATACGGGCGTCGGGGGCGAGGGCGAAGGTGAAGGCGAGGGGGAGGGTGAAGGCGAAGGCGAGGGCGAGGGCGAGGGCGAGGGCGAGGGTGAAGGCGAAGGCGAGGGTGAAGGCGAGGGCGAGGGTGAAGGCGAAGGCGAGTTCGACCTCGACGAGGGCGAGCCGCAGCCGTATCAGACCCCGGCCGCGGTGATGATGGACCCCGCGACCGACGCCCAGCCCGATCCGGCGTGCGGGGGCGAGTACGTCGCCACGCTGCGCGGCTGGCTCGTCGATCGCATCGGCCGGCCGGTGCCGGGGGCGTTCGCCCAGGCGTGCATCACCCTCTCGCCGTCGGGCATGCTCAAGTGCATCCGCCCGGCGAACGCCGACGCCGACGGCGTCTTCACCATCAACGTGCCCGACGGCGACCGCTGCGCCGAGTCGATCGTCTTGCGGGCCATCCTGCCCGGCACGCCCCGCGCGTCGATGTTCTGTGACTTCGACATCGCCGGCGCCGGCCCCAGCATGAGCTTCGCCGAGCCCTACGTGCTCTACGCCACCCACCCGCCGCGCTCGCGGCCCGAGCCGGGGGACATCAACGCCCGCCGGACGGTGGTCTTCTCGTCGGGGCTGGAGATCGATCTGACCCCGTTCGACTTCAACAACGCCGGCTATGGCGCCCTGCGGGCGCGCAAGGTCGACCCGACCGAGCGCGGGCTGTGCTTCCTCGAAGGCACCCCGGTGCCCGATGCGATGTGGGCGTTCTCGCCCGAGGACTACCTGCTGCCCGGCGACGGGCCCAACGCGGTGCGCTTCCCCAACGAGGACGGCCTCGAGCCCGGCGAGACGGTCGATCTCTACTTGCTCGGCGGCCTCGAGTGCAACGTGGACGGCCGCCACATCCGCGAGGGCGAGTGGGCCACGTTCGGCACCGCGACGGTGAGCGACGACGGCGCGATGGTGGTCTCCGACCCCGGCGTGAGCCTGCCCTGCCTGACGTGGTTGGGCTATCGGGCCCGCTGAGGCCCTCGAACCGGGGCATACACTGCCCCCCAGGCGCCTGGCGTGCCCGTCTGCGGGCATGATGGCCCTCGGCGAATATCGACGTACCCGCCCCGTCGGGGCGGCCGACCTGGAGTGAAGATGGCCCTCTCCCGCGTATCGACCCGAGCATCGACGGGCGCCGTGAAGCGTTCGGCCGCGCAGCTGCTTCTGGCGCTCGCCGCCGTCGGCCTGCTGGGGCTGACCGGCTGTGGATCGGACGACGACGCCGCCGCGTGTCTGCCGCCGGAGGTCGTCGACGGCCCGCTGCGCACCGACTACCCCACCGAGAACATCGGGCGCAGCACCGGCGAGACCCTCGAGAACCTGAGCTTCGTCACCCCCGAGGGCGAGAGCTTCGAGCTGCGGTCGCTGTACGAGCAGCCGGGCAACAAGCTCCTGATGATCGTCACCGCGTCGGGCTGGTGCAGCGCCTGTATCGAAGAGCAGCCCAAGCTGCAGGCCCTGCACGACGCGTTCGCCTGTCGTGGGCTGGGGGTGATGGTCGCCGTCTTCGAAGACCAGAACTTCGCGCCCGCCGTGCCGCAGGACGCCGCCAACTGGCAGCGCCGCTTCGAGCTGACCTTCCCCGTCGTCGCCGACGAGCCCTTCGTGCTCGGCAACTACTACGACGCCGATCTGACGCCGATGGTGATGCTGGTCGACGCCGAGACGATGGAGATCATCTCGGTGGAGACCGGCTATAACGAGGCCAACGTGCGCGCGGTCATCAACGCCTATCTCTGAACCCCCTCGCAGGAGTCCGCCATGCGCTTCGTGCTCTTCCCGCTGCTCACCGCCGTCGGCCTGTTGACGTTGATCTGGCCCGCCGTGCCCGCGCGCGCCGCCGACGGCGCGGCCGCCGCCGAGCGGCCGACCGTGGCCGACTTCTCGCTCGAGACCCTCGACGGCAAGCGGGTCAAGCTCTCCGACTACGCGGGCAAGGCGGTGCTCGTCAGCTTCTGGGCGACGTGGTGCAAGCCGTGCAAGCAGGAGCTGCCATTCCTCGACGCCTTCGCGAAGAAGTATGCCGAGCAGGGGCTGGTGGTGCTCGCGATCAATACCGACGGGCCGCGCACGATGTCGGCGGTGCGGCGCTTCGTGAAGCGCAAGAAGCTCGCGATCCCGCAGCTGCTCGACAAGGACGGCTCGCTGCTGCAGGCGCTCAACCCGCGGGGGGTCATGCCCTTCACCCTCTACCTCGACCGGCAGCACCGCATCGCCGAGACCGCCGACAGCTTCTCGGCGGGTGACGAGGTGAAGATCGAGGCCAAGATCCAGACGCTGCTCGCCGAGAAGTGATGGGTACGCGCACGCCGGCCGCCGCGCTGCTCGGCGCCCTCGGCCTCTCGCTGGTCGCGCCGGCGGCCTTCGCCGGCCCGGTGCGCATGACCAACTCGACCACCGCCCAGTACCGGCTGCACACCTTCACCGACGACGCCCGCCGGGGCGAAGAGGTGCCCTACGGGCTCCTGCTCGATCGGCTCAACCTCGTCGCGGCGGCCGACGGCTTCTCGAGCGCGGTGCGCGTCGACGGCATGCTCTTCGTCGATCCGCCCGCTCTCGCCGAGGCCGACGGCGAGTTCCGCGACGACGCGCGGGTCGAGCGGTTCACCGCCGGCTATGGCCTCGAGCTCGGCGGCGGCGACCTCAAGCTCACCGTGGGCGACTTCTACCGGCAGCTGGGCCGCGGCATCCTGCTCTCGCTGCGCAAGGAAGACGAGATCGGGGTCGACATCGCGGTGCGCGGCGGTCAGGCGCAGTGGCTCGGCGAGACCGTCGACGTCGCCGGCTTCGTCGGGCGGACCAACCCGGTCAACCTGGACAACGTCTCGGAGAAGTTCGTCGCCGACCCGGGCGACATCGTCGCCGGCGGCGAGGTGAAGGTGCGCGACGTGGGGCCGATGCAGGTCGGCCTGCACACCGTCTATCTCGACGTGCAGACCCTGCCCACCGGCCGCGACGGCTGGATGCTGGGCGCCGGCGGCAGCGTCGAGGTGCCCGATCTGGCCGACATCGGCTCGCTGTACCTGGAGGCCGACTGGCAGCGCTCGAGCCGGGTCATCGACGTGCTCGGCAAACTCAGCGAGGACGTCACCGACGGGCTGGCGGTCTACGGGGTGGCCGAGCTGTACTTCGATCCGCTGGGGCTGGTGGTCGAGGGCATCCTGCTCGACTGCCTCGACGCCGAGCAGGACGGGCTGCATCGGGTGCGCTGCATCGGCCTGGACGGCAGCGAGAACTCGGCGCTGCAGTCGCCTTTCGTCTACAACCAGCCGCCGACGCTCGAGCGCATCGATCAGGAGGTGCTCAACAGCCGGGACGTGCTCGGCGGGCGGGCGCGGATCGACTATGCGGCCTTCGACGGCGACGCGACTCTCTACGCCAACGGTATGCTGCGGCTCACCGATCGCGAGAGCGAAGGCGAGGTGACCCAGCTGCACGTCTACGGCGGCGTCGACTTGTACTACGCCGAGGGCAGCAGCCGGTTGTCGGCCAGCGGCGGCTGGCGCGACGAGCGCCTCACCGGCATCGACACGGAGCGCCAGCTCAAGACCATGGCCCACGGCGAGGGCGACGTGCTGCACGCCTTCGACGGCTGGTCGCTCGCGCTGAGCACGCTCAATGAGTATCGGACCCTCTTCACGATCGACGGCGAGAAGACCAACCTGCGCGGCAGCACCCTCGTCGGGGTCGAGTTCGGCCACGACGCCGGCTGGATGCGCAGCTTCGCCGACCAGCTTGCGCTGACCTTCGAACTGGGCTACGACGACGACGACAGCAAGGCCGGCAGCCGCAGCGTCTACTACGCCGGCATCGTCGACTGGACCCTCGACAGCCGCCTGCGGGTGCGGGCGCTCGCCGGCACCCAGCGCGGCGGGCTCAAGTGCGTCGGCGGCGTCTGCCGGATCTACCCCGAGTTCGCCGGGGCCCGCCTCGACCTGATCACCACCCTCGACCTCTGATCCGCGCCTGACGGTCTCTCAGCCCTTCTCCAGCGAGCGGGCGCGCACGCTGCCGAAGACGCCCAGCGGGCTCGGCCCGTGCACCGACGTATGCCGCCGGGGCGAGTGACGGGCGCGCAGGCGATCGGCCCGCTGCTCGCGAAAGGCGCGGTGCCGCCGATGCTCGGGCCCGCGGTCGTCCGGCGCCTCGTCCTGCAGCCCGCGCACGTCCATCGGCGTGGTGGGCGCGGTCTCGAGGATGTGATCGCGGGCGGCGTGCTCGAGCAGCTCGGCCTCGACGGCGTCGACGTCGAGCACCGCCTGCAGCCGATTGATGCCCTTGCGCTGGCGCGGGTCGGGATCACCGTCGGCGCGCGCGAGCACCTGGCAGATGGCGTAGATCGTATTGCGTTTGCTCGGGTCGAGCTCGGCGACGTCGCCGGGCTCGAGCGGCGCGTCGACCAGATCGAACAGCGGGGTATCGACCTGCGGGGTATACGGCTCGTACCACGCGCGCTCGTCGTCGGTCGGGCTGCGCCCGTCGCCGGCGAGCACCTCGGCGGCCGCCCGGGCGAGCAGGCGCTCATCGGCGGCGTCGGCGATGGGGTGGTTCTCGAGGTAGGTCGACAGAGTCAGGGCGCGTGCCATGGGCTTTCTCCCGGATGAGGCCGGCGGACCGGCGGTTGATGGTTGCCCGGTGATACAGCACGATCCGTTCCGGCCCCGTCTCGGGCGCCGAGAACGCCCTCGAGGCGCTCGGAGCGGGTCGCGACGACCCGCCGCGACCCGCAAATGAGGCAGGTCGCCCCGCCGGTCCGGGCCGGCCGATGGCGGCCGATGGCCACAAGGCGTGCAATTCGGCGGGATCGGAGTAGGATGCCCGGTGTGCCGGGTGCGGCAGGGCTTCTCGAAAAGATCAGGCCCCGTCCGGTGCAGGTGGGGGGTGAGTCCGGCGCCGCGCGGCGGCGAGGACCCTCTTCTTGACCCGACCCCGGTCGGTTGCGAGCATCGACCGTTCGAGTTCCGCAGGCGGAGAACGTGCGCAAGACGAAGGCGATACAGGTCCCCGGGGACGGCTCGATGCCGGAGGACCCCGCCGCGACCCCCGCCGACGAGATGCTCGGGCGGCTGATCGGCGGCAAGTACCAGATCCTCGGCCTGATCGGAGAGGGCGGCTTCGGCTCGGTCTATCGCGCCGAGCAGCAGCCGGTGGGGCGCATCGTCGCGCTCAAGGTCATCCGGGGCAACGCCCAGAACGACGCCGACCTGCGGGCGCGGTTCCTGCGCGAGGCGAAGTCGGTCGCCCGCATGCAGAGCCCGCACATCGTCACCCTCTACGACTACGGCGAAGAGCCCGACGGGCTGTTGTACGGGGTCTTCGAATTCGTCGACGGCCGCTCCCTCGATCGGGTCATCCAGGACGAAGGCGCCCTGCCGACCCCCAAGGCGGTGACCTGGTGCATCGAGGTGCTCGAGGCGCTGTCGGTGGCCCACGACCACGGCATCGTGCACCGCGACCTCAAGCCGGCCAACATCATGATCGCCCGCGGCTCGTGGGGCACCGAGCAGGCGCGGGTGCTCGACTTCGGCATCGCCAAGGTGGTCGATACCGACGACGAGGCCGGCGCGACGGTCGCCACCCGCCAGGGGCTCATCCTGGGCACGCCGCACTACATGGCGCCCGAGCAGGCCCACGCCACCGACATCGACGGCCGCACCGACCTGTACGCCACCGGCGTGCTGCTCTACGCGATGCTCAGCGGGCGGCCGCCGTTCGAGGGCAAGTCGGCCTATTCCATCCTCGAGGCCCACGTCACCAAGCCCGTCGAAGACGTGCTCGTGCTGCTGCCGCCCCAGGTGCCGGAAGGGGTGCGCGACATCATCGGCCGGGCGATGGCCAAGCTGCCCGACGACCGCTTCGCCGACGCGCGGGCGATGGCCGAAGCGCTCGCGCCGTTCGTCGGCGAGCTGGGCGAGACCCAGGCGCTGTCGGCGGCCTCCGACCGGCTCAAGCGGCCCACGTTCTCCGGCCGCCTGCCGGCCCCGCCGACCGCGCAGACCGAGACGGTGCCCACCGGCGGCTCGAAGACCGGGCTGGTGGTGGCCCTCGTCCTGCTGCTGCTCGGCCTGGGCGGCGCGGCGGCCTGGTGGTTCACCCGCACCTCGCCCGCCATCGTCGGGGTCGACGACGACGCCGACGCCGAGGTGGTCAAGTTCACCGTCGGCAACAAGGCCGACGCGGCGCCGCCGGTGCCCGACGCGGGCGTGGCCGGGGCGGGCGACGCGGCGCTCATCGGCGTCCTGCCCCACGTGCCGCCGGGTACGCCCGACGCGGCGCCGCCCGCGCCCGACGCGGCGCCGCCCGCGCCCGATGCGACCCCCGACGCGGCGCCCAAGAAGCCGCCGCCCAAGCGTCGCTGGCGGCCCAAGCCCAAGCCCAAGCCGAAGCCCAAGCCCACGATCGAACTGCCGGAATTCTGAAATGCGCTCACTCGCCCTCGTGCTCGTCGGCTGCCTCGTGGCCGGCGCCCCCCTGACCGCTGCGTCCCAGCAGAAGGAGACCCGCGAGCAGCGGGATACCCGGCTGAAGAAGGCCCAGGCCTACCTCGATCTGGCCACGACGCTCTTCCGCGACAAAGACTTCGCCGGGGCCCTCAAGGAGCTGCAGCGGGCCGAGCCGCTGCTCGACGGCAGCGAGATCCTGCCCCTGGTGCGGTTCAACATCGCCCGCTGCTACGAAGAGCTGGGCCGCCCGGCGGACGCGGTGCGGGCCTATCAGCGCTACCTCACGCTCTCCGAGGCCGCCGACGGCCGCCGCGATCGCGCCCGCGAGGCGATCAAGGGCCTCGAGCCCCAGGCGGTGGGCACCCTGCAGGTCGAATGCGCCCAGCCGGGCACCGTGCTGCGCATCGAGGGCCTCGACCAGCCCACCCGGCCGTGCCCGATGAAGGTCGACGGGCTGCTCGGCGGGTCCTACCCCGCCACCGCGACCGCCGACGGGTTCCGCGACCAGAACCAGACGATCGTCGTGCAGCCGGGCAAGGCCACCGTGCACCGCTTCGACCTGACCCCGGTGGCCGATCCCACCCTGACCGAGGTCAGCACGACCACCCGCTCGACCGAGGGCCGCAGCGCGCTGCCCTGGATCATCATCGGCGCCGGCGCCGGCGCGGCGGCCACCGGCGTGATCTTCCACTCGCTGGCCCTCGACAGCCGCGACGAGCTCGCGCGGACGGGCACCGACGCCGACGGCTACGCCTCGCTGCAGAGCGAGTTCGAAGGGCAGCGGCTGACGACCTTCGTGACCTATGGGGTGGGCGCGGCGCTCATCGGGGCGGGGGTCTACCTGCTGCTGCGTGACGACGGCGATCCGGCCGACGCCGCGTTCGTGCCGCTGCCCAACGGGGCGCTCGTCCGCTTCTGATCGCGCGAGGAGGGTGGGGCATGGCGTCACGCATCGTCATCATCGACAGCGACCTGGTCTTCGCCGAGACCGTCGCCGAGCTGTGTGTCCGGGCCGGCTTCGAGGTCGCGACGGTCACCGATGGCAACGCCGGCATCACCGCCGCGCAGGACCAGGGCGCGGCGGCGGTCATCCTGGGGTTGATGGACGATCGCGGCTATGGCTACGCCCTGTGCAGCAAGCTGCGCCGGCGGCTGCGCGCGCTGACCGTCGTGATGCTCGTCGACGCGAGCGAAAAGGGCACCGAGCGCTACGAGCGCCACTGCCAGCTGCGGACCCACGCCCACGCCTACCTCTTCCGCCCGTGTCGTTTTCGCGCGGTCTACGAGGCCCTCGCCGCGCGCATCGCGGTCGCCGGGCCGCCGCCCACCAGCGTGCTCGACGCCGAGCTGGGCGGCGTCGGCAGCACCTCGTTGGTGGGCGACGCGTTCTTCAGCGCCGACGACCTCGCCGAGATCGCCGGCGAAGAGGGCGCGTTCTCGGCGCTGCTCGACGGCCTGGGCGTCGATCCACAGGCCGCCGCCAAGGCCAGCTCTCCGCCGCGGCCGGCGCCGAGCCAGGCGGGGGACGACGACGAGACGATGGTGGTGCGGCCCATCGACGACGCGGCCCTCGACGCGGTGATGGCCGAGGCGTCGGGGCCCCAGCCGATGTTCGACGAGCCCGCCGGGGGCTTCGGCTTCGCCGCCGAGCCGACCGTGGTGACGCGGATTCCCGACGGCCTGCGGGACGACGACGACGACGATCTCGAGCTGGAGGCGACGCCGGTGCCGTTCGGGGAGCCGGAGCCGGAGCCG
Source organism: bacterium (assembly GCA_030427205.1). Classification (GTDB taxonomy): domain Bacteria; phylum Myxococcota_A; class Bradymonadia; order UBA7976; family UBA1532; genus JACKDM01. The sequence goes on along the minus strand of JAUHXC010000059.1, from coordinate 16,319 downwards.
GAACCCGAGCCGGAGCCCGAACCCGAGCCCGCGCGGTCGGCGAGCTCCGACCGCCGTCAGCGCGACCTGCGCGCCCGGGTGATCGAGCTGCAGCAGGAGCTCAAGATCGTCAAGGAGGAGCTCAGCCGGCGTCAGGCCGAGGCGTCGGAGCGGCGCAAGGCCGACAGCGCCGCCCGCCGCGATCTGCTCGAGACCCGCGACGCGCTCGCCCGCCGCGAGCGTGAGCTCTCGGAGCTGCGCGAGACGCTGATCGCCCGCGACCGGTCGCTGCTCGAAGCCGAGGAGCAGCTGCAAGCGGCGAGCGAGGCGGCTGAGACCCATCGCGCCGAGCACGGGGCGGCCGAGGCGCGCATCGAAGCGCTCACCGGCGCCCGCGCCGACGCCGAGCGTGAGGTGGAGCACCTGCGCGGGCTGCTCGTCGAGACCCGGGAACGGGTCGAGCAGGCCCGCGCCGAAGCGGAGAAGACCTACGCCGAGATCCGCGATCTCAAGGCGGAGACCGCCGCGGCCGCCGAGCAGACCGCGCGCCACCACGCCGCGGAGATGGCCGCGCAGGAGGCGGCCCATACGGCGACGCTGACCGACTTCCAGGAGGCGCGGGCCACCGAGAAGGCGGCGCTCGAGGCCCGGCTGTCGACGCTGGAGACGACGGTCGCCGAGCAGCGCCAGGCGTTGAGCGCCGCCCAGGGTCGAGCCGAGGCGGCCGAGGCCACCGCGGCCGATGCCGAAGCCCGGGCCAGCGCCAGCGCCGACGCGGCGTTGACCGCGGCCGACGAGGCCATCGCCCAGGCCGAGCTCGAGGCGGCGATCGCCGTCGAGACGGCCCAGGCCGAGAGCAAGCAGCTGCGCGCCGACATCGCCCGGATCGAGGCGGAGCGGGAGCAGAGCGAGGCCGAGCTGCGGGCGGCGAACGCGGCCGCGGCGACGGCGGCGGCCGGCGAGCGCGATCGGCTGCAGGCGGAGATCGAGCGGCTGCGCACGGCGTTCGAGGCCGCCGAGGAGGCCGCCGAGCAGCGGGCGATCGATCAGGCTCAAGCCCATATGCTCGAGCTCGAGACCGCCCGCGGCGAGCTGCAGCGCGAGAAGACCCTGCTCGTCGAGGCCCACGCCCGGGAGAAGGCGGCCCTCGAGGCGGCCCATGCCGACGCGCTCGCGGCCCGCGAGGCGGCGCTGCAGGCGGAGAAGGCGACCCACGAACAGGCGCTGGCCCAGGCCCGCGAGGCGCTGCGCGAGAGCCATCTGGCCGAGCTGATCGAGCTGCAGAGCAGCCACCAGGATCAAGCGGCCCGCCACGGCGAGGCCCTCGAAGCGGCGCAAGCGGCCCGAGCGGCCGAGACCCGCGGGCGCGAGGCCGCCGAGCAGGCGCGAGATGCGCTGACGGCGCGCCTGGAGGCGACGCGCGGTGAGCTGCAGGCCGCCCGGACTGAGCTGGAGACCGCGCGGGGCGAATCGACGGGTCTGCAGGCCCGCGTGACCGAGTTGACCGCCGAGCTCGCCGAGGCCGCCGCCGAGCGCGAGGCCCTGACCGCCCGCTTGCAGGAGGTCACCCTCGAGTCGGAGATCGCCCAGGAGCAGATCGGGCAGAGCCTGGGCGAGCGGCAGCAGCTGCTCGATGACCTCGAAGACCGGACGGCCGAGCGGGACGCCCTGCAGACCGAGCGGGATACCTTGCAGACCGCGCGGGAGGCCCTGCAGACCGAGCGGGACGCCCTTCAGACCGAGCGGGAGACGCTGCAGACGGCGCTGGAGACCCGGACGGCCGCGCTCGAGGCGGCGACCGCCGAGCGGGATACGCTGCGCGGCGAGCTGGAGACCCGGGGCCTGGAGCTGGAGACGGCGCTCGGCGAGCGGGACGCGCGCGCGGCCGAGCTGGGCGCGCTGTCGACCGAGCTGCAGGCGGCCCGCGCGCAGACCGCGGCGGTCGAGAAGACCCTCGCCGCCCGCACCGGCGAGCGGGACGAACTGCAGATCGAGGTCAACGAGTCGGCCGCCGAGCGGGACGCGCTGCAGGCGGCACTCGATCAGACCCGCTCGGCGCACGCCGCCGAGATCGAGTCGTTGACCACCGAGATCAGCGCCCGCACGCGACAGTTCGAAGCCCAGCGCAAGGCGGCCGGCGAGGCGGTCGAGGCGCGGGATGCGCTGCAGGCGCAGGTGCAGCAGCTCACCGCCGAGCTGCAGCAGGCCCGGGACGCGGCATCGGACGCCGGCGCCGACGGCGAGCGGCTGCAGCGGCTGCTGACCGAGGCCGAGTCCGCCCGCGAGGGCCTGCAGGTCCGGCTCTCGGAGCTGACGACCACCGCCGGCGAGCTTCAGGATCGCCTCAGCGCCGCCGAGCGCCGCATCCAGACCACCGACGACGACCTGGCCCTGGCCCGCTCGGGGCTCGAGGCGGCGCAGCAGGAGCGGGACGCGGCCCGCGACGAGGGCGAGCAGCTGCGCGCGGCGGTGGAGACCGCCCGGGCGGCGGCCGATACGCTGCGTGAGGAGCTGGACGAGGCCCGCCGCGCCGCCGCCAGTCAGGAGCAGATCCTGGCCGAGCGCGCCCGCGAGATCGGGACGTGGGAGGCGGAGATGGCCGGGCTCGAAGCCCGCGTCGCCGCGCGGGACGCGGTGCTCGACAAGGCCCGCACCGCGCTGGCGGTGGCCCAGGCCCTGTTGGCCGGCGCCGCCGAAGAGACGGAGGCTGCGCCCGACGCCGGCGCCACCGCAGAGCGCAGCGGAGACGCTGAGGAGGAAGGCCGTTGAGGGCTGTCGAGCTGATCGCGCAGAAACGCAACGGCCACCCGCTCGATCCGGACGACATCCGCGCGCTGATCGCGGGCTATACCCGCGGCGAAGTGCCCGACTACCAGATGTCGGCGCTGGCGATGGCGGTGTATTTCCGGGGCATGCAGCCCGACGAACTCTCGGCGTGGACCGACGCCATGCTGCGCTCGGGCGATGTGCTCGACCTGAGCCACATCCCGGGGGCCAAGGTCGACAAGCACAGCACCGGCGGGGTGGGGGACAAGATCAGCCTGCCCCTCGCGCCGCTCGTGGCGGCGTGCGGCGTCCGGGTGCCCATGATCAGCGGCCGCGGCCTGGGGCATACCGGCGGCACGCTGGACAAGCTCGAGAGCATCCCCGGCTTCAGGACCGACCTGCCTGTCGAGCGCTTCGTGGCCCAGGTGGCCGACGATGACATGCGGCTGGGCCTCATCGGCCAGACCGAAGAGATCGCGCCCGCCGACAAGCGGCTCTACGCCCTGCGCGACGTGACCGCCACCGTTGAGAGCGTGCCGCTCATCGCCAGCTCGATCATGTCGAAGAAGCTCGCCGAGGGCATCGACGGGCTGGTGCTCGACGTCAAGGTGGGCTCGGGCGCCTTCATGAAGACCGAGGCCGACGCGCGCCTGCTCGCCGAGACCATGGTGGGCATCGGCAACCGCATGGGCTGCAAGACCGTCGCGCTGCTGACCGACATGAGCGAGCCGCTCGGGCGCATGGTGGGCAACGCGCTCGAGGTGCGCGAGTCGATCGACATCCTGCGCGGCGGCGGCCCGGCCGACGTGCGGGCGCTGACCCTGCGGCTGGCGGTCGAGATGCTGGTGCTGGGCGGCGTCTCGCGCTCCGACGCCGAAGCGCGCACGGTCGAGGTGCTCGACTCGGGGGCCGCGCTGAAGCGATTCCGCGCGATCGTCGAGGCCCAGGGCGGCGATCCGGCGGCCATCGACGACCCGTCACGGCTGGCGCAGGCGCCGCACGTCGAGGCGTTCGTCGCGAAGAAGGCGGGCTATGTGACCGCCATCGACACCGCCCGGGTCGGCCTCGCCGCCGGCTGCCTCGGCGCCGGCCGCGCGCGCACCGACGACGTCATCGACCCCGCCGTCGGGCTCGAGATCTGCGTCCGCCTCGGCGATCGGGTCGACGCCGGCCAGCCGCTCGCGCGCATCCACCACCGCAGCCGCGGGCTCGACGACTGCCGCGCCCACCTGAGCGCCGCCTGGACCACCGGCGAGGCGCCGCCTGCCGAGCGGCCGCTGATCATCGACCGCGTCGACTGATGGGCCCGCGGCGCCTCATCCTGCTCGCGGCGTTGGCGTGCGCGGGCTGCGTCGAGCGCGCCGGCAGTGACGGAGACCGCGGCGACGCGGACCTCGCGGCAGACCTCGGCGCCGACCGCGGTGAGCAGGACAACTCCGACGCCGGTTCGTCCGATGCTGCGTCCGACGCTCCGACCGACGCCGCAGCCGACGCGCAGCCCGCCGCGAACGGTTGCCCCGAGGCGTGCGCCGCGGTCGTCGAGTGCGCCGTCGAGCGCTGCGCCGCCCTCGCCGACGCCGACCGCCCGCCGCTGAATCAGATCTGCCTCGACCGCTGCGCCGAGCTGCCGTCGATCGGCCCCGTCGTCGCCGGCCTCACGGCGTGCGACGAGATCGCCGCGTTCACCGAGCAAGCGATCCCCGGCATCCTCGACCCGTGCGTCTTCGACCCGGCCTTCCCGCCGAACGCCCCGATCTGCGCGGTCTACGGCGCGCGGCTGGCCGAGTGCCTGACCGACCGCTGCCCGCCCGCGGCCGAGCAGCAGGCGACGCTGGCGGCGGGCTTCACCCACGAGTGCGACGTGGCGGTCGCCGGCGGGGCCGATCCCAGCGGGGTCGAGGCCATCGCCGACGCGCCGTGCGACGCCTGGGCCGAGGCGGCAGACAACCGCGTCTCCAACGATCTGGCCGCCTTCTGCGCCCGCGGGCCGCTGGACGAGCCGGACGCCTGCCGCGCCGCCTGCGCTACCGCCGCGGCGTGCCTCAACCCCGACGCCGAAGCCAACCAGCCGTTCCGCAACCCCGACCGCTGCGCGATGCTGTGCGTCGCCAGCACCGACGCGCCGCGCGGCTGGGCCTGCCTCGCCGAGCGCATGACCTGCGACGCCATCGAGCCGTGCTTCGCTCGCGGACCCGAGCCCGCCTGCCGCGTCGAGGCCGACCGCGTCGTCGAGTGCGTCGAGGCCGCGTGCCCGCCCGTCGCCCCGCTCGCCGATGGCCTGCGCGGGCTGCTCGTCTCGGGCTGCGACGCCGCCGTGGCCAACCGTTCGCGCGCCATCGCCGAGGTCGAAGCCGCGGCCGCCGCCGAAGACTGCGCCGACGATCCGTTGGCCACGCAGGTGACGCTGGTGATCGATCGCCCCAACGACCCGTCCAACGCGCTGGGCCCCACCTGCGCCGACGGCCCCCGCGATCCCGCGCTGTGCGCCCCGGCCTGCGCCGCGCTCGGTCGCTGCCTCGACGGCGGCAACGTGCTCACCGACGCCGACGTCTGCGCGTTCTACTGCGGCACCACCGCGACCTACCCCGACGCGGCGTGGCGCTGCGCGGGCGAGGCCAACGGCTGTGAAGCGACGGTCGCCTGCTTCGGCGAGGGCGGCTGAGGGCTCAGCCAGAGGCGAGATCAGATCAAGAGGCCGGCGACGGTCGCGGTCAGCAAGCACGCGATCGTGCCGGCGATCATCGCCCGCAGGCCCAGGCGGGCCAGGTCGCTCTTGCGCTCGGGCGCGATGCCGCCGATCCCGCCGATCTGGATCGCGATCGAGGCGAAGTTGCTGAAGCCGCACAGGGCGTAGGTGGCGATGACCACCGAGCGCGGGTTCTCGAAGACGCCGGCGCCCAGCTGACCGCCCAGCTCCTTGTAAGCCACGAACTCGTTGACGACGGTCTTGATGCCCACCAGCTGGCCCACGTCGGCCGCGTCGCTCCAGGGCACGCCCATCAGCCAGGTCAGCGGCGAGAGCAGCCAGCCGAGGATGCTCTGCAGGGTGATGCCTTCGAAGCCCAGCAGGCCCGCGCCCCAGCCGATGACCGCGTTGAACAGCGCGATGATGGCGATGAACGCCAGCAGCATCGCGCCCACGTTGAGCGCCAGCGACAGCCCGTCCCCCGCGCCGCGGGCGGCGGCGCCGATGACGTTGACGTCCACCTTCTCCAGCTCGATCTTGCACTCGCCGTAGGTCTCGGACTTCTCGGGGTTGGGCTCGGGCACCATCAGCTTCGCGGCGACGAGGGCCGCCGGCGCGCTCATGGCGGACGCCGAGAGCAGGTGCCCGGCGATGTCGGGGAAGTCCTTGTTGAGGAAGCCGATATAGGCCGCCATCACCCCGCCGGCCACCGTGGCCATGCCGCCGGTCATGATGGCCATCAGCTCGCTCTCGGTCATGCCCTTGACGAAGGGCCGCACCAGCAGCGGGGCCTCGGTCTGGCCGACGAAGATGTTGCCCGAGGCCGACAGCGTCTCCGAGCCCGACGTGCGCATGGTCTTGCGCATGATCCACGCCACGCCCCGCACCACCTGCTGCATCGCGCCGATGTGGTAGAGCACCGCCATCAGCGACGAGAAGAAGATGATGGTCGGCAGCACGTTGAACGCGAAGAAGGCGCCCACCTGGGCCACGTTGGCGGTGGCCTCGACGGTGTCGGCGAACGGCGGATACTGACCGGCGGGCGTCGGTCCCACCGGCACGTTCTGCACTTTGGCCAGGTTGCCGAAGAGGAACGCCGATCCCTCGGTGGTGAAGCCCAGCAAGGCCACGAAGAGCCCGTTCATCTTGTCGAAGAGCCAGTTGCCCGCCTCGGTGCGCAGCACGAAGAGCCCGAGCAGCACCTGCAGGCCGATGCCCCAGATCACGATGCGCCAGGGGATGACCTTGCGGTTGTTCGACAAGAGCCAGCAGATGAGCAGCAGCACCAGCATGCCGCCGACGCCGCGCAGGCGCTCGCCCCAGGTGCTGCCCAGGTCGGCGCCTTTCTCCTTGAGCGCCGAGAGGTTGATCGGCCCGCCGGTGGCCGGCGCGGTCTCGGCGGCCTCTCCATCGGCCATCGCCTCGGCGGCGGGCGCCTCGGCTTCGACCGGGGCCGCGGCCGGCTCGCCGGCCGGCGCCGGGGGATCGCCATTGGCCGTGGTCGGGCTATCGCCGAGCGTCGGCGCCTGGCCATCGCCCGCGGCGGGGCCACCGGCCGCTTCTCCGGCCGGCGCGCCCGCGGGCTGACCCGCGCCGTCGCCGTTCCCGGCCGCCGGCGTATCGCCCCCCGGCGCAGCGGGCGCAGCGGGCGCCGGCGCGCCTTCGCCATTGCCCGCCGCCGGGGCGTCGGTGCCCGGATCGGCCTGCCCCGCCGCCGCCGGCTCACCGGCCGGCGGCGCGTCGGGGGTCTGGGCCAGCGCCGGGCCCAGCGCTGGACCGATCAGCAGCAGAACGCTCAGCGCCAGGGTCAGGACCCCGGCGCCGGGCGGGCCCGACCGGCGCGCGGTCGGCGAGAATCTCCACATGGCATGCTCCTCCGCTCGGCGCCCATCAAAAGCCGCCGACGGCGAGCGGTCAAGGGGGCACATGACAGAATCGTGTCAGCGGCCGAAACCGCCGCCCGCCCCCGGCATCGCGGCCCGCTCGCCCCCGGCCGGCGCGGGCTGCTACAACGGGGCCATGCGCTGCCGAAACCCCGCCCGACCATGAGCCGCCCCGCGACGCCCTTCGAGCCGCAGCTGGCCCTCGATACGGCGCTCTACGATCCCGACCCCATCGCCCGCGATGGCGCCCGGGCCCGGGTCGCCGCCCGCGCCGACGGCCCGCTGCTCGACGCGCTGCTCGCGCTGCTCGACGCGCCGCAGCGCATCACCCGGCGGCGCGCGGCGCGCATCCTCAGCGACGTGCACCCCGCTCGGGCCCGGGCGCGCTTGCGGACTGCCCTGGCCGACGCGGGCCGCCCCCTGCGCCTGCGCATCGGCGTCGCCCGCGTCCTCGCGGTGATAGCCGAAGGCGCCGAGCCGGCGCTCGCCGAGCGCCTGCGCAGCGACCCCGAGCCGCGGATCCGACGGGCCTGCGCGACGCCGGCGACCGACCCCGCCGCGCTGTGCGCCGCGCTCGGAGACGACGATCCGGGGGTGGTCGAGCGGGCGGCCCACGCGCTCGAGACCCTCGACCTCGACGCCGGTCGACTCGACGCCGCGGCCCTGAGCGCCCTCGACCCGGCCCCCGACGCGCCGCCGGTCGTGCACCGCCTGTTGGCCCGCCTCGACCCGAGCGCGCCCGCGCTGCTCGACGCCGCCCGCGCCGGCCGCACCACGGCCTTGGACCACGTCGCCGACCGGCGCACCCTCGAAGCGCTGCTCGACGGCCCGCGGGTCGCCGCTGCCTGGGGCCTCGCCCGAATGGCCGCGATCGACACGCTGACCGCGCTCGACGCGCTGACCCCGCTCGCCGCCGACGCCGACCCGCGGGTGCGCGCCGCCGCCGCCCGCGCGCTGCCGCCCGATCACCCGGCCCTCGCGAGACTCTCGGCCGACCGCGATCCGGGCGTCGCCTGGCTCGCCCGCCGCGCCCGGGAAGGCCACTACACCGCCGCCGCCATCGACCGCCGCCTCGGCCCGCACGCCCGCAGCGACGCGCCCTCCGCCCGGCCGCCCTATGGCCTGCGCCCCGGCGACCCGATCCCCCGGGCCCAGCGCCGCCCGGCGGCCCTCGCCATGTGCCAGCCGCGCTTCGACATCAACCTCGGCGTCGCCGTGCGCAGCGCCGAAGCCGCCGGCCTGCGCGAGGTCTTCCTCATGGGCCGCGCCGACCTCTTCCGCAGCCCGGCCCGCGGCACCGACCGCATCCTGCCGCTGCGCCACGCCCCCGACCCCGCGGCCCTCGTGCGCATGGCCCGCGAGGGCGACTACCAGATCGTCGCCGTACAGCAGACCCCCGACAGCGTGCCGTTCCACCGGGCCCCGTACCCGCCACGGCCGCTGTTTGTCATGGGCGCTGAAGACAGCGGCGTGCCGCCCAGCCTGCGCGCCGCCGCCGATCTGATCGTCGAGATCCCCATGTGGGGCGCCATCGACAGCCTCAACGTCGCCGCCGCGACCACCACCGTCTTGCTCGGCTGGCGCGCCCTCACCGAGCCGAGCCCGTGACCCCGCCCGCCATCGCCCGCTACGGCCTCTTCCCGCTCGCCATGTTCGGCGGCCTGGCCCTCGCGTGGTGGGCCATGCAGCGCATCTCGCCGCCGCTGGTCGTCGGCGTCGCCTCGCTCGCCACCGCCCTGGTCGTCGCCGTCGCCGAGCGGCTGATGCCCTTCGACCCGGCCTGGAATCACCCCCGCGGCGACCGCCTCACCGACTTTCTGCACACCGCCGTCTCGTTCATCGCGCTCTCCGAGGTCCTGCGCGCGGTCTTCCTCGCCGCCCTCGCCGCGCTCTTCGGCGCCGCCGTCGTGCCCTGGACCCTCTGGCCGGTCGACTGGCCCTGGCCGCTCCAGCTCCTGCTCGCGCTGGCCATCGCCGAGCTGCCTTATTATTGGCTGCACCGCTGGATGCACACCGTGCCCGCGCTCTGGCGCCTGCACGCGGTGCACCACAGCGCGCCGCGCATGTACTGGCTCAACGCCGGCCGCTTCCACCCGCTCGACGCGGGCCTGATCTTCTTCACCCAGCTGCCGGTCTTGATGCTGCTGGGCGTGCCGCCGGCGATCATCTCCATGTTCCTCGTCGTCGGCGCCATCCACGGCCTCTTCCAGCACGGCAACCTCGACCTGCGCCTCGGCCCGCTCAACCACCTGTTCGCCATGGCCGAGCTTCACCGCTGGCACCACGCCCGCCGCGGACCGGGCGGCCACTCGAACTACGGCGGCAACCTCATCTGCTGGGACCAGCTCTTCGGCACCCGCTACGACCCGGGCCACGACATCCCGCCCGACGCCATCGGCTTCGAAGGCGACGAGACCTACCCCACCGACTACATCGGCCAGCTCGCCGCGCCGTTTCGCCGCTGAGCGTCACGCGCCCGCTGTCGGTCGACCGCCCCCGATCGAAGGCTCGAGCTTGCGCTCGCGCGGGAACTCGTGATTTTTTCACGAGCGACTGTCGGAGGCCCGCCGTGCTGCTCGAGTTCACTGTCCGCAACTTCCGCTCGATCGCCGAAGCGGTCACGTTGAGCATGGTCGCGTCCGACCAGAAGGCCCGCGATCCGGAGACCGACGCCGCCAACTGCATCGAGCTGCCCGACGGGCGACGAGTCCTGACCAGCGCGCTGATCTACGGGGCCAACGCCAGCGGCAAGTCGAACGTGTACAAAGCGCTGGCCACCTTCAGGCACATGGTCACCGAGAGGCCCGTGAGGCTGCCGGCCGAGCCCTTCCGCCTGCGAACCGACCTGCGTGACGCGCCCACCGAGTTCGAAGTCGTCCTGTTGCTCGACGATCACGAATACCGCTACGGGGTGGAGTTCACCGCCGAGGCCATCATCGGCGAGTGGCTTTTTGCCATTGTCGATGGTGAGGAGCGCCCGCTGTTCGAGCGCGTCGAGCAGAGCGTCACGGTCTCGCCGACGCTGGCCGACGCGGCGCAGCTGACCCGGTTCATGGCGCCGGAGAAGTTGTTCTTGTGGGTGGCCCACGAGTTCAACGTGCAGGTTGCGCGGCGGCTCGTCGCGCGCTTCGGTCGCATCTCTGACAACGCCTCGGGTGCGAAAGCGCTGCAATGGACCACGCGGCAGATCGAGCGGAAGACCACGCTCGTCGGCCCGATCGTCGAACTCGTCAGCCGCCTCGACGTGGACATCGAGGGCTTGTCGGCGAAGACCGCTCCACTCGAAGGGTTCATCAGCTCGCAGTCGATCGCGTCCGGTCGCCTGCGCCTCGATGACGACGGTCGCATGGAGGTCACCGACATCGAGACACTGCATCGGGTCCATGGCGCCGACGGGCGCCCTGCCGGGACTGTGCGCTTCTCGCTGGAAGAGCACGAATCCAGCGGGACTCAGAAGCTCGTCGGCCTCGCTGGCGTGCTCATCGACGCCATCACCCGAGGCTTGACCGTCATCATCGACGAGCTCGACGCCCGGCTGCACCCCAACCTCTCTCGCGAGCTGCTCGCGCTCTTCCGCTCGCCGCAAGCGCGCGCCTCGGGCGCCCAGCTCATCGCGACCACCCACGATACCCATCTGCTCGACCACCGCACCCTGAGGCGCGACCAGATCTGGTTCACCGAGAAGAACCGCCGCGGCGAGACGACGCTCTTCTCGCTGGCCGACATCAAGGGCGTGCGCAACGACGAGCGCTACGAGAAGCGCTACCTCAGCGGCCGCTACGGCGGCGTGCCGTTCCCCGGCGACCTCGCGTCGGTCATCCCCCGGGCCGAAGAAGAGGGCGATCCGGAGTGAGCCCGAGCAAGGTCGCGCAGAAGCAGAAAGACGAGAAGGCGCGGGCCCGGCGGGCCGAGCGTGAGGCCAAGCGCGCCGCTCGCCGGACCGGGGGCGCCCGGCGCGCGCTCGGCGATCGGGCGATCCGCCCGCGGATCCTCATCGTCTGCGAGGGCGCGCGCACCGAGCCGGGCTACTTCCAGCAGTTCCGGGTGCCCAAGGCCGTCTGCCAGATCCACGGCATCGGCGAGAACACCCTCGACGTCGTCAACCGCGCGATCGAGCTGCGGACGGCTGCCGAGGGCGACGACCCGTTCAGCGAGGCCTGGGCGGTCTTCGACCGAGACAGCTTCCCCGCCGAGCGCTTCAACGCGGCGCTGCACACCGCCGCCGCGAACGACGTGCACGTCGCCTACAGCAACGAGGCCTTCGAGCTGTGGTACCTCTGCCACTGGGAGTACTGCGACGCCGCGCTCGACCGCACGACCTACAGCGGACGCATCGCGCGTTACCTCGGCCGGCGCTATCAGAAGAACGACCCCAACGTCTTCTACGCCATCCGCGAAAAGGTCCACGCGGCGATTCGCCACGCCGAGAAGCTGCGCGCGCATCACGGCGCGCTGTCCGCCGAGCGGGCGAACCCATCGACCACGGTCGACCGGCTCGTCGCGCGGCTGATCGAGCTCGAGTCCGACTGACGCGGGCGGGCCAGCTGCAGAGGCAGGCGATGAACGCCGCCCGTGGGGTCGCCGAGGATCTTCAGCGCTCGAAACCGCCGCCCGCGGTGTCTCTCGCCGAGTGAGCCGACCGAAAACGCCTCCGTCGCGACCCCTCGCAAGATCTGAGGTCGGCGAAAACGCCGCCCGAGGCGCTTCTGGCCGAACGCGCCGGTCGAAAACGCCGTCGGGGCGACCCCCCGCAGGATCTGAGGTCGGCGAAAACGCCGCCCGAGGCGCTTCTGGCCGCGCGCGTCGGGCGGAAACGCCGTCGGAGCGACCCCCCGCAGGATCTGCGGATCCGCCAAACGCCGCGCGAGGGACTTCGGCCGAAGGCAGAAGACCCCGAAGGCCCTCGCGCGGCGATTTCGCCGAACGCAGATCCTGCGGGGGGTGCCTCGGCAGGCGTTTCGTCGATCGGGCGATCGGTCGACGGTCGCGCCGGAGGTGGTTTCGAAGAAGCGAGATCCTGGCGGGGGTGCCTCGGGAGGCGGTTTCGGCGATCCGAGATCGGTCCGCGGTGCCTCGATGAAGCGTCGTCAGCACCGCTTCACAGCGCCCACGAACGGCAACGAGCGCCGAGAAGGACAACCCCGGCAGGGCGTCAGCGAGCGCTCCGAGCAGGCGACGACCCACACTCGGAGATGCCGGCTGCGGCGACTCGGCGCGCTGCAGATGATGTCCAGGACGCGGTCGTGCAGCACGCCATCGCCACGACATCGCGGGCGTCGATCAGCCCCGGTCGCGGGCGAGCACCGTCAGGTTGTGCTCGGTTGCGGTGGACCGGTCGAACCGGTCGCCGAGCGTAACCTGCCGGTCGTGTCAGGAGGGGCCACTGACATTCTGGGCGCTCGCGCCGAGCGGGTAGCTGCCTGCGCGGCCGACGGATGCAGTCACGGTGATGGTGCTGGCGCCGTCGAGAGGCGCAGTGGCTGGGTGCGTCTGGGGGACATTGCTCGTGGTCGCCGGAGCGCCGCGCGTCGATCATGACGACCCGACCAAGACCGGCGAGGTGGTCTATTTGACCCGGAGTCGGCAGGCCCCACCGTACTCGGGCATGATGACCTCCAAGCCCCCGTCCCGCCTCTACACATGGTCGTCACTTCTTCCCGCCTCTACACATGGTCGTCACTTCTTCCCCCTTCTTCCGTAGACGCGACGCCATTCGTGCGGTACTGGTTACGGGGTTGGATGCGGCGAAGGGCCGTCTTCGGAGCGAATGGAGGAAGGGTGAAGCAGACACACGTCGGCCTTTTGTACACCGGTGGTACGATCGGAATGCAGCGCGGCCTGGACGAGTGCATGTCTTCTCAAGAGTTCCTCTCGAAGGTTGCCACAATCCTACCACCCGCCATCCAACTACGCGACAATGGAATCGTGTTGCTGTTGGACGATCAGGAGGACACCACACACGAGATCCAGCTATCGCTAGTCGATGAGTACACGAACAAGCCGGTCGACAGTTCGGCCCTGATACCTTCCGACTGGTTGGACATGGCGGATGCGATCCAGTTGGCGTCGGCCACGGGTCGCTACGACGGATTCGTCGTCGTGCATGGGACCGACACCATGGCTTGGACCTCGTCGGCCCTGTCGTTCCTGCTCGGCGAACTGACCAGCCCCGTGGTAGTGACCGGATCTCAACGACCGCTCGCGATGCACCGGACTGACGCCGTTCGAAACCTACTGACCGCGGTCGAGTTTGCTGCGACTCCGCAGAAAAGGCCCGAGGTCGGGCTCTTCTTCGACGACAAGCTCCTTCGCGGAAACAGGGCGACGAAGGTCAGCGTTGGCGAGTTCACTGGATTCGCCTCTCCGAACCTCGCCCCGATCGGGTCCGCGGGGATCCGCATCGCGCTGAACCAAGACCTCGACCTCCCCGCTAGGCGATCGATTGCTGCGAGGGCGCATTCGGATGTGTGGCTTCCAACCGTCTCGCTGCACCCTGGTTTGGATAGGCGATTCCTCCCCGACCCACCGGCCGCCGGGGAGCGCCTTGGAGTGATCCTTGAAGTCTTCGGGTCAGGAACTGCGCCCGAAGACCCGCTTAGAAGTTGGCTGCAGGACGTTCGGGATCGCGGCGGAGTCGTCGTCGTCCGAAGCCGGGTACCTCGGGGTTCGGTCGACCTCGCTCAGTATGGTGCCGCGAAGTGGCTCCGCGATGTCGGAGCGTTGAGCGCGTACAACATGACTAGCGAGGCGAGTTATGCGAAACTCTGCCTGCTCCTCCGTTCCGGACTTGGCCGGACTGACATCGCCACCTATTTCGATGCGAATCTGTGTGGAGAAGTCGACCGTCCTCGAACTCTAGGGGGCGTGGTTCCGGGGTATCCGGCAGCGGCGTCGATCCCGGTCGAGCAGGTCAACCGGCTCTACGGACAGATCAAACGTGTGTTCAGCTCGGCGTTGATCAACTTCGGGGCCTACGAGGATGGGTCATGGTGGGTTCAAGTGGCGGTTCCCCACTCGAGTGGGACGAAACACGTGCGCGTGGAGATTCCGCCCGCTCAAACGATTGACGAACGAATCATCGCGAGGGCCCAACAGTGCCTCGAGGTCGCAGCTTCGGACAGCGCCATCGTGTTGCTGACCGGAGCGATCACCGATGCAGCGCGAAAGATGGCGCACGGGGCCGGCATCGAACTCCTCGCGCTCGATGACGTGACCGAAGGCTCTCTTGAGCAGGCGTTCGACTTGAACTCAGAACAGGTCGGCGCTGGTCCCGCAGAGCCCGGTTGGACGGGTGGAACGGTCACCGAGCTGGGCGATCCCAATGTAGTGCGAAGCCAGGACGGCACGGAGTACGAGTTCGCAAGTGGCGCGTGCATTCCGTCGATAGACACTCTGGCCGGAGAGGACATCGTGTTCTTCCAGCGACGCGCTCCGCGCGTGGACGGCGACCGCGCACGCGCGTTCGCTGTCACTAAGGACGGCCAGCCGCTCCGCGGCGTGATGCACCGTCACCGAGACAGGTATGGGTTCGCCCGTATCCGTTCGGCGAGTGGGCAGTTTGTGACGCTTTTCATTGACGCCGACGGCGCTGACCTGCCGCCGATCGGGCATGAGGTCGGGGGAGTAATCAGGCCAGGCCCCCGGGGGCCTCAGCTACACGTGGCACAACTCCACGCCGAGTCGGCTCCCGACGACTCCGAGGACTGGCAGACCGACCGCGAGCGCGAGGCGAACTTGAAGAAGCTGGTTGACTTCATCCGGAAGGGCGACGTCGGACGGGATGCGTGCGATGAGTGGGTCATCATTCGCTACTTTCGCCCTCATGGAGGTCACCGGGTCGACTTCGTCGTCAAGAAAGCGATCGACGCCGGAGTGGTCCGAAAAGGCCTTCGACTGGACGACGAGCTTGGCCGCGACGTCGTGACCGTCGAACTCGCTGCGGGTGCGGAGAAGTACGTGCCGAGTGCCGGAGACGATTCGGAGGAGTGGCGCGATGAGAGTGCTCGAGACGCGCACATGCAACAAGTCGAGGACTTCCTGACTGGCGCGTACGAACGCCGTGGGTATTGCGACGAGTGGGGCTTCTTGAAGTACTTCCGCCCGCTCGGGCCGTACTCTCCTCGCTTCGTCCTGGACGAAGCCATTCGGGAAGGCAGGATTCGGGTAGCAGACCGGAAAAGCCCATCCGGGACTGTACGGAGTCTGTACCGGGATGAGGACGCAGACACCGCTGGAGACTAGGTTAACTACGTACGCGCCAAGACCGGCTGACTCCGGATGCGCCGGGGAGCGAGCGCGCCATTTTGGCCTCGGCGTTGACCCTCTCGCTACCAAAAAGACCAACGCAACGAGCCCTCGCCTGGGGACTCGTCGGTGTAACCTCGGGCGCGCTCGGATTCGCGGTCGCTTGGTTAGGTTGTCCGTGGCCGGATGATCCAGCGTGCGACAGCAGCCAATCCGTCGCGAACTTCTGGCGGGCTTTGGGGGGATGGGGGATAGGAATTTCAAGCGCCCACGACGAAGTACGCACCGAGACCACATTGTCACCAGTGGGCGACGTTTCGGCACGAGCAGGGCAGACGAGCCCCGTCCTCACCTGTGCAGGCGGCACCAGCGCCGCTGTCGCCCGCCGTCGCCCCCGTGACCCGCACCGCACCCACCGCCACCCGATCGGCGCGTAGCACCGGGTCACGTCGATGTGACCCACGACCGCACCGATCGAGTACTGAAAAGGGTTAAGCACCGCTGCACAGGGGTTCAGAGCGGGACCAGAGCATTCCTACCATCGGGCCGGGTCACGCCAGCGAGCGCCCAGAACGGGGTCGCGAGACCGAAATCGGGTGCCTGGACGGGGTTGGGTGTCAAGCGACATGAAAACTGACCCACCCGGCGACACCAAAACTGACCCCCTCGGCCATGGCCGGCGGCTTCGTGCCGCCGGCTGATCAATTCAGCTCACCAACTCGGCCACCGGCGCATCGAGCAGCGCCCGGACCTTGTCGCGC